>NZ_VFNO01000002.1:0-1013870 GCF_006715575.1 Brevibacillus sp. AG162
GGCCGGTCACCCTCTCAGGTCGGCTACGCATCGTCGCCTTGGTAGGCCGTTACCCCACCAACTAGCTAATGCGCCGCAGGCCCATCTCCCAGTGACAGCCGAAGCCGCCTTTTCTTTTCGGATCATGCGATCCAAAAACCTATCCGGTATTAGCATAAGTTTCCCTATGTTATCCCAGTCTGAGAGGCAGGTTGCCTACGTGTTACTCACCCGTCCGCCGCTAGCCTCCGAAGAGACTCGCTCGACTTGCATGTATTAGGCACGCCGCCAGCGTTCGTCCTGAGCCAGGATCAAACTCTCCAATAAAGTTTGAAGATGAATCTGACTTCAAGTAAAACACAAGCTTATTTCACAGATTAATTCTATTCCGGTTTTCAAGGAGCATTTTATTCCATTCGCCCCTCAAGTAGAGGCGACGTTTTCTAATATAGCATAGACTAAAACCTAATGCAATAGGGAAAACTAAATAAGTTTAAAAAAGACGTCAAAACAAAGGAAGTGAACGAGAATGCGTGTAGTCAGCTACAACATTCATAGCGGCCGTGACCTCTGGTGGCGAAAACGCCTGAACGAAATGACTCTGACTTTAAAGGACTTGCAACCAGACATCATCGGTCTTCAGGAAGTCCATCAAAACGGGAAGTATGGGTATCAAGCGAGCTACATCGCTGATCAATTACAGTATCACTTGGCCTTCTCCCCTTCAATCGCGATAGGAGACGGATATTACGGCAATGCACTACTATCGAAGTACGCGCTTGAAAATGTCGACACCATCGTTTTGCCAGCCAGAAAAGAGCAGCGAACCTTTCTACATGCATCCTTCCAAGGATACGGCCGTACGATTACGCTTTGCGTTACACACTGCAGCTTAAATCAAGTAAGCAGACTGGCTCAGCTACAGCTCATGTCGACATTGATACAGCAACACGCAAAAGACCCATTACTCCTAATGGGGGATTTCAACGCGAGTAATGTGTCTTTTACTCCACACCTTATGGACTGCGCTCTTGTCGCAGGTCAGAAAAAAAGACCAACGCTTCCTGCCTTCCGCCGACGTATAGACTATATTTTTGCTTCTCATCACTGGAATATTGAGCACTACGAGCTGCTACCTGTCAATTGGTCCGATCATGTCCCGGTCATTGCAGATTTGAGGCTGACGGAATCCCCAGCTCACGGAGAATAAAGTTTTTGACATCTACCAGTCTTGCTGGGAGTGGAAACATCTTCGAAGCACCTGCAATCACTAACGGAATCAGCGAATCTTGCTTATGCAGTGATCCGTGACTTCCTCCACCTAAATGCGTGGGAGCACATTCCGATAAAAATTCATAGCCCTTGGCAGCCGTAACGACTACCACCTCAGCTGTTTGCGAGAACAACGCCCCATATAGTCGAGAAAAAGCATCCGGGTACGTATCAAAAGAAAGACACTCTCCATCATATTGCACATCCAGCACGGAAACATCACCTTCAACGGACCATGTAGAACCGTACGCATCTTGATACTCCCCGTTTCGCCAAAAACACATTTCCTGTTGTGTTCCGCCCCGACGCACCTTTACCTTCTCGCCCTCTTTCCAAGCAATCAAATCAATTCTTTCTTCCACACTAACCGCTTCTATAATAGAAAGTTGATCCGTTCCATTCACTGGATACAGAAAGGTCATACGCTCATTATTGCAAATGACCACTTCCACTTCTGGTGTTACGTTGGTACCAAGCGCATGGATCGAAAAATTCGCAAGGAGATGATCCAGCGAAATATTGTGGTCTTCACTTTCTCCGATGACGGTTTGTCCATGATCGCTAATCAAAATGCATATGTTTCTCTCCAGCATTTGCTCCCATGATGCGAAGCTATCCAACAAACGAGCCAACTGCTTGTCCACATCTGCCAAGTGCTGTACGGCATCCTCCGGGTGATTGTGGAGCTTATGATCATTCTCCGGAAGATAGACCAACGTAAAATGTGGCTGCTGGCCGCTGCGTATCACTTCAATCATAACATCGATTGCATACGTATCATTAATTCCGTATCCTTCCAGAGCAGATTGGGAGAAATCCCACGGGATAGTACGAAATAACGCCGGGCGTACCAGCGTCCCCATACTCATGATCGTTGGACCACTCACCTTTTCTCGCAGGGAAAAAGATGTGATTGCATCAAGCAAACGCGGCATTTTCACCTTATGCTGCTTATGTCCGCGATGAGCAATGACATTGATGGAACCGGATACGAGATTGTTTTCTTCCAGTACCTCATGAATGGTTTTGACATCCTTGCTCAGATGACGTTCATTCAAATCAAAAAGGACGTTTCCACCACAGCTCGAAATGCCTATTTTTTGGATAGAGGCGGCCCCATTAATATAATTCACCATCTTTTTCTGCTCTGCATCATACCAAACTAACCCCGGTACTTTGTGTTGGTCGGGGTAAACTCCCGTTATGAGGGAGCAATCTATCGAAGCCGTCATCGTAGGAAAAACGGTGACACAATCTGGTATATACTGGCTATGCTCCATGAAAAACCGAAGCGCCGGAGCTTTATTGGCAGCAATGCATCGCTCCAGAACATCAGGCATCATGGAGTCGATCAGGAAAAGTATGACCTTTTTCATCCGGCTGCCACCTTTCTCGTCGTAGTAGTTATAGTCGCACCTGATAGTGTTCGATTTTCCAGTACCGAGTATACGCCAGAAAAAGAAAAAGCCCCTGCTCGCTAAAAGCGACAGGGGACCATACTCACGAAGTAAATGTGAGGGTGTTGACATCATTTTTCGTTTGCAGTTTTAGTGCAGGGTACTTCTTCAAATACGGATCAAGTAACACATAATCTTTTTCGCCAATGGAGGTATCACCCAGCAAATGCGAAAGGACAGCAGCTCGGACTTGCAGCCCTTGAGGCGTTTGTTTAAAGAGAGGATCCACTGTCGGGAAAGGAATTCCATTGATGACTGTGTCGCCTTCTGCGTCACTTAGTTCCCACGTATTGACCTTCAAGGAATCGAGAGCTTCTACCACTTGTGCTCCATAATCCTCCACAACCATATCCGGTTGAAGCCCTACGTGATTCACCACGGTATGCTTAGGTGTAAAATATTCATTCAGTGTAAGCTTGAGTGCGTCACCGTCTGACAACGGAATAACTTGTTGGGCACTCCCTTTTCCAAAAGTTTTGGTTCCAACAAGTTTGGCGATGCCATGATCACGCAAGGCACCTGACAACAGTTCAGATGCCGAAGCTGTTCCGCCGTTTACCAAAATTCGCACAGGAATGCCGATATCTTGTCCATTTCTTACCCACGTCTCTACCTCTACCCCATTGCGATTCGTGGTGTACATGAGCAAGCCTTCTTCCATAAAGAGGCTCGCGATGTCACGCGCTGTGGACAAGTATCCCCCACCATTATCCCGCAGGTCTAACACCAATCCGGACAACGGTTTTTGCACACGGGAAAGTTCTGCGAGCTTATCCCTTACCTGGATGGCTCCTTCCGATCCGAATGTCTCCAGACTGATATAGCCAATCGCGCCTTTCGTAAACATCTGTCCTTCCGCTTCCGGCAAGGTCATGGAAGCACGCTTCAGCTTCACCTGATGCTCCCGTTTGTCGGATGGACGATACACAGTAAGAACGGCTTCGGTCCCTTCGTTGCCCTTCAAATAAGCATACGCTTCTTCAAAAGTCTTTCCGACCAACGAGGTCTCATTGACTTTGATCAATTGATCGCCTCGTTGCAAGGAAGATGCTGCTGCTGGAGAATTCGGAACGATTTCACGGATGATAATATGATCATTTTGCAGTCGCAGACGAAAGCCGAATCCAACGAATTGATTTTCAACGTCAGATTGGAACAGACGCAATTCATCTTGGGTAAAAAATACGCTGTGCGGGTCATTGAGCGTGGAGAGCATTCCATCAATCGCCCATGTGTTCATCGTCGGCGTATCAAACCCGCCTTTCTTCTGCCATTCTGCAAGCCTCAATTCCAACTCGTCCCAGGTGTCATCTTCTTCTGAAACTTCGAACTGAAGCTGTTTTTTCGATTTGGCCTGCTCACTGACCACCTCTAGAGCCCCTTTTACCAATTGTTTGGCTGCCGGCTTGCTCAAGTGGCTCTCCATGACGTGCAGGAACACTTCTTCTGTTTCCTCGTAAGGATACTCTGCCGCTTGCACGGGAAGAACAGTTGTGAGTAGCAGGGCAGTTGCTACTGCCCATTGACTAATTCGCTTCATGGTGCCACCCCTTTTCGAACATCATCAGGTATCGAGAATGCAACATTGCTTGTAAAGTCGTAATTGTCGGTACCCGAATAGGCTACATACCCGTCGCCCTCATAAATTTCTTCATAACGCCATGTATGTTTAACAATTTGGTCGCTGGCCCGATCAATATAATACTTGTTCATGAACAACGGAACGTCTTTCACTTTTCCTTGTCCGAGCGTAGCTTTCTTTGAGTTCTCTACCAGCATAGAGCCCGGAATCCACTCCGTAATGACATCGTACTTCCCGTACGATTGCTTGTAGTAGCGAGCATGAAGTTCCTTGGCACGATCGGCTACCTTGACAGCACCAACCCACTCGTGCAAAAAGTCAATTTTGTCCGTTCTATTCTTGTCCCATGTCTGCCGATCCGTATCGTACGAGTACTGCGTGTTTGTTTTCCCATCTGTATAGGAGAGCAGCATGTCTGATATTAGTTTTTGCGGAGATTGATAAAAGCCGGATATTCTGCTTATTTGCTTTTCCTTGTTAATATCCTGCGTGTAGGAGAACGTCAATCCACTCAACACCGCTTCACCCTTCACTTGGTAGGTGTCGGCATTGTCCAACTGGCGCAAAGAGTATCCCAAATCAGAAATAATAGCTGGCTGATCTTTTAAAGATGCAAACTCTTGACGCAACATTTTGTGCAGCTGATTCATTCTGCTGTCTGACGCTTTCGGTTTCATCGCAGCAAGAACCTCTTCTGCTTCCTGCATACGTCCTTCCTGCAAATAATAATAGGAAGTATTCAACAATGCCTCCGGGCTCCTGTCAGCAAATCGCTGGTATCGTGCCAGCGCCAGGTCTACCTGACCACTCCGGATCTCCAGTGCCCCCAAATACACGGCGAGCGATTCCCATTCTTTGGAATCTTGTTTCACTTTTTGTTCATAAGCACTGAGTCGGTCGAGCACTTTTTTGTATTGGCTTTGATCCTTGTTCCCTAGCTGCAAGGAAATATCATACACATTGGCACTCAATAGCCCGAGTGTGTCCGGGAGAATGATTTTGTCTTCGAAGTAAGCGTCGATAGCAAGAAAAGCTTCGTCCAGATTGGTTTCAATCGGTGTTTCAGGATTCCAGCTCAATAAATAGTGAACACCGACTTGATTGGGGAAAGAGGAATCCGCCAGTTTGCGCAACTGTTCAAATGTCTCTTCACTATCATTTCTACTGCGAATAGCGGCAGCCGCATCTACATAAATCTGTTCTTCTGTTGTTTTGAGATCTGTATAGGTTGCGAATAACGGCAATACCTCATCGATATCCGGGACCATCGGGAACTTTTTCCCGTCGTAATCCAACAGAGGCATGATTCCATCCTGAAGGAAATAATTTACCATGCGATCAGCTGCGACTGCAGCATCTCCCCGTTTCACCCGATCCGTTTTTTCTCCCTCTAGCCATCCCCAGGAACGCACTTCTTCCCAAGCATTTTTACTATCTGGAGACATCGTGAACATTTGCAATATCTTGGCAGCTTCTTCGTTGGTGATCGGCTGGTTCGGCTTCATCATCTCACCAGGAAAAATGTACTGAATCGCATTTGGACCGTACAGTCTATCCAAGATCGTGGAGATGCGGAGCGTTGGTTTGTACATCCACGTCAGGCGATCAACATCTTTATAGGGCAAATACGGTTCCTGAAAACCTTCTGCTCGTGCCCACTCCGAATGCTCGGATAAGAAAGTAAGCGGATAGATATGATACTGCCCACCGTAATAAAGCCGATCGATCATGACGAGAAATTCTGCACGCGTCATGTCACGATTTGGGTAAAACTTCGGAACATTTGGACCAGCCTCAAACAAACCGAGCTGCACACCTTGAATAATTGCGCTTCTCGCCCAATGCTTGCTGATGTCATTGTATGGCAATAAGCCCCCAGCCGCTGATACGACGCCGGGGGTGAGTAAGCTTAACGTCAATAATCCACAAGAAATCGTCCGGATTAGTTTTTGCACATAAAATCCTCCTACACTTCATCTGGCAGGCAACATAAGGATGGTCCTGCTACGTCTTAAACAAACTGGAACGGATCTGTGTGCACGCGCGAAGGAATAACCTCTGTTTCGTAGCCATTTGCCTTCAATTGTTCAAGCAAAATGGTCGCCAGCTTTTCCTTCATGATTTTTTCGATATTGTGACCAGCATCTACGATCGACAAGCCTTCTGCCTGAGCATCGTGTGCAGTGTGATAGCCAATGTCTCCTGTCAAATACACATCTGCGCCTTTAAAAATGGCTTTGGAAACAAAAGAGCTGCCGTCTCCACCTACTACTGCTACTTTTTTGACTGTGGCATCCAAGTCACCAACTACGCGAAGACCATGGAGGGAAAAACGCTCTTTTACGAGCAAAGCAAACTCACGCAGCGTAAGTGGTGCGGGCAGAGTACCGATTCGCCCAATTCCGTATGCAGTACCGGACTGCTCCAAAGGAATAATGTCATAGGCGACTTCTTCGTACGGATGGGCAGCAAGCATTGCTTTGATCACAGCCGATTGTTTGGACGCGGGAACAATCATCTCGATGCGAACTTCCTCTGCTTTTTCCAGTTGGCCTGTCGAACCGATATAGGGATTCGTCCCTTCCCCTGGCAAAAAGGTTCCGGTGCCCTCCGTCTGAAAAGAACAGTGGCTATAGTTGCCTACGTGCCCTGCACCCGCTTCAGCAAGTGCGGAAAACACGGCTTCCTTATGGGTAGCGGGTACGAATACGACGAGCTTCTTCCAAGCCTCTCGGGAAAGAACATCCAGTACATCTACGTCAGTGAGTCCAACCGCTTCAGCGAGCCAGTCGTTCATTCCGCCATATGCAACATCCAGATTGGTATGAGCTGTGTATACCGCAATATCGTGCTTGATCAGCTTTTCGAAAACGCGTCCTGCGGCGAGATCCGTCCGGAGGTGCTTGAGTGGTCGATAAATGACGGCATGGTGAGCCACAATCAGGTCAACACCCTCTGCAATGGCTTCATCCACCACAGATTCCAGCACGTCTAATGCGACCATCACTTTTTTCACCTTTTTTTGCAAGGTGCCTACATGAAGGCCAATTTTGTCGCCTTCCATCGCCAACGATTTTGGTGCCAGACGTTCTACATATTGAATTACTGTTTGTCCGTGCGCAAGCATGCGATCACCTCATCGATCCATTTTACTTCTGCTTCGATTTCTTTAATTCGTTCTGCTGCTTCCGGCTTGTCCGAACGTTTTAATTGAACGATGACCTTTTGCCATTTTTCTTGCTCATGCAGCCACTTCTCTTGTAAAGCCTCTGATTTTTCTCCCCAAAGAAACGGACCAATGCGCAGGAGCTCTTCCTGTGTACGATCTTTGCCCTCATAAGGCAAGGTAGGATTGCCTCGTTCTGCGACAAGAATCTCATAGATCACGCCGTCCTCTTGCAAGATGGACTCCGCAATTAACTGCCAACCATTTTCTATCATCCACAGGCGAACCGCTTCTTCCCCTACGTTTGGTTGCAGAATCAGGCGTTGCACGCCTTCCAGTTTGTCTTTTCCTGCTTCCAAAATGGAAACGATCAATTGTCCACCCATCCCAGCAATGCAGATTACATCTGCTTCGCCAGGATGTAATACCGCGAGCCCGTTTCCTTTACGCACCGAAGCGCGATCTTTTACCTGCAATGTATGTATTTGTTTTTGTGCCGCTTGAAAAGGCCCTTCGTTCAATTCGCCTGCGATCACGAAAGACGCAATTCCTTTTACAAGCAAATAAGAAGCCAACAACGCATGATCCGACCCGATGTCGGCGACGCGGGCTCCTTCTGGACAATAGCGGGCAATCGTTTGTAGCCGCTTGGATATTGATACTGATGTCATCTGTATATTCACCTTCCGTTGCCTCTATTCTACCCTATTTGGCAGCAATTGCGAAATGCTAATTCCCTAACAGATGATCAGCAAAGAACGACAAAATCTTCGCTGTTACCCACAACAAGGACAATGCAGCCAATAGGAACTCTTGGGTGGTAGTCGGGAGGCTTGCAGGTGGCCGTTACGTTGGATGTGATGTTCGGAATAACAAGCAAAGTTTTTAAATATGACGATATTTTGTGGTATTTTATGTAATTTTACTTAATTTTTACCAAATTGTGAACTTTATTTTAATAAATAAATATTTACAAATTTTTTACAGATATGTATATTAACGCCATGCACATCATGAACTACATAAACTAAATATCTTTAAGGAGGAGAACAGTATGAAAAAAAGAACCGGCAAGTGGTGGGGAATGGCATTACTCTCTTCGGCGCTAGTAATGAGTGTCTTCACAGGTGTGGGGGCAGCCAGTAATGATTCAACCAGTGAATTCAGTGAATTGGGTACTGCACGGGTATTAATTCAGTCAGATTCGGATGTGAGAACTGGTAATTTTGCTGAACCACTGGAAGTACGCCATGATTTTGGTGAAGAGGGCTTTACCCTTGATGTAAATAGTGATCAACTTAACCAACTGAAAAGCGATCCCAATGTAAAAATTACAGTGTTGAAAAAATTAAAGATCGCTGAGTATATAGAAGAAGACCAGGCAAGCGATCCAGAGTTCTCTCCTTCGGCAGTCGTTCCGTGGGGAATTAAAGCAATCTATAAGAACCAATCCCTCTCCGCTACGACTGGAGGTGCTGATGTTCGTGTTGCAGTCCTGGATACTGGCGTGTACACGCAGCACCCAGACCTAACCGCTAACGCAGAGCAGTGCAACGATTTCACGCAAGCTTCTCCTGTTGTTACCGGTGCTTGCAATGATGCGCATGGTCATGGAACACACGTCGCTGGAACTGTTCTCGCTGACGGCGGGGGTGGCGCAGGTATTTATGGTGTAGCACCAGATGCAAAGCTATGGGCATATAAAGTATTGGATGACTCAGGCTCCGGCTATGAGGATGACATTGCCTATGCCATTCGTTACGCTGCTGACCAGTCCGCTCAATTAGGCGTGAAAGCAATCGTTTCTATGTCCCTTGGCTCAAGCGGTAAGAGTACCCTTATGGAAAGTGCCATCACTTATGCAAACCAAAAAGGTGTATTAGTCGTCGCTGCGGCTGGTAACTCTGGACCGACAGTGAATAGCATTGGCTACCCTGGAGCATTAGTGAATACAGTAGCCGTAGCAGCGTTGGAGAATGTTCAACAAAACGGAACCTACCGTGTGGCTGACTTCTCTTCTCGTGGCAGGAGCGGTCAAGCGGGAGACTACGTAATTCAAGAGCGCGATGTGGAAGTATCAGCACCAGGACGCGCTATTCAGTCTACATGGAACAACGGAGGCTATAATTCCATCAGCGGAACCTCCATGGCAACACCGCACGTTTCAGGTTTGGCTGCAAAAATCTGGGCATCCAATCCATCTTGGAGCTATCAAGATGTTCGCGTAGAATTGCAAAAACGTGCGAGAGGAAATGACATCAAAGGTGGCTCAAACGCTGCTGTAGGTGACGATATCGCTAGTGGCTTTGGATTCCCAACTGTTCAACCTGGCGATCAATAAAAAAAAATAAGAAACAAAAAAAGAGCCATGGCTGTCAGTTTTCGCTGGCAGTCATGCTCTTTCGTTATCAAACATGGAAAGGCTAGCACCCGATTTCTCTTGCGATGACATTACGTAAAATCTCTGAAGTCCCCTCGCCGATCTCTAACAGCCGGGCATCGCGGAAAAATCGTTCCACCTGATACTCCCGCATATAACCATAGCCACCATGAATCTGAATAGCCTGGTGAGTAGCAGACATGGCAATCTCCGAAGCATACAATTTTGCCATTGCCGCTTCTTTCGTAAATTTGCGTCCATGATCCTTCAGCCACGCTGCTTTATACACCATCGTTCTCGCCAGCTCTATTTGCATCGCCATATCCGCCAGCTTGTGCTGGATCGCTTGAAAATGGCTCAAGGAATTACCAAAAGCTGTTCGCTGCTTGGAGTATTGCAGTGCCTTATCGTAGGCAGCCTGTGCAATTCCTACTGCCATAGCTCCGATCCCGATTCGCCCACCATCAAGTGTAATGAGGAACTGCTTGAAGCCTTCGCCCCGCTTCCCAAGGACGTTTTCTTCTGGCACCCGGACGTTTTCAAGAACGAGCTCGGTCGTATTGGAGCTATGCAAGCCGAGCTTTTCATAGTTCGCCAGCACTTGAAAACCAGGTGAATCTGTCGGAACGATAAAAGCAGTGATACCTCGTGAGCCCTGCTCTTTGTCAGTCACAGCTGTCAAGGCAAGAAACGAAGCATAGGAGGCGTTTGTAATGAAGCATTTGGAGCCGTTAATCGTCCACTCCCCGTCAGCCAAGACCGCATTCGTCCTCGTGCCACCTGCGTCAGACCCTGCATTCGGTTCCGTCAAGCCAAACGCACCAAAGCTTTCGCCGGAACAGATTTTGCTTAAATAGTTCAGCTTTTGCTCTTCTGTCCCAAACAAAGCCAGTGGAGCGCCACCTAACGAGATATGAGCCGAATACGTGATTCCTGTAGAACCGCATGCACGACTAAGCTCTTCTACAACAATCGCAAAACTCGTGGAATCAGCTCCCGCACCCCCGTATTTCTCAGAGAAGGGAAGACCCATCAAGTTCAGCTCGCTCATCTGCTTGAATATTTCGACAGGAAATTGTTTGGTTTGATCGCGTTCATCTGCTCCTGGAGCCACTACCTCATCAGCAAATTCGCATATCATTTTTTTCAACATTTGTTGTTCTGAAGTCAAATCGAAGTTCACAATCGCTGCCCCCTTGAAAACGCTTTAGTAAAGAACTATCAAGAAACACACAATTTTGACTGAGCGTTTGTTCAGAATACTCTTACCATTATACACCACGATTTTGGATTCATGTGGTAATTTCTCAAAAAAAACACGCCTATGATCGGCGTGCTCCTAATAAAATCGCTCCCAAAAAAGATACAGCGGCTGCTATGAATCCGATGCTGTATGTATTTACACCCATAAGCTTGGCTACTGTTTCTCCACCCAGAAAAATAGCCGCCAGTAAAATACCGATTAATACTTTCCACTTGTTGTTCATTTATTCACCCCGTTTGCTCTCTTCTGAAATTGTAACAGATAAGCAGCGAGAGGAAAACGAGAAGTAGGCAGAGTCCTACAGCCTCAACCACGCATACCAATATCCACGCGTGAAGAAGAACAAAGTTGACGCGATGAACACCTTAATGAACAACAGCAATTGAATCATATCCCGCTTCGCTGCGGGAATATACAGAGCCTGTATCTCTGCACCAAAGAAAAAGGCAAGTCCACATACAGCAAATACTCCCGCCCATTTCGTATTGGCCTTATTCATCAAGAAGCCCATACCTGTAAGTAAGCACGCAAGCGGTACCCAGTACAACTCCGATGTCCACCATGTATAGTCCATCCCTACCCGATGAACGGTCGTAATGCCATACAAGATGGCCAACCCCAGTAACCCTGCATAGAGCAAATAAGCATAGCCGAAAATAATTGCGCTAATGCACAGTAGCATGCAAACGAAGCCTAAATAAAACAGGATAAACGGCAAGCTACCATCCAATTTTTGGATACAATAAACGCCTCCCGCGATCAAGATCACAAAAGATAAACCCAGGAATAAATGCGTCAATGGCGGGGCTGATCTTCGATAAACGAGTCCCAGAATATAGAAAACCAGAGCAAAACAGGCAAAGATGGTAATTTGCATTGGGGTTTGAAAACGGTTAAAATGAAAAGCAAGTAAGATCAAACCAGCAATGACAAAGGCACCAAGGAGCCATGCCACTACCATTTTCCCCGTTACTGGAGAGACAGTTCTAGGTGCATATGTATTTGTGACAGATGATGTTGAATTGACTTTTCCTGACAGCACACCCGGTGCCGTTCCCATACGCTCATTCCCGCCTGCGGACGCCGGTGTATTTGGCCGATCCCCTTCTGTATACAGATTTAACAAGAAGATGCAGTAATGTTCAGGCAGTAAATGGTTGCGCCGCCAGTTTTCTATTTCGGCGATGATCGTGCGCTTGCGCTGGTCTTCCAACGCGGCCCCTCCTAACTACGACAAAAAGTGTTTACTTTCATGAATAAGAAAAGCCTACGTCGGCTAACGTAGGCCACATACTTCTTATATCGGTTATTCCAAGAAATCTTTTAAGCGTTTACTTCTACTCGGATGACGCAATTTGCGAAGAGCTTTTGCTTCGATCTGACGAATCCGTTCACGGGTTACACCAAACACTTTGCCTACTTCTTCTAACGTCCGTGTACGTCCGTCATCCAATCCAAAACGCAGACGCAGTACATTTTCTTCCCGGTCTGTTAATGTATCCAAAACGTCTTCCAACTGTTCTTTCAAAAGTTCATAGGCAGCTGCATCAGATGGCTCCAATGCATCCTGATCCTCAATGAAATCACCTAAGTGGGAATCGTCTTCTTCCCCAATTGGAGTCTCCAGGGATACTGGTTCTTGAGCAATCTTCATGATTTCCCGAACTTTTTCCGGAGTGAGATCCATTTTTTCAGCGATTTCTTCTGGCATAGGTTCACGACCTAGCTCTTGCAGAAGCTGACGGGAAACGCGGATTAATTTATTGATCGTTTCCACCATATGAACCGGAATCCGGATCGTTCTAGCCTGGTCTGCAATGGCACGGGTAATCGCTTGGCGAATCCACCAGGTTGCATACGTACTGAACTTGTAGCCCTTGCGATAGTCAAACTTTTCCACCGCTTTAATCAGACCCATGTTCCCTTCTTGAATCAAGTCGAGGAATAGCATGCCACGTCCTACATAACGCTTCGCAATCGATACAACCAATCGCAAGTTCGCCTCAGCCAGACGTCTTTTGGCTTCCTCATCACCTTGTTCAATTCGCTGCGCCAGTTTAATCTCCTCTTCTGCGGAGAGCAGAGGAACTCGACCAATTTCCTTCAGATACATCCGTACAGGGTCATTGATCTTGATTCCAGGCGGAACGGAGAGATCGTCAAAATCGAATTCTTCGTTGTCCTCGTCCTTGATGATCATTTGATCGACTTCATCGTCGTCATCTTCATTCTCATTGTTGTTAATCTCAATTCCTTGATCACCAAGATATTCAAAAAACTCATCCATTTGATCAGAATCCTGCTCAAAACCTGCCAGGCGATCCGTAATTTCCTTATACGACAAAACGCCGCGTTTCTTGCCTAATTCGACCAACTGTTCCTTCACTTGTTCGATGGACATTGCTTCCATGTCGGAAGTGATATTTTGCTTGTTCATCTACTTTCCCTCCTTCCCCGGGAATGATCTGAAGCTACCCTTCTTTTAAAGCATTTTCCAATTCAAGAATCTTCATCCCTGTAACGGCTGCTTGAAGTTCAAGTTGTTTGCGCGCATCCTCGCTGTCCGCTGCGGCCGCTTGGAGGTGTAAGCTCCGCTGCTCATCGCGCAATCGTTCCAACTCGGCACGCTTCGGGTAGTTATTCACTTGTTTGATGTAGTCACCGATCTCTAATTCAGATACGTCGTTGTTGCACTCCATCATGGCCAATCCCGAGGCTAATTGCTTTAACAAATCGTCTTGCACATAATGTATAAACTTTCCAGGGTCTTCCGGGTTTCCCTCTGCATAGTAGGCGTACAGGTAGGCAGCCAGCGCATCGTGTTCATCCACCTGAAAGTGGGCACTGCATTCCTGTTGGACGCGGGCCGCTATTTCTTCGTTCCGCATCATGTAGTAAAGCAGCATGCGCTCAGCCGTGTGATAAGCGGGTGGCAGTGTTTTCGCGAGCGTAACTTTGCCATTATTTATACTATTATTCCATGCTGGCGTCACTTTATCCCTTTGGCGCTCACTTTTTTGCTGATTGTAGGCGCGTTTGGACTCCCATTTGAGATCACCGAGAGTAAGGGAGTATTCTTCTGCCAATTGCCGTTGGTACATGTCCCGTTCCACCGGGCTGCTGAGCTCGTTGATGATCTCGACCGCCTTCGCGATTAAGCGGGCTTTGTCCGTCTCATCTTTTATTACGAACTGACTGCGTAAATGTTTCAGACGGAAAGCCGTAACTGGCATCGCCTGTAACAATACCTGCTGGGAAAATGCTTCAGCCCCATGCTGGCGGATGTAATCATCCGGGTCCACTCCTTGTGGAAGTGGAGCAACTCGAACGATCAAACCGGCTTGCTGCAAAACGTGAATCGCTTTGCTCGTTGCTTCTTGTCCTGCAGCATCTCCGTCATAACAGAGTACGACTGACTCTGTATTGCGACGAAGAATTCTGGCCTGCTGCTCCGTCAAGGCTGTTCCCAAAGTGGCAATTCCTTGCATAAAACCCGCCTGCCATGCCGATATGACATCGACATATCCTTCAAACAACAGCGCCTCTTTTCTCTTTCTAATAATGGGGCGCGCACGATGAAGATTAAACAGCGTAGCGCTTTTGTTGAACAAAAGGCTTTCCGGGCTATTCAGATACTTGGGTTGAGACTTTTGGTTGGAATTGGGCTTCGATCCTTGCAGTAAGCGCCCACCAAATCCGATGACGTTACCTTGGGAATCCTGGATCGGAAACATGATACGACCTCGAAAGCGATCAAAGATTTTTCCTGCATCACTCCTGGCCAAAAGCCCTGCTTCCACCATCAATTCCTGTGAAAATCCCCGCTTTGTCAACTGCTGCGTCACGAAATCCCATGAATCCGGGGCGAATCCGATTTGGTATTCGGCTATTGTCGCCTCAGACATGCCGCGCTTTGCGAGATATTTCATCGCTTCTGCGCCATAGGGTGTTTTCGTAAGCACGTAGTGGTAGAGGCGTGAAACGAACGTATGCGCTTCCTGCATCGCATGCTTCATCCGTTTTTCAGGTGAATCCTCTACTTGCTGCGGCTGGGGCACAGCTATCCCGGCACGCTCCGCCAATTTGTGCAGTGCCTCTGGAAAAGTCAATTGCTCCAGTTTCATTAAAAAGGAAAAGATATCCCCACCTGCTCCACAGCCAAAGCAATGAAAAAACTGTCGCTCTGCATTTACGTTGAAGGAAGGGCTCTTTTCAGAGTGAAACGGACATAGACCGAGAAAGGCACGACCGCTTTTTCTCAGTTGAACGTACTCTCCTACAACGTCTACGATGTCGACAGCGGCACGCACTTGATTTACAAATTCATCTGAAGTGGGACCAGTCATGTCTTTCCACCTTTATAAGGAGAATCGCACGTGAGAATATTTAGTTCGTCAAAATTCGTCAATTTCCTTCTTTGCATCAAACTTCTTTTCTTCTTTTCTACTTTTCCACATTTCTAAGGGCAATAAACGCTGAGAAACTCACCTATAATAAGTACCTCGGCTAATTGATTTTCTACAAAAAACGCCAAAATCCTTCTTTCGGCCTATTTCCTTTCATTACGGAGATTGTTTTTTCGAATCATCTCCAAAATGATGTTTGCCGTTTCTTCCACTGCCTTGTTGGATACATCGATCACCGTACATCCGAGACGCTCAATAATGCGCTTGGAATAAGCCAGTTCTTCGGCAATCCGTTCGAGATTGGCGTAATTTGCTTGTGCAGTCAATCCCAGTGCCTTCAGACGCTCTGTCCGAATGCCGTTCAGTTGCTCCGGATTGATGGTAAGCCCTATACACCGTTCTATTGGCAGTTGGAACAGTTCTTCTGGTGGCTCTACCTCCGGGACAAGCGGAACATTGGCAACCTTAAGTCGCTTGTTAGCCAAATACATGGAAAGAGGCGTCTTGGAAGTACGCGAAACGCCGATCAAAACCACATCTGCGCGCAATAGGCCGCGTGGGTCCCGTCCATCGTCATATTTGACGGCAAACTCGATAGCGTCTACTTTGCGGAAATACTCTTCATCCAGTCGGCGTACCAAGCCCGGTTTTCCTGTTGGCGGCTCTTTCAACATGCCCTGCAATGTATTCATCAAAGGCCCCATAACATCAAGAGCCGGAATTCCGTGAAGAGCAGCTTGTTGTGTAATATACGCATTCAGCTCCGGAATGACCAGAGTGAACACGATCATTGCCCGCGATTCTTTTGCCGAAGCAATGATTTCGTCAATCGATTCCTTGTCTTCTATATACGGATATTTTTGTACATCAAACAAAAAACGATCAAACTGACTAGCTCCTGCGCGAACGACAAGTTCGGCCGTTTCGCCGATGGAGTCTGAGACTACATAGATGAGCTGTCCTCGCTGATTACCTTGCATCGCTTCTCCTCCTACACTTTCGGTTCGCTACCCAATTCTACAAATGCTTTCGCGATCGTCGTCTTGGTGACGCGCCCCAACAGCTCCATTTGCTTCGGATCTTCCTCGCTGGGCCTTACGACAGGCAGAGAATCGATCTGAAAATCAATCAGCTTTTTGGCGGCTGCGTACAAGGTCTCATCAGGTGCACAGGTAATGATATTCGGCATCCTAGACATGATAATGCTGACCGGAACATCCTCAAGCGTCTTGTTGCCTAAAGAAGCCCGCAGGAGGTCTTTTCGTGAGATCACGCCAGCCAAATATCCTTTTTGATTGACGACGAATAACGTGCCAACATCCTCCAAAAAGAGGGTAACGATGGCGTCGTAAGCCGAGGCGGATTCGGATACCACGATCGGTACCGCCTTGTAGTCATTGACGAGAAGCTTGTGAAGCCGTTCACTTATGACTGAGCTTGCGGGTCTGCCGGCATAAAAATACCCGACCCGAGGTCTGGCTTCTAGATATCCTGACATTGTGAGGATGGATAAATCAGGGCGCAGCGTCGCGCGAGTCAAATTCAGTCGCTCCGCAATATGCTCTCCTGTTATCGGTCCGTCATCCTTCACTATCTGTAAGATGTGCTCTTGTCGTTTGGTAAGCTCGATGACCAATCACCCCGGTTCTGTCTTTACCTCTTCCTAGTATTACTCTATTCGACGGGATATTCCTTCTTTCACGCGGAAAAAAGGTGCCCCCGCCTGATTTTCAGACGAAGGCACCAGTTTTATTTTGTTTACGCGAATACAACTTTGGAAAAATCTGCGTAGCGATAAAGCACACGAGAAAGCTGCAAGAGAAGCCCCAGACGATTCGCACGAACGGCCTGGTCTTCTGCCATGACCATTACTTTATCAAAGAATGCGTTGATCGGTTGACGCAGGGTTGACAAGGTTGCGAGCACCTTCTCTTGATCCTTCAGACCTTCTACATCCTTCTGAACAGCTTGGAATGCCTGATACAAGGCACGTTCCACATCTTCCGCGAACAAAGCTTCGCTGACTTGGTCTGCTTCCGCTTTTTGCGCCAGATTGTTCACCCGGTTAAACTGCTCCACAATCAGCTTGAATTCTTCTGTTTGTACGGCTCCCATCAGTGCTTTTGCTTTTGCCAGCACCTCTGGAACCAGTGTCAGATCGGCAGCAAGAACGGCGTCGATGACATCGTAGCGAACACCATGATCCTGCAAGACATTTTTCAGACGGAGTGCGAAGAAATCTACCAAGTCTTTTTTCACGTCTTCTGCCGCTCTCTTGTTTACGCCTTGCGCTACATAGCCTTCCATCGCTGCATTCCACAGATCAGCAAGAGAAATTTGCCAGTCGCGCTCCACCAAAATCGAAACGATCCCCGCTGCCATACGGCGCAGACCATACGGGTCCTGTGAGCCAGTAGGCACAATGCCGATCGAGAAGCAGCCTACAATCGTGTCCATCTTGTCAGCCAGGCTGACGATAGCACCTTGGGCGGAAGAAGGCATTTTGTCCCCTGCAAAACGCGGGAGGTAATGCTCGAATACGCCGCTTGCCACGAGGTCGGACTCACCCGCTTTGCGCGCGTAATCTTCCCCCATAATCCCTTGCAGTTCAGGGAATTCGCCTACCATGTTGGTAACGAGGTCAAATTTTGCGATTTCTGCAATGCGGTCTACTTGTTTGGTCTCTTCCGCGCTCACACCCAGCTTGCTTGCAATTTGGGCAGCTGTTTTACGTACACGGCGAACTTTATCTCCGATTGTTCCCAGTTCTTCATGGTAAACGATTGTCTCCAAACGTTTCAGGCAGCTTTCAATGGACAGCTTTTGGTCCTCTACATAGAAGAAACGAGCATCAGACAAGCGTGCGCGAAGAACTTTTTCATTCCCTTTCGCTACGTTTTCGAGAGCTCGGCTGTCTCCGTTACGCACTGTCACAAAATGATTCAGCAATTGACCCTGAGCGTTTTCGACAGGGAAATAACGCTGGTGCTCACGCATGGAGGTAACCAAAACCTCACGTGGAATAGAAAGGAATTCTTGCTCAAACGTACCATAAAGGGCGGTAGGATATTCCACAAGATGGACTACCTCATCCAAGAGTCCCTCGTCCATTGGAATCGTCCAGCCATTTTCCTTCTCCAAGCGATGAATTTGTTCTACAATGGCTGCTCTGCGTTCGTCGGGATTCACCATGACATATTGCTCAGCCAGCTTGCCTACGTATTCGCTTGGGTGATTCAACGTAACCTCGGTTCCCAAGAAGCGGTGTCCACGAGAA
Source organism: Brevibacillus sp. AG162 (assembly GCF_006715575.1). Classification (NCBI taxonomy): domain Bacteria; kingdom Bacillati; phylum Bacillota; class Bacilli; order Caryophanales; family Paenibacillaceae; genus Brevibacillus; species Brevibacillus sp. AG162. The sequence goes on from NZ_VFNO01000002.1 coordinate 18,784, forward strand.
ACGCGTCCGCTTTTTACGCCTGCAATCTCCAGATCGATCAATTCATCGCCGAACAAAGCAACCAGCCAACGAATCGGACGAACGTATTTCAAATCGCGCGCGCCCCAGCGCATATTTTTCGGGAAGCTCATGCCGGTGATTACTTCAGCCAGTTGCGGCAAAAGCTCGGTAGTCGGTTTTCCCGCTTCCGATTTGCGAGCATGAACATACTCGATCCCGTTTACTTCTTTATAATACAGTTGGTCAGGCTCAACATTGTTGCTTCTAGCAAAGCCCAGTGCTGCCTTGGACCAGTTGCCCACTTCATCTTGTGCGATTTTGCGTGCAGGGCCTTTCGCTTCATCATTGCGGTCAGGCTGCTTTTCTGCCAATCCATTGATCAACAGGGCAAAACGACGAGGTGTCTCCAATGCCGTAATTTGATCAAACGGCACGCGCTCAGCAGTCAGCCACTTTTCTACTTTTTCCTTGAATTGTGCCGCTGCCTGTGCGACAAAACGAGCAGGCATTTCTTCCAAACCAACCTCTACAAGTAGATCGCGCTTACTCATTTGTATCCTCTCCCTTCACCTGATTCACTTGATCTGCAGCGTCTGCGTTGCCTTTTTGCAAAAGCGGGAAACCGAGGCGCTCACGCTCTTTATAGTAGGTTTGTGCGACTTCACGAGACAGATTGCGTACACGAGCGATGTAGCCTGTACGCTCCGTCACACTGATAGCTCCACGCGCATCCAGCAAGTTGAAGGTGTGGGAGCATTTCAGCACGTAGTCATAAGCTGGGTAAACCAGTCGCTCCGCCATCAGTCTCTTTGCTTCTGCCTCATACGTATTGTAGAGAGAGAACAGCATATCGACATCAGACAGCTCGAATGTGTATTTGGAATGCTCGTATTCTGGTTGCAGGAATACATCTCCGTACGTATACCCGTTGCACCATTCCAGATCGAACACATTTTCTTTTTCCTGAATATAGGAAGCCAAACGCTCCAGTCCGTAAGTCAGCTCAACTGCCACTGGTTTACATTCCAGACCGCCCACTTGCTGGAAGTACGTAAACTGTGTAATCTCCATTCCGTCCAGCCAAACTTCCCAGCCTAAGCCCCATGCGCCGAGACCAGGGTGCTCCCAGTTGTCCTCTACAAATCGGATATCATGCTCCAGTGGCTCGATTCCGAGTTCGCGCAAGCTCTCGAGGTACAACTCTTGAATGTTGTCCGGCGATGGCTTCATGATCACTTGGAACTGGTGATGCTGATACAGACGGTTCGGGTTTTCCCCATAACGTCCGTCTGCCGGGCGACGGGAAGGCTCTACATATGCCACATTCCACGGCTCAGGTCCAATGGAACGAAGGAAGGTCATCGGGTTAAGCGTACCTGCCCCTTTTTCAACGTCATACGGCTGGACAATGAGACAGTTTTGCTTTGCCCAAAAGTTTTGCAGCGTCAAAATGATGTCTTGAAATGTCATTTTCATGCTTTTTCCTCCTCTAAACTTATTAGAACTTGGCTTTAAGTCGAAACTAAAAAAACCTCCCGCCTCTACACTGCCTGATGCGACAGTGTAGGGACGAGAGGATTCTCGCGGTTCCACCCTACTTGGCGAATGACTTCTTCGCCCACCTTACAATCAAATTGCTCCAGAACGCCCTTCATCAGCATGGTGACCGGGCTCCCACTATCCCCGATTCGCTATTCACAGCCAGTAGCCGACTACTCTTTTCCTTCATGGCAACATACGTTATACAAGTTTGGTTCTTATCATAACGAAAACAAATTCGTATGTCAATTAGTCCTGATCGGATTGCGTCATTCTTTCCATACGCTCCAGTTGTTCCAGAAATGCTCGACTTTTCAGCCTGAGATCCAAATACTCATCCATGAAGCTCCGCAGCACATGCTTGAGCTGGTTGCGGGTAGCCGGTTTCACTTCAATGTCACCAAGCCGCTCCAAATCAAATACCTGGAACAGCCGTAACAGCTTCCAGGTTGAGGGTGTAACTGCCATAGCATATGGATCGGAAGGCTGGCAAACTGGGCACAACAGGCCACCCTGTCCCACACTGATCGCATAGGGCTCGCGCTGTTCGCCACAGTTTACACATGCCGTGAGCTGCGGGGAGATCCCCGCTACAATTAGCATCTTGGTCTCAAAAATACGACATAGGATCTCAGCATCTCGTCCTTCATCCAAATAGCGAAATGTATGAAGGAGTAGCTGAAACAAGTAGGGATTTGGTTCCCTTTCCTGCGTCAGCCGATCCAAAAGTTCTGCTATGTATGCGGCATAAGCCGTAGCAGTCAGGCTTTGCCGCATATCCCGGAACGAATCCAGCATATCTCCCTGAGAGAGATCGGGCATTCCCGTACCGGGTCCCGCCTTGCATAGGTAATAACTATGCGAAAACAGCTGGGAGACGGCGGCAAGACGGCTTTTGGTCTTTTTAGCACCACGGGCCATCACGCCTAATTTGCCGTTCTCCCGGGTAAACAATGTCACCACTTTACTGGACTCACCATAGTCCACACTGCGAATGACAATCCCTTCCCACTTTACAAGCATGCCTGCGTGTCACCCAATTCTTCCTGGGCGAGATCAAACGAGGTTTCCTCGCTGGAAACATCCGTTTGATGGTGATCACGGTAGAGAAGGTAAGCATGGATGTCACCGGTTGAAGCGAAAACTCTCCAAGAAAAGTCACGAAGCATGGAGCATCATCCTTTCCTATATCGGGTCTATCCACTTCCTTCTTAGAATCACCTTTGCCCGTTATTCTATGCCTTGGAAAAATTAACACATCGCGATGGGAATATTATTGCTCGTCATAGAAACCGAAGTTACGCAGCATCCGCTCTTGGTTGCGCCAATCCTTTTTCACTTTGATCCAGAGCTCCAAAAATACTTGGTCACCCATCAGCCGCTCGATATCCTTACGCGCCCGTTGACCGATTTCTTTGAGCATCTGGCCTTTTTGCCCGATCAAAATTCCGCGCTGAGAATCCCGCTCTACGTAAATGGCCGCGTAAATGTAAAGCGTTTTGCCATTTTCGCCCCGTTTCATCTCTTCAATTACAACAGCAATGGAGTGAGGTACTTCTTCTCTCGTCAAATGCAGAACTTTTTCCCGAATCAACTCGGCTGCTACAAAGCGTTCCGGATGGTCTGTCACCTGATCTGCAGGGTAATACATCGGGCCTTCTTCCATTTCACCCAAAATAGCCTGCTGCAATGATCCTGTATTGTTACCTTCCAGTGCAGAGATTGGAACAATTTGCTTGAAATCATATAATTTGCGGTAATCGTCAATAATCGGCAGCAGTGCTTCCGGGTGCACTTTGTCAATTTTGTTGATGACCAAAAATACTGGCGTTTTGACCTGCTTCAACCGCTCGATGATGTAGTCGTCCCCGGCTCCGCGTTTTTCTGTTGCATCGACAACAAACAAAACGAGGTCTACTTCGTTCAACGTATTTTCGGCAACGGAAACCATGTAGTTTCCGAGTTTGGATTGAGGCTTGTGAATCCCCGGTGTATCCAAGAAAATAATTTGTCCCTCTTCTGTCGTATGCACAGCCGTAATTTTGTTGCGTGTGGTCTGCGGCTTATTGGACATGATGGCGATTTTATGTCCCACAATATGATTCAACAGTGTTGATTTTCCAACATTTGGGCGTCCCACAATGGAGACAAATCCCGATTTAAACGATTGCTTGGTCTTGCGATTATCCACGTAAATCCTCCTTGGTGAATGCGCCTGGAAGCAGGGCAGATACTGTCGTTTCCCAAATGTCGCCTTTGAGATTCGTCAAAAATACAGGCATGTCCGGCGGGCACAGCTCCGCGATGACTTGTCGGCAAGCCCCGCACGGTGATACAGCTTGCGGTGTATCGGCAGCAACGGCTAACGCCTTGTAAGTCCGATCACCTTCCGAATACGCTTTAAAGAGAGCCGTACGCTCTGCGCAGTTGCACAGCGAGTACGCTGCATTTTCAATATTGCCCCCCAAATAAACCTTGCCGCTTTCAGCTAAAAGAGCTGCTCCTACCTGAAACTTGGAGTACGGTACATAAGCGAGCTTTCTGGCTTCGATTGCTTGTGCTAATAATGCTTGTTTATCCATTCTCATCATTCCTCATATGATTGGTCTTTAACGTCATTTCAAAACAGGATGTGTCCAATGGGACACGAAGAAACCCGACTGAAAGGTCAACTAGAATGACCCGTCCGGTACCTCATTTGGCTTATGGAAAAATTTCTTCCTTCTCTCTAGTAAAAACTATCCCCATACTTTTTGCAACAGTGGCTGTCCAAATACGAGGACTCCGATGATGAGAGACAGGATTGCCGCCACAAGCACAGCTCCTGCCCCCACATCTTTGGCAATCTTCGCCTTGGCGTGCCATTCCGGGGAAGCTAAATCCACGACTGCTTCAATCGCGGTATTTACCAGCTCAAGGGAGAAGACCAGACCGATAGAAAAAAGGACCAGCAAAACATCGCTGCGGGGTATCTGCAGCCACCACGCTGCCGCCAGCACCAAAATGGCTGCGGCTACATGGATTTGCATGTTTCGCTGTGTCCGTACGGTATAGGAAATTCCTTGCAGAGCGTAGGCGAAGCTGCGAGTCAATCGTCGCCATTCCTTCAACGTAATCTCCTACCTCGTCAAGCCGATTTGTTCCAGAACCTTTTCTTGACGTGAAAACATTTCCTTCTCTTCTTCTGGCGTCCCATGATCATAGCCCAGAAGGTGAAGAAAACCATGAACCGTGAGAAATCCGAGTTCGCGTTCGAATGAATGACCATAGTCTTCGGCCTGCTCATGTGCTTTTGGCACCGAGATAATGATATCTCCCAGCATATTCGGAAACTCGCTGGCCTCATCCTCATCGATGAAGATTTCCATTTCCCCTTCACCCGGTTCGTTCATCGCAAAGGACAGAACATCCGTTGGCCGATCAACGCCACGATAGTCGCGATTCAGCTCGTGTATGCGCTCGTTGTTCACCAGCGTGACAACTACTTCTCCTTGTACGTCTTCCAGCTTTGCCGCTGCTTCCAGGCAACGTACAAGCAGGTTTTGCAAATTCTCATCGATCGGTTCGATTTCTTCATGAAGGATTTCTACAGATAACACAGGTAAACGATCTCCTTTTTGTGACGCCATTTATTAATAGCCGTGTTCTACTTCTTCCTTGGCATAGGCAGCGATGATTTTTTGTACCAGACTGTGACGAACGACGTCTCCCTCTTGGAAATGAATAAAGGCTACATCGGAAATCGGACTTAAGATGCGCTGTGCTTCGCGCAATCCGGATTTCTTGCCCTTTGGCAAATCCACCTGGGTCACATCACCCGTAATGACCATTTTGGAACCAAAACCAAGCCTGGTCAAAAACATTTTCATTTGCTCGGGAGTCGTGTTCTGGGCTTCATCCAAAATGACAAAGGAATCTTCGAGCGTACGACCACGCATGTACGCCAAAGGTGCAACCTCAATGAGTCCGCGTTCCATCATTTTGGCGACTTGTTCATTGCCCAGCATGTCGTACAAGGCATCATAGAGCGGACGCAGGTAAGGGTCTACTTTTTCCTGCAAATCTCCTGGCAAAAATCCAAGGCTCTCCCCCGCTTCTACGGCCGGTCTAGTAAGAACGATCCGTTTGACGCGCCCATTTTTCAACGCATTTACTGCTGTGACAACAGCCAAATACGTTTTTCCGGTACCAGCTGGTCCAATTCCAAACACAATGTCATGCCTCTTGATCGCAGACAAGTAGTGACGCTGGCCCAAAGTCTTTGCCCTGATTACTTTGCCACGTTGGGTACGAGCGACTTCTTCATCATACACATCGAGCAGTTGGGCACCTTCTCCCCGTTCAATCAACGACATCGCATAAGAGATGTCTCGTTCGGACAGGGCAATCCCTCTGCGAATCAACTGTAGCAGAATTTCAATCAACTCTGTCAGTTTGTCCACTTCCGGCTTATCCCCGCTAATAACCAGTTCGCCTTCTCGGGTCATAATTTTGGCGGAACTTCTTTGCTCGATCAGTGTTAGGTACGCGTCATGTGGTCCGAACAACAGCAAGGCCTCAGATGCGTCTGAAAACGGGATTCTTACCTCATCTTGTACGTGCAACAGGCTTCCATCTCCTTGCAACGGTAATCAGCAATGCGTCATTTGCTTGCCATCCCTCACTGCCCAACGAGAGGCTGTTCAATGGCAATATCTTCAATGACGGAAAAATGAATGCTTACGTAAACTTTACCATTCTCTGTTGTGACGTGCAAAACTTTTTCGTCCTGAATGAACGCATCTTTTCCAGCTTTTTGCAAGATATCCTCCCTGGCGAATTTTTTAGCCAGTTCCGTCGCTTCCTCCACGCTCATTTCTGTTTGGACGGATTCTGTTTGCGCGTACGTTACTGTCTTCCAGCCAAGTGGTGAGGTATATCCCGCGTACGAGGGCAAAAACCGTCGTTCCGCCATTTCGGCTTGTGCAAAGGACTGTTTTTCAAATGGCCACACGTATATCGCATAGGGGCCTAGGAGCAGGTATTGATGCTCCAGCTTTTCTCCCGTCAGACGGTGCATGGTTTGTTTTAGCGGAACCGATGTGTTGCTCATATACCACACTTCCCCTTGCACCTTACCTCGTGCTGATACGGCTTGTTGACGGGCGTCATTGCCAATAATCCCGGAAATAAGCACTTGGCCTTTTTCTACCAATTGATTGCTCACAACCTGACTGCGACCAACCTCTGGGAGAATTTTATGGACGACAGCCCTCTTTTTCGCTACAAGATGACGGGGACCTGTTGCAAGCGGCTTAACGGGAGCCTCTTTTTCCACCACTTGAAGCATAACCTTGGTTCCTTGAATCTCGATTCCAACCCAGGACGCTTCAGGCAGCAGACTCAACAGCTCTTTTTGCAAAACCAACGGTTCTTTTAGTTTGACCTTCCATGCCCCTTCTTTAATCCCCACTTGTTCGGCAGCTTGAATCACTCGTCGCGGATCAACCATTTTTGTCCCACTCACTTCGACACTCCAAACAAAAGAGGAGAGCATGTACAATCCGATAAAAAAAAGAGCAGCCCCAATTGCCAATCCAGATCGTCTGCGTATACGCAGCAGCCAGAAAGGCAGCCCGTCTCTTGCCTCGACGTGACTACGACAGCCTGTCTCTTTTAAAAGCGGCCGCAAACGAAAATAATCACGAATCAAAATATCGCAGCGAGTCACCTCTTCCCCTACCCTGCGAATATTCCATATTCGAATTCCATCCCGTACGGCCATATTCAGCATCCGCTCAAACCGTTTTCCCCGAACAGTAATGGTTACATGTCCATCCACCCACTCCTTAATTCCATACCGCATACGTGCCGCCCCCTCCTCTAACAAAGATTACGTGCTCTGTGGTCCCGTCTCCAAAAATTTCACGCCACCGATTCTGCCTTCTAACAGAACCTCCTCAGGCAAAATCGCTCGGATGACAAGCTGTTCACCTGAAACAATCATTTGACCGTTCGTCAGCAACAGGCGAAGCTCTTTTTCGCTAAAATGCAAGACTCCTCGATGATTCTCTATATACATTTGCAAATGACCGATCATCGTAATGCGCGGGACTTCCAGGACGACATCTTGCGGCAGATCCAACACCCCTCCGGCCAGCTGGCGCAGACGGCGGCTCCAACGCTTCATGGATTAGCCCCCCTTCTCGTTCTATATATTGGCGAATATGACGATCTCATCTGTTTGCAGGTGCAAAACCATTCTTATCTATGCGTATGCGCGAGCATAAAGAGGCATTCATCAAAAACAGCCACAAAAAAAGAGCCCTCGTCGCTTGCGATTTAGCAAGCAGTTGAGAACTCAGTCTTTGAAATACATTCTACAAAACCCATTGATTATTTGCTTTCTTTTGCAGCAGAAACCAGCTCTTTTTCCTTTGTAAGCGCCTTCCATTTTTTTATGACTCGTTTTACTTTCTCAGCTGAACAACCGCATGCGATCGCCGTTTCATATACTGATTTGTTTTCGAAGATGGCAAGCCGAATCACTTTTTGACGAAACCGCCCCATTTGTTCAAAAATTTGTTGATTCATCGCTTGACCTCTACCCTTTCTTCTATTAGAAGAATTTTCTTTACATTCAGGATAGTCAACTAGGATACGAGAAACAAGACAAGTTATTCGATATATTTCGACATAAATACACTGCGTATCAATAAAAAACAGGCGAACCGAGGTTCACCTGTTTGACTAGCTGCTATTATAAAATCTTTCTTTGCCGAACCTGCTGGGCGTACGGAGTTTTTGAGCGCGGCTCTCCAAAAATGAGCGCCCATTTCATCCCATCACGCGGATTGCCGTGTTTCGATGTGAGTGTTCTCACCCGTTCCGAATCAGCGACCTTCATCGTTTCCGATTGCTTCACTGTGATGGTTGGACCTGTTGAAGCACGGGCCGGACTGGAGAATGCCCATTCCTGCTCGACTCCAATACCTTCCATCGATTCACGCTGAAGTGGCTCATATTTGGTGGATGCCCGCACTGTCTCTCTGCCGTAATCCTCAGTGTCCATAGGGATATCCGACGTACTTGCCGGGGTAAGCGGAGGCATTTTTTTGCCTTGCGACATCTTCTTTCCGGCTTTGCCAAGAGCTTTATATCCTAAGTAACCCAGGATGACAAACCAGAACTTGCCGATGAGCGGGATGATCCACTCGACTAAACCCAGTAAATCTACGACGAGATCCATGAGATCTTCCATGGCAATCGCCCTTATTCTTTCTCGTCTGGCATAGCAGGATCTTGTTTGTCACCTGCATGCCCGAAGGATTGACGCATTTGTGTATCCGCAGCAATGTTTTGCATGTTGTAATAATCCATTACGCCCATTTTGCCGCTTTTCAATGCTTCGGACAAAGCGAGTGGTACTTGTGCTTCGGCTTCTACTACTTTTGCCTTCATTTCTTGTACGCGCGCGATCATTTCCTGCTCTTGGGCTACCGCCATGGCGCGACGCTCTTCCGCTTTCGCTTGGGCAATACGCTTATCTGCTTCCGCTTGGTCGGTTTGCAATTGTGCCCCGATGTTCTTCCCTACATCCACGTCCGCAATATCAATTGAGAGAATTTCAAAAGCAGTTCCGGCATCCAAACCTTTGTTCAATACCGTTTTGGAGATCAGGTCCGGATTTTCCAATACGTCCTTATGTCCTTTTGACGAACCAATTGTCGATACGATCCCCTCACCTACGCGGGCGATAATTGTTTCTTCACCAGCACCACCGACCAATCGATCGATGTTGGCACGAACCGTTACTTTTGCACGAGTCCGCAGCTCGATACCGTCCTTTGCCATTGCTGCTACCACAGGTGTTTCAATTACTTTTGGGTTAACGCTCATTTGTACCGCTTCCAATACATCACGACCAGCCAGATCAATTGCTGCTGCTCGTTCGAAGCCAAGTGGAATATCTGCGCGTTGTGCTGCTACGAGCGCATCTACTACACGGTCTACGTTACCGCCTGCGAGATAATGGCTCTCCAATTGGTTGGTATCCAGCTGCAAGCCCGCTTTGCGTGCTTTAATCAACGGATTCACGATACGAGATGGTACGACGCGACGCAAGCGCATAGCGACGAGGGTAATAATCCCGATATTCACACCGGAAGCCAGCGCAGAAATCCAGAGCATGACTGGTACGAACGAGAAGAAAACGGAAAGTACGACGATGGCTACTGCCACCATAAAAATAAGGGGAATCAAACCGCCTTCAAACATATAGAGCTCACTCCTTTTGTTCTAGTTCAGCAACGACGATACGCGTGCCTTCTACTTGCACAACGGTGATGGCGGTACCCGCTTCGATGAAACCACCAACCGATACTGCATCCACACGTTTTCCTTCCACCTTGACGACCCCTGCCGGGCGCAATGGTGTTACGGCGATGCCTGCTTTTCCTTCCAGCTCACGCTGATCGCGCGGAGCTACGTAACCTTCTTCATTGCGCTGTGTGTCACCCAAGACAAACTTGTTGAATAGACCTTTGACCCCGTATTTCTTCACTAACAGGAACGTTACAATTGCCGTGATCAAAGCGGCCACACCCAGAGATGCGAGCCCTTGCTGCGTGTCGTAGGCTGCCATCACGAGGCCTGTCACAATGCTCACGAAGCCAATCGCTCCAACAATGCCACCCGGAAGAAAAATTTCCAGAAGCATCAGTAAGATTCCGATGGCAAACAGTCCGATGTGCAACCAGTTGGCAAATCCCGCTACATAATGCCCGAAGAAATACAGACTGAACGCAACAAACGAAATCGTCCCTGCGACACCAAAGCCAGGGGCAAACAGTTCTACTACAATCCCTCCCAATCCAATGATGAGCAGAAGACTCATCACAATGGGACTCGTCACCCATCTAGCTACCAGCTCTCCACCTGTTGGCTCAATCGCCTGAAGGGAATCTGGCTGAATACCAAGCTTTTTGAGCAGTTCTTCCTTATTGGACACCACATCATCCGCATAGCCTAACTGCTTCGCTTGTTGGGCATCGAGAGAAAGCACCGTGCCTTTTGGCTTTAATCCCGGGAATTCTGTATCGATTTCCACCATCGCGCGAGCAACGTCAGGATTGCGATTGTTCAGCTCAGCTGCCGCCTTCATTTTATTGCTCCAGCCGGAAATGAACTTGATGTCTGCTGCATTCCCTGCCAAGTCAATCGGTGCGGCTGCCCCCATGCTACTGCCAGGAGTCATAATAATTTCATTGGCATTCAAGGCAATGTAAGTACCCGCTGAAAAAGCCTGGTTATCAATGTAGGCTATCACATGCATGGGAGCCTGACGGATCAACTGCCCAATCTGGTCGGCAGCGTTTACTTCTCCACCTGGCGTATTGATATGCAAGATAACAAGGTCTGCCTGCTGTTCCTGTGCGTCAGCAAATGCTCTGTGTAAAAAGCTCTCCAGCCCTCGCTCGATCGTGCTATCTACTGGAATCCAGACAGCTTTTTGATAGGTCTGGGCTGTTGTGGATGCGGGAGCAAGAAGCATCGTCATTCCCATGATCAGGCAAAGAAGTGAAAAAAGCAATCGCACGCGGCTTTTTACTAGCCTTGTTGCACTCATTGCATGTACCTCCTTTCCTTCTATCAGCTTCAACGTATGTGCAATAAGGTATACGAAAGAGCGTGGCAATCGTTTCATATTTATTTCACATTTGGAAAAAAAGAAAAACCCAACCTTTGCAGGTTGAGTTTTTCTGTTCGTATCTATATGAGGTGTTACTCTCGTCTACGATGGTAGTTCCTCAGATACAATCTTTTGCACGAGGTTTCCGTCTGCTCTGCCTTTCACTTTCGGCATGATCGCACCCATCACTTTGCCCATCTCCTTTTTGGAGGAGGCATTGGTAGCTGCGATACCTTCCCGAACGATATCACGAATTTCGTCTTCGCTAAGCTGAGCGGGTAAGTAAGCGGAGAGCACGTCGATCTCTTCGCGCGTTTTCGAGGCAAGTTCCACGCGGCCTGCCTTCTCAAATTCGTGGAGGGATTCACGGCGTTGTTTTAACTCACGAGTCAAGATGGTCAGCACTTCGTCTTCAGACAAAAGTCTGCCCTTGTTAATCTCTTCGTTCTTTAATGCGGCTTTCACCATGCGAATAACAGAGAGTTTTAGAGCAGCTCTGTCCTTCATTGCTTGCTTCATATCTTGATCGAGTCGCTCCATTACACTCATGATGAGCCCTCCGTCAATTAAAACTTGCGCTTGCGAGCTGCTTCGGATTTCTTCTTGCGCTTAATGCTAGGCTTCTCAAAGTGGCGACGTTTACGCAGTTCCGCCATCACCCCGGATTTTGCGCTTTCACGCTTGAAGCGGCGAAGTGCGCTATCCAAAGACTCGTTTTTCTTGACTCGAATTTCTGCCATTTGTCTTCCCTCCCTCCGCTAAAACCGTGGGACGCCTGAGTCGAACGTACGAACAGACTGTCACACTTCATTATAGGATAATTGACTAAAGAAGGTCAACCTTTAGTTCAATTTTATTCGTAAAAACCGGACAACAGGTGATAATGGATGTGGAAAACCTCTTGTCCACCCTCTTTGCCGCAGTTGTTAATCAGACGAAAGCCTGGCAGTTCCAGCTTTTTCGCCAAGAGTTGTGCTACGTGGTGGATATGCCCGATCAGCGGCAGATCCTCGGCGCTTACATCCATAAGCGTGGGAATTGGCTTACGTGGGATAATCAACAAGTGAACGCGTGCTTTTGGTGCAATATCGTGGATGACAATGACCTGTTCGTCCTCATACTCGATACGAGCAGGAATTTCACCGTCCATGATTTTGGTAAAAATACTTTTTTCCATGGGAGACTCCTTTCTTCCTATGTATGTGCCTAGTTATGTATGTAAGAATTGATCGTATCACATTCCCTCACTTTTGTCTTGCGGCGCTACCTAACGCATGGTAGCATGACTTCGAGGTTACTACTGGATCATTAGAAAACTTGGCTTCGCCAAGCTTTTTGGAGAAGCCTTAGTTGTACTTATGTCGATATGAATTTCTATAAATTCATATCAACCAAGAAAAAGGAGTTCGTGCAGATGAAACCAATTGCACTGGATCAGGCAGCAATCAACGCAGAAGGGATTTTGCTCGCTGGTTCCCCAGGGCTTGCCTTGTCATCCGTTCACTTTGATACCCGCGAGCTGACTGCGGAATCATTGTTTGTAGCGCTGACAGGCGGCGCACGGGATGGACATGATTTTTTGTTACAAGCAGCTGAACAAGGAGCTGTAGCTGCTCTCGTTTCAAATCAGGCTAAGATTCCTGCGAACTTGCCAAACGATTTTGGGTTAATTCTCGTCAATGATACACTGCGTGGCTTTCAAAAGCTGGCTGCCGCTTATCGGAAAAGCTTTTTGTTCCCATGCATCGCCGTTACAGGAAGTATCGGGAAAACAACCGTGAAGGACATCGTCGCACACGTACTAGCTAGCCGTTCGCCCGTATACAAGACGTATAAAAACTTCAACAACCACATCGGTGTACCTTTGTCGTTATTACAGATGGAGGAAAAACATCAAGCTGCTGTACTGGAGCTCGGGATGAACCACGCCGGGGAAATCGATCTGCTCGCTTCGCTGGTCCAGCCTGATATTAGCGTGATTACATTTATCGGTGAATCCCATATTGAGTATTTTGGCACGCGTGAAAAAATCGCTCTAGCGAAGGCGGAACTGCTTCCTCATACTGCTCTTGACGGGCTCGTGCTGCTCAATAAAGATTCCGAATATCTACAGTTGGTCGCCCATCTGTATCCGGGTGAAATCATGTACTACTCTGTTAATGAGAAGGCGGATATTTGGGCGGACCAAATCGAAACGATTGAAGGTGGAACCCGCTTCAAAGTGTGCTTTGCCTCCGGGGAGCATTTCGAGGCATTCCTTCCGCTGCACGGCCGCCACAGTGTCTTGAATGCACTGCCTGCTGTCGCGATTGCCAAAAGGCTCGGGATGGATACAGAGCAAATCGCTCACGCCTTGTCCACCGTTCAGCTCTCCGCCATGCGGTTTGAGCAAATTAACTCCAAGCACGGTACTGTGTATATCAGTGATGCGTACAATGCCAGTCCCGTCTCCATGGAGGCTGCCGTACGGACATTTGCTGAGCTCTACCCTGGGCGCGCAAGAGTCGTCGTGTTAGGTGATATGTATGAGCTTGGCCCAGAAAGTGCGGCTATGCACGCGGGCGTCGGAGCCTCGCTTCAAGACATCGCTGAGTGCTTCGAGCTGCTCGTGACAGTCGGTCAGGATTCACGCTATCTCCATGATGCTTACACGGGGAACAAGCTGCATTTCGCTACCAAAGCAGAGGCAATGGCTGCTCTACTGCCACTGCGGGATGAAAAGCATGCATTTTTGTTCAAGGCTTCCAAAGGTATGTCATTATGGACGCTTATCACTGATCTGGAAGGTCACGAATAATAGAAAAAGAACAGCCGCCTCACGTTTGAAACGGGAGACGGCTTCTTTTTTAGCCCTTGTCCTTGTCATTCCACAGACGTTCTACCTGGATCAATTGATCTTCCTCAAAGCTTAGTTTATAAATATCGGGCATCGAGGTCTTTTTCCAAAACGAGAAATCGTACAATGAGTCGTAGTGATTCATGATGATCGTCATGATGTTTCCATGAATGCCAACCGCGACTTTTTTGCCTCGATGGTGATCCAAAACTTCCTGAAAGGCGGTGAGTCCTCTTTCCCCCGCTACTACATTGGATTCTCCCCCTGCGAAAGCAAACTCACGGTTTGCAAACACATGCTCTATAGCTTGCACAAAATGTTCAAACGGCTCTCCCCAAGCGCCTAATTCCCACTCGCGAAGACCCGGTTCCAGCTTAATTTCCTGATTCGCTTGCTTCGCTGCCGCTTCAATCGTCTTAATAGCCCTCGCATATGGGCTGGAGACAAACACGTCAATCTGTTCATCTTTCAGGATTCCTGCTACACGCTGCGCATCTTGCAATCCCTTCTCTGACAATCCACGCGTTTCCTCCTGGTCCTGAATGTACGGCGATTCTGCGTGGCGGACCATATATACATGTGTGCGCATCCTTACACCTCCCTTTCGTTTGGGATCATTTCGATTGGGAAATCATCGCTGTTCAATGACATTGTTGAAAGGATTCAACTTTTCAGGCGAAAAAACGCTATAGTGGATCGATGCGAGATCAGCTACATAGTACGACTTCCCATCCTTCGCCCAGCCGATGATGCGATGATTGTCACTTAAACGATAATAACCAGGCATTCCCTTTTCAGGAGAGCCAAATGGATAGCCGCATTTCGTGACTTGTTTGCATGATTGAATGTACATATACGAATCTTGAGAATTGGAAGTACGAGCGTGCTGTTCTACTGCCATCTGATTTCCTGATGGCGACCAAACAATCTTGTCCAAGTAGCTCTCAGTGAACACGGAATCCTTCAAATTGACCTTTTTCCCTGTCTGCAAATCCAGCATGTATTCTTCTGTAGTAGTTCGCAAGTAACGGTACTTCATATCGTTGGAGTAAGAAGGAAATGCCGTCATTTTGTGGTCGTATTTCAGGCCAGTCGGTAAGTCTAACTCCTTGTATGCGGTTTGCGTTTTGTAAAACAGCTTTTTCGAATTTGGGACCCAGTAATACATTTCTTCGTCTGTTCCACTCCGCCACTCATACTGGTCATTCTTTTTCATTTTGAGTGTAGGCAGGTGCTGCAAGTACAAGTGACCACTTACTTTGGTATTGGAAGAGAGCATGTCCATCCGTGTGAACGCCATGTACTGTTCATCCGGTGAAACGGAAAAATCTAGGACGGGATATTGAGCTGCTGCCGGGACAAGTACCGTTTTTTTGCCGTCTGGCAGACTGAGCTTCACGATACCGCCATTTTCACGAACGTAGAGCGCGTCCTGCTTCGGCGACCATTTGCCATAGCCGGATAGCTGCGTCATCTTTTTTGTTTGCATATCGTACAAGTACGGTATAGTTCGGTCTGCCTTCCCGTATCCGATCCGCTCACCGTATACAAACCTGCCCGATGGCGACACGCTCGCTCGGTGAATCAAGGGCATGTTCGTCACGGTTTTTGTTACTTTTCCATCTATCGTCACTTTATAGATGACGACCGGATCTGGCTTGCGAGGGTCTGCCTGCGCAGGAGCAGAGGCATTGATTTGTTCAGGGACAAGGATGCCCAGCAAGGAAATCAGTAAGCATGAGAGCAATAAGCGTTTTTTCATCAAGGGTCCTCCCGAATATGTAATCAATACCTAGACGTTCGCTGGAAGCACTTGGTTTCCCTTTGCACGAAAAAAAGATCGGAAGCACCCCTGCGCCTCCGACCTTTTTTCACTTACGCACTAACCATCATTGCCTTCCGCAACCACTCTACCTCTTCAGCTAATACACGCTGCGGACTCTGACCAAACCATTCAATAGATGCAAAATAATCCGTATCCGCAATCTTTTCTAAAATAGGCCCATAATCTACAACGCCTTCACCGAGCAGTACCATTCCCTCACGATCGCCGTTAGGGGCATATACATTATGCGGAGCGAATACCGGCAGATGATTCGATGAAGAAATATTTTTCAAATGATAATGCGCTACCCACGGTCTCAATTGCTCGTACGCATTGATCGGATCAGCACCTGATTCCCAGACATGAAGAAAATCAAGATTAACTTTTAGAGCAGGATGATTGACCTCCTGCAACAAAGCAAGTGTAGAACTCATAGAATCTGTGAGCGTGTTCGGATGTGTTTCAACCAAGAGCTGAATTCCGTGCTCTTGACACATCTTACATAAGATTTGCAGATGATGCACATAGCGTGCCCGCTCTTCTGGCCCAACTTCACTACTCGCCTTCTGTCCAGCAAACGTCCTGATTTGTTTTACATGTAGCCAATTCGCCAGTGAAATGAGTCTTTTTGCTTTTTCCAGTGTACGCTGAAATCCAGATGAAGCAGCAATATCCAGATAATCGCTAAGCATGGAGATACTCATGCCTTGATCCCTGACCAACCTTACCTGCTCCTCCATCTCTAATCGATCATGATCGTACAGATGTTGAGCGTGGGTTCCCCATAACTCGATTCCATCAAAATGATGACGATGAGCAAACCGAACAATCTGTGCAAACGAAATCAACTGGTGGCGAAAAGTGATTGTGCACAATGAGAGTTTCATTTGACCTCTACCTCCACCCTTGTTCGTCTACAGTGACGAGACTTTTATCCATTTGGGTCCACAGAACAAACTGACGTTCCAACTCTTTTTTCACTTCAAGTTCAATCAAATCAATCTCTTCTAACGCCTCGATAATCGGAGGTAACAACGCCATATTCTTGGTCATCGCCATTTTGACAGACAAGTACTGAGCTGTCGTAAACCCTTGGTAGATGTCCTCCACTTTATATGCGATGCGCAAAAACTCATCACGATGGTATTGCAGGTAATCTTGCAGATAGAGAAATGCATACTCGTAGCTGTATTTACGGATCGCAATCACCTTCACCTGAGTCACTGCCGGGAGCAACATGTCCAAGTTGTATCCATTGCGCCCTTCTGCCATGTCTGTAATCAATTGCTTCAACTCAAGGGTAAACGGATTATGATCACGTTTGAGTGCTGCGTAGAAATAGTCGTGGATCATTTCATAGGTTGGTTCCTTAATTTCACTCGCATCCACCATAAAGCCGCCACCGAACGGATTTTCCAAGAAGGATTTGATCACCGTCTCCTTCTTCACATTGCCCTCCCAACGAAAATCCGGGTCAAACATAAACCACTCATCTTCGTTCTCCGTCTTTGAAATCATCAAAAAATGCGGGAATGGCTTCAACGCAAATTTATTATCTCGTTCTGGAACAAGCGACATGTCTATCTGAACTAGGACAAACTGATCCTCGGTACGCTTATCAATGAGTTCTAAGAACATGTCCAGATTGGAGGCTTTATCTTTGGAATGATCGTACCATTCCGTTACTTTCGCTCGGAAAAGTCGCTCATATCCCTTGATAATCTCCTCATGGTTATCAATGTAATACGTGACGACACCTTGATCCGTTATGGAGTACTCGGCATCCCATATACCAAAATAATAGGGACGATAATCAATTTTTGTGCGGCGCTTAATCACTTCGCATAGGCATGAAATCATGCAATGAACCTTAACCATTCTGTATCCCCCACTCGATGTTTGGATAGACGCTAATTCGATACATGCTGCGGTTCCAGCTGTTCAACAAAAGTAAGGAGTGATCCAACCGTTTGGAAGATTCGTGGATCTAACTCATGAGCAGGAACTACCAAGTGCAAATCTTCCTCGATATAAACAATCAGTTGCAATAACATAATCGAATCGATATGTAGATCCTCATTCAATCGCATGGACTCCTCTAACGTGAGGATATGCGATAATTTTAATTTTTCGGTCATGATCGTATGGATTTGCTCGATTCTTTCATTTCGTGTCATTTGCTGATCGTCTCCATTTCTAATAATCGACGGCTGATTTTTCCTGTGGCTGTCTTAGGAATGCTCGTCACACATTGGATTTCGAATGGGACTTTATAGCCTGGCAAACGATCTTGGCACCATTCCCTGATTTGTTCAGGAGTAGTTCCTCCCTCTGTAATCACCTGCGCTTTCACAATCTCTCCCATAACCGGATGACGTCCACGATACACGACCACTTCTTTTGTCCCACTCATTTTCAAAATGACGTCCTCGACCTCTAAAGGAAACACCTTTAAGCCCGAAACGTTTATCACATCATCCATCCTTGATACAAATTGAATATGTCCTTCTCCTGTCCAGAAACCTAAATCCTGCGTCGCTATTTCGTTCAGTCCAATCCGAATCATTATTTCACCGGGTTGTTCTTCATTTTCACCTGCTGTCATTGTGACATGGGAAAGGGGAATTCCCAGATCTGTATGCGTCCGCATTTGTTTACTCATACTGACGCACCCCGCCTCAGAGCATCCATATTGTTGCATCAGGACGTCGCTCATACCTTGCAGCTTTAGAAACAATCCTTCTGGCATGGGAGCACCAGATGTCATTAAGCGGTGAAAGCGTACCTGCTCCCGCGTAAAGCTTGATAAGATGTGATAAAAGACTGGCAGACCATAAACAATGTGCTGGGGAGCAGCTTGAATCACTTGCAACGCAAACTTCGGATTTTTGTGGGTCACAATCGAAGGCTTACTTCCCCGTTCCAGAGCTGCCAAAACGCCACATATCAAGCCATACGAGTGTGTCACCGATGCCAGCACGATCGGAGTTAGCGCTTCCTCTCCCTGAAACAACTGGTTGTAGGCATGAATTTCTGTTTGAATATCATCCCAACTTCTCCCGATGAGCTTCGCGTCCCCCGTAGTACCTGAGCTATATTGGTAGAGGGATGGTTTTTCGCTCTGTTGTTTATCCGTGATAGACAAGAAGTGCTTCGTCTCCTGATAAACAAGCCCATAACACCTTGCCTTCACTGCCATTTGATAGGCTGTTTCCATTGGGGTTTCCCCATGAATTAATAACACCGAGCCATTATGCTCACGTAAATATTGAACAAGACTAATCACGTCTAGTGGGTCAGCTATGCAGACTGCGTACCTCTTTCCTTCTGGCTGTCGAAAATGCTCCATGCTTTCGAACCCTTGCCTATGTCGCTCCATTTCATGTACAGAAATCTCATTTTGATTGACAATGATCATGCGATTAACCTCCCACAGCCATGGAATGAAGCCTTTTCCTTGCCTCGAACAAAGGATTGGGAACTTCATGTAAATGATAGTTCTCGTTCGTTGTATATAGCTTTTTCTTGGTCAATTTCTCTACCTGCACGCTTGGAACAAACAGATCAAATCGCTTAAATCGCTCCGCCAATTCCGGGAATTGTTTTTGGTGACCCTCCAATACCTGAACGGCCATCTCCCAGAATTGCACTTCGGCATATCCGTAATGCTCTTCTAATAGCCGTGCGAGTTGCCCCAGATTGATCAAAAATAATGTCTCTAACGTCAAATCTCTGACGGTTGATGTTTCTTTCATGTGGAACATCACATTATCTGGTTTCGTTGCGTAATATTCGTGCACTTCCGCGAAGTTCGGGCATTTGTCTGGCTCACTCAAGAACGGTTGGCAAAAAATCAAATCTTCATGAAAATCCTTCAATGCTACCCGAGTAGGGACACCCTCCCGATGCACCAGGATCATATTCTGCCCGTGGGATTCCATCGCAATCCCGTGTTTCACAAGAATATGAACAACTGGCAATACACTGCTTTCCATTAATCGTGCAAGCCAATTCTCTAGCCCTTGCTCACGAATCCAACGATCAATGAACGGCACCCCATCCACCTCTACAGCCGCTAATGCGTTATAAGGAACCGCATCTTCTCCCGCTTCGAGATGAGGGATGAGACTTTCTCTCCACATGCACCCAATTACCCCGAATGTAACCATTTCCACCAGGTCAGAAGCAGGTGGAGGATCGTATGCCACTGCTGCAAACTCTTGGAGCATGATCACCTTTTGCACATCTCGTAAATACGAATCTGCGTCCGTTATCCCCTTGAGCCACCTCGAAACGATGGGTGCACTTGCCAGTGAATGGGGGGTGAGATGACGTGCCGCTGAAGTATTCACCACGTTGATCGAGAGTTTCAGATACGGTTTATGCGGATTACTTTTGTTAGCAAATGTGCGAATGGATTGTTGTGGACGATGACCATCAGCGCCTACGCCTAGCACAATGATCTCTTTGCGATGGATATCGTCCAGAAATCCAGGCACGATATGATTCCGCCACTGCCAAGGATGGACAGGCACGAGGGCATACTGCTCAGGATCGCATCCATGATTGACGATGATTTGCTGAAAGACTTCTTTTTGTTCTCGACCTATTTCATCCAAAAGAAGGTCATCGAAATTTCTTCCTTGATCAATGGATACTTGAGCATATTGTTTTTTTATCGCTAACCAAAGAAAATGAACTTCCTGCTTAAATTCAGGACCATAGGCAAAATGATCTGCGTAAGTAAATCCAACACGTGATTTATAGCTTGGGTGGTAAGGGTGACCGTCCATCAGATCACCTTCCAGCTCATCGTACGATTTGCCCTGCATCCGTATATCATTTTGTACCCGATAGTATTGGGATAAAGTATCCTTTAACAACGTTTGTTCCAGATCATTGGCAAAAAGCTTCAGCCTTTGTTCATCTACCGTTTTCATTCGGAATATTTCCACTAAAAAACGAGTGAGGGATATCGCTTCTGATTCTTGCTGGGCAGCTCCGCTTTGATCGTAAGCAACACGAGTAACGGGGTCCTTCCCAAGACGAACAAGTCCAAAACTAGCACTCCTCCTCCCTCGGCAACGATAGCGAATAGGCAGATTCCCCTCATCAAGCCCATGTAGGGTGTAAATCGTCTCTTCACCCTCTTGCAAGGTCTCAGGAATCAAAATTCCCTCATATAACAAAGACTCGATGCATTGTCGAAACACCCTTCTTCTCACCTGAAC
The DNA here is from genome assembly GCF_006715575.1 of Brevibacillus sp. AG162. NCBI lineage: Bacteria > Bacillati > Bacillota > Bacilli > Caryophanales > Paenibacillaceae > Brevibacillus > Brevibacillus sp. AG162. The sequence continues at coordinate 39,885 of NZ_VFNO01000002.1, forward strand.
GTACTGTGTCGAGTGAAGTGCCTCTTCAATCGAGAAATCTTGTATTGTGAACTCCATACCTTATCCTCCAAGTCTCTTCAAGCTGGATGCTCGTAAGCTATCCAAAAGCATGCAGCTCTGCCTTTTCGGTCTGCTTTACTTTTGCTAAAGGATTATCTATGTAAACAAAAACAGATGATCTCTCTTCCGGTTGGGTTAATTCATCAAGATCATAGAAGCGCGTGAGCAGATTCGCCTTACAAGGAAGCTGTTCGCGCGTAAGTAGATTCTCCAGAAACTTCGATGCCTCTCGATTCATAGGTAAAAACTCTGTCAAAACCTCATGCATCTCTGCCAATAAGATTTGTTCATCAATTAATCCTTCTGTTCCAAATCCATTAATGAGTCCAAACATATGGTTAAAAATCATATAATAGGTGATTCGCTCATCTACAAGATGGTCTTTGTAAATGTTCCTACTCGCCTTGCCAATCCCAGGCAATTCTGCCTCTAATACTTCTTGCATCGATTCTGAGAAATAGTAGCCTTGATTATCACGATAATAGAACTGATCCGGGTATCCGTCTTTAAGAGTGACCACACTATTCTGTTGATGGGCTTCCAAGCCGATTCCGTACTTTAGATAGAGCCATACCATTGGTTTCAATGAAATATCTACATACCGCTTAAACCATTCCAAACTAACTACTTCCAGTGTCTTACCTTCCTTTTGTGCCAAATGGTGAATGATCGTTGCCAACCTACTTTTGTAACCAGGAAGTGGATCTTGCACGAGCGCAGCGATTTGTGTGACTTGCCGAGCATTACTCCCCATAAAGGGATTATCACGCAGGATCACTTCAAATCCCGTTTCTTTCGCCTGATCAAACGTGACCGTGATATAAGCCGGATCAGAGATAAAGCCAAAGCCTGGATACTTGCGACTCACTTCACCGATCCCTGTTTCAAAAAGTTGCTTCGCCTCTAAACCAATCTCCATTTCACTTAACTTGTTGATCCGTAAAGAATTCGTAACTTTGATTGGGACGGACAGCTTGAGCATGTATTTCTTTTCAGGATGATAAACCGTTCGAAGAGAGGATGTTGCCATATACTCCTCACCCGCTGGGCCCAGGTATAGAAGCAACCCTTTCTCGATCAAGGATTGAACGGCTACCTGTTCAAGCAACCATTCTGCTTGAAGCGGATGAATCGGGACGATTGAAAATGATGGATCGACATCAGATATCGAAGGAAACTCGCCCTTCAGTAATTGCGAAGCGGATTCTGTTAACCCAGATTTTTCGTGAACAATCGACGGATGGGCAGCAAACAAATGGAGTTGAAACTTCCCGCAACACTCCGGTGCATACAAAGCTTGCTTGGCCTCAGGAATTCCTTGCTGACTCTTCGGTGTTGGATGGAACAAATGACCGAACAAAAGTGCCTGCTCAGCTTCGATGAAGCTTTGATCCACCCCATATAAAATCTCCGCGTTGCTTTTGCGAGTCCTAACAAATTTCTCAATGCTTTGGCAACTTTGAATCATACGCAAGACTAATTCATCTGGAACTGCATTTTCCCCATGCTGAAGCGTTAACTCTTTTATCAAAAGAACCGCTAATGTCAAATAGTCCGCCTGAACGAAACGAGAACAGTCACCACTTCGGTAGCAAGCTGGATAATGAAACAAATGCCTGCCTGTCACCGAATGATATTTGACACCGACATAGAGGGATATCCCCTGATGCGGGAGTTCGCAATGAAGGTACGTACCTGTTGTACTCGGCTGTATGATTTTCGTTAGATGCTTCGTAATCTCGTCTTTCCGATTGATCCACTCGCCCCTACCTGTTTCTCGGAGATAACAATTGAGAAAGCTCTGCATCGTTGCATGCTCTGCGATATGCTTGACTACAAACATGTTACCTCTCCTCTTGCTTGATCCAATTTTTTTATCCAAGCATAGTGACTTACATAACTGGTAAAACGTCCCATAAATAATGTAAACGATTATCATTCTCATTTCAAGCAATAATATTCATCTTATACAGTTAGGAGAGATCGGCTGACCGAAATTAGTTCCTCCCTCCTACACAAAAAGAAAAAAGATGCCGATTCATCAGCATCTTTTTTCTCATAGTTATTCCAACTCTTCCGCATCTACAACGTTGCGACCTTTATCCGCATGTCGCTCGATAGCAAGTTGCACCAGGCGATCGATCAGCTCGCTGTAGCTCACACCCGCAGCTTGGAAAAGCATTGGATACATGCTAAACGGCGTAAAGCCTGGCATCGTATTCACTTCGTTGATATAGAGCTTGTCGTTTTTCTCATCCCAGAAAAAGTCTATGCGGGAAAGGCCAGAGCCATCGAGTGCCTGGAATGCTTGCTTGGCTATTTCCGCGATTTGTCCGGATACATGCTCGGGAACGATGGCAGGAATGGAGAGTTCTGTTCCCGCCCCTTTGTACTTTGCTTCATAATCGTAAAATTCTTTCGCGGCAATGACTTCCCCAACGACAGATGTCATCAGCTCTTCATTCCCCAAAACGCCAATCTCCAACTCACGTGCTTGAACGAACTCTTCCACAATCAATCTGCGGTCGAATTTGGCAGCTACATCTAATGCGTGTTTGAGCTCCTCACGATTTTTCGCTTTGTTAATCCCTACGCTGGAGCCCATATTCGCCGGTTTGACGAAACACGGATAGCCGAGTTCACGCTCGATCCGATCCATGACATCATCCTGGCCTTTTTCCCATTGCGAGCGCAGAAAGCCTACATATTTCACTTGTGGAAGTCCAGCCTGTGCAAAGACGGTCTTCATCATCCATTTATCCATTCCGACAGCGGAAGCCATAACTCCGGTTCCCACATACGGGATATTCGCCAATTCCAACAGTCCCTGGATCGTCCCATCTTCGCCAAATGGTCCGTGGATCACAGGGAAAACAACATCCATTTGCTCATTCATGGCAAACAGCGATCCTGGCTTGCTTGCGATCGCCAGTTCTTGCCCTGTCTCTGTTGCCTCGGTAATAGCTGGTGTTTTTGCCGACAAGCGCAACGCTTCGATCTTATCCGGCAGTTGACCAGCCAGTGTTTCCCCAGTCACCCAAGAGCCATCCAATTGAACGTACACAGGGGTTACCTCATATTTATTTGCATCTACAGCCTGAATAATGGACATGGCCGTACGCAATGAAACTTCATGCTCTGAGGATTTTCCTCCATAAATAATGCCCAGTCGAATCTTTTGATTACCCATCTGTGTCATGCTCCTTTCCCCTCCGCACAAAAACGGAGAGTCTACCCAGTTTCTACTCTCTCCTATGCTATGCAAAAGCCCAACATCTGCTCTATTTACCGGGCCGAGCCCGTCATTTAGCATACACAAACCAAACGCCAAAAACAAGAGAAGCAAGTATCACCTGCTTACGTTTTTTCTCATACCATATAAATAAAATTCCTGTCATGGAGCTATTTTTGGAGGGATTTCCATGAGAGATTATTTACTGTACTGCACGTACTGCTCTTCTTACACATTATTGCACAGCTACGATAAGGACAGCGGTTCTTTCTTGGGGGAATATTCGCTGCTGCATAACAACTACACCCGTGACCCAATCGTCTTGAACAAATTTCTCCTCGCCCATCTCGGTCACACCATCCGTACCATTCCCTCTAAGACGGATGACTACCGCCATATCATCTGCAATGCGTCACGTTTTTTGGAGGATGATATTGACAAGTACGTAGAGGAAAGTCAACTGCGGGCTAAGTTCAAGGAGCGTGATCGGAAAAGTGAACGGGAAATTGGTCAGGTACAGCTATATCTGGTCGAGCATCTCTTGACCCACGAGCTTCAGAACTTAAGCCAGGCCCGCGCTTCTACCCCCGCCGAAGGACAAGTCTTTTTAGGCAAGGAACTAGGGTTCAAGCAGGCTCTCGAGCTCGTCAGGCGTGTAAAAAATGACAGGCAATTGTCATGAGCACTTATTTCTTGATTCGAAATGATTCACATTCTTTTTGCAACTCTTTCCGCTCCTCGCGCGTATAAAAAGAGAGACGATACAAGCGGGGGGAAAGAACATGTTTGAATACAAATTCGTCCGAGTTGAGCTGTCCTCTTTTCGACGCCAACCAAAAGAAGATTATCAGACCGTTGTCCACGAGCACGCCAAGGAAGGCTGGCGTTTGGTGCAAATCTTTGCTCCAAGCATCGGGGGCGACGGTATGGCCAAATACTTCGAATTGATTTTTGAAAAACCAAAGTCTTAACTCAGTCTGAAACCGAAAAGAAAAACAGCGCCGTTCTTAAGCGGACGCTGTTTTTCTTTTTCTCTATCGACGATCTCTTACTTCAAAGATGGCAAATTTCAAGTAATGAGCTTCGTCAGCCCCACTGATTTGTGGATGATCCTTGCCCGCGCCTCGCCATTCAATCAGGCGCAATATCTTTTTCGCATCGACCGCTGCTTCTTGAATCGTTTGCAGGAACAGCTCAGGTGACATATGGTACGAGCAAGACGCTGTAACGAGAAATCCGCCTGGACGAACGAGCTTCATCCCGTTTAAGTTAATATCTTTGTAACCGCGGCAAGCGCCTTTCACTGCTCCACGCGATTTCGCGAACGCTGGCGGGTCAAGAATGACCACATCCCAGCTCTTACCCGCCTCTACATTTTCGCGCAAGTAATCAAACGCATTGGCCACCACAAAATCAACGCGATGCAAAAAGCCATTGAGTGTAATGTTACGCTTCGCTGTTTCGATGGCGTGCTCGGAAATATCGAGAGCTGTCACTTTTTTCGCACCGTGCTTGCAAGCATTCAGGGTAAAGGAACCTGTGTGTGTAAAGCATTCCAATACCTCAGCGCCATCCCAAAACGGATTTTTGACCACTTTACCGCGCTTGTCTACTGGCACCTGCTTTGTCTCGCCGTCTACTTCCATGCTCGTCAGGGTAATGCCGTGCTTTTCGCCCCAGCCTTTCATCAATGGCGCGATGGAAGCGCGATTTTCCCGCTGATCATAGAAAAAGCCGGTCTTTTGCCCCTCTATGATATCGACATAGTATTTCAATCCGTTTTCTTCGATCAATACCTCACGCGGACACTCTCCGTACAGGACTTCTTTGCCTTGAGTCAGCCCTTCCAGTTCACGGACAGGTACATCATTGCGCAAATAAATACCTGCCGGTGCAAATACCTCTACGAGTGCATCCCGAATCCAATCGATGCGCTTCTCCATCCCCAACGAGAGAACTTGGACAACCAATGTGTCTTCGTAGCGATCGACGATGAGTCCTGGCAAAAAGTCTGCTTCCCCGTAAATGACACGGCAAGCACGCGGGTTGTCCACAAATCTCGTCCGGAATTCTGCCGCCTGCTTGATTTTGCGCAAGAAAAAGTCGTAGTTGATCTCTTCCTTTTGGTCGTAGCTCAAAATGCGCACGATCATTTGTGAAGCTGGGTTGATGTAGCCCTTTGCCAAAAAATGTCCTTTGTGATTGGTGACCTCGACGATTTCACCTGGTTCTACATCCCCTTGAATTTCCAATACCTCTGATTGAAAAATCCACGGATGTCCTACTTCTAGCCGCTTTTTCCGATGTTGATTCAATAGCACACGTGCCATACAGCAATTCCTCCTCTTGTCATGCTTGCCCTTGTACAGGCATAGCGTTATAGTAACTTGCTAAAAATGGACAGGGAGGAACGTATCTTGTGATAGTCTCCATCCTCGCCCCTTTTACCTTTGGGCTCACTTTTTTTCTTATCGGTATGTACGCCATGCGCTCCGGCTTTCAAAACCTCGCCGGCAAAAAAATGGAAGAATGGATGGGGCGATTTACACGTACCCCACTCCATAGCTTCTGGATTGGTCTCTTCGCTACTTTTGTCTTGCAAAGCTCCAGTGCGGTAACCGTCCTGACGATTGGGCTGACGAACGCAGGCATCATCCAGTTCACACAAACCGTCGGCATCATATTGGGAACCAATCTGGGCACGACAGTGACAACGGAGCTGGTTGCGCTCAAGCTCGAGTCGTTTGCCATCCCCATGCTTCTCATCGGAGTGGCTCTATGGCTGATGCCGCGCCGAAACATTCGTTGCATTGGTCTCGTCGTCGCCGGCTTCGGACTGATCTTCCTCGGTATTGATACGTTGAAAGTCATGGCAAAGCCTTTGGAGCAGTCTGAGACGTTTCGTTCGCTTTTTCTGGAGAGCAGGCATTCCATTTGGATCGGTTTGATGACCGGGATCATTTTCACCGCTCTCATTCATAGCGGTTCCGCTACGACCGTAATCACGATGGGCCTGCTCAGCCATCAAATTCTTTCGATGGAAACGGCACTCGCCATCGTATTGGGAGCGAACGTCGGAACTTGCTTTACCGCTGTCATCGCTGCGATTGGCACGAATACGGCATCCAAGCAGGTCGCATGGTGCCATACGCTCTTCAACGTTGCAGGTGCGATTGTTTTTTTACCGTTTCTTTCCCAGCTTGCCCTCGTCAGTGCATTTTTAACGGATAGTCCTTCTATGCAGATCGCCCATTCACAGACGATCTTCAATCTCGTCTGCTCGTTGGTCGCGCTGCCATTCGTCCCGCAGATTGCCCGGTTTATTCAATGGCTGATCCCTGATAAGCATCGTCCTACTGACTTCACCTTCAGAAAGAAAATGGTATCAAGTAGATGGAAGTAATGACGCCTGCCACGATCATTGCGACACTTGACGCTGCCGTTTGAACAGGAGAAACGCGATTCAAGCTGGCCGTACCAATGGCGTGTGCACTCGTACCGATAGCGATCCCGATTGCCCAATCGTCAGTGATTTTTCCCCATTTGAGAACAGGACGGGCAATCATCACACCGACCATCCCTGTCAACGCGGTAAAAAAGGCCGCAAGCGCAGGTTCCCCACCTATGGAACGACTCAGCTCTAACGCGATCGGGGTGGTCACGGATTTGCTAAGCATGCTTTTGTATACGAGCTCATCTGAACCCAGACACCAATGAACCGCGATAACGACGATGATTGCAACTGCACAGCCTGCACATACACCAAGCAAAACACCGCGCCAAATATGCGCAAACTCCTTGATCTGTTTCGCAAGCGGAATAGCGAGTGCCACGGTTGCAGGGCCGAGCCAAAAGGAAATCCACTGGCCTCCTGCAGCAAATGCCTCCCAATCGCCGCTAAACGCCCACCACAAGGTCCAGACCAAGATCACAGCCACCAGTAGAGGCTGCAATCGTTGGAATCGAGCGTTGATCATTGTTGCCCCTTTGTACCCTGCTATCGATACCAAAATGGCGAAAAATTGACTAAGCATCCAGAGTCCTCCCCTCTTGCTGCAAGGACGAATCTGATTTTTGTTTATGATGCTTCAAATACCATTGCACAACCACACCAGTCACAAGCATGACTAGCAATGGACCGAGAACCATCGATAGTATGATTGGCAATGGATTTTGCGTGAATACGTTTAAATAGGATGCGACCCCGACGATAATCGGTACGAAAAAGAGCAGCATGTGTCGGATTAGAAAAGTACCCGCTTGCTCCACCCAATCCATTCGTATCCATCCCATACACAGTCCCAGTGTTAACAGCAGCATTCCCACCAGGTTACCGGGCAGGGGAATATGCAGCCATTTGCTCGCCGCTACGCCTACTCCATAAAAAGCCAACAGGATGACGATTCCTTTAACAAATTTCATTTTGCTAATCTCCTCCCCGCTCCCTATCCTCTCTCTATAGGAACATCAGCATGCAGGACGGAAAAAGCCCGGCCTTACCTCGGCCAGGCTTTCTTTCGTATTAGTATCCGCTGCCTGTTGTTTTTGCTCCAGTTACAATGGAAACACCGGAGCTCGTACCGATACGGCTCGCTCCTGCTTCGATCATCGCAACCGCTGTTTCACCGTCACGAACACCACCAGACGCTTTTACGCCTACATTTGGTCCTACGGTTTTACGCATCAGGGCGATATCTTCAACCGTTGCTCCACCTGTTGAAAACCCTGTGGAGGTTTTAACGTAATCAGCACCAGCCTCTACGGAGAGCTTGCACGCTACTACTTTTTCTTCTTCGGTCAAGAGGCAAGTCTCCAGAATCACTTTCAAGAGAATATCGCCAGCAGCTTGCTTCACAGCAGCGATGTCATTTTTGACAGTTTCCAGGTCGCCGGATTTCAGGGCACCTACGTTCAGCACCATATCTACCTCAGTCGCTCCGTTTGCAATCGCATCGCGGGTTTCGGCTGCTTTGGACTCGATCGTGCTTGCTCCCAGAGGGAACCCGATAACCGTACACACTTTCACATCAGAGCCTGCCAGGAGTTCAGCAGAGCGTTTTACCCAATAAGGGTTTACGCATACAGACATGAAGTCGTGCTCTCTTGCTTCTTGGCAAAGCTTGTCAATCATCTCTTGTGTAGCATCAGGCTTCAACAGCGTGTGGTCGATATATTTGTTCATGTTCATAGAACTACACCTCTATCCCTAATTGTTCGAATGCAAGGCGAAGAATGCTGTCATTGTTACGGTATCCTCGTTGCAGTTGCAAATCCCAAGCTTCCTTTGCTGGATGCCAATGAACATCATTGATTTCTTCCAACTGTACGGTGATCTCTGTGTTGTAAGCTTCCACCAAATAATAATGGACTTCTTTGTCGATGGATTCGCCCGTTACCGGATGCGTATACTCGTAGGTGATCATGTCGAGCTTGGACCCCAGTCGTCCGGCTACGCCTGTTTCTTCCAAAACTTCGCGCAGAGCCGTTTCTTCGATGGTCTCACCCATCTCCTGCTTCCCTTTTGCGAGTGTTACTTTGCCATAGCGGTCTTCAATCAATAGGAGCATGTACTCTGTGTCTTGCTTCTGGTATACAACGCCTCCTGCCGATATCTCCCTCATATAGCTCGCTCCTTTAGAAAAGGCAGCGCCTCTGTTTCCACTACGCGGACAAAAGTTCCTTTGCAGTATTCCGAGCCTGGTTCGTCCAGTCTGACCTTGCAAATCTTGCCGATCATGCTCTCATCGCCAGGGAATACAACGTTCAGGTAGTTATCGGAGTAGCCCATGAGAAGACCGCTGTCAGGTGCTTCTTTAAACGGACGCTCCGGAATGACTTCCAGTACATCTCCTACGAATTTCTTCGAGTATGCCAAGGTCAATTCCTGATTGAGTTCCAGAAGCTTCGCTACGCGCTCGTTCTTTTCTTCTTCAGGAATTTGATCCGTCATACGGGCTGCTGGTGTACCTGTACGCATGGAGTACGGGAATACGTGCATCTCGGCAAAACCGATTTTCTTCATAAACTCGTATCCGTTCCAGAATTGCTCTTCGGTCTCACCCGGGAAGCCTACGATGACGTCTGTTGTAATCGCTGCTCCTGGCAATGCTTCGCGTACTTTGACCATTCTTTCGTAAAACTCAGCAGTCGTATACTTGCGGCGCATGCGTTTCAACACTTCGTCATCGCCCGCTTGCAGCGGTACATGCAGATGGCGAACGACACGATCGGAGTTGTTGATGACCTCAATCACTTCATCGGTGATTTGGCTCGCCTCGATGGAACTGATGCGGATGCGCTTGAGGCCTTCCACTTGGTGAAGGTCAATCAACAGCTTGGCCAAATTGTAGTCTTCCAAATCCTCACCGTATCCACCTGTATGAATCCCAGTCAAAACGATTTCCAGATAGCCCGCTTCCACCAGCTTTTGTGCCTGTTCGACGACGCTTTCCGGTTTGCGGGAACGCATCAGACCGCGCGCCCAAGGAATAATACAAAACGTACAAAAGTTGTTGCAGCCCTCTTGAATCTTGAGGGAAGCACGTGTGCGATCCGTGAAGTTAGGAACATCCAGCTCTTCGAATTCGCGAGCTTTCATAATGTTGCCTACTGCGTTGATCGGCTTGCGTTCTGCACGAATTTGATCCACGTACTCGATCAGCTTCTCGCGCCCTTGTGTACCAACTACGATATCTACACCGGGAATTTGCGCAATCTCACTTGGAGAGGTTTGCGCATAGCAGCCAGTTACTGCTACGATCGCCTCAGGATTCCGGCGAATCGCACGACGAATCACCTGGCGGCTCTTCTTATCTCCCGTGTTCGTAACCGTACAAGTATTAATGACGTAAACATCTGCATCATCTTGTTCAAAGTCGACTCTCTCGTAGCCGTCTGCCTTGAACAATTGCCAGATGGCCTCTGTTTCATAGCTGTTTACTTTACAGCCCAATGTATGAAAAGCAACGGTAGACATTGCCATTCCTCCTTTTCCGTGAAAAACGTCTCGACGTTTTTCATAAAAGTGGATGTGACCGCTTGCGGTCAACGAAACGGTCATGACTGTTTCGTTCCTGCTCATCCTTTGCGAAGTGATGAAGCCTTTCGTTCAAACTGATAGGAAGCGCAGGCCAAAACGTACTGGCTTGCCGTTTCCGTGCGCAAAATGCGCGGGCCTAAGGAAACCGTCCGAAACCCTTTGCTCTCTGCTTGCGCCACTTCCTCAGGAGAGAAGCCTCCCTCCGGTCCAACGAGGACGAGAAGTGAATCGCCCGCAGTCATCTCTTCCAGCACTTGATGAATTGTGGTACTGCCTTCTTTTTCATAGGCAATTGCGCAATGCGTATACGACTGGCCAGCATGAAGTATCTCACGAAAAGAAACAGGAGATAAAAGCTCTGGCAAAACAGCACGATGAGACTGTTCAGCAGCCTCCTTAACAATTTTGCGCCAACGCTCCAGTTTTTTCGCTTCTTTTTTGGCGTCCAGCTTTACAATGGTTCGCTCAGAAGAAAACGGAAAAAAAGAGTACGCCCCAAGTTCCGTCCCCTTTTGCAAAATCCACTCCAGCTTCTCGCCTTTTGGAAGCCCCTGACCAATTGTGACCCGGATCGGCAGTTCTCGTTCTTCTTGAAGCATTTCGATTACTTCTGCTCGTACTTCCTTGGCAGAAAGATAGACAAGCTTGGCCCGTGCCGACCTGCCCGCTCCATCAGAAACGATGATTTCTTCGCCTTCCCGAGCACGCATTACATTTACGATATGGTGTACATCGTCCCCGACAATCGTTAGCTCATTCTCAGTAAAGGAATGTGGCTCGACAAAATATCGTTGCATCTCGCCAACCCCACTATTCTATCGTTTTTTTGCTACAATTGCTACCCAGTCATCGATGAAAATGGTTTCCACGACCTCAAGACCTGAAGCCGCCAACGCCGCTTTCACATCCGCTTCACGTGCAGCAATAATACCTGACGAGATAAAGGTGCCACCTGGCTTCAACACGCGGAATACATCGTCGGTGAAACGCACGATGACTTCAGCCAAAATGTTAGCCACGACCACTTCCACCTGCTCCTCGATGCCGTCGAGCAAGTTGTTTTGTCTCACGTTGATATGCTCATGCACACCATTTAATTCTGTATTGGCCTGTGCAGAGCGTACAGCTACTTCATCCAAGTCCATCGCCAGCACATCTTTTGCTCCGAGCTTGATAGCTGCAATACTCAAAATAGCTGTGCCTGTCCCAACATCATACACCTGATCGCCTTTCGCCAGATACTTCTCAAGTGCTCGCAGACAAAGAATGGTCGTCGGATGTGTACCTGTTCCAAATGCCATGCCTGGGTCCATCTCGATAATGATCTCATCCGGATGCTTCGGCACGTACTCTTCCCATACTGGCTTGATCGTCATGCGATCAGACACGTGAACCGGTTTGTAATATTTTTTCCAGGCGTGGGCCCATTCATCTTCGTGAACATCGTTTACAGCAATCGATGCCTTGCCGATGTCCAAACCGTACTCGATCAACTGCGCCAATTGCTCTTTCAGCTCTTCTACAACGTCTAGCAGTTCGCTGCTGTCAACCGGCAGGTATGCTTTAACGAATACGCCCTCGGCCGGAAAATCATCAGGAGAAAGCTGGTAGATTTCGCCAAAGGGGGTATCCCACTCACGATAAAGCACCTCCGGGTCTTCAATTACGACACCATTGGCACCCAATTCATACAAGAGGCTTGACACCGCCTCCGTAGCCTCCGCTGTAGTATGGATACTGATTTCTGACCATTTCACGAATCTACCACTCCCCACATAAGCTCCCAATTGGGCTTTTCATTTAATCGGCTTCGCTACACGAAACATTAGGCAAAAAGCGGACAAAACCGCGACGGATTACTCGCCGCGGAATGCCCGTTTCATTTTTTCGAAAAAGCTTTCGTCTTCTCCCCCATGCTGTCCTGGCTTTTCACCAGACAGTTCGGCGAGCTCACGCAACAATTCCTTTTGTTTATCGCTCAGCTTGGTCGGCGTAATGACGCGCACTTTCACATGCTGATCTCCGCGGCCGTTTCCACGCAAATGCGGAACACCTTTTCCACGCAAGCGGAAGAATGTCTCTGTTTGGGTACCCGCCGGGATCTTCAACTTCACGCGACCATCAACAGTCGGCACTTCGATCTCATCTCCAAGTGCTGCCTGTGCGTAAGTAAGCGGAACCTCACAGTAAATATCATTTCCTTCACGCTCGAAAAACTCATGACTTTTGACACGCAATACGACGTACAAATCGCCAGGAGGTCCACCGTTTGCGCCCGGTTCTCCCTCGCCTGTTACGCGCAATTGTGCTCCATCGTCCACACCTGCTGGGATGTTGAGATGAATTTTGCGGCGTACCTTGACACGTCCACTACCACGGCAAGTTGAACATTTTTCTTTGACAACTTTCCCTTTGCCTTCGCAAGTCTGGCAAACACGGCGATTGACGATTCGGCCGAATGGCGTGTTCGCCACCACTTCTTGCTGTCCTGTACCGCTACAAGTCTTACATGTATCTACACCGGAACCAGGCTTCGCACCAGAACCAAGGCACGTATCGCATTCTGCTTCTTTTGGAATTTCCACGTCGGTTTCTTTTCCAAAAATCGCGTCGATAAATTCAATGCTGAGGCCAAATTGCAGATCAGATCCTTTGCGCGGTGCATTTGGATTCGAACGTCTGCCGCCACCACCGAAGAACATATCAAAAATATCTCCGAAGCCGCCCATGCCTGATCCATCAAAACCTCCGCCACCGAAGCCCTGATTCGGGTCTTGGTGACCAAAACGGTCATACTGCGCACGCTTTTGTGGCTCGGACAGGATGTCGTACGCATCCTTAACTTCTTTGAACTTTTCTTCCGCGTCAGCCTCTTTATTTACATCCGGATGGTACTGACGTGCCAGCTTGCGATACGCTTTTTTGATTTCATCAGCGTCCGCGTCCTTTGCTACGCCCAGAACCTCGTATAAATCACGTTTCATCTCCTACATCACTCCCATGACAGTCAACTGTTATCATAGCATGTGACAGACTTGAAAAAAAGTCAAAGTCAGCATTCCGTGACTTTGACTTTCATGGGTCACATCGTGGGAAGTGAGGGAAGAAATCTCTCCCCTCACAGTTCCAGCGTGTTACTTTTTATCGTCTACCACTTCGTAGTCAGCATCAACGACATTGTCTTTCTTCGGCTCTTGACCTTCAGCGTCGCCACCTTGTGCCGCTTGTGCTTGTGCAGCCTGCTCATAGAGCTTCACCGAAATTTGTTGGATGATCTCGGACAGTTCATCTTTCGCTGTCTTGATCTCTTCGATGTTGCCGCCTTCCAGAGCAGCTTTCACTTTATCTTTCGCAGCGTTAGCGCGGTCGATTTCAGCTTGGTCGATCTTGCCTTCTACTTCTTTCAGTGTTTTCTCAGTCGTGAAGACGAGTTGGTCAGCTTCGTTGCGAACTTCTACTTGCTCTTTGCGTTGTTTGTCCGCTTCTGCATTCAACTCAGCATCTTTTACCATGCGATCGATCTCATCGTCGGACAGACCGGAGTTAGAAGTGATCGTGATACGTTGCTCTTTACCTGTACCCAGGTCTTTTGCACGCACGTTTACGATACCGTTCGCGTCAATATCGAAGGATACTTCGATTTGCGGGATACCGCGTGGCGCTGGCGGGATATCGGACAAGTTGAAGCGTCCGAGCGATTTGTTGTCGCCTGCCATTTGACGCTCCCCTTGGAGAACGTGAATTTCTACAGATGTTTGGTTGTCCGCAGCTGTAGAGAACACTTGGGACTTGCTTGTTGGGATCGTCGTGTTGCGATCGATCAGCTTGGTGAATACGCCACCCAATGTTTCGATACCGAGGGACAGTGGAGTTACGTCGAGAAGAACGACGTCTTTCACGTCACCAGTCAGTACGCCCGCTTGAACAGCCGCTCCCAGTGCTACTACTTCGTCTGGGTTCACACCTTTATGTGGTTCTTTCCCTGTAAATTTCTTGATTGCTTCTTGTACCGCTGGGATACGAGTAGAACCACCCACCAGGATAACGCGATCCAGTTCGCTTGGAGTCAGACCAGCGTCTTTCAGCGCTTGACGAGTTGGGCCCATGGTACGCTCAACCAGTTCAGCAGACAGCTCTTCGAACTTCGCACGAGTCAGGTTCATCTCCAAGTGCTTTGGACCTGTTGCATCTGCTGTAATGAACGGCAGGGAAATGGTCGTAGTCAATACGCCGGAGAGGTCTTTCTTCGCTTTTTCCGCAGCGTCTTTCAAACGTTGTTGAGCCATGCGATCCTTGGACAGGTCGATGCCATGCTCTTTTTTGAATTCGCTCACCAGGTAGTTCATGACAACATCGTCGAAGTCGTCTCCGCCCAGCTTGTTGTCACCGGAAGTCGCTTTTACTTCGAAGAAGCCATCGGACAATTCGAGAATGGATACGTCAAAGGTACCGCCGCCCAAGTCGAATACGAGAACGGTTTGATCTTCTGTTTTCTCCATACCGTATGCTAGTGCAGCTGCGGTTGGTTCGTTCACGATACGCAGTACTTCCAAGCCAGCAATTTTACCAGCATCTTTTGTTGCTTGGCGTTGGCTGTCATTGAAGTAAGCTGGAACCGTAATCACTGCCTGCGTCACAGATTGACCGAGGTAGGCTTCAGCGTCTGCTTTCAGCTTTTGCAGGATCATAGCAGAGATTTGCTCAGGTGTGTACTGGTTGCCTTCCAGCGTTTCTTTATGGGTGCTACCCATGTGGCGCTTGATGGAGATTACGGTATTGTCTGGATTGGTGATCGCTTGGCGTTTTGCCGCTTCCCCAACGATGCGCTCGCCGTTTTTGAATGCTACCACGGATGGTGTGGTGCGGTTTCCTTCCGCATTGGCAATAACGACTGGCTCGCCGCCTTCCATAACTGCTACACAAGAGTTGGTTGTTCCCAAGTCAATTCCGATTACGCGACTCATACAAAATGTCCTCCTAACACTATACGTCTAGTGAATTTAGCTTATTTGAGATTACTCGTTCACTTGAACCATCGCCGGACGAACGACGCGGTCTTTGAACATATATCCTTTTTGCAGCTCGGCTACCACAACGCCTGGGTCAAACTCAGGGTCTTGTGTTTGCATAACCGCCTGATGGATGTGAGGGTCAAATGGTTTTCCTTTTGCCTCGATTGCAGCCAAGCCTTCTTTATCGAAAACTTGGACCATCTGACGATATACCATGTTTACACCCTCCAAGAGGGAGTCTACTGTCATGGATTCCTTGTCAGCGGCAAGTGCTCGCTCGAAGTTATCGAGAACTGGCAGAAGCTCTTCCACGATTTTAAGAGAAGCGTATTTAGCCAGATCTTCCTGCTCTTTGCGAACACGGCGGCGAAGGTTATCCATATCGGCCATGGCGCGCAGCATGCGGTTTTGGTGATCCTCAGCCTGAGCCTTCCAGTGAGCAGCCTCTTGCTCCCAGTTCATCTCGGTTGCTTCCGCTTGGTCTGCATCCTTTGCTACTTGTTCTTCTTCGAGAGTCGGGTCTTGCGTTACTTTTTCCTCGCTCAACGTCACTACCTCCTGGCGGCTTTTCTCAGTCAAAAGACTTTTTAGCCATTCACTCCATTTATTTCTCAAACTGCGAAGTCAGCATACGCGATAGGCCTTCCGCCAAATGGTTGAGCACAGTAATGACCTTGCCATATTCCATTCGCGTCGGACCAAGTATCCCCACCATTCCGACCGGCTTGCCTCCAAGCGAATAAGAAGTGGTAATAATACTGCATTGCTTAATCGCGTCTAGCTGGTTTTCCTGTCCGATGCGTACCGTGAGACCATCACCCTGCATGCCGATCACATTCATCAATTGATCGTGCTGCTCCAATAGCTCGAGAATATCCTTGACTTTATCCACGTCTCGGAATTCTGGCTGATTCATGATCTTGGTCGCACCGCGTAAGTATACTCGTTCTTCTTCTTGTGTCAGCGAGTTGTTGAGGAGCTGAAGAATTTCTTCATACTGCTCCGTATGACGTTGCATTTCACCGGAAATCTCTTGATAAAGACGCTGCCGAAGCTGCCATAGTGGCACGTCGCTCAGCTTTGCATTCAACAGATTGACGAGTCTCTCGATTTCCCCGGCACCAATGCCTTCTGGAAGATCGATCAGCTTGTTCTCCACTCGTCCGGTATGTGTCACCACAATCGCGACAGCCTGTTCAGGATTGAGAGGAACGATTTGAATATGTTTTAACCGATGCTCAAAAATCTCTGGACCCAAGACAATCGCCGTGTAGTTTGTCAACTGAGAGAGAATTTGGGCAGTGTACTCTACCACTTGTTCTGCGTGAAGAATACGTTCGGCAAACAACTGTTTTAGTTTACCCAACTCAGCTTCCTCCAAAAGATGGGGCTGAATCAGGTTATCGACGTAGAAGCGGTATCCTTTTGTAGAAGGAACACGTCCCGCCGATGTGTGGGGCTGTTCTAAGTATCCCAGCTCCTCCAAATCAGACATCTCGTTACGTATCGTTGCCGAAGAGAATCCGATGTCGTCCCGTTTGGAAATGGTTCGGGAGCCAACAGGTTCGGCAGAATGAATGTAATTATCGACAATCGCGTTCAAAATCATTTGTTGACGGTCTGATAACATGGATGTCGCTCGCCTCCTGTTGGATTGTTAGCACTCATGCTTATCGAGTGCTAAATCTATATACTAAGGTATCAATAGTAGAAGGATTTGTCAACGAGCTTGCGCTAGTTCCAGAGACAAAAAATCTCATTTTTCGCGAGTTTCGCTTTGTCCTTAACGGAGAAAGCGCGCAAATACCTCATTTCCGAGCGGAAGCCCCTGTTTCGTCAGCTTCAAAAACCCGCTCTGTTCTTCCAGCATTCCTTTGGCAATCTCTTCTTCTATTATTGTCCCAAAAACATCATGAACAGTTGCGCCAAAACGGGAGGCAAACGCTGAAAGGTCAACTCCTTCTCTCAAGCGTAGTCCCAAAATCATCTGTTCCTCCATGGCATCCTCACGCAGTACCTCGAATTGTTCTACACGCGGCAGCCCTTCCTTGCACTTCTGCATGTAGATTGCAAGTGGTCCAGCATTCACGTGTCGATGGCCGCACACATAGCCGTGGGCACCTGCACCCACCCCATAGTATTCACGATTGAGCCAATAGGTTTTATTATGTTTGCTCTCGAAGCCTGGTTTTGCAAAATTGCTGATTTCATATTGCTTGTACCCATGCCGCTCCATCTCTTCTATTAATACCATGTACATCTCAAGCTCTGTTTCTTCAGATGGCAGTGGCAGCTGATCCTTCTGATAGAGCGTGTGGAACAGCGTGTTCTCCTCCACCTTGAGACTGTACGCGGAGAAATGGGTGGTTTCTAACCCAAACGCCTTGTCCAACGTCTGACGGAAAATGTCCATTGTCTGATCCGGCAATCCAAACATCAGGTCGATGCTGAAGTTGTCAAAGCCTACTTTTTTCGCATTATCGATACTGCGGTACACAGCTTCCTGGTCGTGGATTCGTCCCAGTCGCTTTAAGAGCGCGTCATCAAAGGACTGCACACCAAAGCTCAAACGATTGACACCCAGCTCACGCATGATCCGCAGCTTTTCCACATCTGTCGTTCCTGGATTCGCTTCCATCGAAAACTCGATATCATCCGCCCAGTACTTGCCCAATTGCTTTTGTACGATTTCCAAAAACGCGCGCATTTGGGCGTGATCGAGAAACGTAGGCGTCCCTCCACCAACAAAAATCGTTTTCACTTGCTCGATCGGCTGTTGGCTGAATGTGAGCTCCATTTCACTTTTCAACGCATCTAAATAATCCCAGATGAGCTGCGGATTGTTCGTCACAAATGAGTTGAAGTCACAGTAGTAGCATTTATTCGTACAAAAGGGAATGTGAATGTAAACCGATTGTGGCATCATGTCCCTTTCCCTCCCAAAAATTGATAAAATGAAAAGTCAAAAAGTCGGCTTTTCAGCACCGAGAAAATGGCGAGAACCTGATGAAGGAGGAGCGGAGTGTAGGGGACCTACATGAGCACCGGACTTCGAAGGTGAACGCCAATTTCGACGCCGAATCAACTTTCATTACTACTTCGTGATCAAAAGCCGATTTTTTGACAACCTCTTTAATGGAAAAGACCTGACACAAGGTCAGGCCTACTTCTTATCATCCATGCGCAATACAGCCATAAATGCTTCTTGTGGTACCTCTACGGAACCAACAGACTTCATGCGCTTCTTTCCTTCTTTTTGCTTTTCGAGCAGTTTGCGCTTACGTGAGATGTCCCCGCCGTAACATTTGGCAAGAACGTTTTTACGCAACGCACTGATCGTTTCACGAGCGACAACCTTGTGTCCGATGGTCGCTTGAATCGGCACCTCGAATTGCTGACGTGGAATCAGTTCCTTCAGTTTTTCGCAGATGACTTTTCCACGAGGATAAGCCGTGTCTTTGTGAACGATAAACGACAGAGCATCCACCACTTCGCCGTTGAGGAGAATATCCATTTTCACCAGCTTGGAAGCTTTGTACCCACCTAGCTCGTAGTCAAAGGATGCGTAGCCTTTTGTACCCGACTTCAGCATGTCAAAGAAATCGTAAACGATCTCCGACAAAGGCATGTCGTACTTCAGCTGCACACGGTTCTCACCCATATACTGCATGTCAAGAAACTCACCGCGTTTACCTTGGCACAACTGCATAACATCACCGACGTATTCTTTCGGTACCATAACAGTCGCCGTAACATAAGGCTCCTCGACCATTTCGATCTTTTGCGCTTCCGGCATTTTGGACGGGTTGTCGATTTCGAATACTTCGCCGTTCGTTTTGGTAATGCGGTAAATAACGCTCGGCGCGGTCGTAATCAGATTAATGTTGAATTCCCGTTCAATACGTTCTTGGATGATCTCCATGTGCAGAAGTCCCAAGAAACCGCAACGGAAACCAAAACCAAGTGCTTGGGAAGTCTCCGGTTCAAACTGCAAGGACGCATCGTTTAGCTGGAGCTTTTCCAATGCATCGCGCAGATCGTTGTACTCGTTCGTTTCGATTGGGTACAAACCACAGAAAACCATCGGGTTGATCTTGCGGTAACCAGGTAGCGGTTCAGGAGCAGGGCGATTCGCATCTGTAATGGTATCCCCCACACTGGTGTCTCCCACTGTTTTAATGGAAGCAGCTACGTAGCCTACATCTCCGACCGTCAATTCTTCTACTTGCGTTTGACGCGGTGTCGATGTACCAATTTCGGTTACCTCAAACGACTTGCCAGTCGCCATCATCTTGATCTTCATACCCTTTTTCAAGGTTCCGTTGATGACACGGATGGAGGCAATAACGCCACGATACGCATCAAAATAGGAGTCGAAAATCAAAGCTTGCAGTGGAGCATCCGGGTCTCCCTCTGGAGCAGGTACTTTTTGCACAACGGCTTCCAGTACTTCTTTAATCCCGATACCCGCTTTGGCAGAAGTCAGGACCGCATCGCTGGCATCCAGACCGATCACGTCCTCAACCTCTTGCTTCACGCGCTCAGGCTCTGCACTAGGCAGGTCGATCTTGTTAACAACTGGAATGATCTCCAGGTTGCTGTCCAACGCTAAATACACGTTAGCCAAAGTCTGGGCCTCGATCCCTTGTGCTGCATCCACGACGAGGATCGCCCCTTCACAGGCAGCCAAACTGCGGGATACTTCATACGTAAAGTCGACGTGTCCAGGGGTGTCAATCAGGTGGAGAATGTATTCCTCACCGTCATCTGCTTTATAGTTCAAACGCACGGCATTCAGCTTAATCGTAATCCCGCGCTCTTTTTCCAGCTCCATCGTGTCAAGAAACTGGGCTTCCATCTCACGTGCAGTCAAAGCACCGGTCAGCTCCAAAATGCGGTCTGCCAGCGTCGACTTTCCATGGTCAATGTGGGCGATGATGGAAAAATTTCGTATCCTTTTTTGTCTTTCACGACGATCCATGTGTTGTTCGTTCCCTCCCACGCGAATCCATTCAAACGTTCAGATTGCGCCTCGCAAAAAATACACTAACAGTAATTATAACAAACCGATGATATAAAGAGCAACCAAAGAGAATCAGGCATTTGCCTCCTTTTTCTCGTATCCAAACTTTTCCTGTGCTAAAGTGGTACATAGATGGAGGTGCCTAGCCATGAATCCACAGAAAGCAGATTGTTTAGGGTGCCGGTTGGCCCATGGAATTGAAGAAGCGCATATCGTCTTTGAAAACGAATGGGTGGCGTGCCTCTTGGATATCGATCCTTTTTCTGAAGGTCATGCGCTCGTCCTCCCGAAGCAGCATCTGGTAGATTGGATAGACTTGGATGAACAAACGATGCAAAAAGTGTGCGAGGTAGTCACATCCCTGTCCCATGCCCTTGCCAAGTTGTACAAGCCCGATGGCATTACCATTTGTCAAAACGGCGGTGCTTTCAACGATTTGACTCATTTCCATGTGCATGTCATCCCAAGATTCCATCATGACGGCTTCGGGTGGAGTGATCCGCTGTACGAGCATGGAGCTGCGAACCGCTTGGCCGCTACACGTAAAAAAGTGGCGGAAGCATTAAACGATTTCTTAGGCGATACCGCCGTGAACACAAAGAAAGAAACGGAGAATGATCAAAGTGAACAGCGTTGACCCTTGCTTGCATTCCTTAACGATATCGGATATTCCCGGACTCATTGCCTTATCTGATTCCGTAGGCTGGGATTACGACGAAGCGGAAATTCGCACAATTCTGTCTATCGGGAGAGTATTCGGTCACAAAGATGCGAGTGGTACCCTACTTTCAAGTACGGCTATTATCCCCTACGAAGACAAGCTTGCCAGCATTGGTATGGTGATTGTCCATCCCTCGTCACAAGGAAAAGGATTTGGCCGCGAGCTCATGAAGGCTTGCATGGCGTCTGTTTCTACGGATACAACGATCATGCTTATTGCGACTCCAGAAGGAGAGCCATTGTACAAAAACCTCGGGTTCGAGACAGTCGATCGTATTCGGAAGTTTATAGCTGAACGCTTTGTACCTAAAGCACCTCTGCCTAACGAAGCCAATGTCGAGTTTGAAATGGTGCCAATGGAGTTAGACGATTTCTCGAGCGTGGTTGAATTGGACAAAGCAGCGCTGGGTAGCAGACGCTCTCATTTTCTCGAGACACGCATGAGACAAGCTAGCACCTGTCTGGTAGCCAAAAATTGCTCAGGCAAGATCATCGGGTATGGCTTCGCTGTTCAAGGCCCGGTCAATCTTATCGCGGGGCCGATTGTCGCAGAAAATGCCGTCATGGCTGAACATATCCTGTACAACCTGACACAACATCATACCGGACGTGTGCGAATAGATGTACCGGATGAGCAAGCAGCGTTTCACACTTATTTGGAGCAAAGCGGCTTCACACAGGTTTCACATCCCCCAGTGATGGTTGCGAATGCTGATAGCCTGCCACGTCGTGATGGGACATACTGGGCGATAGGCGCTCAAATATACGGATAGACATGAAAAGCTAAAACGGACCTTTTTTTAGGCAAAGGTCCGTTTTGTCATTCTTACTATGTTTTTGATCGGTTGTTAACTTGCTCCAGCACTTTAGGTGGAAACAGTTTTTGCAGGCTGCTCTGGTAGTTACTGCCGTCCTCGGGCATTTGGAAGTCAGTTACCCGATAATCCTTCCCATTGTAGACGATTTGAAAGACCATCGGTGCACTGAGTGCGGAAGAATTGTTTCCCGTTATTTTTACCCACGCGTATACCGTTCGTTTCGCAGCATCTGGCGCTTCGACTCCGAGGAGCTCGACATTCATCTCGCGTTGTTTTCCCAGCCACCCCAGCTTACCACTTTCCGTCTCCAAATACTGCTGAATGATAGGGCCGACCAGTTGCCGGTTCGCAGGTGCTATCCCTTTTTTCACCTCGACAAAAACTTGTCCAAGATGTTTGCCTCCTGATCTTGCTTCCAGCTTCCATTTTCCCGGTTCAGGCAACACGATCCCTGATGGAAAATGGCCATCTGCATCGTATAACGGGTCCATAACCTCGTAGCTGCCCAATGACAGACGGGTCCCATCGGTGCTGTAAGCAGCGATCTCTACTTCTTGTGCGTAGTCCCCATTCAATAGCCATATCACACGCTGCGTCTGCCCTTCGTAGAAAGCGCCCTGATCTGTCATGATGCGGACAGGCTTTTCTCCCAAATAAGAAAAGGACTGATTGTCGTAAGTGGAAGACAAAGAAGGCGACACCTTCCACAAATCCGCTTCGACGATTTGGCCCCCTGGCAACAAGGAGGGTACTTGTGTCTCTTGTTGTGAAGGTCTTACCTCGTGCTGTGAAGAATGTCTCTCCTCCTGAATTAGGAGCCCGAACCACAATAGCAAGCCCATCGTCAGCACAACACCCGGCAAGGCTATTTTGCTCCAGCCAACCATCCATCCTGTCCCGGGCCTCACCCTCTGACGCACTCGCTCTTCCATCGATGCAGTGAATTGAACATCACGAAAAATGGTCTGATCTGCCCGTTCCTTTAAGTCCGTGAGCCATCGGTTTTCGTCCATTCCCAGTCCCTCCCCTCTCCCATACTCTGCCGCAGCTGCTGTCTGGCCCTATGCAACCGGGTTCTGACTGTTCCTTCCGTTACCCCTAGTACCTCTGCCACCTCTGTGATGGATAAATCCGCGTAGTAATGAAGGGCAATCACTTGGCGATAGAGCGGAGGAAGCTGCAGCACTTCTGCTACGAGCTGGTCCCTCTCGGCTTGATCGAGCACAAGACTTTCTGTAGAAAGCTCCCCATCCTGTCTAATCCACGAACGGGGAAGGATATGACGGAACGACCAAGAACGCAAATAACCTTTGCATTCATTTACCGCGATTCGATACAACCACGTGTGCACGCTGCTCTCCTGCCGAAAGCGGGGAAGATGCCGATACACCTTGACGAATACATCCTGCGTAATATCCTCTGCCAAGCTGCGATCTTTGACCAAAAAAGTGACGAGTCGAAGCACACGGGTCCCATATTCCCTCATGATTTGTTCAAATGCAGCATCTGTCGTTGGCTGCAATTTTTCCAAGGGCGCGACCTCCTTCACTCGCAATCATAATGGTTAGATGCAGCAGCAGACGTTTTGTTACAAAGTGGGGGAAGAAATTTTTTTCGCAAAAATCGTCCAGCGAGTAGCTCCACCAGGTATCCCGACAGGTTCAGCGAATGGATACCCACCATGCTGCCAACGATCCATATCATAGCCCTCGTCCGCTTGACTTCGTTCGAAGTCTTGCTTGTGGTATACATTCTCTTTGCTATAGGTGACGTGAAAGCCTGATCCTTCCAATAACAGCTCAAGCTCTGTAGGCAAAAGCAACGCCATCTCACGCTCTACGCGATACCTTGGCTGCTCGATCTGATCAAGAAAAGTCTCATAAGTGAGCGTGTAACGGAACTTTTGATCCAAGAGCGAGGTTTCCCCCTCCACCTTTTGATACACCATTCGGTCCGGGAAAACGAATTTGCGTTGCATCGTTGTCCATTGATTTTTTACTGGAGGCAAAAGCAAGTCAATTGCCAATGTTCCGCCCTCCATTATGTAATCGTGAATGACCGAGAGCAATTGACGTTGCTTGTCTCTACAGGTGGCCTGCTGAAAAATCCCTTCCGGAAGAAGCACATGCGTAAATTGCCGATCAAGCTCCATCTCCCACATATTTTGTTCGACCAGCTCCAGCAGTTCTTCTTTCCCTTTTAACATGCGCCGTTTCTTTTTGGTGGCCATCTCCAGCATATCCGGGCTCCAATCTATTCCGCAGACGGACAAGCCATTCCGTGCCAGCTCAATGGCAATTCTCCCTGTTCCAACACCCAGCTCCAGCACGGAGATGGGTGATTGCTCCGCTTCCTGCAACAACCAGTTTCGATAAAAAGCGATGCTGGCCTTCCCGGCAAACTGATCGTAATACGTAGCTTCTACGTTTGTGTACTTCGTTTCAGGAAGCGGCAAGTGCCGTCCTTCCTCGTTCATCCCACAATCGGTACACACAGAACCTGCCAAATGCGGAAAAGGCACCCCGGGCGGGACGCCATTTTTCGTATCACCGAGCCACTCGTCGTAACGGAATTTGCATATTCTGCAACTATAGACAGTCATAATGCTTTAGATACCTCCTGAAGATTGCTTGCTTCCCCCAGAACGCAAGAAAGGGAGCTTGATAGGACTCGGATACTGGCCAAAACGCTCGCCAAATGTATGATAAAAATGATTTGAAATCCAATCCATGTGCCGTCGGCTTAACAAAAAAGGACGCCGCCTAGGCATCCTTCCTATAAAAATCAAAGAATCTCAACTTGCCCCCTATCAGTTGACTCCACTGATTATCTTCTGGTTAGATGGCTTCACACGGATCGCTTCCGAGTAGAAATACACATGTTTTTTGCCTGTAATGGGATGCGTCGTCACTTCTGTCTCTACCCCGAAAACATCCCGAATAAGTTTGGGAGTCAAGACTTCTTCCGGAGTCCCTGATGTAACGATTTCTCCCTCGCAGATCACGTACAGACGATCACAGTACATCGCAGCGATATTGAGATCATGCAACGAGGACAAAACCGTAATTCCCAGCGTTTTGACCAGATCCATTACCTGCAACTGGTATCGAACATCCAAATGATTCGTCGGCTCATCAAGGACAAGGAACTGGGCTTGCTGTACCAAAGCTCTGGCAATCAGCACCCGCTGCTTCTCCCCGCCCGATAAACTGAAAAAGCTGCGATCAGCATA
The DNA here is from genome assembly GCF_006715575.1 of Brevibacillus sp. AG162. Classification (NCBI taxonomy): domain Bacteria; kingdom Bacillati; phylum Bacillota; class Bacilli; order Caryophanales; family Paenibacillaceae; genus Brevibacillus; species Brevibacillus sp. AG162. The sequence goes on from NZ_VFNO01000002.1 coordinate 65,021, forward strand.
TGTATGCATCCCTACCCGCTGTAGTGCCTCTTCGCAAATCTGAACGTCTTCTGCGTTATCGGACTGAAATAGCCGTTTGTGGGGGGCACGTCCCATATTCACGATTTCGGTTACCGAAAAATCGAATTCAACAGAGGACTCCTGCCGCACTGCGGCCATTCGCTGAGCATTTTGGCGTGAGGTTAGCTTGTATAAATCGTCGCCATCGAGCGAGATCCATCCAGAACGCGGCTTCAGTACGCGATAAATGCTCTTTAGCAATGTGGACTTCCCACTGCCATTCGGCCCAATCAGTCCCACAAACTCTCCGGAGCGCACCTCCAGATTTACGTTGCGCAGAATTCCCTTTTTCTCCAGTTCGACCGATATATTCTCAACCAGTAAATTCATCGTCCGCTACCTCCAAAGGAATAAGAACTCCGCAACATCAACCAGATAAAGAATGGACCTCCACACAGCGCTGTCAAAATACCAATCGGCAGTTCTTCCGGCGCAAATGCGAGCCTGGCGACTACATCAACCCAGATTAGAAATATCGCGCCAAACAAAGCACTGACAGGCAGGACACGCCTGTGATCTGATCCGACCATCACACGAACGATATGGGGCATCATTAATCCGACAAAACCAATTGATCCCGCAATGGACACGATCACCCCCGTGAGCAGTGCGGTGATCACCAGGAGAAGCTTGCGGAATTGTACCGTATTCACCCCCAATGTCCCCGCTGACTCCTCGCCCATCAGCATCGCATTGAGCGAGCGGTATTGGGCCATCAAGACGATGAGACAGATGATGACAATCAATGTAGGGATCGTCAGGTACTCCCATTTCCCGCCAGCCAGACTTCCACTTAACCAAAACAGGACCGTACCAATTCCATGCTCATCCGGCGCTGAAAAAACTAGGAGACTGGTAATCGCTGACAAGATCGCAGATATCGCGATTCCGGCCATGAGCAGGCGTACCGTCGAGTTTTGTCCTCCGATACGGGATAGCGTAAAAATGAGAATGATCGACACAAGAGAGCCTGTAAAAGCGCCTAAGGATAGTGCATACTGCCCGTACATGCTGAATGCTCCGAATATAATCACCGAGGTAGCTCCAACCGAAGCACCGGATGATACGCCTAACACGTAGGGGTCAGCCAAGGAGTTACGAACCAATGACTGGATCGCTACCCCCACGACAGACAGACCTGCACCGACGATCGCCCCTAAGAGCACACGCGGAAAGCGAATATCCCAAATAATCGTTTGCTCTCCTTTGGACCAATCCACCTCAATCCATTGGGTAAACATTGGAATTTTCGATAAGGCGATTTTCCATACTGTTGTCGGCTTAATCTCCACTGAGCCCAAGGTAACTGCGAACGTAATCGAGAGGAAAAGTCCGACCAGTAGAGTAATGATGATATAAGGTAACTTAATCTGTTGCAGTGCCATTCCCTCCCTTAAAAGGGGTGTACTCTATTTGAATTTATCCGGGTAGAGCCCTTCTGCCAAAATTTTTAGCGCAATCGGTGCTCGAACGCCTTCAGAAGCCGCAGACAATGGCAATACCATTAGTCGTTGATTTTTAATCGCCGGGATATCCGCCAGTTCTTTTTTGGTCAAAAGGAAATTGCGTTTTTGCTCAACGGTTCTATCACCGTAGTCTACGATGATAATCACGTCTGGATTGCGACTCACTACTTGTTCCCAGCTGACCTCTGCCCAGCCCTTTTGAATGTCATCAAAAATGTTTTTACCGCCAGCAGTCTTGATTAAGGACGTCATGTAGTTGTTGGCTGCTGTGAATGGCTTATCTTCCCCGTTGTCGTACACGAACACTTTAAGCGGCTCATCCACCTTGCCAATTTGGCTAATCGTTTGATCCATTTCGCTCTTCATTTTATTGATCAAATCATTGGCTTTGTCTTCCACACGGAAAATGCGACCAATATTTGTAATGTCCGCAAATACATCGTCAATTGTCGGGCCAGGCATACTAGAAGAGGCTTGCAAATACGATTTGATGCCAACCTTTTCCAAATCCTGCATCGATCCTACACCCTTTTCGCCGAATCCGCTTTTCCATCCAGCGTACACGAAGTCTGGGTTCGCTGCCAGCAGCACTTCTTTCGTAGGATACTTGTCAGACAGTACCGGAACCTTGTCGTAATCTGCTTTTAACTCTGGAAGGATTTCATCGTCGAGGTAAGCGGTTCCGACCATTTTATCAGCCAGTCCCAGTGCCAGCATGATTTCGGTGACGTGTTGGTTCAAAGTCACGGCACGCTCAGGTGCTGTTGGATAGGTCATTTCGATGCCATTATTGGTTAGTGTTACAGGCTTGCTCTCTGTTGCTGGTGCAGCTGCTTGGTTTGTTTTGGCTGGAGCCTGTGTTGTCGACGTGGAGCCGCATGCCGAAACCAAAAGCATAGCAGCTGTCATGATACCGAAAACTAGTCCTTTCCTTACTGTATGTGATTTGTTTGCCTGAAACATCTATAATCCCCTTTTCTGTATGGAAATGATGGGTTGAACCCAAATCCTCCACAAAAAAAGCACCCCCCATTTCAATCGGGAGGTGCATGACAAACGTAGATATAGCTATAAGCAGGCACAAAGGCACCTTTCATAGACTACTTCCACATCTGCCCCATCCTCGTGGGTCGATTGTATATGATCGCATGGCAGGTCTCCTGGCTTACGAATCAGCACGCCCAGCTACCTTCCCATTTTTTGTCTCGCAAAAAACAGTGGCTATTCGCTAGGCGCTCCTCGTTACAGTGGCGGGACCGCGCCGGTTTCTCACCGGACTTCCCTTTTAAGCTGACAGCATATGCCGTCCAGCACCATTCGATACGTATTCAATTTTTACGATTTTTTTCATTAGTTGATAGAAGTCAGTTTTTTTGGGAACTGCGTGAGTATTTCAACGCCCGTTTCCGTAACCAATACATCGTCTTCAATCCGCACGCCACCTACACCCGGCAGATAGATGCCTGGCTCGATCGTAAAGACCATCCCTGGACGAAGCACTTCTTGGTTCTGGCTGTGAACAGACGGATATTCATGTACATCCATCCCAAGTCCATGCCCAAGACGATGCATGAAGTATTCTCCGTAGCCTTTTGCGGTGATGACATCGCGAGCAGTTTTATCCAAATGCGCAAAGGTCACACCCGGACGAATCTCAGCAATTGCCGCTTCGTTGGCAGCCAATACCGTCTCATAAATTTCTTGTAGCTGGGCACTGATCTCGCCTACAGCAAAGGTGCGGGTAATATCGGATACATATCCATTCGCTGCTACCCCGATATCAAACAAAAGCAAGTCGCCTTCTTGTACCTGGCGCGTTCCTGGTTTCCCGTGTGGCAGTGCCGACTTCTCCCCTGCCAATACCATGGACGTAAACGATGGACCTTCCGCACCCAAGCGCTTCATCTGAAATTCCAGCTCAGCTACGATTTCTGTCTCGGTCATGCCTGTCTTGACTTTTTTCAGGGTCTCCCGCAAGGAATCCTCGACCAACTGAACAGCGTGCTTCAAGCGATCCACTTCATCCGCAGATTTGATCAATCGCATTTCACGCAGCGGCTCTTCCACGTCCACATAGCTCGACGCCAGAACAACTTGTCCAAGTGCTTCATAGCGCTCGACAGTCATATGACTTTTCTCAATGCCGAGCTTCGATAAGTTCGCTGGCAACACTTGCTTGAGAATTTCATACGGGTTTTGGATATCCGTATGTGTATGGATATCTTGAACGAATGAAGCCTCAGCCGCTGCCTCACGATCAAGAGCAGGTACAATTAAGGAAGGTTTGCCCTCAGCAGGAATAACGAGACCCATAAAACGTTCATGCGGGTCTGTAAAAAATCCGGTCAAATAGTAAACGTGCTTGGGAGAGGTAATCAACACCGCGTTCAGCTCTTGCTCTGTCAAAAACGTGTGGAGCTTTGAAATGCGCTCTTGAAACAACTTCTTCACCCTGCTTTCACCAATTATTCTATTGCGAGAATACCACTTCCCCATCAAAAAAAGAAGAGTTCAATTGAAAAATCTACTTCGTATCGGACAAGCTAAAGGTGGGGTGAAAAAGAAAATGGAACAAATACTCGTCCATCAGGATGGAAAGCAGTTTGCTTTTCACATATCGGGAAAAGGCACACCGTTATTGTGTATCCATGCACCATGTATCGGCTCTGTCAATTTTGTTTATCAGCAAACACTCACGGATAAGTATCAGCTTATTATCCCTGATTTGCCTGGACATGGCGACAGTTCCCCGATGGAGAAGCCATATACCATTGGAGAATTGACAGAACGGCTCCATAAGCTGATCCCGTCACTCGGCATTGAGCGTCCTTTTATTTTGGGGTACTCCCAAGGTGCTTCTATTGCTCTTGAATATTGTCTTCGATATCCTGATCATGCACAAGGCGGTATACTCGTGAGTGGTTTTTCCGAAGTGAATGACCTGTATTTACATGGACGATTTTGGATGGCACAGGCATTGTCGATGCTTCGCGGAGTCCCTCTTCTTGCCCGTTCGATTGCTTCCTCTCATGTCACTGACCCAGAAATGCGGGAAAAATGGACGGCGCACGCCTCCAAAACAGATCCGACCAGCCTGAAATACCTTTACGCTGCCGGTCATCGTTATCAATGTACGACGCGTCTGAGTAACATCCAGGTTCCAATTTTACTTGCCTATGGGAAACAAGATCAACGGATGCACCATTATGCGCAGATGCTTACTATGAAATTGCCAAAAGCAAAACTCGAGATGATCCCAAACGTGAAGCATCAAGTCATCTCAAAAGCTGCCCCCACTTTCAATCAGTTGTGCCGTACCTTCATGGAAGAAGGATAAATAAGAAAAGACAGAAGGACGGACACACCCATCCCCTTCTGTCTTTTTGCAATTTGATTAGCTCTTCATCCGCGGGTCGAGTGCATCGCGCAAGCCGTCCCCAATCAAGTTAAAGCCGAGAACTGTCAGCATGATAGAGAGCCCCGGAAAAATAACAGTCCATGGTGCTTTCTGAATGTACTGACGTGAATCAGCGAGCATTTTTCCCCATTCCGGTTCTGGCGCTTGTGCTCCCAGTCCGAGAAAGCCAAGTGCAGCTGCCTCGATAATCGCTGTAGCGATTCCCATCGTCCCGGTCACAATGATTGGTGCGAGGCTGTTCGGCAAAATATGCTGCATGATAATTCGGGAGTTTTTCATCCCGATTGCCCGTGCGGCCATGACGAACTCTTCTTCCTTCAAGCTCAAAACGCGCGCGCGTACCAAGCGACCAAATGTCGGAATGTTAATAATCGCAATCGCAATCAAGGCGTTTTGCAAGGAAGGCCCCAAGATGGCAACAACGGCAATCGCCAGAAGAATGCTTGGAAAGGCAAGCATAATATCAAAGAGACGCGAAATGATCGTATCGATCCATCTGCCATAATATCCTGCCAAAAGACCGAGCAAGGTCCCTGCGAGAACGGAGCCAATAACAGAGAACGTCCCTACCCACAAAGAGATTTGTGCCCCATAAATAACGCGACTAAACACATCGCGTCCATTGTAATCTGTTCCAAACCAATGCTCTTCAGAAGGTGGCTTGTTTTTCATCACGAGTTTGCCTTCGTCGTACGGATACGGAGCAATCCATGGAGCTAGTACCGCCACAACAATGAAAAACAAAATAATCCCGAAGCCCACCAGCGCCAGCTTGTTTTTTCGTAGCGTCCTCCATGCATCCTTCCAAGGAGAGACTACTTCTTCTTGCTTCACTTTTAAAGGTACTACCTGATCTTGTGGTTGTAATTGTGGTTGTGCCATGTCTCTTCGTCCCTCCTTAGCGATATTTGATACGCGGATCAATATAGGCGTACAGAAGGTCGACCAAGAGATTGATCAGGACGAAAATCGTCGCGATCACAAGGATACCGGATTGGATAACCGGATAGTCACGGTTTCCAATGGCGGTCACAATATAACGACCGACACCTGGCCATCCGAAGATCGTCTCTGTCAAAACTGCTCCACCCAGCAGCAACCCTGTTTGCAAACCAATTACCGTCAAGACAGGGATCATCGCATTTTTCAGCGCATGCTTGTACACGACCCAAAACTGTGTCAGCCCTTTTGCACGAGCGGTTCTAACATAGTCTGCACGCATGACTTCCAGCATACTCGAACGAGTGATGCGTGCTATGATCGCCATCGGGATCGTACCTAACGCGATGCCTGGCAGGATCAAATGCTTGATGACTTCCCATAGCTGATCCCAACGACCGGCGATCATCGTATCCAGTATATAAAAGTACGTAATGGCCTCTACGGGATTACGCGAATTGTCACGACCAACTGATGGCAGCCATTTCAGTTCTTGGGCAAACACCCATTGCTCCATCAAACCTAGCCAAAAAATCGGCATGGATACACCAACCAAAGCGATCAACATCGCACAGTAGTCAAACCAGGAGTTTTGCTTCCACGCAGAAAGAATCCCTGCATTTACACCGATAAACACTGCAATCAGCATGCTCACAATTGTAAGTTCAGTCGTCGCCGCCAAATAAGGCATGATTTCATCTGAAATCGGCGCATTCGTTTGCAATGATTCCCCAAGATTTCCGCTCAAAATATTTTTCATATAATCAAAATACTGTATGTACCACGGATTATTCAAACCCAATGCCTCTCGTATGTCTGCAATCGCTTGTGGTGTCGCCTTTTCTCCCAAAATCGTTAAAGCCGGATCACCAGGGATGGCACGAATAATGGAAAAAACGATGATTGACATGCCCACTAAGACAGGAATGAGCATTAAAATTCTTCGAATGCTGTAAGCTAGCAATGCCATCTCCTCGCCTTCCTGCATAAAATAATCGCTAAATAATGAAAGGAGGGTAAGAAGAGGTATGCACTCCTCTTACCCTTTACTTATGAATCAACTTACTTGAAATCTACCTTTTCCAAACTTTCAGACCCTTTTGGGTGCGGGTTGTAGTCTACGATATTCGCTTTTCCTGCCAATGCTGGTGTAGAGTGTGCCAGCGGAACCATTGGCACGTCTTTGAAGATGATCTCCTGTACTTGTTTGTACAGTTTATCGCGCTCTGCTTGGTCTGGAGTGGATTGTGCTTTCATCATCAATTGATGTGCTTCTTCGTTTGCCCAGCGTGTATAGTTGTTGCTGCCGATGCTGTTTTTGTCGAGCAAGACAGCCAAGAAGTTATCAGGGTCGCCATTGTCACCTGTCCAACCAAGCATGAACATTTCTTGCTCACCCAAGCGAGTCTTTTCCAAATACGTTGCCCATTCCATCGTCACGATCTCAGCATCTACCCCGATTTTCTTCAGGTCTTGCTGGATTGCCTCTGCAATCTTCACACCTTCAGGCATGTATGGACGCGGTACTGGCATTGCCCAGAACTTGATTTTGAAACCGTTTGGATGTCCTGCTTCTGCAAGCAATTGTTTTGCTTTATCGAGGTTGAACTCACGATCTTTAATATCGTTGTTATGTCCCCACATGGTCTTTGGCATTGGGTTGACTGCTGGTTCTCCAACGCCATCGAAGAAGGCCGTTACGATTTCAGGTTTGTTAATGGCATAAGCAATGGCTTCACGAACTTTTGGATTGTCGAGTGGCTTCTTCTCTACGTTAAAGCCAATGTAACCAATGTTATTGGTAGGACGGAGGAATAGTTGCAGGTCTTTGTTGTCTTTTACTGCTGGGATATCATCTGTGTTCAGACCATCCATCAAATCGATCTCACCTGATGCCAAAGCAGTCAGACGCGCCGTATTTTCTGGAATGACCTTGAATACCAATTTATCCAATTTCGGGAACCCTTTGTTCCAGTAATCAGGGTTTTTCTCGAGAGTGATGGTGTCGTTGCGCTTCCACTCAACGAATTTGAATGGTCCTGTACCAATTGGGTGCTCATTGAACTTTTTAACATCCTTTTTCAATGCTTCAGGCGAACCGATTGCAAAAGGAGACATCGCCAGGTTAGCAAGGAATGGAGCGAGTGGACGAGTCAGTGTGAATTTTACAGTCGTTGGATCGACTGCTTCCACGGATTTGATAACGTGGGTCGCGTCACCCTTGTAACCACCAAATTGGCTCACGTAGTACTCGAAGCCCTCTGGCGAATGCTGTGGATGGCTCTTGTCGCTCCAGCGCTCAAAGTTGTATTTGACCGCTTCAGCATTGAAATCAGTACCGTCGTGGAACTTAACACCAGATTTCAGTGTCAGCGTATAAACAAGACCATCAGGAGATACTTCCCACTTGTCAGCCAACGATGGAGCGAGCTCTGTTGAGCCATCCGCGAAGCCAATCAATGTATCCATAATGTTCTCTGTTACTTTGAATGTCTCACCATCTGTTTGCGTGATTGGGTCAAGCCCTTTTGTGTCTGCACCGCGACCGATGATTAATTGCTTCGGTCCAGTTTTTGCAGGCTCAGCTGCAGGTGCCGGAGTTTCTGTCTTTGGTTGTTCTGCCGGCGCTTGTGTTGTAGGAGTGCTAGAGCATCCAGCAATCAGCATGGCCAGCGCCACTAGGCTGGTCATGGTTGCGGAGAGAACTCTCTTTTTCATGAAAACATCCCCCTTTTTCCAAATAATGGTCGCATGTTCCTTTTTGGTAGATGGTCGATCAATACCTCCTGCTTTGCATCCCCCCTTTACAAGACTTCCTATTCGGCAGGCAGACTCCCTTTTGTCGATTAGGACTTGTATAAGTGACAAGCAACAAAGTGACCGTCGCCTGTGTCCGCAAATTCTGGTCGCACAGTACGACACTCCTCTGTCACATGGGGACACCTCGTATGGAATGTACAGCCACTTGGAGGTTTTGCAGGGCTCGGCACATCTCCCTGGAGAATAACTCTTTCTCGTACCGCATCAGGGTCTGGCGAAGGTACCGCCGACAGTAGTGCTTTTGTATACGGATGGAGCGGATTGGAATACAGTTGGCTACTCGTCGTCAGCTCGACAATTCTGCCAAGGTACATCACGCCTACCCGATCACTGATGTGACGCACTACACTTAAATCGTGGGCAATGAACAAGTATGTAAGGCCGAATTCGCGCTGCAAATCCTGCATAAGATTGAGCACCTGCGACTGAATGGACACGTCCAGTGCAGATACAGGCTCATCTGCAACGATCAATTTGGGCTTGAGCATCAGTGCTCTCGCAATGCCGATCCGCTGCCTTTGTCCTCCGCTGAATTGATGCGGATAGCGGCTCGCGTGATAGCTGCTCAGACCAACGATCTCCAGCATTTCCTGCACGCGCTTTTTTCGCTCTGCCGAAGAACCCAAACCATGTACAATCAAAGGCTCTTCCAAAATTTTCTCAATATTATGTCTAGGGTTGAGCGAAGCAAACGGGTCCTGAAAGACAATTTGCATGTCACGTCTCATCTTTCTCATTGCATCAGTAGAAAGCGACATGACATTTGTCCCGTCAAAGTTGATTTCACCGGAGGTCGGTTCAATCAGTCGCAGCAAGGAACGTCCCGTCGTAGACTTTCCACAGCCGCTCTCACCTACCAGCCCCAAAGTTTCTCCACTCTTAACGGTAAACGATACATCATCTACCGCCTTTACTACACCTACTTCCCCTCCAAGAACACCGCCTGTGATTGGGTAGTATTTTTTCAAGTTTTTTACGATCAGAAGATCTTCTGCCACCTGCATGCTCCTCTCGGGTTATTCGGTCAGCCAGCAGCGGGAAAGATGATTGTCCCCTACCATTTTTAATTCTGGCATCTCACTGCGGCATCGGTCTGATACTTTATCGCATCTGGGTGCAAAACGGCATCCGACAGTAAGCGAACCCGGGATCGGGACGTTGCCTGGAATCGAATAGAGACGCTCCTGTGATCCTTCCAGCTTCGGCAGCGAATTCAACAAGCCGATCGTATAAGGATGCTTCGGACTTTTTAAGATCGTACGGACATCGCCTTGTTCAATTACGTTGCCCGCGTACATCACCACGACGCGGTGACACATTTCCGCGACGACCCCAAGATCGTGGGTAATGAGGAGAATGGCTGTGTCTGCTTCCCGATTGAGTTGACGCATCAGGTCCAAAATCTGCGCTTGAATCGTCACGTCGAGCGCAGTAGTAGGCTCGTCTGCAATCAAAAGCGCTGGATTGCAAGCCATTGCCATCGCAATCATGACACGCTGCCGCATGCCCCCGGAAAGCTGGTGCGGATATTCATCGACGATCGCTTCCGCTCGAGGAATTCCGACTTTTTTCAACATCTCAATAGCACGTGCTCTTGCGTCCTTTTTGCTCGCCTTCGTATGTAATCGGACTGATTCTCCTATCTGGTCTCCAATCGTAAACACCGGATTTAAAGACGTCATCGGCTCCTGAAAGATCATCGCAATTTCATTCCCGCGGATGTCTCTCATACGCTTTTCGTCGACAGATACGAGGTCCTCCCCCTTGAATTTAATCGAGCCTCCCACGATTCTCCCTGGGGGATTGGGTACTAGCTTCATAACGGAAAGGGAGGTAACGCTCTTTCCGCAGCCGGATTCGCCTACGATACCGACTACTTCTCCTTTTTGTACCGTGATCGTCACGCCATCAACGGCAGGGATTTGGCCGCGGTCCGTGAAAAAGTGCGTTTGCAGGTTTTCGATTTGTAGGACAGGATGTGACACGTGGCTCACCTCTCTCACCGATATATACTTCCAAAATAGACCTGTCAGTAGACATTATGACATTTATTCAATTTTTTCGCAACACAATAAATTCGAACTATTATACCTTTACTGACTAAATAGAATATTCAACTCGTGTTTTAAAATTCATTTTATGATAGCCCTTTCATTGTTGATGTAGCCTCACTTGCACTGTCTACGCATATCGAATGAAGGATCTGTGGTCGCATGCAAAAGACCCGCCTGTACGGGTCTTTTGTCACTGGGGCTTTCTGCACCCCTTCTTTTTGCGCGTAAACCATTTTTCACGGTTCAAAAAAACTCCCTACCCAATCGACAAAACTCTGCGCCCCACTTTTAATGCTTCCCCCCAAAGTCAAACCGATCCGACTGACGTAGTTGACCATTTCCTTCGGGTTGGCAGTCTGAACCTGCTTGCCCATTACCGCGATCTCTACTTGCCCTTGGTCCACTTTTTTGATGGAAAAGGTTTGCGCCTGCCCCTCAGGCACTCCACTCACCTTGGATATTCCACGCTCAGCCGTTTGCAATCCCAAAACTACCCCGACCAGCAAGATGATTAACAGTCCAGTCAGCTTCATCGTCACGTTCATGCCCGTCACCTCTTTGCAGGCTCGTCAGAAACTGTTTTGCCTACTTTTTCAGCTTGCTGATAATAGGCTGCGAAAACATCAGCCAATGCTTCTGCTGTATTCATGCTTTCCTGCACGCTGTTTTCCGTACCACCTATTTCTATTAACAGACTTCCCGGGGAGAGGGACTGATTATACTCGCCATGATCCGTTTTTGCGCCTTTTTCCATCACGCCACGCGAAAGCTCTGGGTACATTTTTTCCATCAACTCATGAAGTTCCGTCGCAAATGCTTCATTTTTCTCGTAGCTTTTGTTTCTTTTTCCGATGACGAACAATACTCTTCCATACGTTTTTCCTTTGATCGTGACCGTCGTACGCTCTCGTGGCGCTGTGTCTCGATGCAGATCGAAAAAGTAGTACAGTTCCTTATTTTTCTCCGTTGCCGCTTTGACCACTTGCAAAGATTCCGCGTAGGAGAAGGAGTAATGCATTTTTTTGTTCAACAGCTGCTGATAGATGTCGTCGTTACTCACATCTGAACCAATTCCTCTGTCATTCAACGCTTCTGCTAAATGCTTGCTGATTAACGATATATTTCTCGTAGGATGATCAACGGAGGTTCCCACTGGCTTCGTCTCACTAAACCACGATTCCCGATTGTGCGAGTTGTAGACGTACACGATTTTTTTACCGTTCGTGATTGAATTAGGCACAGGAGTTGGCTTCGTTTCGCCTGACTTCGTGGTATCCTCCGGTTTTGGTTCTACGATTGGAACTACTTGCGATTGATCCGCTACCTGTCTCGGATGGGCGGGATACTCCACATAAAAATCTGCGAGAGAAGCTCCTTTTCCCTGCACGACGAACCTGGCATCCTCTGTCGTTACCATTCCCGGAAGCTCCCTGCCCAGCAAGCTGCGCAAGTCTCCCGGCTGTATATTGGTTGCCAAGCGAAAGAGAAAACCCGTTACGCTATTCGTGCGATCATCAGCCTGTGCTTGCACCGTTTCGGACAAAACCGGAATTTCCTGCCCCATCCACCCCAAAATTGCCAGACTGGAAATATGAGAAGCGGCCTGTTGTATAGCGGAGGAAGAAATTGCGATTCGGTTTCCGCCTAGCGAAAGTACCCCTGTCATGACAAACAGGAAGGCGGTTATAAAGGAAAGAACAACGAATTGGCGTTGAATGAGGGTCGCCATCTGTCTCACTCCTCTAGCTGTAGCATGGTTGCACGTTGGGAGAACTTCCCCTCGCGCTTGTCTATGCTTTAGCTTATGAGGCTCATAGAGACGATAGAACCCTTTTCTAGCTTTTCTCTCTCACTCTAGCTTTTCACGACTTAGTGGGTATACGAGCCGCTATTTTCTTCATTCACCGCACTGTGCAAGGCGCGATTCAGACCTGTTGCAATCACATTCGCCACACCTTCAATAAAATCGTCCACTTCTTTTGGAGTGACGACGAGATCCTGTCCCAGCGGTCGGAGAACTTCATGAATCAATTGCCGTTTCTCTTCTTCCGGCAGTGAACCTACCAATCCCATAAATGTCTTGCGGGATTCCAGGTCAGGCAAATCCTCTTCCGTATACGGTTCCTTACGCTCTGGCAACGTACTCAATGCCAGTTTGTTAAACGCCCGCTTTCTCTCCACCATCGATTGTCCAAAATGCCCCAGCAAGTACGTAATCGCATCGTTTACAATCGTGGAGGCAAAAACGACCGTAGGCACTCCTATCGCAATCACAGGCACACCAAGTGTCGCCTGATCAATCGCTTTGCGCTTGTTGCCAACCCCTGATCCGGGATGAATCCCTGTATCCGATATTTGAATCGTCGTGTTGACCCGGTGAAGAGCGCGGGACGCAAGAGCATCGATACAGATGACAAAATCGGGTTTGCTTTTTTCCACGACACCAAATATGATCTCACTCGTTTCTATGCCTGTAATCCCTAGAACACCCGGTGATAGCGCACTGACTTCCCGATACCCTTCTCCGACGGTTTCAGGCGCCAGTGTGTACAGATGACGTGTAATCAGCAAATTTTCCACAACCATCGGTCCCAGCGCATCCGGGGTGACATTCCAGTTGCCGAGACCAACGACCAGAGCCTTTTTGTCCTCGGTGATTCCCAGCTGCTTGAGAAACATCGCAAATTCGACGGAGAATCGCTTGGCCACCTGCTCCTCGATCGATGTATCATTATCCCGCAGCTTAGGTACTTCAATCGTCAGGTAATGCCCCGGGAGCTTGCCGATTTCCTTCCCAGCTTTCTCTGTTTCCACATGCAATCTCGTTACTTTCACATTGGGCTCGCTGTCGTCAGCTTGCAGCCAAATGCCCTCAATACTGCTCTGGTTTTGCTGCTGGGCAAGCTCGTGGGCCTCCAAGGCAAGATCCGTTCGAATGGAATAACCCGACAAATCAATGTTATGTGCCATGTTTATCAGCTCCTTTGATCCGAAGTGAAAAAAGTACTAACCATTTTGTTCCTGCTACTAGCTTGCTTGAATCCTTCATTTTTATTCCGAATCCTTTCTTGCAAATGGGTTCGCCCCATGCTAGAATTACTTTGTTGTATGACTGTATGTCTATGGTCGTATTAAGGAGGTGACACACATGCCAAACATTAAATCCGCGATTAAACGCACCAAAACAATCGAAAAGCGTCGCGCACACCGTGCTTCTCAAAAGTCTGATCTGCGCACTTCCATCAAGAGCTTTGAGAAAGCTGTCGCTGCTTCCGATGTAGCATTGGCGAAATCTACTCTTCTGGTGGCTGTGAAAAAGCTGGACAAGGCCGCTTCGAAAGGTCTCATTCATAAAAACGCAGCAAACCGTCAAAAGTCTCGTTTGATGAAAAAGCTTAACGTTCTGAGCGCTCCTGTAGCGTAAGAGACCAAGCGCAAAAAAACCCCGTGAACATCTTGTTCTAGGGGTTTTTTTACTGTGAAAAACGTCACGACCGTTTTGTTCGTTCGTCATGTGCACGTGCAATAAATAATTCGAGGGCGAGACGCTTGTCCACTTGCCCTGACTTCATTCGAAAATCTTCTTCCGCCAGAATGCCCAACAGCTTTTTCAACGACTCCTCGGAAAAATGACGCGCTTGCTCCATGGCTTTTTTCACCGCGTAAGGATGCATTTTAATCATGCCTGCCATCTGTTGCTGTGAATAACCACGCGGAGCCAATTGCTTGACATGCAACAGCATGCGGAACTGCCTCGCCAAGAGAGCCAGCAGCTTGATCGGCTCCTCTCCTGTTTTCATGCAGTCGTACATCATCCTGAGTGCCCTGTCCAATCTCCCCGAAGCGACCTGTTCAATCAGCGCGAACACATCCTGCTCCAGCGTACGTGCTCCTAGCTGCTCTATGACAACGTCCGTGATGCTTTCACCCACCCCGACAAACAGAGCCATCTTTTCGATTTCCTTGTCCAGAAGACGCAGCTCGGCTCCCACACGCTCCACCAGCTTCATGGCTTGCTGACGATCGATTTTCGCCTCGTATTTACCCGCTTGCCGCTCTACCCAGCCGTACAAATCTCCGTCTTTTAGCAACGGAAAAGGGATCACTTTCGCTTTTTGCTGCAGCGTTTTGACCAGCTTTTTTCGTTCATCGAGCTTGTCAGCTTCTGTATGTAGGATAAGTGTGGTGTAGGGAGGCGGATTTTGCAAATAATCGAGCAGGGCATCTGGGTCGCTTTCTACCTTAGTCGAAGGTTTACTTCCTGTTAAAAAGTAGGCTTGTCTGGCAATCACCAATCGATGCTCACCCATAAACGGCAAGGTTTCCGCATCCTGCAGGATTTCACTCAATCCTGTTTCGGTACAATCATACACACTCATATTCAAATCCATAAATTCTGGATCAATCATTTCTTTTCGAGACAACGCCAAAAAATCTTCGGCCAGAAAAGACTCCGGACCGTATAAGACGTAGATCGGCGAGAATTGTTTTTGCCTTATTTCGCGAATAGCCGATAGGAGTGGCATACGTCTTCTCCCCTTTCCTTCTTCTTACCTGCGTTATTATAGCACATGTTGATCAGAACAAAGCGAAAAAAAACCGCCACCAGTGAATCGGTAGCGGTTTTTTCATCCGTTGGCACCTCTATGTAAACGTTTAGGGAAAAGCCCCGGGATTCCTCCTCCCCAAACGGTAAGCAGGGGGTGCTTGATAATGTACTATACGCAAAATCCCCGCAAGCGGTGCCGGTCCATACGTGGAAAAAAGTTAGTCATTATCATCTTTATCTTTTTTCTTCTCTTTATTTTTTCCCTTGTCTTTCTCCTCTTGCTTGTCCCCGCCGTCGTCCTTATCGTCATTAGCAGGTTCTTTGTCTTCTCTGTCCGGATTCTCTTCCAGTCCGATCGGCCATACCGGTGGCTTATCATCGGTAATTACTGGCGTTGGAGGTGCAGGTTTCTTTTGTGGTGGTGGCGTCGGATTCGTTTTCTTCGGAGGCGGTGTTTTCTTTTGAACGTTCTTTGCTGGTGGCTTTTTACTCTTGGTATGAGTAGTTGTTCCAGCAGACTTTTTTGTCTTGTCCTCTTCCTCTTTTGAATTCGATGGGATTGGATTATTGCTTGGAGGAGTAGGATCTTCTGGCCCAAGAGTTTTGGGTTGTTCCACGACCGCTGGTGTCATGTCCGTTCCGTTCTGGAACGAATCGACTTCTTGCTTCTTACCATCACCGCTAGAAAACAGCATGCCAACCAATAAGCTGGCAGCGACGGCCGTACTACCAAGACTCGCCATCCACACTTTCATCCGCTTCCACTTTTTTGATTCCGGCAGCGAAGACGTCTCGCGCTTAACTTCCAGAGTGGGCAGGATTTCCTCGTTCACCGTAGATTTCACCGCAGCAGGCTTTGCAGCGGCTGATTCCAGCTTGGGCAGGATCGAATCTACGATGCTGAACGGAGGTACGACAGGGGGCAGATGTTCTAACTGTTGTGACACATCTTTCAAACGGTTGTACATAAGCTGCAGATCAGCATCTTTCTGAATCAAACGATGGAGCAATTGCTGCTCTGACTCCAAGAGATCTCCATCCAGATCCCGCTGCATGAGTTCAAAAATCTCTTCGTTGGTCATCAACCGATCCCCCCTTTCTGGTAGTCGTACAACAGCTCCTGTAACTGTTGCCTAGCCCGAAATAAATACGACTTTACCGTGTTAAGCGGCAAATCTAGTGCCTCCGCTATTTCTTGATAGGACAAATCCTCTAGATAGCGGAGTACTACAACCATCCGGTATTGCTTTGGCAATCTTCCGATGGCTTCCTGGATGTCATTCGACAGCCCGGTGAGAAGGATTTCTTCTTCTACGTTGTTACGATCAGGAATGATCAACTCGTGCTCGTCAATTGAGACCGTTTCCTTCTTCGCGCGAAATTTATCCATACAGACGTTGCTGACAATGCGTTGTACCCAGGTAGAGAACTTTGCTTTTTCCTGATAGGTGTCCAACTTTCGATAAATTCGAATGAGGACTTCCTGGGAGGCATCAAGCGCGTCTTGTTCGTTCCCTAGAATATAATAAGCGCTTCGGTAAACGGAGGTCTCAATAGATCGAAGCAGTTCGACTAGCGCGTCATGATCCCCGGATTGCGCCATCCTGATCAACTCTGCTTCATGCATATTCACTTCTCCCCCCTACAGACGGTTCGCTCATTGAAAAAGTTGCAAACAGATTATGTATCCAATATTTGGGCCTGCCAATATAATCCCGCAGGTGTAATCACCAGCGTAATCGCTCCATGAGCATCAGTCCTGTACACGGCGGAACCCGATTTTTTTAAGCGATGCAGTACTTCGGACGATGGATGCCCGTACCGATTTTTCACCCCGGCAGAGATGACAGCAACTTTTGGTGCTGTGACTGCAAGGAGCTCTTCGGTACTCGAGGTATTGCTGCCATGATGGGCTACTTTCAAAACATCCACAGAAGTCAAACCGTTTTGAACAAGCTGACTTTCCCCATCCTTTTCAATGTCACCCGTAAACAATACAGTCTTGTTGAAAGCAGTAAGCTGAAGTACTACGGATGCATCATTTCCTGAGAAGGTCGATTCACCCGATCCACCCGGGTGCAGCCACTTCCACTCGATTCCCGGCCCATCTGACCATGATTGCCCCGGGATCCCGGTTAAAATCGGAACTCCTTCTTGTTGGAAAAGCTGGACAATCTCGCTCTCCAATTTGGAAGGTGCTGTTCCATTCACCAATACCTCGCCAAAAGAAAAATGAGGAACAAGCGCTTTTAAACCCCCGATGTGATCCAAATCGCCATGCGTCATGACGACACGGTCGATTTTCTCGATTCCTCTGGCCATCAGAAACGGCAGAACGACATCTTTCCCCACCTCAAAAGGGTCACGTTTTTCCATCCATGGTTCAGCAGCTGGGAACCGCATTGTCCCACCCGCATCCATTAAGTATACCTTCTGATCACCAATTTCGACAACGATGGAATCCCCTTGTCCGACATCAAGGAAGGTAATTCGCACTTCTTCGACTCCAGAAAACGGCTGTCTGGCCGCGACAATGAACAAGAGAAATATAACGAAAGAAAGCATTATATCACGCTTTCGATGATAGCCCAACTTCCATGAAATGGGCAGGACACCTAAAAAGCAGGTATACAAAACAAGCCACCACCAAGAAGGATGCGGCCAATAGGTGAAGGGAAGCCTCATTTTTTCAATAGCAAACAGCGGGAGATGAATCCATTTCAGCATAGCTGTCGATACCCAAACAGGGATCACGGCCAAAAACGGATGGACAAAGTCGAGAACTACTGCGATATACCCGAACGGTAGCGCCATAGCCGAGAGAATCGGTGTCACTACCAAATTGACCAGCCAAGACACAGGTGAAAACAAATGAAAATGGTAGATGAGAAACGGAAAAGAAACGAGCTGAGCTGACAAAGTAACCGCCACAAGTGTACGAATCCAGACGGGTACCCGAACAAACACATGCAAGCTGTATGGCACAAAAATAATCAGACCAAGTGTGACCGCAAAGGAAAGCTGAAAACCGACATGCCACAGCTGATACGGATTTGCCACCAGCATCAGAATGAGTGCGCCTGCCCAGACGTCCTTGCCGTCCAACCTCTTTCCAAATACCTGACAGAGAAGCCCCACACTCCCCATCAATCCAGATCGGATTGCGGACGCGCTGGCTCCCACCAAAAGCACATACCCGAACAAGAACAAAATCGTTACGACAAATGCCAGTCTGCGTCTGATTCCAATCCGTTCTAAACACCACATAAACATGGAGCTGACCAATGTCACATGCAAACCGGAAATCGCGAGGATATGACTTAAGCCCAAATTCGAATACATCGCCGCAAGCTCAGGGTTCACCTCTTGTCCAAGGCCAAGCAGCAACGACTTCATGTAACCCGCTGTCTCTGGATCTGTAAATAATGTTTCAATTCGCTTGGCACCCGAGTCCTGCCATTCTTGAAAGCTCGCCGTCACCGAAAAAACAGGTGTCATATCAACCGCTTGATAGCTTGTTTCCCCTGTGACATGGACACCTTGCCAATACAAATAACTGGCGTAGTCGAAGGCATGAGGATTGCGCACAGTAACTGGCAAGGATAGTCGGATCGGAGCCACAATAACACTGCCACGCCTCCACTGCTCTATTTGTGATGCTTCCTGGAAAGAAGCAAGTTTAACACGAAGCGCGATTTTTTCGAGAGACTGATGCTCTTTCTGATCACGCTGATTTTCACCCCATGATGTGATCGTGACAAAAAATCGTGCTACATCGCCGTCCCGTCTAACGGGTGAATCAATGACACCTTCTATCCAGACCCTCTGCTCCCTTTCTGCCAATGGTTTCACTTCAGAGCTGTGGAGATTCTCGTACCCATAAAAAAAGAGACCTGCTAGAATAGAAATCAGTGAGTAGCATGCAACGTATTTGCGGTATGGTAACGGGATACATGCAACGAGTGCCCATGATACGCCTGCAGCCAAAAGCAGCCAAGCAGGATGCAAATAGGCGGACAGAATGAGGCCGATCATCATCGCTAGGCTTGCTATCCATACTGACACTGCAATCCCCCCGTCCTGTTCTTTCATGAACCGTTTTGTCGAACGATTCACAGACTCCTAAGGGAGTATATCTAACTGAATGGGGACAAAAATAGAAAAGAAGAAAGGCTAATTCCCTTGTAGAATCAGCGTTTTGCAGGTCAATCACTGGCACTCATAAGAGATTGCGCTGATGGTCGATACATGATAGAGTTAGCAGGAGCAATCCAGTGAGAGGAAGAGTCATTTCTTATGTGCGGAATCGTATCACTCTATAACAAGCGGCAAAAGCCTGTTCAACAAGAAGCGATTAGTGCAATGACGGGTGTCATCCTGCACCGTGGTCCAGATGACGATGGTTTTCACCTTGAAGACAACATCGCCCTGGGCTTTCGTCGTTTAAGCATCATTGACGTGGAAGGCGGACATCAACCGCTGTTTAACGAAACACGTGACATCTGGATTATTGGTAACGGTGAAATCTACAATTACAAAGAGTTACAGCAATGGTTAAAGGACATCGGTCACGTTTTCCATACCGATTCTGATATTGAAACCATCCTCCACCTTTATGAAGAGGTAGGAACAGATGCACCCAAGCATTTGCGCGGGATGTTTGGCTTTACGATCTACGACTCCCGTAAAAAACGCATGTTTGGGGCACGCGACCATTTTGGAATCAAGCCTCTCTACTATGTCGAGACGAATGATTCGATCGGGGTTGCCAGCGAGATTAAAAGCTTGCTGGAGCTGCCAGGATTCAAGCGTGAAGTGAATCCAACCGCTTTTTATCACTATTTGACATTCCAATATGTACCGGATCCTGAAACGATGTTTGCTGGCATTTACCGTATACCGCCTGCACACTCGTTCGTGATTGAAAACGACCAGATCAAGCTGGAAAGGTACTGGGATGTAGAATTTAAGCCCGATGAAAGCAAGCCGTTCTCTTATTTTGTTGAGGGTACGCGCAGTGTCATGCTTGAATCTGTCGACAAACACCGGATTAGTGAAGTCTCTCGTGGAGCCTTCTTGTCTAGTGGCGTTGACTCTAGCAGTATCGTTGGGATGCTGCGTACATTCGAGCCAGTCAAATCTTTTTCTGTCGGTTCGGATATTCCGGGTTACAGCGAACTCGATTATGCGAAGCGAACTGCCGGGTATTTGGGATCGGAGCATTTCGAGCGCGTGATAAACGCCAAGCAGTACATGGATGAATTGCCGCGGCTCATCTGGCATCAGGACGAACCGGTAGCGGACCCTTCTGCCATCCTGCTCTATTTCGTAGCACAGATGGCGAGTGAACACGTAACCGTCGTATTGTCCGGTGAAGGTGCAGATGAATTTTTTGGCGGATACAATATTTACAGAGAGCCTCATTCTCTCAAAATGTTTTCCGGAATGCCTGGCTGGATGCGCCAATCCATCGGATACATGGCAGAACGCCTCCCCGATCAGGTAAAAGGGAAAAACTTCCTCATCCGCGGATCGAAAACGGTTGAGCAACGCTTCTTCGGAAACGCACTGATTTTCAGCGAAGAGATGAAAAAGCGTGTCGTGATGGAAGATATTACCCGTTCGGAAGCGTATGTATCTCCTTTCACCATTACAGAAGAGATTTACAAACGCGCTTCCGAATATGACGATGTGACCAAGATGCAATACTTGGACATTCACACTTGGCTCAGAGGCAACATTTTGATGAAGGCCGACAAGATGACGATGGCCAATTCTTTGGAGCTGCGTGTGCCTTTCATTGATCTGAAGGTATTTGAATTCGCCGCTACCATTCCAACGAAGTACAAAATTGCCAACGGCACCACCAAGCACGTGCTCCGTGAAGCGATGAAAGACTTCTTGCCACCTGAGATCCAAATGAGAAAGAAGCTCGGCTTCCCTGTTCCGACTCGTCATTGGCTCAAAAACGAATTTTACAAATGGGCAAAAGAGATCATTTTCGAATCCAAGGTGGATAATTTGATCAATAAGGCCTATGTTCTGTACATGCTCGATGAACACCGCGAAGGCAATGCGGATTACAGTCGCAAAATCTGGACGATCCTGGTCTTCATGCTGTGGCATCAAATCTTCATTGAGCAAAAGCACAATTTTGAGCCTTATGTCAGCCCGAATGTAGACCTTCGCCGCAAAAAAAATACGCTGCAGCATATCGGCTAACAGCGAAAACACCATAAATAGATTTGCAGACCCTCTCTTACTTTTCGTAGCATCGTTGATAGAGAACAAGTTCTCTCTATGAACGTATCGCTATGTGAAGGACGGGAGGGTTTTTGTTATGGTGCTGGAATGGTGGGAGCGTTATCGTCGTTTCATCTTGCTGACTGCGGCTGTGCTGTTTGTCGGTTGTAGCTATTGGCTCTATCAACGCGACCAATCGCATAAGACTGACGAACTACCGTTGCGTTCTCCTGCTTATGCAGCATCGAATCTGCAAACAAAAGAACGGACAGATGATTCAGCAGCTGCTCAACCTGCCAAGCCTCTAAAAGCGACACTGGAAAAAGATAAGGATAAGGAACCACCCCCCTCTCCTCTCTATGTCGATGTGAAAGGGCAAGTGAAAAATCCTGGATTATACCAATTCGAACCAGGTACGCGTGTCGCAAATGCCATCGAAAAAGCAGGTGGAGCACTGCCTGATGCCGACCTCGTCCAAATCAATTTGGCAGAGCCGCTCACAGATGGAGCTGCTCTTGTCATCCCGGCTAAAGGGGCAGCCGCGCCAGTCTCCACATCCATTGGCCTTGTACAGTCTTCCGCCCGCATGTCCACCACTGGTGCCTCCACAACCATTAATATCAACACGGCAACAGTCGAAGAGCTCATGAGCCTTCCCGGGATTGGAGAAGCTCGTGCCAAGGCAATCGTGGATTACCGGTCAAAACAAGGGCCATTTCGTTCAGCGGATGACCTGAAACAGATTGAGGGAATTGGCGAGAAGATGTTTGCACGGATAAAGGATCGGCTGGCGGTACAATGAGTACTCAGTATCCGGTCATGATCATAGGCACTCCTACATAGAATGGGAAAAGAATATCGGAGGGAGGTATGCCCATGAATAGAATTGGGTTCATTGGTACGGGCAGCATGGGCAGTATCTTGATTGAATCTTTACTGTCAGCCAAGGCGCTGACTCCTGGTCATGTCTTTATCAGCAACAGAACCCCTGCGAAGGCGCAGCAACTGGCAGAAAAACATCCCGGGCTCATTGTCGCGCACAGCAATGCCCAATTGGTCAAAGAAGCCACAACGATCGTGCTGTGCGTTAAGCCACTGGAATATAGCGTGATGCTGGAACAAATTGCTCCTGCCTTAACGCCAGATCACCTATTGATTACGATCACCAGTCCGATTAAGCTTGCGGATCTGGAGTCTCAAGTTCCATGTGCAGTTGCCAGAGTCGTTCCTTCTATAACAAATGCAGTAAAGAGTGGTGTCAGTTTATGTGAGTTTGGATCACGTATCCAAGAGGAACAACGTCAATTTATACGGAGTCTGTTTGCCCACATTAGCTCCCCTATTGAGATTTCGGAGCCTTTTTTACGAATTACTTCTGACATTGTCAGTTGCGGGCCAGCGTTTCTCAGCTATATTTTGCAGCAAATGATTCAAGAAGCCGTTGAAGAAACTGGCATTTCCGCAGAAGCTGCTACTTACATGACCACGCAAATGCTAATTGGAATGGCAGATCTTTTACGCGAAGAAGCATTCACCCTCCCTACTCTGCAAAAGAGGGTCTGCGTGCCCGGAGGAATTACTGGGGAAGGACTGATTCCTTTGCAAGACGGAATTCCCGGTCTTTTCGCCCAAGTATTTCGCCGCACACAAGCGAAGTTTGCCGAGGATCAAGAACTGGTTGCACGAAATTTGAGCAATCAACCGCATTAGCGCAAAACGAAGAAACGATATTTACGAAAAAAGGAGTGGATACCTGTCAGTCACAGGCTCCGCTCCTCTTCTCATTTTTTGCCGTCCTTTTCTTAACGAACGACGATATTCACCAGTTTGCCTGGAACAGCGATGACTTTGACGATCGTTTTTCCTTCGATCAGTTCTTGGATCATCTCGTTGTTTTTCGCCATCTCTTCCATCTGTTCTTTCGTCGAATCAGAAGCGATGAGCAGCTTCTCTTTGTTTTTGCCGTTAATTTGCAGGACGATTTCTACCTCGTCTTCAACCAGCTTCGCTTCGTCATACGTAGGCCATGCTTCGTATGCCAGACTCTCGCTGTGGCCCAGTTTTTCCCACAGCTCTTCACCCAAGTGCGGAGCGATTGGAGACAGCATTTTCACAAAGTCTTCCATGAATTTCTTCGGCAGAACTTCTGCTTTGTACGCTTCGTTTACGAATACCATCAACTGAGAGATACCTGTATTGAAACGCAGGCCCTCGTAGTCTTCCGTTACTTTTTTCACAGTTTGGTGGTACACACGCTCCATGCCAGCCACATTGGAGGTTTCTACGATTTTTTCGTTCAGCTCACCGTTGTCGCCCACAAACAGACGATATACGCGATCCAGGAAGCGGCGTGCGCCATCCAATCCTTTTGTCGACCAAGCGATCGAAGCATCCAGTGGTCCCATGAACATTTCGTACATGCGCAGTGTGTCAGCACCATGGCTGTTGATAATATCGTCTGGGTTTACGACGTTGCCTTTGGACTTACTCATTTTCTCGTTGTTTTCACCCAAGATCATTCCTTGGTTAAACAGCTTTTGGAATGGTTCCTTGGTTGGTACGACACCGATATCGTACAGGAACTTGTGCCAGAAACGAGAGTAGAGCAAGTGCAGCACCGCGTGTTCCGCACCGCCAATGTAAATATCGATTGGCAGCCATTCTTTCAGTTTTTCTGGATCAGCCAATGCCTTGTCATTGTGCGGATCGATGAAGCGCAGGAAGTACCAGCAGCTACCCGCCCATTGCGGCATCGTGTTTGTCTCACGACGCGCTTTCATGCCTGTTTCCGGATCGACAGTGTTTACCCACTCCGCGATGTTTGCCAATGGCGATTCACCTGTACCGGATGGTTTGATTTCTTTTGTTTTTGGCAACACGATTGGCAGTTCGGATTCCGGAACGACTTTCATCGTGCCATCTTCCAGATGGAGAATCGGAATTGGCTCACCCCAGTAGCGTTGACGGCTGAACAGCCAGTCGCGCAGACGGTACGTTACCTTGCGATTTCCTTTGCCTTCCGCTTCCAGCCACTCGATCATTTTGCTGATCGCCTGTTCTTTGTTCAAACCATCGAGCATGCCGGAGTTGATGTGCTCTCCGTCGCCTGCATACGCTTCCTTGGAGATATCTCCGCCAGCGATTACTTGCTTGATTGGCAGATCGAATGTTTTCGCGAACTCATAGTCGCGTTCATCGTGCGCTGGAACCGCCATGATAGAGCCTGTTCCGTAGCTGATCAGCACGTAATCTGCAATCCAGATTGGCAGACGCTCGCCGTTTACCGGGTTGATCGCATATGCTCCGGTAAATACTCCTGTCTTTTCTTTCGCCAGATCGGTACGCTCCAGATCGCTCTTGCGCTTCGCTTGATCCAGGTACGCTTCCACTGCTTCTTTTTGAGCTGGTACGGTAATTTGCTCAACCAGCTTGTGCTCAGGAGCCAGTACCGCATAAGTTGCTCCGTAGAGAGTGTCTGGACGAGTCGTAAAGACAGTAAAGGTTTCGTCATGACCTTCGATACCAAAAGTTACTTCTGCCCCTTCAGAACGACCGATCCAGTTGCGTTGCATTTCCTTGATGCTCTCTGGCCAATCCAGTTCATCCAGGTCAGCGAGCAGTCTTTCCGCATACGCAGTAATTTTCAAGACCCATTGCTTCATTGGACGGCGTTCTACTGGGTGTCCGCCACGCTCACTTTTCCCGTCAATGACTTCTTCGTTCGCCAAAACTGTTCCCAGAGCAGGGCACCAGTTTACAGCTACCTCGTCAATATAAGCCAAGCCGTGCTCATACAGCTTCGTAAAAATCCATTGCGTCCACTTGTAGTAATTCGGATCGGTCGTGTTGATTTCGCGATCCCAGTCGTAGGAAAATCCGAGCGACTTAATTTGGCGACGGAAGGTGTTGATATTGTGCTCGGTGAATTCTGCCGGATCGTTTCCTGTATCGAGCGCGTATTGCTCCGCTGGCAAACCAAACGCATCCCAGCCCATTGGATGGAGAACGTTATATCCTTGCATCCGCTTCATGCGGGACAAAATATCAGTAGCCGTATAGCCTTCCGGATGTCCTACGTGCAGGCCAGCTCCAGATGGATACGGGAACATATCGAGTGCGTAAAACTTTTTCTTGCCCTCATCCTCGGAGGTTTTGAAGGTCTTGTTCTGCTCCCAATATTGCTGCCACTTCTTTTCGACATTTTGATGACTGAATACCATGGTAAAGCACTCCCATCTTAAAATAGGTGAAAATACGAAAACCTCTATCGAGGATTGCTCAAGGATGAGCGATCGCGTATTAGCGGAATGTTTTCCGTATAAAAAAACCTCACATCCCAGATCGCTCTTGCGAAAGGGACGAGAGGTTGTTAACATTCCCGCGGTACCACCCAGATTGGCAAATGACAAGCATTCACCCACTTGTTTCATCCGTATCGGGGATAAACCGCTCACCCTTACGCAGTCATTGCTTGAATGACCTTGGGGGCAAGTGCTGGGAGGTGAGTTCAGATAGATCCGGGTTGACTTGCACCATCCGCCAACTCTCTGTGAATGCTCGAATCCTATTCCTACTTTTCCTCTTAAACGCGTCGAAATCTGTAGTTATAACGCCATTATAGTCAATCCGAACCAATCATGTCAAACTTTTCGGCTTGCGGGCTGAAAAAAATAGGCGCTCACTCGCTTCTTGTGGCGGCATATCCGAGTAATCAGCGGTGATGACAATGTCTGTGAAGCCGGCATCTGTCAGCCAGCGCATCAGTTGGACAGGCTGGTAAGCCCGTTGCCAATGTTCCTCTTCCATCCGCTCGTACAGTCCGTTTGGCTGACGAATGAAAAACGTTAACTGATGCTCTACCTCCAATCGCAGCGGGTCGCAAAAACATTGCCAAATGTACGAAACTTCATCTTCTACATGTGTGAACGTCTCGTCTCCGAAAATGTGCAGCATCTTGTACGGACTGTGCACATCAAACAGAAAGCTCCCACCGGGGGCGAGATGAGCGAAAACGCGCTTGAACGTTTCCTGCACATCCGCTTCCTCTGTAAGATAGCTCAATGAATCACACAAGGAGATGACCGCATCCGCTTCTGGCAAGGACAGCTCCCGCATATCCTGCTCCACCCAAGCTACATCCACTTGCTCCTGCCTCATTTTGTCATAGGCGATCGCAAGCATTTCTGTTGAGAGATCCACTCCCGTAACACGGTATCCCCGCTTGGCGAGTGGGATCGCAATCGTACCAGTCCCACAGCCAAGATCAATGACCCGCACAGGCTTCTCTCCCTTTGTCCAATGACGCTCGACCCAATCGAGCCACTGATCATAAGGAGTATCCGCCATCAGCCTGTCATATACTGCGGCCATATGTGCGTATGCCATCTGACCTTACCCTTGCGCGCTGAAGGAAACTTCCTCTGCGTCCTTCCACAGGCGCTCCAGGTTGTAAAACTCGCGATCTTCGCGATGGAAAACGTGAATGACGATATCGCCCAGATCAACCAGTACCCAGCGACCTTCATCCGCTCCCTCAATACCGCGGACGTCAAAGCCGTTTTTGTGGGCTTGATCACGGATTTCGCGAACAATTGCCTGTACTTGACGCTCGTTGTTTCCGTGGCAAATCATGAAATAGTCTGCGATGACGGACAGCTTTTTAATATCGAGCACCTTCAAGTTCTCTGCTTTCTTGTCCTCTGCCGCCTTCACAACCAACTGGGCCAAATCTTCTACTGTTTTAACCATTAAAACCCTCCTTCTCTCCCTTTGCGGGAAACCAAATCGTTATATGCCGTCAATGTCAACGGGAAAACCGTCTTTTGCTTCTCTATCAAAAATTGAATCGTGCCTCCCAAGGCGAGTGCCAGGGCAGCATCCAAATCATGCATGGCTTTGGCGCGAATAAAATCGACACCAGGGTAAACGCGGTTTGGTTCTATATAGTCTGCCACACAGACGACTTTTTCTAACAGGGACATGCCAGCCCGACCCGTTGTATGGTAGCGAACGGCTTGTAAAATATCTGCATCCGTTACACCAAGATCAGTCTGGATCACAATCGCTGCTGCAAAGGCGTGCCACAGCTCTTTTTCCCCTTCCAAAAGCTCTGTAGGCATATCGTGGCGAACGAGAATCTCGAACATTTTTTCCACAGGCCAGCACTTACAGTAATCGTGCAACAGTCCAGCAAGCTCGGCTTTGTCAGGATCAGCCCCGAATCTCTCTGCCAGCTCGCGAGCCGACGCAGCCACCCCTAGCGTGTGATTGTATCGTTTTTCATGCATTTGTTGCCGTATGCGAACGAGAAGCTCTTCCCGATTATCCAAAAGTCTCATAGATTCGGTTCTCCTTTATATAGCGCTCCACGGCATCAGGTACAAGATAACGTATGCTTTTTCTGGCAGCTGCCTTCTCGCGAATCATTGTGGAGGAAATGTCCCAAACAGGCATCTCCACAAATGTGACGTCCTCACTCGATTTTAGGTCCAGTTCGGTTCCTGGCCTCGCTAGACCTATAAATCGTACCATATGAATCAGCTCTTTGTACTGGTACCATTTGGGCAAGATTTTCACCATATCTCCTCCCATGATAAAGGAAAACCGGCAATCCGGAAACTGCCTGATGAGCTGAATCATCGTGTCATAGGTGTACGATGGACCTTCTCTTGCGAACTCCACATCTGTTACACGAAACACCTCGTGATCAGACACGGCGAGCTGAACCATTTGCAAGCGGTGATGCGCCAGCGTCAGACTCTCTCTCTTTTTGTGCGGTGGAACGTGTGTAGGCATAAACCAGACTTCATCCAGGCCCGCTTGCTCTCTGGCTTGTTCGGCCGCCAGCAAGTGCCCGCAATGAATCGGGTCAAACGTTCCTCCCATGATCCCTACTTGCTTGATTGGCTCTCTCATCGCATGCAGGTCACTTATGGCAGCTTGATCGTCTTGTTCTCCCGGGACTCTTTGTACAAGACAACCGTATGGCCAATCAACTGCACAAGTTCTGCTCCAGCACCTGCTGCCAGATCTTCTGCCACTTGATGTTTATCGTCATTATTGTTTTGCAAAATCGCTACCTTGATCAATTCACGTACTTCCAACGCTTCTTTGATCTGCGTGATCATATTTTCGTTTACGCCGCCTTTTCCTACTTGGAAAATCGGGGTGAGATGATGTGCTTCTGCGCGCAAAAAGCGCTTTTGCTTGCCGGTCAACATCGGCAATGCCTCCTTTTACATCCTGCAAAATCAGGTTGTTTTCTTTAATTGTTGCAAGACGACCTCACGCATAACCCCAGTTGGTGCTCGTTCGCCCGTCCACAGCTCGAAAGCCAGTGCACCTTGATTCACGAACATGCCGATTCCGGAATGAACAGTGGCTCCGATAGCACGCGCTTCTTTAAGCAGACGCGTTTCGAGCGGGTTATAAATCAGATCGCTAACGGTTAAACCAGAATGAAGCCATTCTGCTGGCACAGGTGTCTCCTGTACGTTTGGCAGCATTCCGATCGATGTCGTATTGATCAACAGCGAAGAGTCCGCGATAGCTGCTTCCCCTTCACCCTGTTCTACGATTTTCGTAGGGACAATCGTCCCGACATGCTCAGCCAATACTGCGGCTCTTTCCCGGGAGCGATTGATGATGCGAATTTCCTTGACTCCATGTTCAGCCAAAGTAAACGCCACTGCACGCGCAGCGCCTCCAGCCCCTACCATGGTTACCACTTGCTTTTCAAGAACGATTCCCGTCTCTTCCACAAGCGAACGAACATAGCCCATACCATCTGTGTTGTAGCCAATCAAGCGCCCATCACGAGAAACGACAGTATTGACGGCACCGATTCGTTTGGCAAGCGGATCGATTTCATCCAGCATCGGCATGATAGCGACCTTGTGGGGGATCGTGACGTTAATCCCTTTCAAGCCTAACGCGCGAATACCCGCGACTGCATCTTCCAGATTTTCCGGTTCCACATCGAACGCAGCGTAGGCAAATCCCAACCCGGTCTCTGAAAAAGCTGTATTGTGCATCATCGGTGATTGCGAGTGGGAAACTGGATGCCCAAACAGGCCAACCAGTTGTGTTTTGCTTGTAATCATGGAGCTTTTCCTCCCCGGACGTCTCTCTATAGCATATGGCAAGGGGCAAGGCTAACTCGACTTTTCTTGTTTAAGCTAGATCAGCCCTTTGCGCATCCCAACACTTACGCCTTTAGGTGCATGCACGACAACACTTGCTTCGTGTTTTCCTTGGATGCTGACCCAGCCCAAACCGGAAATTACGATGTCAGTCGTCATGGTGGACTTGTTGATTTTAAAGGTGTGCTTCACAAATGGTGGAAGTGCTTTCGCAGCTTCCTCCCCTGTTGGCGGCACCAGCAAGGTTCCATGATGCTTTTGCATCACTTCGTCTGCTTTCTCCAGCTTCGTCCGGTGGATGTACAGGTCGTTGTCGACATAGACGATGAACGGCTGTCTCTCTCCGCGTACGAAGTCGATACGGGCTAAACCACCCAAAAAGAGTGATTGTCCATCATCGAGCTGATACACCTTGGAGTTGATCCGGCTGGTCGGGGTAATCTTTCTCAGATCAGTCGGGGATACCATATGTCCAATCTGGTCGCGATTAATGATTCCCGGCGTATCAAAAATGGAGCGGCCATCCTCGAGTGGAATCTCGATTTTGTCCAGCGTTGTACCTGGGAATGGCGAAGTGGTAATCTCCAGCTCAGCCGCACCGTAGTCATGCAAGATGCGGTTGATCATGGTCGATTTTCCTACGTTGGTCACACCCACAATGTAAACATCTCGTCCTTTGCGCAGCTCTCCAATGCGATTCAACAGTTCATCGATATGAAGCCCTTTTTGGGCGCTGATAAGTACGACATCCTCTGGGCGCAGTCCGCGTTCTTTTGCTTCGTGCTGCATCCAGTTGCGTACGCGGTTCAGGTTGATGTTTCTCGGCAGTAGATCGACCTTGTTACCCACGAGCAAAATCGGATTTTTCCCGACAAAACGTGGCAAACCCTTGAGCCAGGAGCCTTGGAAGTCAAAAATATCGACTACCATTACGACAAGAGAGTCTGTAGAACCGATGCCATCCAAAATCTTGAGGAAGTCATCATCGCCCATTCCTACGGGAGCTACTTCATTATAATGCTTGATGCGATAACACCGCTGGCAAATGACTACCTTTCTGCCAAGTGCGGACTCAGGTGCATAGCCAGGCTTTTTTGCATCCGCTGTCTGAATGGCAATCCCACATCCAGCACAAGAGCCATGCGATTGTTCCGTCATGCTTTTCTCCTCCACGAAACCATTCCTTTCCTCTCCATCCAAATAAGGGCCACACGCTCCATCTGACGATTAAAGCGCGTCCAAAAACCATCCGTCTGGGCCACAGGAACGACCAGGATCGTATGAAATCCTAATCGATTTCCCCCCAGCACATCGGTAAACAATTGATCGCCAATGACAACAGTCTCAGCGATGGTTACATTCATCTGCCGCACTGCCTGCAAGAAGGCACGGTTTGTCGGCTTTTTGGCCGCATAAATAAACCCGAGATTTAATGGGGCACAGAAGCGGTCTACACGCTCCTTGTTGTTGTTGGAGACAACAGTGACCTGTATGCCTGCCTCATGCAAGCGAGCAAGCCAGTTGATGACCTCCTGGGTTGCATGTGGCCTGTCCCATTCCACCAAGGTATTATCCAAGTCTGTAATCACCGCACGGATGTTATTTCGTTTCAATTGATCTATGTCAATGTGATGGATTGATTCGACGAACTGACTAGGCATCAGCTTCTCTAAAAACACGGGGCACCTCCAAATGATGTGAAGCAATCAACCGCGATTTCGGCACCTACTATACCATAATCGACCACTTGGTTGCAAAACAAAAAGCATGATCACCACTTGCATTGCTCTGTCATTCTGTGTAGAATAACGTTACCAAGAAAACTGTTTTTGTTTTTATAGTTTTCTGTTATGTTGTTTTGGCTGGGGGTTGATTGCAATTAAAAACCGGATCATGAAAGGTTTTATTGAAGAGATTCGCGATAAAGGCATGAAATTTTCCATGGATGATTTGGCGAAGCGGCTCGGGATCAGCAAACGCACGTTATACGAGCACTTCTCATCTAAGGTAGAAATTCTGGAAACAATCATTCAGCAGTCCTTTGAAGAGGGCGATGAAAAAACACAGCAAATTCTCGCAGACGACAGTCTCTCTCTTATCGATAAAATCAAAGGCGTCATGATGGTTTTACCGACACACTATGAATTTTATGATCTGCGCATCCTCGAACAGATGAAGCGGTATTATCCTGAGCAATATGCCCAAGTAGAGGCTTCTCTATCCGAGGATTGGCAGACGCTTCGCGTCCTTCTTGAGCAAGCGATTCGAGAAGGGCTCATCGTCAATATGGACGTCACGCTCATGCTAAAGGTTATTGTCGATGCGCTGAATTCTACACTCGACCAACGTTTTTACATGAAAAACCAGATTACAGTCTCAGAGGCACTTTCCGCTATTGTAGATGTCCTCTTGTTTGGATTGGTACCAGCGGATAAAAGGTAACAAATGACTCGTGGTCATCCCACTAACTTTGGAAGACCACGAAATCGTTTTTTGTAAAAAAACCAATAAAACAAAAATAGTTTTTATAGTTAAGAGGTGTTCCATTATGTCTATTTTTACGCAAATGACCAAACAACAACGAATCGGACTTTTGTTTGTCATCCTGATCCTTTTTATCGACATGCTGCTGTACAGCTTGTTGATTCCAATTGTACCTTATTTTACGGAAATGCTTCAGCCCTCCTCTACCATGATGGGCGTGCTGTTTAGCAGCTATGCCGTCGCGATGCTCATTGCCACCCCTATTTTCGGGCCGATATCCGATCGGGTTGGCAGACGGACCATGCTTTTGATCGGCTTACTCGGTCTCGCCGCTTCCACGTTGTTGTTTGCATTCTCTGAGACAATGGCCTTGTTGATTACCGCTCGTTTTGTTCAAGGTATAGCTGCTGCGGCTACATGGCCAACTGCCCTTGCCCTCTTGGCGGATTTGTTCCCATCCAAAATGCGCGGAGCTGTAATGGGAATTGCATTGACCGCGATTTCGACCGGTACATTGCTCGGAGCACCGATTGGCGGATGGTTGTTTGAAATCAGTGACCATCGCATGCCTTTCCTGGCAGCAGCAGCCTTTACCGTCATCAACATTGTGCTGGTCTACTTGTTCTTGAAGGAAGACGAGACGAGAACTGAAAGTGAAAAGCTTCATGTCGGTGGATTCATCCGCAATCCGCAAGTCATCTTTATCGCTGGAATCGTATTGCTGGCTGAGATTTCCCTTTGTTTGCTGGAACCGACGTTGCCCGTATTTTTTACAGAGAAACTCAACATGACACCGACAACGATTGGTCTCTTGTTCGGGGTCATGACACTCGCCTACGGACTGATCGCCCCAGTTGCCGGCTCCCTTTCCAGCCGCATGAATCCGTTTCAACTCATGTTTGGCGGAATCATCACGCTGGCTGTGTTTCTGCCATTTTTGGCGTTGGCTGACTCTCTCTGGCAGGCAATGCTCGCAATGGCCTTGGTCGGGGCTAGTATTGGCTTTACCTTATCGCCAACCTTGGCTACGTTGGGGGCCATTATTGACCAAGGAGGAAGCGGCGCATACGGCACGGCATACTCTCTCTTTAATATGTTTCACGGAATCGGAATGGTTGCAGGCCCACTGGCAGGGGGAATTTTGACGGATTTACTGCCTGTATCCTCTGCCCTCCTGATCGTGGCAGCGTCCATCCTTGGTTTCGGCATTTTACTTTTTGTCCAATTAAAAGCAAGCAAATCCGCACGTCTTTGCACCAAGGAAAGCGAGATGAAATTTTGAGTTTGTCTATTCGTGCTATTACGAAAGAAAATTGGCGCCAAATTGCCTGCTTGACTGTAACGGAAGGTCAACACTCCTTCATCGAGAGCAACGCTTTTTCCATCGCCCAATCCGGTTTTGAACCAGAATGGATATCATGCGGTCTGTATGACAAGGACATCGCTGTTGGTTATGCCATGCACGGAATCGAAGTAGAGAATGGCCGAATTTGGCTGGATCGCTTTATGATTGATGGTAGCCATCAGGGTAAGGGCTACGCCAAAAAGTTTCTGCACATGCTCGTTGATGAAATGTGCAGACGCTACAGCTGTACGCGCATTTACTTGAGTATTCATCCTGAAAACGAGTTCGCTCGCAAGCTGTATGAGTCGTTTGGCTTTACCTCAAATGGCGAAATGGATGGTCCGGAGGAAGTGATGGTCCTCGACCTGACAAATGAATAGAAAAGGCACCGCTTCTGTCGATAATGACGAAGGCGGTGCCTCTTTTTGCAGCTATGGTTGACTTTTACGTGCTTCCATCAGTCGCTTGACCTTCTCTGTCGGAGTCCAGCATTGGAATCGGTAGTCTGGACGTGTCTCATAGGTCAGACGAGAACATCGATAGCTGGCTCCTCCCGTACCTTTCTCCACGCGAAAATGAATACAGGTCGCACAGCAATGAAAGGCATTCTCTGTCTCCACCGTTCTCCCTCCCCTACTTCCCCAGCTTCCACGAAAACATCGAGAGCTGTTCGTACCTCTCCCCTTGCTGCTCGGCAAAATTCGAAAAGCCTACGCCCACCAATCGAACGCCTGCCGTATAGTCAAAGGCGTCGAGCAAATCGTCCAACAGCTCCTGCCAGTTGGCCCCAGCCACTGCCTTGTGTTGCTTGGTCCGCTGGGTAAAGTCCGCGTACTTGATTTTGAGTGTTATCGTCTGGGGCTCGACCCCTTCCTCGCGGATGTCCTCTTCGACCTCACGCAAAAGGGAGGTGGCAATCGGAGCAATCGCATCCCTGTCAAACAAATCAAAGGGCAGTGTTGTTTCGCGGCTCAATGATTTCGGCGCGCGGTCCATTTCAATTTCGCGATTGTCTTCTCCTCTCGCCCGGTAATAGAGGGAACGACCGAACTTCCCAAATAATACAGTGGCCTCATCGAGTGAAAGCCGCCAAAAATCCTCTACCGTCTCAATCCCCTTTTTCGCAAGCAGCTCCTGCGACTTTTTGCCGACTCCATGCAAGGTGCCAATTGGCAACGACCGCAGCACATCCAAAGCCTGCTCAGGTCGGATGATGACAAAGGCATCCGGCTTTTTCAAGTCACTGGCAATCTTAGCCAACGACATATTGTAGGAAAGTCCGATGCTGCAAGTAAGTCCGGTCTCCCGTTTGATTCGCCTCTTGATATCGTGGGCGATGGGGACCGCATTCTCGTAATGGGACACGTCTAAATAAGCCTCGTCTAGCCCTACTGTTTGATAACGCTCTGTATAAGAAGTAAATATCTGTCTGACTTCAGCAGATTTTTCGATATAACGGCTATAGCGGACAGGCAAATAAAAGCCTTGCGGACATTTTTTCCTCGCCATGGCTACAGGCATTGCGGAGCGAACACCGTATTTTCGCGCCTCGTAGCTGCAGGTCGATACGACACCGCGATTGCCAGTTCCCCCGACAATAACCGGCTTCCCCCGCAATTCAGGGCGATCTAACTGCTCTACACTCGCGAAAAATGCGTCAATATCCAAGTGAAGAATTTTTTTCATAGGGATACCCACCAAACATACATTCTCATTTCTATTATCCCTGTTTTGTTCCATTGACGCAAGCGAGAACGTTCTAGGCTTGGCTTTCAATCACCTGTAGCAGCTCCGATACTGGAGGATTTCCTTTTTTGGCATATACGATTGTTCCGTTTTTTCCGATGATGTACACGATGCGTTGCTGGAAAAACAACCCGAGAACTTTTCCGACATCGTACGCTTTTCGAATGGATTCACCTTCATCCATGATCAATGGAAATTCATAGCGAAACCTTTCTGCAAACGAGCGTTTCTTGTCCATACCCCCTGGATTGACGCCAAAAACGACTGTATTTGCTTGCTCGATTTTCGTGTAGTGATCCTGCACCGCACACAGCTGTTTCGTACAAATCGGGGTATCATCTCCCGGATAGAAAATGAGGACGATCGTTTCCTTGCCGATGTGCGCTGCAAGATCAATGGTTCCTTTTGTGCTCGCCGCCGTAAAGACGGGAGCCAAGTCTCCGACCTTTAACATTTCTCTCACCTCTATGCTTAGTATACAGGGGATACCGGAATATCAAAATTCATTCTCCCATGATACGCTGGCACCGAAAAACCTCACGCATACATTACGCTACGTGAGGCTTTTGTGGATATATGTCATGAAGTTATCGTCTTTCTTTGTAAAACCCGATTGTATATGCGAGCCCTTCCTCTAAACTAACAGAGGGCTGCCATGCCAGCACTTCTTTTGCTTTTTCACATTGCAAGCAACTGAACAGAAGATCTCCCTTTTTCATAGGCTGATGAACGGGGAGCAATGGAGAAGAAAGAGCATGGGCAACCATCTTGTACAGCTCGCTGATGCTTGTTTTTATGTTCGTGCCGATGTTAACTGTTGTGTTATCTGCTCCCTGAAGAGCGAGATAATTGGCGTGCGCCACATCCTTCACGAACACAAAATCTCGCGTTTGGACACCCCGACCATAAATAACCGGGGATACCCCTGCTAAAAGTTTGGTGATAAAGATTGGTATGACTGCACCTTCCCCACCGCTATTCTGTCTAGGACCATAAACATTGGCATATCGAAGGATGGTGTAAGGCAAACCGTACATATCCTGATACAAACGGACATACTGCTCACCATTGTACTTGGAAAGGCCATAGAAAGACGATGGCCGAATCGGATGAGCTTCCGTAATAGCCATATCGGGGGTTTCTCCATAAACAGCGCAGGAAGAAGCGAAAATGATCTTCTGCACGCCATAATCACGACAACAGGTCAATACGTTTATCGTTCCCAGCAAATTTTGCACGGCATCATCATACGGATTGACCACGGATTTTTGGACATCTACCTGAGCTGCTTGATGAATGACCTTCTCCGGCTGCTCCATCGCGAAAATTTCCTTCAGCTCCTGCGAAACGATGTCTGCGTTGTAATACTGTATCACTTTCGGCAGATGGTCGAGGCGTCCAGTACTGAAATTGTCGACTACGATTGTCTCTATCCCCATACTCACCAAAAAGTCCACGATATGGGAGCCAATGAAACCGGCCCCCCCCGTGACCATCACCTTCATATTTTCCGCCTGCTTTTTATCGCTCTGTACTGTCCTCTTAGTTTGGATACGGTACTGTACCAGCTGAATCTCGCCTTTACTCGCTGTCTCCCACCATAAGCAAGCCTTCTGGCTAAGCTAGGCGATGATTTCACTCTTGCAATCGCATGCGCAAATGCTCGCGGGCTGAGATAATTCCGTACGAGCAGCCCACTGCTTCCGTTGTTCACGACTTCGGAAATTCCACCTCTTTTCGAGGCAACTACTGGGATACCGGAAGCCATTGCTTCAGAATTGACTGTCGCAAACCCTTCCCGATACTGTGTCGGACAGACGAAGACATCCCCTAAATGATACATCTTGTGGATCTGGGAGGGCGGCAAATAGCCTGTAAATCGAATCGGAACGTTGAGTCTTTGCGACAGCTGACGTACCTTACGCATATAGGCCGTTTGCTTTCTGACTCCCGGCCACGACGCACCGACAGCGACGATTCCCATGCTCGGGTATCGCTTTTTCAGAATCGCGACGGCACGTACAAGTGTGTGAAGCCCTTTCATCGGTACGATCCTGCCTACGAACAGGACATTGTATCGGTGACCGACACCCCATCGTTTCCGCAACGCCTGCTTGTAGGCGAGGGTCCTGGGGCGGAACTTGCTCGTATCCACTCCGAGTATCGCCGTTTTGAACTTATAGGCATGCCGAGGATACCTCTTGCGCATCGTCTGAGAAACAAACGAGACGACGGAGGTAACTCCTTTTACCTGCGAGAGAATGGCATTTGCTCTCGAATGGGAAAGCTGGGACATAAAGGTCAACGAGTGAAGAGACAGAACAATCGGCGTTCGGGGAAAAGCCGCTCGAACAATGGGGACGAACGTCGGTCTGTTCTCGATCTGGATGATGTCAAATGATTGTCCCCTTACTCGTCTCAAGGCAGCACGAATATAGGATAAACGGTTTCTTTGTGGAATTCGGACGATCTTCAGCCTCCCAAAATGCGATGTCCCGGGCAATCTGGGATGAGCGCGACTGATAATTGTGACAGAATCCTGATTTGCCATGCGCCGAAAAATATTGTAAATACACGTTTCGACAGAGCCTCCCGTTATCGGGGGAATCGGTAGCTGCTCCGGAGCAATGACCAGAATGCGCAAGTTGCCATCCTCCTCTTCTCCAAATCGTATTCTTCAACAGACTATGGAGATGAAGTGGCAAGGAACATGGTTGAAACGCCCTTTTTCACTAGATTATGAAGCCCTCCTGCATGAGAAAAACCGCTCTGGGCAATCCCAGAACGGTTTCTCTCATTTCTATTCTAGTTAGTCGCTTGCAGTTTCAACTGCTTTACCCGGGCAACAAATGCCTCGGCAATCTTCAACATGTCGTCGTCGTGTGCCCACATTCGTTCTGGATGCCACTGTACGCCTACATGTAGCCCGTCGAGGCTTTCCATCGCCTCAATCACACCGTCAGCCGCGCATCCTGTGACTTTGAAGCCCGGTGCTATGTCTTTGACTGCTTGGTGGTGAGAGGTGTTCACGAGCACCTCTGTCTTTCCGAGGGCATCCGCTATAAAACCAGGCTGTAGCGTAATCTTGTGCGCCCCGTATTGCCGTGATCCCTTCTGTGCATGCTGTAATGCTCCTGGTACTTGGCTTGGAATATCTTGAATGAGGGTGCCGCCACACGCCACATTCAAAATTTGCATCCCTCGGCAAATACCCAGGATTGGCTTTTTCAGCTCCAGCGCAAGCTTGATAATCTCAAGCTCTGTGATGTCTCTTTCGTAATTGATATCACCCAGCCCTTGCAGCGGGTCTTCGCCGTACAAATGCGGCGCAGGATCCTCACCACCAGACAAAATCAAGCCGTCCAGGGATTCGATCATCTCCCGAAACGGAGCATCCTGAATCGTCAGCAGTGGCAAGATCAGTGGGGTACCGCCACTGCGCGCAATTCCGTTCACATAGCCTGAACCTA
Source organism: Brevibacillus sp. AG162 (assembly GCF_006715575.1). Lineage (NCBI taxonomy): Bacteria > Bacillati > Bacillota > Bacilli > Caryophanales > Paenibacillaceae > Brevibacillus > Brevibacillus sp. AG162. The sequence continues at coordinate 103,756 of NZ_VFNO01000002.1, forward strand.
CATAGAAAAACTGGTCGAGATCGTTCTTCGGAAAATACATTTTCGTACATGCCACACCAATGATCGGACGCACGCCAGTCACTCCCTTATAGACTCGTGATTACTTTTGATTGGAAGCGTACTTGAAGTCGATGAACCCGAGTGCATCTACCACCACATCTTTTACGCTATCCTGCTTCACCCACGCATAGGTGAAATAGTAGATTGGCAACGCAGGCATTTCATCCATGACGATTTGTTCAGCTTTCTTGAGGATTTCCTTACGCTTCGCTACATCCCCTTCTTTGGCAGACTGCGCGAGCAAATCGAGGAACTCCTTGTTTTCCCATTTGGATGTATTCAGTCCACCCTTGAAGACCTCCAGGAAGTTGATCGGATCGTTGAAATCGCCAATCCAGCTACCACGGCCGATGGTGAAGTTTCCTTGCTTCATGTCTTCTCGGTGAACCTTGTTCTCTTTGTTAACCAGTTTGACCTCGATGCCAAATGCTTTGCGCCATTGATCCTGAATGACTGTCGCAATACGCGAATTGACCTCTGACGTATTGTATGCAATCGTGATCGGTGGCAACTCTTTGATCCCCGCTTCTTTCATACCTTCTGCCAAGAGCTTTTTCGCGGTCTCTACATCGCCGTCTTTGATGTAGCCCTCTGGCGTAAGTGCCATGGTTGGCGGGAGAATACCCGTCGCTGGCGTGCTCTTGTATGGTACGACATTATCGGAGATTTCCTGACGACCCACAGCCGTAGCAAATGCCTGACGAATCTTTTTGTTGTCAAACGGCTTTTGCTTCGTATTGAAAATGTACCAGTACGTACCCGCTGTCGCTTGAGCTTGCATTTTTCCGGATTCTTTCAGAGCATCCAGCGCATCCAGTGGCAAATCGCCCAGTGGTGAGCCTGCCCAATCCAGATCACCTTTTTCAAACATCGACAGCTCCGTATTGGCATCCTCAATCATGTTCAAGGTCAGCTTGGACAATTTGACAGCGTCCTTATCCCAGTAAGAATCGCTCTTCTCAAATTCGATCTTTGATTTGTGCTCCCAAATTTTCAAGCTGAATGGACCGTTTGTAATGTACGTCTCTGGCTTAGCAGCCCACTCTTTGTTGCCCTCAACCGCTTTTTTGTTGACTGGGAAATAGGTGACAGACGCAACCAGTTCCGGGAAAAACGGCGCCGGGTTTTCCAGTGTAACAACTAGTGTCTTGTCGTCTGTTGCCTTCACACCGACATCTTCGGCTTTGGCCTTGTTGGCATTAAAGGCTTGCCCATTTTTCAAATAGTACATCTGGTACGCGTATCCGGAAGCGGTTTTCGGGTCGAGAACTCGTTTCCATGCGTATTCGAAGTCATGAGCGGTAACCGGATCTCCATTGGTCCATTTGGACTCCCGCAGATGGAAGGTGTACGTGAGACCATCAGCGGAAACCTCGTACTTCTCTGCGACCGCCTCTTTCAGCTCGCCTTTTTCATTCAAGCGCAGGAGGCCATCAAATGCTGCACGGGCAACAGACATCGAAGGGATATCTTCTGCCAGTCCAGGGTCGATCGTGCTTGGCTCACCAGAATTCAGGTTGACCTGCATCGTTTGGGGGGCGCTACTCTGCTCCTGCTTCGCACCTGTCGTCTCCCCCGTGGTGCTCGCTTGCGGTGTTCCACAGCCAGCGAATGCTAAACTGGTTAACAGAACAGCACAAAATGATAGTTTCTTCCACTTATGCAACAGCAAAACCCCCATCTTAGGAATAATTCTTCTTGATTGTTAGGAGCATGACTAAATAATATTATCTTGAGAAAATTTTGTCTACATCGAAACAAAAGGAGATGGGTCTACATGTTATCCAGTCTTTTTGCCCAAATATCCAGTCTGATCAAGGATGCAGGAGGAGAATGGGGAATCTTTTTCGAAGATTTGCAAACCGGTGAAACATTATCCATCAACGAAGATCAGCGCTTTTATGCAGCCAGTGTGATCAAAGTCCCGATCATGACAGCCGTTTTTGCAGAGGCGTACGCAGGCAAATTTGCCTTGGAGGACAAGATCAAGCTGCGTGCAGAGGATCTCGTTGGCGGTGCAGGTGTTCTTCAGCAAATGACTCCCGGCACTGAATTTACGATTCGCGACCTGGTTACCCTGATGATCATCCAAAGCGACAATACGGCGACGAACATGATGATTGATCTCGTCGGAACAGAGAGCATTCGCAACGCGATGCAAAAAACCGAAATGACAAACAGTCACTTCTACAACAAGCTCATGGTCGTCCCAGCTGAATTGGAAGGATACAATGAGGTTACGGCAAAAGACATGGGAAGCCACCTCCGATACTTGGGAACAGGAAAAGTGATCTCCTACGACAGCTGTTTGAAAATGGTCGCCATCTTGAAGACTCAGCAGCACCGCGATCGCATTCCCTTCCTTTTGCCTGACCCAGACGGCGATGTGATCGGGATGATTCCGAAATGGGAATTCGCCAACAAGACTGGCTCTGTGACCAAAATCACGCATGATGTCGGCATCCTCTACATCGGTTCTCATGCTGTTACCTTGTCCCTATTAAACAAGGGACTCGAGCAAAAGGATGCTGCCAACGTCATGGCGCAAATCGGCACTCTCGTTTATCGCGTATATAGTCAGAAAGCGTAATCCATGTGGCCTGCCATCTCCATTGGCGGGCTTTTTTCTTTGAAACGTTGCATGAGAAAAAACAAGCAGGTATTCCTTTCTCCAAGGAACACCCGCTCGTGATCGACCTATTCTTTTTCCAAAATCAGCTTGGCAACGTTCATCGCGCTAGAGAAAGACAGCTCAGACAGCTGGCCTTGTCCTTCACACCAGTCACCCGCAAAGAACAGGTTGCGGTAATCCGGCATGAAAATCGGCATTGGCTTCTGATTCATGGTCCATTTGATCTCCTGTACGACTGCACGAGCAGAAACGCGCGGCACAACCAGTTGCTCACGCCAGCCTGGGAAATGCTTGTCATACAGGTTTTCAATCTCTTGCTTGCGGATTTCGGCCGCTTCCTTGTTTCCTACTTCATCCTGACGCATGTAAGCAGTCGCCTGCAGCAACTGCCCGCCTTCAGGTACACAAGTGCGGTCATAATACGAAATATCGGTAATGAAAATATTGTTTGCTTTTTCGTAGATGTAGGAGAACGGTACGTCAATTCGCTCTTTCAAGCCAATGTCATACACCATAACAACCGTTGGCTCGTATTCAGCATGCTGTGCAATCGCATGCTCCAGGCGCGTCTCCGCAAAGACCTTCGCCATCTCCTTCGGCGGAATACAGCAAATAAATTCATCCGCCGTAAATTCGCCCTCCGGTGTCACCACTCCAACCACACGATCGTTCTCTACTTGGAACTTTTCTACTTTGGTTTTGATCAGAATCGTACCCTGATTTGCTTCAATCACACGTACGAATTCATTGATCAATGCTTGCCAGCCGCCACCGATATACGCTACCGGTTTATTTGTTGTAAACAAACGGCTGTAGTACTCAAAGAATACGTCAGAAGGAATCTTTTCAGGCTCACGTGTGAAGAAATTGGAAGAAGCAAGCGTCAACATCATTTCTCGCACTTCTTCGTTGACTTGCTTTTTCTCCATCCACTTTTGAATCGACATATGTGGATGGCCTTTTTCCATTTTTAGCATCGTTTTCAAAATCTCAAACGTGAACAATACTTTGTCCATGCCTTTTAAAAGCTTCGTTTGGAAAAGTCCTTGTACATTCGCCGGAACTGCAGTCAGATCGCTACCAATATCGTACTTGGCTTTCGTCGGATTGAAATCCTGCCAATCGATGTTCAGACCCAATTCTTTTTCAAACGTTCTCAAAACGGAGCTGTCGCGAGCATAAATGGCGTGGGCACCGAAGTTGAAGTTAAATCCTTTGATCTTCAGTGTAACAGCACGTCCACCCAATTGACCGCGTTCCAAAACTGCAACTTTTTTGCCTTTCGACGACAGGTAGGCGGCACTGGAAAGACCAGCAAGTCCTGCACCTACAATAACAACGTCATAGTGATTGGTTGTCATACACAATCTCCCCTACGCACTAGCGATGTTGAATACATAAGCTAAACCCTATCCTAGTCTAAGGGATGGATAAGGTGGAAGTCAACCATTATTGAACTGTGTCTATTTTTATACTGGCTTATACCAATATTTACCTAATCAACCAGCTTGTTTACCACTCTTCTTGAAGCAGTATGCCCCGCTATTCGCTGTATATCCAGCCAACGAAAACACGATAGAAAAGCCCTCTTTAGCAGTAATCTGCTTGATAGAGAGCTCTTACGCAACTGGAAGCAGAGACTAATCGTTTCGGCGAGTCATTTGCTGCCAAACGGTACCGCTAGCCGCCTCACCGCTTTCAATGCGCTGCACGGCCATTTGGACTTGCAAGCTGACCTCGAACTCTGGATCGTTCTGTGCGGCACGCAAAGCGTCCAAGGCAGTTTCATCCCCCACCTCAAACAGGTAGCGAGCAGCGCGCCAGCGTACCAGCTTGTTTTTATCCTTCAACGCTTCACACATCGGCAGAATTGCGCGCGTGTCACCTAAGTCAGACAAGGTATCGCCTGCTGTGCGTCGGACAGAGACGGAATCATCCCGGAGCGCTTCAAACAGCAGCGGGAAGACATTATCCCCACCGATCATGCCCAGATACACAACCGCAAGCCTGCGGATCGACGGCTTGCCATCACGGAGCGCTTTTTCCAAAACAGGCAAATCCTCTTCGGTAGGCTCCATTCGATCCAGCGCTTCATATCTTTTTTGCCAATCCGGATCATCGAGCATCTCCAGCGTAACGACTTTCTTTTCACGCACGACTGGCTCTGGAGTTTCCCCGGGACCAAGCGCCATGGCCTGTTGCACGATTTCTTCCACACGGCTATCCGGATAGGAGGCATCGACTTCCAATGCGACCTCCTCGCCAATCTCGCGCAAATCGCCATAGCGCACGCCATGCTCGACCCATTTCCGCTCCATGATGAGGTTGGGCGAAGCAGAGCCTGCACGCACGGCTGCCTGGCCAAAACGCTCTGGCAGCGCTGCACGAATCTGTTCCGTTCCCATGGTCACCTTGACCTGCATGGGTACACCGCGGAACATTTGAATGTACACTTGCGCCTCTCCAAATGCCCCTGCTTCCTCCGCAGACATGTCAGAAACAGCCGCTCCCCCACCTGCTTGCAAAACCTCGCGCGCGACAGTCAAAATACGCTGCCAATCTGCATTGGACTTTCGCTCCAGCGCGAGAAAATCCGCCGTATGAAAAATGGAGGTAACCCCATCGATCTCCAAGAGCTTGTTCATAAGTTCTGGTGCTTTACTCGCATCTTTCTTTGTATAGACATGTTGGACCCCATCCGGCAAACGCTCGTCTACATTCAGCTTCATGACGTTTGGACTCGGCGTCGGTTCGATGGACAACAGTTTCATAGTGAGTCACTCCTTATTATGCATGTTCAAAAAGTCGTCTTTTCAGTACCGAGAAAGTGGCGAGAAGCCGAAGAAGGAGGAACGTACTTGCTTCTCTTCTATCGTAGCATGTAACCTAATCCATTTTCCAACCCGAGAGATAGTGAAAAGCAGTTTGCCCGCTACAACACCAGCTTGTAGTAATCATTGGCCGACTTTACAAAAAAGCCGCATGATTCATACAGCCCCAAAGCACTGCTGTTTTCACAGGCTACCTCCAGTGATACGTCCTGGTATCCTTCTTTCCCCAGCATCTCGATCGTTTGTGCCAAAGCCTGGCGTCCATACCCTTTCCCTTGGTAGTCTGGGTGGACACAAAATCCATAAATAAACGCCTTGCCTTCATTTTTGTTCACGCTTATTTTACCAACGGCCTTATCATCGACAATCATCAAATGCGTGGTGGACTTGGGATCACCCGCCATGTTTTCGGCCATTTCCCTTGCCCGTTCTTCCTCCATTTGAAAACCATGGACGTTCAGCCAAATCAATGTTTCATAGTCGCTGGCGGCCTCCGGTCGAAGCAGCACGTTTCCAGAAACCGTTGCCCTTTGCTTCTCTCCTAAATCCATCCAATATTCCGAGAATTGATAATGGCCACCGATTCGCTCCATATATGACTTGCCACTTTGCGAATCTCGCTGAACGATAAACAACTGCGCCGGAATGCCTCTTCGTCTGCATGCGTCTGCGGCTTGTGCTTGCAACGCTGTGAATATGCCTTTTCTTCTGTAGGCTGGATGGACCATGCCGCTCACTTCTGCCTCACCGCCATGAAACACGTAGAGTCCTAGAAAGCCAACCAGCTTTCCATCGGCATAACAGACAAAGTCTTCTTCATGCTCTCCCGAACGCTTTTCCAGCATACCCGGGTTTACTTTGAGATCAATCCCATCCTGTTCATTGCAAATCGCAACCAATTCTGTAATCTGTGCCAGTTCCTCTGAGGTGAGTGTTTTTCTTGCCGTGATCGTATACGTCAAAGCGTAAGCACCCTTTCTATGATTAGAAGTATCGTCGCTGCAATTCATCGACGATCTCTTCCAAATTATTGGCGACCTGCGGAATGGAATAGCCTACGTAAAGAGGAGAGGTAACAAACCTCGGAACCACTTTGGCGATCAGCTTTTCTCTCCAATGGTAAAAGAAAAAATTGTAGCTTTGGTTGCGCGGATTGACATGAGTCAGTATCCAATGTGCTAAAATTTGTAAGTAGTCTGCCATTTTCGGCAATTGATCAAAGTCCGATAGAATGACATTGTATTCAAAAAAACCTGCACGCGGATGCGTAGACAGATTGCATTCAATCCCCGTCTCTTGATCGATGGTCATGCCAGTAAAATCACTGTCTTTTACCTGATCCAGATAGTTGTAGTCATGTAATCCGACGATCTGCATGTGTGGATGACGGATGCTGCCCCCGGAATACGGGCCGTGGTTTTTGAAGAACAGAACGGAACGATAAGACTTGCTTTGCTCCATTTCAAGCCACTTCTCCACCCCGAATGCCAGCAATGCTCGTACATGTTCTTTGGAATAGACAGACCAATCCCCTTGGCATTCATCCGACTCAATCAAAACAGTTTGATGCGTATCCTCCAGAACAGGGAATTTGTTCATGAGCCAAATCATGGAGCCCCGCTGCTCCAAAAAGTCTGTGAGACTGTTTCGATCACAAAAAGGACAGGCCGTTTCTGTGTTGTTTACACTCACTGGCTTTTTTCTGCCTATTTGCATGTTAAAGTGCAAGTGTGTCTGCTTCATTCCCGTGTCCCTCCAGTTTGTGCTTACTTCCACTTTACACGCATTTCCTGGGAAAATCATGACGTTTTTTGCCCAGACGACACTTTTGAAACCTCAATTGGACTACCTATTTTTCAATGCCTGTGGCGTTTGTTTCTTTTTTTATCTCAAATGTTTTGCATACAATGGGAAGCAGTGAAATCTGGAAAGGTGTTGGAATTGGATGGAGCGATCATTTTATTATCCTGTTAGCTGGAGCGAGGCCCAACATTACAAAACGTTGCTTGATCAAGAAGGAGTCCCTTATGAAATTCAATCCCCGCTCGATTTGCCTGTCTTGGAAGAAGGTAAGCTGGCCATCGTCTTTCCTTCCGTTCCTTTACGGATGTACGTCTGGGTGAGAACCTTGTTCTATCGTGACGGCCTGCGCTATCCGGATACGTTTTCGTTAGATTTCAAACTACATTAATCAGGATGGGAAAGGTACCGGTTTCGTTGGTTTTCATAAGATAGTAACAGCGGCATATCGTATCGTTTGTCGGGGAGGTGAAGAAGCTGCCGTCCTACAACATCCGCATCTCGATTGCGAAGCTACGTCTCGATCTGTTCGATGGAAACCGACGCATCCGCTCGTATCCTGTTGCTTTGGGCAAAATCGCCACATCGACGCCACGAGGGGATTTTACCATCATCAACAAAGTCCCCTATCCGAATTCCTATCCGGGAGGACCTTTGAGTGTATTCGGCACCTTCTGGATGGGACTAAGCAAGCCACACTACGGCATTCACGGCACGAACGATCCTTCCTCCATCGGTAAGTACGTATCTCGTGGCTGTATTCGTATGTACAATAAGGACGTGAATGCTCTCGCAAAAATCGTGCCCATTGGTACGCCCGTTCGAATCAGACAGCAATAAGAAAGACCCGCCTCTCTTAACCAAGGCGGGTCTTCTTTACATAAGATGAGTCTTTTTCGTTCTTTCTGCTTCCGTTTCATCCGATTCCAAGTATACAAGAAATCTTCTCGCTTGCTTGTACATGATCGATAACGTCATTTCCCTGATCTTGTTCATGATCACTTCTTTATCCTCCGGATGCACTTCGGAAGAGAGCTGTTGTTCTTGCAGCTCTAGGTAAGACATCACCCATTCCGGGTCTAACTTATAGGCAGGCAACGACAGCGACTCCTCTACTCTAGTAATCTACTCTAGTCTACAGGTGGAAGCGTCGCTTTCCCAACCCTCAATTACTGGCTACGCCACTAATTATTTCCCTTGCTCCAATTCCTCTACCAGTGCAGATAATTCCGCCCAACGCTCAATGGTTGCTTCCAACTCTGCCGCTACTTGCTGTTCTTCTGCATAGAGCTTTTCAATTTTGCCGTAATCGCTGCCAGACGCTGCAATCTCTTGCTTTAGCTTGACACTGCGCTCTTCCAAAGCCGCGATTTTGCCTTCAATCGCATCCCATTCCTTCTGATCCTTGTAGGACAGCTTGCGGGTTCGGTTGTTGCCGCGATTAGCCCCGCTGTTGCTTGGCGCCTTTTCTGCCTGTTGCTCCGCTTCTTGCACCTGTGATGCTTTTTCCTGGCGTCTTTCTTCCAAGTACTCGGAGTAGTTGCCGTAGTAATGACGAATGTCTCCTTGCCCTTCAAAAGCAAATAAATGGTCAACGGTACGATCGAGGAAATAGCGGTCATGCGACACCGTGATAACTGCCCCTGGGAACTGCTCGAGATAGTCCTCCAAAATACTGAGCGTTTGAATATCCAAATCATTCGTAGGCTCATCTAAAAACAGCACATTCGGCTCTCCCATCAGCGTACGGAGCAGATAGAGACGTCTGCGCTCTCCCCCAGACAGGCGGGAAATCGGTGTCCATTGCATATGCGGCGAAAACAGGAACCTCTCCAGCATTTGCGAAGCCGTGATCGACTCCCCGTTGCTCGTCTGAATGACCTCTGCAGCTTCCTTTACATATTCGATGACGCGCAGCTTTTCGTCCATCTCAACATTATCCTGCGTGTAGTAGGCGATTTTTACGGTCGTTCCGATTTCCAATGAACCGCTATCCGGTTGAATTCTTCCTGCAAGCATGTTCAAGAGCGTCGTTTTTCCGCTTCCGTTTGGCCCGATAATTCCCACACGATCACCCGGCAGGACAATATAGCTAAAATCGTTGATCAGTTTTCGCTCACCGTATGCTTTATTGATGTTTGTAAGCTCGATCACCTTTTTACCGAGACGGCTGGCCCCGAGTGCCATTTCCATCTTGGCAGCAGGTCCATCTACGACTTTATCTCGTAACTCCTCAGCCCGTTGCACACGCGCCTTTTGTTTGGTCGTCCGCGCTTTTGCTCCACGACGAAGCCATGCCAGCTCGCGTCGAAGCAGATTATGCCGCTTGCTCTCTACGGCTGCTTCATTTTCTTCACGCTCCGCCTTTTTCTCCAGGAACATCGCGTAGTTGCCTTCATAGCTGTACAGCTTGCCGCGATCCAGCTCAAACGTGCGGTTCGTCACACGATCCAGGAAATAACGATCATGGGTGACGAGCAGCAAAGCGCCCTTGTAGCGGGACAAATACTCTTCCAGCCACTCGACTGTCTCATTGTCAATATGGTTCGTAGGCTCATCCAAAATGAGCAGGTCTGCTGGTTGAATCAGGGCACGTGCCATTGCTACCCGCTTTTTTTGTCCACCAGAGAGCTCTCCTACCTTTTGCGAGAAATTGTGCAGGCCAAGCTTGGTCAGGATCATTTTGGCTTGCGTATTGCTCTCCCACGCATCAGCCGCATCCATCCTGTTTTGAACAGCAAACAATCGCGCCTGCTTTTTCTCGTCGTCAGGCGATTCCTGAACAGCCTCTAGCGCTGTTTCATAATCACGCAAAAGCTGAATGAGCGGAGAATCGCCGTAAAATACTTGTTCCAGTATGGAGGAGTTTTCGTCAAAATCGGGATTTTGCGGCAAATACTCCACATGGAAACGATTCGCGTGAACAATTTTCCCGCTATCCGCTGTATCCAGGCCCGCCACAATTTTCAAGAGCGAGGATTTTCCCGTACCATTAACACCGATCAGACCAATGCGCTCTTGCTCGGCAATATGAAAGGAAATGTTATCAAACAATACTTTTTCTCCATAGCCTTTGGAGAGGTTTTCTACTGATAATATTTGCATGAACGTCACCTGTTCTTTTCTATTTGCTTATCGAGATGCCATGTGAATCCTACACTCGATGGTATCATGTTTTTCGCGCAAGCTCTAGGGTGATTCAAATGGATGGAGCAAACATTGGAACACTATCTCATTAATGGTAAAATATAGAATAGTAAGTAATAATGACACATGTACGAAAATAAAATAGAAAGCGTCACCGGCAATAAGGCATGTCAACGAGCCCAATCAGAATAAGCGTACTCTTTTCATCGAGCACGCTTGCTTTTAATCTCCTAACGATTGTCCTACTCTTTTCAGCACTTCGCCGATCCGTTCATTTTGGATGACCTCATCTGCCCATGCATCCAATGGGGTTGGTTCCTGATTGACAATGACCAGTCTGGCCCCTCTTTCTTTTGCATGCTGCGGAAACCAATTGGCTGGACTCACGGTAAGCGAAGAACCTAATACGATGAACAAATCGGCTTGTTCGGTCCACGAGATGGCCTGATCGACTTGCGATTGCGGCAAAGATTCCCCAAATAGGACAACACCCGGACGCAAAAATCCTCCGCATGCGCAGATCGTCCCTTGTTCCTCCAGATAACGCGTGTTGGCATACTCCGTCCCGCAGGCGAGACAGCGGATTTTCGCAAGGGAGCCATGGAGTTCGGCTACAGCCAAGCTTCCCGCTTCTTGATGAAAGCCATCTACATTTTGTGTAATGATCCCATGAACGAATCCACGCCGTTCCCATTCTGCTAAGCATTCGTGTCCGGCGTGTGGCTTGCAGGTTATCAATCCTTGAATGCGCATCTGATAAAATTCCACAAACGCTTCCCGATTCTCCATCATCGCGCGTGTACTCGCGAGTTGCATCGGATCTTTGCCGCGCCATAGCCCAGACTGTGAACGAAAATCAGGCAAGCCACTCTCTGTCGACATGCCTGCTCCAGTAAATACAACGGTAAAGGAAGATGTCCGCAACCAGTGTGCCAGATGTTCCATCATGGTCTCCCCTTTTTTTGAAAATGTTCTTCTCCTGATTGTAATAGAAGAATGCCGGATTTGGGAGACCTGCCCACCAGGACACCATCTGTCTTTCCATTTAATAGGATGGGTAATCGGGCTGTGGTGGATATCCGGTATGGTAGGGGTGCCTGCTATATTGCGGAAATCCGGTCGGCTGTTGATAGACTGGCTGCTGTCCATATCCACCCTGCTGCACATAGTTGGCATCGTAATAACCGTAACCGTCTGGCATCTGGCTCGAGTAACCATAGTACGGGTACTGACTTGAGGCAGGTCTATCTGGCAACTGCCCCTGCTGCTGACATCCTACTGGCGGGCCAATCACGACGGTTTGGGTAATAGGCGCAAATGTTTCTTTTACCTTCGCTTCGTCTAAACAATACGTATGTGCCCACACACTCGCTGGAGTTAAGCGCAAAATATCTGAGCCAAAGATCACCTCAGGAATAGGCGCATCAAAAATAGCCAGTAGATGCGTATCGTCTGTCAAAGCCATTTCATAGTGCCACCAGCCCTGTGGGATATTGGCAACTTGTCTCGGTTTTATATTGTAGTTGAGCAATTGATTGGTAAAAGGATTGATTAAGGATACAATGGCCTCACCAGCGATGCAGTACACCAGCTCCGCTGCATTTTGATGAATGTGTGGCTCGACAACATTTCCGGTTGTCAAGAAAATATCCAACAACGAATTGTTGCCTAATGTATTTAATTGGGCGATCCCCAGGGAATCGATGAAATTCCGATCGTCCTTTTTGAAAAACAGATTATTTCTCATGTCGTACGTGAATTGAGTATTTGGCGATGTATAGTCGCGATAGGAAGTAGCCATCTGTCGTTTGATCCTCCCACCGTATGGGTATTTGACTCATTTGTATCTCTATTCCCGTTCACAAAATATGTGCACCCATCTATTCAAACGAGAAAGAGACACACTCTTTCACCCTCCACTTTGCACAAACATATCCTACTAAAAGGCATAACGGGTAATCGAGGAGGGTGATCTTGTTTGGCTACTTATTTGGTCTCGGACATACATGGTCAGAATCAGGCTTTTCAAAAGGCGCTGCGGGACGTTTCCTTCTCCCCCCAAGCTGGTGATCGTCTGTTCGTATTGGGGGATATGATCGATCGAGGACCTGAATCAAAGGAAGTACTGCTCGATTTACTCGCTCTTCGACAAGCGTATCCGAGCCAAATCTATCTCATAAAAGGCAACCACGAGCAAATGCTTGCAGATTGGCTATCCGGCAACGGCAATCCGGAGTTATACCTGCGCTACAATGGCGGTGATGCCACCATTCGTTCTTTTTTAGGAAACCACCCGCTTCGGCGAGCTTTTCTTAATCGGATGCCTTCTTTGCAGGAACAAGAAGAAGCGCGGCAATTCATCCTTTCTCGCTATCCAACCATTTTGCCAGCCTTGTCGTCTCTTCCTTTGTATATTGAGCTACCAGCCGATCCGCGTACAGGAGCTCCAGCCGCACTTTTGGTCCACGCAGGCATTCGCCCCGGTATCCCCTTGCAGGAACAAAATCCGCAAGATTTACTATGGATTCGCGAGCCTTTTTACCTTTATTATGATGGAGAACTCCCTGTCATCTTTGGCCATACCCCTGTTCCAGGATTACCTCAATACTCAGGCAGCGGTCCTTGGCAAAGAGACAATATGGTTGGCATTGATGGTGGCGCAGGATATTGGCGAGGCGTCCTGCTCGTCGAGTGGCCTTCTCTTCCATCCATATTCGTACCGATTCGGGATAGGCAATCCTCTCCACAAGTACGGGTCTACTGATCATGCTTAAGGAAAACTGGGAGCTTTCGCACTGGTGCTCCTACCTGCTGCAAGCGCATCGGGTAGTGCATCCAGTATGATGCAGGAGACAAGCCCATTCGTTCAACAAATTATTACTTTTTATAATCTACTTTCGATTTGTAATATGTTAAGATATGGACGAGGTGTTTATATGAAACGTCAGCAAATCGTGGAACAAGCCATGTTTGCCGCATGGGGAGTCTCCCTCATCGCAACAGGAGGCAGTTTGTTTTTTTCAGAAGTGTTAAAGTACATACCGTGTGACCTGTGCTGGTATCAGCGAATCTTGATGTACCCGCTCGTCATCCTACTCGGAGTTGCCTCCGCGAAGAAAGATGACAAGATCGCGTCGTACGCCTTGATTCTCTCCATCATCGGAGGACTCACATCGCTGTATCATTACTCGATTCAAAAAATACCTGCCCTGCAAGATCTGGGCAGCGCTTGCGGCATTGTGCCATGCAGCACGGACTATATTAACTGGCTAGGTTTTATCACGATTCCGTTCCTTGCTCTCATTGCCTTCACCTTGATCAGCATCCTGCTTGTCATCGTTATGAAAAATGCAAAGGAGAAATGATTCATGAAGAAAGTCATCTTTCTATCCATCCTTGTGGCTGCGATCCTGATCGGTGCGATCGTGTACGCTGACATTTCGAACCGTCAGCTTGCGGAAGGAAACCCTTATGGGAAAGCCAATTTGCACCCAGCTACTCTCGAACAATTGAGTGACCCCCTGTACGATAATCTCATTATGCCTGATGAACTCAAAGGTAAGCTCGATAATCAGGAGGATGCGTTTGTTTACTTTTACAGCCCGGTTTGTGAGCACTGCAAAGCAACTACCCCCGTCCTTGTACCGATCGTGAAAAGCTTGGACATCGATATGAAAAAGCTTAATTTGCTGGAATTTAACGCCAGCTATGGTGAATACAACATCGAATTTACCCCTACCCTCGTTCATTACAAGGGCGGCAAGGAAGTAGCTCGACTCGTCGGCGGACGCGAAGCAAGCGAATGGAAAGCTTGGTTGGAAGAACAGAAAAAATCATAACGTGCGGTAGCCTCCCTCGATTCTTTGCGGGAGGCTCTTTTCATATTGGACATACGTGACAAATATGTGAAGAATTCCGTTCCCTTGGAAGAAATAGCCCGAACGAGTCATTAGGCTTTTCCAGTTAATTGCCTATAATGAGTACTGGGGATAATCCTTGAAAACGGAGGTAATCGCATGACCCTCACTTATTTCACTGAAACCTTTGGCTTTCGGGCGACATGGAATCCAGAGCTGATTCTTTTGACCTTCTTGATCGGTCTGGCTTATTTCTCACTGACCGGACCATTACGCCAAACTTTTCAAGATTCCACACCTGTTACACGCAAGCAAAAGACTTTTTTCACACTCGGCTTAATTGGTTTTTACTTTAGTATGGGAAGTCCCTTGAACGTAGCTGGGCATTTTTTGTTTAGCGCCCACATGCTGCAGCAATCGTTGCTCTATCTCGTAATGCCCTTGCTGCTTTTGGCAGGGACTCCGTCATGGTTGATCCGCTCCCTGTTCTATCGCCGGGGGCTCAAGCTTTTCATGCGCATAGCGAGTCATCCGATACCTGCTATTCTCATGTTTAATGCCCTGTTCTCGTTTTACCATATGCCTGTTATTTTAGACTTGGCAATGAACAACCTGGCCCTACATAATTTGATTCATTTACTGCTGCTGGTGACTGCGCTTTTGATGTGGATGCCTGTTGTCGCACCCATACCGGAAATTCACCGTCTGTCGGAACTGCAAAAGCTCGCCTACATCTTTGCTAACGGCGTTTTGATTACGCCTGCATGCGCACTGATTATTTTTTCAGCAACACCGTTGTATACGACATATGTAGACGGTCCTTCCATGCTCTGCGCTCCATTCTTTTCCACGCCGATCGACAAATCAATGTTTGCCGTTCCCCTTCTCCCTCTGGAGGATCAACGGCTGGGCGGAATTGTGATGAAGCTCATGCAGGAGCTGACGTACGGAGTCGTTCTGGCTTACATCTTCTCTACCTGGTATCGAAAAGAAAAGAATCAGGAAGAGGACGGACTCATGACGCCATAGCCAAAAAGTATAGAAAGGAGGCGCCACACACACGTGAATATCGCCCCTGCTACTGCAATCCGAATCAGACGGTTGCTCTTGTTGTTACCCGTCCTTGTTCTTGTTGCTCTTGTCGCTTCTTGGGTTTGGTTCGGGCCCAAAAACGCCCAGGCGAAATTACCTGATGTGACTCTGCAAACCATCGATGGACAATCCTATTCGCTAGCACCGCAAAAGAAAACGTTTCGCTTGGTAGAGCTGATTTATACCCGTTGCCCGGATATTTGTCCCACGACAACGGTAAAAATGGTTCAGCTGCAAAAGCGCTTGCTCGAAGCAAACCTGATGGGGCAAGAAGTTGAGTTTTTGACCATCACGATTGATCCGCAAAACGACACCCCTGATGTCATGCGCTACTATGCCAAGCAGTTGGGGATTCAAGAACAAGGCTGGACCCTGCTTCGGGGTGATGAGGAAACGATCAAAACAGTTACAAATTCGCTTGGCTTTTTTGCCAATAAGATGGATGATGGATTTATCTCTCATACATCGAGTACGTATCTCGTGGATGATAACAATGCTGTCATTCAAAAATTCGGCATGGGGGACGATTTCGATCCCGAACAAATTTATCAGGAACTGTTGAAATTGAAGAAGGAAGGGTAATCCAACATGAAACGTACGATGATTCTGCTCTTATCCATGCTTATGCTCCTTTTAGCCGCTTGTGGAAAAGAGAACCAGCAACAAGCTTTTCAACCCGGAGCTCCCGTTCAGGCTGCCTTTACATTGGAGCCAAAGGAGCTTGTAGCGGGCGACACCGTTACCTTCTCCGTGAAAGTCACACAAGATGGCCAACCCGTGGATGATGCCAAGGAAGTGAAGTTCGAATGGTGGAGGGATGGGCAAGAAAAGCATGAAACAATCCCGGCTTCGCTGCAAGGAGACGGTGTCTATACGGCCCAACAAACCATTAGCGAGCCAGGTTCTTATTTTGTCTACTACCATGTGACAGCACGTGATTTCCACAATATGCAAAAGACACCGTTCACCGTAAACAGCAAGGCTGGTGAGACGCCTGGGGCTACGCCCTCCGCTCCTCCAGCTGACGCAGGTCAGTCGCACGATCATGGGGCGGCAGGTCACGTGAATGCTGATACAGTTGATTATCATTTCTCTCCAGCCGACAATATTCAAGTGGCAACCCCAGCTGCTCTCACTGTTCACCTCATGAAAAACAACAAAGCGTTGGACAAAGCGACAGTCAAATTCGAGTTCTGGCGGGGAAATGACGAGAAGCACAGCTTCGTCGATGCAACGGAAACTGCGGCTGGCCAGTATGAAGGCAACGTACAGTTCCCCACTGCCGGGGATTATACAGTGAAGGTCCATGTAGAAAAAGGAGACATTCATGATCACAAAGATTTTCCACTCTCCATAAAATAAGTCCTTCCAAATAAAAAGGCCTTCCTCCCAAGGAATGGCCTTTTTGCTCGCAAATGGCGTTAGCAGGTAAAATAGGAGATTCGATCCAAATCCGTCCCGTAATACTCCCACCGATATCTTCTCCAGCGATATCCGGCTACAGAGTTACGGCTGACGTAGACGGGGTAAAACCAGAAAGAGCGACCATTTCGCAGCCAAACGTACGTGTAACGATATAAACAGGGATAGAATCCGCCAGCATCGATCCGGCGGGTTCCCCCATAGCCTCTTGCTCCCGGTGCACTTGGCGTCCTGCTCGGTGGAGGACCTGGTGGCGGAGGGGGAAAACCTCCCGGGGAACCGGGGGAACCTTGATAACCTGGGGAACCTTCTGGACCGCCAGGGGGAAATTGGTATGACATGACGTGTCACCTCCTACTAGTCTCCCTATAGGAAATGCAGCAAACGCACAGATGGTATGTGCGTTTGCCCGCCGTCATTCACCTATTTTTTCCGCAAGAGCCTGTATATAAATCCCTTGTCCGCCACCCCGCAGGCGTCCCCACTCTTTCATCCATTCCCAGCGCTTCGATTGGCAGTTACCCTGCACAAAAATTGTACAGTCTCTCCCATTTTCAACTGATTCGATCCTTTTACGAGAACGGCTGTATTTGGCTTCAGCTGTTTTGCTAGACGCCGATGCAAGCCTGCTTTACTCAAGCAATGCCTGACCCGATTTGCCGGAAAACCGGAGAGAATCGCTGCTCTGGCAATATTCCTAGCACTTCTTCCCAGTGTATATAAGTAGTCTACATTTTTTTGACTCAAATATTTCCCGACATCCTCATGACCTTTCACGTCGTATTTACCCATTTCCAGCATACTGGCGAGCACCGCGATTTTTGTCGTATGCCCTACCTGGCTTAACACATCAATCGCTGCCTTGGCCGCATCCGGATTCGAGCTGTAGGTATCATCCAGCACCTGAATGTTATTCGCGAGTCGATAGCTAGCTAGTCGTCTGCGCTGTCCGCGAAACTGACTTAACCCGCGACGAATAACATCGACGGGAATCCCCATCGTATGCGCGACTGCAATAGCAGCCAACGCGTTGTACAAATTATGCTCGCCGGGAATGGGGACAAAAAATGATTCCTTTTCTCCACGCAAAGAACATTCGAATCGAAACCCGTTGCCCTCCATTTTCGTTCTCCCCGCCTTATAGTCCGCCTCCTGCTCCTTGCCAAATGTTACGATTTTCCCCGTGAACGAACCCAGATAAGGCTGTTGAATAAACTGGCGAGAATAAGGACAGTCCCAATTCAGAAAAATGGTTCCCGTGGGTTTCATATGACGAATTAACTCCGTTTTTGCTAACGCCAGCTTCCTGGCATCACCGCCAAAATTTCCGATATGAGCCGTGCCAATATTCGTAATGACTCCCATCGACGGCTGTATGATTTTGCAATGCTGTCGCAAATGACCGCTTCGATAAATACCATACTCAAGCACTGCGGACTTGTGCTCGTCCCGAATTCTTTTGGCATGCGCTCTTGTATTTCCCAGGAAGTTCTTGTTGTACATCGATTTATATGTGGGCATGCGTAGATTCAGGATGGTATAGATCATTTCCTTTGTTGTGGTTTTCCCTGCACTTCCCGTCACAGCGATAACCGGCTTGTCGAGAATCAGTGTGTTTGCCGGGACAGCAGCTCTTCTCTTCTTTTTCACGGGCATCACCCCTTTGCCTCGTTCTTCTCTCGATCAGCTTTCCTATTGTATGAACGGCATAGACAGCCTGTATAGACCATTATCTATGAAAACGTTCCGCTACTATCCAAATCAGACGGACGACTTCTGGAATAGAGTAGGAGGGGAGGTGAAGCGCATGACAAAGAAGGCCACCATCGCCGCTGTAGGCGACATTCTGATGTGGAAAGAGCAGGTGGCAACTGCCAGGTTGCCTGGTACAGATCAATTCTCTTTTACGGATATGTTTCATCCCGTGGCACCGATTCTCTCAGCGGCAGATCTCACGATTGGCAATTTAGAAACCACCTTTTCCGGGAAAACACAGCCCTATCAAATCGGTTCGGCACGAACCGGTTACCCTCGCTTCAACTGTCCAGATGAATTGGCTCGGGACTTGAAAACATCTGGATTTGACGTATTGACTACAGTGAATAACCACTGTCTGGATGGCGGAGTAACCGGACTATGCCGAACCCTTGATGTTTTGGATCGATACAAGCTCGCTCATACCGGAACCTATCGAAGCCCCGAAGAGGCAAGCACCTACCTGATCAAGGAGGTAAACGGAATTCGCATCGCCCTGCTTGCTTACACCTACGGGACAAACAAGCAGGTGATCCCCGCTCATACGCCATGGATCGTCCGACTTCTTCATCTTGACACGATATTATCCGACCTGAGAAAAGTCCGTCCTCTCGTCGATGTGGTGATCATCTCCCTTCACTTTGGGATTGAATTCCGCTATACTCCGACAACACGCCAGCGACATCTCGTACAAAGCCTGCTCGACAACGGTGCTGATGTTATCCTCGGGGCTCACCCACATGTTCTGCAGCCTGTTGTCACCCCGAGTATCACGACTGCTCACGGAACAAAGAGACAAACGCTAGTCGCATATTCTTTGGGCAATTTCACATCTGAGAAAATGCTCTCGTTTGATCAATCCCAGTGCGGGGCAATCCTGCGATTTACTGTCGAAAAGAATGAGAGGAATCAGATTTCACTCGAGCAAATTTCGGTCATCCCGACGTTTTCGCAACGGTATGTAAGTCAAGGGCGTATATGCTTTCGTGTCATCCCCATGCGTTCGTATCTGAAAAGCCCTGATCTGTATGTGCGACCTCTGCAGAGAAAAAAGCTCCAGTTGCTGTGGAATCGCGCCATCCGCATCATAGGTAGAGCGCGGGGCGTATTGATTGAATAACACAGGAACAAACGAGGGAGCGAGCAGTTTGCTCCCTGCCCTTCCTCTTTTCCTACATAGACGGCGATTGACGATTCACAGAACATTTTGGTAAAATCAACTTGTAACTAACAAAATTATTTTAGATGGTTACAAAGGAGAGATTACTTGCATGATCACCGTTCGCCGTATCCACTCGGAGGATTTACCTGTATTTCTTGCATTTCCGGACCACCCTGCGTCCGTTCGGGATGATATAGCTGCTTACCTCAACAAAATGTTCACACAAGGAGCTATGCGCCAGGACTGGTGCTTCGTTCTGGAGGTACATGGCAAGATAGCTGGTCGTCTCGCCTTCTGGACATTGCCTGGCAGTAAACAAGCAACTGATTTGGTATTGTGGGAGCTTCCATGGAAAGAAACAGAATGCCCTTCGCTCGGCGCTCATTTCTTACGTGAAGTCTTCACACTCATGGCGGGGAATCTTTCGGAGAAAATCGGCTATGTTCTGGATTCACCTTCCTGCTCTCCTCAATGGCAAACGGATCACCAAGAGCGAAGAAATGTTCTGGAAGCACTCGGCTTTCGGATTAGCCGGGAAACTAACCGATTTGAATGGCATGCTCCGATGGAGGCAGCTGCTCTACTGTCAAACGAAACGCATGATCAGATCGTGTACCGCAGTCTTCCTGAGGTTGGCGAGGCTGCATTTGTGGATGCCATCCTGCGTGTCTCGCAATTCACCCATGATCAACAAATTACAGAGGAGCGCTTGGAAAAAGGCCCTCTAACCCAAGCACAGGAGATGTTCCAAGATTTGCAACAAATGAAGTACGAACCGGAATGGTGGCAGCTTGCCTATACAGAAAAAAATGAACTCATTGGATTTTTGATGCCTACGGTCAGCCCTACCTTCGCTACAATTGGATACATCGGGGTTCTCCCCGAGCAAAGAGGACACGGCTATATTGATCGATTGCTGAAGCAGGCCACAGACGTTCTTGTACAAGCAGGCGAAACATACATCCGCGCGGATACCGATGTAAAAAACACGCCAATGGCCAAAGCCTTTTTACGTGCTGGATACCAACAGTTTGCCAATCGCCAAGAATTTTCCTTGGATCATGGCTTGTTGCTCTAAAAGACATACAAAAAAGGGGGCGATTGCAGTAACAATCACTCCCCTTGATTACCTTGTATGGACAATATTTATGGCACAATCTCAGACATTTCTTCTGGGCATACAGCATGCTTCAGCATCACTGTTGCCTGTTCCGTATCTACGTCTTTTACAAGTTCAATCTCACTAATGAGGAGCTGCTGCGCAGTATCCAACATCATTTTGTCGCTCGATCCCAATACTTTAACTTTACTCATACCAACCAAATCACGAATGACCTCAGATTGCTCGTAAATATCGCCACTCTTCATTTTTTCTGTATGAAGCTTGTAGCGCTGCGCTGCATTCAAGGCGGTGTCGCGTTGCCCCTCTCGCATGGCGGCCAAAACATTCTCCAGAATGTCGGCTTCGACCACCTTTCGAATACCAAGAGCGGACATCTTTTCAACCGGGACCATGATGTTTAATTCTTTCAGCATCATGTTGAGCACATAATAGAGGTGTTTTTCACCCAGAAATTCTTTCTCCTCCATCGCCTCGATTACGCCTGCTCCGTGCATCGGATAAAAAACCTTGTCTCCAACTTGAAACATACGTCCACCTCCTTCAAAGCAATCTATATCCATTATAGCACAAAAATCGGATTTAAAATTTTTTATTTTATCATGACGTTTAAAATTAAGTCAACAAAAAATTTACATCTTACTCATTGAGCGTTTCTGTTGCCATTCGCCGCCTAATTTAAATACGATCACACCCCCGATAATGACCAGAACCCCAAACAATTGCGTAAATGTCATCGGCACTTGAACCAGCCCTAACCAGCCGATTGAATCAGACCATAAAGCAAATCCGAGCTGGGCAGTGAGAACGATGGAGATGGCATACGTTGGGCCAAGCAGTCTCATTCCTTGTACCAGACAAAAGACCACCCCAACGCCGATCATACCGCTGAACCAGTACCACGGCTGCATAGCTGGAAGTGAAAACAACTGATCGCCTTCGAAAATAAGACCCATCGTCAAAGAAGACAGAAATCCCATCCCAAGCACAAGAGTCGTCGTAGACCATGTTCCTGTCTGTTCACTTACTTTCTTGTTGAAAATATTTTGGAGGCTGACCAACAAGCCAGCCAGTAACGCGAAGAATAGCCCGACTACCATGATTTTGACTCTCCTGTCCCCTTATTCGTTCAGTGTCTCGCTCGCCATCTGAGCTAAGCCTTCTCTATCCTTGATCAGTAGGAATCCATTGGCACGCTCAATCAGTCCCTCCTTGCAGAACTGTTGAATGACCCGATTCAAATGTCTGTAGCTCGTTCCAATCATATTCGCTGCATCCAAGAGATTGCTCGTACTGATCTGTTCTTTGTTGGCAAGGTCCCACTCTTCTATCGAAACGGACAACAAATAACGAGCGAAACGTACTTCTACTGGATACAGAAGGTTGGTGCTTAATGAGTTGGACTTCACACAAAATTTATTCGTAATGATTTGCAGTAAAAAATGCAGGAGTGGAGCATAGTCTGTTCCGTATTTTTTCAACCAGCGATAATGAATCCCGATCATCTGAACAGACGAGGCAGCTTCCACCGAATTCAGATAAGGAATTCCTCTTACATACTCAATATCTCCGATCACTTCAAGCGGCTTTTTAAAGGAAAGGATCAGTATTTTTCCTTCGGGGGAAGTCGTAAAAATCTTTACTTTGCCCTTCACCAAAACATACAGATGACAGGCCAATTCACCCTGGGCACAAATGAGCTCCCCTTGATCAAATTGGTACAAGGACAAATGCGGCAGAAAAGGCTCATGAAAGACAGACGCTAACTGATGGTCATGGAGATATTGTTGCAAAAGCTCACGATTTTCAATTTCCTTCATCCCTCTGTTTTCACCCTCTCGCTATCAGGCTCTCAGTATCAGCACACCCAGAATCATCATCCCGATCCCAATAAAATGCGGCAGCCTCATCTTTTGTTTATCGACACTGAACCACCCATTGCTGTCAATGAGAAAAGTCAGGCTTAGCTGCGCAATCAAGAGGGCTGAAATCGTCATGGTTACCCCGATATGCTGGATGGCCGTAACATTGCTAAAAATGATAAACGCAGCGAATGCTCCACCTGTCAAATATAACGGTTTCACTTGCCTGTATGCCTGCCATTTTCCATCCCGAAAAAACAACAGGAGGAAAAAAGCCGTGAGGAAGCCCGTTAACTGCGTAAGTGTCGCGGTTTGCCACGCCCCAATATCTTGACTGATTCTTGAATTCGCTACACCTTGCAAGGTAATGAAAACACCGCCGAAAATCGCAAAAACAATCCCTTTCATCCTCTCACCTCACACTGATCTGTTCCTAATTAAAAGGGATGGCAAGGTGGATAGGGAAGGACATATGTCCTTATGATTTTCGTTGCAAAAAAACAAAGGAGAGGCCCTTCCTGTTAAAGGTACCTCTCGCTCATTCTTCTCATTGAATCTTTTTTTGTTTCACGATCCCTATTACAAGCAGAACGATCATCCCAACGATGGTGATCGGCAGAAACCACTTCCCAAAGCCGCCTCCCCATCCTAGCGCAATGGAGACCGACTCCAACAAGATTACGGAAAAAATAATTAAGCAGCTATTTTTTATTTGATTCACGATTTTTCGACTGTGCAAATAAAACTGTTTGGCATTCGATTCAGAGAAGCGTGCCGGATAGTTATGCAACTCCGGATGTTTCTCGAGTACCTGCATGAGGAAAATGATAAAGACGCCAATCCCAGGTAACAGAAGCAGTTCCCATTTTGAGCTCCAGCGATCTACTTCCCCCAAAGCATTGTAATGGGCAGGCACCTCGTCAGGAAGCTTATTCCATGCAAAGACTAAAAAGAGTAGCGATCCCACGAAAAATAAAAAACCAACTACATCCCATAACCATTCGCTGCCTGTCTTTGGAATATTTATGATTGGTCTCTTCATATTCTCCCCCTTACTGCTGATCCTCCTACAAGCATTTTACCATTTATGTCCATTTGGGAGTCAAGGTCAATCCGTTACACACTTCTGGGCGTTTTTACATATCTTGAGTGGAGTAAGGAGGGAACAACAGTGAACGACCCATTGCGAGAGAGTATGTTGTTTGAGCATCGTTTCTGGCTACAAATTCTGGGCGATCATGCCCGCTTTATTTTTCAATCGCTTGCTCCGAATGAAGAGCAGGAAATTGAAAGAGCCGTTTACTTTATCGATTCATTTGACCACTTGCTGGGAAACGCCAGGCAAAACCTGTCTTCCGATGAACTGCACACACTTAACCAGCAAGCAAGCACACTCACCCAACAACTTCGTGATTTTAAACTCCACATTCTAGAAAGGCATCTCATCAGTAAAATATCGATCAGCCTCCCTCCAACGTTTATGAACCACATGGTCAATGAGCTAGAAGAGTACGAACGAATTTTGCATGCTTTTCTCTCTGGAAGCTTGCCGCCTGCCAATCACCCGGTAGAGCTCCACCTTCTGTGGCTATCCGATGCGGTAGGGCATGCAGCCACCATCACTTCCCTTTTGGACATGGTGGAAAAAGACTATCAGCTCAAAAGCGAACGATTTACCAAAAAGTTCGAGCACTTTTACTTAAAAGCGGTGGAATTAGCCGGGTACCTCCGAACGAACCTGCATAACTTCCCGGCACTACGCCGTTTTAACCATCAAGCAGAAATAGAAATGAAGCTTTTTCAAGTATTCTTGCATGAATTGGAAGAGATGCGGATGCGTGATGAATTGCTAGGCGTTTTCTCCCCGCTCATGGCCGACCATATGTCTCGGGAAGAATGCTACTATTTGATGAAGCTATCTGAGGTTTCCGACGTGCAATCACCAGACTGTTTCCCGACCAGACCGCGCATTGAGTAAGAGATTACTTATTGAGAAGGGGGCGAAAGCTAAAGGCTTTACGCCTCTTTTCCATTCCTTCATGGTGGTATCCACACATGCATAAGCAAGCAAGGAGCTGTCCTCATAGCATATAAGTACCAACGCTAAGGGGGCAGTGTCATGGATCCGATTGAGCATCATAGACGGAGAATGCGTCATCACTTGCGGCAAGCAGATCGCTATCGCTCGTTGGCTTTTGAACATCGCCATGATCGCATGCGTCATCATACCTTTCGAGAAAGAGAACACTTCCATCGCATGCGGGCCCATCACCACAGAACGCAAATACATTCGATGCGTCGTTTTTAAATGGAAAACTCCCGTTATCGGGAGTTTTTTGTGGGACAAGTCAAATGAATGCCCGAGGCAATCGTATGAAGAAATGGCTTTGTTCTTATGGTGATTCCGTGCTCATGCCCATTCACGAAAACTGGGGAATGCTGATTGGACTTCCATCTGCGTTTTGACTGATCCAATAGGGAGCCTCTTGATCAGCATGCAAATAGAAAAGCCACCCGGCGCCCGAGTGGCTTCATCCTATTTACTAAAAAAACTGCCCCCGCTGCGAAAAACTACCGATTCTGCGGTTGCTTCGTCCGATAAAACTCATTAAACAACTTCATTAACGCTCGCTTTTCGATACGGGATACATACGAACGAGAAATGCCCAGCTCACGCGCAATTTCGCGCTGTGTCTTTTCTTTGTCCTGATCCAGCCCAAATCTGCCGATGATGACCTCTTTTTCACGCTCATCGAGGGTTGCACAGCGTCGACCACTTCGTCGGTTTCTGTGCCGAGGACGTCGATCAAGGTGATTTCATTCACCCTATGTGTTTATCTGTTTTTTGAATAAGCTTTGGACTTAATGAAAGGTACACACGAGAATCAAAGTTTATTCTCATCAGGGTATAACTCGCTTTACTGTTACAGTTCCAATGATTAAGAGATAACTATAATGTCGTATATGAAAAAGAAACTATTTCTCCATTTTTAAAAAATCCTATAATTAGGCATATTTTAAAAAAACAGATAAATAGCTGTTTTAGATTTTGATCAGTCACAGGATACAGTCACATACAATCCGACGGATTGGCAGTTTGTTAGGGAAGAATTGACCAGCGAAGAGGCGAAAAAGGAGGCTCAAGCCTTCGATAATCTACTCACTCAAAGAGCTACGGAGATCGTTGCCGACACTGGCGTAGATTTGTCTAAATACGCGCAATTGAAAAAGCCGACGTTTGGAAAATGGACAAAGACCTATTCAAAGAGGTTAAAGAGCTGACTAGCAATCTTTCAGTGGGCGATAAAATGCCTCAAATCCATTTACACGAATCCGGCGAAAGTCTGTACGTACTGCGGCAATATGCGGATGGAACGAACACAGCTGTAGAGTTCGTACTGGAAAACGGCAAGTGGGAAAAGCAGTAGTATAGGTATTAGTAAAGAAACCCGTCCCCTCAAAACAGGGACGGGTTTGCTATTTCTTGAACACCTTATGAACATTCCCCTGAGCATTCCTTTGATTTGAATTTATTCCTTTTACTGTTTTGCTCAAATCATCGAAATGTAATATATTTCTGAAGTAATTTGTTTTATTATCCATTTTTAACATTTCAAGGGGGATTATAATGATTTTAACAAAGAGGTTCAGCAAGCAATTCTTTAGCTTTGCTCTTATGTTTTCCATTTTATTTTCTGGCCAGAACATTGGTCATGCGGAGGATCAATATACTAAGGATTTGATTCCTACAATGACAAGCCACTCATCACCAGAGGGAATCGCAAGTGCAAGTAGTGAAAACCAAGAACAACAAAAGTATTTTGCTTATTTGGCTTTTGATGATACTACAATTCCTGATGGCTTTGATGTTTGGGCTTCACTAACTACATCAAATGAGTGGTTACAATTTGAATTTACCTCAAAGAAACAAATACAAAAATATACTTTGGAACCCAAAAATTATGCTCATTCAGGTAGTCCGACTGATGGTATGTCACAGGCACCAAAAGATTGGCAATTTCAAGCATGGAATGGAGCCGATTGGATCGTTTTAGATTCACAATCGGGTATCACGGACTGGGTTCCAGGCACCAAGAAAGAATTTATGTTCAACAACTCAAATAGCTATAACAAGTACAGAATTTTTATTACTGCGAACAATGGTGGATGGGCGATTTCATTAGGCCAAATGGAAATGATGGAGAAAATTAATTCAACCCCAGACCCTGATCCAGAACCAATTCCAACTGGTGATAACGCACTTCTTGTAATTAAAATGATCAGTGGACTTGAAAAAGAATTTGAGCTGACTGCATCCGAAGTACAGGACTTCATTGACTGGTACAATGACCGCGCTGACGGTAGAGGAAAAGAAACATACATGTTCGATAAGGACTTTAACAAAGGGCCGTTTACCGCTCGAAAAGATTATGTAGCTTTCAGTAAGATTCAATCCTTTGAAGTAATGGAATATACCAAATAACATGCCGAGGCACCTCCTATAACAGGAAGGTGCCTCGTACATTCTTAACGCTCGTCTATGCTGAAAGAATATAGTCTACGAATACTGGCGATGAATGGATTATCAGCTTGCTCGAGCAGCGTCAGGTATATAAATTCCATATATCATCACCACTACAATTGTATCAATACCAAAAGACACATGCGCTGGTAATTACTCGTAAGTACCTTCATAATGACCAGGAAAGGGATTTTCCTTGTTGTTTATTCAAAGTTCGTTTACCTTGGTGTTTTTCGGTGCCCAGTTAGAAAAGGTATCCTCAATTATCTACAACTGCTTCTCAATTTGAATAATCTACCTTTGTATCAATTTCTTTTCTCAGCTTTGGTCTGATGAAGACTCCCCCGAACAAATGGACGAATTTAAACCGACTGCCCAAATAGGTAAGGACACAGGAACATACAATCGTAAGTATAAATAACATTACTAATCCTGAATCTCCTACTCTCAATCCTTTGAAGTGAAACAGTTCACTAATGATCAAAGGATGGATCAGGTAAATGAAAAAGGAATGGGTAGAGAACCAACAGACCGAGTGTAATACCTTCCTTGGCCAACCAGTCATGCTTGTAGACAGCCTGTACATGAACAAGGCGCTTACAACCGTGTATAACAAAGTGCTCGGCTTAGTTGAGGAGGCAAAAGTGTCCGTCCATTTACTATCGACCACCAATACGATCAGAGAGGCTAACCATGGTACAAACGTTTGCCAGAGCGTCAGCTTTCCGACAAATGCTGAGAATTTATTAAATCTCATTGCCACGAACATTCCCAAAACGAAGTAAAACACCCATACAGGAAAAAGAATAACATAAGGTACCT
This sequence comes from Brevibacillus sp. AG162, assembly GCF_006715575.1. Classification (NCBI taxonomy): domain Bacteria; kingdom Bacillati; phylum Bacillota; class Bacilli; order Caryophanales; family Paenibacillaceae; genus Brevibacillus; species Brevibacillus sp. AG162. The sequence continues at coordinate 131,840 of NZ_VFNO01000002.1, forward strand.
TGATGCTAGGTAGTACGATGAGTTGGTTGGCATGTAAATAAATTGCCATGTGCATTACTAAGGTCGATATAAACGAAACTGTTAGCGTCCAATTCGTCTTCGTCCGTAGAAGACTCTTCAAGAATGGATATATTAGATAGAGTTGGCAAATGATCACCAAGAAATATAGGTGAACGTAAGCCGTACCTTTCACCATATGCTTCCCTAGCGTTGTTAAAAGAACCCAGGGTTCGACTGACCCAAGATTGTATTGCTGGGCATAGGTAAAGTAAAGTATGCTCCAGATCAAATACGGTAGTAAGATCTTATTATACCGCCTTTTAAAAAACTCTCGTTTCCCTATCCTCCCCCGGTCACTTAAGGCAAGACTTAACCCTGAAAGTAGAATAAACATTGGTACAGCGAAACGCGCTACCTGATTCCAAGCAAACGCCATAACACTAGTTTCTACATAACTCGCTGTTACATGGATTAAGATTACTGCAATAGCACTGATAGCCCTTAGATAATCAATCTCTTTAATTCTCGTATGAATGCACCTTCTCTTCTCTCTATGTTGTGGACCTCTGCAACAGTTTTCCATTCATGATAATAGCATTCTTTTGTAAATATCGGAAAGTGTGGCTATTTTGCCCTACCAAAAATAAACAAAAGACCAGTCTCTGCTTTTTTACAGATACGGGTCGTAGTTTTTTCGAAGACATTCAATTTGTACTTTCTCTTTTTATATGTAGCTATCTTTCATAAAATCTAAGAAAGGAGTTTTCCTCGTTGTTTCGTCTATTTCAACGTGAACGAGTCTCGTACGCGAGTCAAGAACCGTGATTCGCCCCCGCACTTTCTCCGACATCCCCCATACAGTTAATGACCTCTCATCGCCATCACTTTTGCTTCTACGAGCTGATTCCCCAATTCCTCTAATTCAAACTCGTCTCGATTAGGTCTTTTTGGTGTAGATGCTTGTGCCATCTATTGAACCCCCTAGCTTCTAACATCACTAATGGTATCCATCGGAATCCATTGGACATCTTCATCTGTAAGCAACTTTACCTTTCTGCTATTCGTATCTACCCACTCAACTTTTCTCCACATCCTGCACGTAGTTCCAATGCTATTCTCCTTATGTTTCCACCAAGTATTCGCGACAGCATAGTTTTCTCGTCCTGCGTTTCTAAATTGGTAATGAAACGATTCAAGCTCATCCTGCCCAAGTATAGGCATGGGTACGAGTTTGTCGTCTTCTTTCATTTGCAGGTATAGTTCACGTTGCTCCGGTAATACAAACCGTGATGGTCCGAATAAGTTTTCGATTTTCTTTGCCATTATAACCGTCCCTTTCGTTCCCACGTTTCAAATACTTCCATCTTGTAAGGTTCCGACCTTTGCCACTCGATGTATTCTTCGCCAGATACTTTTATTACCGCCATTACTTCTTCGTGGCTTCGTCCGGTCTTTACGCATATCTCATCGACACTCGGAGGTCTCGGTTTCATTGCTGAATAATTTCCAATAATCCGAAGCACCTTACGCTCAACATCAGATAAGGCCATAATAACCACTCCCACGAAAACAGGAACGTTTGTTTGTGTTTTATACGAACAGATTGCGAACATGCAAATAAAAAAACCTCCATGTGGGAGGCCTTCTATCAATTCGGTTTTGTATTTAAACCCTTGCTACGATTGGGTTGATGTAGGAACCAGCCTTAGCTAATCACCAGGGCGAGTTAATTTGCAAGATTAAAACACTTGCCCTCGCGTGTTTGCGGGGGCAAGTCTAGTGTCATTAATTTTAGTCAAGTTCTAATTGACTTTCACTTTTTACTTGCAATCCTTTAGCCACTCCGTTAGGAAACTGCAACTTACCTTCTTCTTCGAGGAATTTCCCTTGATAACCCCCTTTAATTACGTACGCGTCTTCGGCAACGGGACCTTCATATTTTTCTAAGTATACATACGCTTTTTCACCTGATTCGAATACTTCATTGCCTTCAAAAGTATACTCTGTTCCATCTTTATATCCGCCGGTCTCTAGTATTTTGATCACACTTTCCGGATCTACATCACCCTTATACACTTGCTTGACTTTTGCATCACTAAGGGTAAAAACGACGTTTTTATACTGGAAGCTCTCCGATTCATTGATTTCAACCTCGGCAATCACTTCAGCGCTTTCATTAAGCTTTTGGATACTGTCGAAACCCTCTACTACATCTCCCGATACATCTACTTTTTTTATTATCTGCTTATCGCTTTTTGCTGGATTATGAGATGTTTGGTCGTAAGCATGACTCGTTTCGATTTTATTAGAATCTAAAAATAGATAGCCCCCACAGACAAGAACACCTAATGCAAGTGTTGATAATATGATTTGTCTTTTGTTCTTCATTATATTTTTCATTCTTCCTATATGAGATTAATTCACTTTACATTATTATAACCAGCAATTTAATCGTCTCCAGGCTCTTTTACTTTCCGCCCATCTTTAGTAGTAGACATGACTTGTTGAGGGTCTTTAGCATGGTCTAAGCCAAGAACATGACCGAGTTCGTGAGCAAAAACACCTTTTTTTTACTTGCACTCATATCGTCTATGTAATAAGAGTTGGGACTCATCGAGGCATTTCTAATAATATCTGATCCATCGTACGGAGTAACTGATGTTTCGGCAGTCCAGCCTGTTTTTCCATAGTCCTCCTCTTTAAAGATGAACACTCTGCTCTTTTTTGTATCTCACCCAAAGCCTATATGTTTTTCTACAGCATTATTCCATGAGGCTAAAGCGTCCTTGAACTCGTCTTCGTAATCACTACTCATATCATCAGCGTAGTTAAACCTAACTACACTCTTATCCCAATAGTACCCTGTAGTGGAATAAGCAGAAGCGTTGTTTGGTACGGACAGTAAAGTGACAATTGATAAAAATCCTAGCAATAATGAGGTGCCTTTTTTCATTTCACTTCCTCTGTTTCTATTTTGTTACAAAAGATAGAATACTATAACGCTCTCGAGCTGTAAATATGTGGAATTTTACCTCTTACTTACTTTGACGAATAATTCTCGCTCTTGTTTCACAACTAGTTCACCAATTTCTTCAGGGGAGTTGCTTTACTTGATGTCAACAAAAATGCCCTAAAACGCCTTTCGAACTTTTTCGTAATACTGGATTGGATGTGGATATGATCGGTCGAAAAAACCAAAGCATTGCCTTAGACGTTAGCGTAATATAAATGAAGCTCATGGCGAGGCAGGACTACTTGAAGAGCCAAGAGGGAAAGGAAGTACAGGTCGAAGACCTTCTGGAGAATTGTCCGTTGAAGAAAAGCTAATACGTGCTGAAGCACGTATATACTATTGAAGGCTGAGAACGACCTACTAAAAAAGCTCGAGGCGCTCGAGAATCAGAAGATACAGAGGAGAAGCTAACGCCCTCCGAGCGCAATCAGATCATTAACCATGTCATTCGTCATTACAGCTTGCGACGTATCACACGTTATTTGTGCAAGGTAGCTCGCGTCAGTTCAAGTGGCTATTATCGCTGGATAAGTAACGAAGAAACAAAACAGTTACGTGAGAAATCGGACGAGCCTGATCTTTTGCTGATCAAAGAGCAATTTGATACTTTGAAAGGAAAAGCAGGAGCTTAAGTAATTAAAATGAGGCTTGAGTGCAGACATGGCATTATTATGAATCATAAGAAAATCCGTAGATTAATGTGTAAATATAAGCTTGTTGCAACCATTCGTCAAGCAAACCCCTATCGTAAAATGGCGAAAGCAACGATAGAACACCAAACCTACCCAAATCTTTTCAACCGCTAATTTGATCAGGGAGAACCAGAAAAGGTTTTGCTCACCGATATTACCTATTTGCACTATGGGAATGGACAATGTGCCTACCTGTCGGTAGTTCAAAGATGGGTCAACATAAGAGATCCTGGCTCACCATCTTTCTTCTTCCTGAAGCTATTTTACACTCTGATCAAGGCATGCATTATCCTCACCCTGGATTTCGTCTTCTCGTCGCCAAAGCAGGATTTCAGCAATCAATGTCCCGAAAGAAAAACTGTTGGGATAATGCTTCAATGGAGACCTTTTTGGGCCATATGAGAATGAGCTGGAGTATAATACGTGTACTTCTATTCAGGAATTACGAGCACAAGTTGAGGAGTACATTTCGTATTACAACCCAAGTAGAAAATGACCCCTGATGAATTCAGGAGTCATTTGTTGGTTGCCTAACGCAGCGGCGCTTTTTTTAACTTGAATTGGTGTGATTTTGCCACTTTTGGTTCCATCTCCAATTTGTCCGAAAGTATTGCCTCCCCAGCCAAAAGCAACTCCTTCCGCACTTACACCCAAAGAATGAACATTTCCAGACGATAAAGTTTTTTAACCCGCTAAATTGGTAATTTCAACTGGTAAGGAGTAATTGGGTGTCTCTCCATTACCAAATCCTCCACTTCCATTGCCGCCCGGCGTCCGAGTGGCTTCATCCTATTTACTCAAAAAACTGCCCCCGCTGCGAAAAACTACCGATTCTGCGGTTGCTTCGTCCGATAAAACTCATTAAACAACTTCATTAACGCTCGCTTTTCGATACGGGATACATACGAACGAGAAATGCCCAGCTCACGCGCAATTTCGCGCTGTGTCTTTTCTTTGTCCTGATCCAGCCCAAATCTGCCGATGATGACCTCTTTTTCACGCTCATCGAGGATGTGTATGTGCTGGTAAATTTTATTGGACTCCAGCTTGAGCTGCACAGCGTCGACCACTTCGTCTGTTTCTGTGCCAAGGACGTCGATCAAGGTGATTTCATTGCCTTCTTTATCCGTCCCAATTGGGTCGTGCAAGGAAACATCTTTTTTGGTTTTTTTCAGACTTCTCAGATGCATGAGGATTTCAATCTAAATGTCAAAAGGGGAGCATAGACAGACTTAGATGTTCATTGAAAATAAAGCAATAGACTGAAATCCTTGATATGCCGGGAGTTGTTTCAGGAAAAATCTTCAGTCGTACAAAATAAGATTCAGACTCATGTTCAAATTTAAAAAGCCGCTGACTATGACTTAAAAAATAAAAGTCTTAGACTGCGGCTGCTTATTTTGCGCTAACTCTCAACTTGGGGAATGTCTGAAAGAAGCTGCCATTATTTCGGCTTCTTAAGACATATGCTGAGGATCAATCACTTATTAATCAAGCATGAGATACCAATAAATGGCTATCTCATCACTATCTTTATCTAGACCTCTGTAAACGTAGGAATCGAAACCTCCGATCACAAAACCACAGCTTTCGTAGAATTTACATGCGCGGACATTAGTACTTTGTGTCTCCAGCATGATTCCCGTCATACCGCCATCCTTCGTCCAGCGTTTAGCCTGTTCGATTAGTTTTTTACCGATGCCGTATCCTCTGTATTGCTTATCCACTTTGATATCTTCCACATAGGCAAATTTGTTCCAATTTCTTTTCAAAACAATTTGACCTACAACTTGATTATTTACGAGCGCTACATAAATGATTTGATGGGGATTGCCGATATAGTTCGAATAATCCACAAGCGTATCTTCTTCAAGCTGTTCATCATCGTAGCTTTTATTCCGAAGAGGGCTCTCCTTCACCGTATATCCGATTCGCTGTCCCATTAGTTGCAAGACAAGGGTAGAGTCTACGATAAAGCTCCCATCAATGTTTGAACCACACTCATCATCCCCAGCCCTCAGTTCTCTAATGACAATATCCATATTCGTCCTCCTATATTTTTATAAGGTGGGAATAGAGATATTAAGGGGGACCACGGACTTAACGGAATACATATTGCTCCGTCATTTTTATAACCTCCCAGTATGATTTAGCATGTAAGATTCTCTAGATAATTGCACAATCACTGCTGAGCAGATGCGACAGCTTCTAAACGTTAAGCCCGTTAGCTCAACTCACAATATCTAGTTAGACGGATTTTAGAAGTGTGTTTTGTCCTGCTGCTAGCCTCCAAACTTTCGTTTCCTTGACCATTACGTAGATAGCAATGCTTTCTTGCCCTCCGTCAATTCGTTTACCATCGGAAGTTGTTGAATATTGACGGACATGAACTACAGCTACATTGGAATTAATGAACGAGATGCTGTCAACAGTATATTTGCTATAAGAATGACGTAAAGGACCTGTCAAGACGATTTTGTGCACTTTATTTATTTCATCCCACCCCGACAACTTTTCACCCATTACATTCACCCAAGTGGCGTTTTGTGTGAAATGGCTGTCTAACGCATCTGCATCGTGCCGATTAAACGCTGCCTCCATTTCATTAACTACATGTTTGATAAGCTCGCGATCATGCTCCAATGGTTCCTCTTCTTTGTATACCATAGAAATGCCTCCCTTTATTGCTTACTTCATTGTTAAATCTGATACTATAACATATTATCAATAATATCTAATACATGATTTTCATGAGTATCATGCTAAATCGTATATAAATGGAGGTCATCATGGATACTTCACATTTACATTACTTTCGTACTATCGCTAGAATTCAACATATGACCAAAGCAGCCGAAGAACTGCAAATTGCTCAACCCGCATTAAGCAAAATAATCGTTCGACTTGAGGAAGATCTTGGTATCCCCCTCTTTGACCGACAGGGGAGAAATATTAGATTAAACACGTTTGGTAAAACGTTCCTTCGAAAGGTAGAAATTGCTTTAAACGCATTGGAAGATGGAAGGAAAGAAATTGAAGAACTTTCTGGGTTGTATTCGGGCAGTGTTCACTTAGCGGTTACGAGCGTCGAGCTCCTGTCTAGGCCACTTGCTGACTTTCTATCCCAATACCCGAAAACCGATTTCCGAATAACCCAAGTTTCTATGATGGAACTGGAGTCTCTTCTTCTGAATGGAGAAGTGGACATTTGTCTCACAGCGTTACCTACGCAAAATGCTGGAGTCTGCTCCTCCCATGTCTTGGAGGAAGAAGTATACCTTGCTGTTTCTCCTAACCATCGATTCTCAGACCGACAGAGCATTTCTTTGGCAGAAGCTGTTACTGAAGCTTTCATTGGTTACAATGAGGGGCAATTTTATCAACCACTGAACGATATCTTTTTTGGAGAGGCTGGAATTCATCCTAAATATATATGCAGGGTTAATGAGCCTTCTGCTATTGCGAGTCTTGTCCGGGCCGGCGTTGGTGTCGCTCTTGTAGGTGAGTGCGGACGAAGCGCTGACTCTCCACTCACTTTATTAAAGATTCATGACCACAGTATGAAACGTCATTATAAGTTCATTTGGCTTGAATCACGATATTTATCTGTAGCAGCAAGAAAATTCTTGGAGTTCGTAACGGAATTTTTCTGTAGGACAAATTAGTCATCCTCTTCGATTCGGTTATTATTGAACTAATCTGTAACTGAGCGTAGATCTGTCCAGTTTTGCTTCTCTTAGCTTAGCCGTAGGATTTTTTACAATATGTCCTTCTTCAAATGCAAACCGAGACAGGGACCGTATAAACCGTATACGATGTCCCAAACTGCTTGGCTTTAACCGTCCGGACTGCTTTGCTAAATATTCTTTCAGTAAGACCAATGTCACTTCTCCGATGTTTAGGTTGCCAATCTCGCGAGTCAGCACCTTAAGCTGAAGGGAATACGCTTTTGAAGTGTGTGGACTAAAACCCAGAATGCGTTTATCGGCCTCAACGACCAGAGATCAGTCATTTTCATAAAAATAAACCCCTCCCAAGGCTAATTACTATTAGCTTCACTATGTTTGGGAGGGATTAATCCATATTTCGAACCAATTTGTTGAACTAGTGAACCCGTTAGTTGAACGGTTTGGTTGAACTTAGTAGTTGATTTTGTTGGTCTAATCGCTTTAATGCGTCATTGACTACTTCTATTGAAAAGTTTTTTACAATTACCTGATTCTCTATTAAGAAAACATTATCGTCCATGTTCCGCTCAATGTAATCCAACAATCCAGCCTTAGTGCAAAGGGAACACCATCTCTTGTCACCTTCACTAAAGGTGACTGTCACCTCAATATGTTCTAAAGATTCTTCACTTGAATCTTGAATCGGATCGTCAAATGTCCAGTTAACCAATACTGGTACACTACTCCCGTCAGGTACGAAATAATACTTTCTAAACCATCTTGCTCGGTTATTGTCACCAACAACCCTTATCTGTTCTTTTGCTTCGTCCTCAGCTAAAACTTCGTAATGCTTACCACGTGTCAGAGCTGCAAAATAAAGCCCCACATCATTGCAAATTACTATCGTTCTTTTGTTGTCTGCCACCTTCGTTCACACCACCTGTTTCCCAATGACAATACATCAATATATAAAAATCATTATACATTAATGTTGTGCTAAACTGCCCGTTAGCTTAACACCGTCGCCAGTCTAACACTTTAATTTCCGGTCAAACACTTAATTTTTCAGTCCACAAATTTATTTACTCAGGACATTAGAACGTGTATATCTCCATACTCTCTTCGAAAACTCTTACTTCCCTTACCACATGTCGGATCAGCTCTTTTTTATCCTCAAAGGTTAGCTGATCCTGAGCTTTTGATAAATAATATTCAGCAGCTTCTTGAATCAAGTTGCGGCTGTACTCATAATCGACCTGCTGTTTTGTTTGATCCAGCAACTCGTTTAGACGCTGATTCAGTTTATCTTCCTTCTCTTTCAGTTCTTTCAGCTCTTGACGAACATCTTCTTCACCAATATCTTCTTCTCCAGAAGCAAACAATTTAAGCAATCTCTTGCGTCCTGTTTTGGTTTTTTCGAGCTCCTTTTGCAGTCGCTCCAACTCCACTTGCTCAAATGGAGTTCCCTCTTTTTCTTCCACTGCCACCGCAATCTCGTCAGGATTATTCAACCAGGATGCAACCGTTTCCCAAACCTGATTGTCCAATTGCTCACATCTTACACGACGACCGCATCCCTTATTTTTTGCACCTGCTGTATTCTTAACATCGGTATACTCAAATACATGCTGGCTCCAGTTTTTCGCTTTTCTGCCTGCCATCGTATTTCCACAGGACCCGCAACGAACTAGTCCGCTTAAGAGGTACTCGTTGAAACTCCGGCCCGCCCATCTTCTTCTGGATTCCTTTAGAAGTCGCTGGGCATGTTCAAATTTCACTTCGTCAATGATAGATGGGCAGGGCAAGGATATCCACTCTTCTTTTGGGCGAATTTTCATGCGGACTTTCTCATCTGGCTGGCGAAACTGGTTACCCAGCATCCCTTCCGTATTCCATTTATTTTGATAAAATTTCCCAACATATGCCTCATTCATCAGCATCTGTCGTACCACCTGACGATGCCATACACTAGCACCACGCTTTGTAGGGACCCCTTTATTGGTTAAATAAACAGCTATCCCATTGATCCCTTGAACGAGCTCGTTGGGCTGAGTAAACAGATCAAATACAAGTCGCACTACTGCTGCCTCAGCTTCATTTATTACGATCTGCTCCTTCTCAGAATCATAACCGTACCCATATATTTGAAAGTCACGGAGAACGCGGCCTTGTCTTGCCTTTTCTCTTCTTCCACGACTCATTCGTTCATTAATTTTAGCTTTTTCGAATTCTGCAATTGCTCCACGCATGCTGTAAAAGAGCTGTCCTTCTGGAGTCTTGGCATATTCGCCGTTTACGAACACAAGCTCTATCCCGCGTTTATCAAATTCATCTGTTATAAGCAACTGGTTCATTAGCTTTCGTGATAAACGGTCAGGGTCCAGACAAACAATTTTTGTAATGACTCCATCCTTCACATCTTGTCTTAGTCTTGAGAGAGCCGGCCGATCTAAGAACTCGCCGGATACATCATCTATGTACTCGGCGGCTTCACTCGTCGCTGCTTTCTTCCTGCATTCCCTTAACTGATCGTCGAGGCTGAATCCGCTCTTGGCTTGTTCCTCTGTACTCACCCTGGCATATATTCCGATCATACGGCTTCTCCCTCCTGTATTTTCCTAATAAATACTGATAACAGGCGGAACGAATACTGTCAGTAGAACTGCCCGGTATAATCTTTACATGCACCGTTCATCCCCTCCTGTCGAGAAGATATGCGCGAACGGCTTGTCAAAAGTAGTGAGGAAACATGAAAAACCCGTCTCCTTAAAATTGAGACGGGTTCTTAATTGTGGTTACTTCTGGGGATTTCGTTCCCTATTTCTCCCCCTCAAACCAGCAAGACCAACTAATCCAAGCAAACCTATCCATTCCCAGTCTGAATCAGTATCTGCTGCTGTGGTTCTGTACGCATTGTTATTGATACCTGTGTTAGCTGGCGCCCCATTTCCTGTTACGCCTACACCCGTATTGCCCGTCATATTATTTGGGGTGTTTATTCCTCCTGTGTTCCCCGCACCTATGGTACCACCAGCCTCAGCGGATGCAGTTACGCTCATTGTTACAGTTAGCATGAAAGCCAACATAATTGCGTTCAACTTTTTCAACTTGAAGACCCCCTACCTGTATTCTTTTCCTCCATGTAATATTATCAATCTGAGAAAAATTATTCAGACCACCGCACTTATTAATCAGAAAAGGTTTGCACCCTTATTTGTTATACAAATAATAACCCCCCTCTGTAAAAGAGGGGGGCGTGAAGTGGGACCATTGGTATAACGTTACTTTGCTCTCATAACGATAATTCTATCCAAAGAAACACTTTGCAGACAAAATGAAATCTACAAATACTGGTAAGCGGCCTCATACTAAAAAATCCCCGACGAATATGTCGAGGAGAAAATGTAAGGTTATTGGTCGTTGTATATATTGTAGTATATACGAACCGATATACTCAACAATCAGATACTTCCAATTACTTTGTACCGCTTACGAGGTCCTCTACTTTGATCCAATCTACTGCCCAGTCGCTCACCAGCTTTCCTTGCCGATTCGATTTCACGTACATCTCCCCGAAATCATCTTCATCCACATCCTGGCGTTTAATGAGGTTTGCCATCTCTATTTTCGTGGAAGCCCAAGCCATCGCTTTCTCTCATGCTCCCATCCAGTTTGTACAAGAAAAGATATTTACATTTTTTAGAAATAAACGTAAATTATACATGTGTTATCTACCAAATTTTAGGAGGCTGCGTTTATGAAATTAAAGAAATTGATTTCAACCATTGGACTTACGACCTGCCTACTTTCCATGTCATCTTCAGCATTCGCTATGGGCGATGCCAGAGAGCCTGATAGTCGGGACTCACCGAATTATTTTCAAGGGATCATCGATAGTTTTGAGGGGACCATTGCAAAACAAGAATATGGAATGGATCAAGACTTCTTCAGATGGACGAACAACACTGGTCAAGGAAAAACATTTTACATTAATTTCGACACCTATCAAAATCGTAGCCTAGACTATCAGATTTTTGAAATAGACCATAACGGTCAAGCCTATCAAGTATTTAAAGATACGGGACGCGAAACCTGGTTTGTATATTTGCCTGCTAACGGTGATATACGAATAAAAGTGGGGGCTCAAGATGCAATAAGAGTTGACCCCAATGTGAAATATATCATTTCCTTGAGTGAGCGTCCTTGGTGGAACTAAATTTGGTATAAGATTTAGAGAGCTGCTTAAAAACGTGGTACAAGCAGCTCTGTACATTTTTTGCTTTGATGCTGTCGTGGTGGTTGATTCCGCAAATCCGCATCTTCTTCAGGTCCTTATCCTAAATCATGAAGCTTTATTACTCCGTTTCGTTTTCCGACCTCCCCCGTTAAAGAACACTGGCATACCACTCTGATAAACTTGTCCAACACCCCAACACTTGGTGAGATTTTTTTGCTTGGGTAATTGAACAGATCATTACTTATTTTAGCTAGTTTTTTACGTCCATTTTTGTCACTAGAGAACACTCGTCCAGTCAAAAGGCAAATTTTGTTAATACCATATTTTAGATCCATCATAAAGGAGGAAATATCCCTTGAAAAAGAAGAAATCTAATTCTAAGAAATTCAAGAAAGTAAAAGGGCAATTGGTTCAACATTCCTCTCACTATCCATCTCAATTTGGAGGAGGTTGTAGGTATATTTGCACGCGCTATGGTTGTGGTTGGTGGTGTCCAGATCCCCCCGTAATGTAACTTCTTCCCTTGCCGAAGCGGCAGAGGCCTTTATTTATCAAAATGAGGTTCCAATGACCCTCCGTTCAGCCGATTGTTCACTAGCACGTAGAACATTTTGCTGTATCTTCTAAATCACCCTTTTGACTTTAACATCTCATTCTCAATACAACGTGCAGCATACGTAGCCAGCTTGGTGCCCTTATCCACCTGATAACTCTCGATTGCTTTGATCAAGCCGATGGTACCGATGGAAATCAGATCTTCACTGTCCTCACCCGTGTTCTCGAATTTCTTCACAATATGTGCCACCAAACGCAAATTGTGCTCAATCAGCTTGTTGCGGGCGTAAGGGTCGCCTTTGGCCATGAGTCGGAGGTACTTTTCTTCTTCGGTGTCCTGAAGCGGTTGCGGGAAGGCATTGTTCTTGACATAAGCCACAAAAACAAGAAGTTCTTTAAAAACAAGGGAAAGCGCCGCGATAATGCTGGACATGGCTGCCACCTCCACGTCTGGAATAGCTTACTTCTATCCTTATGTAGGCGGTCGCCTATGCGTGCCTGTACGCAGGGAGTTGTTGTCGATTAATTCAAGGTTGCTTGTATGGTAAAGGATTCACATTTGTACATATGGATGGAAATTTAGAAAAAATGGGATATTTTGGTAAAATGGACAAAACGAATGATTGGAGCGATCACCCATGGTAGAATTTGGCGCTGTGTCGATCGAATGGGGTACTGTACTCATTCCGTTCTTTATCTTCTTCATGCCTTTAGCACTTGTCATTGCTTGCTGCTTGTTCATCCTAAAACGCACGGCAACCAAGCAAAAAGCCATCGACGAGCTGGAAAAACGCGTCGCAGCACTCGAACAACAAATAAAGCGTCCGAAATCGTAACGGACGCTTGCTTACCTTTTCCCCTATTCAAATAAAGCCATCATCTCTTCGTCTTCTCTCTCGCGTGCTATATCGTATGGTGTTTGCCCCTCCATGTCCTTTTTGTTAGGATTCGCACCTTTCTCCAGCAGCAGCTCTACCACATCCAAACGCTCCTCGCCATCCGACACTTGTGTGTGCAACGGGGTACTTCCATCATGAGCGCTGGCATGTATGTCTGCACCGTGCGCGATGAGCGCCTCTGCAACCTCTGGATAGAGCGCGATATGCAACGGGGTAATCCCCTCATCGTTTTTCGCATGGACATCTGCTCCCTGTGCGACCAAATACGTAATGAGGTCAACATCGTCCGTCATTACCGCTCCATGCAGGACAGAAAACTCATACTCATCCTTTTCATGCAGCAATTCCGGCTGTTTCGTGACGATCTTTTTTACGAGCTCAATGTCTCCTATTTCAGCTGCATCATATAAATCTGCGAAATGGTAAGCCATATAGGTCTCTCCTATCTTATGTATTCCTCCCTGCTCCTTACCGCTCCTCTGTCTCAAATACAAGCTTGGCAAGCAGGACCAGCGGTGAATCTTTTACTTGCCAGCCCTCAGTGAGATCGAACAATTTTTCGTTAATCGGACCGTAGCGTGATTCATTGCCGTACAGCAAAATCACATGTGGGTACTTGCCAATCTCCTCGGTTAGCTGTTTGGGCCATTCTTTTCTATCGAGTGTTGCATTCATCGCATATTCATTTTCCAAATACGTCAAAAAGTCCGCTCTGGCCTCTGCATCCTGTACCTCATGCACTTCAAAAAAGTCCTCGTCCACCCATTCAAGGCCCGACGCTGTTAAAAAGCCAGATGGTATCACATCCCCGTCCTCATCGTAAACCGGAGTCAGAAAATCCGCTAGATCATCAGAAGACTGCAAGGTTGTTCCCCATACCGTTACCACATTTCTCATTGTCTTTCCCCCTCGCTCCCAAACTTTTATGAGGTCTGGATGACTCCGCGAACATTCGTCTAATGCTTTACTGTTTCCAAGGAAGAGCGAATGCGATCTACACGCTCCTTTTCCTTTCGCAGAATGGCTTTCTCGTACGCTACGTCCAACAACCGATTGATTTCTTGCCAATTCGCTTCACCAGAAGGCGACTCACCACTTGTCAGCATTTTCCCCCAAGCACTTAACGCAATCTGCCGCTGTGCTTCATTTCCGTCCAGCCAGCGAATCAGATCATCCCATTGTGGACGCGATACCGCGAATAGCTCATCCCAGCCTTCAATCGGGTACGCCACATGCGGTTCCATCCACAAAATGACTTCTCGGGAGCGAAAGTGATGCAAATGACTGTTGGCAGCATACCCTACTAGACATTCTTTTCTGGCAACGACTTCGTCCATTTCAGCCAAAATTCGCTGCAAGCCCTCTTCTTCCGGCAAACAAGCAGCCGTTACATAGGCACGTAGGCTTGAGCCTATCCGTTCATAATGTCGCCCGGACTCCCATAGCGAGCGTACCCAGCTCTCTGCCTTCTTGCCTACTGTCTCGACAATGAGCTGGCACCAGAGTAGCAGATTGCTTGATGAAGTTTCCTCTTCAATTTGCGTTATCCATTTATGCAAAACCGGCTCCCAATCGTACTGAGCAAATGCCTCTTGGATACGTGAATCTCCTGCACCATGCATTTTTGCAAACAAGACCAGCTTCTCGAAATCTTGCGCCGCCTCTTCAAAGGTTAGTGTCCGATAGGTTTGCAGCCATTCCTTCCACTCTTGTGCGACTTGCCCTTCGAGATCGAGCCCATCTACACCGGCAAGCGCTTCATAATTCCAGCACTCTGCCCCAATACAGCCCAGCTCCGTGACTCGCTCTACGAACTCTGTGAAGCTTTTGCCGAGTAATAGGAACTCGTCTGTCTCATGCCCCCAAGAATAGACGGGCGGGTCATCCGCGCCTGTCGACAAATCGATTAGCAGCATGTCGCCATTCCCGCCGACGTGAAAACAGAGGTACCTTTTCTCGTTCTCACTCTCTTCGTCCCCGCCAAAGCACGGCCATTCAAACGCATCCAATGACCATCCCAAATCCCCACTGAGCGAAAAAGGGTCTAACGCTCGAGATGGCAACGACCAATTTATTTGAACCTGACTGCTTCCCGCAAGCAAAATAGTGCGGATTGTCCCGGGAAAGCTGATCCCGAGACTTTCCTCTCTTCTTTCGATTTCTTCCAGCCCTGCTGGTGGTTCTATCGTGAGCGGCCAAACCTGGGCACCTTGTCGCTCCATATCATGCATAAGTAACTTCCACGCTTCAAACCACTTTTCCATTCGCTGCTGCATTGGCATAACGACCTCTCTCGTCTGTCGTTTTCTATCTTACGAATTCTATTTCTATTTTCTTTATCTAAAATTCGATTTCATATCCTACTAAAGCACCAATTATATCCATTTTTTTCATGGTAAAATTATCTACAAAGTCTCTACTTTTACCGATATTAGTAGAAAAAACACGAAATGAGGACCTAGCTGATGACCACCATTGGAATTGATTTGGGCACGACGAACAGTCTGGTGGCCTACTGGACTGAGAATGGACCCGTGCTCATTCCAAACGCGCTCGGAGAAACACTGACTCCTTCTGTGGTCAGCGTCGATGAGAACGGCGAGATCTTGATTGGAAAAATCGCCAGAGAGCGCCTCTTAACTCACCCTGATCGGACTGCCTCTACCTTCAAACGATTTATGGGGACAGAAAAAAGATACCAACTGGGAAGATATTCTCTTTCTGCGGAAGACCTTTCCTCCTTTGTGATTAAATCTTTGAAGGCGGATGCAGAGGCTCATTTAGGGCACCCCGTTCACGAAGCGGTTATCAGTGTGCCTGCCTATTTCAACGACACACAACGCAAAGCGACCAAACGAGCAGCAGAGCTTGCTGGCCTCAAAGTAGAGCGTTTGATCAGCGAACCGACTGCCGCCGCGATCTCATATGGACTCCATCAGGAGGAATCCGAGACACAATTCCTCGTATTCGACTTAGGTGGCGGTACGTTTGACGTTTCTATTTTAGAAATGTTCGAAGGTGTGATGGAAGTAAAATCAATCGCTGGTGACAACTTTTTGGGCGGCGAAGACTTTACCGATCTGATTGCCTCTTATTTTATAGAAGCTCATCGACTCGATATCAGCACGCTAGACAGCAAGACGCGTTCGTCCATCCACAAACAAGCTGAGTTGTGCAAGCGCGCCTTGTTTTCCGACCAAGAAGGGAAAATGAGCGTCAATATCCAGGGAGAGCTGGTTGAAACAACTCTCAGCCGGAATCAGCTGGAAGATCTCGCATTTCCTCTGCTTCAACGACTGCGTCAGCCGATCGAGCGTGCTTTGCGAGACGCATCCATCTCACCTCGGGAACTGGACGCGATCGTGCTGATTGGCGGAGCAACGCGGATGCCGCTTATCAAATCCATCGTAAGCAAAATCTTTGGGCGACTACCCTATTCCCATATTAATCCTGATGAGGCTGTCGCATTGGGAACAGCGATTCAAGCAGCACTCAAGGAACGCAACGAGGCGTTAAACGAGCTTGTTTTGACAGATGTTTGCCCATACACGCTCGGTACGGGTATTGTACAAACCATGGCAAACGGCAAACACGAGGATGGCTACTTCTTTCCGATCATCGAGCGCAATACGCCAATCCCGGTCAGCAGGGTAGAACGGCTATACACCGTTCTCGATTATCAAAGCGCTATTCTCGTTGACGTGTATCAAGGCGAAAGCCGCCGTGTCGAACATAACCTCAAGCTCGGCGAATTGAATGTAAAAGTTCCCCCTGCCAAAAAGGGCGAGGAGTCTATCGATGTTCGTTATACATATGACATCAACGGGATTCTCGAAGTCGAAGTGACTGTCGTCTCTACAGGAGTCAAAACCAAGGCCGTCATCGAAAAAAATCCGGGTAGTCTATCAAAAAAAGAAATTGAGGAGCGTTTTCAAGCTCTTCAAAACATTAAGATCCACCCCAGAGAACGAACCGAAAATCGATTGCTTCTGGCAAAAGGTGAGCGTATGTATGAGGAAGCGTTGGGCGAAGACCGTATGATCATTGCAAATTACTTACGCCGCTTCGAAAGTGTCCTCTCCACCCAAAATGAAAGAGACATCGCCAAAGCAGCAGAAGAATTGAAGCAGCAGCTGGACATGTTTGAAGGGTGGAATGAGTATTAATGGGGATTTGGGAGATTCTCGGGATTGAACCGACAGACAATCCTGCCCAGATAAAAAAGGCCTATGCCAAAAAGTTGAAGGTGCACAATCCGGAAGTTGATCCTGAAGGCTTTCAGCGATTGCGAGAGGCGTATGACCTCGCCCTGAAGTACACACGCAATACCAAGCGGAATCGTATGATCGAAGAAACGTCGGATCATGAATCGGAAGAAGAATCGGTTCCCCTTCAGCCTCCCAGCCAACGCTATGAGCTGGCGAATACCGATTCCATAGAAGAGCAGCCTAACTACGATCCACCGCAGCGACTCACATTGTTTGACAGGTTTTTAGAGGAAACAACGCAAGAAGTAGCCTCTCAAGAAGAGATCCCCATTCCCCATCGGTACGATTTCACGGAGAGCTACGATCATTCCGAACGCTCCATGAACCCCGATGATATGGTGGAGCGTTTTTTCCGCCGTACGCAAGAGCTGTACGATCACTATCACGAACGTATCCAGCTTGAAAACTGGCGTGAGCTGCTGAATGACGAGGCCATGTGGAATGTCGGCTGCCATCAACTCATCGATACGCGATTTCTCCACTTTTTAGAAGAACACTATCACTTGCCCCATGAGGTGTGGAAACTGCTCGATTCCCATTTTCAATGGCGGGAGAAATCAGAAAAGCTCGTAAGCCAGCTTTCAGGACGTTTTGTCGCTTACCTGAACGGCCAGCTCAATCAGACCTTCACGCTGCGTTACCACTCTTTTGAGAATCGCGATGACTTGGATATTGAAGCATTCCTAGAATGGCGCAGCGATGCGTTATTTGCCCTCATGGAAAATGATTGGGAAACAGCTCAGAGCTATTTGGCAAAAGCCCATGCCCTGTACGCTCTTGACCCCGATTTGATCCGTTTACAGGGCGAATATTTTTTGAGAACCGGAAATAAGAATCGTGCCTTTCATACCTTTGATCAATTGATACGTCTTGATCCAGATAACATCGATGCGTATTTGTATCGTGCCCGGCTTTTCCTTGAAAGAGGGGATGCCGTGGATGCGATCAAAGATTGCGAGGAAATCCTCACTCGCATGCCAGAACTGTGGGACGCTCGCAGCTTGCTGGGGAAAGGCTATCTTCAGCTAGGCGAATGGGAGAAGGCTCAAGAGGTTTTTCAGGAGATGCTTTCACATAATCCCTCCGATATCGACGCGAAGATATGCCTGACGCAAATACAATCACCGTTTGACAGGATGACCGAGCCAGCTGCGAACAAGCAAGCCAAAGCTACTAGGAGAAAAAACTTGCAAGCACTCGGGCTTCCTGGCAAGCTAGCAAGGTTCAAGCAATTTTTTGCCATCTACACGAGACGTAACATTTGGACGATTATTTTTCTCCTCCTGCTCCATTACGCTATGTTTGCTGTTGTATCCATGAAGCTGGGGATGACTTCGGAGCAGATGTTTGACTCCTTGGTCAATAAGTTCAAGCCTGTCCATATTAAGACGATGGACGAGTTAAAACAAACTCCGCTTGGCTACCAGGTGGAATTTACATTGACCAAAGCGTCTTATATCCATATGCTCCGCGTCTATGACAAAGAAAAGCATCCCGAGCCAACAGCCGAGTTCATGCCTGCTGCCAAAGCCGAAGAACGGGATCTGTTAAACTCTGACACCGGCTATGTAAGTGTGGGTTACCTGGATCAACAAGCGATTATTGTCATTACGGACTACGACCATGCCAAAGAAATACATGACAAAAAATCCATTACCATGCAAGGAACACTCAAGGCCATACCGGATGGCGAGATGTTGCCTGTCATTGTGAATGCTTTGGACAAACGCAAGCACCCTCACAATGCGGTTCTCGTGACCGATACGTATATCAATGCCAAGCCTGACTTAGAAGAAAAAGGATGGCCGGGATCATGGCTTCTGGGCATTCTCGCGATGATTTCCATGTTGTATTACATCCGCATCATTCGTGAGATTCCCAAAACTCGCAAAGCATTGACATTTCACTAGAGGAGGCAGAGAGAAGTTCCATGACAAAAGAAGCAGAAAACGAAAAAGAGATCGACCCAAAGTTAAGCCGCTACTTGCATGCTCTCTCCTCTGTTTGTTTAAATCAGAAGCAGCTCGCGTATTATTTGGCAATCCACGAGTACAACCGCCTGCGCGATACGTTTTTGCGGCTTCGAATTGATAACAGATGGGACACAGGGGATGCTGCCAAAACGAAAGAGCGCTTGACCTGGTTGCTGGAGCATGGGCGAAGAGCTGAATTTGATCAGCATCGTCACATATTATCTGCACTCAGCGCTGCCAATCGTTCCAGCTACATCCCGACCTTAAAAAAAGGCGACATGGAGTCAGCCCGGCAGTTGATCGTGTACTCGTACATGAACAGACTCCCACATGCCGGTATTGCCGCCTTCGATTACGCTTGGTATCTCATTATTTGCAAAGCAGGCGCCCAGCAGTCCTATCTTCCCAAGGCAGATGCCGTAGAAAGCATGCTGGATGTAGCCAAGCGAATCCAACTCGCTTATTCGAGTTGGGAAGAGTATTTATTTGCCTATGCATGTGGCAATCTTTATGACGAAGCAGGCGCGTCCAAAAATACGAGTAAAGCAACCGAAGCTCATATTTTGAAGCTCCTGACGGGTAAGTACAGTCCGATCCGTGAATTTGACTGGAAGTTTGATCTAACACCTTACCTGTCCTCACCTCAAGTAGCAATCGTGCCTTCTTTTAGCAGCTAAGCTTACGAAAAAACGTCTCCCTCGGACTTTTAGAGCCATGTCCAAAGGGAAACGTTTTTTGTTTTTGTATCAAGCCTCGATGAGGTCTTTTTACGCCTTAACAGATATGTCCTTCACCATATGGCTCAATTTATGCCCGCTTACGAGCACTGTCCCGTCCTCACGATAGCCAAGCGATTCATACAGCTTGCGCGCACGTGGTTTTTCCTCGTCAACGAGCAAAGCGATTCGGTCATGCCCGCGCTGAATCGCTTCTTTTTCAAAAGCATCCAGCAGAAGTGATCCGATCCCCTTCCCTCTGCATGAGGAATCAACCGCGACAGAATCCAAATAAAATTCGTCATCTTTTGCTTCTTTTACAAGCGTAATCGTCTCACCAGTCAAACGCTGGACATGCTCAACGAAGGGGCGATCGAGCACCTCTGTTTGGCTCCCATGATAAAAGAGCGCCAGTCCTACCGGTACATCTCCATCCATGGCAATCACCGCGTTTTCGTAGCTGAGCCGGTTATTTTCCTTCGCAAAAAACTCCTCCATCATGCGAATCGCATCCGCTGCCTCCGTTGCACCTGTCAACGTATGCGCAATATCTCCAATGGCATCATAAATTAATGGAGCAGCAAAAGCTGCATCTGTGGGTTCCGCTTTGCGTATCATGTGTTTCCTCCTTGCGTTTCGAGCATTCGCACGACACGACTCGTTAGATTCTTTGTCTATCTTGCACATTTTCATTGTGTCACAATCTGCCAAGCTGATCGAGCTTTCCCGAAGATCGTTCACAGATCAGCAACAATGAAACCGTTCTCATTTCCCAAAAGCCGTTTCCACTTTTTTCGCATCGACTTATCCAATCATTTTTTCAATCGTCAGCTTGCGATCATGCCGCAAATCGAGGAATTCGCCCATTCGTCTTACCAACGGACGCATCGGTTCATCCTGATGAATAAGAATCACTTCGACTTCTTCCCCGCTACTCAACCTCGCCTTCGCGCCTACATACAGCAAGGCAATGTAGCGGACAAACTGCGCAACGATCTCCACGTTCAGCACCCCGTTACAGGCTTCCTTCCACAGGAGCTGTGCCGCCTCAAATGGGGACGTCCTCCCTTTGTACACCCGATCAGAGCAGATTGCATCAAACATGTCGGCAACAGCGAGCACCTGACATTCGATCGGAATGTTATCGCCTTTTCTTTGCTCCGGATAGCCAGACCCGTCGAGTCGCTCGTGATGCAGCAAGGCACACAATGCCAACAGCTCAGACCCACCCTTCATCTCACGGATCATTTCATAGCCGTAGACGGTATGCTTCTTCATGATCGCAAATTCTTCTTCACTTAGCTTGCCTGGCTTAAGCAATATTTCCTTGGGTACCCTCATTTTTCCAATGTCATGCAAAAATCCAGCTGTCCCCATGAATGCTACTCGCTCTTCATCCCATTTCATCAAGCGAGCAATGAGCGAACAGAGAATGCCTACATTTATTGAATGCCGGTATGTATAGCTGTCTGTGCCCTCCAGTACGTACAAGTTCCGGAACAACCCCAAATGCTTCGTCGATTTTTCTGCTACATCAAAAAAGATGTTGGAAAAATGATCAAGACTCGGTGCCCCGCCAACTGTCAGTTCATCAAAGAGTAGTCTCGTTTTGTCGAGAGCTTGTACATAAGCAGCAACGATCTCAGAATCTGCCTCTAGTTGGAAAAGTTGAGAAGTAACATCCTCACCGGTTCCCTCCGTAAGACTCTGTATGATGTCAACCTCACGGACTCGTTGCTTTTGCAATAGGATCACATGGGCAGGCGTGATCGTCGTATTTTGTCCCAGCAGCAGAATTCCTTGTTCCGTGTATAAATCAGCCGCTAATACTTGCCCAATCAGTGAGAGATCAACAGGTGCCAAAGGCATACAATCAACCTTTCCAGTCTCCGTCTTTTTACTCAAATTATAGAAAGGAAGAGGGTGAGTTACAATCTTTTTTTCGACAATTCATAACTTTGCTGGACACCGGGACATTTCACTTTTCGCATACATATGATATCAAGCAAATGTCAGTGGCTTTATCAAGGAGGGACGAATGTCTCATGACGACGCTGTACATCACACCAAAAGCGTGGAAACAGATTGAGCAGGCCGTACGAAAAAAACCCTCGCTGGAAACAGGAGGGGTCATGATGGGATACCCACTTGGTGAGGATAGATGGGTCGTTACGTATGCAAGTGAACCAGGCCCAAATGCGATTCACCAGCCACATTCTATATTTTTCGATGATAGGCATCTCAATAAGCTCGTCCGCAAATTAAGCAGACATCGACAATGGAAATACATTGGTGATTGGCATAGCCATACGGTAAAGCGCCTATCTCCCAGCAAAGGTGATAAGAGAACCATTTGGGCAAAAGCGTCCCAATCCATGTACATGTCCTCCTCTCCCCTCATGCTGATCGTCGGACTAGGGAAAAACGATCAAATTAACGCAAGAGGATTCATCCTCGGAAATACTCTTCGCGAGGTTGGGAAGATTGAGCTGTATGATCGGCAAGCTCAGCGACAGCTCGGTGAAAAAGCTCCATAGCCTGGTTTTTTCCCCAGCTCGGCTGATTTTCTGCCACGACACAAATGGCGTACCGCGGCTCTTCTAACGGAGCGTATCCGAGGAACCACAGATGGTTGTTTCCATTCGCATCCCCGATTTGCGCAGTCCCACTTTTGCCTGCCACCTGCCAAGCGGAATTCATGAGCATCTGTCCTGTTCCCTCTGTGACGACTTTGCGCATCATTTTTCGCAATTTATTGGCTGTGACGTAGTCAATGCCGTCCAAAGAGAGCTCCTGCTCAGGGAATGTATGGAATGACTGACCATTTCGGTATGCGATCTCTTTTACCAGCCGTACCTGAGAGCTTTGACCGCCACGCAAAATCGTTACCATCATGTTGGCTGCTTGCAAGGGGGTAATCCGTACATCCCGCTGACCGATGGCGCTTTGAATCAGGACGCCTTCATCGTCGCGGGATACACCCTCTGCAAAGACTCTACCCGGCTCTTCGCCATCCAGCTGCTTGAAGTTTTTGAGTTTATACAGATGAGGGGTAACATGCCCCACTTGAGTGGTCAAGCCCAGCTTTTTTGCATATTCCTCCAACTTTTCTCCGCCCACCATCTTGGCGATATGTGCGATCGCAATGTTGCAGGATTGGGCATACGCTTCTTCCAGTGTCACACTGCCGTGACCTTCTTTTTTCCAGCAGGAGAATTGGTACTTCCCGTACTCTCCTGTACATGTGAAACGGTCAATAGGTGAAACGATTCCTTCTGCCAAGGCTGCTGCTGTTACCACTGTTTTATAGACAGAACCAGGCGGGAGTTGTTTGAACGCGCGATTCTTCCAGTCGCTTGTGTTTCCCGTAACATTCGTTTGATCATAAGTAGGGCGGCTAACAGCTGCAAGAACATCGGCTGTTTGTACGTCCAAAACGACGATACTGCCCTCTTTGAGACCTACTTGATCGGCTGCTGCCTCCATGCTTCGTTGGATCGCTGCATCCAAGGTAGTCGTTAATGACAACGGATAGTATTGATTCGACTGCTTCGTGTAGCGAATATCCAGCCCTCGGAGCGGTTGTCCGTGACCATCTACATAATAGGACAAGATAGACGGCTCTACTCCCTGTAAAAAACGGTCAAAGCTTCGCTCCAGACCCGATGCCCCCAGCGTGCTCTCGGCATTCATTTTGCCGCTGGTCCATTCATCTGGATACAGCTTCTGCACCATGCCGGGATTTTTATGGATAAAACCAATCAGATGCTTGGCTACTTCATCAGCGCGGTATCGCTCTGTCACCGCCAAGGCCACAACTCCTGGGATGGCAAGTGCATTGATTTCCTCGGCCTGCCGCTCGGTGAGCATCACCAGCTTGCCTGACTCCTCTCGCATGAGCAGTGGTACTTTTGCCTTTTCCATGGTTTCCGACAGCCGTTCCTTGGATTCTCCGGTTATTTGGGCCAATCGCTGCAAGCCATCTGTTCCTTGCAGGCTCCCTCTCGCCAACGGGAACAAAATCAAGGCGAGATGCTCTTCTCCGGTAAAAGCGTACCCATTTCGATCCACGATGTCGCCACGCCCGCTATGCAGCACGATGCTTTGCTGTCTTTGCTTTACTGCTGCCTTTACCAAATCAACGCCATGCCGAGAAAACCGATGGGGCGATCCGAGTTGAATCCACCACAAGCGCACGACCAAACCGAGCCATAACAACGACATGGACAGCAATACAAGAAAGTGGCGTCTTTTGATTCGTCGATCCAGCTGCATCGAATTCCCTCCCTGGCTTTTTTCACCAGTATTGCCGGAATGTACACGACAGAAACAACGAACAAAGAAAAAAGCACACCGTACGTCACGGTGCACTTTGCGGTGTTTATGATTGATTGGCGAATTGTTGCTTCTCCAATAAAATATTGCTGATCTTGGTGGATAACAGATCCAATGCTACTCGGTTGTAGCCGCCCTCTGGGATGATGACGTCTGCATATCGCTTGGTTGGCTCAATAAACTGCAAATGCATCGGTCGAACGACGTTTAAGTACTGTGTCACGACAGAATCGAGGGAACGACCGCGCTCTTCGATGTCACGTACGATTCGGCGTACAATTCGCACGTCCGCATCTGTATCGACGAATACTTTGATATCCATCAAATCACGAATCCGCTCATCCTCCAGAATCAGCATTCCTTCCAGAATGATGACATCCTTCGGGTCGACCTGGATTTGCTCCGGCTTGCGGTTATGCAACTTGAAGTCGTAGATCGGTTTTTGAATCGCTTTTCCTTGCAGCAGCTCCTGCAAATGCCCAAGCAACAAATCGTTGTCAAAAGCGAAGGGATGGTCGTAGTTCGTCAACGCCCGCTCTTCTGGGCTCAAATGGCTTTGATCCTTGTAGTAGGAATCCTGCTCAATCATCGTTACACTATCATTTTGGAACTGGCGGTACAGCTCCTTTGCTACAGTCGTTTTTCCAGAACCACTGCCTCCCGCTACCCCAATCAATACGGGGTTACCCATGCTTCATGTCCCCTTCCTCATGATGCTTTACACGTTTACGACCCTATGTTTTTACTTCTTTTTCATACTGATGGCCAGCCCGTCTCCAACTGGAATAAATGTCGTTTCCAGATCAGGTCGCTCCATCAGGTGTGAATTATAAGAAAGCAGCTTGTCCACCATTGGACGCTGGCGCTTGCCCGCTTCTTCAGGGGTCGCCACCAGTCCTCGGAACAGGACATTGTCGCTGATTACCAAACCGCCTTCACGAAGAAGCGGTAGATACAAATCGAGGAATACTCGATACTGACCTTTGGCCGCATCGATAAACAAGCAGTCAAATTGATACGACTCCGGCAGCCCTAAAGTGGCATCACGTGAAAGAATTTCTACACGGTCTGCACATCCTGCTTCTTTTATATTTGCCCGTGCTCTCACCAATCGATCTTCATCTATGTCCATCGTGACAATTCGCGCTTCCGGTGCAGCTTCTGCAAGCCAAATGGTGGAATAGCCAATTGCCGTACCCACTTCAAGAATCGCTTTGGGACGATGCAGCAATAACAACATCCGCATGACTTGAGCGGACGGGAGCTGCACAATCGGAATGTTTTCCTCTGCCGCCTCCTGCTCCAGTCGCTTGAGCAGCAAAGAACGCTCGGGAACCAGGCTTGACACGTAGTCGTCAATTGCCGGATTGGTAATCATGATTTCACTCCTCTTTCGTTACAACCGAATTATTATAGCACACCTTAGGAAAACTTGGCTACGTCAAGCACTGTTGATCGCATGCAAAAAAAAAAGAGGAAACTTGGTTAGTTTCCCCTGCTTTTCTTATCATTTGCTTCATGCTCTTGCAGTGTTTTGGAAAAGTAATGCTCGGACGTTCCGTCTTTTTTCGTCACGTAGAAAAAGTAATCGTGTTTAGCCGGATTGACGACGGCTTCAAGTGAAGCTCTGCCTGGGCTAGCAATCGGCCCCGGCGGCAATCCAGGATTCGTGTACGTGTTGTACGGGCTTTTTACTTTTAGGTCCTCGAAGGTCAGACGGTCTCGTTGTTTGCCGAGAACAAATTGGACGGTAGCATCAGCCTGCAACGGCCACTTGTCGCGAATCCGATTGTAGTATACGCCTGCTACAAGTGGACGCTCCTTGTCTACTGTTACTTCACGCTCAACGATCGATGCGAGATTAACGGCTTCATCCAGTGTTAAATCATGCTGCTTCAGCTGCTCTGTCCACTCTTGCTTCCATTCCTTTTGGAATTGAGCCAGCATACGCGAGACGACATCATGTGCTGTAGCGTCTTTGTCCACTTCATACGTTTCCGGGAAGAGATACCCTTCCAAACGGTGTTTTCGGTCTGCATGCTTTGGTATGGCTGCGACAAAAGGATATTCGGGAAATGCACCTTCATTTACTTCTTTTAAGAATGCCGCCTTCTCTACAATGCCTTCTTTGTCGAGATGATCGGCGATCTGTTCGACATTCCAGCCTTCTGGGATCGTAAATCGGTTCGCATTGATCACCGTATTTCCTTCTACCATGGCAGTTAGTATCTCGTCGATAGCTTGGCCAGTCGTAAATTGGTATTCTCCCGCCTTAAGTTTAGGGGCCACGCCTTTATACTTCACGTAGTAATTAAATACATCGGCATTTCGGATCAGACCTTGTTCTTCCAGTAGTAGACCGATTTTTTGTACGGAGGAACCGGACGGAATCGCCACGTTCTTCACCGTCTGTTCACCTGCAACCGGCTGTAATTGCTGGTACACGTACCACGATGCTCCCCCCGCTGCCAAAATGATCAACAACAATAAGGCAACCAGCCACATCACAATTCGTCCGCCGCGTCTGCGTCGATGTGTCACTGGGCGGCCGGGGTTAAAATCAGGCTTCGCTGACATTGGTTTCAAGCTAGAAATCCTCCCTTTAGGGTCTCTTTATCTCCATCCCATCCATTATACAAGAGGCTTATCCAGCTGTCACTTCATGGGTGATTTTGGCGAAAAAAGACATAAAAAAAGAGCCCACCAGTGGCGGACCCTTTTCTTACGAATCTATTAAATTCCGTCTTTCTCCAAATCAGCAATCAAAGTTTCGAAGGTAGCTTCTACTTGCTCCCACTCTTCATCATCCTCGATTGGCTGGAGCATGTCTGTACCGTCATAACGCAGGAAGTGAACCTCGTACTCTTCTTCCTCTTCCTGATCTACTGGTACAAGCACCAAATAGCTGCGGTCTTCAATGTCAAAAATGTACATGATACGAAAATCTCGCGGTTCCTCGGTACCTTCTTCCGTCAGCGCGATCACATCGCCCACTTCGAACTCTTCCATCATCTCTTCACTCATTGTGGTCACCTCGATTTCGCGTCCAAATATCCTTGGAGGATTAAAGTGGCCGCCATTTTATCTATCACTGTCTTTCGCTTTTGACGGCTGACATCAGCGGAGATCAGCATACGCTCTGCCGCCATCGTCGTCAAGCGTTCGTCCCACATGTGGACAGGAAGAGACGTGCGTTCCTCCAAAAGCTTGCCAAATGCTTGACACATTTCAGCACGCGGGCCTATGGTTCCGTTCATGTTTTTGGGCAAACCAACGACGAAAGCCCCAATTTGATACTGCGAAACTAATTCGCTCAGGCGCGCAAGATCCTTTTCCTTGGATTGTCGCTTGATGGTCTCTACTCCTTGCGCAGTCCATCCCAGCTCATCGCTGACAGCCACTCCAATCGTCTTGTCGCCTACATCCAACCCCATCAATCGTGTCATCGTTTTAGGTCTACTTGCGCTCTGACAAGTAAACGGTCACCAACTCTTCTATGATTTTGTCCCGTTCCAATTTGCCGATCAGGCTCCGCGCGTTGTTGTGGCGTGGGATAAACGCCGGGTCGCCAGAAAGCAAGTAACCGACGATCTGGGTGATCGGGTTGTATCCTTTTTCCTGCAGGGCTTTGTACACCTCTGTCAATGTTTCTTGCACATCCGCAGCATTCGCTTCCTTGGGCACCGTGAATTTCATGGTATTATCCAACGAACTCACAATCAACACCTCGATTTCCTTTGAGACTCTTTTGGTTACATCCTCTTTTTTGTATTCGACTCGGATTTCGTATACTCCTGTCGATTATACAAATTTCTCGTGCAATCGCACTATTTCGCTACTGCTTGACTCTTTACGAAGTCAACCACTGCATCCAGTGCTTCTTGCAGCTTGGATGGGTCCTTACCGCCGGCTTGTGCCATATCAGGACGTCCACCACCGCCGCCACCGCAACGAGTTGCAACTTCCTTGATGATCTTGCCAGCGTGAATGCCTTGATCCATGAGATCTTTGGTTACACCTGCAACGAGGTTCACCTTGTCGCCATCGACCGCACCCAACACAATAACAGCAGAACCGAGTTTGTTTTTCAGCTCATCCACCATGCCGCGCAGATTGTCCATATCGACAGCGGAAACACGTGCAGCGAGTACATTCATACCGTCTACTTGTTGTAGTTTATCCGTCAAAGACGCTGCCTCGATGTTCCCCAGCTTTGCACGCAGGGACTCGTTTTCGCGCTGTACGTCTTTCAATTGTTGTTGCAGACCTTCTACACGTGCAGGTGCTTCTGCCAGTACTGGTGCTTTGAGTGCTTGCGCCACTTCTTTGAGCGTAGTGAACTGCTGGTTCAAGAACTGGTAAGCTCCGCGTCCTGTTACTGCTTCGATTCGGCGTGTACCTGCACCGATACCACTCTCGCTAACCAGCTTGAACAAGCCGATTTCCGCGGTATTTTTCACATGGCATCCGCCGCACAGCTCCAGGCTGTATTCGCCCACTTTTACAACGCGTACAACGTCGCCGTATTTTTCACCGAACAACGCCATTGCGCCCATCGCTTTTGCCTCAGCCAATGGTTTGTTGGAGATCTCGACACTCAGGTTTGCCCATACTTTTTCATTCACGATCGCTTCGATACGCTCCAGCTCTTCTGGAGTAATGGAGCTAATGTGAGTGAAGTCAAAACGGAGACGCTCTGGCGCTACCAAGGAACCTGCCTGATTGACATGCGTTCCCAGAACATCCTTGAGTGCTTGATGCAGCAAGTGAGTCGCTGTATGGTTTTGCG
Organism: Brevibacillus sp. AG162; assembly: GCF_006715575.1. Classification (NCBI taxonomy): domain Bacteria; kingdom Bacillati; phylum Bacillota; class Bacilli; order Caryophanales; family Paenibacillaceae; genus Brevibacillus; species Brevibacillus sp. AG162. Next base: position 160,985 of record NZ_VFNO01000002.1, read on the forward strand.
TGATAGCCAGACGTGCATCACGGTTCACTTCCGCGCGAACCTCATCGCCTTTGCGCAGGGTACCTGCTTCGACGATGACGGAATGTACATTTTGACCCATTGGTCCTTTTTGTACATCTGTCACACGTGCTTTCACGACATCAGAAATCAGGAAACCTTCGTCATTGATCTGACCGCCGCTTTCTGCATAGAAAGGAGTTTGGCTCAGAACGAGTTGTACGGTTTGACCTTCTTCTGCTTCTTCTACCAGCTGGTTGTCCAAAATAATCGCTTCAACTTTACCTGTTGCTACCAATTCAGTATAACCAACAAATTGGCTCGTAACCGTCAAATCAGACAATGGACCACCTTGGATTTGCATGCTGTCTACATCTTGACGTGCTGCACGTGCACGCTCACGCTGTTCTTCCATCGCTTGATCAAAGCCATCGCGATCGACAGTCAGCCCTTGCTCATCTGCGAAGTCTTCTGTCAAGTCAACAGGGAATCCATACGTATCGTACATTTTGAACACATCTTGACCAGACAGTTGTGTTTTTCCGCTTTCTTTTGCGGCCTTCACCATGTCAGACAGGATTGCCAGACCGTCGTTCAGTGTCTCGTGGAAACGCTCTTCCTCGGCACGAATGACTTTTTCGATAAACGCACGCTTTTGGACAACCTCTGGATAGAATTCGCCCATCATCGTGCCTACTGTCTCAGTCAAGCTGTACAGGAATGGCTTCTCTACGCCCAGCTTTTTCCCCATACGTACGGCACGGCGAAGCAGACGGCGAATGACATAGCCACGTCCTTCATTGGATGGAAGCGCACCGTCACCGATCGCAAACACAACCGTACGTGCATGGTCAGCGATAACCTTCAGGGCTACATCCATCTCAGGGCTTGTTTTATAGTTCACACCGGAGATTTCCGTGGTCTTTTCGATCAGCGGGAACAGCAAGTCTGTCTCAAAGTTGTTGTCTACGCCCTGGATGACAGACGCCATGCGCTCAAGACCCATCCCCGTATCGATGTTCTTCTTAGGCAGCGGCGTATAGGTACCGTCTGGATTGTGGTTGAACTGGGAGAATACCAAGTTCCAGACTTCCAGATAACGCTCGTTCTCCCCACCTGGGTACAGCTCAGGGTCGTTCGGGTCGTTGCCGAATGCTTCTCCACGGTCATAGAAAATTTCCGTGTTCGGTCCGCTCGGGCCTTCTCCGATATCCCAGAAGTTGCCCTCCAGTCGGATGATTCGCTCTTCTGGAACACCGATTTTCTTGCTCCACAGCTCAAATGCTTCTTCGTCCTCTGGGTGAATGGTAACGGAAAGCAACTCAGGATCAAAACCGATCCATTTTGGGCTCGTCAAAAACTCCCATGCCCATTCAATCGCTTCTTCCTTGAAGTACTCACCAATGGAGAAGTTACCCAGCATTTCAAAAAAGGTATGGTGGCGAGCAGTACGTCCCACATTTTCAATATCGTTGGTACGAATAGACTTTTGCGAGTTCGTGATGCGCGGGTTGTCCGGGATGATGCGGCCGTCAAAATATTTCTTGAGGGTCGCCACACCACTGTTGATCCACAGAAGGGAAGGATCGTCGATTGGAACCAATGGAGCGCTAGGCTCAATGCGATGTCCTTTTTCTACAAAAAAGTCGAGGAACATCTGGCGGATTTGATTGCCTGTCAGTTTCTTCATCTACATTCTCCTCATCTAAAAATAAAAAAAGCCCCCATCCCCTCAGGGACGAGAACTGATTTTCTCGCGGTACCACCCTGCTTACAGGCTAGCTACACGTATCTGAGCCAAGGCCTGTCGCTTAAGTGGCGTCTAACGGTGCCAAGCCGCCGGGTTTTGCCCGGTCTTAGGAGTAGCCTTCTGCTGCTCTTCTTTTGGTCGCTCTCTCAACCATGGAGCGCCCTCTCTGTAAAAGGTCTGCAACATACTCGTTCCCTCATTGATTTCACATAAATCACTTTGTCCATATTATAAATATTTTACCTGATCACTGTCAACTTTCATGCATCATGACAGCGATTCGGCTGACGATCACTTTGCAAACGACAAGAATCGGGACAGCAACGATAAGCCCGATGATCCCCCCTACAGTCTCCCCTACCAGCAGAGCCATGATAATGAGAAGCGGGTGCAAATGCAAAGAACGACCAACGATGTTTGGGGACAAAATGTTCCCTTCCACGATTTGAATGATGAGATTGACCACGATAACGAGTAATAGTGTCTTGGTGGAAATCGTAATCGCGATCACAACTGCCGGTGCCGCCCCAATCAAGGGTCCGATGTACGGAATGATGTTGGTGAGACAAACGAATGCAGCCAGCACAAAAGGATACGGCATACCGATCCACCAGTAGCCCAAGTATGCGAAAACACCTACGATCAGGGCCACAATCATTTGTCCATGTATGTATTTACCCAAGGATTCATTAATATCCCGCAGGACAATCAGAACTTGCTTCCGATAAGCCTTTGGAACAATCGACATCCCCGTCTCATGCAGTTGCTTCATATCCTTCAAAAAGTAAAAAGCAATAAACGGCACGATAGCAAAAGCAAACAGCTTTCCCATTGAATGACGAGCGTTTTCTACGAGTTTCGCTACTGAATGAGACATCCCCTCATTCGACTGGATGATCACCCGGTCTACACCCCTCGAGATGCTATCCGGCAAGAAATATTTTCGTGCCTCCCACTCACTCATCCATGTATAGTACCAATCCATCAGGCGGGGAATATCGTCTGACAGCTCCACCAATTGTTTTGTAAAAATAGGGATGGCGTTAATGATCGCAATGGTAATTACCAATACAAAAGATCCATAAATGAGCAGGACTGCCATTAAGCGCGGAACCCTTCTTTTTTCCAGCAATTGCACGATCGGATGGAGCAAGTAGGCGATGACGAGTCCCAATATGACGGGAACAAGCACTTCCTTTATGAGCGAAAACAACTGTGACAGGACTGGTCGGAGCAGCCAAAGCAGATTGCCGATGACCAAAAGTGCGATGAGCCAAACAGCAGCAGCAAATAGACGACTTCGCCGAAGTTCATCCACGTTCCCCAACTCCTCCCTATTTGCATACATCTTTTTTAGCTTGTCTCATTCACATAAATTTCATGTAACCTATTGACACACAATTTCGTGTTCAGTAGTATGTAATTACAAGAGGATATCTCCAAAGGGGAGTAGCTTTTTCGCAACATAGTCGTCATTACGGGATTTTTCCCCGGCTATGTTGGCAACATTTTCGTAAATGTTGTAAGCAAGACCTTTGCCGACCAGGTAAAAGGTCTATTTTTGTTTTTCAAACGACCTTTTCCTGTTCCGGGAAAGGTCGTTTTCTTTTTCGCCCCTTTACACACACTATAGGAGGTATCAAGAAAACGGCCAGCGGATTATTCGCTTCCAAAAATGGATTAGGAGGAGGAAGAGAAATGGATTTATTGTTAACACCTGAGTTCTGGACTGCATTACTCTCTATCGTTATCATCGACCTGGTGCTGGCCGGGGACAATGCCCTCGTCATCGGGATGGCTGCTCGTAACCTGCCTGCTCATCAACAAAAGCAAGCCATCATCTGGGGAACGGTTGGTGCAATTGTCATTCGTGCATTGGCAACACTCGCTGTCGTTTGGTTGCTGAAGATTCCTGGTCTGCTGCTTGTAGGTGGTTTGATTCTCATTTGGATCGCCCTCAAGTTGCTGATTCAAGATAATGGTCATGAGAATATGAAGGCAAGCGGAACACTTGGAGCAGCGATTTGGACGATTATTGTAGCCGACACAGTAATGGGCTTGGATAACGTTATCGCGGTTGCTGGTGCAGCACATGGTGATTTCCTTCTGGTAGTTATCGGTTTGATCATCAGTGTTCCGATCATGGTATGGGGTAGCACATTGATCTTGAAGCTGATCGAGAAATATCCGATCGTTATTTATATCGGTTCTGCAGTATTGGCGTATACCGCAGCTAGCATGGTAACGAGCGAGAAGTTCCTCACACCGTTCTTTGCCGCTTACCCTTGGGTGAAATGGGTATTCATCGTAGCTGTTGTGGTTGGTGTCCTGTTGATCGGACGCATGAAAAGCCAACAGCAAAAACGCTTGGCAGAACAACCTTAATGCAAAGCAAGGCTCCGTCGTTTCCGCGACGGAGCTTTTTCATGTATGTCGAAAAAAAAGCACCCGAACACAGTGTATGTTCGGGTGTTTATTTACGTTCCAATTCACATTTTGTGTTAACGAGTAACGGCACGCATCAGCTTGCGACCTGATTTCCACATACGCGTCACATCACGCATGGAGAAGGGCAACTGATTCCAATTCAATGAAAACCGACTGCGACGTCGCGGAGCCATCCAATAGCCAATGATTGCCACAATTCCGCTTGTGGCCAGAACCCGCAACAGGCCTCGAGTGAACAAGCGTGCCACCTCCATTGGTTTTACCGCTCAAATCCACTACATATTCAAGTGAGCGGTTACTGTCTGATCCTCAATAAACAGATCGTTGAGCGAATGCAAGGATCCGTCTTCCTCAACTTGGTAGACAGAAGCGATCTGCTCATTGGAAACGCTCATTTCTATAAAGCAGTTCCAGCAATAGTATTGATTGGTTCCAATCTTTCCTACGTCTTTGGAACTGCAATTCGGGCATATGACACGCACACGCTTTCCTCCCTTTCACGCCTGGCCACGAACTAGTCCGGCACGATCAGGTTTTCTTCCCCGACGATAACGGATGCTGGTGCAGGGAGGCGCTTTCGTCCTTCCGTAATATCTGCAAGCCAGCCATTCGATAGTTCGTACCCTACAAGTTTCTCCCAGTTGGCTGAAAAGTAAACATCTTCCAGCCTCCCCAAACACTCTCCGGATGCGGTAATCACCGCTTTTCCTTTTAGCTTCGTCTTTCCCGTCACAATGCCGACAGGCTCTAGTCCGGCGAGATGAGGTAAGGGCGTGATCGCGTCTTTTCCCGATACGGTAAGGCAGGACTCCCCGACCGCATGAATATGTTCGGTAGGAATATAGGTACCTGATTGGAACCAGCCCTGTTCGCTCAGCAAGACTCCTCGTACATGCCAAGTGGAGTCGCAAAGAATGTCACGCACGGTTCCAATCGTCTCCCCTGTTTGAAGGCAAACAACTGGCAATCCGACTGCATCCATTGCCTTGCGCATGTGGGACATCCCCCTTCCGCCTTGTTAGTATCAGGCGAAATGGACACGTCCATTCGGCGCAAATGGTTCCAACTTCACTCTTGCTTTAGCCGTTCTTCCAGGTAACTGTACCGTACCCCCTCCTCATCAGACTCTACAGCTGCACGGAACGCATCCGGCTCTCCACACATGATGAGGAATGATTTGCTCCGGGTAATCCCGGTATAGACCAGCTTACGTCTGAGCATACGGTAGTAGCTTTTGACAAACGGCATGATCACAATCGGAAATTCGCTGCCTTGAGACTTATGAACCGAGCAGCAGTAGGCAAGCGTCAGCTGATGATAATCCGAACGCTTGTACACCACTTCCCTGTTATCAAAGGCAGCGACCAGCATCTCCTGGTTCTCCGCATTTTCATTCGGGAAAAAGATGGCGACGATCTCACCCATGTCACCGTTAAACACCTGTTCTTCAGCATTGTTCACCAATTGCAGGACCTTGTCTCCTGTACGGAAAGTCGTCTCTCCGAAAGTAACTTCACGCTTTTGCGGCGTTTTCGGATTAAACAGCTCCTGCAATTCTTCATTCAACCGGTTCACACCGGCATTACCTTTATAGATAGGGGCTAATACCTGAACATCTTTTGCCGTATATCCTTTTTTTACGGCTCCGAAGCAAATTTGTTTCACTGCTTCCGGAACTTCTTGTGGCAAACTTGTGAAGAATCGCCGATCCGGGGTGGTGTGAAGCAAATCTGCCGGTACATTCCCCTTGCGTACATCATGGGCCAACCGAATAATAGTGGACTCTTCTGCTTGCCGATAAATTTCTGTCAGCTGTACCAACGGTAACAATCCAGATCGAATCATATCCAGCAGGACGTTGCCTGGTCCTACGGACGGCAACTGGTCAGGGTCTCCTACCATGATGATCTGCATGTCATCCGGGACCGCACGAAACAATTGATTTGCTAACCAGATATCGACCATGGACATTTCATCCACAATTAATAGCCGGCCACGGATTGGATGCTCCGCGTCATGCTCGAAGCTCTCCCCTTTGTAACCGAGCAAGCGATGGATGGTCATTGCTGGTAAACCCGTAGTCTCTGTCATCCGTTTTGCTGCACGTCCAGTAGGAGCCACAAGAACGATCGGGAACGGATTTTCTTCGTTGTATTTTTTCAAGTCCAGAGACAATCCATGAAGCTGAGAAAAAACACGACAAATCCCACGAATGACTGTCGTTTTCCCCGTACCAGGTCCCCCTGTCAAAAGCATCAGACCTGCTTTGATCGCCTGTTCAATGGCATCACGCTGCGTCTGGGCATACGTAATCCCCAGCTCATCCTCGACCGCCCCTAACGCACGGTAAAACTCCGAAGTCGGGAACGTACCGAATTCATCCCGCGCAGCGAAGTGACGCAGTCTTTTGGCAAGACCGAGCTCGGCAAAAAACAGTGAGGGCAAATACACCCGCTCATCTTCCCAGGCAATTTTGCTCGACACAAACAGGGCTTCCACTGCCAGTTGAATATCGTCTCCAGAAAAGTCGTGCCCCCCGCACTCTTCGAGAAGGCGCAGCGTTTTTTCACAGAGCTCCTCCACAGGCAAATAAACATGTCCTTCTGAATACGAAGCCTCCTGCAAGACAAAGAGAGCCGCCGCCTTCACACGTTCTTCTGAGGAAGCAGCGATTCCAGTAGCTCGTGCAATGTCATCTGCCCGCTTAAAGCCGATTCCCACGACATCCTCAATCAACCGGTAAGGCTCTTCCTTCAACACAGTCATCGTTTCCAGCTTGTAGGTCTGATAAATACGCAGCGCCATGTTCACACCAATGCCGAAGTCGTACAAGAAAACCATGGCACTTTCCAAGGAACGATGCTCGACTACAGAATCATAGATCGTTTTGGCACGTTGTTCAGAAATGCCTGGTACCTCAGCCAATCGCTCCGGGAAGTCCGCGATAATCGATAGCGCATCTACACCGAGCTGCTCGACAATCCGTTTGGCCATCTTCTTTCCGATCCCTTGAAACAAGCCACTGGCTAAGTATCGCTCAACCCCGGCCAATGTTTTCGGCGTTTCACGTTCATAGCGCTTTGCTACGTACTGCTGGCCAAAACGAGGGTGTGTCTTCCATTCACCGTAAAAGGTGTACAGCTCATCTGGATGCGGGCGAGGAAAATTACCGACAATAATGACCTCCGATTCTTTAATCGATTCGGTAGTCTCTTCTATCTTAAGACGGATAACTCCGTACCAGGTTTCTTCCTTGTAAAAAATTTCTTGAGAAACAAATCCTCGAATGTAGGTTTCCGCAAACAGCGAGATTGACTGCTGCTCGTCCATCTAAACGCCTCCTTACATAAAAAACCGTTCCAGAAAGGAAAAATCCACTTTTCTTGAAAGTGGATTTCTCATATGCTCGTCTTAAATTGTAAATCGTTTTACTTGTTCTGACAACTGCTCGGCCATTTTCGCAAGCGTTTCGGATGCCGCTGTCATTTCCTCGGACGTTGCTGACTGTTCTTCGGACGCTGCTGCTACTTCCTGTGTATCTCTTGCCGCTGTTTCCGCAAGTCCAGCTATTTTTTCGGAGTGACTCACCAATTGGACTGTATCGCGATGAATCGCTTGAGCAGCATCGTTCATGCGATGTACTTGCTGGCTGACGTCTTGAACGGCTACCAAGATTTGTTGGAAGCTGTCTCCTGCCTGGGCCACTCCTTCGCGTCCATCCTGTATAGCGACTGCAGTCGTTCCCATTTCCGATACTGCCGCGAGAATATCTGTATGGATCGTATGAATCAAGCCTGCGATCTCTTCTGCAGCCTCACCCGATTGCTCAGCCAGCTTACGCACCTCTTGGGCCACAACCGCAAAGCCTCGTCCCTGTTCCCCCGCCCGTGCAGCCTCGATAGCAGCGTTCAAAGCCAATAGATTCGTCTGGTTGGATATTTGACGAATGGTCGTGATGATTCCGATGATTTGCTCGGATTGAGAGCCAAGCTCGCGGATCACCTGCTCTGTACGACGGGCATGATCTGTGATTTGATCCATTTCTAGTACGAGTTCTTGCAGCTTGCCTTCCCCAACCTGTGCCAATCGATTTGCGTCTGTCGCATCAGCATTTACTTGATTGGTCGAGGCCGCGATGAGTTGGATATCTCCACCGATGCGAGACAAAAAGCGTACTGTATCCGTTACCGTTTGTTTTTGTTGTTCGGAACCTGTAGCGATTTCCGAAGAAGCCATGGATATTTGTTCGGAAGCACGTGCACTTTCTGTCGCACTCGCTGTTAATTCTTCCGAAGCTGCCGCGACCTGTTGGGCTACTCGCTGCACCTCGTTGACCATGCGGCGAAATACCCCCATCATCTCGTTGTACATCGACGATAATTCCCCAAGCTCGTCCCGGGAACGTACAGTCACTTGCGTGGTCAAATCTCCTGTCTCTGCACGCTTCATTGCCAATACCAAATCTTTTAGCGGTCGAACCAGCTTGTTGACAATAAAAATTCCTGTGACCAGCGCTAAGGTGGCACTCACCAGGTTGAGGAGAAACATCATCGGACGGCTGCTCTCAATTGTCGTTAGCAAATCATTTTCGTAGCTGCCAATAGCTAGAATCCATCCGTTTGGCAGCTGCTTATACGCCGCCACTTTGGTAGAGCCTCCGAATTCATATTCGATCCAGCCGTTTTTTTGAGCGAGCATGACTTGCGTGAATTCTTCATTCGCCAAAGAGGTATTCTCGACTTTCGGGTCTGGATGAAAGATGGCGATTCCACTCGCATCCAAGATATAGGCGTAGCCAACCATGCCATTTGGCTTGTAATATTTTTCGGCCACCTCGCGTGTTATTTCGTTAATTTTCTGTCTGTTCCCCTCATTCATCGTTGCATCTTGAGCGTAAACAGCCAGCTCTCGTGCCTTCATTTCCGTTATGTATTGCAAATCAGATACAGCCAGCTTGTATAGCGCGCTGCGTGCATTTTCAAATTGGATATAGCCGACGACCATTAATGGAAGCATGGTTAGGATGAGTATCGTAAACACCAGTTTGTAGCGAATAGAGTAGCGTCTGGCCAACATGAAAGTCCTCTCCTTATCGGGTGATCCGGATTATATAGTTCTTCAGGATTAGTACTACAGCATCATTTTACCATCCTCTTCCACAATTCACCACAAACTCCAATAAGAAACCCGCTTTTGCTCAAACGAAAAAACCGCTTGGCTTCCTCCAAACGGCTTTCATCCTTCGTTATTCGCGTACCAAGCGCTTTACAATCGCAGCAACCGCTGTAGCAGCCTGCTTCGCCTCTTCCACTGTATTCGTAATCCCAAAGCTGAAACGAATGGCTGAATGCGCAATCTTCTCGTCCAAGTGCATTGCTTTTAGAACGTGTGACAGCTCTAATGATCCGGATGTACACGCTGAGCCACTGGCTGCTGCAATCTTGGCGATATCCAGATTCATCAGCATGGTTTCTGTATGGGCACCAGGGAAGGACACATTTAAAATATGGGGCAATGCCTGCTCGCTATGTCCATTCAGGCAGAACGTAATTCCTGCTTCCTGCCAGACTGCAATCATCGCTGCTTTCATCTGCTCATATTTTTCAACCCGCTCGGCCATTTCCTCGCCAGCGACCTTTGCCGCTTCGGCAAAGCCAACAATCCCGGCCAGGTTTTCCGTTCCCGCTCTGCGTTTGCGCTCTTGTGAACCGCCGTGCAATATCGGGGAAAACGGAACCTTACGCGCTAAATACAAAGCGCCGACTCCTTTTGGACCATTAATTTTATGGGCGGATACCGAGAGCATATCAACAGGCAGCTTCCGTGCATGGACAGGAAGTACACCAAAAGCCTGTACGGCATCCGTATGAAAAACAATCCCTTTTTCACGCAGGAAGGTTCCCATTTCCTCGATTGGCTGGATCGTTCCTACTTCGTTGTTTCCGTACATAATGGACACCAGAACCGTATCCGGGCGAACCGCTTGTTTCAGGTCTTCCAAGCGGACCATGCCTGTCTGATCAACAGGCAAGTACGTCACTTCAAATCCAGCCTGCTCCAAAAATTCACAAGCATGCAAGACTGCATGGTGCTCGATTTGCGAAGTAATGACGTGACGACCACGTTCGCGCTGTGCCATTGCAGCACCGATGATCGCCATATTGTCGGCTTCTGTCCCGCCACTTGTAAAGATGAGCGATTGCGGATCAGCATCCATAAAGTCGGCAATCGTATCTCTCGCCTGCTCCAACGCTTTTCGCGCTTCGCGACCTGCACCATGGACACTGGATGGATTCCCGAATACTTGAGTCAAATAGGGAGTCATAGCAGCAACTACACGTGGATGTACCGGCGTAGTAGCTGCATGGTCAAAATACAATAGATCTGACAATGCTGTCACCTTCTACAACTTATAGTGCGTGTTCAAAAAGTCGGCTTTTTAGCACCGAGAAGATGGCGAGAACCGAACGAAGGAGGAGCGGAGTGTAGGTAATCTACATGAGCACCGGACTTCGGAGGTGAACGCCATATTCGATGTCGAATGAGCGTTCTGAGCTACTTCGTGATCAAAAGACGACTTTTTGAACAACCTCTTAGATTCTAGATGTAAAACATATAATTATCGGCAGGACCATCGTCTTCAAAGCTGATCAAGTCTTGAAGGGAAGTCGAATCCAGAACAGCAGAAATACTATCCCGAATACGCAGCCACAAATAACGCTTAGCCGGATCTTCTTCCTCTGCAAATTCCACAGGACTGATCGGTCCTTCCAGCACGCGAATCACATCACCAGCAGAAATCTCATCCGGCTGCTTCGCCAGAACGTAACCGCCATATGCGCCACGAATGCTTTTTACCAAACCCGCGTTACGCAGAGGCGCAATCAATTGCTCCAAATAATGCTCGGACAAATCGTGTTTTTGGGCGATGCTCCGTAGTGAAGTCGGCCCTTCTCCGCAACGGTTGGCCAATTCCATCATGATCGTCAGCCCGTAACGTCCTTTCGTCGAAATCTTCACGTTAACAACTCTCCTCTTTGTATCGGTAATACGCGCCCGCCCTCTACATGTCTTCTGTATCGTGGGACACACTAACATCTTAGGGGGTGATATGCAGATGACAACAAACAAACGCTCGGAACGAGGTCCCAACCACCCGTCCGACACCTTGTACGACCAACCCGCAGGCACGATTGCTCACAAAGCCCGTTACGGTGCGAGTGAGCAGAGCAAACAACCGAATGAAAACGGTGATTTGCCCAATAAACCAGGCGGTAATGTCCGCACTTAAAAATGTTAGCTCCCCCATTATTCGGGGGAGTTTTTCCTTGGCAACCCACGTCCATCCATCTTCTGTCTTTCTTCCTGGAAGCGGCGAATGTGACGCTCATAGCCGTGATCCTTTGGCTGGTAGAACGAGTAGTTTACACCGTCAGGCAGATACTGTTGAGGTACATACCCATATGGATAGTTATGCGGATACAGATATCCCTGACCGTGTCCCAGCTTCGCAGCTCCCTTGTAAGCAGAATCTCGCAGATGAATCGGTACTTGCTTGTGACCATCCGTTCGGATGCGATCCAACGCAGAATTAATTCCGTTGTAAGCGGCATTGCTTTTGGGAGCGGTTGCCAGGTACGTCGTCGCTTGTGCTAAAGGGATACGCCCTTCAGGCATCCCCACCAATTCTACCGCCTGAAAGCAGGAAATCGCAACTGTGATCGCTTGCGGGTCAGCATTTCCGATATCCTCTGAAGCCGAGATGACCAAACGGCGAGAAATGAACCGTGGATCTTCTCCGGCATCGATCATTCTCGCCAACCAGTAAAGAGCTGCGTCCGGATCAGAACCACGAATGGATTTAATAAAAGCAGAGATCGTGTCGTAATGGTTGTCCCCACTCTTATCGTAGCGTACAGCCCTGCGCTGAATGGATTCTACGGCGACGTCCAACGTCACGGTAATTCGTCCATCCGCTCCTGGTTGTGTCGTTGTCACCGCCAGTTCCAATGCGTTCAGCAAACGTCTGGCATCCCCTTCCGCGTATTGAATCAAATGCTCTGCCGCTTCCGGTTCTACAGTGACAAATAGCTCCGCCAATCCGTTTTCTTCATCAGTAAGTGCCCGATCCATGACCTGCTTCAATTCCTCATGAGAAAGCGATTGAAGGGAAAATACTTGTGAACGCGACAAAAGCGCCGGGTTCACCTCGAAAAAAGGATTCTCCGTCGTAGCGCCGATCAAAATGATCGTGCCTTCCTCCACATAAGGAAGAAGGGCGTCCTGTTGGGATTTATTGAAGCGGTGAATCTCGTCTACGAACAATGTTGTCCGCTGACTGTCCATGACGAGCCGCTCCTTTGCCGCATCTACCACTTTGCGGATGTCAGCGACACCAGCCGTAACGGCATTTAACTCGGAGAAATGCGTGCGTGTGGTTCGGGCAATGACTTTTGCCAGCGTTGTTTTCCCTGTACCTGGAGGTCCGTAAAAAATGACAGAGGACACTTGATCTGCTTCAATCGCGCGTCGGAGCAGCTTTCCAGGAGCCAAAATATGCGATTGTCCGATCACATCTTGAATCGATTGCGGCCGCATCCGCGCAGCCAATGGCTTCTGTTTGCCCCCACTCTGCTGGTCGTAGGCAAACGTGAATAAATCATCCATGTTCCACTATCCTTTTACAGGCTGCCACTCCAAAATATCTCTTGCCACTACACTGGCCAAAATTAAACCAGCTACAGAAGGCACGAAAGCATTGCTTGCTGGAGGCATCCGCACTTTGCTAATCGGTGAATTCGGGTTAGAAACGATTTGTTCGCGTACATCTACACGTACGGTTACGGGAATCTCACGGGAATAGACAACTTTTACCCCTTTGTAGATACCGCTTTTCCGCAGCTCACGTCGAATGACCTTTGCAATCGGATCATAACTCGTTTGGGAAATATCGGCAACCTCAAAACGGGTTGGGTCCATTTTGTTGGCCGCACCCATGCTAGAAATAATAGGGATATTGCGACGCTTCGCTTCCTTAATCACATGGAGCTTCGCGGACATGGTATCCATGGCATCTACGATGTAATCCAATTCATGCTCAAACAGCGCATTCGCTGTTTCTTCATTGTAGAACATATGAAGTGTTACGACCTCGCACTCTGGATTGATCGTCGCGATACGCTCCTTCATGAGCTCAGCCTTTTTTTGACCCACTGTGTTCAGCGTCGCATGGATTTGGCGGTTGATGTTCGTAATGTCTACTACATCCTTATCCACCAAAACGAGCTTGCCTACACCTGTACGCGCCAGTGCTTCTACTGTAAAGGAACCGACTCCGCCAATTCCTAAAACAGCAACGCGGCTATTTTTCATTTTTTCCAAACCTTCGGGACCGAAGGCCAATTCACAACGAGAAAATTGATGAAGCATATTTCGTGTCACCTTTCATTCGCAAGCGAGATTATTGTGGTTGTTCAACACGGACTTATAGTCAATCGGAAAAGTAGGATTGAAGTAGAAAAAAGGAGCCCCATTATGCCGTGTTGCTCCTTAGTTTTGAACCTGCACATCGCAGGTGGGTGTCTTGCCGAACTGTTACAGACGTCCACTCTAAGGAGGCATGCCTTTACAATCACGGACGAAAAACTCCCTAAACAAACTTTGTGGCTCAAAACTATCGGATGTCACGAGCATCGCAGGGCTTTCATCATAGTATTACCAATGTATCAAAGAGCAATGCAGTTACGCAAGTCGATTACGCTTCTCCCTTTTCTTCTTCTGTGACAACTGTTGCAATGGACAGCTCTTTCAATTGCTTTCCGTCTACTACATCTGGAGCGTTTACCATCAGGTCGCTCGCACTTGCTGTTTTCGGGAATGCGATGACTTCACGCAGGTTGGTGCGGCCAGCCAAGAGCATAATCAGGCGGTCCAAGCCGAGAGCGATTCCACCGTGTGGAGGTGTACCGTACTCGAATGCATCCATGAGGAAGCCGAATTGTTTCCGCGCCTCTTCTTGTGTAAAGCCAAGCGTGGTAAACATTTTTTCTTGCACCTCGCGCTTGAAGATCCGCATGGAACCTCCGCCGAGCTCATATCCGTTGAGAACCATGTCGTACGCTTGTGCGCGCATTTGACCTGGATCGGTGTCGAACAGGTGCAGATCTTCGTCTTTTGGACGTGTGAACGGATGGTGCAGGGCAACGTAGCGTTTTGCATCCTCATCCCACTCAACCAGCGGGAAGTCTACTACCCAGAGGAATGCGAACTGGCTTTGGTCAATCAGACCAAGTTCAGCACCCAGCTTGGAACGAAGAGCACCCAGTGCATCTGCTACTACTTTTGGTTTGTCTGCAACGAACAGGAGCAAGTCGCCTTCTTCTACCGCCAAGCGTGCTTTCATCTCGTTCAGTTCTTCTTCTTTAAAGAACTTCGCAATTGGCCCTTTGACTTCGCCGTCTTTGAAGCCGATCCAAGCCAAGCCTTTCGCGCCATAACGGGAAGCGAATTTGCCCAGGTCGTCTGCTTCTTTACGGGAGTAGTGTCCGCAACCTTTTGCGTTGATCGCTTTTACTTGTCCGCCGCCAGCTACTGCTGCTGCAAACACTTTGAAGTCACTTGTCGCAACCAGATCAGATACGTCTGTCAGCTCCATGCCGAAGCGTACGTCTGGTTTGTCAGAACCGTAACGCGCCATTGCATCCGCATACGTGAGACGAGGGAATGGAGTCGGTACGTCTACGCCAACTGTTTGCTTGAATACGTGAGCGACCATCTTTTCCATCATTGGCAGGATTTCTTCCATAGACAGGAACGAGGTTTCAATGTCCACTTGGGTAAATTCAGGCTGACGGTCAGCACGCAGGTCTTCGTCACGGAAGCAACGAGCGATTTGGTAATAGCGCTCCAAACCGGATACCATCAAAAGCTGTTTGAACAGCTGTGGCGATTGCGGCAGTGCGTAGAACTCGCCTGGATGCACACGGGAAGGCACGAGATAGTCACGTGCGCCCTCAGGAGTGCTCTTCTGGAGAATTGGAGTTTCTACTTCCACGAAGTTGTTCTCATCCAGGTAGTCACGGAATGCTTTCGCTGCTTTGCTGCGCAAAATCAGGGAGCGCTGCATTTCTGGACGGCGCAAGTCCAGGTAGCGGTATTTCAGACGAACTTGTTCATCTACATCGATCTCGTCTTCAATCAGGAACGGAGGCGTTTTTGCATCGTTCAGGATTTCGATTTCAGAGATGTGCACTTCTACTTCGCCGGTTTTGAGCTTCGGATTGACTGCTTCTGGTGCACGGTTCACAACTTTCCCTTTTACAACCAGAACGTATTCGCTGCGTACCTTGTCAGCCGCTTCCCAAGCTTCTTTGTTGTACTCTGGGTTGAATACGATTTGGACGATACCCGTGCGGTCACGGAAGTCGATGAAGATAACGCCTCCGAGGTCGCGACGCTTTTGTACCCATCCGTTCAGTACGACTTCCTGCCCAACGTGTGCTGTTGTTACTTCTCCACCATGTACGGTGCGATATTGCCAAGACATGATCATTTCCCCTAACGATTTGTTTTATTGATTTGCTTTTGCAGCGAGTACCGAGACGAGTTCCTCGCGTTTCACTTCTTGTTGCTCGCCTGTTGCCATTTCTTTTAGAACAACCGTGCCATTCGCTAATTCAGACTCACCGATGATCGCCGTGAAGCGAGCCTGTAGACGATCTGCTTGCTTTAGCTGTGCTTTCATTTTTCGATCCAGATAATCCAGCTCAGCTGCAACCCCTGCTTGGCGCAATTGGTCAACGAGTACGAACGCTGTTGTTTTTGCTTCTGGTGTCTGAACTACTACGAAGCAGTCAATGCCACCCGAGATCGGCAATTGAACACCTTGCTTTTCCAGAGCCAACAGTAGACGCTCGATACTGAGTGCGAAGCCGATGCCTGGCATATCGTCGCCGCCCAGCTCTGCAACCAGTCCGTTGTAGCGCCCACCGCCGCAAAGCGTTTCTACCGCACCGATCTCCGCCATTTTGATTTCAAATGCGGTCAGTGTGTAGTAGTCCAAGCCGCGAACCAGACGCGGATTTACATGAAACGGAATATCCAGTGCGGTCAAGTAGTCTTGCACTGCTTTAAAGTGAGCTGCGGACTCTTCACTCAAGTAGTCCAAAATGGACGGAGCATCCATTGTCAGCGATTTGCACTTTTCATTTTTGCAATCGAGCACACGCAACGGGTTGCGGTCAATACGAGATTGACAATCCTCACACAGCTCGGTGCGAACGCCGTTCAAATGTGCGAGCAAATGCTCACGGTGACGCGCCCGGTCTTCTCCTGTACCTACGCTGTTCAATTCCACAGAAAGTCCTGTCAATCCGAGCTCCTGATACAGACGAATCGCAAGGCCAATGACTTCTGCATCGATCGCTGGATCGCTTGAACCGATCGCTTCTGCACCGAATTGGACGAATTGGCGATAGCGGCCTGCTTGCGGACGCTCGTGACGGAACATCGGTCCCAGGTAGTACAGCTTGGTAGGCTGATTAGGCACACCGTACAGTTTGTTTTCCACGTAGGAGCGAACAACGCCCGCGGTCCCTTCTGGACGCAACGTGAGAGCATCCGTACTGCGCGGATTGGCTACACTGTACATTTCTTTTTCCACGATGTCAGTCGTCTCGCCTACACCCCGTTGGAACAACTCTGTGCTCTCAAACAGCGGCGTGCGAATTTCCGCGTAATTGGAGCGGCGACACAGATCGCGGGCCTTGGCCTCCACGTAGTGCCACAGCTCTACAGTACCAGGCATGATATCCTGCGTACCGCGTGGGATCTGGATTCTTGTCATTCCTCTCGAACCTCCATGTCTTTTCAAAAACTCGGGCTAAAGCCAAACCTCCAGGATCAAGGAACTTATTTATCGTCAAATAAAAAAGCCCCTCGCCTCCTGACATTTAGCAATTCGCCGCATGTCAGGGACGAGAGACTGGTTATACTCCCGTGGTGCCACCCTGTTTGAATAGCCCTACATCACAAAAGGCTATCCCACTTATTAGCCGTTAACGCCGGCACACGCCTGCCAGTTACTGGGGAAAGAGATTTCTTTCAGCCGTTCACTGCGGTCTTCAGGGATGTCATTCACCAAGCCGTTATACGAAAGCACTCTCAGCCACGGCGCTTTCTCTCTGGGCATCCGGTTCCTGGATACTTGTTCCCGTCATCAGATCATTGTCTATTCAATAAAAAAGCTTAATGTGAATCATAGCAAACCCGCCAACAGCCGTCAACAGGCGCTTGAATAAAACTTTTTTTATTAACTACAAGTATATCCATCACTTACTTGTCAGATACCTGTCCAGCTATTCTCGCACCCGAATAAATCTCATTCAAATCACGGAGCTTGTTTTCGACTAGAACCTTGTACGTGTCATTGTACGTTTTCGGGTCCTTTGGATTCGGAAAGCGCGTCAGCTTGCCGCTTCCTGGAGCCATCAGCTTGGATACCGCACCACAGCCGAGACCGAGGATGGTTTGTACCTCTTCCATGATCATGATGTTGTAGATGCTCTCCTGCCCTGGCTTGGCATACCCGACATTCTCCAGATTTCCCAAAATGTTTTTCTGACGATACAAATAATACGGGGCATAGCCGTTCGCCGTTGTCCACTCGGAGGCCATCTCCATCATCTTGCTGATCTCGTCGCGACTGGCTACCTTGTAGCGGTCTTTGTTCTGCGTCATCTCAGATGCTCTCTTGAAAGACAGTGTATGAACCGTCAGAGAGGCAGGCATCAGCTTTTCTACCTCTTGGAGGCTGTGCGCCAGCTCGGCTACGCCTTCGTTTGGCAGCCCGATGATCAGGTCCATATTAATATTAGTCAAGCCCATCTCCATAGCCAGATGGTATTTCTCAATCGTCTCTTCGACAGTGTGATGACGTCCGATTGCCTGGAGCGTCTCCTGCGTGAACGACTGTGGATTAATGCTGATCCGATCCACTTCCCACTGCTTCATGACATCGAGCTTTTCGCGTGTGATCGTGTCGGGTCTTCCCGCCTCAACGGTCAACTCACGCACATCTCCCATGTGTGGGAAGGAACGATGTATCGTCTCAAACAGCTGGTTCATGTCATCTGCGGTAATACTTGTAGGGGTTCCGCCGCCGAAATAAATGGACGTGATCCGTTGGTCATTCGCGTGAAGCCACTCCCCCATCCGCTCTATCTCGTAATGGAGACCTTCGAGAAACGGATTAACCGAAGCCGTATGACTGCGAATCGCGTAAGCAGGAAACGTACAGTACGCACACTTCGTCGGACAAAATGGGATGCCGATATATACCGATAGCTCGCGGTCAATCTGATACAAATCAGGCACGACGTAGAGCTGCTTGTCTACGATTTCTTGCAAAAGCTTTAGCTTGTATGGACGCAAAATCACATCCTGCTGCAATCTCTTGTGCGCTTCCTGTCTGTCTACACCAGCGGCGTTCAACTGATGCAGCAGTTTTGTCGGGCGTATCCCGGTCAAAATGCCCCAGCCTTGCTCCATACCCGTGTATTCTTCCAGCATCAATAACAGCGCATAGCAAAGAGCCTGCTTGGCCGTCTTTTTCATCGCTTTTTCATCACGTGCTACGTAGTCTCGCTCCACCTGATGAGAGATGCTTCGTTTGCCATCGTATAACTCACCCGAAGCTACGACTCCATTTTCATGCACGGTCAATGCCAGCTTGATTTTTAAATCAGCCTCACCTGTCCACACGGGCACAAAAGCGAGCGCTGGATCTTCATAAAATAATGCGAGAATTAAGGAGAGTTCCCGCTCGAATGCGTGTCCCTCACATATGATCTGTATCATGGAGTTCACCTGCTTTTTCAAAAATGCCACTCCTCATCATAGCCGACGAGAATTACTCGGGTCAACTAGACAAGTTGTGGCATCGTGTGCAAGGTTACTTTCGTTTTTGCCGAGGATGTTGGATATCCCGCAAGCCTGGATGAAAATCTTGGGCCATTTCCACATTTTGCAGTGACGTTTCTTTCTCCAAATCGTCTTGAAAATCAACAGACAAAAACTGCCGATTCAATCCTTGCGCGAATGTTTCCTTCTTTGACTGTCTCACGATGAATTCCTCCTGATAAGCTGCGTGCGCTAGCGTCTAGTAAAATCTAGTATTGCCTAGCCTGCCAAAAAGCAATCAGGCAACCCATGCAGAACTTTGTCGTTTTTTGCAGGAAAAAGCAGGAGAAATAGCGAAGTGATTATTTTGGCAAAAACATGAAAATCGCAAGGAATTCAAAATGCTACGTATTTCGGAAAGGATGTCTATCGTGTTTGTTCGTCAAAAAATCCTGAGGAGTCTCCTGACTGTCGTCTGTGCCATTTCCCTCCCCGTTTCTGCAGCTTGGGCCGCCGGTTCTGTTCAGGTCACCGTGGACAAGCTCAATGTCCGTTCAGGTCCTAGCCTCCAAGACGCTATCGTCACTACACTGCCGAACAAAACTGTGCTGCCCGTCATCTCCTCCAAAAATGACTGGATTCAGGTAAAACTTCCGAACGGCCAAAGCGGTTGGGTAGCGAACTGGCTCGTCAGCACACAGCAGCAACAACAGCCACAACAACAGAAACCAGCAACTGCATCTGCCAAGCAAGTGGAGAGCACCACAACGAATCTCAATGTTCGTTCTGGACCCGGTCAGACGTACGCAGTCGTACAAACAATCAATCCAGGTACTCGCTACCACATCGTGCAAAAAAGCGGCGAATGGATCGAAATTCAACTCAACGCAGGAACAAAAGGCTGGGTCGCAAACTGGCTTGTAAAAGAAGTAGGTGCGGGACAAGCTGTTTCTCCTCCCTCTACAGGCATTACACCTCCAACGACCAATCCTGCGGGCTCAGGCTCACAACCGAAGCCTCCTGCCGTACAAGGAGCCAGCCTAACCTTGGATTTCGCTCCGTACGTATACGCCACGCCAGATGCCAGCACACCTGCTATCGGTCAACTACATGCGGGCGAGAAAATCACGGTCTTGAACAGACAAAATGGCTGGATTCAATTCCCTTACGATGGAGTCAATGCTTGGCTCTCCACCGATCAAACCAACCCGAACACAGGTCAACCGACTCTGCCCGAAAATGGAAATGGAAGCACGCAACCTCAGACTGGGCAACCATCTTCTTCAAGTCAAAGCGCCACAGTAAAAACGGACGGATTGAATCTGCGCAGTGAACCAAACACAACCAGTGCCATTCAAGCTACACTTCCAGTCGGAAGCAAGCTTACTGTTTTGGAAAAACAAGGAGACTGGTACCGCGTCAACACGGCGGCCGGAAAAGCTGGCTGGGTGGCAGGCTGGCACATTACGGTGAATCAACCAAGCATGCCTACTCCGAGTGGACCATATGTGACGATCATGAATCCAGATACCAATGTTCGTTCTGGTCCGAGTACCGATCACGATATTATCAAACAGGTACAGCCTGGTGAGAAATACGGGATTGCCAATAAATCAGGCGAGTGGTTCCAAGTAAACTTCCCTGACGGCTCCACAGGCTACATTGCAGGTTGGCTCGTTTCTGCTAATGGAGCGCCAGCCGTGGTACGCAGTAATGATCTTGCCGGCAAAGTCATCGTCGTCGATGCTGGTCATGGTGGTACAGATGGTGGTTCGACTGGCTCCAGCTTCTCTACTTTAGAGAAAACGGTCAATCTGCAAGTATCTCTGCTCCTGCGCAACAAGTTGGAATCGGCAGGTGCCAAAGTCATCATGACACGGGCTGATGATCGCAAGCTGACCCTGCAGCAGCGCGTCGACATCGCGATTCAAAATCAGGCTGATATTTTTGTCAGCGTCCATCATAATACGCATCCAAACTCAGCAACGAATGGCTCGATTATTTTCTACTACAGCCAAGGTAACTCTAGCAAGCTCGCCTCCCTGGTTCAAACGGAACTGGTGAAAGCGACGAACTACAAGGACATGAATTACCGGTACGGAAACTATTTCGTTCTACGCGAAAACCCGGTGCCATCCATTTTGGCAGAGATCTCCTTCTTATCCAACTACAACGACGAGATTCGCGCACGTTCCGAGAAACAGCAGGATCTTGCAGCGGAAGGTCTGTTCAAAGGGATCGTCCAGTACTTTAATACACAAAGCAATCAGGGAGGCTGATCCCTCGCTTACCAAAACCCCCATGCGAAAGAAGGCTGGCTCAAGCCCTCTCGTATGGGGGTTCTTTTATAGCGCACCCGATCACATCAAGGCAAGGCAGGCAGGATTTCCCAAAGGATTTGCGAATATCATAAGGCATCGAAAGGAGTGATGACGGATGAAAAATAATCACAACATCAGCAATCGCACGGTAGGGACGCAGGTGATCACAAGTTAACCTTTGAAAATGGAGTGATTTCTATTAAAACGATGTTTGAGTACAATTGGATGGTTCGTGAAGAATGGCTGAAATGGTGCGAGGATGTCCCGATGGAAGAATTGCTTCGTCCGCGCATCGGGGGTGTCGGTGGAATTTTGCACACACTCTTTCATGTCATTGATGTAGAGTGGAGCTGGATTCAAGTCATGCTGGGAAGGCCGGATTTCCAAGAAAGCTTCGACCTGCACAACCGGTTGGAAAAAGTCCGTGAGCTGGAGGCGACTTTTCGCCCGGATGTGCTTCAATTTTTGAACAATTGGGATGAAAATATGGAAACAAAAGCGTTTCAGGATGCGAAACCTGACGGCAGCATCGCTACGTACACATGGGGTGAAATTTTGCGGCACATGATCGCTCATGAAATCCACCATGTCGGACAGCTATCAATATGGGCTCGAGAAATCGGGAAAAAGCCGATATCCGCAAACCTGATCGGCAAAAATCTGATCCTCCCTTCAACCACTTTCATTCACTAACCCAATCAGTACTGAAACGACAAAAACGATTGCATACGGCAATCGTTTTTGTTTTTGACTTTTCCCTCCGTATTAATACGCCGGGCGTTTTTCCCACGGCTCAACTTGACCGACGATCGTTTGCCGTTCAGTTGTTTGCAGAGCGTCAATCACCCCAGCTGCAATTTCATCATTCGTCAGCCAGCGTGAATGCTCACCTGCACATGTAAACCCGAGGATGACCCGTCGATATTTACAAACTTCTGATGCAAGTTCTGTCGGTGGATTTTTCCAAGCACCGCTCCCACACACATGCAGCAGTTGCCAGCGTTTCTCAGGACGCGATAGTTCTTCCACGATCACAGGCAGTGCATGCGGTGCAGTCGAATGAATCCACGCGACAACCACATCCATCGGCCCTCTCTTCTCTATGAGATCGGCCATAGCTTGACGTAAGCCGTCTGTCTGGTGATAGTCTTGAGGCAACACATGAATCGACTCTGGATGAGTTGAACCGTCTCTGACACTTCTTAATTTGACTGGATCACGGCCAAGCACGGTTACTTGATAACCTTGGCGAGCCAGCCATCGGGAGACCTCTGTAAGCATGCCACTCGCACCGATCACCAATGCTTCTTGGGTCATGGTTTCATTCCCCCCAGATGGTTGTGTTTATGATTCCACAATCAGTGTGACAGGACCATCATTTAACAGACGTACATCCATCATGGCGCCAAAGCGTCCTGTTTCCACCTGGAGCCCTTTTTCACGCAGCTTGGCGTTAAACAGCTCGTACAACGGTTCAGCCTGCTCTGGACGTGCGGCAGCCATGAAGTTCGGTCTTCTGCCCTTTCTGCAATCGCCATACAACGTAAATTGTGATACGGACAAAATTTGACCACCCTTGTCTAAAACAGAGAAGTTCATTTTGCCTTCCTCGTCTTCAAAAATTCGCAAGTTCGCAATTTTGTCTGCGACAAATTCTACTTCTTTTTCTGTGTCTTCATGCGTAATTCCTACCAGCAGCATTAACCCGTGATCAATTTGTCCGACGACTTCACCTGCTACGGTAACACTCGCTTCTCTCGTTCTTTGTACGACAACCCTCACACTGACTCATCCTTCCTGTTAGCTAAACAAGAACACCCAATCCACGAGGGATCAGGTGCTCAGTATCCGGCGAACCGAATAAATATCTTTGATGCGCTTAATGCGCTCTACTACTTTCAACAGATGATCCACATTGCTAATCGAGATGGTCATATGAATTGTTGCCACTCGATTTTTATCGGACTTGCCACTGACAGCCGCGATGTTCGTTTTTGTCTCTGCCACAACCTGCAATACATCGTTTAACAGTCCGCTCCGATCATTGCCCGTGATCTCGATCTCTACATGGAAATTATGTTTGAAATCGGTATCCCATTCGACATCAATCAGACGCTCTGTACATTCGTCTGTCAGTACGTTCGGACAGTCCAGTCGATGCACGGATACCCCACGACCTCTCGTAATGAAACCGATAATCTGGTCGCCTGGGACAGGTGTACAACAACGAGAAATACGGACGAGCAAATTATCCAAGCCACGGACTTTGACGCCAGACTCACTCTTGGCAGAACGATTTGCTGGGTTCGGTTTGACCTCAGGAATGGTCGGGTTTTGTTCTTCGCGCTCCCGACGGAGTTTGTCTAGGAGACGAGTCGCAATTTGCGAAGCCGTAATGCCGCCATAGCCGACTGCGGCAAACATGTCTTCTGCCCCTTGGAAATTAAACCGGGCTGCCGCTTCCTTCAGGTTCGCTTCCGTCATCGCTTCTTTTACATCGAAGCTGCGCGACTTGATCTCCGCTTCCACCATCTGCTGACCTTTGGCGACGTTCTCTTCCCGCTTCTCTTTTTTAAACCACTGCTTAATCTTATTGCGGGCGTGTGCGGATTTGGCCATCTTTAGCCAGTCCTGACTAGGACCGTAGGAATGCTTAGAGGTCAGTATCTCGACGATATCGCCTGTTTTCATCGCATAATCAAGCGGTACGATCTTGCCGTTCACTTTGGCGCCAATCGTTCTGTTCCCTACCGCAGAGTGAATCCGGTAGGAGAAGTCCAGCGGTACAGAGCCTTTTGGCAGCTCGACTACATCACCTTTTGGCGTGAAAACGAAAACCGTATCGGAGAAAAGATCCTGCTTGAGACTCTCCATGAACTCTTGCGCGTTCGGAGCTTCCTCCGATCCACCTTCGATAATCTCCCGCAGACTGCCCAGCTTCTCTGCAAACGAGCCTTGCACGATGCTTTTTCCTTCCTTGTACGCCCAGTGAGCCGCGATCCCGATCTCTGCTGTCTGGTGCATATCCCACGTGCGGATTTGCACTTCCAATGGCTCACCTTTTGGCCCAATCACTGTAGTATGAAGAGATTGGTACATGTTCGTCTTCGGCATGGCAATGTAATCTTTGAATCTGCCTGGCATCGGCTTCCACAGGGTGTGTACGATACCAAGAACCGCATAACAGTCGCGGATGTCATTCACGATGATCCGCAACGCAAGCAGGTCATAAATCTCGTTGAACTGCTTGTTTTGTCTCGTCATCTTTTTAAAGATGCTGTAGATATGCTTCGGACGTCCCGAAATTTCTGCCTCGATGTTTAACTCGCCCAGCTTTTCCCGGATTGTATCCGATGCTTCATTCAGGTAGGCTTCGCGCTCCACCCGTTTCTTTTGCATCAAATTCACAATCCGATAGTACTGTTGCGGATTCAAATACCGAAGTGCCGTATCTTCCAGCTCCCATTTGACGGAAGCGATCCCCAGGCGATGGGCAAGTGGTGCAAAGATTTCCAGCGTTTCATCGGAAATCTCGCGTTGCTTCTCCTCGGACATGTGCCGAAGCGTCCTCATGTTGTGCAGACGGTCAGCCAGCTTGATCATGATGACGCGAATGTCCTGTGCCATGGCAACCAGCATCTTGCGGTGGTTTTCGGCGAGCTGCTCTTCTTTGGACTTGTATTTAATTTTTTCCAGCTTGGTCACTCCATCTACCAGAAGAGCTACATCCGGTCCGAACTGCTCACGGAGATGATCAAGCGTAATCTCGGTATCTTCCACGACATCATGCAAAAATCCAGCCGCAATCGTAACGGCATCCATGTGCAGGTTTGCGAGAATACCCGCCACAGCGATTGGGTGCATAATGTAAGGGACGCCTGATTTGCGTATTTGCCCTTCATGCGCTTTTTCGGCAAGCTGATAGGCACGTGTAATCAGGTCCAAATCCGATTGTGATAAATAGGTGCTTGCTTTTTTTACTACCTCATCAATGCCGGTAATCATAGTTCCCTTCCCTTATCCTCTCAGTAAAATAACCTCAATCGAGGCCTTCTCACGGAGGAGCGACCGCATTATAGCGGAAAGTTTCACCGAAGTATTGCCGGAAGCAGACGCTGAGGCACTTCGTGATGCGCTCCGGAAAGTTTAAGCCTGGACGCATTTCGCACCGTGAAGCACTTGAACTTTCCTATACGTCTAGAAAACTTGGGCGTTGCCAAGCCTTTTG
The DNA here is from genome assembly GCF_006715575.1 of Brevibacillus sp. AG162. Classification (NCBI taxonomy): domain Bacteria; kingdom Bacillati; phylum Bacillota; class Bacilli; order Caryophanales; family Paenibacillaceae; genus Brevibacillus; species Brevibacillus sp. AG162. The sequence goes on from NZ_VFNO01000002.1 coordinate 186,627, forward strand.
GCGCAGGCGAAGGCTTACTTGCACGTATCATGTCTGTCTATTTCATACTATTATCTTGTATGTCGTTCGTCTTGTAAAGCTGAATTCCCCTGTAAAGTATGTACAGCCGTAGAAAAAAGAAAAAAACGGGCATTTTACCCGTTTTTCCTTGTTGTATCAATTAATATTGAACGAGCGATTTGATAGGAATTTCACCGATTTTGCTACGTCCATCCAAGTAGGACAGTTCGATGAAGAAGGCAGCTCCTACTACTTTGCCTCCGAGTTGCTCAATCAAATTGATTGTTGTCTCAATCGTTCCACCTGTCGCCAGCAAATCGTCTGCAATCAGTACGCGCTGACCTGGTTGGATAGCATCTACGTGTACAGCAAGTGCATCTTTTCCATACTCAAGGTCGTAATTCGCCTTGATGGATTCATATGGCAGCTTGCCAGACTTGCGGATCGGCACAAAGCCAATTCCCATTTCATACGACAAGGGAGCACCTACTACGAATCCACGTGCTTCTGGACCCGCAATCACGTCTGCTTGTACTTCACGAGCGAAGACAGCCAAGTCTTGAATCGCAGCTTTGTAAGCAGGGCCATCCTTCAACAGAGTAGTGATGTCCTTGAAACGAATACCTGGCTGTGGAAAATCCGGGATAACTCGAATGTATTGTTTAAAATCCATGAAAAATTCCTCCTAAACGGTGGCTGGTTCCACCAATTGATGAAGCGCTTGAATCATTGCATCAGAAGAAGAAAGCAATAAATCTGTAGCAAGCTGTGCCTCTTCCTTCCAATTCGCGTAAAGCACAGAGCTCTCGAGCGGCTTTTTCGTAGTGTTGGCCTGCAACGTGTACTGCTCAGCCTCTTCTACTAAAAACTCCAGCTCCATAAAGATGGCGATCATGCCGTCCAATAGATTTCTTTTCCATTGCAGCTTTCTGGCCAATGCATCCATGTGGATTTTTTTAACAGTTGGCACCTGTACGAAAAACTGGTACAACTGTTTAAAATGATCCCGGCCCGGACAGGAAAGCCGCTCCATTCCCAAATCCGGATCACCAAACAAACAGTATATGCGCTCCGCTTGTTTGAGCAAGTTACGAACCACTTCCAATTCGGATCGACGCGTCGGCAAATCATACAAAATCACGTTGGAAGAGGCAGTAATGCTCGTACCCTCTCGACCAACCACGAACAAGGAATTCACCTGATCGCTTGTTGCTTTCGCTGCCAACGGCTCATAGCTTTCCGCGCGAAATAGAATGGTCACCGAGTTTGACTCGGCCATCACTTGCTGCCATTTCTCTATCTTGTCTCGACTGCCTCGCCAGTCAAATACTTGCTGGTGTCCAACAGACAAATCACGGATCGTCAGCTGAGGCTTTCGATTACCGTTCCATTCGTTTACAGACAATTCTCCCAATACGTGAAAACGTGCCTTGGGCGTTACTCTCTTTGTTACATGTGCCCAGTTGAAACCAATTGCATCCAAAGAGGTTCCCGCTTTGTTCAAAGTACACTTCAAATGATTGTCATCTCGCCCAATCGTGCGCATACCTTGTGTTTCTACTTCTTCTAACAAAACGAGCGGTGTTGGATTCCCCATTCCATATGGGGCAAGCTGTTCGAGTTGCTCCGCTGCGGTCAAGCTGATCTCTTCCATACTCATCGCAACGTCCACTTTGGTCATCGGCGTGAAGTCTTCAGCGGACAACCACTCTCCAGCGAGCTCATTTAATTTTTGACGTAATAAGTCGAGATTTTCTACAGGCAAGGTCATCCCCGCTGCCATTGTATGACCGCCATAGTGCGGCAGCCATTCCTTGCAAGCAGTCAGACCTTCATACATATCAAAACCTGCAATGCTTCTCGCAGAGCCTTTTGCCGTTCCTTTTTCGGGATCGATGCCAAGTACAATCGTTGGACGGTAAAAAAGCTCAACCAATCGGGAAGCTACGATCCCTACCACGCCTACGTTCCAGCCTTCTTTAGCCAAAACAAGCACATTGTTCTGGTCTGGCGGATACAGCTCATTCACCATCTGTACAGCTTCCTCAGTCATCGCTGCGACGATTTCCTGACGTTCGCGGTTTAAGTCGTCCAGCGCCTGGGCACATTTCTCTGCTTCGTCCATATCCGAAGTCGTCAGCAATTTCACAGCGGATTCTGCCGTCTCCAGCCTTCCGCTCGCATTCAGACGCGGTCCTAGCGCAAAGCCTACATGTCCCGCAGACAGCTCGGTATCGGCCAGTCCACAAACTCGGATTAAGGCCTGTAGACCAAGGTTCCGTGTATGATTTAAGCGCTTTAATCCTGCTCGAGCAAGAATACGATTTTCATCTACCAACGGCACCAAATCCGCTATCGTCCCCAATGCAGCCAAATCAGCCAAATGCAAAGGCGGCTCCTTCAGCAAGGCATGCCCCACTTTAAAGGCGACCCCCACTCCCGCCAACATATCAAACGGGTACGAACAGCCGGGCTTCTTGGGGTTAATCACAGCAAATGCCTCCGGGATGATTGCCGGAGGTTCGTGGTGGTCGGTTACAATGACGTCAAGACCCAACTGATTCGCGTACGCTACCTGTTCGACTGCACTGATCCCTGTATCGACAGTGATGATCAGTTTATAGCCGCTATGATGCAGATGCGCCAAGGCGTCTTTATGTAACCCATACCCTTCTGTAAAACGGTTGGGAATGTAGTAGTCAAAAACAGCGCCGAGTTGGCGCAGTAGATGTACCATTAGCGATGTGGAGCTAACCCCATCGGCGTCGTAATCGCCGTATATACAAATCGGTTCTTGCCTTTGAATGGCTTGTTGAATGCGATGCACGCTTTGTTCCATTCCATCCAGCAAGAAAGGGTCATGAAACAATTCTGGACCGGCTTGCAAAAAATCACGAGCCTTTTGTGATGTGTCAATGCCACGTATCACCAGTAGCTTGGATACGAGCGGAGTAAGCTGGCAATCTGCGGCAATACTAGCAGCAAGCTGCTCATCATAGGTGGCCAGTTTCCAGCGTGTTTTCGCTTTCAGCATGGGCTTTCCTCCAATCCTCATTCATTATAGAGGATGGAGCACAAGCCTGACAATAGTAAGGCTTTCTCCGGTAAAAAAAGGAGAAAGCCGCGGGAATATCCCCGCGGCTTTCGGATTAGCTTTCGTTTGGAGCAGTGGAAAAGCGCTTCCTGTTCATTTCTCTCTTTTTCAAAGAGACCCAGATTTGCGCAGCGATAAAGATCGAAGAGTAGGAACCGCTGAGCAATCCGAAAATCAGTACCAGAGAGAAGTTGCGAATCCCTTCGCTTCCCAGGAACACAATCGCAACGGCTGTCGCCAAAACGGTTACTACGGTAAAGACAGAGCGGCGCATCGTCTGCCACAAGCTCACATTTACCAGGTGTTCCAGGTCTTCAATTGTCTTGGTCTTCATCACGCGTTGATTTTCACGGATACGGTCAAAAATAACAATCGTATCGTTCAACGAATAACCAACGATCGTCAAAATAGCAGCGATAAAGGTCAAGTCAACCTCGAGTCGAAACACGGAAAACAACGCGATCGGGATAAATACGTCATGCAGCAAGGCAATCGCACACGCGACCCCGATCAAGAACTGGAAGCGGAACGCTACATAGATGGCAATTCCAAGTGCAGCAAACAAAATTGCCAGACCCGCATTGCGCACCAATTCTTGCGCAATAATCGGATCAACTGTAGCCTCTTGCTTGGTTACCTGCTCACCGTACTTGGCTTTCAATCCCTGTTCAATCTCTGTCAGCTTTTCCGGTGGAATGGTTTCTTCAAAGCGTGTATAGGCCTGTTTTTCCCCATATGCGGTCACATCCGTAAAATGTGTCTCCGGCAGCTTTTCCCGGATAATCGCATCTACATCAGTAGTCGAGAAATCTTTCCCGATATACATATCCAGACGTGTACCTGCTTTAAAATCAACTCCGAGATTCAACCCAAGAGTGAACATGGACAGCAGGCCCAACACAAGAATAATCAATGAAATCACAAAAAACTTTTTACGGTTTTTTACAATGTTGTACTTATCAGCGTACTCAAGTGCTCTATAACTCACCAATTTCACTCTCCTTTACCCCGAACCAAGACGGCTTCTTAAATAGGTTCGTACGGATCAACAAGCCGAGGAGGAAACGAGAGGCAAAAACGTTTGTAAAAATACTTACGATCGTTGTCAGCATCGAGATAATCGCAAAGCCTTGGATAGAGCTAGTCCCGAAGAAGTACAATACCACAGCTGCGATCATAGCCGTAACCTGTGCATCCAAAATGGTGACCAAGGAACGTCGTTCACCTGCACGGAATGCAGATAGAATCGTCTTACCGGAACGAATCTCTTCCTGAATACGTTCGTAGGTAATAATATTCGCGTCCACGGCCATCCCGATTCCCAAAATAAAACCAGCGATCCCTGGCAGTGTAAGCGTCGCATCCATCCAATCCAAGAAGAGCAGGGAGAGATAGATGAAAGCTGCCAATGTAATGTTAGCGACCAGACCTGGCAAACGATAAACCACCAGCATGAACAGGAAGATAAAGGCTCCACCGATATATCCTGCATACAAGGTTTTTTCCAAGGACATCGCACCAAGTGTAGCCCCTACAGATGTTACCTGTTTCTCAATCAGCTTGGCCGGCATTGCACCGGAGTTAAGTAAATCAGCCAACTCTTGCGCCGATTCTTGCGTATAGTCACCGGTAATTTGTGCACTACCACCGGAAATGACAGACTGAATCGTCGGATTGGTCTGCATTGTATCATCTAAGAAGATTCCCATTGGCTTACCAAGATTTGCACGAGTCACGTCTTCAAGAAGTTTCGGTTCTTTAAATTTGACGGTAACCAACGGTCTTTTCAGGTCGTCGTAACCGACTGCTGCTCCCCCCGGAGCCAAATCGCTACCTCTCATCAACGTCTTGCCTTGTACGTCACGGAACGTAAGGACGGCTGGCTTGCCGATCAACTCGCGAAGCTTTTCCTGATCAGCATCGTGGGAGGCAATCCTCACGCGGATTCGGTCCGGCAGCTCGACGTTTACCTCTGGTTCGGTAACGCCACCGATATTCACCCGTTTTTCGACCATTTGCGCTGTTGCAGCCAATAATGTTGTATCGACCTTTTGTCCTTCATTCAGGGGCTCTACCTGATACAAAATCTCAAAGCCGCCCTTTAGATCCAATCCTAGTGTAATATTGCTTGCTACTTGTCCAGTCGTGGTAAACAGACCGCCCAACAAGCCCACCACAACCAGGAACAAAACAAGTCTGCTCCATTTAATCATGTAATACCCCTCTTTCCTAGCCGTGCCTCGTCGTCGACACGAAAACCAATATGCCCATTATAGCGAAGTAAGAAAAAACGTGTCAATTGATGCTGGAAAAGCGAACCATGGTAACCAACCCCTTATCTGCATCGCGCATTTTTACCTATACGATTTAGATAAGAAGAAGTTTCACTACGAATTTTTGTACATTTGAATCATGAGGTAATTCATATACTTGTTTGGCTTCAAGGACAAAATGTCGTTGACAAGCTGGTGGATCGGTGGCATTTCTTTATAGCCGTTCGTGACGCATTCCCAAACGTCTTCCGGTGCCACGTTGTCGTACCCCAAGAGAGCAAATTCCTCTGCTTTGCTTACACAAAGACTTGAGACTTGTCCATACCATTCCTGTTTTTGCGCTTGGTCCATCCCAATTTCCCCCTCAAAGTAGTCATGCCGACAGCGGCACGTCCATATTCTTTACTGAGTGAATTTATCCTTGCAAAGGAGCCTTCCATGAAACAATCCTTCTTTTACGGAACGGTCATCCTCATTATTGCTGGTGGCATTACCAAAGTGTTTGGCTTTGCTCACAGGATCGTGTTGTCGCGCATTATCGGAGCGGAAGGAATGGGGCTTTATCAGATGGTTGTGCCCCTTTTATACTTTCTGATTACTGTGACGACATTCGGACTTCCGGTTGCCATTGCAAAGCAAGTGGCAGAGACGGAAGCAGCTAATAATCCGCGGCTGACTCGCCGATTTTTGTTCCTAGCCTTGTCGGTCGCCGGCGGGATTAGCCTCTTCATTTGCGTCCTGCTCCTCTTGTTCTCTCAATGGATTTCCGGAATGCTATTCGCAGACCCTCGTGCACACATTGTCCTGCTTGCAGCCATTCCGGTCATCCCGATTTCCGGCATTTCTCTTGTCTTGCGAGGGTACTTCCAAGGCAAGCAAAACATGATCCCTACGGCCGTCTCTCAGCTTGTGGAGCAAGTCGTCCGAATGGCATTGGTCGTTGTCATGACGATGTCGTTTCTTTCTGCAGGCATTGAGTACGCCACAGCAGGGGCTGTCGCCAGCATTATTTTTGGAGAAGCCGCCGGACTCTTGTACATTCTCTGGCAGTATCGCAAAGGCAGCAAAAAAGCAGCAGCCGAGCTCCTGGATAAGCCCCTTCTCATGACGGTTTCTGCAAGTAAAACGAGTTTGTCGCAACTCATCCACGTCGCACTCCCTGTCACGCTAAGCCGCGTCATCGGCTCCATCGCTTACGTGCTAGAGCCGATGCTCGTACCGTACGCGCTCGTCATTGCAGGCTTTACCACCTCGACTGCTACTGGTTTGTACGGACAGTTTGCCGGGATGGCTGTTCCTTTGTTGCTTTTTCCCACTTTTTTAACGTATTCCTTGTCCGTTTCCCTCGTTCCTGCCGTGGCTGAAGCGGCCTATCAAAAAAATGCTCCACTCGTGCATCGCCGCATTTATCAAGCCATGCGGATAACACTCGTCATCGGAGCACCTTGTACCGTCTTGCTCACTATTTTTGCAGAACCTTTATGTGTCCTGCTCTACGGCAATGAGTATCGGGAGGTTGGCGTACTGCTAAAAGAGCTGGCACCGTTCTCCGTCTTCCTATTTTTCCAAGCACCGCTTGCAGCCGCCTTGCAAGGCCTCGATTACGCTCAGGTCGTCTTTCGAAATACGCTGATCAGTGCCATCGTCAAAACTGTCGCCATGTTTTTTTTCACGGCACATCCAGCATTCGGTATTCACGGCGCTGTCATCGCTCTTAATATCGGCATTACGCTTGGGACGTTATTGCATTTTGCCAGCCTGATCAAAAAAATCGGGTTTACGATCGACCTTCGGGAATTCGGCAAAATCGCGGTCGCCATGCTACTCATGGGTTATTCTGGTTCCTACATTGCCAAGCACTGGTTTATGGACATTTCGATTGGACAGCTATTGACTGCAAGCACCTTCATTAGCACCTTGCTGTACATTGTCCTGCTCGTCGCCATGCGCGTCTTGGGCAAGCAAGATGTGCGTCGCATTCCGTGGATCGGCGAACAACTCGCCGTGTTCTTCCCTCGCCGCTAGCGCTTATTGCAGCGGCTTGTCTTTTTTGTCCAAATACATGATGCCACGTTCGTCAACGCTGCAAAAAGAAACCTCTCGAATGTCTTTGATTCCGTATTTCCGGATTTCTCGTTTCAGCCAAAGCTCGTTTTGTCCGATCTTGCTCAATGCCTCCGTCCTCACCTTGCCATCGAGAATCAGTGGGATGGGCAGACCTTTGTACGAGATAGAACCGACTTGAGGCTTTCTCATCAACGATAAATCTTCCCTCGTAATCTTGTCTTTTTGCTCCTTTAAAAACACACTCATCTGTCCGGTTGGCTCTAACACCGCAAATTCAACATCACCAATGTTTTTTACGTCTTTTTGCCGCAGATGCACCATCAAATCATCCATGTTCAAGCGATTGCGACGCATCGCATGCTCCCTGATTTGCCCATTTTCTATAATCAAATCGGCAGAGCCGTCCACTGTATCGCGGAATTTCTTGCTCTTTAATGACACATAAGCGAAGGCGACTTCCAATAAGGCAATCAACAGCATCGGCAAATAAAACCGAAGAGCAGGTTTATCGACATCCTCAATCGCCAGTGCAGCCATTTCTGCCAGCATGATCGAGATGACCACATCAAAAACGGACAGCTTTCCCAATTCCCGCTTTCCCATCAACCGCACCAAGATCAGGAGGAAAAAATACGAGAAAAGGGTGCGAAGTAACACCATTGTAAGATTATCCACTTACGCTGCCCCCCAAAGAACATTTGATACTAGTGTTCAACAGGGGGCAGGGAAAGTATTAGCACCAATTACAGCCACTTTCTCTTGCGGAAAATGTGAAGCATGGCAAACGTCATGGCAAGCATAATCACGAGTGCCACGATCAGCATATACGGTTCGGCTTCTTCACCCAGCCATGCGAAAGTATTCATCCCGAATAGTCCGGTGATAAATGTCAACGGAAGGATAATCGTGGAGATGATGGTAAGAACTCGCATCGTCTCCGTTGTTTTGGCGCTAATGATGGTGTAGTACGTATCCAACGCACCGTTAACCAGATCACGGAAGGTTTCCGTTGAATCCGAAATCCGCTCCAAGTGGTCTGTTAGGTCGGTGTAGAACGGAACGTTTTCCTCGGAAATGTCGAAGGAGTAACGGCCGTTGACGTTCGCGAAAATTCTTTTTTGTGGCATGATCACACGCCTGATTAAAATAATCGTTCGCTTCAACGCCAGGAACTCTTCGGTAATTTCCTCCATCTGATGTTCATAAATCTCGTCCTCCAGCTCGTCAATCCGCACACTAATCCGATCAATAATGGGAAAATATTCATCGGTAATCCCGTCTACAATGGCATACAGCAAATAGTCAGGACCTCTGTTCAAGTAAGAAATGTTGCGGTGACACATGGCAGCGATCCGACCGATGGTATTCATCGGGGACTTGTGGATCGTCACGATGTAGTTAGGGCCGAGAAAAACGTTCAGTTCTACCGTTGTGATCTCGTCATCGCTTTCTTCATTGTAACGCAGGGCGTGAAAAACGAAGAAATAGTAGTCATCGTACTTGTCTACCTTGGCACGTGGACTGACGTGCAGGCAGTCCTCAATTGCCAGCGGGTGAAAGTCGAAAATCTTGGCAATATAGGGCAGTTCATTGTTTCCCACATCATACAGATCGATCCAGAGCAAATCCTCTGGTGATTTCAGCCATTGATCCTTCGTTGCCAGATCAACGTCGTGAAACATCTTCTGTTCAGAGTGGTTATAAAAGTACGTTTTGATCAATCTTCCTCACCCCCGTCTTGTTCCCCATCCATCATACGAAAATTCCTATCAATGTTCAACGCGAAGATGAATACGTGAGCCAAGCCTCTCATATAGATGTACAAACACTTCCAATAAGGGGGTACATACCGTGCGAAGTGCATCCACCTCTGTACTGACAGGTCTATTGTATACGACATGTCTTGTTTTAATTGGAGCGTTGCTCGCGACCTTGCTCCTTAGCTTCACCTCGATACGTGAAGGCACGCTGCCCTATTTTACGTATGTGATCAATGCCATCGCTCTCTTAGTCGGGGGATTCGTTACTGGACGTCGTTGCGGCGGCAAGGGCTGGTACTACGGCGGACTTACCGGACTCACTTACTTCCTTTTCATCCTCTTGATCGGCTTCCTCGGCTTTGACGCCCCGATGCAATGGGGGACCTTCCTGTTCTTGTTCGGCGCTTTTGGCGTGGCTGCGTTAGGTGGGATTCTCGGCGTGAATTCAGCCAATTCCAATAACAAGCATAAAGGCGGTAAACCTAAAGTTATCAAGCCTCGCCGCTAAAACAAGACAGAAAAAAGCAGGTGGATCACCCACCTGCTTTTCGCATGTATTATTTGGATTCTTCTTTTGTTTCTTCGCTCTTCGCTGGTTCACTCTTAGCAGGTTCGTTGCTAGCAGAAACTACGTTGTTGATCGCGCCACGATCGAAAGTAACGTTTACGTTGTGAGCAATACGCAACGTAACAGTATCATCAGACAGGTCTTGGATCGTTCCATGCACTCCACCGATTGTTACGATCTTGTCGCCTTTTTTCAGAGCACCAAGCATAGCGTTGCGTTGTTTTGCCTTCTTTTGTTGCGGACGAATCAGCAAGAAGTAAAAAATCGCAAACATGATGATAATCGGTAAAAACTGAGTCAAGTCACCCATGAAAAAAATCCCCCTCGATTAAAAAGATCTATCTTCACCCAATCCATATTGAGCGAAAAACTGGTCGCGGAAATCTTGCAAGCGGTCTTCGGCAATCGCCTGACGCACCTGTTCCATTAACTTCACCAAGAAGTGCAGGTTGTGGTAGGTTGTTAACCGGATGCCAAAGGTTTCCTCCGACTTGACCAGGTGTCGGATGTAAGCACGTGTGTAATTTTTGCAGGTGTAGCAATTGCAATTTGGATCAAGCGGGGTAAAATCACGCGCGTATTTTGCATTGCGGATGACCAGTCTTCCCTGGCTTGTCATGCATGTCCCATTGCGGGCAATTCTTGTCGGCAACACACAATCAAACATGTCGATGCCGCGGATCGCTCCCTCAATAAGAGCATCTGGTGAACCAACCCCCATCAAATAGCGGGCTTTGCTTGTCGGAAGCAGTGGAACGGTATGCTCCAGCACTTCGTACATCAAAGGAAACGGTTCTCCCACGCTCAAACCGCCGATCGCGTATCCTGGGAAATCCATGGAAACGAGATCTCGTGCACTTTGTGCGCGCAAATCGTTGAACATGCCACCCTGAACGATTCCAAACAACGCTTGTTCGTTTGGACGAGTATGCGCCTTCAGGCAACGCTCTGCCCAGCGGGTTGTTCGCTCCATTGATTTTTTTACGTAATCGTACTCCGCAGGATAAGGAGCACACTCATCGAACGCCATGAAGATATCGGCACCCAACGCGTTTTGAATCTGTGTAGCCTCTTCAGGACCAATAAACAGCTTTTCTCCGTTTAGGTGGGAACGGAAGGATACTCCTTCCTCCGTGATCTTGCGGAGGTTACTAAGGCTAAATACTTGAAAACCGCCGGAATCAGTCAGAATGGCACGGTCCCAATTCATAAAGCCGTGCAGTCCGCCTGCCTCGCGAACAATTTCATGCCCTGGACGAAGAAACAAATGGTACGTATTACTGAGGATGATGCCCGCGCCAATCGCTTTTAACTCCTCGGGGCTCATCGTCTTTACTGTCGCTTGTGTACCGACAGGCATAAAGACAGGGGTGTCAATCGTCCCATGAGGGGTATGTAGCTTACCGAGACGTGCACCAGTTTGCTTGCATGTTTTGATTAACTCGTAGCGTACAGCCAAATCTTTTGCACTCCTCAAGCTATGTATGTAAGTCTTACCTATTATAGAAAAACTTCTGGGTGAAGTAAACCCACCTGACTAATAAGTATACACTTATACAGGTGGGTTGATCACATTTTTATAAAATTAACATCGCATCGCCAAAACTGAAGAAGCGATACTCCTCTTCCACAGCCGTTTTGTAGGCACGCATCACATTCTCTTTTCCAGCCAAAGCACTCACTAGCATGACGAGCGTAGACTTCGGCAAGTGGAAGTTCGTCAGGAGCCCGTCCAGGATGGAAAACGTATAGCCCGGATAAATGAAAATATCCGTCCACCCAGAGGTTGCCACCAGCTTTCCTCCATTCGCGCGCCCTACTGTCTCCAATGTGCGGCAGGATGTCGTCCCGACAGCGATTACTCTTCTTCCTTCTTCTTTTGCCAGGTTCACCAGCTCTACTGTTTCCTCAGGAATTTCATAGTACTCCGCGTGCATGACATGCTCTTCCACGGAATCCGCTGATACAGGGCGAAAAGTCCCAAGTCCCACATGCAGTGTCACGTAAGCCAGCTGTACGCCTTTTGCAGCGATTTGTTCCAAGTACTGCTTCGTGAAATGGAGGCCGGCAGTCGGAGCTGCTGCCGAGCCGCGCTCTTTCGCATAGACTGTCTGGTAACGCTCACTGTCCTCCAGTTGTGCGTGAATATACGGCGGCAAAGGCATCGAGCCTAATTGGTCGAGAATCTCATAAAAAATTCCCTCGTACAAAAAGCGCACGATTCGTCCACCTGTCTCTGTTACGTCTTCACAAACACAACGCAAAAGACCGTTACCAAAAACCACTTCTGTCCCCGGCTTCATCCGCTTCCCGGGCTTCACCAGCGTCTCCCAGCGATCGTCACCAAGTGATTTCAACAAAAGGATTTCTATTTTTGCACCAGTCTCAGCCTTTTCTCCAATCAATCTGGCAGGTAAAACGCGGCTGTCATTCATGACGAGTACATCCCCTGCCTGGAGGTGATCGATTAAATTGGTAAATTGCTGATGAACGATATTGCCTGTTTGTTTCTCTAACACGAGCAATCTCGATGAAGTTCGGTCTTCTAGCGGGTGCTGAGCGATCAAATGCTCCGGCAAATCAAAGTCAAATTGTTGCACGTCCACGAAATCGTTACTCCTTTTTGCGGTAGATCTTGTGGCAAACGACTTACTTTTCGATTGTCACATCCTGGTAGTAGTGTTGCAAGATATCTTTGTAGTCATACCCTTCCTCTGCCATCGCACGAGCTCCGTATTGCGAAACGCCAAGTCCGTGCCCAAAGCCAGTACCACGGAAGATGAATTGCGAACCATTGATCATTTCTACTTCAAACTTTGTGCTGCGCAGAGGGGAGCCACCTTGTTGAAACACAGAACGGAAAGCATCCGGTGAAGAAACGACGATTGGCGTCCCGTTCGCTTCCATCGCAATCACACGTCCCGATGGCCCTCTCTCCGTCACTTTCAAGCTCGTTACGTTTCCTGAAATGCGTGGAGCTTTGTTCTTGTCATGCGCGGCATTGATCATGACTGCAAGCTCTGTTGAGGTAAACGGGCCACGTGTCCACGAATATGCATTTTCTTCTTTTACTTCTGAGAGGATCGTTACTTCTGCGCCAGTAGGGAGTACAGACAACACACGATGAGTCGTTGTACTTGGACCGGAGCGCAAATTGGTATTCTCGGTCGAAATGACCGCCATTCTTTGTCCCGCTGAATTGCTCTGGCCTGTTTCGGTTACCAGATCATTTCTTACATAGCCGAGCGTTCCATCTGCTAAAGCCACGCGATACCATATGCTCGCCTTGTCCATTGGAGATGTGTCTTTACTCTCGACAGATCGCAAATAAGGAACCGGATTGCCCCATACTTCTGTACCGTCTGCCGTCATACCGCCAGCATTGGAGTAGAATAGCGACTCAGCTGGTTTGCCTTGGTAGTAAATGATTTCGCCTTCTGTCTTGTCAACGGCTTCACGTACATCCTCAGACTCTTTTGTATAACCATAATACGCCTGTTCGAAAACCGTATCGGACACATTGGCAACACCATACTTATTGCCTTGCCACACAGCACGAGTTCTCGACAGGACTGCCTGTGTTTTCAATGCTTCCATCGGCCAGCCTGGAGCCATTTCAGAGCCAACGACTCCATACAGATACTCTTCCATAGGAAGCTCATTTACTAGCGTCAAGTGACCATTGTATTCCGATAGCTCCATCTCACCGCGATATGTACGCTGCTCTCGCTCCACAACGCCAATCACCGATTCATCGCCTGCTTTATTCGCTTCAACAGTCAGCTTTACTTGAGGGGAGAATACGTACTTCCAAATCACTTCATCCGGTGATCCGTATACATCCTGCTTCAATATAACATAAGATTGGCTGTCAGGCTCCTGATAGGAGAAAGAAGGGAATGCGGCACTTGCTCTTCGTTTCAATTCTTTCACGGCATCAGGACTAGCCTCGTCCCCGATCCAAACCGCATATTTGACTTTATCCCCATCTGATACCATCACGGGATAAGCTGGAATACCTGCTGCTTCAAATGACGCTTGCCATTCTTGTGCTTCCTGTAAACTTTTGAATTTACCCGCTTCAAGTCGCAGTGGACCTTTTACCAGCGGATTCTGTCCGATCGCTTGGGCAACCGTTTTTGCCTGATTGGCTGCCGCCTGATACGTATCATACGTTCCGCTTACGACCTGATAGACGGTCTGACCGTTGCGCTTTGCCACCTGGATCGAGCCCTCGTATTTTCGTTGGCTCATTTGCTGTGCAATCTGTTGTGCGCGATTCCAGTCACCTGTTTCGGCAACGATCAGATGATATTCATCAACCCGGTAACGAGCTGCATCTCCCTTTAATTCAGGTAAATCTGTCTTGCCTTCGGGTCCATTGAGTACGACTTCCATTCCATTTTCAGCCGTTAACGTAACGGAAGGAACTACTCCCCGATAGCCTTGTCCTGTATCCACAAATAGCGCAACTCTGATATTGTCACCGGCTGCCTGCGCTGGTACTTGTCCTCCTACGAGAACTACTGATAGCAGGCCCACCGAAAGGACTTTCCCCATCCATTTCTTTCTCATGTCGTCCATTGTCCTTTCTCCACCTGATTTCGTCTAAGATTGATTTCGTCAAAAAATGGCATGTCTTCCCATGTTTTTCGACAATCGCAGGCTGATCTCCTGCCATTTTCGTAAAATGGGACCAAACGCCCGCACGCAAAAAAACCACCGGAACGATGCGCTCCGATGGCCTTTACACTTTCCTATTTAAACAGCCGGAATAAATACATGCCAAGAGACAGGACGATGCTAATCACAATACAAGTCACAATGGGAAAGTAGAACTTGACGTTTTCCTTTTCTACCACGATATCTCCCGGCAAACGCCCCAGCGGCAAAAATCTGCCTCCTACCTGCCACAAAAGACCGATTACAATTAAAGCAGCACCACCAATAATGAGTAGCTTGGCTACAGGATTCACGATTTCATCTCCCGACCAAAGTGTTGGTACGCACTCGGGGTAAGAACCCGCCCCCGCGGCGTCCGCTGCATAAAGCCTATCTGCATGAGGTATGGCTCGCAAACATCTTCCACCGTTTGTGACTCTTCTCCGATTGTTGCTGCGATCGTATCCAGTCCGACCGGTCCACCGTCAAAGCGATCAATAATCGCTAGCAACAGTTTATGGTCGATATGATCGAGACCGCAGGCATCCACTTGCAATCTTTCCAGCGCTTCTTTGGCAATCTCTGTCGTAATGACGCCTTCGCCTTTTACTTGGGCAAAATCGCGAACTCGCTTCAGCAAGCGGTTTGCCACCCGGGGTGTTCCCCGTGAACGTCTGGCAATCTCCTCTGCTCCGCCTTCTCGAATGACGACCTGCAGGATGTCGGCTGCCCGCGATACGATAAAGGTCAGTTCCGGGACTGTATAAAACTCCAGGCGATTTACAACCCCAAAGCGATCCCGAAGCGGCGCGGACAGCATGCCAGCTCGCGTCGTGGCCCCGACCAGTGTAAATGGCGGCAAGTCCAAACGGACACTGCGAGCGCTTGGCCCTTTACCAATTATGATGTCCAGGGCAAAATCCTCCATAGCCGGATACAGAACTTCCTCGACGCTTCGGTTGAGCCTGTGAATCTCGTCAATAAACAGGACGTCGCCCTCTTGCAAGTTCGTCAAAATCGCCGCCAAATCACCCGGACGCTCAATTGCCGGACCAGACGTCGTGCGGATATTTACACCCAGCTCATTGGCGATAATTTGAGACAGGGTTGTCTTCCCCAGACCAGGCGGACCGTACAGAAGTACGTGATCCAACGACTCTTTCCGCATTTTGGCTGCTTCAATAAAAATTTTCAGGTTTTCCTTCACGTGCTGTTGACCGATGTATTCGTTTAAATAACGAGGACGGAGGCTCAGCTCCGCCGCATCTTCTTCCCAATTCATATGCGTCGTGATGATCCGAGAATCCAAAATCCTACCCCCTCATGAGCAACGCAAGCCCTTGTTTGATGAGCTTTTCTACACCATCGCCCTCTTTTGATTTCTCAGACAGCGTGTTTCTGATTTTTTGAAGTTCACCATCAGAGTAACCCAGTGCAGTCAATGCATCGAGTGCTTCGTTCAGTGCAGAAACAGCTTGCTCGCCTGCTGTCAAATCACCCGCTGCAACAGTCAAAATCGCAGATGGTGTGTACCCTACCAATTTATCCTTCAAATCGAGGATAATGCGCTGGGCTGTCTTTTTCCCAATCCCCGGAAATTTCGTCAAATAGGTAACATTCTCCTGTTGAACCGCCATCACCAGCTGTTCAGGCGTCGCCGCAGCGAGAATCGCCAAGCCGCCCTTTGGTCCGATTCCGCTAACATCAAGCAGCTTGCGAAACAAATCGCGTTCGTCACGGGTAGCAAAGCCGTACAGCAGAATGGCATCTTCCCGCACGTGGTGATGGGTAAACAATTTGGCTTTGCTGCCTTCATACCGAACGAATTGGTACGGGTTTGGGCAAAACAGTCGATAACCAATTCCGCCCGTTTCGATGACTATGTATTCCGAATCGAGATAACTAAGTGTACCTTCTACAAAATCAATCATTTCTTGACCCCTTCCGAAATGGAAATGAACGCGCGAAACTGTGCGTGCGTAATGGCAATGCCCAATGCGTCCGCCACATCGTCGGGCTTTGGTACTTCTTTTAACCGCAATAGGAGCTTCGTCATTTCCTGTATTTGCTTCTTCTCTGCTCCCCCGTATCCAGTCACGGCTTGCTTTACCTGCATCGGGGTATATTCATAGACCGGCACACCAGCCAGCTCTGCCGCAAGCAAAATAACCCCTCGCGCTTGACCAACTGTAAAGGCCGTCGTCACGTTTTTATTGAAGAAAAGCTTTTCGACGGACATCTCATCGGGACGATATGTTTCCAGAAGGCTCTGCATTGCCTCAAAAATCTGTTTCAATCTAAGTGGCACTGGCAATCCTGCTTCTGTCTGAATGCTTCCATATTGGACGGGACGCAATTGACTGCCCTCTTTATCCACAACCCCGAAGCCAACAATCGCAATGCCAGGGTCAATTCCTAAAATGCGCATAGTCCACTCTCCGTGAGCAAAGATTCTACACTCTACTGTAACACAAAGCTCCTAAAAAGCGAACGTGCATTTCCATTTTATATCCGAGTTCAAAAAGTCGACTTTTTGAACAACCTTATAAAAAACCCGCTCCCTATAAAAGGAACGGGTTATACGGCGTCTGTTAGTGTTTGTTCATTCCGAGTGAATCCGACACATCATGCTGCATGTGGGCATAGTCGTCTACGCCACTCTGCATGTGCTCTTTGATCTTGTTGATCTGTTGGTAATTGAGCTTGTTGTGCCCCTGGTTCAACTGAACGTACAAACGCTGATGGAACTGGTCTTTGTAGCTACCTCTAGGCATGGTAGACATCGTCTAAAGACTCCTCCTTCGATCACCGTATGAAATCAGTATGGCGCAAGCGCAATGGCGCTATGATACCAAGATTTACGCCACATGAGCCAGACATCTAATTGAAACGATAAGCAGTGGAGGTGTTGGTTGTTGCGAAGCAAAGTCCTCATTTTATGTATATGCTTTTTCGTAATCGCACTGTCAATGCCGCACTCTGCGCATGCCAAGGTCAAGAATGACATCACGGTCACCGTTTCGGTGTCACCCGAGTCCTCCTTCCAAACGACCATGTCCTTCCGTGATCAAAAGTATTTTACGAAGCGGCTATTGGGCTCTACTACCCAAGTCGCCTCCTATAACCCGCACTGGATACGTGCTACATTGACCGTAAAAAAACGAACGTATGTATATGATCACGATGGCCAGCTTTATGAAAAAAAAATGCCTCGTCGTTATGTATTGGCTAACGATGTCCGCCAACGGATCGAAGAAATGGTCAAGTCCGTAGAGGCTGTCCATTTTGCACAGGCTATCCCCTGGGAACAGGTGAAAAAAACGTTGAAACGGATGGAGTTTGGTACCGTGATTGATTTAGAGACAGGCCAACGTTTTGATGTCCAGCGCAGAGCAGGCAATCGCCATGCCGATGTTCAACCGTTGACGCGCAAGGATACACAGATCATGAAGAACATTTATCAGGGGAAATGGTCGTGGAAACGCAGAGCCATTCTGGTAGAGGTAGACGGTACTTATTTTGCAGCATCCATGCACGGAATGCCTCATGGCGCTGGTGCGATTAAAGGAAATGAATTCCCTGGGCATTTTTGCATCCACTTTTTCGGCAGCTCCACCCATCGGCACAGAGAGCCCGATCCTAGTCACAGCATGATGATTCTCAAAGCCTCCGGAGCACTTGCAACTACAATAAAAGGGGCGTCTCCTGAAGAACTCGTCGGCTATTTCCTCACCGCTCTGCATGAGCACGACACCCATGCGATGCGAATGACAACAGATGGCTTTACGCTTCCAGAAGGGCTGTCTTCGATCGAGTCTGTGCGATCGTCAGAAATCATCATCCCGTCAGACGAACGCGGTCCCCTGTTGATAGAGGTTCCTGTTCGGCTCTCATATATTGCCCGGGAAGGCGGTAATTTTCGAGGGACATGGAAGTTTCTTTTGCGCCGCGAAGTTCCGGGGGAACGCTGGCGAATCATTGCGGTTGAACTGAATGAATAGCAATGGAAGCAAAAATCCCTTTCCAGTCCAATACGTGCTTGTTACACGAAAGGCTCGAAAGGGATTTCTTTTGGTCTAACCATTTTCATTGTCCACTCCATTGGTATTCGCCATAGGTGGACAACACACTGTTATACTCTGCCAGATTCCGAATGCGAATCCCCCGTTTCAGATTCTCCCATTCCTCTTTTGGCAGACTCGCTTCCATTTTTGCAGTATCGATTCGATAAAAGGTTTGCACGACCTCTTGTTCAGCAGGCAGACCATGAAAGAGAGTAAGCATGCCGTCCGCAGCTATTCCGATATGCCCATTCTCCTTGCATGCTGGTGCTATATCCTGCTCGCGTTTCATTAAGATCATCTTGACAGGTTCTGCTTGTACAATTTCCCATCCATTATAGTTGCCCATGACGTCTGCCAGTTGATTGGCATGAACTGACACATGCTCTTCGTCTCGCACTCCACACAAATAATGGCGAGCTAAAACCAGTTCATACGACGTCCCCGCGACTACATCTGCTTTGCCTGAATGGTTCAGTAAACGAGCAAGACCCGAATCGTTTCCGTCCTTTCCTACTAATAGGATACCGACTACGATGCCTGTGGCTAATGCTGCACCCCACGTCGCGTAAACCATCCACTTTTTCTTCTCAGTCACATAGAACCCCTTCTTTTATATAGGCTTTTCTTCCTATGATTTCCAAAAGGAAAGAGGGACATACGGGACCAATGAGGGATTGACGTTATATTTTTTTATTTTTGTCAATACAAAAAATTAATATACTATTTCATCTGGCTATCTATCCAGCTTCCGAATCTAATGATAAACTATTTTTGCTTGGCATTATTGTAAACTTATGGAGGTCATTTCAAACATGAAAAAAACGAACAAAAAAATGCTGACCGCTTTCCTCCTCAGCACTTCTTTGGTTGTTGGCGCTCTCTCATTTCCTCTTACTCCTGTAAGCGCGCAAACTGGTTCTGTCCTTAAGCTCCGCCTGTTGGAAACGACTGATATCCACACCAACATCGTTAACTATGACTACTATCAAGACAAAAACACAGACGAGTTTGGCCTCGCAAAAACAGCGACATTGGTCAAAAAAGCAAGAGAAGAAGTGAAAAACAGCATCCTGATCGACAACGGTGACTTGTTGCAAGGAAACCCATTGGGCGACTACGTGGCAAAAATCGACCCGTTGAAAGCTGGAGATACTCACCCTGCTTACAAGGCAATGAACCTGATGGACTATGATGTTGCCAATATCGGTAACCACGAGTTCAACTTTGGTTTGGAGTTCTTGGACACCAGCTTGAAGGGTGCAAAATTCCCTTACATAAACTCCAACGTCTATGTAGACGACAAGGACAAAAACCCGGACAATGACAAAAACATGTACACTCCTTACGAAATCCTGGAGCGCACATTTAAAGATGAGAATGGTAAAGATGTAAAGCTCAAAGTGGGCGTTATCGGTTTTGTACCACCACAAATTATGCAGTGGGACAAGGCTCACCTGGAAGGAAAAGTAATTGCGAAGGACATCGTGGAAACTGCCAACAAATTCGTACCTGAAATGAAGAAAAAAGGTGCGGACATCATCATCGCAGTTCCTCACTCCGGAATTGGCCCTATCGAGGGTGGTCCTCAATTGGAAAACGCTAGCTACCAGCTGAGCAAAGTAGAGGGAATCGACGCGATCCTGTTCGGACACTCCCACTCCGTATTCCCAGGTCCTGGATTCGATAAAATTCCAGGCATTGATGCAGAAAAAGGAACGATCAACGGCAAACCAGCTGTGATGCCTGGCTTCTGGGGCAACCACCTCGGCGTGATCGACCTGACGCTGAAACAAGAAAACGGAAAATGGAAAGTGGCTGAGTCCGCTACCAAAGTAGTTCCGATTTATGACAAAGCGAACAAAGCATCCTTGGCTGATGCAGACAAAGCTATCGTGGATGCAGTAAAAGAAGATCACGATAAAACAGTTGAATGGGTTCGTTCTGCTGTAGGGAAAACATCTTCCCCGATCTTCAGCTACTTTGCACTTGTGCAAGATGACCCATCTATCCAAATCGTAACCAATGCACAAAAATGGTTCGTTGAGAAAAACGTGAAGGGTACAGAATACGAAGGCATTCCAGTTCTGTCTGCTGGTGCACCATTTAAAGCAGGCGGCCGTAACGGAGTAAGCTACTACTCCAATATCCCAGCTGGTACAATCGCCATCAAAAACGTATCTGACCTGTACATCTACCCGAACACATTGAAGGCGGTTCTGGTCGATGGAGCTACCGTGAAAGAATGGTTGGAGCGCTCCGCTGGACAGTTCAACCAAATCGATGTGAAGAAAGCAGATGAGCAACCACTCATCAACGAGACTTTCCCAACGTACAACTTTGATGTAATCGACGGTGTTACTTATCAAATCGATGTGACACAGCCATCCAAATACGCTGTAGATGGAAAAGTAGCAAACAAAGATGCAAACCGCATCAAAAACCTGTCTTTTAACGGCAAACCAGTAAAACCTGAAGACAAATTCATCGTCGTAACCAACAACTACCGTGCAAGCGGCGGCGGTGCGTTCCCAGGTTTGGATGGCAAAAACATCGTCATCGATTCCCCAGATGAAAACCGTCAAATCGTAATCGACTACATCCTGAACCAAAAAAATATCGACCCAGCAGCAGACAACAACTGGTCTTTTGCTCCAGTAGATGCGAAGCTGAACGTTACATTCACTTCTTCTCCTGACGCGAAACCATTCGCTGAAAAATTGTCCAATATCAAGTTCATCAACGTATTGGAATCTGGGTTTGCGAAATTCTCCATTGATCTGTCCAAGCCTGCTTCCAAGTAAGCTTGTCAACAACACAAACATCCCTCTTATGAGAGGGATGTTTTGTTTTATCCGACTATCCAACAAAATGGTAATGCCCCCACGGAGATCGTTGGAAAATTCGTTCTCCGTCGTTTAAAAAGCGTTGGCGATTCGCCATCACTTTGCCTTCCATTTGGATCAACTGCATGACACCCCGCATGTGGTAGCCCGGGCGCTGACTATACAAGCCCGTTACCTCCCGCAAGAAATTATCCGGATAGCGAAGCAATTGATGCACAGCCCAAATCTGAGTATCCGATAAATAGTTGACGTTACTGTAAGCTTCCATCGCTTCCACGAATGAATCCATGCGGTATTCCTGCATCAGTAGCATCCGCGACATCAATTGTACGAGGTCAACCAGCTGAAGATCATGACCGACAGTATCAAGGTCAATCAAATAGCAACTGCCTCGCTCCGTAAGCAAAAAGTTATGGCTCGCCACGTCTCTGTGTGCGAGTGTCCCCCGCTCCATGGCTACATACATTTCTGGCGTCAAAGGCAGCTTGTAAGCAGATTGAAGCAGCTCCTTGCCATCTCGAAGGACGTGATCTGCCTGTTGGGAAATGAGTTGCTCCAGTTTGCTCTGGGGGCCTTTCTGTTCAATCGACCACATCAGCCGCTCAAAGTATTCCAAGCGGCTCTCCCATTTATCTAAAAGAGCCGGTTTTCCTTCATACGCATACGAAAGGTCAATAGGAAAGCCCTGAGCTGCAACATGAAAACGTGCCAATGTTTCTGCTGTTTTTTTGACATCGAAAAGAGAAGCGTTATCTGCTTCATGACCATCAATCATTTTCATGATGGTGTAATGGCGCCCTTCAAACGCAAAAATTTTGGACCCTTCCTGATTCGCCACATACTGCACGGTATGATGAAAGCCCTTCTCATGTAGTGCATCTGCTAACTCTGTCACCCACACAGCTTTTTCGACCTGCTTATATCCTTTGAGTATCCAGTGGCCCCGGTCTGTTTTTAACAGGTTGACGTTTCGCTTCGGCTTCACCCCGTAGATTTGACAGCGAAAAGCCTTTTCAATGGTGGATAGGATTCCTTTGTTCATCCCATACCCTCTCAGTACGAAGAGGATTCTTCATGCCCATCTCCCCAGTTCGGCCAAACCCCTTGTTCAGGCATAGATGCCATACACGGGGAAGGCGGGAACATCACGTTATTGTGAATCTCCTGTGGGGAACGATTGTACTTGCCTTTGCGGCCTCTGTCCTCCGGGACTTCAGAAGAACACTCACATGATGATGACTCCACTGGTTCCGGGCACACAGGCTTCTTCGCTCGTGGCCGCTTTAATGGCATGGGTGGAAATGGTGGTGGGCATGGATAAGGAAACGGCATCGGTCTGATCGGTGGTGGGACGATTGGAAATGGATTGATTGGTCGAATTTGTTCTGGACTCACTATCGGCCGTCGATTTGGATGAAACGGGCCAATCCACGGGTTCCCCCACGGTGGGCAAGGCGGAAATGGCGGGCATGGTGGCGGGAACGGAGGTGGGAATGGCTGGAATGGCCGCACCTGTGGCGATGGCCTGCGGTCTTGCTCTGGGCTTACCCTCGTTGATGGCTTCAGCTTCTGTTGCGGACTCACTTTTGAAGGCGGCTTGAGCTGCTGTTCTGGGCTCACCTTCGAAGGCGGCTTCTGCGGCCGCAACGGACTCACACGTGGAGGTGGATAGTTTGGCTGCATCGGTTGCAACGGACTTACCCGCGGTGGCGGATAGTTTGGCTGCATCGGTTGCAACGGACTTACCCGTGGTGGCGGATAGTTTGGCTGCATCGGTTGCAACGGGCTTACCCGTGGCGGTGGGTAGTTTGGCTGCATCGGTTGCAACGGACTTACCCCTGGCGGCGGATAGTTTGGCTGCATCGGTTGCAACGGACTTACCCGTGGTGGCGGGTAGTTTGGCTGCATCGGTTGCAACGGACTTACCCGTGGTGGTGGATAATTCGGCTGTGGGCAAGGTGGGCATACATATGCTGGTGGTCGTGTAGGCTGTAATGGCAAGACCTGAGTCGGCGGTCTATATGGGATGTTGGGCACATTTTGATTCGGTGGAATCGCTGGTGGATATATATACGGACTCACTCTGGTTGGAGGTGGAGTCGGTATGAGTGGACGTATAGGAACAGGCGGAACCGGTGGCAGCACATTTGGCTTGCCTGAAATGTTCGGTGGTTTATACGGTGGCTTCTCAATCGGTTCTGCAGGTTTTTCAATTAGT
Organism: Brevibacillus sp. AG162; assembly: GCF_006715575.1. Lineage (NCBI taxonomy): Bacteria > Bacillati > Bacillota > Bacilli > Caryophanales > Paenibacillaceae > Brevibacillus > Brevibacillus sp. AG162. The sequence goes on from NZ_VFNO01000002.1 coordinate 210,176, forward strand.
TCTTCAATTGGTTTTTCAATCGGCTCTGTTGGTTTTGGGATTGGCCGTGTCGGTGGAGGTGGCGGTAATGTTGGTGGTGCAGTTGGCCTGACTACCTCGGGTGAAACAGTAGGGACTGGCGGCTTTGGCATCTCCTTGGGTGGTCTGGTGGGAATGGGAGCCGGCGGTAGGGTAGGTCTGGTCTCCTCCCTTGATTCGATTTCCACCTCTCCTGATTCTTCCGGCTCAATTGGCCGCCTCTCGATTTCTTGCGGTACCTCCATCTCTTCCTCTTCCGTAATCGGTCTTTCTTTCACATAAGGGGCCGCCTCACTCATTGGATGGGGGGGCGTTGTTCTTTGCGGTGGTCGGACAGGAACTTGTTTCGCCGGAATCTTGATTCTCGCTCCAGGATAAATTGTATCGGGAGTTTTTAATTGACTATTAAGGCGTAACAGTTCTTTGTAATCGACGCCATATCTTTTGGCGATCTTCCACATCGTATCGCCTTTTTGGACGATGTGTATTCTCAATGTTTTTCTCCTCCCTTGCACCAAACTCCCTAACATCGTATGCAGTCATGGGCGTTTTGCTCCTTGACGCCACTCCTTTGTTGGGAGGGAGCAGAAAAAGAAAAAACCAATCCCTCTAGGAATTGGTCTGATGCATATAAAATGGATACGTCCCGAGCTGGCGAACTTGACAACCAATAGCTTCAATCTCCGCAAACGCTCCTGGCAACAAGACGTCGTCCATCTTCTGCTCAATGTCGATGACAAAATAATAGCTTCCGAGTGCTTTCTTCGTTGGACGTGATTCGATGCGAGACAAGTTGACTTTTCTCCAAGCAAAAGCAGCCAGCACTTGATACAAGGCTCCCGGGAAATCTTCCGGCAGCGTGACCAGTATGGTCGTCTTTTCCTTGCGGGAAACCGGCAGCTCAAGACTTTCCTGACCGACAAGAACAAAGCGCGTGTAGTTATTCGAATAATCTTGAATTTGTTCACGTGCAAACTCCAATGGATAAATCTCTACATTCAATCGAGTTCCAACAGCAGCCCACGGCTCTTCTGGATGCTCACTCACCATTTTTGCAGCCAATGCCGTACTGTTTACCGTTTCAATCGCTGCTTCCGGCAAATTCTCACGCAAAAAGTTGTGGCTTTGTGCAATCGCTTGAGGATGTGACATTACTCTCTTAATTGCGGACAAAGGCAATGGGTGCTCTCTTTTTGCCACCAACAAGTTTTGCGTAATCGGCAGTGCGAGCTCCGCCAAAATGGGCAGATCTACTTCGTGAATGAGCCAATCGAGTGTAGAGTTGACCGTTCCTTCAATGGAGTTTTCCATCGGTACAACACCGTATGCCACTTCATTTTTGGAAACAGCGTCTAGTACTTCAATAATACTTGGGTACGGAACGAAAGATAGCTTTTGTCCGAGCGACAATATCCTCGCTGCTTCTTCGGTAAACGTTCCACGCGGTCCTAGAAAAGCAAGTTTCTTCTCCATGGCTACTCCTATCCACTATGGTCTATCTCTGATGGATTTCTACCTGTACGCCATTTTCGTCCGGTTGCAAGATCATCACGCGGTACGAGATGTCGTGCCCTTTCATCACTCTGTCCACAAAAGCACGCAGCTTCTCTAATTCTTCATCTGAAGAGAAAAAGCAGAGGATCGTCGGTCCAGCGCCGCTCAAAGCAGCCCCCAGTGCCCCGTGTTCAGTCGCTTTGTCCAGGATTTCGTTCAAGCCAGGTACAAGCTTTGCTCGATACGGCTGATGCAGCCGATCCGACATTGCCCGCCCCATCAGGTCTAGTCTGCCTTGTGCCAGTGCAGCAACTAGCAAACTACTATGACCCACATTATATACAACATCCTCTCTGCTGTACACCTGTGGCAAGACGTTCCGCGCTTTTTCTGTCGAGAGCATGAATTCTGGGATCACCACAAGAGTCTGCAATCCCGCAGGAGCAGAAAACCGCACATAAGGAATGGGTTCCCCTGGTACCTCAGGCATCGTCGCAACAATGATACCGCCAAACATCGAAGCTCCTGCATTATCCGGATGCCCTTCCAGGCGTGTTGCCTTTTCAAACAACTGCTCACGCGTAAATGGTTCGCCAGCGAGATGGTTAGCCGCTACGAGTGCACCTACAATCGCAGCGGCACTGCTACCCAATCCCCTCGTCAGGGGAGCGTCACTGGAAGCACGGATCGCGAGCTCAGGAATAGCGAGACCTGCTTCCTGAAACAAACCCGCCGCAACCTTGTACAGAAGATTATTTTTGTCCGTCGGTGTTCCTTGCAGCTCCTTGCCCATCATCTCTACCGTCGTATGATCGCTGATTTCCATTTCTACAACAGAATACAACTGGAAAGCCATTCCCAGCGCATCGAATCCTGGTCCCAGATTCGCTGTCGTTGCCGGTATGGTTACTTTTACACGTCGTCCATTCATGATACAATTTCTCTCCCACTTTGACGAACCAGCTCCATCACAGCTTCATGTGTCGCCGGAACAGAACGCGGCTCTTCACCTACCAGCTTCAAAGCGATGTTTGGATCTTTTAGTCCGTTTCCAGTCAATACGCACACGATCTGGCTGCCAGGTTGAAGCCTTCCAGCCTCATGCAGCTTGATAATGCCAGCCAGCGATGCTGCCGAGGCAGGCTCACAAAACACACCTTCACTCTTCGCCAGCAAATGATAGGCATGTAAAATTTCTTCGTCCGTTACACTATCGACGAGACCGCTTGATTTCGAAATAGCATTCAAAGCGCCATCCTTGCTCGCTGGGTTGCCAATGCGAATAGCTGTCGCAATCGTTTCAGGGTTGGCTACTGGTTCGCCGTGAACCAACGGAGCTGCTCCCGCTGCCTGGAATCCGTACATCTTAGGCAAGCGACTCGATTTTTTAGCTGCGAAATATTCCTCGAAACCCTTCCAGTATGCTGTAATGTTACCTGCGTTACCAACTGGAATGGCCAAAATGTCAGGTGCGTCCGCCAGCGCATCGCACACTTCAAATGCCGCGGTCTTTTGTCCTTCGATCCGGTAAGGGTTCACGGAATTCACCAGTGTAATCGGCTCTTTCGCTGTGATTTCGCGAACGATATCCAGTGCTTCATCAAAATTACCGTCAATCGCGATGACTTCTGCGCCATAGGCGATTGCCTGTGCCAGCTTGCCCAGTGCGATATTGCCGTTCGGGATCAGGACGATGCAACGCAACCCTGAGCGTGCCGCATACGCCGCTGCTGCTGCTGACGTATTCCCCGTCGACGCGCACATGATTGTGTTGCTTCCCTCTTCTACCGCTTTGGCTACAGCCATGACCATGCCTCTATCTTTAAAAGAGCCGGTCGGATTGAGCCCCTCGTACTTAACGTACAGCTCCACCCCCAATTGTTTGGATAGGTTCGGGGCATGGATCAAGGGAGTGTTTCCTTCATGCAAGCTGACCAGCGGAGTTTTATCTGTGATCGGGAGAAATTCCCGGTAACGTGCCAGGATGCCAGACTGTCGATCAGAACCCATTATTTGTCTCCTCCTTCTACACGGTAGCAGCTCTGTACAGTTGATACGATATCCATCTGCTCCATGTAAGCCAGTACCGCATCCATGTCACTTTTTGAGGACATGTGTGTAATCATGATAATCTCCGCTTCACGTCCGTTGTTAAACGGTTGCTGGATGACTTGCTCAAGGGAAATATTTTTGTCTGCCAACAGTTGTGTAATTTGAGCAAGAACACCGCGTTTATCTGCAACTACGATGCGCAGGAAGTATTTCGAGAATTTTTCGCTGTCTTCTTTCAATACTTTTTCTTTGTATGGAGCAACCATTCCGCGTCCGTTCACTCCTAGCTTTCTGTTTTTGACGACAGTGACCAGGTCAGACACAACGGCGGTAGCAGTCGGCAATTCACCTGCGCCCGGCCCGTAAAACATGGTTTCTCCTACCGCTTCCCCATGTACGTACACGGCATTAAAGACACCATTTACGGAAGCGAGTGGATGAGATTTCGGAACCAGAGTCGGCTGCACACTTACCTCAATCGCCTCTTCGTCACGACGAGCCAGTCCGAGCAGCTTGATTTCATAGCCCAGTTGCTTGCCATAGGCGATATCTTCCTTGCTCACGGAACTGATCCCTTTTACGTCCACATCTTCGAGCTTCATCGGTACACGGAAGCCCAGCGTTGCCAGAATCGCCATTTTGCGGGCGGCATCAAAGCCCTCCACATCAGAGGTTGGGTCCTGCTCCGCATAGCCCAGTGCTTGTGCTTCTTTCAATACCTCGCTATAGTCTGCGCCCTCTTGACTCATTTTGGTCATGATGTAATTGGTCGTTCCGTTGACGATCCCCATCATTTTCGCGATACGGTCTGAGGAGAACCCTTCAACTAACGCGCGCAAGATCGGTATTCCGCCTGCCACGCTTGCCTCGTAGAAAACGTCACAGCCCTTTTCTTGCGCTTTCTCTAAAATTTCGGCTCCGTACAACGCCATCAGATCTTTGTTGGCTGTTACTACGTGCTTGCCACGTTCGAGTGCACCCAAAATGTATTCCTTGGCAGGGTGAATGCCGCCAATCACTTCTACGATGACTTCGATTTCCGGATCATCCAAAAGACTAGCAGGGTCAGTGGTCAGCGTGCTTTCCATGGATGAAATATTGCGAGATTTTTCCGCATCCTGAACAAGAATACGGGATATCTCAATACTGAGGCCGGTTTGCTTTTGCAAATCCTCCTGATGCGCTTGAATAATGCGTACGACACCAGTCCCGACTGTTCCAAAACCCATCAATCCCAATTTAATGCTCTGCTTCTCCATGTCTCTCTCCCCTACCTTTTCTTTGATTGTTTTTTTGTTTAGCCTCTACCGACGATCATCGCTTTGCGGACGCCTGGGATCAGCTGCAAGCTATCCAAAAACTCCGTGCTAGATACGCGAAGATTAGCCATATCGACTGACATGGATATGGTAGCAATCCCTTGAAGTGGTATCGTCTGATTGATGGTCAATACGTTTCCACCTTGATCTGCTACATAGGTGAGCACTTTGGACAAGTAACCTGACATGTGATCCAAAGAGAAAGTAAACGTCATAATTTTTTCGCTCATCATCGCATTGAACGGAAAAATGCCATCTTTGTACTTATAAAAAGCACTGCGACTCAATCCTACCCGTTCAACCGCTTCATTCACGGTATCCACTTCGCCGGATTCCAGCATCTTCTTGGCATCAATCGTTTTGGCAATCGATTCTGGCAGGATGTCAGATCGAATCAAGTAGAATTTTTCTTCCTTTTTCATGCGTTGTGTCCTCCCGAGAAAAACAGTTGTTTCTTCATAGAGGACATTATAACGGAAAGCATGTAATGTGACAATCCTTATCCGTCACTTTTTTTCATCGGATCATATTTGGTTTACTTTGATTACATGAGGGAGAGCTTCTTCGCGCACAATAATGCGTATCGTATGGAGGAGGTGAAAGGCAAATGGCCGGACGTGGAAAGTCAGATAAATCGGAGCGCCGCAACAATCACCCAGCTGGTAAGCCAAGCAGTCTCGATCAGTTTGGCAATGACATGCGAGGTAAAAAAATGGCACAGTCCCCAAACGTGATTGAAGACCCCAGCGGAAACGGATAAACAAGCACAAAAAAACCCGGGACATCATGATCCCGGGTTTTCCTGATTCAATTAGTATGCCAAAGAGGACAAACCATTAATATGAGTCAAGTAGCGAACGTTACTCGCTTCTTTCATCAAGGTTGCAGGCAGGCCTTTCAGCTTCAGTTGGCTTGCACCGATTGTTCCGATCGCGTCTTTACGGCCCAGGCTACCCAGTGTACCGGAGAATACCGGTTTGAAAGTATCCATTTTGGTGCCGTTGAAGTGCGCGAAGAGATTGTGACCAACTACTTCTCCCATTTGCCATGCCAGCTGCGCAGTCGGAGGGAATGGACGACCTTCTGGCCCCATTACGACCGCACTGTCACCTGCGAGGAATACATCAGGGTGAGAAGTGGATTGCAGGAATTCTGTAACAGTTGCACGCCCGCGGTTTACTTCCACGCCGCACTCAGCTACTACGCGATTTCCTTGTACGCCACCTGTCCATACCATTGTTTTGGTTTCGATGGTACCGCCATCTTTCAGGCAAACCGTGGTTTCTTTCATTTCCGTTACAGGTACGCCTGTCAGGAATTGAACGCCGCGTTTTTCCAAGCTCGTTTTCGCACGCTCAACCAGGTCAGGAGCAAAACCAGCCAAAATGGATGGACCTGCTTCTACACAGTAGATGGATACGTCTGCAAAGTCTACGCCGTGTTTATGGCACAGATTTGGCAGCATATCAGCGAATTCCCCAACCAGCTCGATACCTGTCAGGCCGCCACCACCTACAACGAAGGTAGCATCTGCTTTATTTTTGCTCGTCTTGTATTCAATCACGCGCTCTTCGAGGTGTGCACGCAGACGATTTGCTTCTTCTACAGACTTCAGTGTAAAGCTGTACTCTTGCAGACCTGGGATTCCGAAGAATGCGGTTTCACTACCCAGCGCAATAACCAAAGCATCGTATTTAATGGACTCGCCGCTCGCCAGTGTTACACGTTGGGAATCGAGACCAATGTTTTCTACCGTGTCCACTACGAGGTTAATCTCTTTGCCACGCAGCAATCTTTCCAGAGGGAGCGCCACGTTTTGTTCAGACAGGTTTCCTACTGCCAAGCGGTGCAGTTCCGTAATGATTTGGTGAGTAGGAAAACGGTTTACCACCGTGATCGACGCTTCTTCAGCCGTCATGTATTTACGTGCAGTCAATGCGCTGAGCAAACCGCCATAACCGCCGCCTAGAATCAGAATATGCTTCGCCATGCCCAATCCTCCGTCCTTGTCTTCCATTCCATAATAAAAATATTAGCGTTTTTGTTGTTGACGTTCTGCGGTTACTTCCAGGAATGCTTGTGCGAAACGCAATGTTTTTTGTACTTGCGGATCTTTGAGCATTTTGAGAATACCGAACAAACCGATCGTAGACTCTTCTACATGAACACGGTCATTGGCCTCAATGGCTGCTTGCGCAATACCTTTCGCTTTATCAGAGATCGGTTTTACGAACTCTTCCATTCCGCCTTTGATGTCGTCGATCAATACGTGATCATTTGCTACTGTTTGTACCAGATCATATGTTTTGGTCAAAAGAGTTGTCAGTTCCGCCAATTTAGGCAGGTTCGCCACCAATACGTTCAGTGACTCTTGGATTTCTGGTTTCATCAACTGATCGAGTACATCTTGTTGCTGCGCTGGTGCCAGAGTAGCAGTGCTTGCTACTTCAGCAGCAGCTTGAGCTTGTTGCGTAGTTGTTTGAGACATAAAAAAAACGTCCTCCTTTGCTTTGGAATAGAGGCCTTTCATTCTCGATGCCTGTTCATACGAGTAACGGCCGCTATTCTCCCTGAAAATCCGGTTTAAAATTGCTTGTAACATTTTTCACAAAGCGAAACAGACAACGGATTCGAATAATCAAAAGTGAATGATTTCACAAGAATTTATTCAGGAAAGCGTACACAACAAATCATGAAGTGAACAGGCTCGATTTAGAACTCTATGTACTCTACTATATACCTTCTTCACGGGAACATCAAAGGAAAAAAACCGCTTCCTTAGGAAGAAGCGGTAGTTGAGAGCTTTTTATAGTAATCTTTGATGAGTTCATGATGCTTTTCATTGATATCCGTAAAGATTAATTCAATGATCGATTGTTTGTCTTGGAACGTTTTTTCCACGATTTTCGCCATCATGACGATCTCCTGCGCTTGCTTCGGTATCTTGAAAGACAAGTGGAGAAAATCGCCCTTCGACACATAACCGTCCGTTCCCAAAACAAGACGGGTTGGAGAGAATTTCAGCAACACTGCCTCGCCTTTTTCTTCGATCGGTCTAGCTCCCATCACCTTGTAAGGGACAGAAATACCGAGATCGGGGGAGATGGGATCCTGCTTGCGCTTTTGTGTAATTTCTACCCCTACACTAATCGGAATCATCCCTAAAAGCTTGATCGGCCAAAGCGTTTGCTCGGAAACTACCTCCAAATCAATGGTGTTCACTGCCGCATCCGTTTCCCAACGAATGCGTACAGTTGATCCGAGAAGCTCTGCTTTGGTTTCAGGCTTCATCTCACAGGAAACTACGAGATAACTGCCCTTTGCATGTTCAACCATAACTTGGACAGGTGTCTTCACCTGCTTGGAGATGATTAGCGGTAGCGTCGCACCGCGTTGGAGTCGTTTATCCCCCAAAAATGGGTTCAGTGATGGGATATCAATCATGGTTTTTGTCACTCCACAAAGTCAAACTCTAATTTGCCGATCCGAACGGTATCCCCGTCTTTTGCTCCCAGCTTGCGCAGAGCATCATCTACACCCATGCTGCGCATTTGTCTTGCAAAACGCTGGGCTGCATCATAGCTGTTCAGATTCGTCATGCGTACGAGCTTCTCGATCTTTTCACCGCTGACGACAAATACTTCGTTATCACGCGTAATTTCGAATGCCTCTGGTTCTTTTTCTGCTCGGAACACCACGCGCTCTTCCACTTCCGCAACTTCCTCGACAGCAGGCTTGTCCGGAATCGTCGCCAAGGTATCCCCGATCGCATACATCAATTCTTGTACGCCTTGACGGGTTGCAGCAGAGATCTCGTACACCTTCACATCTGGAGCCTTTTCCTTGAAAATACGCAGGTTTTCCTCTGCTTCTGGCAATTCCATTTTGTTCGCGACTACAATTTGCGGACGATCTTCGAGCTTCAGGTTATACATTGTCAGCTCTCGGTTGATCTGCAAATAATCCTCGTATGGATCGCGTCCATCTACCGCTGCCATGTCAATCACATGGACGATCAAGCGCGTACGCTCTACGTGACGCAGGAATTGGTGACCAAGACCCACACCTTCATGTGCGCCTTCAATCAATCCTGGCAAGTCAGCCATTACGAAGCTCTGCTCGCCCAAGTCCACAACACCCAGATTCGGTGTCAGCGTCGTAAAGTGGTACGCTGCAATTTTTGGCTTCGCCGCTGTTACACTGGACAGCAGCGTGGATTTTCCTACACTTGGATAGCCAACCAAGCCCACATCTGCAATCAGCTTGAGCTCCATGACAATGTAACGCTCTTGACCTGGCTCTCCGTTCTCCGAGATGTGTGGGGCTGGATTCGAAGAGTTGGCAAAACGAATATTGCCTCGTCCACCGCGTCCGCCTTTTGCGATCACAGCACGTTGCCCCTGCTCCACGAGATCGGCAATCACTTCTTTGGTATCATCATCAATGACAGTTGTTCCCGGTGGCACGCGCACGATCATATCTTCCGCGCCTGCTCCGTGCTGAGATTTGTTGCGGCCGTGCTCTCCGCGTGGTGCTTTGAAATGTCGTTGATAGCGGAAATCTACCAGTGTACGCAGACCTTCATCCACGACAAACACGACATCTCCACCTTGACCGCCATCTCCACCTGCTGGACCACCCAGCGGTACGTACTTCTCCCGGCGAAAGGAGACGGCTCCGTTACCACCGTCCCCGCCTTTTACATATACTTTTACCTGATCGACAAACATGGTGTCACCTCTTTCATTCCGCGAATGGAACCACCAAATTCAGGACCCATTCTTCTTCCGTATGTATCCACTCGGTGACCTCCACCGTACTCTGTTCGCTTTTACGTATCAGCTTTTCCAATTCTTCCATTCCGGATGCATGAAGTATACCGGCCAGGTCAAAACGAAAATGAACGCCACACTCATCCATCTGCAAGCTTACCTGCATGCTGGCTGGTTCGTACCCGCTCTGGTCTACATGATCGTTCACTGTGCATAATATCTCTGACACCAACTGAAACAAGTCTTGCTCGCTCAAAACTACTCGCGTGAGATCCACATGATTGCACACGTCCACTTCTAAAAGCAATTCATTGTTCAGTGCGTTAAATGTCAAGAAGAAGACGGACAACAAGGAGCTATTCAATCGGGCTACCATCGATTCCTGCATCGCCATCTGTGCGATGCGCTTCAAATGGGCCTCTCCTTGTTCAGTACGGTTCAAATGCAAATAGCCGAGCAGAACCTGAACGTGGTTCAACCAGTCATGCCGCTGCCTGTTCAGAACGGTCAGCAGTTGGTCTGTCTGATGCGTAAACAGCCTCCGCTCGTCCCCCATCACATTCACCCAAGTCGATAAGAATATCTTTCCCATCTATTGTACCATAAAAAAACCTCTTTCGAGGCAAAATCATAGAAGAGCGACCGCGTTTTACTGGAAGTTTTTATGCGCTCCAGAATTTTCAAATTCCTCCTCGTTAAAAAAGACCCGGACAAAAAGAAAACCCAGCTATATCGCTGGGTTTTTCTTAACAAATATTTACGCTTCGGAAGCAACTGGCTCGATCACAACTTGTTTGCGATCACGGCCCAGACGCTTGAAACGAACAACACCATCTGCAGTTGCAAACAGAGTGTCGTCTCCGCCTTTCATTACGTTCGCACCTGGGTAAATCTTTGTTCCGCGTTGACGAACGAGAATGTTACCAGCAGTAACGAATTGCCCGTCGCCACGTTTCACGCCCAGACGTTTGGAAATGGAATCGCGACCGTTCTTTGTGGAACCTACCCCTTTTTTCGATGCGAAAAACTGAAGGTCCAAGTTAAACAGCATGTTCATATCAGACACCTCCCTGCCATTTACGATCATTTACTTTTACGTATTTACCGTAATTCGCCTCAACCGACAAAAGAGCAATTACCATGCTCTCTGCCAAAAGCTGTTGTTTCTCGCGTGCAGTCTCATCATCCGAAGAAGAAAGACTCCACTTCAAGAACCCACCGCCTTCTTGTGCGACAGCGACATCAGGAGTGATGCCGGTCAAAGGTTGGATGGCGTTTAATATACCAAAGCTGATGCCTGATACAGCAGAACAAACGATGTCTGCCCCATAGGCACCCGCATTGGCATGTCCGGAAATACTAATTTCATGGATACCGTGCTGCGCACGGCTCACGATCACTTCAATCATAACAAGTCACCAATTAAGCGTTGATCTTCTCGATCACAACTTTGGTGAATGGTTGACGGTGACCTTGCTTGCGACGGTAGTTTTTCTTGGCTTTGTATTTGTACACGATAATTTTTGCAGCTTTACCGTGTTTTTCTACTTTACCAGTTACCGTTGCACCAGCTACTGTAGGAGCTCCTGCAGTAACTTTGCCGTCTTTGCTTACGAAGAGAACTTTGTCAAAAGTAACAACGTCTCCTTCGTTGCCAGCCAATTTCTCGATGAAGAGAACTGCTCCCTCTTCAACTTTGTATTGCTTTCCACCGGTTTCGATAATTGCGTACACTGTGTGCACCTCCTATACTCAGACTCGCCTTTACAGGTGCGTCGACGAGCGACGGCTTATGTACCTGATTCGTGCGGTTACAGTATGCACGAGGCATATCTGCATGACAACCATTAGGTTATCATAGATACAATAGCCCAGTCAAGTTATTTCGATTGTAAACGCTGTGCCTCTGCCCGATTTCCGACGTATCCAATTCGAAACTCGTCTGGGCTCATAGAAGGGACAAGCTGCTTATAGACATGGACAGGCCATGTTATTGCCTCTGCTTTTTCCCACGCCTCTATCATATCCAACAATCTTGGCGGCATGTCCACGAGAACAGCCTCCACATCTTGGCTCTTTGCCAGTGCCGTGACTTCAACGTACAAGCGCCGGAACAGCTCGTCTACTCGCCAAACTCTCCCTCGGCCCTTGCATGCCTCACACGGCTCTGTCAACCGCTCCATCAGGCTCGCACGAACTCTTTTTCGCGTCATCTCGACTAATCCGAGCGCCGTCATCCCGAGAACAGTCGAAGGCACAGGGTCCTTCGCCAGTTCTTGTTTCAATCGCGAGATCACTCGCTCCTTATTGCTCTGCTCTTTCATGTCGATGAAATCAATGATCACGATGCCACCGATGTCTCGCAAGCGCAGCTGCCGGGCAATTTCAGTTGCTGCCTCCAGATTGGTCGCCGTCACTGCCTGCTCCCGCTGTTGCCCTCCCCCACCTGTGAACGAACCGGTATTTACATCGATGACCGTCATCGCTTCTGTCCTGTCGATGACCAAGGACCCTCCACTCTTAAGCGGCACATGTCGATCACGAGCACGAATCAGCTCCGCCTCGACACCCAAGAAGTCAAAGAGCGGCTGTTTGCCCTGATACCAGCGAAGCTTCTCTTGTACTTCCGGAGCAAAAGCTGCCAACGCCGCTTTTACCTGCTGATGAGTCGCCGCACCTTCTACCAACAGCTCATCCATTCCGTTTGCCAAGCCATCTCGGAGCGCCACCTCGATCAACTCTGCATCCTGAAAAATCCGCCCGGTCGAGCGCAGTCCCTCCGCTGTTCGCAGCATATCCTGCCAGCGATTGCGCAAATAGGTCAGTTCACGAATGAGTGTCTGCTCTTCTGCTTCCGCCGCTTCCGTGCGCAGAATACAGCCTTCTCCTTGCGCTACTGTCGAAGAGATCACCTGTTGCAGTCGTTTTCGTTTGGTATCATCGGTTATTTTACGCGAAAGCGATATGCTTTCTTCAGTCGGAAGGTACACCAGGTAACGCCCCTGCAAGCTGATCCGCATCGAGATTTTTGGCGCCTTCATTTCCATCGCCTCTTTAGTCACTTGAACCAATACCTTTTGTCCTACGTGAACGCGTTCCGCAATACTTGGTTTCGCTGCTCCACCCGACTCTACACCGACCGTGTCATCTACATACAAATAAGCATTTTGGCCTGTACCAATATCAACAAAGGCGGATTGGATGCCAGGCTTCACATCTGCGATCCGTCCTTGATAAATGTCACCAACACTTGCGTGTGCCCCTACATCCTGTGTACGCCATTCCTGCAATTTCCCGTTTTCTATAAATGCGATGCGGATGCTGCCACCTTGTGCACTGATCGCTACTTGTTTCACTGCCTTCACTCCTTATTCCCCGTGCAAACGTTGCCCAAAAGAAGGATAACCGGGCTCATAGGAAGTAATCTAACATAGCTACCAAGTCAAGGTAAAGGAGATAAACCATGATTCATGCTGGTGATCTAAAAATAAGAGCCTTATCCCCCAAGGATACCGCTCACTTAGTCAAATGGCTTTCTGACGAGCGCGTCTTGGCCTATTATGAAGGTCGTGATCGGCCGCATGACGAGAAGCTCGTGCAGCAAAGCTTTTTCCCGGAAGAAGATGGTGAAACTCGCTGCCTGATCTTGTACGCGGACAAACCGATTGGCTATGCGCAATTTTATCCGCTCGATGCCCCGGAAAAACAACTGTATGGGTATGCAAAAGACGACGTCGTTTACGGCATGGACCAGTTCATCGGAGAACCTGCTTACTGGAATCGCGGTATCGGTACTCAGCTTGTTAAAGCCATCCTCCACTATCTTCACACGGAAAAACGAGCACAAAAAGTAGCGATTGACCCGCAAGCCTGGAATGAACGAGCCCTCCGTTGCTACGAAAAATGTGGCTTTCGAAAAGTAAAAGAGCTTCCTCTGCACGAATGGCACGAAGGAAGCATGCGTGATTGCTGGCTGATGGAATGGATCGCTCCTGCTGACTAAGGTCTAAAGGAGCCTGCCCACTGCGGCGTTGTGCTTTTGCTCAAAAAGAAGGGCATACAAAAGCTGTTCCTCTGCCAAGAGACCCGCCCCTTGCACGTAGAAAAGATGGGAGCATCCCCGCCGCAGCTTGTGCGAGACAGCCAGTACCGTTTCCTCGGGATGCACGCGTATCGCTTGAACGGCAGCTTCTTCTTGCTGCCTGTCGTATTTTTCCACAAGAAAGCGAAAAAATTGATAAGGAAACCGTAAAAATGCCTGAATGTTCAACACCAATAAATAAATCCCGATAACTGCTACGTTGTACTTCAACTCCAAGCTGGACATCCCCACCATGATCCCTGCAAACAGCGTACTCCCTGTCATCGATATCATCGTCGCCTGCCTATATGACATAAACCAGCATAGAACGGCCAACAAGATTCTCCCGCCATCCAACGGCCAAATCGGCAACAGGTTAAACAGTGCAATCGTCAAATTGCTTACCAAGAAAAAGCGGGCCCACTCTTCTGTCCATATCCCCATAAACCAAAACAAGTACGAAGCAGCCATCATCACCATATTTAAGAAGGGCCCAGCGAGTGCCACGACAATCTCATCCATTGGGTCTGTGGCGTACGAGTCTTCCATCGTCGCTACTCCACCAAAAGGCAGAAGCTGCACTTCCTTTACGGTCCATCCGAGCTCACGCGCCATCGCTACATGCCCCAATTCATGGATCAGCACAATGACAAACAACGTAATGACCTCCAAAAAATGGCCTGTCACCACGGACAAGCCGATCACCGCCCAAAAAAGCAGGTGAATGCGAAATCGAATGTCGAGCCAGCCTCCCCTATTCAAACGGAATCACTTCCAAGGGATTGACAAATTGCTCATTCACTTTTGCCCCTACATACAGATGACGTGATGTCTGATCCATTACCCGAGCGGTTCCGATGACTTGACCAGGCGTTAGTACCTCGTCCTTCGTCACCCCTATACTATCGAGATTGCCCAGCCATATCTCCCGTCCTTTGGTTAGACGAACAATCACTGTCGTCCCATAATCAGGCTTTTCACCGACAAAAGCGACCCAGCCAGCTTCACCGATCGTGATTTGATCGTTCATTCCCGTATGCAGGATCACATTTGCGCTCTCTGGATCATAGGATTTTACGACTTTCCAGCTGCTGGGAAGCTTCCACACAGCAGCTGCGTCCTTCGTCGTGCTCGTGGCTGGCACCGCAGAGGGAGTGGCAGGTATCGAAGGAAGCATCGTCGGGATCGGACCAAATCTTGCTTCATACCAGTCCGCTACTCCTGAAAAATTAAAGTCCCGTGTCATGACTTCCCTCGCGGAGCTTTTCCAAGAGGCAGGGATCAGCGTCGTTTGAAACAAAACATAAGCAGCTCCAATCAACAAGACAGATGCTAAAATTTGCACGCCCCACTTTTCATGGGACGGTGGCTGGTCCATCATTTCGTTCTCGCGCGGCGAGTAACTGAATGGGTTTGGCGTTTCTTCGATGGGATCTTTCCAATCATCGACGTAGGGAGTATAGCTGTCTCGTGACTGTGTTCGGATTCGTTCCAAACGCTCCCTCCGTCTTTCTTTTACGCGATCTACTCTTTCAAACATGTCCATCCCTCCGCAGGCCAAGCCTTTAGTATCATCCTATGACTTGTCTACCTGCTTTATGACGACCGTTGACCCTCTCCACTGCTCCAAGCGTATCGGGTGTAAATACGCAAAAAAGACAGTCTCCCTATTGAGAGACTGCCTTTGAATCTGTCAAATTTACAGTTTAGTTACGCTAGCAGCTTGTGGTCCACGGCTACCTTGAACGATTTCGAACTCAACCTTTTGACCTTCGTCAAGAGATTTGAAACCTTCTGACTGGATTGCGCTGTAGTGTACGAATACGTCGTCGCCACCCTCTACTTGGATGAAGCCGTATCCTTTTTCTGCGTTAAACCATTTTACGATACCTTGTTGCATGAAACAAAACCTCCCTGAACATTACGCCCCACGAGGCGAAAGAGTGTAGCGTTAACCTCTTTTTTACAGATAAGCCTTTTGCGTCAAGGAAAAAAAGTCATACGAATTGCGATTGACAATTGGTGACGTCACTCACAATACGTACGACTCCATACCAATCAATCAAACACTATAACTTGTAAAAATGGTTAACTTAGGATGATTTTAGCATAAGTATTTGCATTTGTCACGCATTTCGTGAGTGTTCAAAAAGTCATCTATTCAGCACCGAGAAAGCGGCGAGAACCAGATGACTTTTGGAACTACTCCTTTAATCAAAACGCAACTTGTCCTTGCGCATCCCAATATTGAGCACCACACCAATGATCAGAAAGTTGGTTACAAGCGAGCTCCCTCCATAGCTAATGAACGGAAGCGGAATACCCGTAATCGGCATCAACTGAATCGTCATCCCGATGTTCTCAAAGATCTGGAACGTAAGCATCCCTACGACACCCGCGACAACATAGGAGCCGAACGGATCTTTTGCCTCCATCGCAATGCGAATCATTCGGTAAATTAAAACGAAAAACAGAATCATCAGCAAGCCCGCTCCGACAAAGCCCAGCTTTTCTGCAATGACGGTAAAGATAAAATCACTTTCTCCTACCGGCACCCATCCAAAGCTCGCTTGCGTCGGCGTATCAATCCCTTTTCCGAACAGTTGCCCTGAGCCGATAGCAATCAATGCTTGCTTGAGCTGGAACCCTCGTCCCATCGGTTCAAGATCCGGGTTCATCCAAAAGACAATCCGATCCCATTGATACGGCTTGATTATCTTGAAAAAGATATCCTGCTTGTATTGATACAACAGTGTCATGGCGGCAAAAAAGCTGCCGACCAGCCCTACCATATACAATACATGCTTCATCCGTATACCACCAACGATTAGCATAGTGGCCAACATCCCCGTATAGACCATGGCCGTACCCAAATCGGGCTGAACCAAAATCAAAAGCAATGGTACACCAACCAAGGCCATTACCGGAATCAGCTTATAAAAATAGTAAAACCGATCCGGATCGTTTGCCCTCCTGGACAAGAAGCGGGCCACCGTAATGATTGTGAACAGCTTCATCGGTTCAGAAGGCTGAAACAACACAGGACCAAGGTCATACCAGCTTGTCGTATTGTTAATGGGCTTCGTTTGAAATACCCCGATCAAAAGAATCAGACCGAGTGCATATAAGACATAGGCCATGTTGTGGAATAGACGATAGTCAAATAGCAATGTCACACCTAGCACAATAAAGCCGATGACATACCAAAGGACCTGCTGATGCGCCTTATCTACACCTGCCGCAGAACCGGAAATCCCCAGATAGCTGAAGATACCCAGCCCTGCCAAAATCAAAATGATGGTCCAGTCAATGGTTTTTAAATGACGTTTTTCCAGGTCCATCCGTTTCCTCCTAGAAAACGTGACTCCCCTCTATAAAAGAAGGGAGCCATGTATTACCTATTTTAATCCAAAGAATTTACGCATTTTATGGAACACGCCCGCTTTTTCTTCCAATGGTTGCAATGGAACAGCTTCACCCAAAAGGCGACGAGCAACGTTCCGATACGCGATGGAAGCACGTGATTCGTGGTTCATCACAGCCGGCTCACCTTGGTTCGCGGATTTAATGATATGATCATCATCCGGCACTACACCAATTAAGTCAATGGCTAACAAATCCAAAATGTCTTCTACATCCAGCATGTCGCCATTTTTCACCATATGGGAGCGAACGCGATTGATTACCAGCTTAGGCATTCCGATTTTTTCTCGCTCTAATAGTCCAATAATCCTATCAGCATCACGCACCGCAGCTTTTTCAGGTGTAGTCACGACGATTGCTTGATCAGCCCCTGCCACTGCATTGCGGAAGCCTTGCTCAATACCCGCAGGGCAATCGATGATGACATAATCATATTCCCGCTTCAGTTGCGTAATGATTTCCTCCATCTGCTCAGGAGTTACTGCTGATTTGTCTTTGGTCTGAGCAGCCGGGAGCAATGCCAGATTGTCAAACCGCTTGTCTTTGATCAGAGCTTGCGGCAGTCGGCATGCGCCTTCTGCAACATCTACCAGATCATAAATAATTCGGTTCTCAAGTCCCATGACTACATCCAGATTGCGCAAGCCAATATCGGTATCTACCATGCACACTTTTTGTCCCAACAATGCGAGCGCCGTTCCCAAATTGGCGGAAGTGGTCGTCTTACCCACGCCGCCTTTACCGGAAGTTACGACAATTCCAATCCCCACGTCCGTTCCTCCTCTTTCCCTCAACCCTCACGCTTTTTCTCACCCAAATCAGGGCGGATTCGCGACAAGTAGTTCATTTTCGCTACCAGCATGATCTCATTTTCCAGATAGGCAAATTCTGTGCCTCCGGAATTATTCGTCCATTCCTCACCCGGCTTGCTGATCACATCTGCAATCCGCAACTGGGTAGGACTCATGACTGCAGCCGCAATAATTACCTGTGAGTCACCGGAAATACCTGCGTGCGCGTACCCTCTGAGATGCCCCAGCACGTAGATGCTTCCTGTACTGCGAACCGTCCCCCCGGGATTGACATCTCCCAATAAGAGCAAATCACCGTCAAACTCCAGTACTTGCCCAGAGCGTACCGTATTTACCTGTATGGAAAAATGGGTTTTCAGGCGTTCAGCCATAGCTTCTTCCCGCGTGATCAAATCAGATTCGATTGTATGGATCACCAGGTTGCCCTTCGTTCGAATAATTTGAGTCAACTGCTCTTGTTGCTCGGGTGAGCAGTATCGTTTTCCCAATTTTATAGATACCCGAATGAGTGGCCCCGACAAAATCTGTTGGTGGCTATGCTCTATTTTTTCACGCATATCGGCCAGTAGTTCGTCGAAGGAACAGGTATCATCCATAAAGAAGACGAGACCGTCTTTAGTCCCTTTGATCGTGACCTTGCTTTTCACAGTCGTCACCGGTTTCACCTCGACCGATACCATTCGCCATACAGAAAGATTTTTCCTGCTCTGCGTGAAAAAATTGCCGAATCGGGTCAGATGCTGGCATTTTACAAGAGCTTGACTCCATTATTCTCTTGGGCTTGATTACCCTGGACAACCATTTCGGTTACTTCGAGGACGGTGGATTCGGCTTCGGAACCCCACCAGTAAGGACACCTGGATTCAGTTCATTGTAAGCTTCGAGCAATCGACGGGAGATTGGACCAGTAGCATCAGAACTGGATGTACCGTCTCTCAAACTGTTCGGCGCAATGACGACGAAAACAAGTTGAGGATTTTCATAAGGCGCAAATCCGACAACCAGTGCATTTTCCGCTGGCTGCGACGTTTGTGCCGTACCAGACTTGGCTGCAACCGTAAAAGGCAGCCCATTGAATCGTTGAACGGTACCACCTGGCTGAGTAACCATCCGCATTCCTTCCTTTACCACCTGTATATGCTTCGGATCGATATCAACCCGGTTGAGCACTTGTGGTTCAATAACCGAGAGCGTTTGTCCTGGTTTTTTCGGGTCGGTGGTTCCTTTGCGAATTTCTTTTACAAGATGTGGGCGTACCCGATATCCTCCATTGGCAATGGTTGATACGTATTGGCCCAGCTGCATCGGCGTGAACAGATCGTATTGACCAATCATCACGTCCGCCAAGTTCCCGTAGTAAAGGTTCTGGTTTTCCCAACCGGTATGTTCATTCGGCAAATCCACACCTGTTTTCACACCAAGACCAAACTGGGCATTGTAGTAATCGTAGACAGAAAACTGCTTCTCCCAGCCTTCTTTCCCTTTTCTTGCTAAGCGAATCGCCATTTCGTACATATACGTATTGTTCGATACCTGCAAGGCACGACGAGCGTTAACAGGTCCATGACCACTTGCCTTCCAGTTGCGTTTATACGTGTTACCGACATTCAAACCGCCTCGGTCATAAATGATCTCGTTTGGTGTAGTCAGCCCCTCCTGAAGCGCAATCATGACAGACAGCGGCTTGTAGGTAGAAGCAGGTGGGTATGGCGTATAAATGAAGCGGTTTGATTCGTTCGGCAAAATAAGCGAGGCGTAATTCTCGTTGAATTTCTTGCGGTCGTAATACAGATTCAAATTGTAATCCGGATAACTCGCCATCGCCAATATTTCACCTGTATTCGGATTCATCACCAATACGTGTGCGTCCTTAAATTCTTTTGGCGTAGTCGGGCGCTTCTTGAATGCTTCTACCTCTTCTTTCAAGATGGCCTCTACCTTGCTTTGATAGCGCCAGTCCATGGCCAAAACAAGATCATTTCCTGGCTTAGGTTCCTGGTGCATCTTCTTCTCTACCGTCTCCGAATTTTTGTTCACGTGCACTTCCATAATCCCGTTTTTGCCGCGCAAATAACGTTCATAGGAGCTCTCCAGACCGGTTACACCGACACGGTCGATAGCGTTGTAGCCTTGTGCCTGGTATTCTTTCAAGCTCTCCGGACGAATCGCATTGATGTACCCGAGAAAGTGAGTACCAAATGCCGAACCATCCGGATCTTCGAAAATTTGGCGAACAGGCTCCAGCTCCACACTAATTCCCGGCAGTTCGGTGCGTCGTTCTTCGATTTGGAACATTTCCTGCTCCGTGATGTTGACCTTGACTCGTCTAGGAATGTAGCTGGCCATCTGCGGTGAACGCATCTCCTGCAGCAACGAGAGCTTGTGCCACTGAAATTGGCGTTGCTGCTCTGTCAATGGCAGTTTGATATCCATGTCGAACAACGAGGCATAGCGCAGCAAATCCATGTCAGACTTTTCTGCCAAGCCTTCGGGAGTAGGCAAAACTCCGATCTGATCCTTCACTTTTTTGGCGAGGTCATTGCGATCTTCCTTGTCCAGTTTCAGAGTGAGGGTCATATTGGCGTTTATCGCCATTTTTAACAGCTCGAAATCCGAAGTGTTCGCTTCCGTAATAGCGGGTGTACCCTTCTTGGCAGCATTCAGTTTCTTTATAAGGTCTGCTCTCTCCTTGTCATCAAAGGGAGAACGAACGCGCATCCCAAGATAAATGGCGGTTTTTACCAGCTCAAAGTCCGACATCTGATCGACGGTCTCTAGTTTCGGAACGGCTTTTAACTTCGTCGCAACCTTTGCCTTGAGATCGTTTGTTTCCTGCGCATTGAAAGCAACGGGCAAAGTTGATCTCAGATCAATCGTCTTCTTTAACAGTTCCTTATCCGTACCAATTTTGCCGCCATCGGGAATCAGGATTTTTGCAAGACGATCTGCAACTTTCTCTTCATCAATGTCCTGCCCTTGTTCTTCAACGTATTGAACGGTGTACACAGGCTTATTCGAAACGAGCACCTCGCCATTTTTATCCAAGATACGGCCACGAGGAGCGGAAATCGGCAGTTCGCGAATACTGAACTTTTCCAATTCATGCGTATACTGTTCGCCTTCCACCAGCTGCACAAAGGCTAGCCGTAAAATAATGGCGGCGAAGAACAAAAATACAATCACAAACAATATATTGAGCCGAACAGGTATGTCTGATTTCGGTTCTTTGACTTCTTCCACGAACTCTCCTCTCCTTTGCCCTTACTGCATGTGCATTTCCTTTTTCGCCAGAATCTTGTTGCATACATTCTTGATCGGAAAGTATACCAGTAAGCCAAAAGCGAGATTAAACAGCACACTAGGCAAAATTTGATGTGTCAAAATCCATTGAACATCGAAGGGGGCAGCGGAAAACAAGCGGAACAAGGAATACAAAAGCCACTCATGTCCGAACAAAATCAGGAAGCTGGTAATAAAAACCATTCCGAATCCTCTCTGGAACAAAAGAACGATCATCCCTGCAAAGTAGCTGGCCACCATCATGGACATGGTATAGATTCCAATTAGTTGCCCAAACAGGACATCTTGTAAAAATCCGAAGGCGATCCCATAATACAAGCCTTCGCGCCTGCCGAGGTACATCGATATAAAGATACAGCAGACAAGCGCAAACCGGGGTACTGTCATCCAAGACAGACCCCATGTACCAGGTGAAAATACTTGCATCACAGTACCTTCCAAAACAAACATAACCACGACGCCCAACGTCAATAAAAACCGGGCCATTACTGACCACCCCCGCTAGCAGGTGAAGCCGGAGGCACAGGCGTTTGCTTCTGTGTTTGTGTCTGTCCGGTTGGCTGTTGCGGGATCAATTCGCCATTGGGAGCGATCGTAAAGTCTCGTTCTACTACCATGACTTCATTCAATTGTGAAAAATCAGCGCTCGGCTGGATGTAGGCGGTTTGAGTCAAGCCATAATCATCTGGTTCAACGCGAACAATATAGCCAATCGGCAAATTGCGAGGAACAACGCCTCCCAAACCTGATGAAATAACTTGCTGATCTTTTTTAATTGCCTGTCCCCAAGGGATTTTGCGCATGACGAGCAATCTTTCTTGCGGATCGTATTCTTCGATGACACCACTAATTGGACGGTACACAGGCTTGCCGTCGACTGTCTGCTCCGTCAAAATATCTGCTGAGATATGGTCACGTCGCTCATAGCTCGTCAACAATTCAACCGTAGCTGAAAAGTTGGCAACACTCTGTACACGCCCGATCATTCCTTTGGCTGTAATGACAGCCATATCCTTTTTGATGCCACTTTTTAATCCTTGATCGATGGTAACGACATTGTTCCATGTATCAGGGTTTCTCGCCACGACTTCCGCAAAGTGAAGATTGTAAGATTTAAGTGAATCTTTTGCCCCCACCATTTCTCGAAGGCGCTGATTATCTGCTTT
Organism: Brevibacillus sp. AG162; assembly: GCF_006715575.1. Lineage (NCBI taxonomy): Bacteria > Bacillati > Bacillota > Bacilli > Caryophanales > Paenibacillaceae > Brevibacillus > Brevibacillus sp. AG162. Next base: position 232,613 of record NZ_VFNO01000002.1, read on the forward strand.
GAGTGTGTACAATTCGGCACTTAGACGGGCGTATTGATCCAAGCTTGCCTTAAGCGCCTTGTTTTCTTCATAAACACCGTACGCATCTTCAATTTCCTGAAAAAAGCCAGAAACAGCCTGGGCAGGGCGATAAAAAAAGCCCTGCACCACGCTGAAGGTATCCTTGAAGAACATTTCTGGCCAGGTCAGGCTAACCCGTTCACGAGAAGTGAAGCCCACGACGGAGATAAGCAGGACCAAGCCTACAAGTACAATGATAAGCCGCTTATTCCCGAAAAACGACATGCCCTACCCTCCGTTTATTTACCCCGTTTTAGTCGGGAAGAGGTGATGCCTTGCTTGGATTTGAACAGGTGAATGTTCTCCAATGCACGACCTGTTCCAATCGCTACGCAATCCAGTGCGTTTTCCGCGACATGCACGGGCATACCCGTTTCCTTACTTAACAGGCGATCCATGTTACGCAAGAGCGCACCGCCGCCTGTGAGTACAATTCCACGATCCATGATGTCCGCCGCGAGTTCAGGCGGGCTTTTTTCGAGTGTCACCTTCACTGACTCTACGATAGCAGAAATGGTTTCCGCCAATGCTTCCGCAATCTCTGTGCTGCTTACCGAGAGCGTTTTTGGCAATCCGGTTACAAGGTCACGACCGCGAATGTCTACGTTCTCGACTTCATCAGGAGCAATCGCAGAGCCGATCTCCAGCTTCAATGTTTCTGCTGTCCGTTCCCCGATCATCAAGTTGTAACGGCGCTTGATATACTGAATGATCGCCTCGTCCATCTCATCTCCTGCTACACGAATGGAGCGGGAAGTAACAATCCCCCCGAGTGAAATGATTGCGACTTCTGTTGTACCGCCGCCAATGTCAACGACCATACTTCCCGTCGGTTCCCACACTGGCAGGTCTGCACCGATCGCTGCTGCAAACGGCTCTTCAATCGTATAGGCTTCCTTCGCCCCAGCCTGCTTCGTAGCGTCTTCGACTGCGCGCTTTTCCACCGCAGTAATTCCCGAAGGTACACAAACCATTACGTTGGGACGACGCGTAAACAGCCCTTGATTTTTTTGTGCTTGATTGATGAAATAGCGCATCATCGTCGCAGTAGTATCAAAGTCAGCAATAACCCCGTCTTTCATTGGACGAACCGCTACGATATTACCTGGCGTACGACCAATCATACTTTTCGCTGCATTCCCTACTGCTTCAATGGAATTGTTATTGGTACGAATCGCTACAACAGAAGGCTCACGCACCACAATTCCTTTACCCTTCACAAAAACAAGTGTATTGGCAGTGCCGAGGTCAATCCCCAAGTCACGTGTAAATCCACCAAACATAAAAAAACTCCTTCCAAATATTAATCCAAATGACAAGCATAAGAGAACCTCTATCGAGGCCTCTCCAAGGTAGAGCGACCGCGTTTTTGTGGAAGGTTTTCATGCGCACAAGAATTCATAAACGTATCGATGATTTATCTTGCACGGAAAAACTTGTTACAAGTACCCTTGCTCTTTGAGACTAACGTACTTGCCTTCCCCGATAATAACATGATCCAACAATGAAATCCCCACCAGTTCACCAGCGTCACGCAATGTGTGCGTAATCGCGATGTCTTCCCTGCTAGGTGTCGGATCACCGCTCGGATGGTTATGTAGGCATATCACCGATGCGCTGCTACGACGGATCGCTTCTTTAAAGACTTCTCTCGGGTGTACGATGGAAGCGTCCAGACTGCCTACGAAAATCGTCTGCTTGCCAATCACGTGGTTCTTGGTATTCAGAAAGAGACAGACAAAATGTTCCTGTGTCAAATGAGCAAGCTCTGGCGACATCAAATCAGCTACGTCCCGTGGTAAACGGATAGAAGCCCTATACTCTCGAGGCACTCCCATCAATCTACGCCCAAGCTCAAACGCAGCATGCAATTCAATCGCTTTGACTGGACCAATTCCTTTTAGCTCTGTTAACTCAGCATGAGAAGCTTGGGCTAAACCACGCAGGTCTCCAAACCTGGCTAACAAGCGCTGAGCCAGCTGATGAGCCGTCTCTTGTTCCCTGCCTGTCCGCAGTAAAATGGCAAGAAGTTCAGTATCAGACAGATGGACCGCTCCTTCGCGAAGCAGTCGTTCACGTGGACGGTCATAGTAAGGGACGTTTTTCAACAGCGTTTTGTTACAGGTATTTGTTGCCATTTTATATCCGCCTCCAGCCATATTCACATTATCGAAAACGGCTGACATGGAGATGTTCATGAGGCGTATGGCCGTCGCCGCTTGTTCCAAGCATGACAACTTTACAATATTGGCATCCCAAAACGTGTCAAAAGAGCAGACGTCAGGCCTAACGGAAGACCAACAACAGTGAAGTAGTCTCCGGTTATTCCTTCCACGATCGTGGCTCCAATACCCTGAATGGCGTATGAGCCCGCTTTATCCATCGGCTCACCTGTCGCAATGTACGACTTGATTTCTTGCTCTGTTAAAGCTCGAATTCTTACGTCTGTCAGACTATGTGAGACTTCCGCACGGCCTGTCTCCACATCTATCAAGGCGACTCCACTATAAACGGTATGCTCTTGCCCCTGGAGCATGGACAACATACGATATGCGTCCATTTCATCAACAGGCTTGCCCAATATTTGGCCATCAAGAACGACTACCGTATCAGATCCTAAAACGACGCCTTCCGTCAAGCGAGAAGCCACTTCCTTGGCCTTGCGCAAAGACAATTCTTCTACTACTTCGCTCGCAGATAAATGGCCTGCTGTCGTCTCATCTACATCACTGGTGATGACGGTAAATGATAAGCCTAAAGTTTGCAGAAGCTCCCTTCGACGCGGCGAAGATGAAGCCAGAATGAGAGGAACATTTTTTTTCGTCATTTTTCAACCTACTTTATTCGTCGATGTATCCAAAATGCGAGGGCTAAGCCTCCGATACTGGCTAGATTTAGTTTTACCTGAAAGTTCAGTTCGTACTTCAAAATTTCTAAATCTGCCGCAGGCGACCAAGTAATCTCTTTGCTCTTGGTCAAAAAAGGTAGCCAGGGACTTAAAATCTCCCCGATAATGCTGCCAAACAAAAGTCCACTCACCAACAGAAACACGAGAGTAAGCGTTTCTTTCCCCATTTTCCCAACTCCCTTTTTATAAGGGATTCTCTTTTTGCCAAACATAAGTTTAGCAAATGGGGAGAAGCGAAACAATCCCTGATTGCTCCTGGTAGTTACTGTATAGAAAGAAAAGGCCTCCTGCAAGAAAACCTTGCGAAGACCATATAAACATGCATTTATGTGGATGACCGTGCATTTTGAATCCAGCTCGCGTAGCTCTCGAAAAAGGCAAGAACCCCCGCCTGTACTTGCCACGCATAGGATTCGGCGCTTTCCACCTTTTTGCCGGCGCTTGCTTCTGCCATTTTGTCCCTTGCTGCCAGCGCTTGATTCACCCCATTTACCATCCCATCTAGCAATGGCTTCCAGGCTTCCTTTGCTTCCATACGGCGGCTTTCCTCCAAAAATTGGCGGTGAATTTCTTTTAATTCTGCTGTTTCTTTTGCCGTTGGCGAAAGTTGACCCGTCGTAATAATCAGCCCTGATTGTGCCGAAAGTGTTTGGACGAGCTTGAGTCCGTGGGTGAAAAAGGCACGGATATTAGGATCAGCGGATGCGTTGGCAGCTTTTCCGACAGGGACAGCCCCCTCAAAAGCAGGAAAGGAAAATTCTTTGACGTATACATCCATGCCTTTGTTTTTCAGACTGGAGGCAAAACCTAGCACAGCATCTCTTGTTGGAGCAGCCGCGGCGAACATGTACTGCTTGCTTGCGTCTTTATAAAGCAGATGAGGGATTCCGGCTTTCTCCAGTGGTTCTACTGCTGTTTGAGGAGATGCATCCGGCTGAAATACACCTGCTTGTGCAACGTACATACTTACAGCTGGCAGTTGTAGAGCTACCTCTGTTTGACTCACTGCGTTACCATTCGTCGATGCACCTTGCGCTTGCTGACTGTCATCTGGCAAAGTGGGACCTGCTACGCGATTTTTCACAACTGCTTGTTCATTGCCAACTTCCGGCGAAGTTAATGTCTGCACTGTATCACTCAGAACATTTCCGTAAGACTCGGAAAATTCCTTTTGGGAAAAGACCGTCAACACAAGAAATCCAAACAAGAGGCCAATTGCTACAGCCCCACCTGTTGTTAAAGTCGTGCGCCAAAAGGGCCCCTTTGGCCATAACGCTGCAAGCCGACTACCCAGGCTACTCCTGTAACCCTTCTCTTCTGTATCGTCGAAGGAATAATCGGATTCATAGGTGTCATTTGACTTCTGATCGAATTCAATGTTCGGCTTCGTTTCTTTCTCGGTAGCTCCACGTAGCTGCATCATGCGTTCCCATGCTTCGTTGCCCTTTTCCTTCAACGGGTCAGTAAACGGTAAGGGAGGAGCTTGAAAGCGAACGCGTGGCGTATCATCCTTTGGGGTGCGCTTTTTACTTGCTTCCTTTGAGATGTCGTCCCGCTTTTCATCCCAGAACCTTCCGTTCATTTTGACCGTCACACGATTTTTATTTTGTCCGCTCATACGCTTGCCCTCCTAGTCACAGGCTCTTTGTACTAGCATACGTTTTGCTCGGACGGGTTATGACTCCTATCTAGTGATTCTATTAAATTTGGTTCTACTACTATTCCCCTTGCCATTTCAAGAGGTTTCGCTCATATACAATATGACAGCTAATCCAATCGTCACAAAAGGCGCGAACGGCACCTCGCATTTCATACTTACTTTTCGTATCAGCAACAAAACGAGAGAAACGAGCAAAGCTGCCAAGCTCGCAATCGTAAGAACAATTACAAAATCGCGGACCCCAAGTCCATAACAGACTAGAGCGAACAGCTTCACATCCCCCATCCCAAGCGCAAGCGGCCTGTGCCAGCTGATCCAGCCAAACACCAGTAAACAGAGAATCGCAAAGAGTCCAGCCATCAGCCATTCCATCGGCGAAGAGAGAACATATTTCATAAAAGAAATCAGTACAAACCCTGCACCTAATGCGCGATTGGGTATTCGTCTATAATGAAAATCTACCCACGAGAGGTAAAGGCAGAGCCCGAATAATATCACAGCGTTTGCCATTTCTTCTTCCCCCAGTCGAAAACTGTCTTTAAGAATACCTTTCCGTCCTGGGACAAAAAAACTGCCCAGAATGGTCTGGACAGCCTCTTAATTTATGAACATGTTTTACGGATTCCAAGGGAACAAAAGGCCAGCGTGGACGAGACCGCCGCCAAACCCATACAGCAGGATCGTATCCCCTGCCTTTACTTTGCCTTCTTTGATCCCCAAGGCGAGCGACAAAGGAATTGTAGCCGCTGATGTGTTGCCGTAGTGTGTCAGACTGTACAATGTCTTTTCGAGAGGGAACTCACTCTTCTCGCAAATGGATTCGATCATGCGCAAATTGGCACTGTGTGGGATAAACCAGTCGACATCTTCGAGCGTTTTGCCCGCCCGGCTCACTACCTCCTGCATCCCCTTTGGAACCGTTGTTACTGCCCACTTGTACACTTCTCTTCCGTTTTGGACCATGCATCCATTCCCACTCAATTCTCGTCCGTCCATATGCGTTGACAAGCCCGATCGGTATACATGAATCCCACCATCCCCCTTTGAACCTAAATAGGCGGACAAAAAACCTGGAGCTGTAGAGTCCTGCTCAACCAGCACCGCACCCGCTCCGTCACCAAACAGGATGCACGTCGTACGATCCGTATAGTCGGTTACTTTTGTTAACGTTTCTGCACCTACGACCAACACTTTGCGATGCAACCCTGAGCTGATGAGCGCATTTGCTGTATGGAGCGCATACGTAAATCCTGCACAGGTGGCGGAGAGATCCATCGCACCCGCCTGCTCGACTTGAAAATGCGCCTGGATTTTACTTGCGACGCTTGGAAATGGATAGTCTGGCGTACTGGTCGCCACTAAAATCATATCGACATCGCGGACATCCTTCCCATAATTTGCGATCATATCGTGGATAGCAGCGATAGCCAGATCGCTGGTAAATTCATCTTCCCTTGCCATACGTCGCTCATGAATTCCCGTTCGTTGTAAAATCCACTCATTCGATGTCTCCACTAGCTTTTCCATATCTGCATTGGTAAGAACGCGACTCGGCACATACGTACCGATGGCGGTAATCCGTGACTTGAAGGGGCTTGCATTTGTCATCATCCGATCATCACCTTTCGTCTTTATGATCTGATTATAACACTAGATATTAGTATCTGGTACTAATTTTTTAGAATAAAAATCTTATGAAAGGCATTTTGGTTTGAGTCAACATAGTGGAGGAGAAGAAAAAGCACAGTTCTCTTCGACTCTGACACGCCAGCAGGGGGATTCATTGGCTGCCTCCACTACAAAAAGGGGACCGTCGAGCCAAAGCCACCCTACGGGCGGACGTTTCTCAAAGGAGAAGTGTTCGACAAGCGTGGTCCCCTTCTTGTAGTTCCGACTGGGTAGGCGTTGTCAAGGTCTACGAGCCCCGTGCTTTTTCTTCTCACCAGCATTGTTGGTTCATCGATACCTTTTAAAACATTAGTAGATCATCCTTAGCAGTATTACCCAAAACTTTCCCGTAGAAAATAAAAAGACTTGAAACCCGTAGGTTCCAAGTCTTCATACGTCTCTATCCGTTATTTTTCTAGCTTTTCAGCCAGCCAATATGCGGATTTCCAAATATCTCCTGCACCCATTGTCAACACGAGATCGCCCTCTTGCAATCCTTTGAAGACATGCTCCTGCATTTGTTCCTTCGTCGGAATGTACTGTGCACGTGGGTGGCTGTTGGTGCGGATTTTTTGCACCAGCACTTCGGAGGTGACTCCTTCGATCTTTTCTTCTCCCGCTGGGGAGTAGATATCCGTGATGATCACTTCGTCTGCTTCTGCAAAGGCACGGCTGAATTCATCCATGAGGAAAAACGTGCGTGTATAGCGTTGTGGCTGAAACACAGCGATCACACGTCGGCCCGATGCCCTTGCCCCACTTAGTGTGGCGATAATTTCCGTCGGATGATGCGCGTAGTCGTCTACGACCAGGATGCCTTGTGCATCTCCGATAATTTGAAATCTGCGCTTGGCACCGCTAAAAGTAGACAGTGCCTGTGCAATTTTATCAAAGGAAAGGCCAATATCTAGGCAAACAATGATCGCAGCCAGTGCATTTGCAATATTATGCTTGCCTGGGACTACGAGACACAATTCACCCAACCGCTCATCCTTGTGATAAATCTGACACGTGCTGCAACGATCCCCACATTCAATCGAAGTGGCAGAAAACTGTGCTTGTGCCACGAAGTTCGGATCGACTGCATACGTCACGACCGTTTTTTCGACGGATGGCATGACTTCACGCACATGTGGATCATCTATGCACAAGATCGCTTTTCCATCCGGTTTTAGATGGCTCAAGAATTGGACGTACGCCTGTTTCAAATTGTTGAAGTCGCCATCGAAATGCTCCAGATGATCTGGTTCGATGCTCGTCACAATTTCATACATCGGTCTGTATTCCAAGAAGGAACCGTCACTCTCGTCTGCCTCGGCAACGACATAGTCACTGGTACCTGCCTTTGCGTTGGTACCAGCACTCATCAATTCACCGCCGATGATGAAAGTCGGGTCTACACCACACTCTTCCAGCACGTGAGAGATCATCGATGTCGTGGTCGTCTTGCCGTGTGCTCCGGCTACTGCTACTCCTGTGCGTTCATTCAATATGCGAGCAAGCATTTGGGAACGGTGCATGACCGGAATTCCTAATGCTTGGCCTGCGATCACCTCAGGATTGTCTTTGGAAATACTGGTGGAGTATACGATGCTGTCTGCTCCCTCCACGTGGGCAGCATTATGGCCAATATGAATGACCGCCCCTCTTGCTTCCAGCTTTTTCGCCAAATCGTTCATGGCGACATCGGAGCCGGTTACCTTGTATCCAAGGTCGATCAAGACGCGGGCAATGGCACTCATGCCATAACCGCCGATGCCCACAAAGTGGACGTGTTGGGCCTGATCCACCCTATTCACCTGCCTCTTCTACTATAGTGGGAAAGAATGCGCGTACTTGGGCGATGAAGTAGAGCGAACCGCAGACGACCAACCAGTCATCCGCCTTCGCTGATTGCTTCTCCCGCATCCAAGAATGGAGAAACGCCCGCCAGTCTGGGACTGCATCGAGAAACTCCTGCTCCCAGCCACCGGCTATAAACGACTCTTGTAAGCTATTGGCTTCGGCTGCACGCGGGAAGTCAAAGGTTGTCACATGCAGCTTTTTGATTTTTGACTTTACTGGTGCGAGCGACTCTGCCATTTTGGCAAGCGGCTTATCTGCCAATCCAGAAAAGAGCAAATGCAACTGTACTCCGTCCGGCAACAACCGATCCAGACTGCTTACAAGCGCCTCCATTCCTTCCTGATTATGTGCCCCATCCAAGATAACCATTGGTCTTGGAGAGATGACTTCTAGACGACCAGGCCAACGTGTTTGTTGCAAACCGCGAGATATTTCTTCTTCCTCCAGCAAGAAAGAGAAGTAATTTCGCAGGATATCGATGGTCATTAAAGCAACGGCTGCATTGGTTGTTTGGTGAATGCCATTCATGGTAAGGCGGTAGGATGCTTCTGCACGACGGTGAATGCTTTTGTAACGAAACTGTTGTTCACCCAGTTGCTCCTCTACCTGCTCTGCCTGGAAATGTTCACCTATATGGTATAGCGTACTCTTCGTTTGTCTGGCGCGCTCCTCAAAAACCGCGAGAAGTTCAGGCCTGACCTCACCTGTGACGACAGGAACACCCGGTTTGATAATCCCCGCTTTTTCCCGGGCAATCTCTTCCAAGCTTTCTCCCAACACTTGTGTATGGTCCATGCCGATATTCGTGATGACCGAAATAAGCGGAAGGACGACGTTCGTCGAATCCAATCGCCCGCCTAGTCCTGTTTCCCATACGACTACCGCTGGTCTCGCCACTCTTGAAAAATAAAGAATGGCGATCAGCGTAATCACTTCAAATTCGGTAGGAGAACCGAACTCTGTTTCTTGTTCGCATCGTTGCACCCATACCTTGACTTCATTCACCAGCTGCAATAGATCTTCTTCCGCGATCATGCTGCCGTTGTAACGGATGCGTTCACGGAAATCAACCAAATAAGGGGAGGTAAATGTACCTACACTATATCCGGCTTCCATCAGCATTTGCGTTAGGAATGCGCAGGTTGAACCTTTTCCATTGGTGCCAGCCACATGAATAAATGGGATTCTCCGCTCAGGATGTCCTACTTGCTCTAAAACCCACTGCATTCTCTCAAGCCCCGGCCGTTGACCGAACCTGAGCAGTCCATGCAGCCAGTCGAGCGCTTGCGTGTATTCTACAAACCCTTCTTCTGCATGCATACCACAATGCTCCATTCTCAAAAATATGCGATGGTATGGCGGATCATTCGCCCTTCAATTCGGCAAGTCTTGCAATCACTTTATCCCGCTTATCCATGTAGTCTGCCATCTTCGCTTTTTCCTCTTCGACTACTTTTTCAGGTGCTTTCGCCATAAATCCGGCATTGTTGAGCTTTTTCTCAATGCGCTCCACTTCGCCGTTGAGTGTTGCCACTTCTTTTTCCAGACGCTTCAGCTCTTGCTCGATATCGATCAAGCCTGCCAGTGGAAGGAACAATTCTGCTCCCGTGATCACAGCAGACATCGCTTTATCAGGCGTAGCCAGATCCAGACTGATTTCCAGACGCTCTGGGTTGCAGAAGCGAGTGAGGTAGTGTTCACCGCGTGTCAGGCGCTCAGCGGACAATGCATCGCTAGGCTTGATCAAGAGCTCAATTTTCTTGGACATCGGTACGTTTACTTCTGCACGGATGTTGCGTACGCTGCGGATGATATCCATCAACTGGTTCATTTCGCTTTCTGCTTCAGCAAAAATCCATTGCTCGTTAACGGTTGGCCAAGGTGCTACTGTGATGCTCTCGCCTTGGTGCGGCAATGCCTGCCAAATTTCCTCCGTGATGAACGGCATGAACGGATGCAACAGCTTGAGTGTTTGATCCAGAACCGTCACCAGAACGGATTGGGTTGTTTTCTTCGCCGCTTCATCTGTACCGTACAGCGGCAGCTTCGCCATCTCGATATACCAGTCACACAGGTCATCCCAAATGAAGTTGTAAAGCACACGTCCTGCTTCACCGAATTCAAATGCATCGGACAGACGGGTTACATCTGTGATTGTCGCTTGCAGGCGGGAGAGAATCCATTTGTCTGGTGTAGACAGCTCACCGCTCAAATCGATTTCCTCGTATTTGAAGTCAGCCAGGTTCATCAAGGCAAAACGGGACGCATTCCAAATCTTGTTCGCGAAGTTGCGGTTTGCCTCCACCTTTTCCCAATAGAAGCGTTGGTCATTCCCTGGGGAGTTCCCTGTCGCCAGTGTGTAGCGCAGCGCATCCGCTCCGTACTTCTCAATCACTTCCATCGGATCGACACCGTTGCCAAGTGATTTGGACATTTTGCGGCCCTCGGAGTCACGAATAATACCGTGGATCAAGACGGATTCAAACGGACTTTTCCCGGTAAATTCAAGACCGGAGAACATCATGCGAGCAACCCAGAAGAAGATAATATCGTACCCTGTTACCAGGACATTGGTTGGATAGAAGTACTTCATGTCCTCGGATTCTTCTGGCCAGCCCAATGTCGAGAACGGCCATAGACCAGAGGAGAACCATGTATCGAGAACGTCGTTATCCTGCTCCAGCTTGTGGCTGTGGCAGCTTGGGCACTCCGTCACGTCCGTACGAGATACAATCGTTTCGTTACAATCTCCGCAATACCATGCAGGAATTCGGTGACCCCACCAAAGCTGACGGGAGATGCACCAGTCGCGGATGTTTTCAATCCAACGCAGGTAATTCGTCTTGAAGCGCTCTGGGACGAATTTCACGCTCTCAGGGCTGTTTGCATTAGCCAGTGCTTCGTCAGCCAAAGGCTGCATTTTTACGAACCATTGGGTAGAAAGGTATGGTTCTACGACAGCATCGCTGCGCTCACTATGTCCAACCTGATGAATATGCTCTTCAACCTTGAACATAACACCTTGCTCAGTCAAGTCTTTGATGATTTGCTTGCGGCATGCAAAGCGATCCAACCCTTTGTAGATACCTGCCAGCTCGTTCATCGTGCCCGTTTCATCCATGACAACGATTTGTGGCAACTGATGACGAAGACCCAATTCAAAGTCATTCGGATCGTGTGCTGGCGTAATTTTTACAGCGCCAGAACCAAACTCAGGATCAACGTAGTCATCGGCTACGATTGGAATTTCGCGTCCTACGATTGGCAAAATCACGGTTTTGCCGATCATGTCCTTGTAACGCTCATCTTCCGGGTGTACCGCTACAGCCGTATCACCGAGCATCGTTTCAGGACGAGTTGTAGCTACTTCGATATAACCGGTGCCATCTGCCAATGGATAACGCATGTGATGCAGCGCACCTTTTACTTCCTTGTAGATTACTTCAATATCAGACAGAGCTGTACGGGCAGCCGGGTCCCAGTTAATGATCCGGTTCCCACGATAGATCAAACCTTTTTCGTACAGGCGAACAAATACTTCGCGTACAGCTTGGGACAAGCCTTCATCCATCGTAAAACGCTCGCGGGAGTAATCCAGGGCAAGACCGAGCTTTTCCCACTGCTCACGAATATGCGAAGCGTAAATGTGCTTCCACTCCCATACCTTTTCCACGAATTTTTCGCGGCCCAGATCATGGCGAGAGATGCCTTCTTCACGCAAGGTAGCTTCTACGCGCGCTTGGGTTGCAATACCAGCGTGGTCCATACCTGGCAAGAACAGGGCGCTGTAGCCTTGCATACGCTTTGTACGTGTAATGATATCTTGCAAAGTCGTATCCAGCGCGTGGCCCAAATGCAATTTACCAGTTACGTTCGGCGGTGGAATGACAATCGTAAACGGACGTTTATTCGGGTCACGTTCTGCCTTGAAAAATTGTTTTTCGATCCAATACGGATACCATTTGTTCTCTGCTGCTTTTGGATCATAGTTTTTCGGCAGCAATTGGTCGATGTCGGTTGTTGGCTGTGTAGACATGTACGACTCCTCCTATTCGCATAACTTGCTTTGCAAAAAATAAAAAAACCCTTCATCGCAAAGGACGAAAGGATTATTTTCGCGGTACCACCTTTGTTAACACACGATAAACCTCATGCTTATGGTGTGTTCACTCTGACAAGATAACGGTTGCGAACCGGTCTCGGCTAGGCACGTGCTTTCACCGAAAAAACTCCTGGGCGACCTTCAGCCATTCATGACCTTAGAGAATCTCGCAGCTACTGATTCTCCTCTCTGCCAAGGCGTCCTGACTTACTCTTCCCACTCATCGTTCATATCGTATGTAGTTGTCTTATTGTTAGCTTTCACTATTATATACAATCACGCTGTTTGGCGTCAAACCCGGGTTTCGCCCACTTTTCCAACTGCAATGCCCAGTGCTTCGGTAAAACCGAGCACGCCCAAAATATCGAGAATTTCTTCTCGGACATTGACGATTTCTACCTGTTTGCCCATGGCCAACAGTTCTTTCGTGGTAAAAAACAGGCTTCCAATACCGGAAGAATCTACAAAGGAGACACCTTGAAAATCGACGGTAACGGATTGATTTCGCCCTCCATACTGCTGGAGCAATTCACCTACTCGATCTCCTACAGCCATGTCCAACTCTCCGACGAAAAACAATGTAGCCTGTCCGTTCGCCTCTGTTGCGCGGTAGTCCATGCTCAAACTCCTCTCAATAGGTATCGGTACACCCAATCTGCTCGTCCTTTTACTATATTACCCATTTTCATTCACTTGCAAACATTTGGCTTTTTGGAAATCGTTGCTTAACGCGAAAGGTTACATTCTAAAATAAGCTTTGTACCTGCCAGCGAGCTGCTCAAATAAACACGATCACAGTATTGCAGGATCACGTGAAAACCGGCCCCAAGTGAGTGGCGCGTAGAAAATCCTTGCTGTAGGGTAGCTCGTGGAATATCCTCGAGCAAAATTCCTTGTCCCTCATCATGAATCACAGCCCGACACATCTGTCTGTCATTTGATAGGTACAACGTAACCACACCGCCATTTCCGTGCTTCAACGTATTGGAAGCAGCTTCGTTGACCGCAACGAGAAACTGCAGCAATCGTTTATCAGAAATGCCTTGTGGTTCCAAAGCTTGCTTGAACAATTTACGCAGTTCTGCAAGCTGCTCCGGTAAACGGATATCGATTGCCAAGAGCTTATGCCCTTCTCGAAGCAAGAAAAATAATTCTTCATCACTAAGCAACAACAGCTTACCTTCTGTGACCACACCCAGAATATCTCTGTAGATCTCCCATTCCCGTCTTTTGCGTTTTCGTTCTTCTGCAATAACGGCAGTGACATCAATCAAGGCGATTCCACAGGTCCGATCTGGCAATACAGATGTGTATAATTCAAATACCTTTTTGCCATCAGTGGTGACAATTTGCTCTCTCACAGGTCCGCCCGTTCCAGCCGCCTCTTCGACCAGTCGTTGCATTTCTCGCTCTACTTCCACATTCGCGCGAACGTCACCCAGCGGACGCACTTTCCCTTCATCGTAAAGATAGAGGAAAATGGTCTCGATCTGACGCAGTATCGATAGCTTCTGAATCTCTTGTTTTATTAATCGCCCCCGCTCGTCGTCTCGATCCTTCCAATGTAACAAGACGTCTGCCGGGTCCAATTCGCCACTCATGTGCCACGTATGAAATTCTTCCAGGAGCAATCGCTCCAGAACATCTTCCCGTCGCAAAACTTTTTCGATATCGATAATGTAGTAAGGATCACCTGCTATACCGCGCAATCCGCTACCGATAATTCGGAAATCATAGGCGAGCTCTATTTCTATTCGTCCGTGCAAATCATGATCAGAACTGCTTAACCCAATGGTCGTCCGGCTCACTGCTACCAGCTTTGCCTGGAACGATTCCATCGTTGCTAGGTTCGTCACCTTTACAGTGCGGGCCGGAACTACTTTGTTTGCTGCACCGCCAGAACGTAGCGCGACAAGGCAATTATCACAAGTGGGATTGTCCGGACAACGCTCACACAAAATCACAGTTCATCCTCCTATTCACGCGCAACTACACGAGGGCTACACTCTCTTCAGGCTCAAATTGAAGAATCAACACAGAAATATCATCCGTTTGGTTTCGCTGCTGTGTTATCTCCATTAAGTAGGCCTCAACTCGATTCATCGATTCCTGCTTACTATCACCAGGCATTTTTAATAAGGAGGATAGTTCTTCTAGCCAATGCCTGCTGTCTCGAAACACTTCTTTTCTCCCTGAATCCAGCAAACCATCTGTGTAGAGCAATAGCATGCCCTCTTCTTCTAAGGGTACCTCCTCCATTTGATACGTGCTATCGGGCAAAAGCCCTAGGCCGACCCCACCCTTGCTAGCTAAAACGGTTTGATTCGACTTGGACAAATAAAAAGGCTGAGGATGTCCTGCCCTGCCAAATCGAATTTTGTGTTCCACCTCGTCATAGACTGCAACCAGCATCGTAATGTAAGAACGGGTTTTCACTAAATCTGCATAAAGCAACTGATTAAGTCTTTCCAAAATCTCATCCGGCGAATAGCTGGACTGCAAAACCTGCCGTACAGCAATCCTAATCCCCGTAGCCCAAATACTGGCCAAAAAACCGTGCCCGGACACATCCGCAATGATAAAACAGGTATAGCGATCATTGATTTTTCTATAGTCGATGTAATCTCCACCTACATAATCGACTGGTACGTAAACCGTTCTTGTTCGCAAACTGGTCAACTGCAATTCTTCTGTGGGAATGAGCATCGACTGCATGCGTCTAGCCAGCTTCATCTCCATCTCGATTTCTCGCTGTCCTGATGACTGGTCCTGTTGACATCTGAGGATTAGCGCCCGAATGTTCACGAGGAGCAGCCCATAAAAAGATTTCTCCAGTTCCTTTAGATCACGGTCATTGACGTTACTCTGGGCGAACAAGCGGACGTAGCGCGGTGTTTGAGGGGTGTCATACTGTTCCGAGACAACAATGCGCTCCTCTACTTCGCGCTGCACGATTGCGCTCTCTTTGTTGCCACGCTCGATCCGAAAATAGACAGCACCTAGAGCCGATTCAAACGTGATCGACAGGAAGCAAGGCTTGTCCATTTTCACGAACCATGTATCGACTAACTCTTCTATAAATGGCATGAGACTCTCGTAATTGACTTGGCGCTTGCTTTGCTCATTGCTGGTCATCACCAGATACTCGTAATTCTGTTTCAATTCCATTAGTTTGACCAATTGATGATTCATCCCCGAGCCACTCCCATACACACTTTAGCATAATTCTTTCTTTCGGGAATTGGGAAAAGGGTTATGGCAATTTTCAAAAACATTGTGATCACCTTTATTCGTTTCGTCCTAGCCTTCCTGCCCTACACCTTCCCTTTTCGGGCACCGTTCAAACCACTATCTACTTTCCATGAAAATGTTTTAGGCGTTTGCTCAAGGTTTGTAGACACTGTCCAAAGTCGCCCCGCATATGCTGAAATGAGGTGATTGTGATGAATTTTCGTTGGAAGTATAACCCCACGTATTTACGGATCAAATACGGTTGCAAACAGGTGCTCTTTCCACTGTTAGTTTTTCAGTTTATCCGAACAGTTGTGTTTCCTACCTCTTTTGATGTCATCCTTCTCGGTTTGCTAGCCATGCTCTATGTTGCCATCTCCCTCGAATGGTTATAAAAAAGAAAAACAACGCCCCACGCGGTGAGACGTTGCTCATTAAAAGGCTTGCTGGACCCAACGATGCAGGCGCATCAGACGGTCCATATCTTTTTCAAAACGTTGGACAGCGTAAAACTCGCTCCACTCGCGGGGATGATGATAATAAATATCCAAGTCCCTCATGATCCTCTCCGGGTAGGAGAGAAACGAAGCCATCAGTTCAATTTCTTCCGGCCGCAGCGGAAATATCTCGGCGTAGCGATGGAAAAGTTGAGATGCCCCAACCTCATCCCCCGCCATTTGAAAATAGGTACGATAAAATAGCGTCAAATCGCGCACTGGTGTATCAAAGCTGGCACGATCAAAATTAAGCAGCCGTCCTTTTCCCGATCGATCTGGCACAACATGCTCTGGATTCGGGTTACCATGGATCAACGATAAGCGAAAATGCGCGTGCGTCTCATGCCGCTCTCGCCAATCGGTCAATAAGTCTGTCGCTGTTTGAGCCATTTCCTCAAGAAACTCCTTGTTTGCCAAAAACACCAGATCGAAAGGGGAAGGATATTTGCGTTCCTGCGCCAGAGTTGCCGCCTTATTCATTTGGTCTTGCCAATATTGCCAACGGTTAAGCAAGGAGTCGACAAGTGGCTCTACCTGTCTCGGATCATCGTAGCGATAGTTTTGTGTCAAATGATGAAGCTCCGCCAAACGTTCCAAGGCAGGGAACGCCCAAGACAAGGGCTGCTCGGCCCACTCCTCACTTCCTGGCTGCCAGGGGGTTACGTAAAAGGCAGTGCTACCCTGTTGAACAAAAGGATCATCGTATTTCGTGTACGTAAAAGGAACGGCCCCATCCCATCCGCGGTGCTGCAATTGACGCAGCATATCGCTGACGAAAACAAGACGTTGAGCGGGTATTTGCGTTCGTTTGCATACGAAGGAGCCGTAGGGAGTCGTCGCCTTAAATACATTTGGCTCCTTTAAAACGTCAATGCTCTGGGCATACATGTCATATTCTTTGAATAAAGGAGCAATGTCATCATACCGACTCATAGACTCCCTCCCTCCTCGAACGCTCGGCCCGCTCTGCAATATGCCGAAGCAGCAAGTCAACAGATTGTTGGCTCTGCAAGGCGTGCTCAATACCAGCGATCGACGCTTCTTGATCCAGCGATACGCGCTTCACGTAGGATTCGATACTCCTGTAGACTTCACGAGGACGAGCCATAAAGGCGAGAATCAACGAATAGTTTCCATAGGTGAGTGGCTTGATTTCTTCATAGCCGTCAAAAAAAGCGTCAATCTGCTTAAGATCCTTATGGGTTAAAAAATGATCGCGCAAAAAGGTGGCAACATCGCGTTGCTGGACAGAAATCACCGGCCTGAAAAAGCCTCTCAAGTACAGCTTCCCGTTTATCATTCCCCAGTTGTCACGCAAAAGGTCCCGATGGGATACAGCGACCGCCTCCGGAGTAATTCGCTCATGGGCAAGCATCGCAGCGGAACGGTCCATTCTTTGCAGCATAGGGGTCATGAGTTCCGATACCCAACGATTTTCCTTAGAATCCCGCCCAGATTTGGCTCGAAATTTTTCGACCAGCTCTTTGGCACGTCTTCCTTTTTCCTCTACTTGCTGCTTTTCCTGCTTGAGCAAATCACTTCCGGACAGTAAAGGACTTTCCTGCTGAGACTGATGCATCATCGCGATCACGCGTCCGCATTGCCTCGCAATGTCCTCGCCATGCTGATAGTCTTCGAATTGTCGGTGATGGTCGGTCATGGTAACGCCGCGTTTACCCAAAATCAAAAATGGCTTGGTGTCTCTCGTCCGAATAAACCGCTCCACTTCTCGAAACCCCTGACGAGCCAGTCGTTCGCGCCAGGCAAACGACCAGCGCATCACATCTACACGTGGCCAAACGTGGAGTTCTTTGGGGCCCCGGTTTGTCTCCAGTAAATAGCAATCATCAAGGGGCGTAATTCGGATTACGCGCGCCCGATATTGCTGGCAAACCTCGGAGAGATCAATTTTATCCACGGTCCCCCACTCCTCTATTGTGGGATGTACAGAATTTGTCCTGCTACAAGCTGTTCGGAAGCTAATCGGTTTACTTCCACGATTTTGGAAACAGGCAAGGAGTATCGCTGTGAAATATGCTCCAACGTCTCATCTCGCTGAATAATGCACATTTTCAGTTGACTGGAGCGCTCTTCTTTTTTCCGGACAAACGACGTGAGATTTTGCATAGCCTCCATCGTAGAAGCGTTGACATTCGCCGCAGATCCATGTCGCGAAGAGCTAGATGAAGATTCCGCCTCCAACGCCATCGCTTCCTGTTTGGCACGAGTCGCTTGTGAGAAGATGGAAGTAATGTTCACGCGACTTCTTTCTTCCTGAGAGGGTTTCCCTGAAATCGCCACTCGCACTTCTGCATCTTCCGCGGCAGCGTCTGGTTGTGCAACCACTGGCTCTGCTTCTTGCTCAGGTTCTGGCTCGGATACAACACTGGCTTCCACTGCTTCTTGCACTGCTTCCTGCGACTCTGCTTCGACTGATGACCCAGTAGATTCATTGGAAATTTGCTGGTATGCGATTGCCTGTTGATCGTGAATAGCCAGTTTAGGCTCTTCATGTCCTTGATCTTTTTCGGCGATTTCTCTCATCTGCTCTTGCTCATCTGCCAATACCGTCTGCTCAGAATAGGAGTCAGAAGAATCGTACGAAGCAGATTGTTGCGAATCGAAGTCATACGAAATTGGAGCGGTCTCCCAGGACTCTGGAGGATTGGACTGCGCCACTTCCAGCACATCGCCGTATTGCTCGTAGTATTCATCCTCATCGGATTGAGCAATAGCCGGAGTATCGAACATAGAGGGGGATTCGGTTGATTCATAGGATGCCGGCAATGTCTGCCGCTCCAATTCCTCCTCCAGCGCACTAAGTTTTTGATCAAGGTCATCGAGGGACGTCGGTTCCGTATATTCTTGCCCATCATCCCCAGCAGCGAAGGTGTATTCCCATGCTCCTTCGCCTGGACTTGCAGCCTGCGTTTCAATCTGCTCTGCTTGTTCAGCTCTATCCCCCAAGACTATTCCCAAAATCTTCAGATCGGCATCGATTAGCATTTGATGTGGTGATTCAAGTTTGTAGTCAAAGCTGTCCACAATGGCGTAGATGTCTCCGATCTCGGTAATCCGATCCAATGGAATGGTAATGTTTAACGGAATGCGATGACCGATCTGTTCCTCCCAGCCATAAAAGGCTTGATCCGATGCTTCCTGGCGAAAGGGAGTAAAAGTCATGGCCTCAACCAGCGATTCTCCTTCGCCGCCTGTCGCTTCTGCGGCTTCCCTGATTGGCTCGTACTTCCCTACTAATTGCAAGCAACCTGTAATCGAGATGTAGGAATCGTTTTCCAACACTTCCACATCTGGAACCAATTCCAGCTCTTGCAATTCACCTATTCCAGCTCTATCGGATGAGAGGAAAATGGTCTCCTTGATGGCAAAAGAGAGTTGCCCATCCTGTAATGCCATTCGTGCTCCTCCTTTCAAGTGCAGGACATTTCCCTATACTATATGGACAGGACGAGCCGTTTAGCACCGAAAAAAAAGGAAAAACCGGGGTTATCTATCTCCCCGGTTTTACAGACGCAATCCATTCTGCTATTGCTTTTTTCCCCTGATCAATACAATCTGGTACACCTACGCCACTGTACGACGCACCTGCCACGATAACACCAGGGAGTTTTTCTTTCAATTGACTGTTCACATCCTGCACCCAAGCCTGATGTCCGACAACATATGGTATGGCATTTTGCAAGCGTGATACGTTATAAAAATCCGGCTCTGCTCGAATCGTCATGATCTTGCGCAGATCGCGGAGGACAACCTCCAAAATTTCCTCGTCCGTCTGCTCCATGAAGGATTGCTCTCCTGCTCTCCCTATAAAGCTACGCAGCAAGGCTTTGTTTTTCGGCGTCGTATGCGGCCATTTGCGGTGTGCCCACGTACACGCGGTAATTTTTGCTCCAGAATGCCGCGGTACAATAAATCCTGTCCCTTCCATTCCTAATTCAATGGCTGACTCTGGAAAAGCCATGGCGATGGTTGCGACCATATGCGGCTTCGCTTGTGGAAGGGTAGGAACTTGTACATAAGGACGGAACAGTGGTTCAGCGACAGCATGTGGCACGGTAAACAGGACTGTATCCGTCTCAATCGTTTCCCCATTTTTCAATACCAAGGTGTACTTCCCGTCTGGACGTTTCACCAGTTCTTTGACAGCGGTATTTTTCGAAATAACTTCTTCAGGCAGGCTCTTTTCGATTGCCTCTACTAAGGACTGCAAGCCGTTCTTCAACGTCAGGAAGATGCCTTTTGGCTTTTCTTGCGTATTTACTTGCGGTCGAGAATGCTTCATCGCTACGATCAAGCTGCGATGCTGCTCCTCCATTTTGGCGAATTGAGGAAAACTCGCAAGCAAGCTGAGTTTGTCGAGATCCCCGGAGTAGACACCGGACAATAAAGGCGCTATAAGATTATCAATAACTTCATTACCTAGCCTACGCCGAAAAAAGTCACCCACGGAGATATCGCCGTCTCCTTTTGAGGCAGGAAGAACGAGATCCAAAGCTGCCCGAAGCTTGCCCGGCCAAGAAATGAGATCGGTCGTGACAAAAGGCATGAGCTTCGTCGGTACACCCATGACCGCTCCTTCTGGTATTGCCTTCAGGCGATCCTGATGCCAAATATAAGCTTGGCCTGTGCTGTTGCGAACGAGATCATCCGCAAGTCCCAAATCCTTTGCCAGCTCAGCCGCACTTGTTTTCCTCTCGAGAAACGAATCGGGACCTTGCTCAATCACAAACCCTTCGTGACGCCATGTCTTGATTTTCCCACCAAGTCGTCCCTGCTCTTCAAGCAGTTGAAAACGGATTGGCAAGCCTTTTGCTTCGATTTCCTTTTGTAAGTAAAAAGCTGCGGTTAACCCTGTGATGCCGCCGCCTACAATCGTAATATGATAGGTATTATCGCTCATATGATCGATCCCCTAATTCGCCAGCTTCTTTCCGACAGCATCAGCCAGACAGGAAATGAACGCAGGTCTGGCGTTAGGCATCGGTGGACGATAGTAATGTACCCCTAGCTCATCTGTAACCGCTTTGCATTCCACATCATTATCAAACAGAACTTCCAAATGCTCCGCAATAAATCCGACAGGACAGTAAACAAATGCTTGGTAGCCTTTCGCTTCGTACAGCTCTCTGGTCAAATCCTGTACATCTGGTCCCAACCACGGATCAGGTGTATTTCCGGCGCTTTGCCATCCGATCGCATAAGAAGTGATCCCAGCTTGCTCGGCAATGAGCTTTGCAGTCTCTTCCAGTTGCATTGGGTACGGATCACCTGACTTCAAGATTTTTTCCGGCAGGCTGTGAGCGGAGAAGATCACGACTGCTTGTCCACGCTCTTCATCCGTCATCGCGGCAAACGTCGCTTGAATGGCATCTGCCCAATATCCGATGAAGCCTGGTTCCAGATACCAGCTCTCAATGCTGTGGATGACAGGTCCCCCAATTGCCGCGGAATGCTCCTGTGCTCGTCCATTGTATTCTTTGACGCTGTAGCTGGAATAGTGAGGCGCCAGAACAAGACTGATCGCTTCCGTAATTCCATCGCGTTTCATTTGCTCTACTGCGTCTTCGACAAACGGAGCGATATGCTTCAATCCAAGGTACCCTACAAATTCACGGTCTGGGTAGCGTTTGTTCATTTCCTGCTCGAGAGCGCGCACCTGCTCATCCGTAATGTCTGCAAATCGATTCAATCCATCTACAGCCTCATAACGCGCCATCAAATCATCGAGCAGTTCTTGTGGTGGCTTACGACCACGGCGAATGTGCGTATAGTACGGTTCAATCTGTTCAGGACTGCGTGGCGTTCCATACGCCATTAACAAGAGTCCGATCTTCTGCTTTGACATGTAAGCGCCCCTCCTGATTAGACGTCCCTTTTGTAACTATGGATGAACTTCGTCAGTTGTTGCAGTGTTTCTACTTTGGCATCAGGGAATACGCCGTGTCCCAAATTGAAAATGAAGCCTGGCTGTTTTGTGCCTTCATCCAAAATTTCCTTCGCCTTCGTTTCGAGCTTCTCCCAAGGAGCTAAAAGCAGCGTTGGGTCCAAATTGCCTTGCAGTGTCTTTGTCACACCCATTTCACGAGCAGTCGTAATCGAAGTACGCCAGTCCAGACCAACCACATCAACAGGCAAGCGGTTCCAATCCATCAAAAGATGACCAGCGCCGATACCAAAATAGATCGTTGGCACGCCAGTATCTTTCAGTGCGTTGAAAATACGCGTCATGACTGGTGTAATGTACTCGCGGTAATCCTCGTCATTCAATGCGCCGACCCACGAATCAAATACTTGTATAGCTTGTGCACCTGCTTTAATTTGCGCTTTGAGGTAGGTGATAGTCATATCGCCCAGTTTTTCCATAAGCGCCTGCCAAGCAACTGGCTCGGTGTACATGAATGCTTTTGTCTTATGATAGTGCTTGGAAGGGCCGCCCTCGATCATATAGCTAGCCAGTGTAAATGGTGCACCCGCGAAACCGATCAATGGAACAGATAATTGCTGACGCAAAATTTTAATGGACTCAAGAATGTACGGCACATGTGTTTCCGGATCGAGCTCAAGCAGACGCTCTACATCCTGTAAGGATTCGATTGGGTTTGCGATTACAGGACCAATGCCCGATTCGATATTCACATCCACGCCAATCGGTTTTAGTGGCGTCATGATGTCTGCAAATAAAATTGCAGCGTCAACGCCCAGTTGCTCAACAGGCAAACGTGTTACTTCCGCGCAAACTTCCGGTATGTAGTTCATTTCAAAAAAGCTATGCTTCGCGCGGATGGCGCGGTATTCTGGCTGATAACGCCCTGCCTGGCGCATGTACCAAACCGGGACATGCTCTGTCGCTTCACCGCGACATGCTTTCAAAAACGTATCGTTAAAAGTTTTTGCGGTCATGAATAAACCTCGCTTTGCACAATTATGTTTCCTTCAATATGATACCATTCGTCATTCGACAAGTAATGTCTCTTTTGTGTCAAAATCTTTTCGTTTCTTCCGTTTCCAATCCTAACCATCAGTGTTTCCAAACTTATCCTATTGAATGCGAACGTCCCCACTAGAACTTCGCACAGTCATTTTGGGTCCACCTGATCCAATCGATGCCTTCACTTTGTATTCCTCGTTCTTTTCATAAGAAAGGTTCGACCAGGTGGTTTCGATGGCTCCTGTATCTGTCGTTACTTCTAGCTGTGCTGCAGCAGGCTCCTTGGCTACCGTCACTCGAATATCTCCCGTGTCCGTTCGAATAGAAACGTCATGGGTCAGCTCTGGCATTGTCAGTTTATCAATCTCGCCTGTAGAGCTTTCAATGACAACGGCCGCGCGAACATTCGCCAGATTGATATCTCCTGTAGCTGTCTGGACGTCAAGCACTTCTCCCTCATAGCCCGACACGTCCACATCTCCATTGCCGCTGGATATTTTCGTGTTCTTTGCACGCAGCATCCCGCTCTTGATATCCCCTGTCATCGTTTCAAGCTGGACTTGCTCATACACTTTTTCTGGCAGGAAGAGCTCCAGCTTTACCTTCCCATTGCGAGGATAAAACATATTGACGTGAGGGCGTTCACGCAGTTCTACGAGCAGCGTACCATCTGGTGAGACTACACTCCGAAACTCCAGTCGCTCCTGCTGTTGTTCGGATACTTCCCCGACCATCCGTACACTCGCTTTTGGTTGCTTGCTTGCCATGATTTCCACATCAACCGCTTCCGTCAGCACCTCAATCGCTTTTACCTCTTGTTCGATCATGCGCTCTTCATTGACTTGTTTTAACGAAAAGGAGAAATTTTCTTGCTTCGTAAAGAGCCAGATGATTCCGCATATACCGATGATGAACAAAAGAAGACTTATGCCAAAGAGTCTTTTCCCTAAATTTCGCATCTCATTTCCCCCTGATCATCTTTACGTTGAACTGGAGATAACGCAAGAACTGGCGATACAGCCATTTCGTCAATTTCAGCAAGCCGATGGCAAACATTCCGCCTAATCCTACGGAAACCATGCTGGAGAACAACAAGAAAAGCCGCTCTTGAGAAGGGGCAGGAATCCCGTAATCCAAGAATATTCCGACTGGCGCGACCAAAAGCGCCGCAGTCATCGCATACAACCCCATTAGTATGCCGATCAGGCCTAGAAATGGCCCCAAAACGAAGACGAGATTGAAAAATCCCAAGCTGATCGTCGCAACAATCGCCCTCGTCATATTCCCTACCGATGCATTGGACTGTGCCTGATCAATTCGGTAGCCAGCCAAAAGCTCACGTGCCACTACTTTTGGACTTCCCAATCCTTCTGCAATTTCATGCTCGGTCTTTCCTTGTTTCAATCCCATGAGAAAATGCTCTGTGTAATCGGCAAGGATGTCTAAGCGTTCTTTATCTGGCAAAGCGCTAAGCAAAGCATTTAACTCATCCATAAACTCACGCCTTGTCATATCCGAGTCCCTCCTCTATGATCTCATTTACTCCGCGGTTAAATATTCGCCACTCCAAGACGAGGTCATTCATGTATTGACGTCCGCGACTTGTCAGCTGGTAATATTTCCGTGGAGGTCCCTCTTGTGATTCCGCCAAATAGGTCGTAAAAACTCCTTCCTGGGTCAATCGGCGAAGCAAGGGGTAAACCGTTCCTTCAGAGATATGGAATTTTTCTGAGATGCTCGCAACCAGTTCGTAGCCGTATCTGTCCTGCTTAGCTGTCAAGACGAGAACACACAGCTCCAGAACCCCTTTTTTAAACTGTACGTTCATCAACATCACCCATGTCAAAGCTTATCAAATAGCTACTATATATTGCAAGGTACTTCATAATAACAAAACTACTTTTCACAGGATGCGAAGGAGGTGCGACCGCGTTTTAAAGGTAGGATATTCAGTCAGATCCCGTAAAAAATGGACAGGGAGGTTTTTCTCCATCCCTGTCCGGTCAACCCTTATTTTACTTCAACAATGCGGCCTTCTACTTTTGGATTGACAGTTTTACGCTTGATCAAGCCTTCCTCCACAATACTGTACATGGACAAGCCTGTGTTGAAGAATGGCTTTTTCAACGATTCGTAACCATCTCCACCTGCTGCCAGGAAGTCGATCGTTGCCATTTTATAGGTTTTGGTCAGGTCAAGCGGCTTGTCGCCAACTTTTACCTCTACTACACGCTCGCCTGCTGGCTTGGATGGGTTGTACGTGAAGCTCATGCCGCTCACTTGCGGGAAGCGTCCTGCTCCCTCTTCTACCTTGCTCACGCCGTTTTCGAGGGCTTTCTTCAGCTCTTCGCCTGTTACTTCTACGACTGCCAGTGTGTTGTTCTCGAATGGCAGAAGCGTGTACAGACCTTTTTTCGTGATATCGCCTGCTGGCAGCTGTGTACGGATGCCACCGCCGTTCGCCAGTGCTACATCTGCCTCATAGCCTTTGATGGACTGCGTGCGCTCCAGCATGATATCTGTGATCAGGTTACCTACGTTTGTTTCTTTCGTACGAACCAGTGCACGGTCACCATCGAGCGGCACTTCGGATTTCGCAATGACAACATTCATTACCGTATCGATCTTGCCTACGATTTCTTTTACCATTTTATCTACGTCTGGATCAGCCACAACTGCTTCATCGTACTCTTTCAAACCGCCGCTGAATGCTACCAGTTCTTTGCCGAGGTAGTAGAGGTCAGCGCGTCCGAGAGACTTGCCGTACTCCCAGTCTTGTACGATGTACGTGCCGTTTACGAGTTCAGGTGCTTTCAGCGGAGTATGGGAGTGACCACCAACAATCAGGTCAATGCCAGGAACGTTTTTCGCGATTTCACGGTCTACGTTCACTCCGATGTGGGAAACAACAATCACGTGATCTACTTCTTTTTTCAGCTCAGGTACAAGCACTTTCGCAACTTCTACCGGGTTTTTGAATGTCAGCCCTTTTACGTTGTCAGGGTGAGTCAATACAGGTGTGTCTTCCGCTACGAAACCAACAAAGGCGAATTTCTTACCGCCAATCTCCGCCTTGAAAACAGGTGGCAGCAATTCTTTTCCATCTGACTTGAACACGTTAGCAGAGATGACTGGATGCTCGAGCATGTCACGCAGCTTCAGCAATTGCTCATAACCGAAGTCAAACTCGTGGTTACCTGCAGCCATTACGTTGTAGTCGAGGCTGTTGAGGATCGGAACAACAGATTCGCCTTTGAATTGGTTCACGAAAACGGTACCTTGGAAGGTATCACCAGCATCCAAGAGCAAGAAGTTTTCGTTCTCTGCACGCCATTCCTTGAGCAAGGTTGCGATTTTGGCAAAGCCGAATTCTTTTTGGTTCTTGTCTTCTTGAATATGACCGTGTGTATCGTTGGTGTGGGCAATCGTTACATGTGTGGTAGCCGCATCACCCAATGCTTGGAAAAATTCACCACGCGTTACAGTTGCTTTGTTATCAAGCTTTATTTTGTAGCCCAGTTTGTCAGCCATTTGTGCCAGTTTAGCAGACGTTACGGCTTGCGCAGGGTTTTTATAGTCGTCTTGTGTGAGAGCACCATGGCTCTTTGCCCAGTCGAAGTAAGGAGTAGACCAATGAGCACCTTTAGCGGCAGCTCCCACTTTTGCCTCTTTCAATTTGGAGAAAACAACAGTCGCTTCCGCGAGAGTCACGGCACGATCCAAAGCAAGATCGCCATTTTGACCAGCGGATACAATTGCCTTTTTCACCATCCAGTCAACGTGCTGTACGGGATGCAATGGTGCTGCAAATGCTGAGGAAGACATCAGCGATGCAAATACGATAGATGCAAACGCCGTCATCGTAATCCGACGTGCCTTTTTCATGATAATTTCCCCTCTCGTCTATGTATAAATAAATAGGATAACGTTTTCATTATAGCAAAATTTGCTAGGACTATGGTGTGATATTTGTTTACTTTTTGTTTAGAAAGCTCTTGAAGGCTTCTGCCATTTTCTCTGGTGCCTCTACCATGCCCATATGTCCTACATCAGGCAGCAACACTTGCTCGACGTTGTTTTTATTTACTGTGAAAGTTTTTTCAGCAGGAATGATCTGGTCCTCTGTTCCTGCGACTAATAGCACAGGCAATGTCGTTTCTTGCAGCACATGATTGCGATCCACTCGATCACGCATGGCGATTAATGTTTGGATGGCTCCGACCGGGCTCGTCGCAAACCCAATCTCTTTTGCCCGCTGGACTTCTTCTCTCAACGTGTCGATATGAGAAGGTGCGAACAGCTTCGGTACGAGGGCTTTGATAAACGGCTCCATGCCATTTTGCCGAATGTTGTCTGCGCCTTTAGCGCGGTTTGCCTTGGCAGTTTCGTCATCCGGATAAGGGGTCGAATGGATCAGCCCAAAGCTCGCCAGCTTGTCCGCATATTGATTTGCAAACGTCAAGGTCACATAGCCACCGAGCGAATGTCCAAACAGATGAATCTTCGCTAAACCCAGTTCTTCCACAAACAAACCCAGATCATCAGCAAAACGCTCCATCGAATACGGTTCATCAGGGGCCGAGCTGTCTCCATGTCCACGCAAATCGATCGCAATGACGCGATGCGTTTCGGACATGAGTGGCACTAGCTTATGCCAGTAAGATGAGCTTCCGCAAAAGCCGTGGATCAAAACAAGCGGCTCCCCCGTCCCTTCTTCTACATAGGCTATTTTGATGCCGTTACTGAGTTGGACTTCCTTTTTCATCGAATCATGCTCCTTTATCGTTTGTTTACTTCTTGTCAACAAGTGCTTCCGACCCTTACCATTGGAAAATAACCCCTGTTCCGAAAAACATGAAAGAGGTGCATATGTAGATGGTATACCCAAAAACAGGTTCCCTGATCGTCAGGGATGGGAGAGAAATGACGTACACGCACATTCAGGCAAATCAGACGCCATCTCGCTCCGTCTGTTTTTTCTTTCCCGGAGCAAGCTATTCTTTCGACAGGCCTTATCTGTATTATTCTACCATGCTTTTTTTGAGTAAACAGATTGATCTCGTCCATGTAAACGCTGCGTATGGAAAAGACATCCCGGATTTCGAAACCAGTTCATTCGCAAAACGCAGCGCTTGGATCAGCGAGGATGTGAAAACGGTTGTCTTCCAGGTACTAGATCAGCAGGAGTATGAACATGTCTTCTTTCTCGGGAAATCACTCGGAACAGTTCCGATTGCATGTTCCTTGCTCAAGGAACCTCGTTTTTCCCGTTCGTCTGCAATCCTGTTGACTCCGTTGCTGAGGGAGGAGTTGGTCGTGGCAGACTTGCTTGCGCTGGAGCAAAATGTCTTTCTTGTCTCAGGTACTGCCGATCCCCACTACCATCAGCCTACACTCGAAAGAATCATTACATCCAAGCCAAATATTCATCGGTATCTGCCACAAAACGCAAAGCACTCCTTAGACATTGGTCTGCAGGTTGACCTTTCCCTGCAAGTCTTGCAGTCTATTATGGATGAACTTGGTTGTTTCTTGGACAAGTCGCTGGACATTTAAGCAAAACGCTTCGATACCCGTTTCAACATTTTTTTCATTTGCTTGCGTCTGCATTGCAACACTTTTTGGATGAATTTTTTTTCGGACTTTTTCAAACATCCTTTCGGTACCCTTTTGATCGCTCTTTTGATTTCCGATGTAGGCAAAGATTGGATTTTTTTCACCATCTTGTCAAGCTGCTTTCGATTTTCCCGCGTAAACCGCTTCAATCCGTAGGGAATTCGTTGCTTCTTTTTATCTCCGGTATGCAAGCAAAATTTGTATGCTTTTTTACAGGAGAACTTATTCTTTGCTCTGCGAAGATTCCATTTAGAAGGATTGCCAAACAATGATAGGCCGTGATCGATGCCATACCATTTGTATTTCTTCCATGATTTTCTTCGGTAGAGAATCAAGTTGTGATTCGAACGGTCCGGGTTGAGAATCCATGCATCGAAAGCCACCAAACGCGCTAATTTTTTTGCATTCTTGATATATTTGTGGGGTTTTTTCTTTACGTATGACTTCGCCTTTTTCCAAGGAATAACCTTCCTGGCATTGGCTTTAACAGAGACAAGACCGCGCTTAATGTACCCTCGTGGTCCTCTTACATGAGCCTGTAATACTTTTGCAACGGGTAACCCGAGTTTTTTGGCTAAGTAGGCAGCAATGTATTCGTTCGCGACAAGAATGCGATAACTCTTGCGATGATGTGCCCGGACATTCGTTTTAAAGTATCCTTTCCGGTTTTTCCGTTTGCGAACACTCCAAATCAACCGACCGTAACGCTTGCGCAAGTGCTTTCGATAACGCCATTTCAATTTCACCACACTTGTCACCCCTGTCCTGTTTTTTACAGTATACGAGTCTGGATTCCAATTGGTGAAACCAAACGGCCAACACCTCCCGTTTTTGGGTATAGCAGGTGTTGGCCGTTTAGAGGTGTTGCTTCTTTCGTTCTTTTACCGAAGCGGGATAAAAATTTCGTACGTGTTCTCGACCCGAGCAGACTCATGCACAGAAGGAACGTACCGTTGATCATAGCGCTCCATGCGATGAGCTTGCTCGTCCACCTGATGGCCATTTTCGTTGAGCCAGCCAAACAGGCCGTGGTATGTGTTTTGGACCTGTTCCATCGGTCCTGTGTGGGTAAAACGGGCGTATGTCTTCGCTGGAATCGTGAACCCGACCATGCCCTCAGGGATATGCTCGAAACGCTCTACTTCCACCACAATGTACTCCGTATACATTTGGTACGTCTGATTCTCGTCGCTGATGTCATAACGAACATCTGGTGAAATGACGAGAGGAATCTCATCCTGACGCTTCAAAAACGTCTCCCACAGCTTTGGCATGTATTCTACAAGCATGGGAAACGAACCAGAGAAGCTAAGCCCAACCAGATGCTTTTGCGGTACGTGAATGATCGTCCCTTCCATGTCTCCACCTCATTCATCTGCATTTTCCTTCGTATTTTGACAAGGGGTGGAAAAATCCTGCAAGAAGGCAAAAAAAGCACCTCCTGCATCAGCAAGGAAGTGCTTTCTTCTTTTCATTGCTTTATTCAAACGCTTTTTTCATCGCTTTGTAGCTAGCTTCAATCGTCCGTTCGATATCTTCATCAGTATGAGCCAAGGAAACGAACATGCCCTCAAACTGGGACGGCGGGATCATGACGCCTTCCTCCAGCAGATAGCTAAAGTACGCAGAGAAACGCTCCAGATCGGAAGTTTTCGCTGTTTCGTAGTTGATAACCGGCGTTTCTGTGAAGAACAGACAAACCATCGAACCAACGCGATTGAGCGTGTGCGGAATCCCCAGCTTCTTGGCATTGTCAGCCAAGCCTTCAGCCAAACGAGCAGACATCTTCTCCAAACGCTCGTAAGCGCCTGGTTTGCTGAGCTCTTGCAAGGTAGTCAAGCCAGCAGCCATCGCCAAAGGATTACCCGACAGCGTCCCTGCCTGATAGATTGGTCCTGCTGGAGCCACTTGCTGCATGATCTCCCGTTTGCCGCCGTACGCACCGACTGGCAAGCCACCGCCGATGACTTTTCCCATCGTTGTCAAATCTGGGGTAATGCCGTACAGCTCTTGTGCACCGCCCAATGCTACACGGAAGCCAGTCATGACTTCATCGAAAATCAGCAGAGTCCCATGCTTCTCCGTAATTTCACGCAGTCCTTCGAGGAAGCCTGGCTGCGGAGGAACAACCCCCATGTTGCCGCCGATTGGCTCTACAATAACTGCTGCCAGATCATCGCCAAACGCTTCAAATGCCAGTTTGACGCTTTCCAGATCATTGTAAGGAACCGTAATCGTGTTGTGTGCCGTTCCTTCAGGTACGCCTGGGCTGTCTGGAAGTCCTAGTGTAGCCACACCGGAACCCGCTTTGATCAACAGGCTGTCGGCATGACCATGGTAGCAGCCTTCGAACTTCATGATTTTGTTGCGTCTGGTATAGCCACGCGCGAGGCGCAGAGCGCTCATCGTCGCCTCTGTACCGGAGTTTACCATGCGCACGACTTCTACAGATGGCACAATCTCACAAACGAGCTTTGCCATTTCCGTTTCCCGCTCAGTCGGTGCACCAAAGCTTGTTCCAAGCGCAGCTACTTCCGTAATCGCTGCAAGGACACGCGGATGCGCATGACCCAAGATCAATGGACCCCACGAGCCGATGTAGTCAATATAGCTGTTTCCATCCACATCAAAAATGCGGGAGCCTTCTCCCTTTGTGATGTAAACAGGATTGCCTCCAACACTCTTAAAGGCACGAACCGGACTGTTTACTCCGCCTGGTATGTAATGCTGTGCTTCTGCAAATAACTGAGTAGATTTTTCTCTATTCATCTCGTGCTCACCTCGCCAGCCATTTTGCAACATCTTTTGCATGGTACGTAATGATCAAATCTGCACCTGCGCGCTTGAAGCCAACCAATGTTTCCATAACGATACGCTCTTCATCGATCCAGCCATTCAGAGCTGCCGCTTTTACCATGGAATACTCGGCACTCACATTGTAAGCCACAATTGGCAGGTTGAAGTTCTCACGCAGACGAAGAACCATGTCCATGAAGGCAAGACCTGGCTTCACGATTAAGAAGTCCGCACCTTCTTTTACATCGGAAGCTGCCTCGCGCAGACCTTCACGTGCATTGGCCGCGTCCATTTGGTAGCTTTTGCGATCGCCGAATTGTGGAGTCGAGCCTGCCGCATCGCGGAACGGCCCGTAGAAGGCAGAAGCGTATTTCACCGCATAGGACATGATCGGAATGTGTTCAAAACCAGCCTCGTCCAAAGCTTCACGGATTGCCATCACGAAACCGTCCATCATGTTGGAAGGTGCAATAATATCTGCTCCAGCTTTTGCTTGGGAAACAGCGGTCTGACCCAAAAGCTTCAATGTTTCGTCATTCACGACTTCGCCTTCGTGAATGACACCACAGTGACCATGATCGGTGTATTCACACAGGCATGTATCAGCAATCACGATCATTTCCGGATAGGCTTCCTTGATCAGACGCATCGCCTGTTGGGTGATCGCATCATCATTGTATGCCTCTGTTCCGCATGCGTCTTTATGCGTTGGTACCCCAAACATCAAAACAGCTTGAATTCCCAGAGCTACGATTTCCTTCATCTCTTCGGCTAGTGTGTCCAAGGAGAGCTGATACACGCCTGGCATGGAAGGAATCTCATTCTTAATACCGGTTCCTTCCACTACGAACAACGGATAAATCAAGTCTTCCACCCGTACGTGGTTCTCCCGCACCAGATTGCGCATAGCCGCGCTTTTACGAAGACGGCGATGTCGGTCAAATGTTTGTGTCATGTCGATTCCCTCCCAGGTTCTCTATAATAGCTGCTAGTAATCCTTCCACGGTGTACTCACTCGCTACGACATGAACAGAAAGCCCGTTTTGTTTTGCTGTATCTGCCGTTATTGGTCCGATACAGGCTATCTGAACGTGCTTGAGCCAGTCAAACGATGCATAGGGCTCCATCGCTGCCATAAAATGCGTCACCGTTGAAGAGCTGGTAAACAAGATGATATCGATGAGACCTTGCTGGAGCTTTTCCGCTGCGTCTGGAGCCTGCTCTGCATCAATGACAGTGTGATACACGTCTACCTCTGTCACAGCAAGCCCCAAGCGGGCCAACTCCTTTGGCAGTGCCTTGCGGGCAATATCTGCACGAGGCAGCAGAACGCGCTGACCAGGAAGCAGCTGATCATACAAGCTCGACAGCAAGCCTTCCGCCACGTAATCAGACGGAATGACAGCTACTTCGAGCCCGTGATGCTCAAGCGCCTTGGCCGTCTTCGGACCGACCGCAGCAATTTTGCCAGTGAACGCATCGAGTTCTACCCCGACCTCACGCATGCGCTCCAAGAAGAAGCGCACGCCATTCACACTCGTGAACACCACCCAGTCGTATGTTGGCAGCTGGGTGATGGCTTCGTCGAGCTTGGCAGTGTCCGTCGGCGGCATCATTTTTAACAGGGGAAATGCGTACGCTGCTCCCCCTAACCGCTCGATATGTTCAACGAGCTCGCGAACTTGACTTCTTGCCCGCGTGACCATGATGCACTTGCCAGTCAGCGGCTTGTGCGATCCATGGACAATCATTGCTCATTCTCCCGCAATACTTGCGCAAGTACATCTCCCGCTCCCTGCGCCAGAAGGGCTTCCGCCACTTGAATGCCCAGTGCTAACGGATCTTGGCCAGTCGCCGTGTTTTTGAATATTTGCTTCCCATCTGGGGAGCCAACCATTCCTGTTAAAGTAATTTCATTGTTCTCTCCAACTGTCGCATATGCGCCAATCGGCACCTGACAGCCGCCTTGGAGTTTGTGCAGGAAGCTGCGCTCTGCTGTTACCGCCAAACGCGTCGGTGCGTCATCAAACTGCTTCAAGAGAGCGAGTGTCTCCTCATCGTCTGCACGGCATTCGATGGCAAGCGCTCCTTGACCGACTGCCGGCAAGCTGATTTCAACAGGCAGGAATTGCGAGATGTTGCCTTCAAATTTCACGCGCTCAAGTCCAGCCGCAGCGAGAATGATCGCATCAAAATTGCCTTCCTCCATTTTGCGTATGCGCGTATCAATATTTCCACGCAGAGATTCGATCTGAATGTCAGGGCGAT
The DNA here is from genome assembly GCF_006715575.1 of Brevibacillus sp. AG162. Lineage (NCBI taxonomy): Bacteria > Bacillati > Bacillota > Bacilli > Caryophanales > Paenibacillaceae > Brevibacillus > Brevibacillus sp. AG162. The sequence continues at coordinate 266,213 of NZ_VFNO01000002.1, forward strand.
GTGCAAGAATTTGTGCAGAACGGCGCAAGCTACTGGTCCCTACCAAAGCTCCTTGCGGCAATTCATCCAACGTCTTGCCGTCCTTGGAAAGCAGGACATCCCGAGGATCAACACGCTTCGGAATCGCACCGATTACCAAGCCCTCTGGCAATTCTGCCGGCATATCCTTCAAGCTGTGTACCGCAAAATCGGTTTCCTTATCGAACAAGGATTGCTCGATTTCTTTGACAAACAACCCTTTTCCGCCTACTTTGGACAAGGTTACATCGAGGATTCGATCGCCTTTTGTCACGATTTCATGCAATTCAAAATCAGCTTCAGGTGCGAACCCCTTTAGTTTATCTACGACCCAATTCGTTTGGGTGAGCGCCAATTTGCTGCGACGCGTTCCCACTTTCCATTTTCCCATGACAGCCTCCTTGATGAACAGCCCCTACCACCAGTCGTGAAATGTAGAAGTAGTGAAGCCTAAAAAATTGATAAGCAGTAACAAAAACGCCAGGACGTTCCACTGCGCGAGTCTGCGCATCTGCACCGTATCCCGATAGCGTTGGTACAGCCACAGCGAATAAATCGCAAGAACCAGCACGGAGAGCAATACTTTTGAATCTAGCAGAAATTTCTCCGGCAAAACCATTTTACCCCAAATGATCCCTAATACAATCGAAAGCAAGAGCATCGGTACACCCAGCATGTTCATACGGTACGCATAGCCTTCTAATTGATCGAGGCTGGGCAAACGCCTGAGCAGCGGCGACCAGCGTCTTCCCTTGAGCATTTTGTGCTGAAGCAAGTACATGGCCGAGAAGATCATGGAGAGCGAGAACGCCCCGTAGCTGAACATGGCCAGTGTCACATGCGTCAACAATAGCTCAGAGGTCAAAATGCTCGATACAGCCTCAATCGGCGTTTCCGGCAAAAACATCGACATGACGAGCACGACGAACCCGATAATATTAGTAAAAAAAACCAGCAAATCAATCCGAAAAAAATAGTGAATGGCAAGCGACAAGCCTACCAGCACCCATGAATAAAAAAAGAGCGTCTCAAACAGCGTAATGACTGGAAAATACCCCTTCATGACTGCTTGCGAGACAAAAAATGCGGTTTGCAAGGCCCAAACGACAACAAGCAACCCGAAAGCCAGACGATTGACTTTCCGGTTGCTTTGCAAGAAGTCGTTAAAATAGAAGAGAACACTTGCAGCGTAGAGAAAGATCGTCAAGTCGTAGATCCATCTCACCTCGGCCATGCACTCTCTCCCCCACTTTCCCAATCGGTTTCTAACAGTAGCAGATAGATTGTCAGGTCAGCTTAGTCAGGGAACCGGGAAGCCAATACCTGCTCCCGAGAAGAAGATGTCTGTTTATTTTTATCGTTAGCCCAGATTGCTTCCTGTTCTTTTCGCTCCAGGATTTCCTCCAACGCAAACATTTTCTCGAAAATATCCAGTACTTCTTCCCCATCTTTGGTAGCTGCCATTTCTTTTAAACGCACGACCGGATCGTGCAACAGTTGATTGACAATGCCCTTGGTTGTCTTGCGGATGATATGCATCTCCCGCTCAGACAGGTTCGGCAGCTTGTTTTCGATTTTTCGCATCGCTTCGCTTTGAATCGTGTTTGCCTTGTCACGCAGTGCTGCGATGAGTGGCGCCACGCCAAGCGTCTGGTACCAGGTCGTGAATGCCACGATCTCTTCTTGAATCATGACATCCAGACGTTCCGCTTCACGAGAACGTTCCGCTACGTTACTCGCAACGATTCCTTCCAGATCGTCAATATCATATAAAAATACGTTATCAAGATCATGCAAGTCAGGATTCAAGTCGCGAGGAACCGCGATATCCACCATGAACAACGGACGATGCTTCCGTTGTTTCATGATCGGAGCCAGTTCTTTTTTGCCGAGGACATAACCTGTCGCTCCAGTCGAGCTGATGACGATGTCTGCTGTGAGCAGTGCCTCTGGCAGCTGCTCCATCGTACAGGAGTCACCCTTGAACTTTTCTGCCAAAAGCTGCGCTCGCTCCAATGTACGATTCGCTACCATGACGCGTTCCGATCCATTGGCGTGCAGGTGTTTGGCGGTCAGCTCGCTCATTTTGCCCGCTCCGACGATCAGGACAGACTTCCCTGCGAAGGAACCGAAGATCTTTTTCCCCAGCTCGACAGCAGCGTAGCTGACAGAAACCGCATTTTGTCCAATCGCTGTCTCTGTATGGGCACGCTTGGCGAACGTAATCGCCTGCTTGAACAAGGTGTTGAAGACGGTCCCTGTCGTTTGACGCTCCTGCGCCAACAGGAACGCATCCCGGACTTGTCCGAGGATTTGTGTTTCTCCCATTACCATCGAATCAAGACCGGAAGAGACTCGGAACAAGTGCTCGATGGCCTGTTCGTTCTCTTTTATATAGAGATGATCCTTAAATTGTTCTTTCTCCACACCGAACCATTCAGCCAAAAAACGGCGAGTATAGTCTCGGCCAATATTTGCCTGGTCGCAAACGACGTAAATTTCCGTCCGGTTGCACGTCCCCAGGATGATACATTCTGCGATACTCTTCGTCTGGGAGAGAAGATGAAGAGCGCGTGCTGTCCCATCGTCGTTGAATGTAAACTTTTCGCGAATTTCGACAGGAGCTGTTTTATAGTTTAGGCCCAGCAAAAGAATATCCATAATGTCCTCCCAGAATGCAAACCTGTTAGCGGCATATGTAAAATGCACTATTATTATATCATTATGTCCCGAATCGGATAGGAGTAATTGTGAAAAGTTTATTAACGGAGTGCACTTTGGGTATATCCTGTATAATCCGCTTGCGTTCCTTCCGGGAATACCTTATGATTTCGGCTATACATGAAAACAGAAGAAAAATTGCGAAAATGCCAGAAAGGAGAGGAAAGAAGCTTTGAGAAAACCTTGGATGGCAGACATAACGCTGCTCCTCGTCGCTTTTATTTGGGGAACCACGTTTTTGATCGTACAGCAGGCAATTGCATCGCTGCCTCCCAATACGTTTAACGCCGTTCGTTTTACCATTGCCGCGTTATTTTTATTGATCATCTATTTCATCCGCAATCGTCATCGTGGGCAGACCTCTGAATGGAGAGGTCCACTGCTTCGTGCAGGCGTCATCCTCGGTTTTTGGCTCTGTCTGGGATACGCCTTGCAAACCGTAGGACTTTTGTATACAACGCCGTCCAAAGCTGGCTTTATCACTGGTTTATCCGTCGTATTGGTGCCGCTCTTCTCGTTTTTGCTCTTGCGTGAGCGCGTCAAGCCTTTCGCTATCGTCGGCGTGATTCTAGCTGCATTCGGCTTGTATTTGCTGACACAGAACCAGTCGTTCTCCTTTAATCTCGGTGATGCCCTGGTCTTCGGCTGTGCGATCTGCTTCGCCATGCAAATCGTCTTTACCGGCAAATACGCACCTCGATTTGCAGCACTGCCCCTTGCCATTACGCAATTAGGCACGGTAGGTGTTATCAGCTGGCTGTACGCCTTTTTCTTTGAAGATTGGAGTCGTGCCTTTGATCCGGCGATCTTGTTCAAGCCTGAGGTGGCCTTTGGTTTGATCGTCACTTCCATTTTCGCCACGGCACTTGCCTTTCTCGCTCAGACTGCCTTGCAAAAACAAACCAGCTCGACGCGGGTCGCTCTCATTTTCGCTTTGGAGCCTGTATTTGCTGCACTCACCTCGTACGTCTTTATTCATGAAGTATTGAGTGGAAGACAGTTAACCGGATGTCTCCTGATTTTCACCGGAATGATTCTCGCTGAGCTTCCCATTCAAGAATGGTTGCGGAATTTCCGTCAGAGAAAACCAAATGACGGTCGTGAATCTACCTGATGCGAAAAGCAAAAAAGTTCCTTTCTCCCCTGTGGGAAAGGAACTTTTTTTATGAGCTTTTTTTCGAGGTCTTCTTAACCTCTTGCATTACGGCATCCACAAATAGCTGCATAACAGGTCCGCACACTTCTTGCGGGTAACGCTCCGTTCGTTTGAGCCACTGTTTGAGCCGGAGCAAGTGATAGGCTGCTTGTGGCAGTCGCCCTCTTGTCCCATGATCAATGAGAGCGACTGCCGACAGACCAACCTTGGTCCACAGATGGAACTTCTCCACCCACGGCCTCGTTTCTTCCGCAAGCTTCTGATTCGTCATCCCTGCCAACAGCTTGTCAGCCGCCTCTTCCATCTTCTGAAAAAGAGTAGTCAAGTCAGTAACGGCTTTTTGCCGATCCCCTTCCAAGAAATGAAAGCGAAAGGTCAGGATAGCTTCTAGCAATCGCGGCGATTCCACCTCGCATAAAAACGAGCTTTGCACGTTATCCGCAAAGGTGAAGAAAGCATCTGCATCTTTTTGTCCCGCTACTTCCTCTACCGCTTGTTTCCATACCGTATCAGGATCGTAGCCGATCGGATCTCGCAAATAAGCTGCCGTCGTAATCAAAGGAATCTTCGAGCATTCTGGTCTAGACATCGCATTCGCCACATAGCCTGCTGCGTATTGCCACAGATCAGGGTCACGGTGACGCAATGGACCGATATGTAGTTCATTCGCCATGGCCAAATCATTCACCGGGTAGTTGTCCCAATAAAACGGCTGATGACCCGTGTACTCTTGAAAGCGAATCGCATCGCCGTCCGTCAGGTAGGGCGAGCAGACGAATCGTCCCGTCCAGAACAAATCGATTTCTGGCGGCAAATGCTGGCCAAGGTACATGATGTACGCTTCTTTTCCAATCCCGTTGTACTGTGTAGGACAGACAACCAGCTTGACTGGATCGCCCCAGCTGCGTATCAAATCCCACACGTAAAGCGTCGTACGGGTATGCGCCTCCGCCAAATGGGCAAACTCGGCTACATCCTTCTCATGCAACAGGTGCATGGGGATATCATCGAACAATAGCGCAAAGTAACGCACACCACGATCATACAAATCCCGATATTTCCTGCCCAACAGCTCCAAATGCTGACGATTCGTATATTCCATGCTGAGTCCCGGACCCAGGCAATAAATAAACTGCATGTTGCGAGTCTTTGCCCGCTGGATCAGCTCGTCTAACTGTTGATTGGCTATTGCAGGAAGCGGCTCCATCCAGCGTTCCCGCAGATACTCATCATCTTTTGGAGCGTAGAAATACGCATTGTAATCATGCCGGTGCAAAAAGTCGATCATATCCAGCCGCTCTTCATGTGTCCAAGGTGTTCCATAGAAGCCTTCGATCACACCACGTACAGCAAAGCAAGCACTCCCGCTCACTCAGATGCTCCCTTCCCCACGACGAATTGGGTCTAAGAATTACTCATTGGCTGGAGCAGTTTCCTCAGCCTTGGCAGCCGTCTCCCTGGCCATTTCCTCTCCCGCACGGATACGACGCATGATTTCTGCCCACAGTTCATCCTTGCCTTGACCTGTCTCCGAGGAAAATACAATGATCGTATCATCCCCGCGCAAATTCAGGCTTTGACGGATGACCTTCGTATGCTGCAGCCAACGCCCGCGAGCGATTTTATCACCTTTTGTCGCTACGACTACGGTAGGAATCCCGATTTGCTTGCACCAATCGTACATCGCAACATCGTCTTTACTCGGAGCATGGCGAATATCGACCAGTTGAATAATGAAGCGAAGCTCGTTCCGGTTTTTCAAATAGCCCTCGATCATTTTTCCCCATTGTTCCTTGATCGTCTTCGCTACCTTTGCATACCCATAACCCGGGAAGTCAACGAAGTAGAGCATCTGATTGACACGGAAATAGTTCAATGTTTGGGTTTTCCCCGGACGAGAACTGATCCGGGCCAGCCCTTTGCGGTTCATCATTTTGTTGAGCAGGGATGATTTCCCTACGTTTGAGCGTCCTACCAGCGCGATCTCATGAAGACCATCCGTCGGATACTGCTTCGGTCCAACCGCGCTGATAATAAACTCTGCTGATGTTACTTTCATGCTTTGTCACCTACTGGCTGTTTAGTTAGCGCGTGACGCAGCACTTCATCTAAATGATCAACTGGATAGAATGTCAGTTCACCGCGTACGCTCTCTGGGATATCCTCGATATCCTTCTCGTTGTCTTTTGGCAAAATGATCGTAGTTAAACCCGCACGGTGAGCAGACATGCATTTTTCTTTCAGCCCACCAATTGGCAGAACCCGACCTCTGAGCGTAATCTCCCCAGTCATCCCCACTTCTTTTTTCACAGGGATTTTCGTGAGGGCGGATACGAGTGCGGTTGCCATGGTAATCCCAGCAGACGGACCGTCTTTTGGAATCGCCCCTTCTGGAAAGTGGATGTGGATATCGTTCTTCTCGTGGAAGGACGGATCAATTCCCCACTGATCTGCACGGGAACGAATATAGCTGAATGCAGCCTGCGCAGATTCCTTCATGACGTCACCCAGTTTCCCTGTCAGGGTGAGCTTTCCTTTTCCAGGCAAAATGCTGACTTCTACATTCAGCGTATCTCCGCCTGCTTGTGTCCAAGCCAGTCCTGTAACGGAGCCCACTTGATCTTTTTTCTCCGCCAGTCCATAGCGGTAGCGCGGTTTGCCGAGCAGTGTCTCCAACGTCTTGGCTGTAACTACGACACGCTTCTTCTCACCGCTCACAATCAGCTTGGCAGCTTTGCGGCATACGTTGGCTGCTTCGCGATTGAGGTTGCGAACACCTGCTTCTCTGGTGTACAGACGAACGAGCTTCAGCATCGCATCGTCGTTCATTTTCAGCTTCTCTTTGCCTAGACCGTGATCCTGCATTTGCTTCGGCAAGAGGTAATCGCGCAAAATGTTCAGCTTTTCCAGTTCTGTGTAGCTGGAAATCGAGATGACCTCCATGCGGTCCAAGAGCGGACGCGGAATCGTATCGAGACTGTTTGCGGTCGTAATAAACATCACGTTCGTCAAATCATAGGTCTCTTCGATATAGTGGTCACTGAATTTATCATTTTGGTTAGGATCGAGCACTTCGAGCAGTGCAGACGCAGGGTCTCCGCGGAAATCGGACGCAAGCTTGTCGATTTCATCCAGCAAAAAGACAGGATTAATCGTGCCAGCTTGCTTCATTCCTTGCATGATTCGCCCTGGGAGAGCACCTACATACGTACGGCGGTGTCCGCGAATTTCTGCTTCATCGCGTACTCCCCCCAAGGAAATGCGAACGAAATTGCGCCCGATTGCACGCGCTACGGAACGAGCCAGAGATGTTTTCCCGACACCTGGAGGACCTACCAGACAAAGGATCGGTCCACGCATGGAGTTTACCAGCTTTTGTACTGCCAAATACTCCAAGACGCGCTCTTTTGGTTTATCCAGGCCGTAATGATCTTCATCGAGAACTTGCTGTGCATGAAGAATATCCAGATTGTCTTCTGTCGTTTTCGTCCACGGCAGCGCAAACAAGGTATCGATATACGTACGGATGACCGAGCCTTCCGCAGAAGTCGCCGGCATCTTTTCCAAACGCTCGAGCTCCTTCTCGATCTTCGTTTTGATCCGCTCAGGAGCGTCCGACTTTTCGAGCTGGGCACGCAACTCATCTACTTCGCCTTGGCGTCCGTCCTTGTCGCCCAGCTCTTTTTGGATAGCTTTCATTTGCTCACGCAGGTAATATTCCTTTTGCGTACGCTCCATCTGTTTCTTCACGCGGTTGCCGATCTTGCGCTCCAGCTCAAGTACCTCGCGCTCGTTGTTCAAAATGGTCAAAAGAATTTCGAGACGTTCCTTGATGTTGGTCGTCTCCAAAATTTCTTGTTTGTCCTTCATCTTGAGCGGCAAATGCGAAGCAATCACATCCGCCAAACGTCCTGGTTCCTCAATGTCCTGCACAGAGGTTAATGTCTCTGGAGAAACCTTTTTGGACAGCTTGATGTACTGCTCAAAGTGGGCCAGCAAGGAACGCATTAAAGCTTCCACTTCGTTTTGCTCTGTTTTTTCATCTTGCAAATATGTAATCGACACGACGAAATAATCTTCCTGTTGAAGATACTCCTCGATCTTTGCGCGTTGCAAGCCTTCTACCAATACACGGATTGTCCCATTCGGCAGCTTCAGCATTTGTTTCACACGCGCAACAGTACCAATACTGTAAATTTGCTCAGCATCTGGCTCTTCTATATGGACCTCTTCCTGTGTCGCAAGCAAAATCTTGTTATCGTCTACCATGGCTTGCTCCAATGCGCGGATGGACTTTTCCCGTCCAACGTCCAAATGGAGTACCATGGTCGGATAAACAAGCAATCCTCGCAACGGGAGAAGCGGTAATTCTCGTTTACCGGAACGTTCGCCCAAGCGGATGCACCTCTCCTTGTTGATCTACCCTCTTACATAGAGCCTAATAACAGACAAAAACGGCCCTCAAAGCCGTTTTTTAAACGCCCGCCCGACCCCAAAAAACGAGACAAAAAAGATCATACGCTATCATTTTTTGTGGAACTCGTTTCAGGCCGGGCAAGGCCTCAGGCTCTTTGCAAGCAGAAGCTTTTTTCCATTGTAGCGCAAACACAATCCGATGTCTAATCCGCGAGCATACCCGACTGTTACAGGGATAGCGGAGAGGAAGCAAGATCCTCTGCTGGGATTTGCAAAGTAAATCCCGTCGCCTCTTCTTCTTGCATGGCAGCTTGCGGCACAGCTAGCTCGATTACTTCAGAGACTGTGGACACTGGAATGACTTCAATCCCTTTCATGTCTGCAAAAATACTTTGCCAGTTTTCTTGTGGAATGAGGACTCTGGTCGCTCCCGCTTGTTTGGCGGCCTCTACCTTCGCGACTACACCCCCAACTGGCTTTACCTTCCCATGAATACTCACTTCACCAGTCATGGCCAGTAAATTATCGACAGGCTGATTCAAAATCGCAGAGTAGATCGCAGTGGCAATGGTAATTCCCGCAGAAGGCCCATCAACAGGGATGCCTCCCGGAAAATTGATATGCAAATCATAATCATACGGGCGGACGCCCATTCTGTTCAGTACAGTCAAAACGTTTTCGATCGATCCTTTTGCCATCGACTTCCGGCGAATTGTCCGGCTGCGGCTGCCCATTTCCTCTTCCTCAGCCATTCCTGTCATCGCCAATCGACCTTGACCAGAAGCAGCTGTGGGTGAAGCAGTCACTTCAAGCTCCATTACACTGCCCATGTTCGGACCGTACACAGCAAGTCCGTTGACCAATCCGACCTGAGGCGTATCATGCACCTGCTTTTCAGGGCGAGGCGATTTTTGACTGCTGTGCATCACCCATTCCACATCGGCAGCCTGGATGTCTTTGCGTTCTTCCGTCAAGGCAATTCCCGCTGCGATTTGCAGTGTATTGATCGCTTCACGTCCATTGGTTGCATAGCGCTCAATCACGGAAACAGCGCCGTCTTCAATATTCATATTCATTTTAGGCACGGCCGTACGCACGATACTCCCAATTTCTCCAGCCTTTAACGGGCGGAAAAAGATTTCCAGGCAACGGGACCGAAGCGCAGCAGGCAGTTCTTCTGGCAACCTCGTCGTCGCTCCAACCAGACGGAAGTCGGCGGGCAAACCGTATTTGAATACGTCATGAATATGCGAAGGAATTTGGCTATTTTCCTCGCTGTAGTAAGCACTCTCCAGCATGACTTTGCGGTCTTCGAGAACTTTTAGTAACTTATTCATCTGAATAGGATGAAGTTCCCCTATTTCATCCAGAAAAAGCATGCCACCGTGCGCTTTCGTCACAGCTCCCGGCTTTGGCTGCGGAATCCCCGCCTGCCCAAGCGAGCCTGCCCCTTGATAAATAGGATCATGTACGGAGCCGATTAACGGGTCAGCAATCCCGCGCTCATCAAAACGAGCAATCGTCGCATCAATTTCAATAAACTTGGCATCAGAAGAAAACGGTGATAGCTGATTTTTCTTCGCTTCTTCCAGCACGACCCTAGCCGCTGCGGTTTTGCCTACACCAGGTGGTCCATAAATAATGACATGCTGCGGGTTGGGACCACACAAAGCGGCACGCAACGCACGAAGCCCATCTTCTTGCCCTACAATTTCTTCCAAAGTCGCTGGTCTTGTTCTCTCCGACAGAGGTTCTGTCAACGCAACCATTCTCATTTTACGAATGGAATCAAGATCCTTTCGCGATTCCTTTTCGGTTGAGGTTTTCGTGTTTCTCTGCGCTCGCAGCAAGTTCCAAAAGTAGGTGCCGATCACGATACCAACAACCACTTCAATGACAGCAATGACCAATGTCGTATAGTCCATATGCAGTCCCTCCCATGCATCTTCGCTTGCGGTCAACTTTTGTTCCCCAAAGAGCAGGGAAAACGTTCACGACCGTTTTGTGCATATGTAAAAGCTTCTCTTGAACGATATCAAGTAGTATTGCCCCGCAAGCGTAGACGTAAACCAACAACAAAAAAACCACCTCGCTTATAACGAGATGGTTTGTGTAGACAATGCTTATGCTGTTTCTTCGTGCAATTCCTGGCCTTCTTTGGTCAACAGTTGCGGCTTCACTTTGTCGCGTACCGTTTCTTCGGTAATCACGCACTTGTTGACATCTTCTCTGGAAGGCAGCTCATACATCATATCGAGCATGATTTGTTCGATAATCGCACGCAGTCCACGCGCACCAGTGTTACGCTTAATCGCTTCTTTTGCGATTTGCATGAGAGCACCATTATCGAACTCCAGCTCAACACCGTCGAGACTCAGCAGTTTTTGGTACTGTTTCACCAAAGAGTTTTTCGGCTCAGTCAGGATACGAACGAGCGTCTCCTCATCCAGTGGCTCCAAGGTAGCCAGCACTGGCAAACGACCGACGAACTCCGGAATCAGACCAAATTTCAGCAGATCTTCCGGCAAAATGTATTTCAGGTATTCTCCGGCTTTCAAATCGCCTTTTACGCCATCGCCGAAGTCTGCACCGAAACCGATGACTTTTTTACCCAGACGACGCTTGATAATCTGCTCGACGCCATCAAATGCACCGCCGCAGATGAACAAAATGTTCGACGTGTCGATTTGGATGAACTCTTGGTGAGGATGCTTGCGTCCGCCTTGTGGTGGAACACTCGCAACGGTACCCTCCAAAATTTTCAAAAGCGCTTGCTGAACGCCTTCGCCAGATACATCACGCGTGATGGATGGGTTTTCCGATTTGCGGGCTACCTTATCAATCTCATCGATGTAAATGATTCCTTTTTCAGCCTTCTCGACATCATAGTCAGCAGCCTGAATGAGCTTGAGCAAGATGTTTTCAACGTCTTCGCCCACATAGCCTGCTTCTGTCAGAGAAGTTGCGTCCGCAATCGCGAAAGGTACATTCAGAATGCGCGCCAATGTTTGCGCGAGCAACGTTTTCCCGCTACCAGTAGGACCGATCAGCATGATGTTGGATTTTTGCAACTCCACATCCTCGATCTTCGCCCCGGAATTAATCCGTTTGTAGTGGTTGTACACCGCTACAGACAAGGACTTTTTCGCCATATCTTGACCGATGACATAGTCGTCCAAGATTTTGCGAATTTCCACTGGCTTTGGAATTTCTTTCATATCGATTTCTTCTTCAGTGCCCAGCTCTTCCTGTACAATTTCATTGCACAGTTCGATACATTCGTCACAAATGTAAACACCAGGACCAGCTACCAGCTTGCGCACCTGTTCCTGGGACTTGCCGCAGAAGGAACACTTCAGTTGGCCTTTGTCGTCGTTAAACTTAAACATGCGCTTCACCTCACAACGGGTCAGTTTTTGCGTTCGATAATAGAGTCAATCAATCCGTAGGCCTTTGCTTCTTCTGCGCTCATGAAATTGTCGCGGTCTGTATCTTGCTCTACGCGTTCATAAGGCTGACCTGTCCGCTCAGACAAAATCTCATTCAGCTGGCGCTTCGTTTTCATAATCCATTCCGCATGAATGCGGATGTCTTCTGCTTGCCCACGCACACCACCGAGCGGTTGGTGAATCATCACTTCGGCATTTGGCAGAGCGAAGCGCTTGCCTTTTGCACCAGCAGCCAACAGAAATGCACCCATGCTGGCAGCCATGCCCACACAAATCGTGGACACATCCGGTTTGATGTACTGCATGGTGTCATAGATGGCCATTCCTGCTGTAACAGAACCACCTGGAGAGTTTATGTATAGCGATATGTCTTTGTCCGGATCTTCTGCCTGCAAGAAAAGCAACTGAGCCACAACCAGATTGGCGATTTCATCATCAATCTCGGTGCCCAAGAGAATAATCCGGTCTTTCAGGAGGCGCGAGTAAATATCGTAGGAGCGCTCGCCCCTGCTTGTTTGCTCGATGACCATAGGGATTAGCATTATGTATTTTCCTCCTTTGCCGAAAAAAGTCAATGGTGGAAAAACAAGGCACGATACACTCGTGCCTTGTGGTCTTGACAGCCAGTGCTCAGGGTTAGCCTGCCCACTGACCAATCATGCGTTCTTCTAAGCTTATGCTGTTACTTTGCTTTCTGCAACCAGCAAATCTACTGTTTTGCGAGTTTGCACATCGCGGTACAGAGCAGCCATGCCATCTTGTGCAGAGAAGATTTTGCGCAGTTCATCTGCTGGGCGGCCGTATACGCCAGCCAGTTTATCCAGTTCTGCGTTTACGTCTTCTTCTGTTGCTTCGATGTTTTCTGCTTTGCCGATTGCTTCCAAAGTCAAGGAAGTGCGAACGCGGGATGTTGCGTCTGCACGCAATTGATCACGCAGTTGGCTCTCATCCATGCCGGAGAACTGGTAGTACAGCTCCAGAGTCATGCCTTGGTATTGCAGACGTTGACCAAATTCATTTACCATTTGATCCAATTCATGCTCAACCATTACTGCTGGCAAGTCGATCTCAGCGTTTTCAGCTGCTTTCAGAACGAGCTGCTCACGAACATATTGATCTTTTTCTTGCGCTGTTTTTTCTTCGAGTTTTTTCTTGGTGTCTGCTTTCAGCTCTTCCAGCGTGTCGAACTCGCTCACGTCTTTGGCAAACTCATCGTCCAAAGCAGGCAGGTTTTTGCGCTTCAGGCTGTTCAGCTTCACTTTGAATACCGCTTCTTTACCAGCGAGGTTAGGAGAGTGGTACTCTTCAGGGAAAGTTACGGTAATTTCTTTTTCTTCGCCGATGTTCAAGCCAGCCAGTTGCTCTTCGAACCCTGCGATGAAAGTACCGGAACCCAGTTCCAGAGAGTAATCTTCCGCTTTACCGCCTTCAAAAGCTACTCCGTCTTGGAAGCCTTCGAAATCGATTACAGCGATATCGCCTGTTTGTGCGGCACCCTCTTCTACTGCTACGAGCTCAGCATGACGCTCTTGCATGCGCTTCAGTTCAGCGTCAACGCTCTCTTCTGTTACAGAGAAGTCTTTTTCTTCGATGGACAGACCTTTGTAGTCGCCCAGCTTCACTTCAGGCTTCACAGTTACAGTCGCTTTGAAGATCAGGTTTTTCCCTTGTTCCATTTGCGTTACGTCTACCTCTGGACGATCTACTGGCTCGATACCAGCTTCACGAACAGCTTGTCCGTATGCAGTTGGAAGCAGAATGTCAAGAGCGTCTTGGTACAGAGATTCTACACCAAAACGGGATTCGAACATTTTGCGTGGTACTTTTCCTTTACGGAATCCTGGAACTTGAACTTTTTGAACCACTTTTTTAAACGCTTGATCCAATGCTGCGTCTACTTGCGTAGCATCTACTTCAACCGTCAGGACTCCCTGGTTATTCTCTACCTTTTCCCAATTTGCTGCCACGTAAACTTCCCCTCCTAAATCAAATCAACAGAACATCGCCAGCCGCGCCATGGTATCTTCGCAGGCTCGGATGATAATATTCTAGCCATTATAACCATTCTAGTATAGCACAAATCTTTTAATTTTCAAGAAGACCTCACCCAGCGACGAACAGAATAGTTCCCTCCCAATTGTGGAACCGGGTTGCCTAAATGATCATAAAACGCCACGGATATGTAAACTTCTGTCGGGCTCGTTCCTGTCTCTTCTAAAAGAGCATATGTCGGTACATGAAAACCGCGCGGCATTTGGAGGCTGCCCGGATTCAGAAACAAGATGTCTCTCTCTACGCCACACGCAGGTACGTGGGAGTGACCGAATACGACTACATTTGCCCCGACCTCTTCTGCACGGTAATGAAGGCGCAGAAGAGAGCCTTTCACTCCAAAAAGATGCCCGTGCGTTTGCAGGATGTGAAGGTCGCGCCATTTGGTCTCTTGCTCAGTCGGCACCTCTTGTGTCGAATCGCAATTGCCTCGGACAAGCGTCATGTTGGAAAACGGCTCGCGCTTATGGTCGACACAAAAATCGCCACAATGCAAAATTTTTTCGACATGATGTCGGTTGACGACCTGGCTTACTTCCCGAACCAAGCCGTGGCTATCGCTCATGATGAGAATTCCCATCACGCCTCACTCTCCTGTTTTCTCTCTTGTCTACTTGATGATTTCAAGCAGTTGCTGCATGGCACGAGCGCGGTGGCTGATCTGGTTCTTTTCTTCTGGCATGAGTTCGGCCATCATTTTGTCCATCGATGGGATGTAGAATACCGGATCGTACCCGAAGCCGTTAGTACCTTTTGGCTCGCGCGCGATCACACCCTCGCAAGCGCCAGTGGCAATGATTGGTTCTTCGCCCGGAATCACTAATGCCAACGTACAACGGAAGCGCGCAGTGCGTTCCTGTGTCGACACCTCTTCCAGTTCTTTCAACAATTTACGCCAATTCTGCTCGTCTGTTGCATCTTCCCCAGCAAAACGTGCGGAGTAAACACCAGGGCGTCCCTCCAGCGCATCTACTTCCAGACCAGAATCGTCACCGAGGGCTGGCATGTTCAAGTATGTAGAGATTTCGATTGCTTTTTTCAGCGCGTTTCCTTCGAAGGTGTCCTTGTCTTCTACTACCTCAGGCACACCGTCAAATTCAGCGAGGCTAATTCCTTCCCAGCCCGCTTCTGCGAACAACCTGTTGAATTCTTTCACTTTTCCCTGGTTACGTGTTGCGAGAACGACTTTTTTTCGATTAGGCATGACTTTCCTCCGCTACGGATTGTGCAAAAGAGAGCGTAACATCGGCGAGCGCCTCTTTTTGACTGTTAATCAAGTTGTCAATGCCGACTTTTGCAAGGGCAATCATTTCTTGTAGCTGTTCAGGAGAAAACGGAGCATCCTCCCCTGTTCCTTGCAGCTCGACAAACTTTCCTTTTCCCGTCATGACGACATTCATGTCGACAATCGCTGTAGAATCTTCTTTGTAGTTGAGATCGAGCACTGCTTCCTCGCCGACTACCCCTACTGAGGTCGCTGCCAGGAAGTCGTTGAGCGGCAGCTGTTTCCAGGTGCCACTGTCCACCAGCTTTTGCATCGCGTCTACTAATGCCACGTAGGCTCCGGTAATCGAAGCTGTCCGTGTACCCCCGTCCGCCTGGATGACATCGCAGTCCAGCCAAATGGTGCGTTCCCCCATTGCTTCAAGGTTTACAACGGAGCGCAGAGCACGTCCGATCAGACGCTGAATCTCCATCGTTCGTCCACCGACTTTTCCTTTGGACGACTCACGCGCGTTGCGGGTCGCTGTTGCTCGGGGAAGCATGGAATACTCGGCTGTGATCCAGCCCTTCCCGCCACCACGCATAAAAGGCGGTACCCTTTCCTCCAAAGTCGCCGTACAAATCACCTTTGTGTCTCCGACTTCAATCAGGCACGATCCTTCTGCGTGTTTAATGTAATTGCGCGTAATCGTTACAGGGCGCAATTGATCATGGGCACGGCCATCCACTCTCATTCCAAGTTCCTCCTAAATCGCTTTGTTACACTCCGCTCATTATACCAGAGGCGGGAAACGATCTGCCACTGCACAAACGCCTCTTCCCTATTTACGTTTATTGCAAATATTCTTGTCACTTCCTCTTTTATAAAAAAATCTTGCGGTCATTGTCTGATTCGAATATTATCTAATTAGATATTTGGTTAATTTGATGGTAGGTGAATTTATTTATGAGCTTCCTATTTCTTTTAAAAAAGCCGAATTTGCAGCGTCTTTTAACCGCCAATTTCTTAAGCGGAATCGGCGATTGGTTTAACAGTGTTGCTGTGCTCGCTCTACTGCTCGAAATAACGGGAACAGCTATCGCTGTAGGCATTACCCTCGCACTACGTACGCTGCCTCACTTGATTTTTGGTCCGCTGGGGGGGCTGATGGCTGACCGTTTTGATCGAAAAAAAGTGATGGTCGCCTGTGATCTCGTTCGCGGCTTCGTTGCTCTCTCGTTTTTGTTCGTATCAGAAAAATCAGATTTGTGGATCGTCTATGCAGGAACGTTTTTGTTGGTTGCCTTTTCGTCGCTTTACAATCCGGCACGAATGTCCCTGCTCCCCCAAATCGTTGCCCCTGAGGAATTGGCGACTGCGAACGCACTTGATCAAAGTATCTTTGGAATCGTAATGGCCATCGGTTCGTTGATCGGCGGTATTTTTATTGCACTGTGGGGAAGTAATCTCGCTTTTCTTTTCAATGCCCTCTCCTTTTTCGCCTCCGCTCTATTTTTGACTAGACTGAAGGTCCACGCCTCGGCAGACGATTCTGTCAATAACGTGCAGCTGCGGCAGGCTGCCAAAGCCTCTTCGTATGGAGAGGTGATTCGCGCCATCACATCCACACCGATTGTGTACGCCATCCTGTTGCTGAAAGCCGTGTGGCCAATCGGCGGGGGAATTATCAATGTCCTGATCAGTGTCTATGCCTATCAAGTGTTTACTGCTGGTGAATGGGGAATTGGTCTGTTGTACGGTGCGATCGGACTTGGTTTCATTATCGGGGGAATGCTCGCTCAGCGCTTTCAACGATACTTTAACGAAGTGGCTGCCAGCAGCTTCGCTTTGGAAGGCTTTGCACTTCTTTTAACCAGCTTTTCACCCACGATTTATGTAGCGGCACTGTTCTTTTCGCTATCCACCGTGGCGGGAGGAATGGGGAACGCGAGCGTGAATACGTTGATCATGCGGCATGTCAACCCCAGCTACCATGGCAGAGTATTTGCCTTGGATGCGACGATCTCAAACATCCTGATCGGTCTGTCCATGCTCCTTGGCGGCTGGATTCTGACGATGGCCGACCCACGCATAGTCGGCTTTGTGGCAGGTCTTTTTGTCACGGTCCCTTCGCTTGTGCTCGGGCTTGTTATTTGGAGAACCGTACAGGCTAGTGACAACGAACAATTGCCGAACAAAAACCACGCTCGTTAATACGGGCGTGGCTCTCTCCTTACATCTGTATGGGATTGAGTTGAACTGGACGGCTCACTGGCTTGGTGAACTCGCCACTGGCTAGCGGTTTTCCTTCTACCAGCAGCTGCACTTGCTTGGCTCCTGTCGTCTCTGTCAATGACAAGACGAGCGATTGCAGGGCTTCTGGGCTCGCTTCCTTGCCATCGTCATACTTGAGGATGTCACTGCTCAAATTGACTGTCACCAAATCTTTTTCCTGCTTCACATTCAGAACACGTGTCGTACGCAGCAAGGAACTAAAGAGCTGTGATCCTTGTTTCGGTCCTTTGATCAACTCTTCGACAGTTGCCTTGGCGATGTCAGCCGTTTCAGGAACCAGACGAGTGACTGGGACATAATACGTACGTGTATCATCCAGCTGTCCTTGGAAATAAACCGTTACGCTGGAGGTATCCCCTGGTACCGCCCCATCGCCCAGTTCGAGATTGACTCCTTGATTCCGATCTAATAGCGTGATCGGTGTTTTGGCTGCTGGCATTTCCGTCAACGGCGTTCCGTTTACCCAAATTTGCACAGTCTTGACACTGCTAAATTCCGTCAGCGCCCGAGTGACAGCATCGACAATTTTCTTCTCGTCTTTCTCCTCATACGTTTTGAAGTCTTTGGAAAAATCGACAGTAGCAACGCCGTTTTTGATGACAAGTCCTTTTACTTCTGTCCCTTTCGGCAAGACAGCGGAGAAGCCACCTTGGAGCATGCTCTCTACCGGACCACCTTTTACCATGTAGCTCAATACTTGTTTGGCAGGACCTTCTGATTTTGGAAGAGTCATCGAGACAGGAACGATATATCCGTTAGCATCCTGCAAGTACACCATTCTCTCTCCAGTCTCCTGAACAACTGGTTGTGCGCCTTCTTTTGCAGCATCCGGGGATGGCGTGCCATTTGGTAAATCAACAGATACCTCTGACTGTGGCGGTGCATCAATACTAATCGTTTCCTTTTCCGGGCCAAAGAGACCGCAGCCCGACAAAAGCACTGCGCTAACCCCCAGCACGGCCGTCATTTTCCCGATGTGCCTTATCTTCATTTCCCCAGCCTCCTCCACACACTTTGTACTACCATGTATACGAGCTAGGCTTGGGTTTATGCGTTGAAAGTTTGTCTCGCCAGACAAGGTCTTCCATCAGGGCTGGACGGATTTTTCCAATGAGTTGTGCTGGACGTTTACTTTGCAATCCAGCCACTCTTCTGCAATGGTCCGGAATGTGTGGGCGTCCCCACTCGTCACAAACAGATGTTCCGGGCGCTCTATTTGCTTGCTTTCGGCGTCCGTTGCAATTTGCAAGGACAATTCTCGCGCTGTCTCCTCTGCGGAGTTGATCAAGCGAACTCGATCTCCCATCACTTCCGAAATGACTGGTGCTAGCAATGGATAGTGTGTACAACCCAAAATTAACGTGTCCAAATCTTCGTGCAAGAACGGGGCGAGCGTTTCTTTTACGACTCTTCTTGCTTCCTCCGAGTTCGCCATGTGGCTCTCCACCAGTGGCACAAATGCGGGACAAGCCATGCCTGCGACGTACAGATCGGGTTGAATCCGCAAAAGTGCGCGTTCATACGCTTTGGTGCGAATGGTCGTTTCCGTCCCGATGACACCGATCCTTCCGTTCTTCGTCACTTGAACAGCTGCACGCGCCCCTGGTTCGATCACCCCGATGACGGGCAGTGGCAAATCCTCCATCGCTTCCTCCAGCACGACGGCAGTCGCAGTATTACATGCGATCACCAATGCTTTTAACGGTGTACGCATTACATAATCGATCATTTGAAAGCTGTAGGCACGAATCTCTTCCGGCGATTTGGAGCCATACGGACAACGGGCATTATCGCCTACATAAACAATCCGTTCTTCGGGTAGCTGACGCATGACTTCCTTCGCAACAGTTAATCCTCCCACTCCTGAATCAATAACGGCAATCGCTCGTTCTCTACTCATGCTAATGTGTCTCCCCTGTTGAAATGAATATAGTACAGCATACCACTCAAACATTTGTGCTACTACCATATGCGGAGATGAAATTTCTTGTACTCCGCAAATGTCGCACCTTCTCTAGGCGCCTTTCATAATGTGAGGAGAGATGATGTGCCCACGAGGAGGAGAATCTTTTGGTAGAAGAAGCCAAGAATTTGCTGGACTGGAGCCAATGGGGCCGACAATGGATCGAGCATTTGCGAAGACATAAGACCCTCAACCGAGAACTCGAACGACATCTGCACAAATTCGAGGAAACGTTTACGCTGATCGGAAGGCAAGCATCGAAGCTCGATTCCACACAGGCAGGCGATGAGCTCCCTACTCTCATTACTCGCGCAGAACAGGTGCAGGAGCAATTCCATCACTTTTTACGACTGGCTCAGTTGAGTGAAGATGAGCATATGGAACAAGAAATGAGGGAATCTGCTCAGGAATCAATGAATGTACAGCCAGCCGTGGCGGAAGAAGTGCAAGTACCTGTTGTAGTACCAGCACCCATTTCCTATTCCGGTGCACGTGAGCCAGTCCGTGCGGCACGCCCTGTGCCTGCCGGCCGACATACACTCCCCCCACTCCCTTATGCCTACAACGCTTTGGAGCCGTACATCGATGAAGCTACCATGCAAATCCATCACAACAAACTCCACCAAAAGTATGTAGACGATCTCAATACAGCAGAGCGGAAACTAGCAGAAGCTCGAGAAAGTGGCAATTTCGATCTCATACGCCATTGGGAACGCGAGCTAGCCTTTAATGGGGCCGGTCATTACTTGCATACTATCTTTTGGCCAGCCATGAGTCCAACTGGGGGTGGCACGCCCTCTGGTGATCTCGCAGCGGCAATCAATCGGTATTTCGGTTCGTATGACGCTTTTAGGAGACAATTTAGCCAGGCGGCAGAAAAGGTAGAAGGTCCTGGGTGGGCGATCCTCGTTTGGTCTCCGCGAGCACATCATCTGGAGATTCTTACAGCCGAAAAGCACCAGAACCTGTCACAATGGGATGTGATTCCGCTACTGGCTCTAGACGTATGGGAGCATGCCTATTTCCTGGGGTATCAAACCCAGCGAGACAAGTATGTAGAGAACTGGTGGAATATCGTCAACTGGCCCTATGTGGAAGAGCGATACGAGAAAGCACGAAAACTTCGCTGGGAGCCGTATTGACTTGTACCCTCCCTTCAGTGACAAACCCCCTCGTCATCCCAAATGGCAGGAATGAGAGGGGTGTTTTTGCTGGCAAAACTTATTCGTTATACGGGACAAATTCGATCTTTTGCACCTTGATCGGATTTTGGATGGGCTTCGCATTCTCATCTGTTTTCTGGGCAGCGATCTTGTCTACGACTTCCATCCCGGCAAAAACATGACCAAAAACAGTGTGGCGATTGTCGAGGTAAGCTCGTCCGCCAATTTCTTTATACTTCGCTTCTGCGTTCAACGGCAGCGCTGACAAATCGAGGTACTCCTGATCTACCTTGGGGCTTTGTACAATGTAGAAATGGGTGCTGTTCGTATTTGGTCCAGCGTTCCCCATACTGAGCGCTCCTCTGAAGTTGAACAGATCCCGGCTAAACTCGTCCTCAAACGACTCGCCGTAAATACTCGGCAGCTCCTTGCCATCCGGCCCTTTCAAATCTCCCGCTTGAATCATGAAATCGTTGATCACACGGTGAAAAATCATATTGTTGTACTGCCCTTTTTTCGCGAGTGTTTTAAAGTTTTCCACTGCTTTTGGAGCTTTGCTTGGGAACAGTCTCAGCTTGATCACACCGGCATCAGTCGTGATCACGCATATTTCTTCCCCTTTGCGCGGCTTCTCCAGCTGAATCAGCTTTACATCTGACACATCGATGCCAGAGTCCTGCCAAAGGACGCCCCACGCCTTCCAGTTCACCGGATCCGTCCCGAGTCTGGCCAAGCCAAGATAATCCGTTTTTTCAATGGCTTTGTTATCTGCGGTATACCCCACGTATTTGAATTTCACAATCGCGCGGTAGTTATTGTAAGCGTCCTCCTTCGTGACGGTGTACAGCTTGTCTACTTTTGCTTCGATCACCTTAATGTTTTTGTATTGCGCCAATCCTTCCACGTAGGTTTTCATCGCAAAATTCGTCAAGGAGTCATCTGCTACCAACTTTGCTACCTCAGCAGGATTGGACCGCTGCTTCACCAAGGACGCGATGAAATCATTCACTTCCTGCTTATCTCCCCCATGTGGACGGAACTGGTTGACCTGAACTTCGTTACGATAATCATGAATAGCGTTTGCAGCAGCATGTTGGACAAAAGTCGGACTCAGTAACGGGATCGCAATACTTGCAACGACTGCCAGAGAAACGAGTTTTTTCATTCTTTCCGCCCCCACTAATTAGAAGATTGTTCCATAAAAACAGTATATCTTAATCTTTGAATCGATGCCTAAAATATTTTAAAAATTCCGCCAAATCAAGCGAGTTAATCTCATTTCTTCCCATAAAATCTCTTGCGTCTTTTTGCGTCCCTCCCCCGTCTAACCCATGTAAACTTCATGAAGATACAACAAAAAACAATCAATCATTACGGCCATATGCCATATAAGGGAGAGACACACCATGAATAAAAAAACGTTTACTGTATTTGCTGCTTCTATTTTGACTTGCTCTGTTTTTGCCGGAGCTCTCAGCACTACTTGGGCTAACCAAACTCCTCCCCCAGTAACCACGCAGCAAGAAACAAAAGCAAACGAAGCAGCCAAGCAGAATATGTTCCGTAATATCAAACGAGCGGAGCCTGCTCTCCTGTACACCTTAAAAGGAGAAGCAAGTGTTTTTGAAGGAACGTACCAATACGCCGTCAAGCAAGGAAAGCATGTTGTGGCAAAAGGATACGGCACAGCTTCAAAAGGTGGCCCGGAATGGGGAACTTTTGCGCAAACGATTACGATTCCAGCAAGCGAGCTGATCGAAAACGAGCCATTGATACTCGAGATCTTTGAAATTAACCAAGAGAACGGCGAAGTCATCAACAAGCTTTCTATTCCATTAGATAGCTCCGAACAAGTAACAAACAACAAAGTATTTCGTAACCTGAAGCTTGCGGCACCGTCTGTCGTGTATACCGTATCCGGCGAAGCTAACGTTTTCGAAGGTACCTATCAATATGCTGTGAAGCAAAACGGTAAAATTGTAGCAGAAGGCTTTGGTACAGCATCGAAGGGCGGTCCAGAATGGGGAGCCTTCACGCAAAAAATCTCCATCCCAACTAGCAAACTAGCTAGCAACCAACCTTTGACGCTGGAGCTGTTTGAAATCGATCAAGAAAGCGGCGAAATGAAGAATAAAATGGTGCTTCCATTGAAGTAAGGATAGAAGGATCTACGCTCCCGCAGTGTCTCTAGCGCTGCGGGATTATTTTCGAAAAGAAAGGAAGAACCTAACATATTCGGTAAGGAGGGTGTGCAGCATCGTGAATCAAACTGAACTGGCGCAAAGAGCCATTTCCGGTGATGAAGACAGCTTTACTCTTCTGATCCAAGAGAGTAGAGAAAAAATATATCGCATGGCTTTTACTTATGTACGAAACAAGGAAGACGCGTTGGAAATTGTGCAGGAGACCGTATACCGTGCCTTTATCTCCGTACACAAATTGAAGCAGCCGCAATATTTTCAAACATGGCTGACCAAAATCGCCGTCAACTGCTCCTTGGATCACATACGCAAAGCAAAAAAAGTCGTTTATATGGATAAAGAACATGAAGTCAGCTACGAGCAGAAATCGCGGGAAGATGCCATCGACTTGCATGATGCCTTGGACCAACTCGATGAAAAATCCAGAACGGTTATTATGCTGAGATATTTCGAAGACATGCCCATCAAGGACATTGCCGATGTGCTAGACATACCCCTCAGTTCCGTAAAGTCGATCATTTACCGTGGACTGGAGAAATTGAAAGTGAACATTGGGGAGCGTGAATCTCTTGGATAAAAAGCTGGACGATTACAGACAAGCCTATCACGATATTGAAATTCCCGAAGAGTTGGCGACAGTCACCGAGCAAGC
Organism: Brevibacillus sp. AG162; assembly: GCF_006715575.1. NCBI lineage: Bacteria > Bacillati > Bacillota > Bacilli > Caryophanales > Paenibacillaceae > Brevibacillus > Brevibacillus sp. AG162. The sequence goes on from NZ_VFNO01000002.1 coordinate 289,503, forward strand.
CATCGAACGTGGGAAGCTTCATCGCAAACGTGCGAAAGCAAGAATTCGTTGGTTAAAGCACGCTGGCGTAAGCGCAGCCGCTGTCTTTGTTCTTTTTACGGTCAGCGTAAACACGATGCCCGCCTTTGCAAGTACTTTGGAAAACGTTCCTGGTCTGGGCAAGCTGGTGAAAATTTTGCAATTCAATAAAGGCAGTGCAGGCGGCGGTACTCCTCAGGATGCCGTAGATGTTAGCTTCATTACGATACAGAAGCAAGGAGACCGTGAAAACATCATCTTGAACTTTACCCAGGATAATGAGGTACAGCAGAACGCCAGCTCCTTCCACGTGAGTTTTACGGAATATCCGGATACGATGTCGTTTGCTGTTGGTGGTGCGAGAAGATTTTCGGCTGTCAAAGATTTCGAGACATTGAAGCAAAGCCGGTATATCAAAGATGCATATGAGATCATTTCGTTGGACGATTCTCTCGTGCGATTTCATGTGGCTTTTAAGGAAGCGATTGCTTATGAGGTGAAGGAGTATAAGGAACCGGCGCAGGTTGTGATTACGATTTCTCCAAAAGAAGTGTCGCCAGAAAAGCAGCGGCCTGTGTACTCGGTGCGCACTGCTTCTGTGCCGTACGGAGAGACGCTCGGGGCTATGGAGGAATCTCTCTTGGTCGCGGACACTATGCGGGTTTTGAAGGACAAGCAAGGTGGATACTTTGTCGAGGCCGGGTATTATCGGACGGAAGCGGAGGCTCAGGAGAAAATGAAGCAGTTGAAGGATGAGTTTGGGCTGGTAGAGCCGTTGTTTGTGGAGAAGAGAGAGTATTTGGAGGTACCTGAGGAGATTGTGGCGAGGTAGGGTTCCCCTCCCCCTTCCCCTCGCGATCAATCGTCAGATTATTCTGGGAGTATAGAAAAGCTGTGAACATGATAGGAAAGTTCCTACAGACTCTATATAATAAGCTCTCAAGAGCGCTCTTTTCTGTTTTTTAGTTTGAATCGGGCTTTATTGGCTTGATGGAACGAAAATCGAAATGCTGTTCGTTGCTCCTGAATACCACGGAAAAGGGATTGGCAGCAGATTACTTAAACATGCGGAACGCAAGTATGGCCCTAATCTGAAAGTAGATGTCAACGCGCTTTCTACAAACGATATGGATTTGTGCAAACAGGACGATCTGAACTGGATGGTTCGGGAAGGCCATTTCCTTTGCTTCATTTAGAATTACAACGTTAATTTTTCATTTTTCAAAAAACAAGACTGTCTCCTGTAGTAGAATTCTCTACTTGCGAGACAGTCTTGCTCTACTTATTTGCCTGAAAAACTACCAAGGGCATTCACACAAAGGGCCATTTCTTACGCATCCTTTTTGGCATCCTGCAAACGCACTTGCTCCGAGTTTTTGGAGTAATTTTTTGAACATGTCTATCACCTCAATCTTTCCATAAAATGTATTTACAGGAATATAATACAATACTTATATAGAAATTGAAAGTGTTTTCTGAAATTTCAAGAAGTAATATTTTTGTCGCTTCTTCTACTATTCTCTTCTGCTGCTTCCATTTTGTTAATGAACGTCCCGAGTACCTTTAATACTTGAAACAAGACGACCAAAATCGCGATGACCGTCACCCATAATACTCCGAACCCAATCATCCAACCTGTAGACATGTTCATCCCTGCCTTTTTCGCAAAATATGTTTGAACGTACTGATTTCTCCACTAATAGCCATGAGCAGTGAGATGCACACACTCGAAAAGAAGATAGCGATTACCCAATTGGCGATTTCGAAACTGCCAGACTCTAGATAATGGTCAACACTCGCCCAGCCCCCGCTCCATTGCCCCACATAAACGGCAAGACTGATGAATACGAGGTTACGCAAAACAAGCTTCCATGATAAAAAATGGTTTCCCGCCATTCCGCCGCATCCGCATGAAATCTTCTTTCTGCCTCTTGCTAGATTGATACTGATTGCAAGTGTGTAAGCCCCTAGCAACAAAATCGCCAGAGACAGTCCCAGCGTTGTAAAAAAACCAAGTAGCAAGAAAATCGCTACGGTGGCTTGCAACCCCAGATCCAAATACGTAAAGCTTTTTGACCACGAATAAGGTATGATCTGGTAGGCTCGCACAATGGACAAATGCGTGCTAGTATCGCTTATTTTTGAGACAAACGTGCTGAGAAATAAAAAGGCGAGAACCAGCCGAAACAGCAAACCAAGCTCTTCCATGACACCCCTCCTTCATTACGCAAACCATTTCGCCTGCATGCGGTACATGCGCGAATATTCTCCGTTGGCATCCATTAGCTCATCATGATGCCCCACTTCGATCAGCTGACCTTGCTTCATGACAAAAATCCGATCCGCCATTCGTGCCGCAGCCATCCGATGGGAAATAAAAATCGCCGTTTTGTTCTGTGTGAGAGCATCAAACTGCTGAAATACTTCCAGCTCTGCCTGCGGATCAAGTGCCGCCGTAGGCTCGTCCAGAATAAAAATCTCTCCTCTTCTGTACAAAGCCCGAGCCAACGCGATCTTTTGCCACTGTCCGCCTGAAAGGTCTTCGCCATCCTGCAGCGTCCGACCCAAAATCGTATCGTATCCGCTGGGGAGTTTGCGAATAAAGGTATCTGCACCGGTTTCAACCGCTACTTGCCTCATCTGTGCGGGATTGATCTCCTGAGTTACTCTTCCAATGGTGATGTTCTCTCCAGCAGTGAAATTGTACCGAATGAAGTCTTGGAAAATGACCGTGATATTTCGTTGCAGGTCGGAAATATCGAGCTCATGAATCGACTGATTGTCGAACAAAATATTCCCGGAATGGATCGGATAAAGCCCCATTAAGCATTTGACGAGCGTCGTTTTTCCAGAGCCATTATCGCCAACAATCGCAATACGCTCCCCCGGCTTGATTGTAAAGGAAACTTCATTGATCACATTGCGCTCCATTTTGGGATAGCAAAACGAAACCCGATCAAACGTAATACCAGACTGCAGCTTATTGGGAAACTCCGCTTTGCCAGTGAGCTGCGGAATCGTCTTATCCTCGTATTCCAGAAAGTCAAACAGATCAGCGATGTACAAGCATCTGTTGACGATATGTGCGAGGTTAAAGGTCATTAATGAAAGGAGCTGCTGTGTATTCTGTACCGCTTGGGCAATGGCTACAAAATCCCCTACCTTCAGGGCGCTCGCACGAAGCAGCGATACGACCAAGCCTAAGCAGCCAATATACATCGAGGAGGTAAATATCCCTGAGAGAATCAATGCTTTTTCCCTGCGGTGGAGTAGACGAAGTACTTCTTTCATATTTTTCAAATACAGGCGAGACCATCTGCCTAGCAAAAAGTCCTTGAGCTGAAACAGTCGGACCTCTTTGGAGCTGTCGCGCTCATTCAGGATCGAGCTGATGTAGGAGGCTTCGCGAATCTCTGGCGTCTGCAGCCTTGCGAGAAAGTATTCCGACATACCAAATTTGATTTGGACAATTAACAGCGGGATCACGGCCAGCAAGCTCATCACAGCTAATCCCCAGTGAATGCTAAGCAAAAACACCGCGTAGGAAATCAGAGTAATCAGATTTTTCCCCAGATCCAATACCCTTTCCACAGGGTCCAGAAAGCGTTCCCCCATTGCCTCTGCCCGGATGCGGTGGTGATGATTGTAAAATTCCGGATCATCGAAATAGGAGAGCGGAACAGATGCTGCTTTCTTTGCTACCATATGCTCCAAATGATATTCCAGTCGTTGCTCCGTATGGGCATCGAGAATACGCAAGACCGTTTCCAAAGCGTTGGTGACCAGCGTCACGGAAAACAATCCTGCGAGCAGCCAAAGCAATGGCTGATAATCATCCGTCTGATCCAGTGCAATGGCCGTAACCTCGTTCACCATTTCTTTCATAATCCAGATCGTAGCCAACGGGGAAAATGCCAGGATAATTCTGAGGGCAATGGAACAAATGAGCCATAACTTGCCATGTGCCCAAATCAATCGGACTGTTTTTGTAAAATAGGAACGCGTCATACTGCCTCACCTGCTAGTGCCAACAGCTTCTTTTTGGTTTCCACGGCGGTTATTGGCTTGGCACGAATGACGTCCTGCTCATCGATCACAAAAACGCTGGGGAAATGATTGATCTTGTATGCTTCCAGCATGGGTTCGTTGCCGATCAAGACAGGGATACCGGATATGTTGTTTTCTTGCAGCCATTGGGAAGTCGATATCTGTTCGGATTCTGTCGAGATGATAACGGATGCATCTGTGAGTACCCTTCCCTCGGACAATAGTTCGTGCACATGATTGGCACAGTGCCCGCAGCCTGTATGGGTGAAGTTTACGATGAGTGGGCGAGGGAGATTATTTAGTTGTTGCTCTTGACCGTTTAACGTAAGGAAAGGCAGTGATTGCAGTTTGGTGCCGATTGCTGGTCCTGTTTCCGGGATGAAGGGGTGGAAGTGATTGACCTGTCTCTGGGTTTGTTTTAAAAGGGTGATAAGTTTTGTGAATACGTAGGCAAAGATAAGCAGAAAGATCATGTTTATGGCTATGAGCAAATCTATCGATCTCCTTCCGTGCGACTCGAGATAATACGAGAGGCGTAACATATTTTTACAGAGAAAATACCATAATATTCTATTTTTGTCATTGTTTTATGTTTCAAATAAGTCTGCTGGTAGAAAAATTTTGGTAAAGAAAAAGAAACCCCAAACAAGTATTTTACTACTCGCTTGAGGTATAACTCTTTTTTGCATACATAATCGCTATTCCTGTTTGTACGTATATTTTTCTGGGTTCTTTGCATAGTCGACAGATCATACACAATCATTTGTTTCAAAAGACACTCTCACTTTTCCAGTTGCGTTAATACCTAGTTGACAATAGCCACTTGGCCAGTCTAATGCTCCACCTAGATGATATCGATATTCTTCATAATCCAAAGACTCTCCCCAGCTTTTCGTTAATCTTACATTCATTCCATCATTGGTTTTAATAAAGTCATTTTCGTTAGGCTTGTAAACAGAAACTTCTAATAGACAAGAGGTCACACCCTCAAAGCTGATAGTCGAAAAACCAGCTACATAGTCATACTCATTTTTTTGTGTTCCGCTTAATGAAAGCCCCCACACTTCTGTAAGGAACGTTTTCTTTTCTATCTATCGTGATTTATCCCCTCATCTGCCCGGCAATCGTCAAATGCGCCTCACCTGCTACGCGAATAACAGGCTCTTCACCAGAGCGATCGACCGTTACATACAGCTTTCCTGGCCGATCAATCGCATGCCCTTGCCCTACGACGAGTTGAGTCACTTTTCCAGCAGGCAGCAACTCTTCCAACGCCAGATAGCCTGCCAATGCCCCGTTTGCAGCACCTGTTACGGGATCTTCCGCAATTCCGATCGCAGGCGCAAAATCCCTCGTATACAAGTCATAGCCTTCCGGAGCATCCCACGTAAACAAATGGGTTGTGGTGATGCCATGCTCCCTGTTCATTTCTGCGAGCGTTGAGAGCAATGGCTGCGCTGCATCGATCGCCTGTCGGGTGCGGACTGGAACGAGTAGATGCCTATTGCCAGTGGAAGCAAGCTTCATCGGATAGCGATCGTCCAAATCAGCCGGTGTTATGCCAACCAGCCTCGCTACCTCTTCTCTGTCTAAATCAATCTCGTTCACAGAAGGCTTGATTTGGGTCATTTCCACTCGCTGTAACTGCCCTTCCTCCATTATCAATTGAACAGGAATCAAACCGACGTTTGTCTCAAACACGATACGGCTACCCTTTTCCAACCATCCGCGTTCTGTTGCCAATAGCCAAGCAGAACCCACTGTCGCATGGCCGCAGAAATCAATCTCAACCGAAGGAGAAAAGTAGCGAATACGAAAATCTGCTTCGGGATGGTCGGACGGCATCAAAAAGGCAGACTCAGGAAGATTCAACTCATTGGCAATTTTCTGCATTTGTTGTAAAGTCAAAGTACCTGCTTCCGGGATGACTCCTGCGGGATTGCCTGCAAATGGCTCTCTCGTAAAGGCATCCACATGGTATACACTCACATGATTCATCGTTACTTCTCTCCTTTTGTGAAACGAATGCTTCTCTTGCTTTTCATCTTAAATTGCTGCAACCGCGCTGTAAAATGAAGCTTTCGCATACCAACCATGATAAAAACTTCATGAAAGGAGGAGCTCCATGACTTTGTTTCAAATGGAAGTCCTTGTGGCTGTCACGAACGCTGGTAACTTCACACGAGCTGGAGAACAAATCGGATTGAGCCAATCGGGAGTGAGTCATACGATCGGCGCACTGGAGAAAGAGCTCGGCATTTCCTTGTTCACCCGCAATCGCAGCGGAGTTAAGCTGACCACAGCAGGCGAAAAAATCGTCGCCTCTGCTCGGACCATATTGGAAAACATCTGGCTGATTAAACAGGTGGCTGCCGAATCAGGCGGGCTATCGGAGGCGACGCTCCGGATCGCTTCTTTTCCCAGCGTAACCGCTCAGCTCCTGCCAAAATTGCTGAAGTCGATTCAGAGTCACTATCCGCATATGCAAACAAAACTATATGAAGGAAGCTATCAAGAAATAAAAGAATGGGTTCGCTCAGGGGTTGTCGATGTCGGTTTTCATGTGTGGCCCGATGACGAGCTAGAAGGAATCCTGCTGACGACAGACGCCCTGCTTGCTGTCGTGCCAGCCAATCATCCTCTGGCAAAGGAGCGCTCTCTCACCTTGGAGCAATTAGCCCGCGAATCATTTCTCATGCCCATGGCGGGTTGTCACTTGTTGATTGGCGCGGAGTTTGCCAAGGCTGGGCTTACACCAAATGTTTCCTATGAAATCGCCGATAATACAACGATACTGGCCATGGTAGAAAGCGGTGTTGGGGTGACCGTCGTTCCTTCGCTGACTCTACCATCGCAACTACCTGATGTCGCTGTCATCGAAATCACGCCGCCTCTCTCTCGGCAAATCGGCTTGGCTGTACGCTCGCTTCGAGAAGCCCCACCTGCCGTACAAGCATTTTTGCGGGAAGCAGAGCGCATTGCACCCACACTATAAAAAGGACGTGCTTCTTCGTTGAAAAAATGGCTCATTCTCCTACTTGCTCTCTGTGTGATCAGCAGTGTGATTTTAGGAATTACCATTCAAGCCGGTACGTTGGTGCCATTGATTAACCAGAGCTTTTTAATCGGTCTTTTCCTGTTGATCATTGGGAGTATTGCCGTCGTGACACGCTCTGGATTTTTCACTATTTTTCTGCGTGGATTCAAGCAGCTGAAAGGGATGTTCTTTCGCAAGCCACGTATGATGGACAGTGACATTGTTCAAGCAAACGACCCTGCTTTCGAGGAAAAGAAGGAGTCGTTCTTGCGGATCGGAACCTCGCTTTTTCTCACGTCAGGCACGGGACTGATTGTCTTCTCGATTGTTCTTACCTGGTTCTACTATTTATAATCTCACAAAGAAGGGCTGTCCCACCGATTGGGAACAGCCCTTCTTCCTCTCTTACGACTCTATCAAATGACAAGCCACCCAATGTCCGAGTTGTGCTTCCTGCCACTTCGGCACTTCTTCCGCACAACGAGGTTGTACGAGTGGGCAGCGTGTGCGAAAACCGCAGCCACTGGGCTTGTTGGCTGGACTCGGCAAATCTCCCTGCAAAACGATACGCTCTCGCTTCACCGTCGGGTCAGGCACTGGCACAGAAGAGAGCAAAGCCTGCGTATAGGGGTGCAACGGATGAGCGTACAGTTCATGGCTCGATGCAAGCTCGACCATCTTACCCAAATACATGACGCCAATCCGATTGGAAATATGTTTGACCATGGACAGATCATGCGCGATGAACAAATAGGTCAATCCGCGATCATGCTGCAAATCCTCCAATAAATTGACGACCTGGGCTTGAATCGAGACGTCGAGTGCGGAGATCGGCTCATCGGCAATGATAAATTCCGGCTCCACTGCCAACGCCCGCGCGATTCCGATCCGTTGGCGCTGTCCCCCACTGAATTCATGCGGAAAACGCTGCGCATGATCCTTATGCAAGCCCACTAGATGGAGCAGCTCCGCCACACGCTCTCGTCTCATTCCGCGACTCAAATGGTGAATGTCCAAGCCCTCTGCAATGATATCCTCCACGGTCATACGCGGGTTCAGACTTGCTTGCGGGTCCTGGAAAATCATCTGGGCATCCCGATTGAACTGCCCCGCATCTTTTCCCCGAAGCTGATGAACATTCTTCCCTTTGAACAACACTTCGCCATCTGTATGGTCATACAGCCGAATAATCGTCCGGCCTAGCGTAGACTTCCCGCAGCCACTTTCTCCGACCAGCCCGAACGTCTCCCCTTTGTTGATCGTAAACGAAACACCATCGACTGCTTTCAAATCAAATTCCGTTCCAAGCGAAAAATACTTCTTCAAATCGCGAACATCAAGCAAAGCTTCTGTCATACTCCCTGCCTCCCTGCTGCCACCAGCTCCTCTATTCGCGGTGCCCGTGGATCGTGGAGCCAGCAAGCAGCCTGATGTCCACGACCGAATTCACTCGTCACGGGCATCTGCTGTTCGCATATCTCCATCGCAAAATCACAGCGGGCAGCAAACGGACAGCCGACTGGCGGATTGAACAAATCTGGCGGGCTGCCTTCGATGGGTATCAGCCGTTGCTTTTCGCCTTCATCCAGACGAGGGAGGGAGCGCATCAGTCCCCATGTATACGGATGACGCGGATTTGCAAAAACGTCCTCCACCGTCCCAGTCTCTACCACCATCCCCGCATACATGACAACCATGCGATGAGCAATCTCGGCCACTACACCCAAATCATGCGTAATAATCACGACCGACAACTCCTGTTCCTCTTGCAGTCGCTTAAGCAAATCCAAAATCTGCGCCTGAATCGTCACATCCAATGCTGTCGTCGGCTCATCAGCAATCACCAGCTTGGGTTGGCAAGCAAGAGCAATCGCAATGACCACACGCTGACGCATCCCTCCGCTGAATTGGTGCGGATACTGATCGATTCGCTTTTCCGGATCGGGAATTCCTACGAGTGAAAGCATCTCGATCGCTCTCTTTCGCGCTTCCTCTCTCGATACTTGGTGACTGCGAACGAACCCCTCTACGATTTGAGTCCCTACCTTCATCGTTGGATTGAGCGCTGTCATCGGGTCTTGAAACACCATGCCGATCTGCGTTCCGCGAATACCCAGCAGCTCTTTTTTGGGCAGGTGACTGATTTGGGCTCCTTCAAAAACAACCTTTCCCCCGACGATTTTTCCAGGTGGATTAGGGATTAATCCCATGATCGCTTGAGCCGTAACGCTCTTGCCACATCCACTCTCGCCTACGATGGCAACCGTCTCCCCTTTGTCCACGTAAAAGGACACTCCCCGTACGGCTTGAACCTCGCCACCATACGTTTTGAAATTCACTCGCAAGTTATCGATTGCCAGCAAATGCTGATTCATCCTCATTCCCCCTGTCGTCTCTAATCGCGTAGACGCGGATCAAGCGCATCCTGCAAACCGTCGCCGAATACGTTGAAGGCGAACATCGTTAGCGAGATCATCAATGCTGGGAAAAACAGTCGCCACCAATCGCCCGTCAAAATAACGCCCAAGCCATCGTTTGTCATCGTCCCCCAGCTGGCGACTGGAGCTTGTACACCGAGTCCAAGAAAGCTGAGAAAAGATTCCGCAAAAATTGCCGATGGAATCGTAAAGGTCAAATTGACGATAATGACGCCAAATGTGTTGGGAATCAGATGCTTGAGCAAAATTCGTGAAAACTTCGCTCCCAATACTTGGGCAGCCAGAATGAACTCTTGATTTTTCAATTGCAGGATTTGTCCGCGTACCAGCCGCGCCATGCCGACCCACCCCGTAGCAGACAGGGCAATAATAATCGTCAACATTCCCGGCTCCATCACAACCATGAGCAAAATGACAACCAGCAAATACGGCAGCCCATACAAAATCTCGATAATACGCATGATGATCGTATCGATGCGATCCCCTCGTTTGCCTCGTCCCGCCATATAGCCTGCAATTCCCCCGACTGTCACTCCGATGACCAGGTCGATGAATGCCGCGACAATACCAATCGTCAACGAAATCCTCGCCCCATACCACGTACGGGCAAACATGTCACGTCCCAGCTCATCCGTACCGAACCAATGCTCTGCGGAGATTTCCTGGTTTTTGGTCAGCAAACTCTGGTCGGAATAACTATACGGCACAAGATTCGGTCCAATGATCGCCATTCCAATCAGGGCGAGAATAATGAAAAGGCCGAGCATTGCCAGCTTGTTTTTCAGCAGCTTCCGAATGACCTGCTGCCCATTGCTGAGACTCGGTCGTGCAATGACATTCGCCTGCGTATTTTTCGCCAACGGGCGAAATAACGGGTCCACTTTGTGCTCCATCGCCACAGTTTATCTCTCCTTGTTGGTCAGCTTGATCCTCGGGTCAATCAGGGTGTATGCGATATCAATCAGGAAAATGGTAAAAATCAGAATCGCACTGTAAAAAATCGTCGTACCCAAAATGACCGGATAGTCACGGTTGAAAATGCCGTCTACGAAATACTTGCCAATGCCGGGAATCGCAAAGATTTTCTCCACGACAAAGGTTCCCGTTATCAAACTGGCAATCAAAGGTCCGAGAAAGGTGACCACAGGCAGAATCGCATTGCGAATTCCATGTCTGACGACGATGATAAACATAGGAATCCCCTTTGCCTCTGCTGTTCGAATGTAGTTCTGGTTCATGACTTCAATCATGCTGGCACGCATGTAGCGGGTAATGACCGCAACCGGACCAAAGGCGAGCGCCAGTGAAGGCAGTATCGTATGCAGCCATGTACCCCATGTCGCAACGGGAAAGAGCGGCAGCTTGATCGCAAAAAAATTGATCAGAAGCGGTGCCATAATGAAGCTCGGGATCGCTACACCCAATACGGCAAGCGCCATGGCAATGTAGTCCAGCCATTTGTTGCGATTGAGCGCTGCGATGATGCCCAATGAAATTCCGAAAAGGAGTGCGATCCCGATCGCTTGCGCACCCAACCAGGCAGATGCAGCAAAGCCATCGGAAATCATGTCATTGACTCCACGAGAGTCTGATTTGATGGATGGGCCCAAGTCGAGCATTAACAGATTTTTCAGATATAAAACGTATTGAACAGGCAACGGCTCGTCCAGGTTGTATTTGGCACGCAAATTATTGAGAATTTGCTCTGGCAGCTGATCCGACTCGGAGGCAAACGGGTTCCCCGGAATGGCATGCATCAAGGCAAACGTCAGCGTCACGATAATCCACAGAGTGACGAACATCATCAAAATACGTTTTACCAGATAGTTTGACATGGAAGTCCTCCTCGTTTACTTAGCCAGCTCGTAAATGGCATGCGCATATATCGCCATGGCACGCAGCAGGTCGTCAATCTCGGCATATTCATCTGCCAGATGGGCCATGGATTCCTTGCCTGGAAAGAGCGGGCCGAAAGCAACACCATACGGCATGATTTTGGCGTAGGTAGCTCCTCCTGAAGAAAGAAGGGTCGCTGGCTCTCCCGTGTGCTCCTCATACACCCGCGACAAAGTTTGGATCACAGGGTGATCTTTGGGTACATAATGCGACTTGGATGTCCGCAAAGCGGAAATCGTCCAGCCCAGCTCTACTGTCCTTTTCTTCAATTTCTCAACGTATTCTTCACAAAAAACGGTAGCCGGATAGCGTATATTAAGCCGAACTGTCCCCCCCTCGCTGGAATCGTAACGCAAAATCCCCGCGTTGACCGTCAGCTTGCCTGACACTTCATCCTCGCAAGCCATGTGTAGATGGTGACCAAAATAGTCTTCATGCAGGACATCAGACAACATCGCAAGGAAGGATGAGCAGGAGCCACCAAACGGGTAAGGGCGCAAAAAAGTGGCCAACAAGGTTCCCGCATTCACACCTTGGAATGGCGCCATCCCATGAGCTGGCTTTCCTGCGAGCGTGAATTGCAATTGCCCCAGCCCTACCAGTTCCATACGACCAGTTGTGTGATTTTCATTCAGAAACATTTCCCACTCTTCTGCCAATCGAGAAAGGACGACCTCCTGCCGTGCCTGAGAGTCCAGTCTTACAAGAGCGACTGCTTTTTCGGGAACACTGTTGCCTTGATCACCGGAAACAAAAGACGCCAGTTGCCATGCTCCGTTTTGCTCGGGCGGCTCCATGGCTGGAATCGTCAATGTCGGGTTGATCTGTCCCTTCTCGGCATATGTCATTGGAAAGGAGGAATCCGGTGAAAACCCAATCGGCGGGATGCAATCATGCCGGGCAAAATGCTTCATGCACAGCCAGCCGCTCTCTTCATCCGTTCCGATGATCATTCGCACACGTTTTTTCAGTGGCAAGCCTGAATCCTTGACCAGTTTCAGCGCATAGTACGCAGCCATGGCAGGTCCTTTGTCGTCAATGGCTCCCCGCGCATAGATGCGACCGTCGCGAATGCTCGGTTCAAAAGGCGGAGTCGTCCAACCTTCTCCCACAGTGACGACATCGATATGAACGAGGACACCGACCTCTTCCTCCCCGTCGCCAAGCTCGATTGTCCCTGCGTAGCCATCCAGGTTTTTGGTCTGGAAGCCATCCAGCTCACCGCGTGCGAGCATGGCTTCAAGCGCCGCGGCAACACCTTCGCCAAATGGCTTTCCTTCTTTTGCCGTCGTCATGTCTTCGATGCTGTTAATGGAAAGAAAGGATTTCAAATCATCCAGGTACTGCTCTCTTTGCAGAAGCGCTTGCTGCCTCCAGTAATCGCTCATATGCGTTCCCCTGCTTTCATCCGTTGTAGATAGGCAAGAAACGATTCACCTTTCGAGGAAATCTGACTTCCTTGTCTTCCTTTTCCCACTTGAATCAGCTCATCCTGCTGCAAAAGCTTCAGGCGATAGCGCAGCTGTTGCAAGGTAATCGAGTGGCCTCTGTCTTGCAACTGCGCAAGTAGCGTATAGCGTCCACCGCCACCTTGGCCAAGCTCCTGCAAAATAGCCGTGATTTCATCCAGAAATCCTCGTTTTTTATATTCGGTAATGATGATTTCACATTCGTTGTTCAGGCTATCTACGGGCAACGGCGCTTCCGGTATTTCCCGCAGAAACGGCAAATGATATGGATACGCTTCATCCTCCACGACGTGTGCTAAATACTCGATCACATTTTCGAGCTCGCGAATATTTCCAGGCCAGTCGTACTCATGGAGCGCCCGCATCGCTTCATTGGTCAACGTAAACGGCGGGCGGCGCAAATCATAGGAATATTTCTTTATAAATTGATGAGTCAACCACGGGATGTCCTCCCGTCTGTTTCGCAGCGGCGGCAAATGAATCGGCAGGATATTCAGGCGATAATACAAATCAGCACGGAAGGCCCCTTCCGCAATCATCCGCTGCAAGTCTTGATTCGTTGCTGCGATGACGCGAATATCTGTCGGGATGATCTTGCTGCCGCCTACGCGCATAATCTGGCGTTCTTGCAATACACGCAGCAGTCGGTTTTGAATAGCCGTGCTGGCATCTCCGATCTCATCAAGAAAAATGGTCCCTTTGTGGGCCAATTCGAACCAGCCGATATGGCCACCTTTACGAGCTCCGGTAAAAGCCCCTTCTTCATAGCCGAACAGCTCGCTTTCCAAAAGTGATTCCGATATGGCAGCGAAGTTGACCCCGACAAACGGCTCTCTTCTGCGTGGCGAAGCATTGTGGATAGCCTGGGCGAGCAATTCCTTCCCTGTCCCTGTTTCTCCCAACAACAGCACAGTGGAGTTGCTTCTTGCGATTTTGCGGGCAATCTGAATCACTTTTTGTACAGGCGCACTCTCCCCATAGAAATCATCAAATTGGTATTTGGCTACCAATCCTTTGCTGTAAAGGCGCATGCGATAATCATGCTCCAGCTTTTCAATTTCTGCCGCCTGGCGAAACAAGAGCAGACTCCCGAGAAAGCTCCCTTCCATGACGATGTGCATTTTGCGGAAAAAGTAGGTTTTGTTCGCCCAATCTACCAAAACATCCTTGTTCTCTTCACACTGCCGGATCAACTGATAAAAATTCGACGGCAAGCAATTGGACGCCCGCTCACCGACGACTTCATTCCCTTCCATCTGCAACGTATCGATTGCTTTCTGATTGACAAAACGGATGTTTTCTTTTTCATCCATGGCAATCACCGCGTCCTCGATCCGATTGACGATGGCCTCCAAATATTTGCTCAACAGATGCGCATGCTGAATCTCGTTGTTCAGCTCTTTGGTGATATCGACCAACGATTGCATGGCGCGTGCGGTCACCTTTTGGAAATTGCCGTTTTTAAAATGAGAATAGATGGCAAGCCACGTAGATAAATCGATGATCCGATACCCGATATCGACAACTTTGCGAATATGCGGGGGGACATGCTCTGCCTCTCCTGGCGTTACAGCAATCTCGATGTCAGGCGGATAGTCCGCACCTGGATAGTAGGGATACAGTTCAAAATCCATCCCAGAGGCACGCAGCAATTCCACATTTTCTTCAGCAGTCTCCTTGGTGTCACTGACGAGAAGCACTTTCACGCCTTTCGGGATTTCCAGCATGCCGCGCAAATTATGATACGGCAGCATTCGCTTGGCAATGATGATACTGGATTCTTTTGGCACATACGGTTGTACAAGTGGGACGATGCTTTTGGTGGATACAATGACGAGAGCACCGGGCGTGATCGGGCGTAGCGGAAGCTGGTCGACTCGCATCGCCTCGACATGGATATCATCGCCGATTCCCAATTCATGATATTGACTAACGACAGACTGTAGAAACTCATCCATTCTCGCAATAAATATGATCGATTTTTTGTCCATATCAGCCGCTCCAAGATGTAGGGTGAAGACAAGAACGTTACGAATATTCGCTCTTGTCTTCGCTTATTTTACTTATTACTTATTGCCGATTTCTACCCATTTGTAGTCAATCGTGCCGACTGGATGGCGAATGATGCCTTTTATGTTTGGCTGCTCCATAAATACTTTTGTCCCGAAATAGATAGGTACGAGCGGCATATCATCCATGAAAATTTTCTCGGCGTCATGCATGAGCTTGAAGCGCTCTGGCTCGTCGGCAGTGTTGCGAATCTTCTCGACCAGTGCGTCATACTCTTTGTTGCTGTAGTTGACACGGTTTCCAGGATGGTCAGTCACGAACAGCTCAAGGTAATTGACCGGGTCTCCATAGTCGGCAGGGATCGTCGAGCGGGAGAATTGAAGAGTGCGGGCACGCTGTTCTGCGAGGAATACTTTCCACTCTTTGTTTTCCAGCTTCACGTCTACCCCGAGATTTTTCTTGTACATTTCCTGCAAAACTTGCGCGATGGCCTTGTGCGCATCACTGGTGTTATACGTCATGGTGACAGGCGGGAGGGTTGTCCAGCCTTCTTCTTCCATCCCTTTTTTCAGCAGTGCTTTTGCTTGCTCTACATCGTTATCCTGGAAGAAATCCCCGCCCTTTGTGCGGAAATCCGCTCCATCTGGCTCCGGGAAGCCCAACGGCACGTGAGCCATGGCAGGCGTCTGTTTCCCTTGCACCACATTGTCGATCAAAGTCTTGCGATCGATAGCCAGCGCAAATGCTTTCCGAATGTTGGCGTTGGTGAATGGAGGCATTGTGGTGTTCATCCGGTAGTAGTAGATGGAAGCTTCCGTTTCTACCTTTGCTTCTCCAGAATCGATCAACTGTTTCTTCATATCGTTTGGAACGGTCTGGATCATGTCGAGCTGACCTGTTTTGTACATTTGGAATTGCGTATTTTCATCGTTGACCATGACAAATTCGATTCCCGCATATTTGATCGAGTCACGGTCCCAGTAGCCTTCGTTTTTCACCAGTTTTACTGATTGGTCATGAACCCAATCCTCCATTTTGAACGGTCCATTCGTCACGATGCTTGCCGCGCCTTCCGCCCATTTCGGATTGCTCTCCACGACTTTTTTATTCACCGGGAAGAAGGTCGGCTGCGTCAGGATGTGGAGGAAGTAACCTGTTGGCGCCTTCAGCTTTACCTCAAACGTCTTCTCGTCTACGGCTTTTACCTTCACGCCGTCTGCATTTCCTGTTCCTTTGTTGAACGCTTCAGCTCCATCGATGTAATAAGCGAGGAAAGCAGACGGGAATGCATTGTTCGGATCGACAATGCGCTTAAACGCAAACTCGAAATCCTGGGCTGTCACTGGTTCGCCATTCGACCATTTGCTTTCGCGCAGTGTAAAGGTATACGTTTTCCCATCTTCACTCACTGCCCATTTCTCGGCCATGGCTGCTTGCGGCTTGTGATCCTTGTCCAGTCGAACCAAGCCTTCCATTGTGGCATTCAACACTTCGTTGGAAGTACTGTCAAAGCCCTTTGGCGGATCGAGCGAAGGTGGTTCTGTCTTCAGGTTGAGCTTGAGTTTTGCAGCAACATTTGCTTGTCCACCTGTATCTGTGGACGCTTGACCTGCTGTACCTCCTCCTGCTGGCTGTGTCGGCGTTGCCGACTGACTACAACCTGTAATGGCAAGGACAGTGACAAGTGCAGCGGTACTAAGCAGCTTCCATCCTTTTCGCATGTTCATTGCATGTGACCCCCTTTTCTTTTTAAACAACGTTTAGTCTTTGTTGCTTTATGAATAAACGGCACTGCTGGGAATGCCATTTATACACGTAAAGAAAAATCTGTCTTGGCGAGACGAAAGGAAGTCTCGATCCGTCCAACAACGTTGCCACTCATGTTTGTAATGGGCGGGTTAGTATATTCGGCGAGTCTTTCCAAAGGTCCGTCCAAGCCGATTCCCAGTTGACGAAGCACTTCATTGACGACCGGATTGATCGCCCGCGGTCCTCCATCCTCGATTTTGATGGCAATGCCCAATCCTGTTTCTCGATCGCCCAGGCAATACACCGACTCGGCGCCTGCCTTCCCTACAATACGACCGCCAAAGGCTGACATGAGGTCTGTGCAATATCGATTCTCGCCTCCGACCATTTCGGGATGAGCGGTCATCGCATCCGTAATTCGCTGAACGGCTTTTTGTCGCTCTGGATTCTCGATCACCTCAGGTCTCGCCAGCTTGGCGAATGCCCACGCATAATGTGCGAGTGGCAATTGATGGACGGGAACACCACATCCATCTGTCCCGAGCTTGATTTTGTCTTTGGGGTAGCCTGTTATGTCCTCGACTACTTCGAGAATTCGCTGTTGAACCGGATGCTCTGGCAAATGATAGGTAGTTACTTCCTCGCCCATATGTGTCGCGGTGGCGATCATCCCGGAGTGCTTACCGGAGCAATTCGAGAAGACAGGCGTAAGCGGCTTTCCCTCCCGAATCAGCTGTTTGTAGCTCTCCTCGTGACGCGGCACATGTGTCCCGCATTGCAATGCCGCTTCTGGCTGACCTGCTCGCGCAAGCATAGAGAGGGCCCGTGTGCGATGTCGTGGCTCTCCACTATGAGAAGCGCAACAGAGCGAGAGATCAGCCGGCTCAAAACCATACCGATCTGCCGTCCCCGTCTCGATTACCGGAATCGTCTGCAACGGCTTCATACTGGAGCGTGCATAGGTAAGGCGATGGGGATCACCGTACGAATAGAGCAATGTCCCCTGCGAATCAACGACTGCGATATGTCCAAGATGAGAGCTCTCTACCTGTTCTCCCCGATATACGTTAGCAACGACGTTCATAGCAAGTCTCCTTTGAGTGTGAATAGTAGAATGTTTGTACTTTTCTACAGCAAGCAATTAGCGTGCCAACGCAAATGAATGACAGTTAATATTGAATTTTCCGCTATTTTACCCATGAGTAACGAGACAAAAATAGCGAACAACACGATAAATAAGTTAGCCTATAAATAACAATAGGTTGTCCTTTTAGATAATCAGGCTACCTTTATGATCAATAAAAAGAAAAACACCCCTTTTTATGCCGCAATCGGAAATAGGGTGTCCTGAATATACTTTCTCTTATTGTTTGGCAACGCGCTGCATATCCGCGTCGACCATCATGTGAATGAGATCTTCCAGCTTCGTTTTCGGTGTCCAGCCGAGTTCTCTTTTTGCTTTTTCCGGATTGCCCAATAAAATGTCCACTTCTGCTGGCCGATACAATTCCGGGTCGATTACGACGTAATCTTGGTAGTTCAACCCGACATAATCAAAGGCGATTTTGCACATCTCTTCCACCGTCGAAGTTTTTCCTGTCGCAATGACATAGTCATCCGGCTTATCCTGCTGGAGCATCAGCCACATCGCTTCCACGAAATCGCCGGCAAAGCCCCAATCCCGCTTCGCCTGAATATTCCCCAGCCGCAGTTCTTTTTGCTTGTTCGCGGCTATTCTTGCGACTGCATGCGTTACTTTCCTTGTAACGAATTCCAGCCCACGCAAAGGTGATTCATGATTGAATAAAATGCCGTTGGTGCTAAACATCTGAAAGCTTTCCCGATAGTTTTTGGTCATCCAGTAGCCAAACAGCTTGGAGACTGCATATGGGCTTCTTGGATAAAAAGGCGTTTGCTCCGATTGCTGTGGCTCCTGGATTAATCCGTACAGCTCACTTGATGAAGCCTGATACATTTTGATGGCAGGGTCCGTTTCCCGAATCGCCTCCAGAACATGCAGGACACCCATTCCGGTTACTTGCGCGGTCAAAATAGGTTGCTCCCAAGACGAACCGACAAAACTTTGCGCACCTAAATGATACACTTCCTCTGGTTTACATGTCTTCAGCGCACGCGTCAACGACGACACATCCAATAGATCACCGTCCTTGTACTCGACGTGATCGGCGATGTTCAAATACTCTAGCCGCCACCTGTCTACCGTACTACGACGTGGTACCAGTCCTACAACATGGTACCCCTTCTCAAGCAAAAATTTTGCCAGGTAGGCGCCGTCCTGACCTGTGATTCCTGTGAGGAAAGCTGTTTTCATCCGCTTCTACTCCCCTTCTTCAGGCTGTGCCGTAATGTTCATTCCGGTAAGTCCCCAAGTTCTCTTGAGCATCTCTTAAGCTTATGCCGGACCATGTTCATACGTTCAGTTATGAGGGTGAGGGTCAAGAATAGAAGTCCGTAATAAACTAATGAAAGCAAACGGTTGTCATTGCTCAAAGAGGAGGTAGCAGGTGCCAGATGTTTTAAAATGACAAAAAGAGGTGTTTCGACCGTCATGCCGCTCATTACTGTCGTGATTCCAACCTATAATCGGGAGAAGTATCTCCCCACAGCCATCGATAGTGTGTTGAACCAAACGCACAAGGAATGGAAGCTGCTCATTGTAGATGATGCCTCTACTGATCACACACGTGCCATCGTAGAAAAGTACCTCGATGATCCCCGCATTCACTACGTGCTTCTGCCTGAAAATTCAGGGATCGGCAAAACAATGGCTGCTGCTCTGGAACGAATTGACACGCCCTACTTTGTCTCACTTGATTCGGATGACTGGTTCGACGAAAAGACCTTGGAAATTTTGTTGGATGAAATGGAACGCCAGCCCGAAACCACAAACGTCGTGTTCTCCAACACTGTTTTTTGGAAGGAAGTGGGTGACACGCGAGAATTGTCCGAAATCATGCGGCCTCCGCTCTATGAAGATAAGTATTATTACTTGGAAGCTCCGATGGTTTGGCCTCGTTTTTATCGGACACAAGCGGTTCGTGATGTCGGTGGATTTGAATGTGACGATCCGATGCAGGGAAGGTTTTCTCATGACAAGTACATGTTATTAAAATTGATCGGAACAGGTGATATTCACTGGGTCGATGCGAACCTCTATCATTATTTGATTCACGAGAGCAACAATTCCCACACAAAAAACTGGCCGCAATGGACAAAAGCAAGAAAGTACATCCTTACGAAAATCTTGAAACTGTGGGGCGACGAATACGAGCCTGTTTTTGTGTACACACCCGAGGGATGGATCTATGTGAACAAGCTCATTCCGAAAGAAAAGCCTTCCTAACTATTCTGCGACAATCTGCTTAAACAAGGTCAATGCCCGCGCCACAGCTTGATCCATGTTGTAGTATTGATAGTCCGCGAGTCTGCCCGCAAAAAGCACCTGATCGCGTATTTGCTCCGCCTCTTGTTTGTAGAGGCTGTACCGTTGGCTGTTTTCCTTGCGAGGAATGGGATAATAGGGCTCGTTTTCGCCTGGTGAATACGTCTGTGGATATACGAAGGATATGGTTGTGTGAGGAACGACTTGACCTGTGAGGTGCTTTTGTTCGAGAATTCTGGTGAAGTCGTAGTCATTCGGGTAGTTCACCGTTCCCACTTCTTGGTACCATGCCTTTTGATGCGTTTCAAAATGAAAGCGCAGGCTTCGATAAGGCAACTGTCCATGCTTATAGCCAAAAAAGGAATCGATCGGGCCTGTGTAAATCATTCGTTTATACTTGATTTCATCCGCGATTTCTTGATAGTCCGTATTGAGGAGCACCTTTATATTCGGATGGTCGAGCATGCGATGAAACATTGCCGTAAAGCCATGAAACGGAATTCCTTGATACGTGTCCTGAAAATACCGATTGTCCCTGCTGACATACACAGGAACCCTTGCGGAAACAGACGGCTCCAGCTCCTCCGGCTTCAAATCCCAGTGCTTGATCGTGTACCGATAAAATACTTTTTGATAAATGAATTCAGCCAAAAAACCAAGCTCTTCATTAGCACTTTCCCGAAGCTTCAGAATCGGAATCTTCGCCCCGAATCCATATTGACGGATCAGTAAGCTCTCCAGTTTTTGGGCATATTGCGGGGAAAACAAAGCGGACAATGCATTTAGATTGAAAGGCAACGGTATTTTTATGCCATCGACATAGGCCCGTACCTCATGGAAGTACGGCCGCCACTGGGTAAAACGCGACAAATAGTCCCAAACCAGCTTGGAATTCGTATGAAAGGTGTGCGATCCGTATTTGTGAATCAATATCCCCTGCTCATCATAGCAATCATAGGCATTTCCTCCGATATGATTACGCCTCTCTACCACCAACACTTTCTGATCAAGCCCATTGGCAATCCTCTCTGCCAGTGTAGCACCCGTAAATCCAGCTCCGACAATCAGCCAATCCACCTTCATGTTAGACTCACATCCTCCAGTCTTAATGACATCCACTCACTCCCTCATCATTTCATTAATACCCTAGTAAATGATGTCGTACTCTACACGCGGGAGTGAACTCTACATGAATGCAAACTGGTATGAACACTACACACGCTGGAACGAGTGCAAATCCCTCGATCCAGCGCTTCGTCAGCAGTTAACCGCCATGCACGCTGATGAAAAGCAGCTTGCGGATTGCTTCTCTGCTCCGATTGCATTTGGAACCGGAGGCATGCGCGGGGTCATGGAGCCGGGAATAAACCGTATCAATCTCTACACGATTCGCAAAGCAAGCGCAGGGCTGGCTCTTTATTTGCTCGAAACATACCCGGATCTGGCCGTCAAAAAAGTCGTCATCGCCTATGATTCACGGAAACACTCGCAGTTGTTTGCCAAGGAAGCCGCCAAAGTCCTCGGTCAGTACGGGATTACTACATGTATATTCAATCAGCTGACTCCTACCCCTCTGCTTTCCTTTGCCGTACGCCATTTTTGCGCGTGTGCTGGCATTGTCATTACAGCAAGCCACAATCCTCCCGAATATAACGGCTACAAAGTTTATGGCGCAGACGGGGGGCAAATTACGCTCGCGACAGCCGAACGACTGATGGAACATATCGTTGCAGCCGGAAATGAACTCGAAATTACCCCAGCCGATGAGCAAGAGCTGTGCAAGAATGGACTTCTCCACTACATTGACGATTCTCTCTTGCATGCGTATTTGGAAAAAGTAAAGCAATTGCGCGTCCATCCAGACTTCTCTCCTGCGATCCGGGAGCAAGTGAAGATCGTCTTTACTCCCCTGCACGGTACGACGCATGACTCTATCACACGCGGATTGAAATGGTTCGGGTATACACAAGTGAGTGTCGTTGAAGAGCAAGCTGTGCCCGATCCTAACTTTTCGACTGTAGCCTCGCCTAATCCCGAAGAGCCTGAAGCCTTTCGATTAGCGATTTCATACGCCAAAAAGGTGGATGCCGACTTGATCATGGGGACGGACCCTGATGGAGATCGACTAGGTGTGCTCGTCAAAAATCAGGCAGGAGACTACATCGTCTTAACAGGGAATCAACTGGGAGCCTTGCTTCTTCACTACCTGCTGAATACCAAACAAAAAAAGGGGGAACTCCCCTCTAACGGCATTGTATTGAAAACAATCGTCACGTCCGAAATGGGCAGAGCCATCGCGGCAGACTTCGGTGTATCGACTGAAGACACTTTGACAGGCTTCAAATATATTGGCGAAAAAATCGAAGCCTACGAAAAGAGTGGAGCGTACGTCTTCCAATTTGGTTATGAAGAAAGCTACGGATACTTAATCGGCGATTTTGTCCGGGATAAGGATGCCGTACAAACTGCTTTGTTGCTTGCTGACATGTGCGCGTATTACAAAGCAGAGCACAAAAGCCTGGATGACACATTGAATGACTTATTCAACCGTTACGGTCATTATGCGGAAGAACTGATTTCTTTCACGTGCAAAGGAGCAGATGGCATGCAAAAAATATCGGCAACGATGTCTTCCTTGCGCAATCAGCCACCTTCCCATATCGCCTCCCACCCCATCATAGCCATCGAAGATTATGCCAGCAGAATCCGAACAGATTGTCAAACACGTACATCCACACCGCTCACCTTGCCTGCCTCGGATACGATCAAATACTTTTTCCACGACCAGTCTTGGTTTTGTGTCAGACCGTCAGGCACAGAGCCCAAAATCAAAATCTATTTCGGAGTGAATGGAACGAGTAAGCAGGATAGCCAAGAAAAACTTTTCACCTTGAAACAAGCTGTCTTGCAGCTACTCGGACTCTAGTATGGACTAGATTTCCAAATAGGGTCCGGATTGACGGGGATGCCCCCCCTCGACTGCTCCGTAACGAGGAGGATGATACGCTTCTTCTGGTGTTCGTTCAGGAAAACCGGATTGGAGAAGCAAGTCACGTCTTACAAAAAAAGCATTAACACCCTTTGAATCTGTCCCCACCAAGGCATATCCCAAGCTGTTCCCCAAAATGGTCAAGGAACTCAAGCTGGCACCAAAGTAGGTCGTGCCACCCCATTTAAAATCCGGCTGATACACGATCACCATTTTTTGTGGAGGGGGAAAAGACGCATTGTACTCAATGACGACAAGGCGCGGGGTGTAAGCAGAAAGAGCTTGCCATACCCAGTAATCATTGCCGTCGATGTCGATGGAGAGCAGATCAAACTCCTTTGGGACACCATTTTCTTCGAGTAACCGAGCAATATTTTCTTTCGTGGTCAACTCATGCTTGATTTTGAGCTGGGGATAGGCAGCATAGTCGGCAGACATTTTGTGGCAACAGTTCAGGTCGCCTTCCATAGCCAATCCGCTCCATCCATGCTGCGTAACGAGATTTTTTATCATGCATTCCGATCCATCCCCAACTCCGAATTCTACACAATAGCGATTCGTGGTTCCGATTCTCGAAAATATTTCTTCAATGATACCGTCTTCCCCATTTTGGGAATACACTCGCCTTTCATATCGGTTTAACACATCCATTCTTTCCATGCCTCCATTCACAATGACCGTTTTTATGTATCTTATTTTTCATTTTGTGGATATGATTGGTCATTCAATGAACAGGCAGCAAAAAACAGGCTATTCGCATGCATCTCATACAAAATGTTCCCCGTAAGAGGCGCCTGCCGTTTCAAGGCCCTCCTCGGGACATATATTAGGATAAAGTTTACCACTAGGAGCCTATCAGGCATTTTGAAAGACAGAGGAGATGTGTATTGTGAGTTTGCCGATCGTGTTTATTCACAGAGATGATGAGGAGCATGTCAGAATTTGTATGCAACAGGCCAAAACAAGTAACCCGTCTTCTCGTGTCATTTTGATTGGGAGTCCTGACAACAAGCATCTTTGTGGCAATAACATAGAGCATCACCTATTGAGTAAGTACAATCAAAGTGCCAAAACCTTCTCTATTCATTACAAGCACTCCTCGAATGTGGACACCTACGCTTACAATCTGTTCTGCTTTTTGCGCTGGTTCGTTCTGCGTGATTTTATGAGGAGTCAAGGTATCGAGCGCTGTTGGTATTTCGACTCGGACGTGATGCTCTACACGAATATTAGCCAGCTGGACGCCGTAGACCTCACCAATTTTGAGATTGAGTACACGTGGACAACGCCCTGCGAATTGAGCATGCTCGATCAATTATGCGACTACATGACCAAATTTTTCCGCGAGCATCTTCACTACCAAACCCTGCTTGCCTATGCGAAAGAAAACGGAGATGTACCCGTGTCAGATATGGTGCTGTTTGTCTTTTTTCACAATTACGCCCTTCGTCGCAGTGCTACGTATGGCATGATCGCAGCTGGTTTTTTTGACCATAATCTGAACTGTCCATTTCCTCCCTTCACCGCGCAAATCCACAGCCTGGATAATAAAAAGCAAATTTATCAAAAGAATGGTGTTCTTTATGGCAAATTCATAGATAAGGAGGACTACCTCAAGGTTCATACTCTGCATTTTCAAGGACATGCGAAAGGATATATCCCCTACTTTCGCTCACAGAACATCCCGAACACAGATGATTATATGTATTTCGACTATCCGACCTGCAAATGGGTGCGCGCCGAGCCCTGATCCCAATAAAATTCCCTTTGGAAACGAGCTGTGCGCCGTGCCATTTTTTCACGTTTTTCCATATTCATAATATGTTAAGCTGTTCATCCTTCGCTACGAGCATCATGGACAGGGGGGATTCGACTCATGAAGGCATTGATTACCGGAGTAACGGGATTTGCCGGCGGTCACTTGGCTGAATATCTACTGTCGCGGGGAGATGTGGATGTTTACGGCACATTCCGATCCCTTGCCAAAAAGGAGCAGCTAGGGCACCTGATGGACCGCGTGCATATGGAAAACTGTGAATTAAAAGACCCCCAATCTGTAAATGAACTCATCCAGAAGATAAAGCCTGATCTCATTTTTCACCTGGCTGCACAAAGCTTCGTCCCCACCTCGGTGCTCTCGCCTGCAGATACGATGGTGAACAATATTGTGCCACAGTTAAATTTGTTCGAGGCGGTACGCAACCATGCTGTTCCGTGCAAGATTCAAATCGCTTGCTCCAGTGAGGAATACGGTTTGGTTTATCCGGAGGAAATCCCCATTAAGGAGACCAATCCCCTCCGCCCTCTCAATCCATACGCTGTCAGTAAAATTGCCCAGGATTATCTCGGTTATCAGTATCATCACAGTTACGGTCTGGCGATCATCCGTACCCGTACATTTCACCATACGGGTCCGAGAAGAGGCGAAAGCTATGTGACCTCCAATTTTGCCAAACAAATTGCCCAAATTGAGCTCGGTCTGCAAGAGCCAAAAGTACACGTTGGAAATCTCGAAGCGATTCGAGACTTCACGGATGTTCGGGATATTGTGAAAGCGTATTGGTTGGCCATTACGCGAGGCGAACCAGGTGATGTATACAATATATCCGCAGGTACCCGTTATACCATCGAGGACATGTTAAAGACGCTGCTGGCCTTGACTGATGTGCAGGTAGAAATACACGTAGACACCAATCGGTTGCGCCCCTCTGATGTAGACATCGTATTGGGTGACTCTTCGCTGTTTCGAGAAAAAACGGGATGGGAGCCCGAGATCTCTTTCCAGCAAACGATGGAAGATTTATTGAATTACTGGCGCTCTGTACTACGCCAACCTAACAGCTCTTGAAAACGTCGAGTGGATGAGTAGAAAAAATCAGGAGGGAACTTTTTATGTCCATGCAATCCCTTCCTCTCGTAAGTGTCATCACCCCTTCGTACAATCAGGCAACCTTCATCAAACGAACGATCGATAGTGTGCTGACACAAGACTATCCCCATATTGAGCATATTGTGGTCGATGGCGCCTCAACTGACGGTACACAGAATATTTTGCAGCAATACAGCCATTTGGGAGACCGCTTCCGCTTCGTTTCCGAACCTGATCGCGGCCAATCCCATGCGATCAATAAAGGATTGCAAATGGCGCGCGGTGAGATTATCGGTTGGCTCAATTCAGATGATACGTATTTTCCCGGTGCCATTCGAAAAGCTGTGGCAGCCTTGCAGCAGCATCCCGATTGGGGCGTGGTCTACGGAAAAGGGCTGCACATTGATGAGAATGACAAAGTAAAGTATCCGTACATTTGGATGGAGTTTGACAGAAAAAAATTGTTTCATCTCAACCTCATTTGCCAACCCGCTGCTTTCCTGCGCAAGCATGCCTTTGAAGCAGTTGGCGGTGTAAATGAGGAGCACGACTGGTGCATGGATTACGACCTGTGGAACCGTATCTCTTTGCATTATCCCATCGGAACGATACCAGAGTTTTTGGCCAACTCGCGCTTGTACGACGCGTGCAAAACGTTTGTCTATGAATTGGAGCCAGGGTTTTCCGAAATTGTGAAAACGAGTGTCAGGAATCATGGCACAATTTCCAATGACTGGCTCCAATACTACACACAAAAGTATTACCATCTAGGAGCCGTGTGGTTTCTTCGCAAGCTGAAAATGTATCAAGCATTCGGACCTTCTCCCCAAATCGCCGCATCCAACCGCTACTCGGATTCATGGGCTCCCCAAAACTTGCGACTTACCATTCAAGCCTCTCAAGGACCTATGCACGCATTACTGCTCAAGGGAAGCAACAAAAATATTGCTCCTCTTCTTCATTTTCACGTTTTGCGAAATGGAAAACCCGTATACAAATTTCAGGTTACCCATACCAGTTTTCAAATCGTGATCCCGATTACATCCGAAGGCCAGCAATGCGAAGTAAGTATTTTTTGCAGCCAGCAGGTCCTTCAAGACCATCCTGGTAGTCCGGGGGCCAAGAGATCCGTCAGTTACCATCTGGAGGATATCCTCCCTCTTTCGTATGAAGAACACCAATTTTACCAGGCGTTTTCCAAAGGAAAGGCCCATTTAGAAGGTTGGGTAAATCGCAGAGTCCCATCCCCTCGAATTTGATGCGGACGAGAAAGGCAGGTTGACACGAATTGAATCTGGCGAAAAAACGGATTGTGGTTACGGGTGGAGCAGGATTTCTAGGAAGCCACGTCGTTCATCAATTGCGCAAAATGGACTGTACGGACATCTTCATCCCTAGAAGCCATGAATACGATCTTCGCAAAGAACATGATGTGAACAAGATGTTGCAAGATTTCCGGCCCGATATCCTTCTTCACTTGGCTGCCGTCGTCGGCGGGATTGG
Source organism: Brevibacillus sp. AG162 (assembly GCF_006715575.1). Taxonomy (NCBI): domain Bacteria; kingdom Bacillati; phylum Bacillota; class Bacilli; order Caryophanales; family Paenibacillaceae; genus Brevibacillus; species Brevibacillus sp. AG162. Next base: position 316,931 of record NZ_VFNO01000002.1, read on the forward strand.
CGCGAATCAAAAAAATCCGGGTAAATACTTTTACGATAATTTGATGATGGGCACTCAGCTCATGGAGCAATCCCGCTTGTTTGGCGTCGAAAAATTTGTCGCCATCGGAACTATTTGCTCCTATCCCAAGCATGCACCCGTACCATTTCGTGAAGAAGATATATGGAATGGCTACCCTGAAGAAACGAATGCTCCGTATGGCTTAGCCAAAAAAATGATGTTAGTCCAATCCCAAGCTTATCGTGAGCAATACGGGTTCAATTCCATTTATTTGCTTCCGGTGAATTTGTATGGTCCCGGTGACAACTTCGATTTGGAAACATCACACGTCATCCCTGCTATCATTCGAAAATGTGTGGACGCTATTCGCAATGGCGAGAAGAAGATCGTGCTCTGGGGAACAGGCAGCGTCACACGCGAGTTCATTTATGTCGAGGATGCCGCACAGGCAATTATTGCTGCAACCATGAACTATGATCAATCTGAACCAGTCAATATCGGTTCTGGTCACGAAATTTCCATCAAAAATTTAGCCGAACTCATCAGGCAACTAAGCGGCTTTCATGGTGAATTTGAATGGGACGAAACGAAGCCTGACGGGCAACCTCGCCGCCTATTAGATGTGACCAAGGCAAAAGAGCTGTTTGGCTTCGAGGCGCAAACATCCTTACTGGCTGGCTTGGAGAAAACGGTCGCTTGGTATATGGCACATCCTCACGCGCAAGGGAGGATCCCTACATGAGAGTTGGAATAAACCTGATGTCAGTGATTCCTGGCAAAATCGGCGGGATGGAACAGTATGTCAGAAACTTGCTGGCTTACTCGATGAATGCTGGGGACGGCCATCAGTGGTTTCTTTTTTTATCGTCACACAATTTCCATACCTTTGAGGCGCAAAAAAATGTCCGTAAATTCATGGTCCCCGACCGCGGTAATGCACACGCAATGCTTCATTACTGGATCAGTTCCCTGCAGTTGAATTTGTGGTTTTGTCCGCTGCTTGTATTGAATCCTCCCGATGTCACAATCCCTTCTGTTATCAACATTCCTGATATCCAGCACGAATATTACCCGGAGTTTTTCGATGCTCACTCCTTGCGATGGCGGCTGGACAACTACAAATCGTCTGCACAGCGTTGCAGCGCCGTACTGACTCTCTCGGAGTTTTCCAAACAAACGATCCTCCAAAAATTCGGGCTTCCCCCGCATAAAGTCCACGCGATACACCTGGATGCTTCGCGGGAATTTTCCTTGCCGCATAACGAGGCACTCAACCAACAGGTTCTGCAAAAGTATAAGCTGCCCAGTGAATACGGCTTTTTCCCCGCGAATACATGGCATCATAAAAATCACCTGAATGTATTCAAAGCACTCGTGACTTTGCGGGATAAACACAATATACGAATTCCCATGGTTTTCACAGGTTTTGCTCAAGAGGCACATCAAAACGTCATGAATTACATCACGAATAACCAGCTGTGGAACCAAATCAAATGGCTCCATTACGTACCACAGGAAGAAATGCCTTACTTGTATCGGAATGCTCAGTTCCTTTGCTTCCCTTCCCTTTTCGAAGGCTTTGGCATTCCGCTGGTAGAGGCAATGAAGTCCAACATTCCGATTGTTTGCTCTAATGCAGGGAGCATTCCTGAGGTGGTGGGTGACGCTGCTCTCACCTTCGACCCGAATATTTCCGATGATATCGCGGTGAAGCTCGCCCATCTTTATTTGACACCTGAGGCAAGAGCAGAACTGGTTGCCAAAGGCATCCAACAAGCAAAGCATTTTTCGTGGGAGAAATGCGCGCGCGAAACATTGGCTGTCTTTTCTTCCGTCGCACGCTAATGTCTTCTGAAAGGAGGTCATCTTTGTATGTCACGCATGCAGCAAATTCGGGAGACGTGGAGGAAGGAGCGCCGAATCCCGTTTCCCTTAACAGAACAAGAGACTTGGGATTTTTGGCTGTTGGAAGCCCCGACAAACGATTTGAAAAAGTCAAAGATCAAGCATATAGCAAAAACGATGGGCATACGCACCTTGATCGAGACGGGTACGTTTAAGGGCGACATGTTGCAAGCAATGAAAAACCATTTCGACTTGCTCGTTTCCATCGAGCTGGATGAAGCTTTGTTTATAGCGGCAAAACAGAAATTTTCAAGTGACAGCCATATCCATATCCTCCACGGTGACAGTGGAACCATACTGGCCAATCTGATGCACTCTGTCACAACTCCTTGCCTGTTTTGGCTGGACGGTCATTACATTCCCCGCTCAACTGAGGCAGCCAAAGGAAATCTGGACACCCCAATCCTGCAGGAGCTTACCGCTATCCTGCAGCATTCTGTGAAAAATCACGTCATTTTGATTGATGATGCTCGTTGCTTTATTGGTCCCAACCCATTGTTGAAGGATTATCCTACTATCCAGGAGCTACGAGAGTTCGTTCATTCTCTTCGTCCTGACCTCTTATTCGTCGTAGGGAATGACATCATCATGATCTACAATCCACTTGAAGGAGCAACGAATTCTATGAAGAAAGTTGACTTTCACCTGCCGTTTGACAATCAAACCTTTACCGTCTATGGGGATGACTCCGATCAAAGCGTCCTGTTCTTTATTAACTACTTCAAAGGATACTACGAAGACTATGTCATTCTTCCGCTGAAAAAAATCGTACAACCTGACCATATTTGCCTAGACATCGGTGCGAACATCGGTGCGATATCCCTCGCCCTGAGCTATCTCGTGCCACAAGGCAAGGTTTATGCTTTCGAGCCCTCGGATGCCAATTATCCTTATCTTCTGCGGAACCTGTCTGAGAATCACATCACCAATGTCGAACCACTTCAGCTCGGAATAGCGGACCGGAATGGGAACATCCATTTTAATGACGACCCGCGTGGAGGCGGATGGTCTTACATCCCGCATGAACCAGAAGCCGTGGAGAAATCCACTCAATTTATATCATGTGTCAGGCTGGATGACTGGGTAGAACAAAATATGATCTCGCGCATCGACCTCATTAAAATCGACGTGGAAGGTTCAGAAGTCGTGGTCCTGGAAAGCGCCCTGCGAACGCTGAGGCAATGGGACCCGGATGTGATCATTGAATTCAACCCAGAAAGCATTAAGGAAAATTTCGGCAGACATCCACTCGTGCTCTATACACTGCTGGAGAAATTGTTTACCCATCTGTATATTTTCAAGCGGGACAATACAGTGGTAAAAGTGAAGAACTACAATCATTTACTAGATGAAATGAAACCTTACCACGCTGATCTGTTCTGCACGAACAAGACTTTCCTCGATTAAGCGAACACGAAAAAACATGGCTGCAGGCTCGCCATGTTTTTTGTTAGTTACGTTGCTATTTAAAAACGCTCATAACCTTTCTCAACCCATCCTCCAGCTTCACCTGAGGATTCCACCCCAGTGCTTGCAGCGGCCGAATATCTGCTTGTGAATGCATGATTTCCAGGTCATGATAGGCAATCGATCCGAACTTCAGGGCCGTGCTTGACTGGGTCATCTGATGAACCAGTTCTACAAACTCTCGGATCGAGGTAGCTTTGCTTGTCCCTACCTGGTATTCCGCATATCCTGCGGGTAGACGAGCAGCATTCTCCAACAGTACACGGAAGGCGGAAACAACATCATCTACATAAATAAAATCCCTTGCTTGCTTTCCTTCAGTAAGCCTTAGTTCAGGCTGATTTTCGAGACAGCTTTTGATGACAGAAGAGACAAATTTATTCGTATTGTCATAGGGACCATACATATGCTCAAGCCGGACGTTGATGAATTGCAGCGCAAACGTTTCTGCTATGCTTTTTCCCCATTCTCTAAATTGACGCTTCGTCAAATTGTAAGGTTGTAGATGTCTGGATAATCGGATGGGCGCACTGGAAAACGTATCCGTATTCAGGAAAACAGGGGTGCCAAAGCGTATGGCCACATCCAGCAGTTTTAACGGAAAGGTCACATTGGCATCTACCAGCATGGCATTGCTCTCGTTGTTGCGTCCATAGCAGGTTGCCGTATGGATGATTACATCCATTCTCCCCTGCTCGAAAAAAGGAGCTTCCCATTCCCCGCGGTCCGTATCATACGTAATCAAATCAGGTAAAACGTCTTGGATACGCGAGCAATCGGAGGTGCTCCTTTTCAAAATGATGACGGTATGTCCGTCCCATCGCAGCGCTTTTACGAGCTGGCTTCCGAGAAAACCTGTCGCGCCGGTCACAAGTATCTTCATTTGGGATCGCTCCCCTTCACTTGCTTGGCTCTCTTCTTATATCCAGTTCAAGTCGATGTTGTGAATTTGTTTTTCTTGCATGACCCCCCGAAAGTGATCGGCCTTCGCTTTCAAGCCTTCGATGAGCCATTCATGATTTTCTACGACGATTTTTTCTATTTGCAGGTGTAAATTTTGTTCTACGATCTTTTCCAGCAGTTCAAATTCTGCCCCCTCGATATCTATTTTAATTAATTTGATGGGACGATTGAGCATTTGGATGAACTGTGTCAAATCAATGACCTCTACCTCTACATACTTATTGGGATTCGTAACAGGATGATTATTCAAAAGGGAAGAGGCATAAGCAGACCCTGCCGGATCCGTATGGTAAAGATCATGCAAATGCAAGCGCAGCTTGTCGTTTTTATGCCAAACCGCTTTGTTTATACATATGACATTGGGATAAGGTCCTACCCTTTTTTTCAATTCCTCAAATACAAATGGATTCGGTTCAAACGCAAAGACGAGGGCACCTTTTTCCGCCATTTTTTGAGAAATGACCCCGTAATTTGCCCCACAATCGATCGTGATGTCACCGTATCCAATCGGAGAAAAAACTTCTTCACTGTTCTCGTTTAATCCGCCCACTCCTGCTTCCTCCTTATGTTCGGCTGGTTGCCCATGCTGCTTTTCCCGATTTCCACAGTTCTTCCAAGTAGTTTTTATCTCTAAGCGTATCCATTGGATGCCAAAAACCGGTATGCTTGAAGGCCATCAGTTGATTCGCCTTGGCCAAGCTCTCCAGCGGCTCTTTTTCCAATACCGTCTCGTCACCCGCAATATAGTCAAAGACTCCTGGCTCCATGACAAAAAAACCAGCATTGATCCACCCGCCGTCCCCCTTTGGCTTCTCTTGGAATCCTGTTACGGTGTTCCCATTGGCAAGATCCAATGCTCCGAATCGGCCTGGCGGTTGAGTAGTGGTGATCGTTGCGAGCTTTTTATGCGCGCGATGAAATTTTACCAGCTGTTCAATATCAATGTCGGATAAGCCATCTCCATACGTCAGCATGAATGTTTCTTCTCCCACATATTTCTGTATCCGTCTCACCCTTCCACCTGTCCCTGTGTCTTTCCCCGTGTCAATCAATGTGACTCGCCATGGAGCAGCATTGTGGTTGTGAAAAGTGACCTGATTGTCATTGCGAAAATCAAACGTCACATCAGAATGGTGAAGGAAGTAGTGCGCGAAGTACTCCTTGATCATATAGCCTTTGTACCCGAGACAAATAATGAAATCGTGGAAGCCGTACTTGGAATAACTGGACATGATATGACAAATGATGGGCCAATCACCGATCTCAATGAGCGGCTTCGGACGAAGATGCGTCTCTTCTCCAATGCGTGTGCCATACCCTCCTGCTAGGATGACGACTTTCATTGGCTGCCCTCCTTCCTCTGTTGTTCATTGGGGCCCATCTGTATACGCTCTGATTTGGGCCAGACAGATTTTTCTCACGTCTTGCTTTTGCTGATAAGCCTTATGCCAAGAAATGATACGGTCCAAGGTCTGTTCGATTGACCACTTGGGCTTCCAGCCTACTAGGCTTTTGGCTTTGGAACAGTCCAGCTTTAAATATTGGGCTTCGTGCCATTGTGAATCTGTTCGCTCGGCTTCAAAGCTGGCCCCATCTCCCCATCGCTCACACAATTGCCGGACGATCCACTCTACCGATTTTGCATCTTCATCATTCGGACCAAAATTCCAGCTCTGCGCGTAATCCTTGCCATTTCTCCACATTTTTTCAGCGAGCATCAAATAACCCTTCAATGGCTCAAGGACGTGCTGCCACGGTCGAATTGCTTTTGGACTTCGGATGATGATTTTCTCACCCTTCATCAAGGCACTCAGGCAATCTGGTATTAACCGATCAAGAGCCCAATCACCTCCGCCGATCACATTGCCTGCTCGCGCTGAAGCAATGGCTACGCCATGCTGGTGATACTGGTCGGGGTGAAAGAAAGCATTGCGATAGGAGGCAGTCACTTGCTCCGAACATGCTTTGCTGTTGGAGTACGGGTCATAGCCGCCCAATACATCCTGCTCACGGTATCCCCACACCCACTCCCGATTTTCGTAAACCTTATCCGTCGTAACATTGATAATCGCTCTGATTTTCATACCGTTTTGCACAGCCACTCTCGCCGCTTCGAGTACATTCACCGTACCCATGACATTGATTTCGTAGGTTTCCGCCGGATATTGATACGATAAACGCACCAGCGGCTGAGCGGCCATGTGAATGATAATATCCGGGTTTGCTTGGTTGATCGCTTTTTGAACACTTTCCTTCGATCTGACATCATCAATAATCGAATCAACCAATGAGCTGATCTGGGCACACTCAAAAATACTCGGATTTGTCGGCGGCGACAGCGCATACCCCGTTACCTTCGCCCCTAAGTGATGCAGCCATAAGCATAGCCATGCCCCTTTGAACCCCGTATGCCCTGTGATCAACACTTTTTTGTCTCGCCAGAACACTGGATCAACCATCGTGATCACCGTGCTTCCCAATCCGCTCCAGAATCGCTGACCACGTCATTCCGAGTCGAACGATATCTTCTTCCACCAGCTGACTTCCCATCTGTACCTCGATGAATTCCAGCTCATTCGTAGCTTTGATTGCATGTTTGGCTCCTACCGGGATTTGCAAGACGTCACCTGGTCCGACCTGGCACAGCTGATCATCCAAGATGAACTCGCCACAGCCCTCTACAATGATCCATACTTCGCTACGGTGGTGATGGTACTGATAGCTCAAATTTTTCCCGGCGTATATATGGATTCTTTTCGTTAATACTTCCACGTCGTCTTCATTCTTCTGAAAATGCATAACCTGATACCATCCCCAGCGCCGCTCTTCATACATTGGGCGCTTTGTCCAATCCAAAGCCAAATTTTTGACCATATGACTTTGCTCCTTGGACGAAACGAGGATCCCATCAGGACTGGCCGCCACGATCATGTCCGATAGACCGATGGACACGATAGGTATGTCCAATTCGTTGATAACATGCGTATTCGCGCAGCTCTCATCAAGCAAGACCTTACCGATTGCACTGCCGCTCATTTCTTCCGTGAGCGTATTCCACGTCCCTAAGTCCTTCCAGTATCCGTCATACGGGAGAACGACTACTTTCTCTGCCTTTTCTACAATCTCATAGTCAAAGCTGATGGCAGGCATTTGGCTATATTGCTCAAGCATGCGGTTGTATTCAGTAGGCAATCCTTTTTGCTCCAATTCACGAATCAGATAACCCAATCGAAAAGCAAAAATTCCACAATTCCACAGGGCCTTCTTTTCTACTAAATCCTGCGCTTGCTCAAGTGACGGCTTTTCTTTGAAGCTTTTTACTTTTTGATAGGCATGAGGCCTTTTCCCCTGATCCGATTCCGATTCGAGCTGTGGGACAATGTAGCCGTATTTCGTAGAAGGATACGTCGGTTTCACTCCGATTAATGCGAGATTCGCGTCTGAGCTGAGAATGACGTTCTCCAGCTCCTTGATCCTGTCCATGAAGCGATCCTCAACGAATGGATCAACAGGCATGATGGCTATGACCTCATCGGGGTCCATTGTCAAAGCAGAATACAAATAGGTAACCGCTAAAGCAATGGCAGGGAAGGTATCCCTTTTTTCCGGCTCCACGATCAAGGGAACGCCCTCACCGAGTTGGCTTTGAAGCAAATCAACATGCGAGCGGCCTGTTGAAATATAAACAGGCTCCGACCAATTGCGCGAGGTCAGCTGCCTCCACACTCGTTGAACCATTGCCTCTGGTTGGGCATGTTCATTGCCTATCAACTTCAAGAACTGTTTGGATCTGACATCATTGGAGAGCGGCCACAGCCTTTTCCCTGAACCACCCGATAGCAATATCAGTTTCACCCAGGCCACCTCTATCCGTTTATCGTGTTGTATGCACCATCTTATGCGTTTGTCGCAGTGGATGCTCTATGATCCAATGAAAATGGTCAAATAACACGAGGAATGATAGAAGCCTATGAAAACTGAATCCAACGATTGGAAATATAATCGAAAATGTATGAACCTGCTTGGGGAAGATAAGGAGCCGTGAAAAATCTCATAAAGTGCTTCATGTATCCTTGAAAATGCAGAGAAAACATCGGCATATATCGGCCCGTTGCATTATCCTTGCAGCACAAGATACCGTTTATCGAGTAAATTTTCTTATAGCCGTACAAATTCTCCACCGATGTAGCCTGCTGAATATTCCCATCCATTATGCCATCATGAAACAAGCCATTCGTGATTCGGTAATCCTTGAATTGCTCAAGAAATAGCAAGGCCAGCACCATATCCGTAATTAAAGGCTGATTGAACCTTACATGCTCCTTTCTCTGCATCGTGTATTGGACGACTTTCGCGAATGCAATTGGAGTGGCAAAATGAGACCTCATGAACTCGCAATAATGTTCGAGCTTTTGCCTGTCTACGAAATTGGTCCATACGAATTCCATCGTGAAGTTGTCAAAGCGTGGATGGTTCACGTCGGTATACAGCATGACATCCGTATCGATATAGCAGCATTTCGGAAATTGATGCTTTTTCATAAACGCCAACAAAATAAACCATCTTTGAAAACAAAACAGGTTGTACTCAAAGGGCATAAAATGAATATGTTTATAGACTCTCGTCATTTCGATAGCGGCATGCATGTACTCGTCTATCATCTCGTGAATGATGCCGTTCGTAGCATACCTCCTGTTTCCTCCATTCCCTATCAGATAGACGGGCGTATTTGGGTTGCTTATTTTCGCTTGCTGCAAGCTGTATGTGAGATAATCATCGTCCCCGCGATGGATGATCACAATAGGCAAGGGCATACTCTTTCCGCCTCCTTTTACTCCCCATACTTTATGTAAGAGAAAGACAACGAGAAACGGGCATATGCCTTTTTTCCGAAAACCTGCTTGTTGCCAAGCAACTTTACACCTGGTTGGGACAAAATTAATGCATTTATATCATTCCCCCCAGCACTGTCCGAACATATCGTATAGGGCAAGCACTATGCAATGAAGGGGGATATGTCGATGGGAAGATTTTGGACAGATCAGGAAATCCTCGATGAGATCAATAAACGGCGATGGTACCATAAAATCGCACTGCGACCCGGTATCGTCACTCCCGGGATTTCGCTTCTGGAAAATGTATGGAATATGACCCGACAATCCAGAGAATATATCCAATATTCGGGGAAACGCGTCCTTGATCTTGCTAGCTTTGACGGTATGTGGGCGTTTGAAGCGGAGCAAAGAGGGGCAAGTCTTGTCGTGGCTACGGACTGTATGCAGCCACTCTATTTGAATTTTGAGTTTTGCAAGAACATCCTGCAAAGCAAAGTTTTGCCGCTGTACAATACCAGCCCTTATAAACTATGGGAAGGACTGCAAGTGTTGCTGATGGACGATTTTACAGAACCACTGCCGTTCCCTCATCAAATTCGGCACAATCAATTTGATGTCGTCCAGCATCTTGGTCTGCTCTATCATCTGCGCGATCCGATGTGGACATTGTCGCAATGCCGGAGTGTGATTAAGCCAGGTGGGCACCTCTTGTTGGAAACTGCCTGTATCCTGGATACGAACCAATCAATCATGGTCTACAACGGAGCTCCTGGACAAATGAACCGGATTTATAAGGACGATACCACTTGGTGGCTGCCTTCCGTACTTTGCATTCAGGAGATGCTGAAGAGTACGCTGTTTGAAGTCATTCCTGAATCGATTCGGACCATCCCCTCCGGCAGTATTAACAATTACAATGCAGGACGTATCAGCCTCGTGGCAAGAGCCATTTCTGGCAGCGAGATCGACAATAACTGTCACGCGGAATTGCTACGTATATTCCGCAATCCAGGGATCGTTCCAGACTACCTGTAATATCCGGGTAAAATGAAATCGGGTGCACAAGATCAACGATGCTTGTGTACCCGATTTTCCATTCTTTCATAGTCTGATGGTAGTGCATGCATTTTATATGATGGAAAGATGGGAGTGAATCTCGTGTCCCACTCACAGCAACCTTTAGTGAGTATCATTACCCCCTCTTACAACCAAGGCCGGTTTATTCGTGACACCATAAATAGCATATTGACCCAGGACTATGCAAACCTTGAGCATATCGTGGTAGATGGAGGCTCGACTGACGATACGCTCTCCATCTTGCAAGAATATGCACAAAAAGATCCGCGCTTCCGTTATATTTCCGAACCGGATCGCGGACAGTCTCATGCGATTAACAAAGGCCTTGCAATGGCAAGAGGGGAAATCATTGGCTGGCTCAATTCAGACGACATGTATGTACCTGGCGCCATCCAAGCAACTGTTCATGCTTTTGCGTCCAATCCGAGCTGGGGAATGCTACACGGCAATTGCCATGTTACGAATGAGTATGGGCAAGTATCCTCCAGCTACCCATCAGAACCAGCTGACGCCAAGAAATTGTATCAAAGCTGCTGTATATGCCAGCCCTCCGCTTTCATCAGAGCCAACGTCTTCAGGCATATGGGGGGCGTCGATGAAACCCTGCAATTTTGCATGGACTACGACCTCTGGATGCGAATCGCCAAATTTTATCCGATTGGCTACATCGCCCAGTATTTGGGAAGCGCACGAATCCACGGTGCCTGCAAATCAGCTACACAATGGCATTCTATCGGTGTACCTGAAGTATTAAGATCGCTGGCGAAAAATTATGCTTCCATACCAAGCCACTGGATTTCGTACGTTCCACAATACAAAGGCATGGGTGTACTAAACCTTTTAAAACTGTATAAAACATTCCCTTCCAATACGTCCCGCATCTCAAGCATGAATCGGAGTATTGACTTATGGGCGCCTCCCGTCTTGCGCGTTATCGTTGAATCAGTGCCTTCTGCACCTGCCCAAATGCTTTTGGTAAAAGGAAGAGTTCCCGGCTCTACTGCCAGGTTGGCGAAGCCGATTGTGCTCACTGCCCTCGTAAATGGGGCAGGCGTAAAAAGCTATACCGTCGAAAAACCCACCTTCGCCCTTGAAATCCCGCTCGACCCCAGAGCGACGATGCATCGAGTGGACATATCTTCGTCCAGTGTCACCGCTCCGACCACACCTCAAGTCCATCACAGAATGGTGGGAGGTTACATGGCAGAAGAGATCATTCCGCTATCCCATGATGAAGTGCTCGTGTACAAAGCATTTGCAAGGAGCTAATCAGTCAACTCGAGTATAACTTCGTCTCAATGACAGCCGCCGCTCCGGATATGGCAAGCAGGAGCAACAAAGGATAGGCGGCTGGCACATACATATACAACCCTACGATCAAAGCGCCCACCCAAATTCCCACGCACCAGTGGCAGCTCAACAATCTCCCCATCCATTGGCGCACCCTCCCGCCTTTAAAATGAAAGTCCCGAACCATTTGCCCCGACTCATCGGGTACATATACTACCTGGTAAAATGGGTTTCGCAGAAAAGACGTAATCTCATCAAAAACAATCAAATGCGTGAGACGAAAGCTTGCCAGCACGAGGATGATCAGGTCGATCCAAGAGAGGTCAAACATTCCACCTCCACCTCTTTCCAATATTTTGTGCTTTTCTCATTTGTTCCACATTTAGTACCATTGTGGTGCGACAAACCAGAGAAAGGCGTGATGAGATGAATCGCAACATGAAGAAGATTGCAACTATCCTTTCCCTGTCCGTCCTCGTTACCATGATCGGACAACCTGCATTTGCGAAAACAACCTTTACCCCTTTGAAAAAAGGGATGAAAAACACGCGCGTGCTTGAAGTGGAAAAGATGCTCGATGCACTCCATTACGACTACAAGCTGGTAGTGGACAAGATCTACAACAGCAACACTTCTTATAACGTCAAAGCGTTCCAGAAAAAATACAAGCTCAAGCAAACAGGAATTGTGAACAAAGCTACTTACGATAAACTGAAGAGGGTGTACAAAGCCCACACGCAGAAGCCGACTACACCACCAGTTACACCATCCAAGCCTTCTGAGTCAAATGAGTCCAATGATTACACTACGCTGAAATTAGGTGCTAGCGGTGAACGTGTAAAGGAATTGCAGACGATGCTCGCTGGCCTCGGATACAAAGTAACTGCCTCGGGTCATTACGATGAATCTACTCGCTTTGCCGTTATGCTATTCCAGTCGCGCAATAAACAAACCTTGACGGGTGAAGCTGACGCCAAAACGTATACTGCCATAAAAACGCAATACAAGAATAATCCAGTGCAGCCTAAACCAGACACGAAGCCAACTGTCCCAACAAATCCAACGACTCCCGTAACACCAAGCAAGCCTGAGCAACCGCAAAACCCTGGTGCTGGCACGCAAGTTCCTCTTCCTGCTGAATTGACGGCTGAGGAAAAAGAAATGGTTCAACTCGTGAATCAAGAGCGCACCAGCCGCGGACTCGCACCTTATCAAGTGGACATGCAGTTGGTGAAGGTTGCACGTGTAAAAGCCCAAGAGATGGTAAGCAAAGGTTACTTTAGCCACACGTCTCCCACTTACGGCTCACCGTTTCAAATGATGGATTCTTTTGGTATTCGCTATTTAGCTGCTGCTGAAAATATTGCTCAAAACTACTCTGTAAGCAGCGCCCATCAAATGTTCATGAATTCCTCTGGGCACAAAGCCAATATCATGAGTCCAACATATGACTACGTAGCTATTGCTGTCGTAAATGGCGGTCCGCACGGAAAAACGTTCGTGCAAATGTTCTTGAAAAAATAGAGGCGCGGAACGGAAAAGCCATCATTTCTCCTTGAAATGGTGGCTTTTTTCCTTTTCAAAAAGACACAGCGATCCGGTTATTGGCTGAAAAGTGTACCGTCTGATCGTTGCAAAGCACGACACCCTCGACGACTATTCCCTTCCCTGCTTCTTGTTTCATAAAAGAAATCTGGAAGTTTTGGAACGCCTCCGTCGATTGCGGCGGAATGGATACAGGCTGGATCGGCGCCATCCAGTATTCCCCTCTCTCCATCGCTTGGGCGAACCAGTCGTCTTCCAAGTATCTCCATCCTTTTAATCCCGATGTACCTTGCACGGCCATCGTCTCCACGAGCTTCGGCGGCAATACCTGCCCTCCCATTTTGATCGAATCGACAGGCGAGACGCGCAAGCAAACGATTGGATTGTTCAGTTCAACGTTCCCCGTATTTTTCACCTGGAGTGTACCAATTAACAGATACGGCTTCTCAACCGATTCGGAGTGAATCAGCGTGTAATCAAAATACACTTCTGCCGCTGCACGCAATTCAACGTGTTCAGGCACTTCTTCGACCGGATGTATGGTCACTACCTGTTCCAGCAGTTCTTCTTCTGCCAGGATCAACAGCTCTTCCTGTTCACTATCTGATACACTGTTTGTTTCACTGTTTGAGTTACTGGCCTCATTAGTCGGCTGGTCACTTTCCTGAATTGTGCTTTGTTCCTCTGCCAATGGCTTTTCGTCTGCACCCTGCTGACTTTCCTTGTCAGAGGTAAAGAGCATAGTGGAATAAAACAGCTTTAAAATATTGGGTGGTAAAAACGCCATTGGTTGAATGTGTAATCCATTTTGGAAATACTCCAAAACCCCTGACGCCAAGTGTAGCGCAATTTTTTCCGCATAGATCTTACGCTTGCTCACTTCGGTATAATGCGGCATCTGCAACTGGATGTGAACGATCGATGGTTGCTTTTGGTTTTTGATTACTTTATAGTGACACGGGATTCCTGTCTGCTGCATTTCTGTACGCAAACACTTGACCAGATCTTGCCGCTTTTCATCCTCCGACTGAAAGAAAATCAGTCTCGGTTTTTCCAGCACTCTCATTTCCTTCAAGCTGAAACGTATGGCGACATCCGTATTTTTAGCCAGAGAGGAATTGTTTTGGCTTAAGACAACCTCCATTCCGCTATCAGAGAGAAATTTTTGAACATTCCCCAATACCTCCCATTCGTAGGCGGTTGCTCCTGAAGAGATGCCAGTAAAAAGAGCGCAAACTTTCCCTTTCAACCCCAAATCCAGATCCACTCTTTTATTCGTCAAATCCCACTTCAATTGAAAGCCATTTTGCTTGCAAAACAAACGAAACGCTGGAAGAGCCGCGTACGGCATGGTCCCGCCACGTTGACCACTGTAATATACCTCAACATCCATTCCCATCTCTCCTTACGACACTTTCCTTCAGTCCGCGATATTGTATGAATGCCCAGTGTCCAAAGTGAACATTTTTGGCGATCACTGTTCCGCAGAAGCGCTTTGCGCATACGATGGCTACAGAAAGGAGTGGTTATATGCCTACCTCACAAATGCCCCTGATCTCCATTATCATTCCTGTAAAAAATGAGGGGGACAATGTGCGTTCTACCATCACTTCCCTTTTGAATACAAGAACGACGTATCCGTATGAAGTGATCGTAGTCGATGATGCCTCAACTGATAATGGTTGTCACTTTTTACAAGGCCAGGGGCAAAATGCAAAAATAAAATTAATCACAACAGAAGGCATTGGTGCTGCAGCAGCACGAAACTTGGGCGTGGATCATGCACGCGGCAACTACTTCATTTTTTGCGATGCCCATCTGTCTTTTGAAAACTTTTGGATCGATCGCATGATGGAGCTCATTCTTACCAAAAAAGCAGATGGCGTTGCTCCGGGAATCGCTTCCATGACGGAGCCCCATAAAATTGGATATGGGCAAAATCTGAATCAAAAGCTCGAGATCACCTGGTATCCAAAGCCAACAGGCCCGGCGCCGGTTGCGATATTGCCTGGGGGATGCTTCCTCGTCACCAGAGAAGCTTTTATGAAGGTTGGGGGTTTTGATCGCGGTTTTCGCATATGGGGATTTGAAGATATCGAGTTTTCCATCAAAATGTGGCTGTTTGGCTATACGTGTATGGTCCAGCCATCCGTAAAAATCTTACATTTGTTTAGGCAAGTCCACCCTTATACAGTTGCGCATGAGCACATTTATTACAATATGCTTCGAATGGCGTACAGCCATTTTAACGAACAGCGGATTGAGGGAGCGAAAAAACTTGTACTCTACGCAAATGCGAGCGAAATCACGGATGATGTGCTGACTTGCGGGGCTGCCGCTCAGCGTGTTCGATACGCTGCCCAAAGAAAATTCGACGATAATTGGTTCTTTCAAAAATTTAAAATTCCCTTCTGACAAGATAGTGACCTAAAAAATAGGCGCATGCTCAACATGCCAAACTCCCGTTGCCCACATAGTATGTAACTGCAAAGCAAACTCCCTAGGAAAGGAAGGATTCTTACGGTGAAACATCACGTGAAGCCCATTATGGGTCGCCAGCTCCCTACACCGACGCCTACAGCAACTCCTCCTATATCGAACAACCTGCAGGAAGAGTGCATTCGCGTCAACAAGGTGTACGACTGGGTAGTATTAGCGAACAGCTACCGAAACAAGATTGCCCTTCCCGACGATTGTCAAGCTCTGGTAGACGCTGCAATTCGTGCAGGGCAAGATATCACGCTCTCCTGCGTTGAGCCAGTTTCTCCTGGTCCTACTTGCAGAGTCGTCAGTATTCGCCGCGAGAACATTACAGTCGGTGGGACCACCGTTCGGGTCGGGGTCGTTCGCTTCGTGTTCGGAGCCACTGTACTCGTTCGCGTCTTCGCAGATGGAACGCCTCTCTGCGAATTCACAACAACAGTGCAATTCGATCAGGAAGTCGTTCTCTGCCTGCCTGAACCGCTTGATGAGGACAATATCCTGTGCCGTATCAGCGCTTTCGAATGCTCTCCGACCGGTACCGTTCTCCTCGGCGGCATGGTTCAACTCGACGTCATTGTCTGCGTAGAGATCCAGGTAGAAGCAGAAGTCAAGCTGGAAGTATTAGCGAAATTCTGCGCACCTCGTCCAAACAACATTCCAATTCCATCTCCAACGCCATCTTTCCGTTGCCCGCCGATCACATTCCCACCACAATGCCCACCAATTTTCCCCGTACGCAACTGCGATTGCCAGGCGTCCGTCAACGCATTGGTACCGAACATTTCCGTATCGCTCGGTATCCCGCTCGTACTCGCCGCCGGTACGATTCAGCTCATCGCAGATATCTGCCCAAGTTGCGATCCGTCCAGCAGCTCGTTTACCTTTAACTTCTTTGATAATATCTTGCCTGATGTACTCCCAGGCGATCAAAGCTTCAGCTTCTCGCCTACGACGATCAGCTCTCCGACCTGCATTACCGTCTTGCCAATTCTCCCAATCGTGACAGGTCTTGTCGTAACAGGTACCGGCGTACAGACATTTACGGCAACAGGGGCTCAGGAGACTGTAACCTACTCCCTCACCTTGGCGGAAACAGGTCTCGGCCTGCCTGATGTCATCCTCCTGACACTCACCAACTCTGCTGGTGTCCTTGTCTTCAGTGCAACTGTCACTGTCGTACCAGACGAACAATTGCTGGTTGCCGATTGCATCACTTTCGGAGATATCGTCATCACTTCTCCGTAAGCAAAACAAAAAAGATGATTACCAATCAAGCGGGAGAAGACCAGCACTTCTCCCGTTTTTCTATGGATAAACAGTCACTACAATACAGGCACCAATTCCCACCCCGTACATATGTCTATATGGGAACGGCAGACGGAAAAAGGAGGACAACACTGTGTACAAAAGGAAAATCTCCAATGCGAATAAGCCGAAAGAAAATGAGAAGCTCCTCCTGCTAAAAAAACAAGCACACTATTACGAAGACAAAGCAAACCAACTCATGCAAGAAGTGTGGCACCTACAGAAGCAGATAGAGGATACATCCGAAAAAAACGAAGCATACAGAGAGCAGCTTGAACAATTGAACCAAACTCTTGAAGATTTGGACAGAAAAGGGACAGAATGGAAACAGCGTTTGAACGATTCACAAGACATGCTTCAAGAAATGAAAGGCAAGCTCGACTACTACGAGCATCTCCTGAAACAGCGCGAAAATGCCATAAACGATCACCAGGAAACAGAGGCAAGGCTAAAGAATTCGATCGACAGCTTGCAAAACGAGATCAGAGAGCAACGAAAAGGTCCACGGCTTGAAGAAATCATGTCCAAACATCAAGCTCAGGAAGCACACTTACGAGAGCACATTGAATTGCTCCAACGGCGAGTACAGATCTACGAACAAAAAGAGGCACAATGGCAGACAACGTTACACGAACAAGAACAGCAGCAGCTGAGTAAAATCGAGGAGATCCTGCATGAACGCCAGCAGCATTTAGACATGATCGCACATCTAGAGCAGCAACAGCTTACGTGGAAACAAGCTTTGGATAATGTAAATAAAGAGTTTAAGAGTGCGCAGATAAGTCAGCAGGAGCAACTATCCAAAATTGAATATTTGAATCAGCTGTTGGATGACGCACGGGCCCGGGAAGAGCAGACACTCTCTGACCTACAGCAGCTTACAGAAGCAAGCGCAAAATGGGAGCAACGGGAGCAAGAACTACAGGTGCGGGAACAAAACCTCCACGCATTTGAGCATAGTCTCCAGGGCCAGGAGCAGGAACTTCACGATCTTGAGCAAGAGTTGCAGAGGCAAGGGCTGGAACTGCAATCTGTTGCGCGTAATCTGCAGACGAAAGAGCAGGATCTACTCTCTCTCGAACAAGAGCTCCAGTCGAAGGGGTTAGAGTTGCAGGCTCAGACGCAACACCTTCAAACACGGGAGCTGGAACTTCAAGGTATTGAGCAAGAACTTCAGGGGCAAGGACAGGAACTGCATTCTCAAGCGCGTAACCTGCAGACCAAAGAACAGGATCTACTCTCTCTCGAACAAGAAATCCAGTTGAAGGGGCTAGAGCTGCAGACTCAGACGCAACACCTACAAAAACGGGAGCAGGATCTTCTCGGTCTTGAACAAGAGCTTCAGACGCAATGGTTAGAACTGCATTCTCAAGCGGATAACCAGCAGACGAAAGAACAAGAGCTGCTCACTCTCAAGCAAGAGCTGCAGACCAAAGAACAAGAACTGCTTGTTACCGATGAAAATCTCCAAACGAAGAAGCTGGAACTGCATTCTCAGACACAAGCTCTTCAAGCACGGGAGCAGGATCTTCTCGGTCTTGAGCAAGAGCTACAGGCTAAGGAACTGGAGCTACATTCTCAGACACAAGTCCTTCAAGCACAGGAGCAGGAACTTCTCGGTCTCGAACAAGAGCTTCAAAAGCAAGGACATGACCTTCAATCCCTAGCTCATAACCTGCAAACGAAAGAACAACAACTCACTTCCAAAGAGTTAGAGCTGCAATCTGTGACGCAAGAACTTCAAGCACGAGAGCAGGAACTTCTCGGTCTCGAGCAAAAGCTTCAGACGCAAGAGCAAGAACTTCAATACCTAACTCAAAACCTGCAAACAAAAGAACAACAGCTCCAGTCCAAAGAGCTAGAGCTGCATTCTCAGACTCAAGACCTCCACTCACGGGAGCAGGAACTTCTCGATCTCGAGCAAAAGCTTCAGACGCAAGAGCAAGAACTTCAATCCCTAACTCAAAACCTGCAAACAAAAGAACAACAGCTCCAGGCCAAAGAGCTAGACCTGCATTCTCTTTCGCAAGAACTCCAGGCACGGGAGCAGGACCTTCACGTTCTCGAGCAAGAAATTCAGACGCAAGGGCAAGAACTTCAATCCCTAACTCAAAATCTGCAAACGAAAGAACAACAGCTCCAGTCCAAAGAGCTAGACCTACATTCTCTGACGCAAGACTTCCAAGCACGGGAACAGGACCTTCTCAATTTTGAGCAAGACCTCCAAATACAAGGAAAAGAACTGCAAACGCAAGCAGATAACTTGCAAACAAAAGAACAAGAGCTAACAATTCTTGAACAAGGACTAAAATCTCAAGGGCAAGACCTTCTCACACAGACACAGTACCTTCAAGCACGGGAGCAGGACCTTCTCACACAGACGCAATACCTCCAAGCGCGAGAGCAGGACCTTTACATTCTCGAGCAAGAGCTGCAAGCGCGCGGGCAAGAACTTGTCTCTCAAAATCATAATCTCCAAACAAAAGAACAAGAGCTGCTCGCTTTCGAGCAAGGGCTTCAGGTGCGAGATCAAGAACTTCTCGAGCAGACGCGAGACCTTCAAGCAAGGGAAGAAGAACTAAACGGTTTTGAACAAGAGCTGCAGGTGCAAGAAAAAGAGCTGCAAGCGCAAGAAAAAGAGCTGCAAGCTCATGCACAAACATTGCAGGTTCAAGAACAAGAGCTCAAGACCCATGAACAGGAGCTTCGGGATTGGGAGCAAGCCAACCTCTCTCAGGAGCAAGCACTTCTGGCTCAGAGCCAGGAGCTGCAGGTTCAAGAACAAGGACTTCAATCCCGCGAGCAAGCGCTGCAGCTTCGTGGGCAGGAGCTTCTCTCTCATGAGCAGGAAATCCACTCCCATGAGCAAGAGTTACTCACAATGAAGCAAGAGCTGAACGCGCGAGATCAAGAGCTACACAATCAAGAGCAGGAGCTGCAGGCTCTAGAGCATATCCTACACACTCGTGAACAGGAGTTGCTTTCTCGCGAGCAAGAACTAAACACCCTGGAACAGACGCTACTCTCTCAGGAGCAAGAAATTCAAGTCCAATGGCAAGACTTGCAAGCCCGGGAGCAGGAGCTACAAGTCCAGAATCAAGAGATATACACCCGAGAGCAAGAACTCGAAGCGAAAAAACTAGATTTTCGCACAAAAGAGCAGGAGCTCGAGGCCACCCGCCATGAGATGTTCCAAAAAGCAATGGATCTCGAACAAAGTTGGACAGCAAAGCACGAAGAGATTTCTCAACAATTAACAGAAGCTCTGCTTGAGCTGGAAGCAGCTCGGGTAACGAAAAATCAACTCATCGCTGACTATAAAAAGCTGGCCGAATCACATTCCCAGCATGAGCAAGAATTGCAGCAAAGCCTACAAAAACGCGACGAAGAAATACAACAAACACAAAACACCCTTAAGAGTCTTCAGTCGGAGTTAAAAGAAACACAACAGCAATTAGCGAAGGAACAGGATCGTAATAAAGCTTTTCAGCAACAAGTTAAAGAAACCGACGAGAAGCTCGCAAGCATCTCTCTTCAAAAAAATAAATGGAACGAAGTACTGGAGAAAACAACCCAAAAATATGACACCCTGTTAACCGAAAAAGAAAAAGCCATTGAGGAGTTTACATCTCAGGAGCAATTGATGAAGAAGACGATAGCCGGACTCAAAAACATGCTGAAAGAACTCCAGAACAACGAAGAAAAATACAAACAAATCATCAAAGAATTCACGCAAAAAGAAGCTCGATCCAATAAAGCCTTCGGCCATTTCCAGCAAAGCACTTCATTCCAACAAACCACTCCATTCATGCCAAGCTCCGATCCCTCTACACAGCAATCGTCTCCCACACCAGTAAAAATGCCGATGCCCTATCCCCCAAATGCCAATGCCTTCAACCCGTTTCGCTGAAAAAGTGAAAATGTGCAAGAGCCGTTACCATGTGCAGCCATACTGAATACAACATAGTACAGTCCAGAAAGGGAGGAAAAACCATGACACCTGAACAAATGCGTGCACTGTACCAACAGCGTCAACAACACCCAGTCCAACCTGCCCAGCGTCGAATGCCGCCATCACCTTTGCCAAAATCCGGTCCGGTTCACAGAGTCCAACCGTCTGTCCAGACTAAAACGAGTGGAGGTTGCTGCGGCAGGCGTTGGCAGGGCTAATCTTATCGAGACCCCCTTTTCCATGACCCGTGCAGTCTGGGATGAGATCATCCGAGATTCCCTGGAGAAGAAGCCAAATGAAACGTGCGGATTGCTTTCCGGTAGAAATGGGAGTGCACAGACGGTTTGGCGTATGGAGAATACATTAAAAAGCCCAGTCGCCTTTGCCATGGACCCCAAGCAGATTCAACAGGTTTTCCACAAAATGGCGTTGCGTGGGGAGCAATTGGTCGGGATCTATCATTCCCATCCTACTGCACCTCCCATTCCGTCACCCGAAGATATTGCTTTCTGTCATTACCCGGAGGCCGCGTATCTCATCGTATCGCTCGCTTCTTCCCAACCCGTTCTCGGCTGTTTTCGAATCGAGGGGTCTTTTGCTCGTGAGTATCCTTATATAGTCCGTAACTAATGGTCAAATTCACTCAAAACAAAAGAACAGTGGGAATTTACTCCCGCTGTTCTTTCAGTTTTTGAAGATCGCCATTTTCCAATGGACTGGTTAGCAGCCATTCCTTTTTCTCCCAGCTGACAAAATCATCTTCCCACTTTATCTGGAAGCGGTCCTCCTCAATATGAATGACGACTCCCTTTGCGCCATCCTTTACGTATACGACCAGATCGCCTACTTGTATCACCGTTCATCGCCGCCCATTACCCGAGTCTGAAAATGATTCCGTGTCCACCCTTCGGATACACCCATTTGATATTTTCGTACGGGCAACCAATGCGGCAGCTCCCACACTCGTGGCACCCTTCGTAACCGACGTGCATCCGCACTTCTTCCCATTTGTATACTTCCGCAGGACAGAAGATGGTACAGAGCTTATCAGGGCATTGCGTCGCACAAACATCTGCGGAGAGCACATGCAGATGTGACTCCGTATCCGCTTTGAAGCGCACGAGATACTGTTTCTCTTCGATTGACTGGCCCTTCGGTAGATCCTGCATCACTTCATCACCCTCCACGCATTCATCAAATCACGCGCCATTTTCCATTTATCCTTCGCAGAGCCGAGGTCGCTCCAAATTTTCTTTTGCTTGCTCCATTTCGAGCTGCCATCAACCGTGAACATCTGACTCGCCGCTTTGTTCATCATCGGAATATACTGTTCGAAATACTGCGGGAATTTTTCAAAGTGATGCGTTGCGTCCTTGTACTTTTTCAAATCTTGACCGACAAAGCTGTTCAATAGATTGATTCGGTATCCGTCGAGCATTTTTTCGGAATAGTCTTCTGCCTCTTTTGCCGCCAGGATCGTTTCCGCCGCCATGACACCCGATGCCATTGCCATATTCGATCCCTCACGATGGATCGCATTGACGAGCTGGGCAGCATCTCCTACGACAAGTACACCATTGCCGACAATTTTGGGAATGGAACGATATCCACCCTCGGGAATCAGGTGCGCCAAGTATTCCTGCTGCTCACAGCCTTGGATATACGGCCGAATCATCGGATGATTCTTTACATAGTCCAACAACTCATACGGCTTGATCTTGTTTTTGATCAAACCCGACAGCATCGTCCCTACCCCAATGTTCAAGCTGTCCTTATTCGTATACAGCCAAGCCGTCCCCAATATCCCTTTGGTCGAATCCCCGAAAATTTCAATCGTACAACCGTGATCGCCCTCCAAGTTAAAGCGATCCTCGATTATTTTGCGATCCAGCTTCAGTACTTCCATGACAGCGAGCGCTACTTCATCTGGGCGAAACTCTTTGTGGAACCCTAACGATTTTGCCAGCAAGGAGTTCACTCCGTCTGCCAGAACGACCACATCTGCGTATAGATCCCCATCCGGTCGATCTGTTTTGACACCGACTACTTTGCCATTTTCAACAATGCACTCCAAAGCGACGGTCTCATTGAGTAGAAGTGCTCCCTGCTGCACGGCTTTATCTGCAAACCATTGGTCAAATTTCGCCCGCAGCACCGTGAAATTGTTATAGGGTTCCTGGGCCCACTCCATGCCCTTATAGCTGAAATTGATGGCTGATTCCTTATCGAGCATCATGAACCGCTGCTCGACAATCGGCCGTTCAACAGGCGCCTCCTTGTAAAATTCGGGGATGATGTCTTCCATCGTTTTGCGATACAAAACACCTCCCATGACGTTTTTGGAACCCGGATATTCCCCGCGCTCCATCAACAGAACATTTACACCCGCTTTGGCAAGCGTATAAGCACAAGCTGTTCCAGCCGGACCTGCTCCGACAATAATTACATCAAAATTCTCAGCCATACGTTACCTCCTTGTCCGGCTCCTTTTGGAATGCTTCAATGAGCAATGGCACAATTTCAAAAGCATCACCGACAATACCGTAGTGACAAGACTGAAAGATGAGTGCATTCGGATCTTTATTGATGGCAATAATCAATCCCGAGTTGCGCATGCCGACCAAATGCTGAATAGCTCCCGATATACCGATGGCAAAGTAAATTTTGGGCGTCACAGTCACTCCCGTCTGCCCTACCTGATGTTCATGGCCGATCCAGCCTGCTTCCACCGCATCTCTGCTGGCCCCGACGGTTGCCCCGATTCGTTCTGCGAAACGATGAATAAGTGCAAAGCCTTCCTTGCTTCCGAGTCCCTTGCCACCAGCGACGATCACATCAGCTTCATCCAGCCGCACCTTTTCCTTCGTCTCCCGGACGATTTTTAGTACTTTTGTGCGAATGTCTTCTTCACGCAGCTCCAGGCTTTCTTCCATGATCTCTCCTGTACGTGACTCGTCTGGCTCAAGCGCTTTCATGACTTTTGGGCGAACGGTCGCCATTTGCGGTCGATGTTTTTTGCACAAAATGGTTGCCATGATGTTACCGCCAAACGCCGGACGGCTTGCCTCCAATAAACCTGTCTCCGCATTCACATCGAGCATGGTGGTATCAGCAGTCAGCCCTGTCTCCAAGTCCGTCGCGACAGCGCTCGCCAAATCTTTTCCCGTTGAAGTCGCCCCGTACAAGATGATTTCCGGCTTGTGCTTTTGGACACATTCGATGACTGCCCGCATATAGGACTCTGTTCGGTAATCATGAAATATCTTTTGATCGTATACATACACTTGGTCCGCTCCGTATGGAAACGCCGTGTGGGCCAACTCCCTGATTCCATCTCCGATTAACAAGCCAGCAAGCGGCACGTCTCGCTTGTCAGCCATTTGTCTTCCCGCCCCCAGCAGTTCGAGTGATACAGGCGCGATACGGCCGTCACTCACCTCTAAAAACACCCAGATGCCACGAAAATCATCCAGATTCATATCTGCTCCTCCTTTACCCGAAACAGTCGCTGTTTATCGTGCAAAATTTCCATCAAGCGTGCGATTTGCTCGCTGGCGCTTCCTTCGAGGATTTCGCCGCCTTTTGGCTTCTCTGGTGGCCAAACTTTCGCAACGATGGTAGGAGAGCCCTTCAGACCTAACTGCGTCCGATCGATATCCCCCAAGTCATCGACGGACCAGACAACAGGATGATATCTAGCAGCTCGAAGCATGTTGGGCAGCGGAGAATAGGGCACTTCGTTAATCTCCTTCTCCACGGAAAACAAACAAGGCAAGGTCGACTGAATGACTTCATAACCATCCTCCAGCTTTCGATGCACAATGGCGTAACCTTGCTCTTTGTTTATCTCCACTACTTTTTTCACACACGTAAGCGGCGGAATATCCAACCGTCTGGCGACACCCGGTCCGACTTGTCCCGTATCACCGTCGATGGTCATCTTCCCGCAAATGACGAGGTCGACTGGCTGGCTTTCTGCAATCTTTTCAATGGCTTTGGTAATCGCATAGCTGGTCGCCAATGTGTCTGCTCCGGCAAATGCACGATCCGTTACCAGATAGCCAGCGTCTGCTCCGATCTCGATACATTTCCGAATGGCCTTCACCGCTGGCGGAGGTCCCATGGTGACGACGGAGACCACACCCCCATATCGATTTTTCAACCGAACGGCCTCCTCCACCGCGTGTGCATCATACGGGTTGAGAATGGCTGGCGCACTGGCGCGATCCATCGTATTCGTCTTCGGATTCATCTTGATGATTTTGGTGTCCGGCACCTGCTTAATGCAAGCAACAATGTGCAGCATGATTGATCCCCCCTTGCTGCCGGGCGCGATTCCTATGCCTGTACAAAAGGTTGCCTTTCTTACACGCAATCAGATCAGGCAGCTTGTCGTTCATTGTTATAGCCTATTTCGATCAAGCCGAGCTTAGACCAGTAATCATAGAAACGAAAAAGACGCCAAACATCAGCTTGGCGCTGTGTGGCGTCTTTAGGCTTATGGATTAATCTTTATCAATGGAGAGTTCAATCGTAGCATCCGTGAACTTCTTGGAAACTCTTTTCAGTTTGATTTCCAAACCGATTTGCGGCAGGATTTTACCGACTTCCGGTACTTCCGGCATCGAGTAATCATCACTGTCTTTAAACTCAGTAACGCCATCCAACGGCTCGTATTGCATCGTTCCCAAAATGTAATCCAGATCCATTCCAGATGTATCGTTCGGGCTAAACGCAGCGTCGTTCACTTGGTAACGGGAATCTGCAATTGCCTTTTTGTTACCTTCATCATTGTTCCAATAACGTACTTCCTGATGGGCATCTACTACACCGAGCATACCGTAGCCTGGATGCAGGCTTGTATTGTTGTCACGGGATCTTTCGTAACGCCCATCAAAGTACCAGATGACCATACCTGGGTCATACGTGAAGAAGGAATCGTTGCGACGGAAATGCTTCAATCCAGCGTCAATTCCTTCATGAGAGCGCAGCTCAATCAGGTAGTACGCATCGAACATTTTTCCTTTTCCATCGAAGTGAGTGAAGCCATCCAATTTGAACTTCTTCTCACCCTCTGCATCATCTGTGAAGATGACTTGTCCATCTGCCTCTACTTCGAAGTTATCCAAATAGAAGCCATCCATCACGAATGCGACATCCGTCACATAGTTAAACTCGACTTGTACCTTTTTACCGACGAACTCGTTCAGGCTGATTTCTTCTTTGTCCCAGCCTTTTGTTACGTCATCGTATTTTTGAACTTCTTTTTTCTCGCCTGTATCTGCATCGATTACATTGACGTACACGTAGTCATAGCCTTCCTCAATGCTTCTCCACGAATCGAATTTCATCGTTGCGGAGCCGACCCCTGTTAAATCAATCACATCGGACGTCATTTTTGTATTCAGCTTGTTGCCTTCATCCGAGAAGTATGCATATCCGCCATCTTTTGGCTCAACCGGCGGTTTCTTTTCGACCTTAGGCATGTTCAGCTTGATGACCTTACCGTCCTTTTCAAGGCTGCTCGCATCAATGAGTCGAAGGGTTCTCTTGCGCTTCTCTACATTCTTGTAGTCCAGCACATGCGGATTAATCCAGTTTCCGCCGAACATTTGCTGCAGAACCATTTTGGACCAAGGATCAAGGCCAGTAGGTTCCGTTTGGAAAACCTTACCTGTGTGGCTACCAGACGACATGAGGGACCAAGCACCTACTGGCGAATCTTTTCCGCCTCTTGTCGTGTCATACAAGTCTGGCAAACCGAGATTGTGTCCGTATTCGTGAGTGAATACACCTGGTGCGCCATCCTCTGGTTGGATCATGTAATCAAACGCTTTGAGGCTTGTGCCTGGAATATCTACTGGTTTTTTCAAAGTCCAACGGTGAGACCAGATCGCATCTGGGTCTTCCCCTGTCTCTTCTCCGATCCCTGCATGAACAAGCATGAGGTTGTCCAGATTGCCATCCGGCTCCATTAGGTCTCCATCACCATCGATATCATACGGATCGCGCTGATCGTACAATTCCTCTTTCCCAGCAATGGATTCCCCAACTGCCTCAAGCGTCTCGATTACCAGATCGCGCGGATTGGAATCGTCACCGGTTTTCGAGTTTTCTCCATAATATTTGTAGCTATTCTCTGCCATTTGCCATGGCGTTACCACACCATCAACCGTCCACGTTTTTCCCGATTGCAGATAGAAGTATTTCGCCATCGTTGTCATGCTGATTCCTTCAGGAGTTTCGTACCCCTTCTGATCAAACAGCATCTCTTTATAATGCTTTTCGTTAAAGTCTTTCGTCCAAAGCGAGTCACTCACTTTTGGTAGCTCGTTATGCTCCCGGTCAGGGAACTCGACAAGAGCGACAACGATGTTATCGGTATGTAGTCGTTTGGAAGAGCGCAATTCATCGCCGTCCTCCATCTCAGCCACTTTCTGCACAGCCTCAGCCAATGCTGCCTGCTGTCCTCTGCTCGCTTCCTTACCGTAAGAGGACGATTCATCAATGCCGTGCGGTACTTTCTTGTCTTCCAAATACTCGAGCAACGCCTCGTCAATCTCTTCCTGATCGGCGTCTTCATCAATGATTCCTTGCTCCATTAACCCTTTAATCAGTCGCTCCAGGTTAACAGTGGACAAATCTACATGCAGATCATGCTTGTCCTCTTTTGGTTTGGCCAAACCTGCTGTAGGTGCAGCCACGAAAGTACTGAGCACGAGTGAGGAGGAAAATAAAACGGATAAGAGCTTTTTGCTTTTCTTCACTACGGTTCACCCTCTTTTTCTATCTATTTGTGATGCATCGGAAAAATCAAACCCCCAATTCCGATTATTCATAATTATTACGCCATACGTAATCTTTGCCAAATTTTTTCCTTCGACAAAAAAACCTTCCCGTTCAAAAGAAGTTGCTCAATAAGGCTATCGAACTAGTTACAGCAAGTGCCGAATTTTCGGCTAATCATTTATACATAGGGTCTCTATTTGATATATGCTTGGTGTGTCTACTGCCTAAAGACCTACAATAAATATAGCGAATATTGTCGAAAAAACTCGATTCTTTTCGATAAAATATCCCTTTCCCCTCCTCCTCTTTCTTGCAAAACAACTCGATTATCGGTACGATCGAATAAAAATGCTCGTGTTTTCCATGGAGGATTTTGATGCTGCAAACATTTGGTTTTTCTCTGTATGAGAGTAAAGTTTATGAAGCGTTGGCGTCTAGCGGAGAGCCTCTCGATGCAGCAATGGTCGTGAAGCATTCGGGGGTGCCAAAGGCAAAAATTTATGAGGTGTTAAATCGTCTGGTAGAAAAGGGGATGGTCCTTGACACCGTATCGGAAAAGAAAAAGCGGTATACAGCCCTTCCTCTGGACAGCCTGGTAGAAAAGCTGACCCGCCAATTTCAAACCGACGTCAAAAAATTGACCAGTTCCCTTTCTCACAAAACTGTGCGCGATGACCGAGTCTGGAGCCTAAAGGTTGACGAATCGATCCGTGCGGAATGCAAACAATTGATCCAGCGGGCAACACGGTCTATTCGTATCTCTGCCTGGTCCGATGATTTTTTGGAGTATGAACCCTTACTGGAGATGAAAGAAAAGGAAGGCGTTGAGATCGAAGCCTTGGTGATCGGGCAGATTAGCACCAAATTATCCTGTGTTCATTCCTTTATCCCTGTACAAGAGCATCAAGGCTTGGAGCGCTATCAGCTAATCGTAGCGGACCAAGATGAAATGATTTTTGCAGGCGAGGAGGACACGGGCTGGCATGCGATCAAGACACGCGGTCAACCGTTCGTCAAATTTTTTGCCGATTCTTTTTACCATGATGTCGCACTGACAAAAATCACCCAAAAATATGTGGATCAACTGTTTGACGATGAAGAAATCCGCAAGATGATCATCCGCCTCCGATACTGACAATGCCTAGGACTTTCAGCCATTTTAATTACGAGTCTGTAAAGCTTGATAGGAATCTCGCCAACAAAGTGCGGATTTTGTACGCTAAGCACTGGTTGACAGAAAAATTGCCGGTGTCCTGTATGCCAAGGATCACCGGCTTCGATTTTTCTTTGCATGTTCAGCAATCGGGCCATTTAGTTGAAGATCGTTTTCACATAAAAAATCTTAAAATATTATGCCTAAATGTAGCACCCCTACAAGTGCACCTTTTTATACTATTAAAAAGGAGTTCGATGACAAAATGGAGATCATCTCCATTTATTTAATTATCGGGGTATTGATTAGTACATCAATTTATTTGGTGGCAGATTTTCGACCTTGGCATTTTTTTTCTGCTTTGTGCATTGCTTGGTTACCTCTACTATTCATCGGAATGATTATAACTTTATTTATGGATTTAGGAAAAATCTCCAATAAATTAAACAGATAAAAGCACAAAACCACGAAATAAGTCCAAAAATCGCTACAATTGTAGTTTCGGACCACCCATATTTTAAGCGAAAGTGAAAGTGAATCGGTGTCATTCTGAAAATACGCTTATGAGTAAGTTTAAAGGAGGAAACTTGTAAAATAACCGAAAGTTGTTCAGCAAAATATATAAAGAATAAAATGGGAATTAAAATTTCAACTTTCTCAAGAACAGCAAGAAATGAAAGCGATCCTCCTATCGCTAATGATCCCGTATCCCCCATAAAAGCTTTGGCAGGATATATATTGTAAATGAGAAAGCCGAGTAAACATCCAATCATAATTAAACAAAAAATTTGTACCTCTGATCTGTCTGAGACCATAAAAAAGAAAAAGTATGTAGGGATTGCAACAACTCCTAAAAGACCGTCTAATCCATCCGTGAAATTTATAGCATTTGCAGAACCTACGACAAATAAGGTAATGACAATGACGTATAACACCATTGGAAGATCCAATGAAATATGTTTAAAAATATCAATGCTGGTGTCTACGCCTAGCTCGTTGATCACGTAAAAAAGCAAAGTACCCGTAAACGTAAATTGAAAAATAAGTTTGGTCTTACCCGATATCCCTCCTGGATCTTGCCGAGAAGCCTTCCAAAAATCGTCCAAAAACCCGACAAAACTAAAAAGAATGTAGGTAATAGACAAAAAATACATGATTGGAGTAGGTGAAAAAAGAATTGATACGATAATTCCAACAAACAGAATAATTCCAAACATTAACGGGGTTCCATTTTTTAACTGATGATCTGAAGGAAGCTCTTTTCTTATCGGTTGAATGAGCCTAAGCTTTCTCAAAACGGCTATTAATAGTGGAGATAAAATTGAAACGACTATAAAAGCAATTAACGCTGGGATTATTTGATTACTCACTTTTCATTTACTCCTTTTCTTTTTACTAACTATATTAATTTTCTGAAAAATTCATTCACTTCCTCTATTTCATACAATATTTATGTAAATGTTTATTCAAGAAAAGCGCGAGGGCATACGTAATCCGTAACACAAGTCCCCCTAATACCTTATTAAAAACTGAGAGTTGGCCGGAGTCTTTTCTACTTGTATGGAGAAATTTCTAGTTGCACAAGACCAAAAAGGTTACTATTATGGTAGTAACCTTTTTAGTTGAGAGGAGCTATTGTTTTGAATCCACGTGTCTTCATCTTAGCGATTGCTACCTTTGTCGTTGGTACGGTGGAATTGATTATCGGTGGTACGCTCGATCTGATTGCTCGTGATCTTCAGGTATCGATTAGCGCTGCCGGACAATTAATCACCATATTTTCGCTTGCCTTTGCTGTTGCCGCTCCTCTGCTCCTGCATGTTACGAGGCGTGTCGAGCGCAAAAAGCTATACTTGTATGCATTAGCTGCCTTTTTCCTGAGTAATGTGCTCGCAGCACTTAGTCCGAGCTACACTGTATTAATGACGGCACGCATTTTGAGCGCAGCAAGCAGTTCCATCCTGATTGTGCTGTCGATTACTATTGCGACGAGTCTTGTGGAACCTGCCTATCGAGGCCGTGCCATTGGCGTTATTTTCATGGGGATTAGCGGTTCGCTCGTGCTCGGCGTCCCTGTAGGACTGGCTCTGGGGAATGCCTTCGGATGGCGTGCCCCGTTCTGGCTGATTGCGGCTCTAAGTGTCGTTGCAATGATCTTTATCCTCTTGTTTTTGCCAAAAGTTCAAACGGCACCGCCGATTCCGTTACGTGATCAAATGACTACCCTCCGTAGCGGCAAGTTATTCAGCGCCTTGTTTATCGTCTTGTTAATGCTGACAGGTCACTTGACGCTGTATGCATACTTTACCCCTTATCTGCAAACGACGATGAATGTGGACGGAACGACACTGAGCTGGATTTATCTCTTGTTCGGGATTGCTGCCGTTGCAGGCGGTGGGATTGGCGGTTGGATTGCAGACAAATGGGGAGCAACCAAGAGCATTCTGTTCATCATTCCCGTGTTTGGCTTGATCATGTGTGTCTTGCCGTTTTTTACAGGCTCGCTTTATTTGTTCTTGCCGATCATGGCAATCTGGAGTGCGCTTAGCTGGGCTATTTCGCCAGCACAGCAAAACTATTTGATCTCCTGCTCACCTGCTACCGCAGACATTCAATTAAGCTTGAATACCTCTGCCCAGCATTTAGGTATCGCCCTTGGCTCTCTGGCTGGCGGTCTCGTCGTCGAGCGATCATCCGTCATCTACACGCCTTGGGTTGGAGCCGTGTTCGTCCTGCTTTCGTTCGGGTTTGCCTTCTACTCGATTTCACGTCCATTTCAAGCACAGGAAAGCCAAGTAGTGCAGCCTTCGCCAGGACAAAATGCATAGCAACTCGCAAAAGCAAAAAGCCGTCAACGAATTGACGGCTTTTTCTTATCATCCTAGAATCGTTTTCGTTACGAGCCTACTTCACTGGCAACCGGACGGTAAACCTCGTGATTCCCCGCTCGGACCAAACCTCAATTTTCCCCTTGTGCTTGTGAACAACTGAATCTACGATCGTCAGACCCGTTCCGCGCCCACCGCATTTTTTCTCTGTTTTCGTTGTATAGCCATTCTCGAAAATACGTGCACGTTGTTCTGGCGTTATTTCCGGTCCTGTATTTTCCACTCGGAAAATAACGTGGTCTTCATCACAGCAAAAATAAATGCTGACTCGCTTTTCCCCATCCGCTAACTCAGCCGCTTCAATCGCATTATCAATAAGATTCGATAAAATTTTGATCAGATCAATGGAAGGAATGCTATCGATTGGATCAGAACATTCTTCAAATTGCATCACGATTTGTTTGGATTTAGCCTGCTCCCATTTGGTGTGAAGCAATACCATTAAGGCAGGATTTGCAAACCTCACGGTGAGGTCCAAAAGCTTGGTTTCTTTCAGCAACGACTGCACGTAATCTCGTGCTTTTGGATAATATCCGCATTCGATCAAACCGTAGAGCACTTGCATGTGATTGACGAAATCATGGCGTATGGAGCGCATCGAACAAATGACTGAGCGCAATTCATCCTGGTAAGTTTCTTCCGTCTCGCCAACTGCTGCCTTGATGGCGCGTTGGTACCAGCGTTCCATGCAAAGAACCAGGAAGATCAGTACGACGACAAACAAACCTTGAATCGCAAAAACAGGAATGCTGCTACGAACGACATCATTTCCAATGTCCTCGACGATGGCTACGTCCGTATCTACTCCGACTATTCCGATGATTCTTCCTTCTCTATCTCTAAGCGGCGCACCCGCAGACATGTAGACCCCGTAATCTGGATCTCTGATAATATCTGAGTAGTACGTTGATGATCCTTCGTAAATCATTTGAATGTGCTCAGGATATAGAACAATAGGAATACCGATATCAAAATTTTGCTGCGCATTTGGAGGCCTTGAGACGATCATCGCGCGACCACTTTGCCTGTCTTCATTGATTTGAATCGTGTATAAATACAGCAGACCGAACTGCTCTCGTGCTTGATTCAATTGCTGTTCGATTCGTTTATAGGCGGGGGTCTCTTTTACCGGATTTCGTAAAAACTCCTGATACGCGTCAACATCTAGACTGTCTGCTACTGTAGAAGCGGCTTTCATGCTTTGATTCGCAATGGAGAGTCGGACGGATTGAATCGTATTAAAATAGGAAATCGCGATGCTTACACAAGTCAAGATCAAAACAAGGATGCCAGAAACGAGCATAATGATTAGAACTCTGGGATTTTTTGGTTGTGTTGGACTCGTCATAATCTCCTCAATCCATCTGTTCAAAAAGTCGTCTTTTGATTACGCAGTTGTACTAAAAACACGACTTTTTGAACATGTCTCTTTCATATTCTAGAGATTTCTACTGGAAATGTCTACATAATATGAATTCAGCTTCATTATACTTCTCGAAATCATACATTGAATTATGATTCGGAATATTTTTATAATAAGACGAATACCAAATACCAATCTCTTTCCCTAGGAAAAAGGAGTGGGTTCGATGGAAGAAAAACTGTTTGCCCGGCTGCAGGAGATTTATCCAGAGCTTGTTTCATTCAGACGTGATTTGCATATGTATCCCGAGCTTTCCTTTCAGGAGGAAAACACAGCGAAGAAAGTAGCAGACAAGCTGGCTTCTTTTGGTATAGAAGTGCAAACAGGTGTAGGCGGTATGGGTGTTGTCGGTCTCCTGAAGGGAGGAAAGCCAGGAAAAACAGTTGCGTTGCGCGCTGACTTCGATGCCTTGCCCATTCAAGATGAAAAAGAAGTACCGTATAAGTCCCGCATTCCAGGCGTTATGCACGCGTGCGGTCACGATATACATACCTCCGGACTTTTGGGAGTCGCGCAAGTATTAAGCGAGTTCCGCGATGAACTCCCAGGAAATGTGGTATTCCTGCATCAGTTCGCGGAAGAGCTGCCACCTGGTGGCGCCAAAGCCATGGTGGAGGCGGGTTGTCTCGAAGGAGTCGATGTCGTTTATGGCGCGCACGTTGCCTCCGAGCTTCCCGTAGGCACTGTCGGGATCGGTCATGGCTACATTACGGCAGCAGCAGACAGCTTCGAGATCGTCTTGTACGGAAAAGGCGGTCACGGCGCTTATCCTCATACCTCCGTTGATCCAATCGTATTGGGCAGTCAGGTTGTCATGAATTTGCAGCAGATTGCCAGCCGTCAGGTAGATCCGCTGAAACAAGTTGTTCTGTCTGTTTGCTCCTTCGTCGGCGGGGGTGAAGCGTTCAACGTCATTCCTGATCAAGTGAGGCTCAAGGGGACCGTCCGCACGTATGACGAGGAAGTGAGAGTCGCGGTCGAGCAATCTCTGAAACGTATTGTGGAAGCCAGTTGCCAGGCAGTCGGCGCTACTTGCGAAATCATGTATCAACGCGGCTACCCAGCTACTTGGAACGATGAGACAGAGACTCCCTTATTTGTAGCGGAAGCCAAACGTATTTTTGGTGAGGAGCGCGTATTGAAAATCCCTCCAGGCATGGGCGGAGAGGATTTTGCTTACTTTGCCCAAGAGCGCCCCGCTACCTTCTTCATGGTCGGTGGACGCAACCCGGAGATTCAGGCAACGTATCCGCATCATCATCCCAAATTCGATGTCGATGAGCGCTCCATGCTTCAAACCGGTCAGTTATTCATTGCAGCGTTACTTGCCTATCAGGCACGTCATCAATAAACGGACAATGTTGAAAGGCAAGGGCCTCATGCTCCTTGCCTTTTTACTACCGCCGCATTCACACCTCGTGTCCGACAATCCAATCCAGTCTTCTGCTCTGGATACGGGCAGGGATCGTTTTTAGCAGGAAATGACGAGCCACGACGGCCAGCGGATTTTCCCATTGGGTGACTGCCCCCATCAAGCGGGAACCTTTCACAATCGCATTCGCCCGCTTCTTTCGTTTCTCTTCATACATGCGCAAAGCGTGAGCCGAGTCCGTGTCTGCTTCTGCCAAGCATCTGGCCAGCACGAGTGCGTCTTCCATGCTTTGGCCTGCTCCTTGCCCCAGATTCGGCAGCATCGGATGTGCCGCATCGCCTACTAATGTCACCCGGCCCTCACTCCATCTCCTGAGTGGTACACGGTCGTAAATATCATGCCGCAAGATGGCTGCATCCTCTGTCGCCTCAATCACTGCACGTACTGGCTCATACCAGCCTTCCAATCGGCGCAACGTCTCTCGCTTCCGGCCCAGCGGCCCATCTTTTTCTCCCTCAGGTGCATTGATGGCGGCAAACCAATGAATTCGATTGTTGCCGATATGGGAAAATCCAAAACGAATCCCCCTGCCCCATGCTTCAAAGCCTCCTCCTGATTCCAGTGGATAACGAGGGTCTTGGTAAGTTGCAATCCCGCGAATCGCCGTGTACCCCGAGTATCTCATCGACTCTTCACCGAACAGTCTCTTCCGTACACGAGAGTGAATCCCGTCCGCTCCGATCAGAATCGTCCCATGTGTACCTGATCCATCTGCAAAAGCGGCTTGAACTCTTTCCTCTTCTTGAGAAAAAGAAACGAACTGCTTGCCGAGAACCAATTCATGCGTCGAGATTTTTGCCAAAAGTGCCTGCTGTAGATCAGCCCGATGAATCAAGTAGCTGTCAGCCCCGTACCGTTCTGCTTGTTCCGCAACAGGCAGCTCGACTAACAAATTTCCCTTCCAGTCGCGAATCCGCGCTGAACGGACAGCTGCCCCAAGCTCGCGCACTTCCTGTCCAACTCCCAGCCTATCCAGTGCTTTCATGGCATTGGCAGCCAAAACGATTCCAGCACCGATGCCTTTATGCTCCTTTGCCTGCTCAAAAAGCGTCACTTGCCAGCCCAATTGCTTCAAGGCAAGCGCTGATGCGAGCCCGCTCAAGCCTGCCCCGATGATCAGTGCGTGTTTTTCGTTGCTCATCGTCTTTTCTCCTATTTAGAAAAGATTCATACTCAAATACCGCTCCCCCGTGTCAGGCGCAATGCAAACAACCCGCTTACCCACCCCCAGCCTTTTGGCAATCGTAATGGCAGCAAAGACCGAGGCACCCGATGAAGGGCCAACGAGAATCCCTTCCAACGCTGCAAGCTGCCTCATGCTTTGTAGGGCGTCTTCGTCTGCGATTTGAATGATTTCATTATAAATGCTGGTATTGAGGATTTGTGGAACAAAACCAGGGCTTGTGCCTACCAGTTTATGTGGACCAGGCTTTCCGCCAGACAAAACCGGTGAGCCTTTTGGTTCGACGACAGCAATATACAGCTCCGGGAGCTTTTCCCGCAACGCTTCGCCTGTTCCGGTAATCGTTCCGCCCGTCCCAGCTGTGGCAACAAACGCATCCAGTCGACCATTCGTTTGCGCAAAAATTTCCTCAGCCGTCGTCGTTCGATGGATGTCGGGGTTTGCCTGATTCTCGAATTGCTGAGGAATAAAGCTGCGCGGGATCTCTTTTTGCAGCTCCTGCGCTTTGGCAATCGCCCCCGGCATCCTCAGCTCACTCGGTGTCAATACAACCTCTGCCCCATACGCTTTCAAAATATTGATCCGTTCCTTTGACATATTGTCAGGCATGACCAAAATCGCGCGATAGCCTTTTGCTGCGGCATTCATCGCTAAGCCGATTCCCGTATTGCCGCTAGTCGGCTCTATGATCGTATCACCCGGTTGGATCAGTCCCGCTTGCTCAGCCGTCAAGATCAGATTGTAGGCAGCACGGTCCTTCACACTCCCGGACGGATTGAATTTCTCCAGCTTCACAAAAACTTCTGCTGCTCCTTCAGGAACCATGCGCCTCAGTCGAACAATCGGCGTATTTCCAATCAATTCGGTAATGTTCTGGTAGACGCTCATTGTACTCCTCCTGAAAAATATGCCTTAATGATTATCCCTTAGTAATACTATAAGAATAATATAATTTTTCCGACCTGAAAACGATAAGGGTGCTCAAATGGGAAAAAGCTCTCGAATGAGAGCCTTTACCTGTCTAAAAACCATACTTTGCTTTTGTCTGATTCAATACATTCACCGCTTGTTGATACAGACTGTTCGCAGTTTCTTTCACTTTTGCTTGTCCGCTTTTGTCTACCGAGCCTTGGCGCTTCTTCGCCTGGCCGATTGAATCAGTCGCTGTCTTGACAGCCGCATGGATTGCTTTTTCCCGTTTCTCGGCATCCGGCACGCTCGCTTTGATTTCCGACCAAATCGCTTGAATGTCCTTCATGTCGGTCTCCATGATGGTGATCATTTCCTGCATGTTTTTGTTTTTATCCTGGATCGAACCATCCATAGTGTTCATCCCATCGACCAACACCTTCATACTGCCCAGTGTTCCTTGCATGACCTCGAATTCCATCTTGCTCAAGCCTGGCTGCGTCGAATAGGTACGAATCTCTTCCAACAGTCTTTGCAGCTCCGCTATTTGATCGTTTGAAAACTGCGCTTCATCCGTAAATTGCAGCTCGTCCAAATACTTTGCCGTTTCAATCAGATCAGCCTCTAGCTTTTCTGTCTGCTTTACTTTTTTGGCGAAATCGACTCGCGCTTTTTCTTTGGCTTGTTGTTCAGCTACTTCTTTCTTTTTTATTTCTGCTTCTTCGTTGATACGCTTGGTTAGTGTCGCCAATTTGCTTTCGTACGCACTTTTGTTTGTGGCAACAAGACTCGTCTGTCCCTTATTCTCTTCCATAAGCAGCCCGTCAAATTGGAGCTCGTCACCCTTCACTGTACCGATAATATCCTGACCAGTTGCCGGATTTTTGAGGGTCAGCTGTTTACCATCCAGCGTTCCCTCCAGCAAGATCGACTCCGTTTTCAGAACAGGGATGCTGTCTTCCGTTTCGACAATGGAATCTGTCATTTCTACGTTTACTTTCTCGTTATTCACCGTGACATTCGTGTATAGCATGCGTGTATCGTCTTCGTACAAATACCCTTCCGCCAGTATCACAGGACCAAAGAAACGATAGCCTGCGTATCCCAGCAATACGACGATGACCAGAGCCATGGCGATCATGATGCTTTTGTTTTTTCCCTTCATGCTGCGACCCCTTTACCCACAAATTCTAATACGTTTGACCTGTTTTTCCTGCCAAAACGTGCCATAGTAATATGATACATGAATCGCTGGGGAAAACCCTATGAGTCTAAAGGCCAAATCCAAGATCAATAGAACGTATAACCAAAATCGTGACTGAAATCGAGTGTTTGATTTTCTTCGATTGTAAAATCTTCATCTACCGGCTGGCGAATATCACGGTGAGTTTTTCCCGAGACAACGATGATGTAGTATTCTCCAACAGGTATATTCCCAATCTCGTAATTCCCATATCCATTTGCTTTTGCAGTATACAATCCCGATCCTTTAGGAGCAGCTCCGGGCTTCTTCGCTGCTTTTGCTGTTTTGGCATCTGCCATGGTACCCCTCCGTCAGTCTCTCTATCATGTTATGTGAAGATTTTTCCAAGTAATATTTTACCAATAGATAGAATCTAGGTCTAGGCTCCTATGACTAGCACTGCACAGGATAGATATAGAAAAAAGCCGATGTCTCCAAACCATCGGCTTCTCGCACTTTCACTCTGTTATACCTCAACCATTTCACGCTCGGACGGATAATACATGCCTGCTGCACCGAGCACACCTGCTTCCGCTCCAATCGTAGTCAACTGGATGCTCGCTTGGTTTGCCATACGGGAGATGGAACGCTCGCGAATGACATTCTTTGCTTCCGCTAGTAGCAGATGTCCATTCTTCATCACTCCACCACCAATGACAATCACCTGCGGATTGAACAGATGGATCAGATTGGTCAGTCCGACCCCGAGATAATAACCCGCTTCCTTCATTAAGGTCATGCTCAGGATATCTCCGCGATCCGCCGCCTCTCCAACCTCTCTAGCGGTTATCCTGCTTAGATCATTCCCATTGTCAACGAGCAACGAGCTTGTAACGCCATGTAGGAGCTGCTCTCTTGCTCTGCTTGCCAAAGCCAGTCCAGACGTGTAATTTTCCAGGCATCCTCTATTCCCGCATACGCATAGCGGACCTTCCGGATCAAGCGAAATATGCCCGAACTCCCCGGCACTATCACCAACACCTGTAATCAGTCGTCCTCCACTTATAATGCCAGCACCAACACCCGTACTGACCGTTACATAGATCAAGTCTTTCGTGCCACGTGCACTTCCAAACGCCCATTCTGCTACCGCTGCTGCATTGGCATCATTGATCAATTGCACGGCTACGCCGAATCGTTCTTGGAGTATCCCGCCGATCGGAACATCGCTCCAATTCAAATTGCTTGCAAAAATGACCATTTGACGCTGGGTATCAATAATGCCTGCGGTTGCTATCCCGATTCCGCGAATACGAGAGATATTGATTCCACTATCGTCCAAAACATTTTGCACCAAATCACCGATGCGTCCGATGACTGCTGCCGCTGCCTCTTCTGTCTGTGTCGCTGCGTTCGCCTGCCTGAGGATGTTGCCATGCTGGTCGACGATCGCGGCTATGATCTTTGTACCTCCCAGATCAATCCCGATGGCATATGATTTGTCTTGATTCATCTTCCGCTTCACATCCTTGCTGTCCATTCACGATTGAAAAATGGCGTCCAACGCTTGGGACGTATGCGCGATCAATTGCTCAGGCAACTGGCTATAAGGCGAGATTTCCGGGATGATGTAGCCTTCGTACCCGATCTCACGCAGCGCTTCCACTACGCGATTCCATGGAATATCGCCAGCGAGCAGCGGCACGAAACCTGTAATGTTGCCTGTCGATGTCTTAAAATCTTTGACGTGAATAGCTTGAATTCTCTTGCCCAAAATGCGAATCCATTGCTCAGGAAAACCGAATTGCAGCACGTTGCCTACATCAAAATAAGCGCCTACCCAAGGACTGTCTACTTCATCGATCAAGCGGGCCATCTCCAGCGGACTGAGCAAAAACTTGTTCCATACATTTTCGACCCCGATGTATACCTGATGCTGCTCGGCCTTTTTCGCCAAGCGCTGCAATGCTTCACGCGCCCGCTCGTAGGCCGTATCATACGACACCTCAGCCGTCACGAGTCCAGGAACGACGAGGACGGTCCGTGAGCCAAAAATGCTTGCCGCCTCTATCATTTTCTCGACAACACGGATGCCTTGCTCGCGGATCGCTTCCTCATTGTGAGTCAACGGATATTTCCATAAAAGGGCAGTAGAGACGCTTGGCAGCTCCAGATTGAGCTCACGAGCCCCGTCTGCCAGCTGCTTCATTTCTTGCTTTGTCATCTCTAAATGAAAGGGAGCATCTCCCTCGTCCAAATTCAGTTCTACCCCTTGATAGCCATTCGCTTTCGCCTGGCGAAACATTTCTTGTACGCTCGTTTCCTTTGGGAAGCACCAAGCATTGATTCCCTTTTGAAAAGCCATGCGCCTCACTCCCCTTTTCTCAAAATAGTGACAGGCTTTCCTTCCTGTGCCGATTGATTTGCTGCCAGCGTTACTTCTAGCGTCTTTCTCGCTGATTCATACGGCGACAAAATCAAGCTGCGATCCCCAGTCACAATCGCTGTGATAAACGCCCGATCTTGCTCCACGTACATATCCACCGTGCTCGCTGAAGCACGTGTTCCCTGCTCATCCATGATCGACAATTGCTTTCCGTCAATCATGACGCGGAAATCTTTGCCCAAGATTTCTACATTCGTACGGTGATCCGGCTGGATGAAGCACGTATCCAGATGTCCTAGCGCCCCTGACTGAAACACCATACTGATAGAAGTCACGTCCGGAATATCGATGTTTGGAATGTCACGCGAGACGAGCAAAGCCATCTGTGCATAGACCTTTTCGATATCTCCGGCCAAATACCGCATCATGTCCAGCGTATGTGTCGCCTGCTCCACAAGCTGTCCACCTGACTTGCCCATTTCCCTCCACCATGGTGTCGTGACGAACTTGGTCAAATAATGGCCGCGGACGAGTGCAATCGACTTGCCCTCCAAGTACGCTTTCGCTTCCTGCACGATATCGAGATAGCGCAGGCAATAGCCAGTCGCGGTGATAATCCCTGCCTTTTCAATCGCTGCTTGCTTTTCGCTTACTTTCTGTATGTCCAGCCCAATTGGCTTTTCCACAAACAGATGAATGCCTTTCGCCGCCCCTGTTTCCTCAATCTCTTCATGCGCAAAAGGAGGGACGCACACAAACAAAGCATCCAGCTTTTCTGCCTCTACTAGCTCACGCCAAGAGGTGTAGCCATGCGCCCCAATGCGCTCAGCAGTCTCTGCAGCCGCCTCTTGGTTCACGTCGCATACTGCAACGACCTTTACCCTTTCGTCCGTCAACAAGCCTTTTAGATGATGCTGCCCGATTCCACCTACGCCGATCATGCCTACACGTACACTCATGCGTCCTTCACCGTCCTAGCGTAATACGACTGGTTGCTTCTGTTCAGCGGATTGATAAGCGGCGAGTGCGACTTCCACAGCTCGCAAGCCGTCTTCACCCGTAATCGACGGCGCTTTCTTTTCACGCACGCTGGTGACGAAATCTTTGACCAATTGACTGTCCATGTCATCACCCCAGTTGACCCACTTCAAGCCTTTTTCATTGGAATAGACATCCAGCTTTTGAGAAAACGCGTCGAGCGAGATCGTGCCTTCTGTCCCGATAATTTCCATCGTCACGTCACCCCATGTTGGGAAGGCCTTGTTGCGAGACCAGCTGCAATCGAGTGTGGCGAATACACCGTTCTCAAATTCCATCGTCAAAATGCCGCAATCATCAATCGGCGTATCGGAAAACTTGCTGTCTACCTCCGCATAGACCTCACGCACTTCAGAGTCCATAAACCAGCGCATCAAGTCAACAACGTGAACCGTGTGATCGATCACAGCACCTCCGCCGGATTTCTCGGGATCGACAAACCAACCACCAGGATTTTGTCCACGGTTTGTACCCCGGATTGCCATGATACGTCCGACCTTGCCTTGCTCCACCAGTTGCTTTGCTCGAACGACAGCCGGATGGAATCGCACAGGGAATGCCGTCTGCAAAATGACGCCCTGCTCGCGGCAAAAGTCGATCATCTCTTGCGCAGCCTCTGCTGTTGTCGCCAGCGGTTTTTCGCACAAGATGTGCTTGCCAGCCTTCGCTGCCGCTAACGTATGCTCTTGGTGCTTGGCGTTTTCCGAGGTGACGATGACCGCATCGATATCCGTTGCGAGCAGCTCATGATAATCAGCGAAGAACGGAATCCCGAACTTTTCAGCCGCCGCCT
Source organism: Brevibacillus sp. AG162 (assembly GCF_006715575.1). NCBI lineage: Bacteria > Bacillati > Bacillota > Bacilli > Caryophanales > Paenibacillaceae > Brevibacillus > Brevibacillus sp. AG162. The sequence continues at coordinate 358,931 of NZ_VFNO01000002.1, forward strand.
TTCCACGTACTTCATCCTCATCTGCTACCCCGACCAATTGAACCCCATCTAACTTCGCAATCGCATTTGCGTAGCTGTATGCATGCATATGTGCAACACTGATGATACCGAGTTTCATGTCCAGTCCCCTCCTACACCAAAGTTACGGGTTTGCCCGTTTCGATTGACACAAGCGCAGCACGAGCGATTTCTACCGCTTTCACGGCATCTTCTGCCGTCACGAGTGGCTCCAGATCTCGGTCGATGCATTCGATGAAATGCTTCAGTTCTCTGAAATACGGGTTTTCACGCAACGGACTCTCCGGAACTGCGACCCCGCTCATGCCTGCTTGCTTCGAGCGACTAACCGCCAAAAGCGGTTTTTCCTTTGAGCTGTCATAGGAAATGATGCCTTCCTTGCCTGCCAGCTCCATTTTCATCGCAAATCCTTCATGTGCCCACGAGCCTTCCACATGTGCAATCATGCCGTTCTTGAAGCGAAGTGTAACCAGTGCGTAATCCATCCGAGCAAAACCTCGACCAAGCAAGCCTTTCGCGTACACACGTTCCACATCCCCGAAGCACCAACGCAAAAAGTCAAAATCGTGAATGATCATATCTAAAACAAGGCTGCCACTGTTTTTGTAGTCCGCGTACCAGTCATTCCATGCTGTCGGGAAGATCCCACCGCGGAACGTACGTGCCACACCGACATTGCCAATCGCGCCGTCATTAACCAGCTGACGGGACTTTTCATATTCCGGGAAGAAGCGCAGGACGTGTCCGACGAACAGCTTGACGTTTTTCTCCCGGCAATAATCAACGATAAAACGAGCCTCTTCCTTATCTCGAGCCAACGGCTTTTCGCAAATGACATGCTTGCCTGCATCCGCAGCTTTTTTCACATAGGTTTTATGCAGGTACGTAGGCAAACACACGTCTACGATGTCGACCTGCGCCAGTTTTTCCATGGCCTCTTCATAGCTCTCGAACCATTCCGTTTTTGTTTCGGCAGCCAGCTCTTTTCCTCTCTCGCTGCGGATATCGACGATTCCAACCAGCTTGACACCTTCCATGGCAGCATACGATTTCGCATGAACAGTCCCCATGGTTCCTGCTCCGATTACCAGAACATGATGCATAATGGTTTCACTCCTTTTTTCGAAAAAGTCTATTTGGACCCAGTTAGGGTAATTCCCTCGACAAAATGCTTCTGTAAGAAAATAAAGACGATGATCATCGGCCAAATGGCAAGAACGGAACCCGCCATCAAAATCGGGTAGTTCGTCAAATTGGTGTGCTCGCCCGTCAAGTACGCCAAACCAGCTGAGAGCGGCATTTTATCAGGCGTGCTGTTGACGATCAGCGGCCACATCAGGTCGTTCCAAGACCACAACGCTACGAAAATGGCGAGTGCGATCAAGCCGGGCTTCGCCAGCGGCAGCATAATTCTCCAGTAAATCTGAAAATGGTTGCAGCCATCGAGCTTCGCTGCTTCTTCCAATTCTTTTGGCAGCGACATGAAAAACTGACGCAGAAGAAACGTGCCGAATGCACTGAACAAGCCCGGTACAATCAATGCTGTCAACGTATTCAGCCAGCCGAGCTCTTTCATGATCATAAATTGCGGGAGCAGAAACACCTGACCTGGCACCATCAAAACGGTCAAGAACAGGATGAACAAGGCGTTTCGCCCTGGAAATTCAATTCGCGCGAATGCGTACGCCGCAAGCGAGCAAAGAAATACTTGTCCGATTACCTTCGCCACGGTTGTGATCAAGGTATTCCAATAAAAGTCCAAGAAGGGCAGCATCTCAAAAATATGGGTGTAATTCTCCCACTGATACTTGGTCGGCAAAATGACCGGAGGCACCTGTGTCGATTCGCCCAGTGACTTGAGCGAAGTAAGAACCATCCAGACAAATGGCGCAATCATCACGAGAGCACCTGCAATCAACAACAGATGAATTAACAATTTCTTGGTCGTTTTATTCCGACTCGTATAAACACTCATTCCATATCCCTCCCATCTGTTCAGCTTTGATTAATCATAGTGAACCCATTTTTTCTGCAACTTCATTTGAATAGCAGTGACGATCAGGATCATCACCAGAAGCACGACGGCAACTGCGGCCGCATAGCCACCGTTCCCTGATTCAAATCCATTCGTAAAGAACAAGTACGCCATCGTCTGCGTCTGCTCTGTTGCCGGATTGCCCATTTTGCTTCCGAGCATCAGATAAATCAGGTCAAATACTTGAAAAGCCCCAATCAAGGAAGTGATACTGACGAAAAAGATCGAAGGAGTCAACAACGGCAACGTAATCTTGAAAAACATGCGAACCGGTCCCGCTCCATCAATTTCTGCGGCTTCGTAATAGCTTCTCGGGATGCCTTGCAGTCCGGCCAGAAAAATCACCATGTTGTATCCGATGGAGCTCCAAACGGCAACGATAATCACCGCATACAAAGCAATGGCGGGATCAGATATCCAGCGTGGGCCCTCAATGCCTATCAAGCCCAGCAAATAATTGATCAGACCGTAATCGGCGTTGTACAACCATCTCCACACCATCGCCACCGCTGCAGCCATCGTCACAACAGGCAGGAAGTACAGGGTGCGATAAATCGTAATCCCCTTAATTTTCTGATTAAGAAGCACAGCGATAAAAATGGAGATAGCGATACCTACCGGAACTGCGATTACTGTATAAATCAGCGTGTTTTTCAGTGCGATCCACAAGTAAGGGTCCTGGAACAACAACTCATAATTATGTAAGCCTGCCCACTTGTACTTGCCGAATCCTCCCCACTTGGTAAAGCTCAAATAAATGGTTTGTACGATCGGCCATAAGTAGAAGACACCCAACCCGATCAGTGTGGGAGCAATCATGAGATACGCCCAGAACCAATCACTTCTCTTCATGCGATTCAACGATTTTTTCGTTTTTGGCTGGACGGCGGCGTGCATTTCAGGCTGCAACTGGCTGCTCATCGCATTCATTCCCTCCTTACATTAGCTTTTCAAGAGAGGATGGCCTCGTCCATGATGCGAAGCCATCCATCATGGACCTTTTATTCTTGGCTAAGCATTTCGTTCATTTTTTGCGCGAGCTCTTTGGAAGCATCCTCTACGCTCATTTGACCAGCCCAAGCCTTGGTCATGAGCTCTGTTTCGAGCTTGGCCCATTTTGCCGTGTCTTTCGAGATCGGATACGGTTTCGCAACAGCTGCCTGATCAATAAAAATTTTCAGATGAAAGTTTGGCATGGATTGTACCCATGTATCCTGTGTTCCGTTAAATGCCGGAATCGCAGCACCCGATTTTGCCAGGATTTCTGCTCCTTCTTTCGAGCCCAAAAATTTCACGAATTCCCACGCTTCCTTTGGATGTTTGGTATTGGCCGAAATCACGTTGCCCAGGCCGTGAATGACGCTCGTGTTCTCTTTCCCTTTTGGAAGATACGTCACGTCCACTTTGTCCTTTGTATACTCATTCTTATTAAAAGCGGATGCCATCCATGATCCGTTGTACATCATCGCGATCTTGCCTGATTCAAACAACTGTGTTGCCTCTGTTTCGGACAATTGGGCTGCTGTTGGCGATGCTTTTTCGTTGATCAGGTCTGTCCAAAACTTGAGACCTTCGATCGTTTCCGGTTTGTCATAGCCGGACGTTTTCTTGTCTTCCGAAATGATATAGCCACCGTTTTGATAGATCGTGTTATAGAAGCCGTCCTGTCCATAAGGAGGTGCTGCAATACCCCAAACGCCTTTTTTCTCATCCGTCAGTTGCTTTGCTACTTCCTTCAGCTTGTTCCAATCCCAGGTTTCGTCTGGATACGGCACTTTTGCGTCGTCAAACAGCTTCTTGTTGTACCAAAGGCCAATGGTGTCGAAATCTTTCGGTAGCGCGTAGTTTTGTCCATCGTAGGTGTAGAGATCAACGAGAGCTTTCGGATAATTGTTCAGATCGATGCCATCTGCCTTGATTTGATCTGTAATTGGCAAGAGCATGTCATTATCTGCGTATTTAATGATACGCGGACCATTAATCCAAAAAATGTCCGGCAAGGTGCCACCCGTTGCGGCTGCCTCCATCTTTGTCCAGTATTGCTTGTTAGGCGTTAGCTCGATCTTGATGTCCACGTTCGGGTTCTTTTCGTTAAACTTTTTCGCCATTTCCTCTATCGCAGGCATTTGGTTTTTGTCCCACAGCGCATATGTGAGCGTTACCTTTTCGCCTGAAGCAGCACTGTCAGTCGTTCCAGCTGGTGCGGAGCTCTGCCCGCCGCCCGAACATCCTGCCACTGCTACCAAGAGAGCAGCCATTGCAATCGAAACCAACTTCTTCATCAGAAATCCCTCCTCGATTTACGTTCTCCTCTTTTACCCCCAAAATATGGCCAAACACGACACGCTTTCCTTTTCGACTCGCCCCCTTTCAATGATTTTTGATGGGTTGAACTTTCTTTTTCCAGTGACCAAATAAAGTATTCAAAAAGATGTTACAAGCTGAAGTGAAAAACATCTTGTAACAAAACAGCAGCCGCAGCCTTGACCTCGAAATCAGCACCCAATACAGTTGGACGGAATTCCAGCCCTTCGACCATCGTCCCCATCGCTTGAGCCATCACTTGTTTTTGGATGCGCGCAAACAACACTTGGTTGTCCCGGATCATTTCTCCACCCAAAATGATCAGGCTCGGGTTGAACAAATTCACCAAATTCACAATACCAATCGACAAGTACGAAGCGATTTCGTCGACGATGTCTTGGCATACTTGATCCCCTTGATGCAGTGCTTCGCGAAAGACATCAAATGTGATTCTTGTCATATCTCCGTCAGCCAAATCCATGACGAGCGTTTCTTTTCCGCGTGTAACAGCCGACAGTATGCCTGAGTAAATGGCCGGCCACGCCACGTAGTTTTCCAAACAGCCCACGTTGCCGCAGTCACAGCGCATCCCACTTCGATCGACTGTCGTATGCCCGAATTCTCCCGCTCCACCACGGCTTCCGCGGAAGATGGAACCGTTTACAACGAGACCTGAACCAACCCCTTCTCCCACGGTAACAAACAGGAGATTGTCAGCATTCAGTCCACCACCGAAATTTTTTTCTGCCAGGGCGATTGCATTGGCATCATTGTCGAGCCATGTTTTTAGCCCAAAACGCTCTTCTGCCATGTCTTTTAACGGAACATCATGCAAGCGCAGCTTGGAATTGAAGCGGATGACCCCACTCGCTGCATCGACAATCCCTGGTGCGATGATGGAAATGCCCAGACAACGGCTGACATCATCCATCGACTGGAGAAAGTCCTCGATCGAATCCAGCACATACTGGATGATCAGGTCACTCACTAGCCCAGCTTTTACCGGGTAGATTTTCTTTTGCTTTGTAGCCGCTTCCAAATTCATTTCGGCAATCGTAATCGCTGTATTCGTAATAGAGACGCCAATCAAAAACTTCCCGTCTGGACAGAAGCGAACCATAATCGGCTTACGGCCACCTTTTGACTCACCTGTTCCATCTTCTGCAACCATACCGTCACGGATCAGCTCATTGACTGCCGAGGTGACGGTAGTTGGACTGATGCCCTGCTTTTTGGCGATATCACTTCGCGAGATGGGCCCAAACTGGCGAATGGTGTCGAGTATAATAAAGCGATTGAGCTCTTGGATTAGTTTCAGATCTCCAGTTCTGCGCATCGTATTCGTTCATCCTTTATTTTTCCAATGACTTTATAAAGTGATCATACTGAAATTTGTATTTTGTGTCAATTTCGTTTTTTCTTAGATTTCAATCAACTTTTTCTGATTGAAAAAGAACCTCCCTTAAACTGCTGAAAGGGAAGTTCTCTCGCTTGTACTCTTATTCTGTGGACTCGTAGGTATAAAATTCACCCGTTATCGCATCTATTTTTGCATCGAACATGTGCGGGAACGTATAGACAAGAGAAGCTTTGCCTTCCTCTTGCAAGGTATACTGTAGCTGCAATGGGTATTTCTTGAGTAAAACGGCTGCCGCTTCTTCTGGGGAGATTGCCTTCTTCGGATCAGGCATTACTCCATCGACCTTTTCATTGAGATCGATCCCCATGACTTTCCCGTTGCTGCCGTTGATCGCGATTTGCGTCAGCCAATCCTCTACAGGAATCCCCTGCTCTTGCAGCACAAAATGGAAGGAGTATTCATTTGTACTTTCATTATATTCTCCCGGCTGAAGCAGCAGCAGCTCGCCAGTACCAGCAGGAGCGATCTCAGCTACTTCATTCATGGCAAACTGAAAGGCCTGCTCTTGCGTCAATTTTTTGGCAGGTGACTTTGACACACTTGTATCTACGACACTATAGTTCACAATTGCGCCTGTTTTCGGTTCGATCAGCATGCTCCCAATCCATCCGTCTTCTGTCCTCCACGAATAATTCGTACGCCCCTCCCACTTCCTTGATTTCCAGAAATAATCGATAATCACGGGTTTTTCACCAGTCAAATCTTCAAAAAAGACGTTCCCTTTTGAAAAATCATAACCAGTACGCTGAGCAAGATACGCTTGTGCTTCTTCACGTGATTTCGCTACGGGCTGGCTGGTACCCTTTGGTTTCACATTCACTTTACTGTGGTAAGGCATATTTACGCTGTCTTTGCCGGACACGGCATCCAACTTACCGGAAAAAGCCGGGATGTAGAGGAGCTTGTAGGTTTTTCCGTCTTTATCGAGGGAATACCGCAATTTCATAAAGGTGGACAGCTGTTTCTCGGCTTTTTCTTTGGGTAGGGCCTGATCCAAGTTCGCGAAGGAGATTTTTTCGATATGCATGCCAAGGGATTTTCCTGTGATCTGCCCATCGTGATCAACTTGTATCTGAACGATGTCGTCTGTGAAAGGAACTCCGTTGACCATACGTACAAACTGAATTGTATTTGTCTTTCCATCGAAAACCTTCGCAACCCCGTCCCCATCCAGCTGGTATCCTGCCATGTCTTCTCCGTACCATTTTTTCATAAAGGAAACGGCTGCTTCTTTTGATTTGTCGATCGGGTAAAGCGTTTGACTCTTTTGGTTATATAGCTCGTGTTTGCCAAACTCAAGCAGGTCACCCGTATTTTTGTCGAGCACCAAGGCAACGAATTCGGCATTGTTTTCTTTAGACTTGTAGTTGTTCACGAGCAGATAAGAAGTGTCTTTCAATACGACTTCTCTAACAGGGTAATCTTTCAAATAAGGGATGAGACTAGCTGCTTTCTTCACCCCTTTTTCCACCACCTTGTTTATTTCGGGTGTCATTTGCTCTACTTTTATTTTTTCCATCGTGTTCTCCCTTGCCAGTGCACCACTAGGAGATGACATCACAATACTTGCAGCCATCAGGAGGAACACAGCGTGCGTAACTTTTTTCATCATTTCTCTTCCTCTCGTCTGTTCATATTTGCTTTCTCGCATTCATTATTCGTACCTCGATCTGTTTTGTTTCAATTTTCCCGAAAAATTTACATAAAAAAACATTCCCCTTTGCTTTTTATTTAAGTCCCTAGCTGAGCCTTATGGCTTGGCTTTTTTCTTGTGTATGTTAAAATTTACAAAAAAGGGAAATGGGGCGTTAGTATGAGCGAGCAGCCCTTTTGGTTTAAAGCGACAGTAACTATTGTTGTTGTCATTGGAATTCTAGCACTACTGACAAGTGTCGCTTTCTTTCAGCTATTAGCAATAGTAGGCCTAGTCGTTATCTCTGCCTCGAAAGGTGTATTGGAATGGAAAAAGAACAGAGACTGGGCTGTCATTATTTTTGCACTGGTTGCATTACAAATCGTTATTCTTATCAAGGCATTATATGACTTTTTCACATAACCAACTTTGTCAATTCGACATAAGTGGAAAATATTTCTTGATTACTATTATGAACATTAATACAATGATAGTGAATTTGGAATTTTAAGGAGGGGCTTCTATGAATACCGCAATTGCGATTCTTACTTTTATTGGAGATCTCATTCCATTAATCGTCCAGCTTTTAAAAGCCTTTGCTTAATTTCCAAATCAACAAATAGGGGCTGCTCCTCCATCACTTTCATGACTGGAGGGACAGCCCCTTCCCCACTTATTGGGTATCTGCATTTCCTTCTGTTTTTGGAGTTTCTTCTGCTCCTTCTGTTTCCTCCAAAATCTCCTCATCTACATAACCATCGACTGCTTCTACTGCCCCTTGCTGTTGAACTTGCCAGAGAGCTGCTACGTTTGTTGGCTCCCAGCCTACGAGGGAGGTGTGTGGTTGCAGACATTTGTATACCCTGCCTTGATAGCTGACCAAATCACCTGCTACGTAGTTTACATTTGGCGCCCATGCAGGAGTTCCCGGATTTTCAGCATCTGTCACGCCTACGACCTCGATGCTCTTCTGTGAAGAATTACCTGCTGCATCCTTCGCTACCACAGAGAATGTATACGATGTGTTAGGCGTGAGTCCTGTAACAGTTGCAGTCGTAGTCGCCACATCCGCAGCTAAAGCTGCCCCGTTGTAAACCTGGTAATTTGTCACCGCGATATTATCCGTAGAAGCATCCCAACTCAGACTGATACTCGTACCTGTTTTCCCTGTTATGACTAGATTGGCAGGTGTGCTTGGAGGTTGGTTGTCTGGCTGAATTGTATCCGTCGTAACTGTTACCTCATTGCTTGCTGCTGAGGAATTACCTGCTGCATCTTTCGCCTTTACAGTAAATTGGTACGCAGTTCCAGCTGTAAGTCCGCTAATCGTCGTATTTGTACCGGTTACCGTTTTTGCAAGCTGAGTGCCATTGTATACCTCATAGCCAGTAACCCCTACATTGTCGGTAGCAGCTCCCCAACTCAGACTAACACTTGTCGCTGTTTTTGCAGTCGATTGGAGATTAGCTGGTGCTGTCGGCGGTACGTTGTCGACTGGTGCTGTCCCGCCTAGAAGATCGCCATTCACTTTGTCTAGCAGAACCTTGTTACGGTCTCCGCTAAATTCCCAGAACATTGCGCCTGCCAATCCTTTGGATGCAATATAAGAAGTTTTGTGACCGATTGAAGTCACATCGTCATAGCTAATATATGTTTTCGAAGCCGGGTTGAAGAGGTAAGGCACCTTTGCCGCATCATTCCAGTGGCGTGTGAAGCCATTTTTGTTCAAATAATTATTTTGGATATCCGTGAAGTCAAGCATACCAGGTTCCCAAGTTCCTGTTGAAGGCCCTGTGCAATTTTGATATTCCCCATTGTTAGCCGTTCCGCAACCCGACCAGCCCCTTCCATAAAACGGAAGTCCGAGAACGAGCTTGCTGGCAGGAACACCGTCACGAAGATGCCCCTCTACAGCTGTTTGGACATTATAGGTTTGAGCATTTGGCAAACCTGCTGCTCCTGCTGCCGGATCATAGGCCAACGGCGCGTTATGTCCAGTCTGCTTTTGGAAGGCTCCATAGAAGTCGTAGGTCATAATATTGATCCAATCCACAACCCGGGCAATATTTCCAAGCTCTGTATTTGCTGCATAACTAGGGCTGGCACCAGAGGCAATCGTCAAATAGTACTGTTTGCCATCTGTTACCTCAGCCGCATCGAGTTTGTCTCTGACAGCCTGTAGCAACAACGTATAATTTTGCTTATCTTCTGGACGTTTGCTATTTCCAGGCAAGCCTCCTTCGACTGGGTACTCCCAATCGAGATCGACCCCATCCATCTGATATTTCCGAATAAAATCTACCGAGGACTGTGCAAATACTTCCCGTGCAGCCGGATCTGCCGCTACATCAGAGAAGCGATTGGACCACGTCCATCCCCCGATCGATATCAATGTCTTCAATTGAGGGTTTTTTTGCTTTAATTTTGCCAATTGATTCAGATTTCCGCGAATCGGCTGATCCCACGTATCTCCTGGAAAGGATTTTTGCACATCAATCCATGGATCTCCGAGGACAACTGTACCATTCGGGGCGTTAATATTGCCTACTTCATCCTGGCAAGCCCAAGTTTGTGGATTGGGCCCCGTTGGATCTGGGTTGCCATGTCTTCCATTCCAGCAAATGTCCGCAAATGCGTAGTTGATATGCGTTACTTTATTGGGATCGATATCCGTTACATTGTAGTTTCGTCCATAAGCTCCCCATGAGGGATAGTAGCCAATAATTTTGTAATTGGATACCGCTGTCGCCTCCGCTTGATTTTCCTCTGCTTGCGCCGTCTGTGCCGCCATGGGCAAAACAGAGGTGACAAGCAGGGCACCTACCATAAGCACATTCCTAACACATTTCTTGAATTTCATAGTATCCCTCTCGATCTTCATGGATTTTGTTACAAATCCATCTTATTGCGACTTATATCACGATATGCTAATACATTTACATAAATGGTAATAAAAGGGTGTTCAGGCGCAAAAGAATATAAAAAACCTCCCTTGCGACCAAGGGAAGAAAAGGGAGGCTGGGTGGACTGGGTTCAAATCTCTCGTTTACCAAGTCGAACGAGTTCGACTACTGCCTGAGATCGATCTTTGACACCTAATTTTTGCATGATATTCCTCCCAAAAATGTCTTACATCCCCATATCTATGGTAAACTTTTCTAGTACTACTACACAATAACAACTAAGTAAAAGTCCCAAGACGCTTAACTATTATTACATGAAGCGAGGTGCGAAAATGAACCGCATAATTTTGTTTTTACTACTTTTTTTGACTGGATGTTCTCAAATAACTGTTGAAGAGGACTTTAAAAATTACGCTCAAACCGTAACCGGATATCAACAAGAAATAGCAAACAAGATGAACGAACTTCAAAAGGAGAAAATTACTGATTTCCAACAGTTTTCGAAAGAACAATTCTTGCCGATTGTTAAGGAGTTTGTTGATAAAACCTCAACTTTGCAACCGCAGACAAAAGAAGTAGCTGAAATTCACGAAAAGTATATTGAAGCAGTTGGATTGAACTACGATGTTCTTTCCTCCATTAGTAATTTAGATGGACAAACTACCGATACATCCAAACAAGAAGAATTGTTGAAAAAACTTGAGAAATCACAACAACTGGCTAGCGAATGGAAAAATTCTATGGACAATCTTTCTAAACAATATAATGTTGTGCTTCCCGACATTAACCTTGATATAGGTAATGCAATTTTTCGCCTTCCGTAACACTTTTCACATTGTGTAAAAGCCATTATTTTCATATTTCATTGAGTCATCTCTAGAATCGGGAGTGAGCTAATGTCTACTGAAAAATACACCTGCCCTTGTTGTGGCTACAAAACTTTAGATGAAGAATCCCCAGGTACATATATCATCTGCAAGATATGTTTTTGGGAGGATGATCCTGTCCAATTTGATGACCCTGATTATGGTGGGGGGGCTAATATTCCCTCATTACGACAAGCGCAACAAAACTATGTGGAGTTTGGCTCTTGTGAAGAACGCTGTATACCATATGTTCGAAAGCCTACAGCTGCAGACTTGCGCGATCCTAATTGGAGCCCACTGAGCTTAACAAAATGATCGTTGTGTTAATCTTTATTTCGATTCGAGCAGCGACTTACGAATTTCTTTCGCCACTTTGTGGTCTTTCTCGTCCAGCGTAGCTGGGTTGGTTGAGCCCATATGTTGATACCATTCATGATCCGCATCTTCTCCATATTTGAGAGATTCATGTTTTTCTTCACGTATGGTAAAATACCCCAAATGGTAGACTGACTGATTATGAGGGGGAAAAATCTATTAAGCTGTTTACGTAATCGACCAAACACATAGCCGCGAATGCATTAGATTTTCTATCTATCCAGCAAGAACCAAAACACCAATGTACTACTAATGAACGAAATAGTGAAATAATCCTGGAGGCCTTGCATGAATAAAATCCAACAAATAGCCCTAGTAATTGGTTTAATAATGTATCTTCTTACCCCGGTATTTTCCTATATGAAAGATGTTTCATCTATGACCGCCTATGAAAGAATCAAACCCCAAGAATCTCAATCTAACGCTCAAGAGTTTCTTACCCACATTCTAGAGAACATCCATGAAGGAAATTTAGGCGGTGATATCACTTTTCATCTAACAAAAGAAGAACTGCAATCAAAATTTGGTATAAAAGACGAAGACTATGTTTCAGTAAGATTGCATACCAGCTATTTCGACCGAAACGGGTATAGATATATACTTAATAAATATAAAGGAAAGGAACGTCTAACTGTCATACAAGCAAAATTTGAATCATTAACAAAAGAACAGATTTTTAATATTTTCGGTGAAAATACGTACGGGAATCATAAATATAGATATGAGATTTGGTATAAAGTTGGGGATTTTATGGTAATGTTTTCGAATACTGACCCAGATAATCGGAATGACTACAATAGCATCATGGTTTCACCACGTACTACTTTTAAAAATTGATTGTACTAAAATCAGCTTGAAGCATTTATCTCATGAGAAAATTTGTACTCTGCATTACTTCGTTCAAACCTCTTTTCTTCACTGCACATCATGTTAAGTTCCGAACTCGAATATGCTCATCTGGGCCGTTTCTCGCTTGATTCGCTCACCTGCTATCTGGATGTATGTCGAACCGATTTTAATCAAGATGTATTTCCGGCCAAGCTTCTTCGCCACCACACCTGTCGTTCCTGAGCCCCGAAAGGATCGAGTACGTTTCCTCCCTGCGAGCTACCAGCAAGGATACACGGCCAGATGAGCTTTTCGGGGAAGGTTGCAAAGTGAGCTTCTGGGAATGGCTGTGTAGCCACCGTCCATACACTCCGCTTGTTCCGCATGCCGTGAACTCGATTGGTTCCCGATCTGGACGGTGCTACTGCACTTCACCCGGCTTCGGAGATTCGTTCACAGCGCGAGCAAATGAATTTGCCCTCGAACGTCCTGTTCTGTGAATCGTACCGTGAGATCCCGGCTCTGTATCCCACCCTGCAGGAATCTTGAAGTTGCCACGTGTTTTCCTCTTGCCTCCTGCCTGGTTGTCAAACGTACTGCCTTCTGTGTAGGCACCGCCCCGAAATCCGTTTGCCCACTCGTCGTTGATCCTTAACACGTCCCAAGAGCAATTCCCAGCCACACTTACAAAAAGGTTATCCTGCTGTTGAGATAAGGAAATTTCAATTTCGCTGCCAGCCTCATCGTCAAACAAAAATCTGAATCCGTTTTCTGTTTCTGTAAGCTCTCTTTCCTTGATCAGATACTCAACATTCAGATGCCCCTTGATACTTTTAACAAACGACTCCTTGTCCTCAGCATTTACAGCCCATATGACCAACTTGTTTTCCATGTCTCTTTCCTCCCGTTTAACAAATCGTGTGTGTTTTGTAAAAAAACAACGAATGAAATTGCAACAATTTACCATCACTTTCGTCCTTATAGAGGAAACAGTATCAATATTTGAAGGGAAGGGAGGTATTTCATTTTGAACAAAAAACTTTTTAAATCTGGAAACTTAATAGTTGTTCTGCCTCTCTTATTTGCACTTTTAATTCCTGCAAGTTTCTTACTTGACCCATCACCAGCCCAAGGAAATGAATTTGGATGGAACTTACAAGCCGGTTCTGCCAATGGAATTGTAGCCAAAACTCCAATTGATGTAGCGAGCAATTTGTTTTACAATGGTAGGCCGTTACGGAATGCACTTGTAAAAGTAACTTACTTTGACAATAACCAAAATGTGAGCATTGTAATGCAACCTTATGAGGATGGATATGAAGGGACAGTTTTCTTCCAAGAATCAGGAAAATATACCCTTCGATTTTCTGTAGAGAAAGGAAATATTATAGGCTCAGAAGATTGGGAAATTGATGTAAAAGAGTAATAATCAATTTCATCTCTTACCTTTCTCGATGAGAGGTGTTTTTTTCGTGAAATCACCCTGCCTGTCTCATTTATTATAATTACCGTTTTGTTAAGCGACCGTCTCTAACGCTGCCCTGCAAATCGCTTCTTGTGCTGTCTTTACGTAGACTTGAATATTTCGGTCATATGGATGAGTTTCAAATACTGCAAAGAACCTCATATCCTCTGGTGATCCTGGTGACTGCGGAAGTACGCCAATGAAAAGTTTCTCAGCAAGCAACCACGCACCGGCTATGTTTTGAAGTGGGTTCCATGTGTAAGGTGCTTCTTTTGACCAACTATCAGTTTGCTGATGATACTTGACCCAGTAAGGATTCACTCAAGATTTTTCCCTCCTCATCAGGGAGCATCGCCAAGATTTCATCATGCAGCCTTACAACATCCCACGAGCAGTTGCCCGATACATATACAGTGAGGAAATCCTGTTCCTGTGAAAAAGAGATTTCGATTTCCTGTTTATTTACCGATGCCCTGCCCATATGACCAATTTGTTTTCCATCGTACTTTCCTCCCTAACTATTTTGATAAATCATCGACACCTATCTCTTTCGTTTCAACTCTGGTCGACGAGCTGCCTACTGACCTTTTCCCCCTGATACTCCCTGTGTGTTATAATGAATTACAACTAAAAACTATGGGGTGTATTATTGAAGCGACAATTTTTGATGGTTGTAAGCGACGTAACCAAGCCACAAATTGATAGAGTAACGGCAGTAGTAAAAGAATTTAACGGATTCATTGACTTGATTTCAATTGAGTCTAAGTCTGATTGTGGTTATAGCCTGTACATCGATATCCAAAAAGGCGATGTTGCTTTGACAGTCAAAGATACACGTTCATTCTTGAAAAAATGGTTTAAGCCATTAAAAATTAAATGCGATTCGAATCCAAGAGACTTTTAATAAAAGTCTTTTTTTATTACACATCATGTTAAGTACCAAACTCGAAAATGTTCAGTCACGTAGACCCCAATATGGAGGACTGGTCACGCAGCAATGGAAGAACCTTTCCGATCAGATCCAGTTGCACCTGACAGCCTCCTTTCTTATCTCCCTGAGCAATTTGTAAATAAATAAATAAATAAATTTCGTGATACATTTTTTGTAAATTACTATACATAGGTGAGTATTATGAAAAATACAACTTTGCAAAAAACAGGTTCAATTATAATTTGCTTGATTGGCCTATATTTATTGTTAACGAGTGTGGAAAATGGGTTGTTTGGTTTCCTCTATTTAGTTATTGGAATTTGGTGTGCTTTTACGTACTTTGGCAAAAATGAGGAGTGATTTAACATAATTGAGCTTGTGATAAATCAATTTTCCGTTGGGACTGAAGGATTCAGAATGTCATTTATATACTGCTGTCATTCTTCATCTGTATGGAAAATTTCAGTGTAGTCTGGATCATTTGATTTAAATTCCACTGGTTCAATGTAGAAAGTACATTCAAAACGTCTTTTAGTACCAATATTATTTGTATCTTGATTTCGTATATCGTCTCTTGTGCTGCACTGTACGTATCATCATTTTTATTTCTACACCCTCGGCAATTAGGGCATGTAACTTTGAATGGTTCAGGTAATGTAGTGGCCGTAATCTCCACTCTGCCATTACCTATACATACCGACAGCCCTCGACAGCCGAGGAGATTCAAGCTCCGTTCGATCCTATAACCTTCCACCATCGCCTTCTCTGCTTCTTTCTTTTATCCGAACCACCCTCTTGTTTTCTATTCACACAAAACATAAAAAAACTCTCCCTTCCGACCAAGTTGGACCAAGAGTTCAAACACTTCTCTTTCGCGATTCGTTAACAACCGCTTGGTTTGGTCGCTACCCTTCAATAGTAAAATCACGAAAAAACCGCTAACCACCGTCAGGAACCGCCCTCAACCACAAACCCTTGATATTGCAGGTTTTCCAGACTGGAGATTGCTCGTTTTTCACCTCTCCCAACTTTCGCAACCGAGAGTCTTCAACACGTTAATAGTTTTGCTGTTCAATCCAACATTCACGTAATAGCACGCTTCTCCATCGGCTTCCCACCTTTACAAATCGATTGTTTTGTTAAGTGTGCTAGCTCAACTCTTTCACAATTGCAAAAAACAGTCCTTAGCTGATTTCAACGCTGTCAACGCCGCCATAACAACCAAGCTCCAAATATTACTTTCGTTTCAACCGCCCCATAAAAGTTACTAAGACTTATGGCGATCCTCTTAGCACACCTCCATTTAAAGCGCGTTGCTCCTCTTCGCAATTGATAGGTTTTTACAATAATAATCATAGTTTTTTTGGTATAGTAAACAGATTTTCAATTTAGTAAAATAAGGTCGAAACAGCCAATATTTCAAAATAATGGGAGGTTCAAAATGTTTACAAAAAACCCATCATCAACTCTTCGAATGAGCAAACGTAATTTTCTTTTAGCCGCTGCACTTTCTCTTCCTCTCCTTGCAGGTATTCCAACTGCTAGTTATGCTCAAGAAGCAACACCGAAAAAAGAAATTGGTAAATCTATTACGATTAATGGGTATCAACTGGAAGTTGAGTCAAACAATAGGAGCTCCTCGGCGGACGAATTAAATAGTGGTAGATTAGGTAAATTATCTACTAGTGATGTAGTCGATTGGTATAAGTTCACACCAAACTCATCGGGATTGGTAACTGTCGAATTATCTGGGGTTCCGAATAGTATCCCCTATAGAGTTGGTGTGACTAAGGATCCGAGTCGTAGTGGCTTTCTAGATATTTCACCAACCACTGGCGCAAGTAGAACAGTTACTTTTCATGCTGAGGCTGGGACAACTTATTATTTTCATGTAGACTCCTACGATAATTACGATACTTCGGGCAATTACTACCTAATCAAGCCATTGTAAACAAGCAGTTAGAGAAAATCGCCATCGCAGGCGATTTTTTCTTTTTCATTAGGAAATCTCCCTGAAATGGACTTCTTCCATCACACTTCCAACCCCCTATATTCCAAGCAATTGTCGCAATCCGCGCATCGGTTACACTTCACTAGTTGTGCCTAAACCTCCATTCCACTCAATTACCGATGTGTTACGTGCATTCAATCAAACCATCTGTTAAAATCGTTACAAAAAGGAAATTATTGGTGACCAAAATGAAAAATAGACCTTGTTGGTTCAATATCTTTTCAATAGTTGCCCTTTCAATTGCAATAGTGAACATTTTTACACATGTGCCTTTCTTAAAAATATTGACGATGCTTTGCCTTGCCGTTTTCATGGCTTCATTAGGAATATTTGAGTTGAAGAAAAACCGTAAGATGGCCTTTATTCTGTTTGGTGTGGCCGCTTTTCAAGTTTTCGCGTTGGCAGATATGATTTTTGTCCTCGCAACAAAATAACTATTTTGGTGAATCTATTAAAAGAATTCATGCCCTCTTTTGAATGTGTACTTTCACTCCAGTAACATAACCGTTGGGGTGAGCTTTGATGGCAAAAGAAACAGCAGCATTTCAACTAATAAAAAGTAAAGCCAAGTTACTAAAGCGCGAGGCGTTTGTACTTTATTTTGCATACAAAGATCACCGCGTTACTTGGTATGCAAAGGTATTTGCAATTTGCGTGGTGGCATACGCCTTTAGTCCAATCGATTTAATACCTGACTACATCCCGATATTGGGTTATTTGGACGACATCATTTTAGTTCCCCTGGGTATTTGGCTTGCATTAAAGCTAATTACTGAAGAAGTGATCAGTGATTGTCGGGCCAAAGCACAGGAGCTGATCGCCAAAGGTAAACCAAAGAACTGAGTTGCGGGTATCCCTTTTAATTGTCATATGGATACTCTTTGGCATATGGCAAAGTTGGTATCTATACAAATTGCTCCTTATTTAATGAGGGCTTTTTTGCTTTTCTCCCTACACATTGTGATAAATCATTTATTTCTCCGGAAACATAGATTGCTTGAAAATTACGACCTGTGCATCACGCACACACAACTAGAATGAAAAAGGAAGGGCAAGCATACGATCTGAAGTGAAACTTTTCCAATCCTCCTTGCGTTAAATAAATGTGCAAACAAAAGTCAATTCTCGTAAGGAGACAAACAACAATGAACAAATCACAGAAACTGTTTATAGGAGTGGTATCAGGGGTACTCCTGTTCACTGCGGGAATGATGTCAAGCGGCTCCGCATTCGCTAAAAAAGCAACTGAAGCGATCACCGTGAACTTTTCTAATATCAAACTGATCGTAAATGGCAGTCCCATCGATACCAAGGCAGAGCCTTTCGTTTATAAAGGAAACGTGTATGCACCGGTCGCCACAATCGCGAATATGCTTGGCGTCGGTCAATCCTGGATGAACAGCGATCCCCTAACAAAAACCCCATCTGTTCGATTTGAAAGTTTGGACAGAGTTGAACAAAATGTTCAGTTTGAGGGAATGGCGGGTCACGCCAACTACGCGCTGGACTATGTGTACTATGCCGTGGCCGGTTCCAATAAGGTCGTCAATTCAGTCAACAAAAAAGAAATCCCGCTTCCTCAAAGTGCAGGAGGTACTCTATATCCAGTGACAAGAATGGTTCATACCAATCAGTTCCTCGCGGTCGAGTATGGAGAAAAAGAAGGCAAAACTCAGGTTTATGTTAACCTGTACCAGCTAGACAAAGGGAAAAACACAGTGAAAATGATCTTCTCCCAACAACTGGACGAAGGGACTAAAGGTACCACCTACCACTTCTCTTACAATGAGGCCGAAAAGAGCTTGACTGAAAAGATTTACACGAATCAAAAACTTGTTGGGGTGAAGTTTTACCAGATTTCCGGAAATCAATTTGTCAAACAGGAAGAACTGTAACCGAGAAATTGGTAACAAGAGAACCTTCTACAAGGACTCTGATTGAAGCCCTCTTTCGGATCATATGCCGGTAGAGGGCTTCATCTTGCCTAACACAACTCGCCGCACGGTCTCATGCCAGTCATTACCGCTTAAATAGATAGCACTCCAATACATGAACATAAAAAAACCCTCCCTTCCGACCAAGGGAAGAAAAGGGAGGCTGGGTGGACTGGGTTCAAATCTCTAGTTCACCAAGTCGAACGAGTTCGACTACTGCCTGAGATCGACCTTTGACACCTAATTTTTGCATGACATTGCTAATGTGATTGCGCACAGTCTTTTCGCTGATGAAGAGTTGTCCGGCAATCTCTTTGGTTGTCTTATCTTGGACCAAGAGTTCAAACACTTCTCTTTCGCGATTCGTTAACAACGGCTTGGTTTGGTCGCTACCCTTCAATCGTGCCACCCCTCCTTGTGGGCTCTACAGGAACAAGGTTGAGGGATTACAGAGTCACCTTATCCTATGATGGGGGGTGGGTGATGGTGCCGGAATTTCAAGGATTTTAGGCTTTTGCCTTACATCCTATTCAGAAAATGGGCAATGGGTTCCGAACACCGCTGAGAAACCTCTTCGACATCCGCCGTGAATTTTTCCGTTCGAGACGACGATGGCCGCCAGTTGTCCCCCATTCAGATCGCGACGAGTTCGCCTCGCCTGATGAGATTGCCATCGGAACCCAAGGCCAACACCGCCCCCGACACTCCAGTCTATTCACCCGACACATATACTGCTCCCTATCCATTCCATTATTTTTAACCGGATCAACCAAAAATGCCCTTGATTCGTAAAAAATCAAGGACACCACAACTTAAATAAAAGGGGTACGACTATACGTTTGCTCGAACTTATCACGCAATCCCTTGGCCAACAAGCTAAACGATCCAATGGCGATCATGAATGCCCCCAGCGGTACGAGAAAAATCCACGTATAGTTACTGTAAATAAAGCCTCGATAGGACCCGAGCAGCCCTGCCCATTCGTGTGTAATGGAATGATACAGAACCGGGTCAAAAGTCATTTTCGTACCACCTACAAACAGGTCAAATATGCCGAGAAGCCCCATCAAGGTCATGACAGCGATCATTTCTGTCACCAAGATGATAATGAGCTGTTCCTTCAAATGTGGAAAGATGTGGCGAAAAACGATTTGATTCCGGCCAGCCCCCAGAGCAATGGCAGCCAAAACGTATTGGGATTCTTTAATTTGCTCGGTCATTTGACGCACAGAAGAGGCTACAGAAGGTGTTCCAAGGACAGAGACAAGCCCAATGAAAAGCAGAACGAGCGTGAACGTCGGCAGCTCGGAATTCACATTGATTCCTCGCAAAAGAAAATACACGGGGATAAACACAGGCATATAGCTCCATGCATTCTCAATAGCCATCCACCAACGCTGCTCTTTATCTTGAATGCCGATATTGAGTCCAATCCATGTACCAAGTAACACGCGAAGGAATGCGATCGCAAGCGTAATAAAAACAGTGTATGGCGCTCCATGAAGCAAGAGAGTCAGTAAATCATACCCCCATTTGTCCGTGCCGAGCAAATGTTCCTCTGACGGCGGTAAGGGTGGAGAGACCATGACTTGTTTACCGTTCACAACCTCCTGACGCATCTTCGCTTGATATTCCAGATCATAGGGAGCCAAGTAAGGCCCCGCCACAGCAATCATGATTAGAAGGAACACGAAAATACTGCCTAGCCATAAAGAAAAATGGAATCGTTTTTTCATCCAAAAACCTCACTTATCCCTCATGCTGAAAAGTAACCAGCTGCTTAAATAAATGGGGTACGACTATAGGTCTGTTCGAATTTATCACGCAATCCTTTGGCCAATAGGCTAAAGGAACCGATTGCAAGCATATAAGCAGCAAGCGGGATCAGGAAAATCCAGGTGTAATTCGTGTAGACAAAGCTTCGGTAAGTCCCGAGCAGTCCTGCCCATTCATGTGTAATCGAGTGATACTCAACAGGGTCATAGTACATAGTCGTGCCGCCTACAAACAGACCAAAAATCCCGAGAAGCCCCATCAATGTCATGGTAGCGATCATCTCTGTCACCAGGACAATGACCAGATGCTCCTTCAAATGCGGCAGGATGTGGCGAAAGATAATCTGATCCCGCCCTGCCCCCAGCGAAGTCGCAGCTAAAACGTACTGGGATTCCTTGATTTGCTCCGTTTTTTGACGGATGGACGCAGCTACTGAAGGCGTCCCTAGCACAGCCACAACCACTACGAAAAACAACACGAGCGTAAACGTTGGCAATTCGGGATTGATATTGATTCCTTTCAATAAAAAATAGACAGGAATAAATATGGGCATGTACCCCCAGGCGTTCTCAATCGCAATCCACCAACGCTGCTGCTTGTCCAATATTCCGATATACAGTCCGATCCATGCTCCAATCAATAACCGCAATAACGCAATCATGAGCGTAATAAAAATGGTGTACGGTGCCCCATGGAGCAGTTTGGTAAGCAAATCATAGCCCCATTTATCCGTACCCAACAGATGCTCGCCTGACGGTGCCAAAGGAGGCGAAATGATCACTTGCTTCCCGTTCACCATCTCATTGCGCACTTTCACCTGGTAATCGATGTCATAGGGGGCCAAATAAGGTCCAGCTACACCGATCATCATTAGAAGTAATACCAAGATACAGCCTAGCCATAATGCCCAATTAAACCGTTTCCTCATACCATAACCTCACTCATTCCAAAAGAAGTCTGGGTTATTTATACACAACCGCACGTTCAATCACATACAGAATGAGACGAATCAATAAATAAACCAAAATGGATAGCAAAATAATCCCTAACAGTCCCATGACAGCAGCATTGAATTCGTAACCGCCATCTTTGCTGAAAATAAAGCGGGTCAATCCTACGACGTTTAACAAGTACTCGACAATAAACAAGTTGGCTACCGTAATGGCAATCGTCTTCTTTAAATCGGCAATGAGAAACGGCTTTATATTTTTATAGACGTGATGAATGAGAACATGCCAAATCCCCATCCCTTTGGCAAGTGCTGTTTTAATGTAGTCTTCGCCCCCGATTTGTGCATACTTCAGGCTGACTACCTTCATGAGGAAAATCGTTGGTCCAATTGACAGTAGCGTGATCGGAAACCAGGTACTCTCTGCGTCACTTACGGGTGACAGGGTGATAATTCGAATGTTCGTCAGCTTGTAAAACCCGACCGCACCCACAATCGAAACAACAATCAGAATAAAATCAGGAATCGTGGCAAGCAGATTCAAAACCTTTTGAAATTGACGTACAATCCGAAAGCGCTGCAATAGCAATCCAAAAATAATACTGGCAAGGACTGCGACACCAACACTTGCGAACAGTAGTTCAAAGGAGCTAATTGCAAATGGGAGGATATCCTCTGCGATGCTCCTTTCTGTTTGCCCTGAATAATAGGTTCCGAGGGAGCCTTCTGCAATCTGCTGAATCAGATATACCGTATGGACTACGATATTTCCCGGTTCGAACACGATTTCTTCCTTTTGCGTATAGAGCATGAACGGCCCACCGCAAACGACGATAACTAGGAAAAACATCCCAATTAATTGTTTTACATAGGACAATCTCTCATACCCCCTTACTATTTCCAACAATACACTATCTATTAAAAATCATCCAGACAATATAAAATATTTTATTTTTTTAATCTATTCAAACAGAATGGAAATAAATAAAAAAGCGGCTGAGCAGGATAGCCTGTCAACCACTTCTCCATTCATGGGAACAGTTGATTGGAAAGATGATAGCTTATCGACTACTTCGCAGTAGAAGTAGCTACACGCAGCTGCTCATTTTTCATGAGAAGATTTTGAATCGAAGCAGTGAAAGGTTTTCTTACTCCGTCTTTCAAACGTGGGACCATTGGAATCATCCGATAGACCTCCTTTCTGACAATATCTTCTTAAGAATAGCATTTTTCCTTATTTAACGTCAATTACTGGCAACTCCCAGATAGGAAGCGAGTTGATTGATTTCGGCCATATAGATGTTTTCTTCTCCGTAATAGCCCTCCTGCTCCCCTGCAACCTGGGCAAATTTCGAATAGAGCCGGTTCAAATAAGCATGATCAGCATCAGCGCAAAAGGTCACCTGTTTCACTTGTGCATTTTCTTCTTGAACCTGTCTGATAAGGTGGCGAAAGCCTTTCAGAAATACCCTGCTCCTTCGATATTTTTCTTCAACGATGACTGAATGGATATAGCAGATTTCGCCCTCAGGGTCTGGTTGCTTTTCTGCTGTCAAGTATTGATAATGGCCCCATCCGACCAGTTTACCTTGCTCGTCTTCTATCAGGATCAAATGAGAATCCGGGAGAAACGTCAAAATATGAACAAGCGTGTCACTAAGGGAAAACATACGGCTAAATTCCAATCGATTGCGCATAAAAAATAGCGTGAATTGGGCAAAATCACTGTCACTGATACAGCTTCTAAATTGGACATGCATCCTTTGCACACTGCCTTTCTTTTTCTGATCGTTAACGTATCGGCTGTTGGACGTTGCAAGTCGAATCTGCTCCTCAGATTCAGCAGATGTTTGGGATACTTCTACCTTTCCGCGTGCGAGGAGGTGAAACTTCTCTGCTGCTTCTCCCATAGCCTTCTGTAATAGCCCCGCTTTTGCAACAATTGAAAGTGTGTCCCTTGCTCCACCAGTTCCCCCTGCTCCAACACAAATATTTGATCCATGTCCGTTATCGTCGACAAACGATGCGTCACCGTAATGACAGTCCGATCGCTGGAAAGCTTCGCAAAAGTCTTGTGAATAGAAGCCTCTGAAATGGGATCGAGAGCAGAAGTTGCTTCATCCAGAATGAGTAGAGAAGGATTGCGTAGAATCGCCCGAGCAATGGCAAGTCGCTGCCTTTGTCCCCCAGAGAGGTTGCTTCCCCCATCCAAAACAAGTGTTTCGTACTTGTCTGGTAGAGTCATGATAAAGTCATGGATCTCCGCTTGCTGTGCAGCCATCCTCAGCTCATCGTTGGTCGCATTGAGTTTGCCGAGCCGGATGTTTTCCGCTATTGTTCCGTGAAAAAGAAAGTGATCCTGAAAGACGACCCCTAGGTGGTTGCGGAAGGCTCCCCGATTACAATCATCGAGTTTTGTCCCGTTTATCTCGATATGACCAGAACTAGGTTGATAAAAGCCTAATAACAGCTGAACGATCGTGCTTTTTCCAGACCCACTGGAACCAACAATCGCAACTTTTGTCCGCGCGGGAATCTGCATGCTGACCTGCTTGATAGACAACTGATTTTCTTGATAGCCAAACGTAACATTATTTACGGACACTTCAGTCGTAAGCAAATCGAGTAGTTCCTCTGCGGAATGGTCGACTTTTTCACTAGGTTCATTCAGCACCTTCTGAATTCGCTCCATACTGACTTGCGCATCTGTAATCAGCGGGAGCGTAAAGGTCAGATTAAACACTGCATTCCCCATCGACGTATACATGGTGAAAAAGGCGACAAGCGAACCGACAGAGATTCGCCCTGTGAGTGCCAGATAGGAACCGAAGCCAATGATCGTAAAGTTGATGAGGAGTAAGCATAGGGCAGGAATTCGTTCCAGATTCGCTGCCATCAAATTTTTGCGATAGTGGCTGACCAACAGCAATTGGAGTCTTTCATTGAATTTATTGATCATGACATCTTGCAGGTTGAAGCCCTTGATAACCATTTGCGCTTTCGTATTTTCTTGGACATCATTCGTCATAGCTGCGAGCTGTTCTTTGTATGCGGCATTGATTGTGTGGGCACGTCGACCAAGTAAATAAGGACCCGTAAAGATCAAGATTGCTCCCACCAAAATACATAGCGCCATCACCCATTCCAAGTAAAACAGCACCATCGTACTGATCGTTACGACTGCCAATGACTGAATACCCGTCGTGAAGAGAATGGCCATCGATCTGTCAATGACAGGCAAATCTACTGAAAAGTGAGAAACCAGTTCGCCCGAACGTGTTTTGTGGAAATAGCTGACCGGCAAGTGCTGCATATACGCAAACAATTTTTGCCGCAAATCATTTTGCACACGTGCGTTTAGTTTTGCCAGCACATAATCACTGATAATTCCCGCACTGATACAGATAAACCCGCTAATCACCAAAACCATCATGATGACCGTGAAATCGTTCATATCTTTGGGAATAATCGCTTTGTCGATGATCATCTGGAAACTAAGAGGTGCCAAGGATAAAAAAAGCAGATCGAGTGCAAGCGTGAGGAAAAAAAGAAAACTCAGGAGCTTATAGGGGCGTATGTAGCCAAACAGATTTTTGATGACGAACAGCATCGTGACGTCTCCTTCTTGGATTAGAAAAATGGTTCATGTTGAAACCTGGCTGCATAGGATTGCCAAGCCAAAAATGATGCGCGATATTCATCCAATGGACCGTTTGCCGTTTCCACAGAAGCTACTCGTTCTGCAATCTTGGTAAACAATTTGCGTAAAGAGTCGTCCGAGGAAGTCCAGAATCGAAACTCCTTCACGTCCTCCTCCATATAGGCAATATACTCGGTTACATACTGAAGGGCATGCAAAAAAAGGCGACTGCTGCGATACTGTTCTAAAAAATAGACTACCTGAATTTGAACGATATGCTTGTCTTCGTACTGATTTTCACCTGTCCCGTAAATGTATGAAAAGGCACCGATCACTTCATCGTCATCGTTGAAGCAAAGAAATGCTTTTCCCTCCATGAAAACGGGACTCGCCAGAAAACTGAGCGCCACAGGAAAGGAATATGGCATCCGAAGCTGGTCGTAGTTTTCCAATAAAAAGGTCATGTATTTCTCATAATACATCTCAGCTGAACAGATCGAGAAGTAATGATCCATCTCTTTCCATCCCTCCTTTGAATGATGATGCGTGGCTAATGATCCTTCACAAAAAAGACGGCCAGCAGCCGCCTCTATCTTATCACAATAATTTGAATATCCAGTCTGCCCATGTCATGAAGATCGAGCGGTGCAGTCAATGCTGTCCCTGCCATGTCCTTCAAGTCATGCTGGTGTAAAAATAAGGGCGGGGTTATGTCTACAATAACTCCTCGATTGGACAAAAGCGTACTCGCATTCCCTGAAATCATGTTCCCCAACTCGGAAATGGCACTTTTTCCGAGTTCATCCATCTCTTGCACGGGATAGCCGCCCATCATGGCCGAGACAATGCGCAAAGCCAATTCCTCTTGCAGACCGAAAAAGACCTCACCTTGTAATTGACCTGTCATTCCGATTCGAATCCATGTATGGCCTTCTACATGGCTCCATTCTCTTTCAGCTAACTCTCCACGCGAAATGTCGACATTGCATACTTGTTGAATCACGGACGAAGCTGATTCAAGAAATGGATCAAGGTACTGGACTATCATCTGCGTTCTCTTCCTTTCCCGGGCAATTCACTCTTAGAGGTTGTACTCGTATAGGACTATCATAATGTCGGTATTTGGCAGATGCAATAGGATTACGAAAACTTCATAGGCATAAGGTCACGAAAACAAGGTATGCCAGGAAAATAATCCTCTACTTTTGTCTCATGACGAATGGTATAGATAGCCGTGCACGTTCGCAAGTCCAATATTTCTACACCTATCTCATGCTTACTCAATTGCCACATCGGAAGCTGGACGCGATCAAAGGCAAAAACAGTATCTCCAAACGCCAAGCATTCCTGGATACAGCGTACAGCATCGTAATGCTCATCGGCTTCAAGCAAATGAACTGGCTCTAAACCGAATTGTTCGATCAGATGAATGCGATCCCTCAATTGCTCTGCCCCACGCTTCCTCCTGGCGGTCCTTCTCGGTGATAGCACAGGGTACTCTCTCGTAACATATTCCCACTTGATCCCGTGGTAAAACATCGAATGGCATCCTCCCACAAAAATTTTGGCCCGGCAATAGCCTTTTCGCTGCTACTGACGGGCCCACTCCCCTACTTTTTCTTTCCGACGACGTTCATCTCCGCTCGGGCTTCCCTCCCCAGCGCATCAGTGGCAACAACCGTCAGTTTTTGCTTGCCTTCCTCTACCTCATGAAGCACCAGGCGAAATAGCCCACGATCATTCGCGTTGGTCTGAAAGCTTTTTGATCCATAGTTGATTTGGAGGTTAACAGCACCAGCACCTGTCACTTTCCCTTCGATGGGCAGCGCTTCACCTTCCTGCCCTTCTAGCTGTTTGTTCGACAGCTGTATCGTCGGAGCTGGTACTGTTCGTGCCTTGTAGGAAGTACGCTGCTCTCCATTACTTATGACGACCGCCCCTGCATTAGCATCCACATACGCATACACCAGCAACATGCTTTGATTGCCTGCACCGTCTTTCCCTTCAAGCAAAATGCGATTTTCCCCCTGCTTCATACTCAAAATTTGCGTTGCGTATTTTTGCGCAGGGATTTCCAATTGCTCTTCTTCAAAGTAGGACACAATCTCCCCATTGATACTAACCTGACCTTTATATGTTTGATCCCTGTACATGAAGCGGACCGGAACCAACATGTTCTTGGTTGCTGGATCGAACTGCACGTCTTCACTGCCATCGTTTAGCAATTGCAGTGTCGGAGGACTCGTATCGACGATGACCCGCTGCGTGAACTGGCGCTTGTTTCCATACATATCCATTGCACTGTACATCACATAATTGAGACCTTCCGTTAATCGCATGATGGTTTCAAATGATCCATCCGTCGCCAGCTTTACAGGCGTTTTGTTAATCGACAAGCGGACTCTGTCCATCATATCCTCGCCTGTTACTTTACCCCTGAAGGCTACATCCGGCTGCTTGGATATTTTCAGATAAGGAAACAAATCATCTGGGAACTCCACAAATGGCGGTGTGCTGTCGCTTTTCCCGTTAATATGCGCCACACTGATATTTCCTGCATAATCATACGCTACCACACTCATTTTTTTATCCGGCTGATTAATGAGTGTGCTGGACACTTTTGGAGAATAGGGGCCTCCTACCCTTTTGCCGTTTACATAAAGGAAATAGGCCTGGATATCTTTATCACGGCTACTCCACTGAACCTTGTTTCCCGACACAGAAGCTGTAATCACAGGAGCTTTTGTATCCACGCGGATCGGGAGTGTCATCGATTGCCAATTTGCATTGCGTCCGTCTATTTTGGCCTTAATGGAGAATTGGTACTGTCCATCGGGTGCCTGTATATAGGCGCCTTTTTGCGGTGAAAAGATCTTTCCGTCCCAGCTCCATGCTTCTTTTTCCGTGTAATAGTAGGGCGTCCCCAATTTGGATTGGTCGTACTTGCTCACCTTTTCATCACGTACAAGAGTGCGAATCGGCTTGCCTGTCTGGTCTGTTACTTCGACGATAATATGACGGGCATTGCGCAAAAATGTAATGGAAGGAGCAGCGACATCGTAATGCCCATCCCCGTTTGGCGAAAAGGCAATATGATTGGGATCGATTTTTGCACCGCCATCGGCTTTGACACCTGTAACACCTAGATAATCCCGATAGCGCCATTTGTCATTGCGTTTATCGTGATACCAGCTCGTCTTGACACCTGTTCGTTTTTCCTGACTTTCTGCCTCCCATACGGGCTGATCCATAATCCTTGGTTCATCCCAGTCGCCGTAGAAGCCATAAAACGGCGTGCGCAACGTAGGCAATCCCTTATCATCTGGTTGAAAGGAAATAAATCCTTCTGCAAATTGATTGCGTGCTGCGCCTGTTGGAATCGTGAGCGTTACCTTCACTTCCTCTAACTTCCCCGGCGCAACGGTAACCTTAGGAGCGGAAAATTTCAGTTCTGCCCCCTCGAAAAGGGTATTTGTCAGCATGTTGATCCCATTCTTGCGCAAGTCAGTCATGACACCAAACTCATTTTGCAGCTGATACGTAATTGGTTTCTTGCCAAACTTGTTGTTAATAAACAGAGAAAAGGTCGTTGAATTCCCAATTTCCCCCAACGAGACACCTGCTTTTCCTTTTGCAGTCACAACAATGGCTGGCGTCTTGATCGCTTTTGCGATTTGCATCATTCCTGCCCCTTGAACCCGTGGGCTGTAAGGTACTTTTTTTGCTTTCTCCTTATCCTCTGCCGGGATGCTAATTTGCGGATCGATAATCGGTTCTGCAGTATTCATCGCCGCAGCTTTTAACGTATCGACAAGCGATTTGCCTTGCAGGTTCCGCCCTTGCTTGAGATAGCCTTGCTTCAGTAAAGCCATCCCCCCTGCCACATGTGGCGTTGCCATTGACGTACCACTTTTCACGGCATACTCAGACTCACGCGTGAGTGACAAGATGCCCCCACCTGGAGCTGCAATCTCCGGTTTAAACTGCAAATCGGGTGTTGGTCCCCATGATGAAAAAGCCGAGATCGTTCCTCCGTCTGGATACGGCATTGAATTTTGTCCATATTCACCGTTAAATGAGACGGTCACTTTCTTGCCTTTTTTTATCGCTTGCGCCATTTGCTCGCCCATGTGCTTCAAGACAGAAACAGCCGGGATTTGTTTGGCATGCTCCGCACTGATAATGAGTGGCCCCATTTCATTGTTGTAGATGACAGCACCAACTGCTCCTGCTTCTTTGGCGAGGCGCAGCTTTTCGTCGAATGAAATGTCACCTCGCTCGAGCAATACCACTTTATCTTTTACGGAAACATTGTAGTCTTCTTTCTTCCCTTTCCCCATATAGACGAGCGGATACGGCTTCATCAGCGTCATGACTGGGTTTATCGCACCCCCGCCTTCCACATATCCCGATAAATACACGACTTTCTCCATACCGGGTACCCCTTGAACCGTAAAGCTATGGCCAGCTAGTGCTGTAGCATTGACAGAGGCAACAGAAAACGCATCAGGGCTCAAGCCTGGAGAACCGATCATGGCGATATCCGGATTCTGTGCTCGTACCTTATCACTGCCGAAATACGCATCATTGCCGGCCGCTGCCACTACTATGATCCCATTGTCGACTGCTTTCTTCACAGCCATTTGCTCCACATTTGTTTCATCCACATAGCCCGCAGAAGAGCCGAGACTTAAGTTAATGACATCTGCTTTTTTCGTAATGGAATCATTGATCGCGAATAAGATCGATTCACCCAGCCCAGGAATCTCGCTTTGATAATTGGAAAATACTTTTTGGCTGATGAGCTGGGATTCAGGAGCGACCCCTTTAACTTTGCCGTTCGCGCCAATAATTCCCGCTACATGGATACCGTGCTGAGATTCCGATACATCTTCCGTTGTTTGATTACGGTCAGCCCAGTTAAAGCCAGGGATCACCTTCTGGGAAGAACCTGACTTTTGCATGGCTGAACGCTTATCATGCGGGGCAGGCAAATCAGGGTGACGCGGATTGACTCCCGTATCGATCACGGAAATGAGCATTCCTTCCCCTTTTACCCCCGCTTCCTCCCAAGCCTGAGTCGCCTCAATCATTTCCAGCGAATCGACAGGCGCAGATTTTAATTGCTCACCTTGCAATAGCAATTCTTGTCGTTGCCATTCATCTGCCTTCGTTTTATATTCCTTGTCCGCCTTGCCTGTATGTAATGGCTGGTGCATTTCCGCGAGATCCTGCAAAATCTGTGTACGAATGGTCGCCGTTCCTTCAAACGCTGTTGTACTGACAGTCGTTGCGGGAAGCAAAGCCAATATCAATCCAATGCTGCATACCTTTTTCTTCATCGTTTGCCCCCTTGCTGGAAGTCATTCCATTATGTTTTCAGTTTTCACTAGGAAGCGCTTGGGTATTCCCTTCATTTCGCGAAGGTTGACAAACGAAGGATTTTCAGCCTATATTTAAGTGCATTAAATATTACATATCAAATATTCCCGATAACGAAGAAATAGATCAAAGAAGGAGAAGATACGAGCATGCCCTCCCCCTCAACAGATACGCTTGAGCGCCTGCAGGAGGCGTTTCGTACCATTATGCGCACAATGGGAACGCAATTAGCCGAACCTGTCTCTGGTTTAACTGGCCCGCAATTCTACATTCTTCATCAGTTGGAACAGAAGGAAAAATGCACCGTTGGAGAATTGGCTGAATCAATGGGGGTCAAACCTAGCGCAATCACAGCAATGGTCGACCGTTTGGATAAACACGGCTTCGTCGCCCGTGATCGTGATGAGGAAGATCGCCGAGTGGTTTACATCAGCTTGCGTGATTCTGGTCAAAAAATTCTCCAAGTAGCCAAGCAGAATCGGAGAGAACAACTAAATAAAATGTTTTCTCATCTCAGCGAGGATGAACTCCAGCAGTTCGTCAGCATCTTTGAAAAACTGGCGGTGGCGGCGGTCATCGAGGCGAATTGAATAAACTCCTTGTACATTGTTGATGTGGTGGGGAGAAAACAGGAGAAAACGCTCAGCTTCTAGGGCCACCCCCTGAAAGATTGACTGCACGACTCCATGCAAAAAGCGAAACCGCGTCCAAAGTAGTTCTTTCAGGATGTGTCTCAGAGGTGAACGCTTAAAGGCGTGTTTCGCTTTTTGCATTCCGTCTCGGTCGGTGTCCCTAAGATCTTCGCTTATTTCTCCTGTTTCCTCTACGAGCTTTTCGTGTTAAACGGGTTTTAAAAGCCTTAAAAGAATGAAGAATGTAGTCAGTTACGCTAGAGAAGAATATTTCCAGACGTAGCGACTTGTGGAGTCCTACCTAGCGGAGAAGGGATTTGCGGGCAACAGAAACGCAACGTGCCCGGGCGACGAAGCGGCTACCACTTTTGCGTTTCCCCGCAAATCCCTTCGGAGCGGACAGTCTCAGCCTCCAGAGGGACGGAGCCTGGAGCCTAGACTGGAAATATTCTTCTCTCCACTACAGCGACATGTGTCCCCAATGCAGTAAACACTTAAACAAACTTTCTTAGAACTGAAAAAAGGCGTGCACCGGTGATCCGGAATGCACGCCTTTTCTATTGCAAACAATTAGGAGAAGAAGAACTTCTTCACTGCATGTTTGGTTGTTTCTTTGTTCATGTGAGCGATCGAGGTTGTGAGCGGAATGCCTTTTGGACATGCTTGTACGCAGTTTTGCGAGTTACCGCAATCACCGATACCGCCATCTTCCATCAGGGCTTCCAGACGCTCATGCTTGTTCATCATACCCGTTGGATGCTGGTTGAACAGACGAACCTGCGAAATAGCGAATGGACCGATGAAGTCAGACTTCGCATTCACGTTCGGGCAAGCTTCCAAGCAAACACCGCACGTCATGCACTTCGAAAGCTCGTACGCCCATTGACGCTCAACTTCCGGCATGCGAGGACCTGGTCCCAGATCATGCGTACCATCGATTGGAACCCACGCTTTTACGCGTTTCAGCGCATCGAACATGCGGCTGCGGTCAATCGACAAGTCACGTTGTACAGGGAAGGTGCTCATTGGCTCAAGACGAATCGGCTGTTCCAGTTTATCAACCAGTGCCGAGCACGCTTGGCGCGGTCTTCCGTTAATAACCATCGAGCACGCACCGCATACTTCTTCCAAGCAGTTCGATTCCCAGTTTACTGGAGACGTTTTTTGACCTTGTGCGTTGAGTGGATTACGTTGAATCTCCATCAAAGCACTGATCACGTTCATACCAGGACGGTAAGGGATTTTGAACTCTTCCTTGTACGGAGTGCTGTCAGGGCTATCTTGACGAGTGATAATCAAATGAATCAATTTTTCTGCCATGATCAGTTTCCTCCTCTCTTATTTCTTGTCAGACGTATAGTCACGTTTACGTGGTGCGATCAGGGATACGTCGATGTCTTCGTAGTAGATTTCAGGCGCAGTCGTTTCTGCATTGTACTTCGCCATTGTCGTCTTCATGAAGTTTTCGTCATCACGCTCAGGGAAATCAGGCTTGTAGTGAGCACCGCGGCTCTCATCGCGCTTGAGCGCACCAATCGTGATCGCGCGGGACAGTACGAGCATGTTCCACAGATGACGGGTAAATGCCGCACCAGAGTTGCTCCATTTATTCGTATCGTTGATGTTGATTTTCTTGTAGCGTTCCATCAGTTCAACGATCTTATCATCCGTTTTTTGCAGACGGTCGTTGTAACGTACTACCGTTACGTTGTCAGTCATCCACTCACCCAGTTCCTTGTGGATCAGGTAAGCATTTTCTGTTCCGTCCATTTTCAGGATGCTGTCGTATTTCGCTTGCTCTTGGCTAGTAAAGCCATCGAAGAGCGTGGAAGACAGATCATCAGAGGATTTGTTCAAGCCTTTGATGTACTCGATCGCTTTTGGACCTGCTACCATACCGCCATAGATCGCGGACAGGAGGGAGTTCGCACCCAAACGGTTTGCACCGTGCTGAGAGTAATCGCACTCACCTGCTGCAAACAGACCAGGGATATTGGTCATTTGGTTGTAGTCTACCCACATACCGCCCATGGAGTAGTGAACCGCAGGGAAAATCTTCATTGGAACTTTACGTGGGTCATCCCCAACGAATTTTTCGTAAATCTCGATAATACCGCCCAATTTTACATCCAGTTCTTTTGGATCTTTGTGGGACAGGTCGAGGTATACCATGTTTTCGCCGTTGATACCAAGTTTCATATCTACGCAAACGGAGAAGATTTCGCGAGTCGCGATGTCACGCGGCACCAAGTTTCCGTATGCAGGGTATTTATCTTCCAGGAAGTACCAAGGCTTACCGTCTCTGTACGTCCATACACGGCCACCCTCACCACGAGCAGACTCGGACATCAGACGCAGCTTGTCGTCGCCAGGGATTGCAGTTGGGTGAATTTGGATCATCTCACCATTGGAGTAGATAACCCCTTGCTGATACGCCGCAGACGCTGCTGTACCTGTATTGATAATCGAGTTCGTCGATTTACCGAAGATGATACCAGGTCCGCCTGTTGCCAAAATAACGGCATCCGCACGGAAGGATTGAATTTCACCGGAACGCATGTTTTGTGCAGTAATCCCGCGACAGGTTCCTGTATCGTCCAAAACGGCTCCGAGGAAATCCCAATATTCGTACTTGGTTACCAGACCTTCAGCTTCATAACGGCGTACTTGTTCGTCCAATGCGTACAAGAGCTGTTGTCCAGTTGTCGCACCCGCAAAAGCGGTACGGTGATGCTTGGTTCCCCCGAAACGACGGAAGTCCAACAGACCTTCTGGTGTACGGTTAAACATAACGCCCATACGGTCCAACATATAGATGATGCCAGGTGCTGCATCGCACATTGCTTTAACAGGCGGTTGGTTTGCCAAAAAGTCTCCGCCATATACTGTATCGTCGAAGTGCTCCCATGTGGAGTCGCCTTCCCCTTTGGTATTTACCGCACCGTTAATACCGCCCTGCGCACAGACAGAGTGGGAACGTTTTACCGGAACCAGGGAGAACAGCTGAACAGGAACGCCTTTTTCTGCTGCTTTGATGGTAGCCATCAAGCCGGCCAAACCTCCACCGACAATGATCAGTTTACCTTTTGCCATGAGTTTTGTCCCCCTATCCCTACAAAATGAAAGCCGACATCGCACGCAAGCCGATGAAGGTTACAACTACGAATACGCCCAAAGTCAGGAATGTTGCAATGCGTTGGGAACGCGGCCCAACTGTAATTCCCCAGTGAACCAGGAACGACCACAGTCCGTTGGAGAAGTGGAAAGTCGTGCTAATAATCCCGATTGTGTAGAATACGATCATTGCAGGACTGCTCAAAATGTTTGCCATCATGTCATAATCCACGTGTGCACCCAGTGCTTTTTGGATACGAGTTTCCCAAACGTGCCAAACAATAAAAATGAGGGTAATGACTCCTGTAACGCGTTGCCACAAGAACATTTGGTTTCGGAAGTAACCGAAGTTCCCTACGTTATGCTTCGCTTGGAACGCAATGTAGAGACCGTAAACAGCGTGAAACAGGATCGGGAGGTAGATCAAGGCAAATTCAAGTACTAACAGAAATGGAAGGCTTTCAATGAAGCCTACTGCCTGGTTGAAAGCTTCAGGCCCACGAGTCGCTTGATAGTTGGCGGTCAAGTGGAACACGAGGAAGAGCCCGATCGGAAACAAACCAAGAAGTGAGTGTAGCTTGTGACTGAGAAAGCTATGGCCTTTCGCCATACAATGGTCCCCCTTTCAATGTATGTAACTCTCAATTCTGTGAAAAACGTCAAGCATCACCGCAAGCGGTCCAAAACGGTTTTCGGCCGTTTTGATAGACCTTTCCCCAATATCCTAACCCATTGCCTTACCCATTAGACATAGCAAAACCGCCACGATCATTTTATGAAAAGCATCTTGACGCTGTTCACAAAAAGACTGCGTTCACTAGATCAACTGAATTTGTCGGAATGTGTCAAAATACGAGAAAAAGTTGGGCAAAACTTTGACCAAATCCAATTGTACTCTTGTCGACACAGAGCGTCAAGACAATCAATGTACTAAATACATTGATAGAATAACTTTGTTTAGTCCAGCTATTTTTTCTATTACGATGTCATGAATGCGGGCCCCTCCTCATAATCTAGTACAGACAGGAGGGAAGCACATATGAAAGAGAAGGATCAGCTTGCAGCACTGTTGCCGCCGGAAATCATTCCCTATGCGGAAAGAATGAATATGCCCTATCTTGGCTATCATCTTCTACGCGAAACGCTGACCAGTACCCTGCTAGGCGATAGTGAAAACCATATTCTCTATTGGATAGGAAAAAATATGGGCCGCCAAATCCCCATTCAATCTGCAACAGGCCCGATTATGCCTTTTATTCGGCTCGGATTAGGCCAGCTAGACGTCGTGGAGGAAACCGGGCAAACTATCGTTTATTCACTCATCCATTCTATTTTTAGCTATCAGTCTATAGAAAGACTAGGATGCAGTCTTTCTTTTGAGGCCGGGATCATCGCAGGTATGATTGAGCAGTGGAAAGAAAGAGAAGCGTTCAGCAAAATCGAAATGGAAAGCCCCTCAAACATACGTATAACTGTACAAGTGGCGTCATGAAGAAAATGCCCCCTCTACCTATAACAAAGGGAGAGGGAGCATCCATATTTTATACTCCGTGCACGATCGCGGTTTCCTCGACATCCAGACCATATGCCGAATGAAGGCTGCGAACAGCCAGCTCTGTCAAGGCTGCTGGAATGACGCAAGAAACCTTAATATCAGACGTAGATACCATTTTAATAGAAATTTCTTTTTCTGCCAGGACGCGGAACATTTCGGCAGCTACCCCTGGATTGTTGATCATGCCTGAGCCAACAATTGATACCTTGGTCAAGCCTTCCTCGAAATCGATTTTTTCAAAGCCAAGCTCGTTTTTGTTTCTGTCCAACGTATCCAGTGCTTTTTTCAGGTCATCCGCTGCAACGGTAAAAGAAATGTTCGTAACAGACGCATCATAGGAGCTTTGGATAATGATATCCACGTTCACCTGATTGTCTGCCAGCGTATTGAACAGACGGGAGAGCGTCCCGACCTTTGCAGGCATGCCGACAACCGTGATTTTGGCAACATCTTCATCGTGTGCAACTCCACTTACTACTCTTCCTGTTTCCATGTTGGCAACCTCCTCAACGTACGTACCATCTTCGGCAGTAAAGCTCGAGCGGACGACCAGCCTTACCTTGTATTTTTTCGCAGCCTCTACTGACCTTGGATGAAGAACCCCTGCACCGAGGTTCGCCAGCTCCAGCATCTCATCGTACGAGATCGTATCCAGCTTGCTCGCAGCTGGAACGACTCGCGGATCAGCTGTATACACCCCGGACACGTCCGTAAAGATTTCGCATTTCTCAGCGTTCAAGCTCGCTGCGAGTGTAACCGCAGATGTATCCGATCCACCGCGGCCGAGCGTCGTTATTTCACCTTCGTCACTGATCCCTTGGAATCCTGCCACGATCACCACACGACCACGGCCGAGCTCCGATTGAATCCGCTCTGGATCAATTTGCTTGATCCGTGCTCTTCCGTGAATCGCCTCCGTGGTAATCCCAGCTTGCCAGCCCGTTAGAGAAATAGCGTCGTAGCCTTTGCTATGCAAGGCCATCGACAAAAGCGCGATCGATACCTGCTCCCCCGTGGTCAGCAGCATATCCATTTCACGCTCGGATGGGTATGCGCTAATCTGCTTGGCCATGTCTACCAACACGTCAGTAGATTTCCCCATTGCAGAAACAACGACTACCACATCATGCCCTTCCTCTTTGTAGCTGATTATTCGATCCGCAACTCGTAAAATTCGCTCAATGGTACCTACAGAGGTGCCTCCATATTTCTGCACGATCAACCCCATGCGGCTTCTCTCCCTTTTTCTCATATCCAATGTTGGTATTTATCTCGTATCGTATGGTTTTTCACTATTCTCTCTATAAGGAAAAGTCTTGCATTTTTATTTTACAAAAAAGGCACCGACAAGGAATAAGACCTGCCGCTGCCTACTGTTTCGACATACCGGTTCCTCCCTCCCAATACACGCGGACAACGAAGATTGACAGTCATCACCATCAAAACTCACATTGACACACCGTGAGATAGCTCTCCATCTGACAATTGGTCATTGTGCAGATGACAGTCCTGCATTTGTTCAACGCAGACCCAGCATGGAGAAAAGCGGGTTTCCCTCCACACTTCGGCGAATTCCCCTTTCCCGTTCCCTTCACAGATACCCGATCTCAGGGTGGTACTCTTGGTTTTCGCGCCTCTACCTCACTCCATAATGGAAGTGAGGCTAACTATTCTGTTTGAATCGGATTATAACATGAGTCTAAAAATGGATCAATTCCTTTTTAGAGGTCGTTCAAAAAGTTGCATTTGCTATGTGTCAAGCTTGCGCAAATGAGTGATGATTTCTTTCGCCAGCTTGTCGCCGATCCCTAATTGGCGGAAGTCTTCGACGGTCGCCTCCCGCATTTTTTTCAACGAGCCAAAATGAGAGAACAACAGCTTGCGTCGCTTCTCACCGATACCCGGGATCTCATCCAACTGCGAGGAGAGCATCGTTTTCGTCCGGGATTGTCTGTGGAATGTAATAACAAAACGGTGGACTTCATCTTGGATGCGCTGCAACAAATAAAACTCATAGCTATCCCGTCTAAGATTCACAGGCTCTGGCGGATCTCCGTACATGAGCTGAGCGGTGCGGTGCTTCTCGTCCTTCGCGAGTCCACAGACGGGAATATAGAGGCCCAGCTCGTTTTCCAGCACGTCCATAGCCGCACTGATTTGGCCCTTCCCACCATCGATCACAATCAGGTCAGGCATTGGCTGGTTTTCTTTCAGCAGGCGAGAGTAACGACGACGAACTACTTCGCGCATGGAGCCGTAATCATCTGGCCCCTCGACGGTTTTGATCTTGAATTTGCGGTATTCCTTTTTGTCAGGGCGGCCGTCTGTAAACACAATCATCGCAGACACAGGCTCGGTTCCTTGAATGTTGGAGTTGTCAAACGCTTCAATTCGATGAGGAACCGGAATCCCTAAAATGTGACCAAGATTGTGTACCGCTTGGACTGTACGAGCATCGTCCTTGGACATCAGCGCGAACTTCTCCTGCAAAGCAATACGGGCGTTCTCGGAAGCCATCTTCACGAGCTCATGCTTTTTGCCTCTTTTCGGAGCATGGACTTTGATGCCCAGCCATTCACTCAACAATTCCGGTTCACTTTCTTGCGGGAGCAAAATTTCTTTTGGCAGCGCATTTTGCTTGTCGTAGTAGAACTGGCTCACATATGACATAAAGTCTTCGGTTTCGCTGCCATAGTATGGAAAGGAAGTCGTCTGACGCTCGATCATCTTCCCTTTTCGCATATAGAACACCTGAATGCACATCCAGCCTTTTTCCACAGCGAACCCGATAATGTCGCGGTCTACCGTATCGGTGAACGTGATCTTCTGCTTCTCCATCACCGCTTCGATACTCTTGATCTGATCGCGATATTCCTTTGCACGCTCGAACTCCATGTTTTCTGCGGCTTGCAGCATTTTTTCCGTAAGGGTTTGCTTCATTTCCTCATGGCCACCATCGAGGAACCGGCTGATTTCGTCCACCAAACGCTGATTTTCCTCTGCCGATACCTCGTACACACAGGGCGCAAGACATTGTCCCAAATGGTAGTAAAGACAAACCTGCTTGGGCATATTGCGGCATTTGCGCAACGGATAGAGGCGATCCAGCAGCTTCTTCACCTCGGAGGCATCTCCGGCATTGGGATACGGACCGAAATACTTGGCTTTATCTTTCAATACCTTACGGGTAATCTCCAGGCGTGGCTGCGCCTCATTCGTAATTTTGATGTACGGATACGTCTTGTCGTCGCGGAGCATGACATTGTAACGCGGGTCGTGCTCTTTGATCAGGTTGCACTCGAGGATGAGCGCCTCAATCGCTGAGGATACCACAATGTACTCAAAGTCCACGATCTCGCTGACCAACAGCTGCGTCTTCCCGTTATGACTGCCTGTAAAATAAGAGCGGACGCGGTTTTTCAGCACCTTGGCTTTGCCTACGTAAATGATTTCCCCGCTCGCATTTTTCATCAGGTAGCAGCCTGGCTTATCTGGCAGGACGGCCAGTTTATCTTTTAAGGAGCTGTTCATGGCTGCTCCCTCCCCTTTCTATATCTGTCTTGCATCTATTTGTTCTTGTGGAATGGCTTTTCCAATACATATAGTTCATCTTCCAAGGAACTCATCCGTTCCACCAGCAGCTTCCGGCTGTCTTGCACCCCTTGATTGTAATAGAAGGGACCAAGCTCTTTTGAAAAAAAGGCAATCAACTCTTCCGTTTCCAAATTGCCAAGTGTCTCCGACCGTTCTTCTTTAAAATAGCGTTGTACTTGATGAACTAGATAGTCAATTTGCTCTCTCTTCAATTTGGCTGGCATCGTATCCGGCTTCCTTCCCTTTTTCGACTCAGAAGAGAATATACGTTCTATCCTTCATAGTACCATGGAATGAATACGAAAAAAACTGCCGCCTCATTCCATAGCGACAGTTTTTATAGGCGGACCTAGTGCTTGCGACCGCCCAAATACGCTTCTTTTACACGCTCGTCGTTTAACAATGATTCTCCTGTGCCGTCCAATACGATTTGCCCTGCCTCCAGTACATACCCGTAATCAGCGATTTTGAGGGCCTGTTTGACATTTTGCTCCACGATGAGGACGGTTGTACCTTCCGCATTGATTTCTTTGATCACCTTGAAAATGTCCGCCACCACGATGGGAGCCAAGCCCATCGAAGGCTCGTCCAATAGCAACAGCTTCGGTCGAGACATCAATGCGCGAGCAATGGCTAGCATTTGCTGCTGACCGCCAGACATCGTCCCTCCCAATTGAGAAAGCCGTTCCTTGAGGATGGGGAACCAGGTCATCATCTTCTCCATGTCTTCCTTGATGCCTTGTGCATCGTTGCGCTGGAATGCGCCCATCTCCAGGTTTTCCAGCACGGTCATCTTCCCGAGGATCGCACGCCCTTCTGGTACCAAAGCCAGTCCGGCTTTTACAATCTGATGCGGTCTCGAACCCTCTATGCGTTGACCACAAAACGTAATCGTCCCTGCTTCCGGCTTCAGTTGACCTGCGATCGTGCGCATGGTTGTGGTTTTGCCCGCTCCGTTCGCCCCGATCAGCGAGACGATTTTGCCCTCAGGCACTTCCAGCGTTATGCCACGAATTGCCTTGATTTGACCGTAGGAGGTCGTCAAATTTTGTATATTCAGCATCTTATTCGTCCTCCTTGCCGAGGTAGGCTTCAATCACATCTGGATTGTTTTGTACTTCTGCCGGGGTGCCGTCAGCAATTTTGACTCCAAAGTTGATACATACGACCTTTTCACACAGGTTCATGACCAATCCCATATCATGTTCGACCAACAGAACAGTCGTCCCGTCATCGCGAATTTTTTTGACCAGCTCCATGAGCGCTTTCGTCTCAGTCTCGATCATTCCGGCAGCAGGCTCGTCCAAAAGCAAGAGTTTTGGCTCAGTAGCCAGTGCCCGTGCAATCTCCAGACGCCGTTGTTGACCGTAGGCCAGTGTATCCGAGCGGACGTCAGCAATGTCAGACAAGCCTACAAATTCGAGGAGCTCCTCCGCTTTTTTGGTAACAGCCTTTTCTTCCGCACGTTGTCCCGGCGTTTTCAAAAGGGAAGCCCAGAAGCCTGCCTTCATGCGCGAATGACATCCGACCTTCACGTTGTCCAATGCACTCATGTGACCGAAGAGGCGAATATTTTGGAACGTCCTCGCAATCCCCATTTCGGTAATCTTGTTAGGCGCCATTCCATTTAGCTTTTGTCCGGCAAAAGAAAAGGTACCCGTCGTTGGTTCGAATATGCCCGTTGCCATGTTAAAAATGGTCGTTTTTCCCGCACCATTCGGACCAATCAAGCCGACAATTTCGCCCTCGCCGACAGTAAAAGAAACGTCACGAAGAGCGGTGATGCCGCCAAAGCTTTTTCCTACGTTCGCAAGTTCCAGCAACATCCTACACTCCCTCCTTCGCTTCCTTGTCCGATGACTTGCCCCGACGACGCTTGAACAGCTTTTGGAACGTATCGGCACCGATCAAGCCATGCGGGCGGAACGCCATTACACCGACCATGATCAAACCGTACATGAGCATTTTGTACTCAGCCAAACCACGCAGCACCTCCGGCAGTGCTGTCAAAACCAAGGCCCCGAACAGCGGACCCCAAACCACTTCACTGCCGCCGATCACGGCATAAGACAGAATCTCTACGACTTTATGATAGTTAAAATCATCTGGCGTAATAGTCGTCGTAATGTGGGCGAACAATCCTCCGCACACCCCTGCCAAAATCGAACCGATGACAAAAGCAAGCATCTTATAATAGTTGACTTGCAGTCCCATTGCCCGCGCTGCCGTTTCATCTGCTTTGATCGCTTCAAAAGCACGTCCCAGACGCGAACGGTTCAGACGCAGCGTCAGGAAAAGAACAAAGGCAAACAGGAGCAGCATGAACACAAAGGTCGATAATGACTTCATTTGCATGACCGAAATGCCAAAGGTTTGCGCTTTTAACCCCATAGCTTTTTCAAAATCGTACAAGTAATTGCCAATCGATTGAAGTCCGGTCAGCCCCAGTGCACCGTTCGTAATCTCCATATTGAGAAAAATAACGCGAATCACTTCACCAAAGCCCAGTGTAGCAATTGCCAGGTACAAGCCGTGGAGCTTCAATGTCGGAGCACCGATCAAGAGAGCAATCAGCCCTGCCGCCAATCCTCCGATTATGATAGCGATAAATAACGGCATGTCCGCTTGCTTCGTCAAAATACTCGCTGTAAAAGCACCAATGCTCATAAAGCCCGCATGTCCCAAAGAAAGCTGACCCGTCGAGAGCGTAATGTAAATACTAATCGCCAAAATACTGTTTAACAGAATAAAAGTAAGTACCTGTAAGTTATATGGATTGAGAATGTCCAATGTCTGCACCTCCCTTACGCTTTGCGTCCAAATAGTCCTTCCGGCTTCAAGAGCAAAATGAGAATGATCAAGCCAAAAGCAACCGCATCCCGATACGACGAGTCTCCGTACGCGACGGTAAACACCTCGATAATCCCGAGCAATACGCCACACACCATGGCTCCCGGAATGCTGCCTACTCCGCCTAAAATCAAAACGGCCAAACCTTTGAAGCCAAGCGTCATTCCCATCGTCGGAATGAG
This sequence comes from Brevibacillus sp. AG162, assembly GCF_006715575.1. Taxonomy (NCBI): domain Bacteria; kingdom Bacillati; phylum Bacillota; class Bacilli; order Caryophanales; family Paenibacillaceae; genus Brevibacillus; species Brevibacillus sp. AG162. The sequence continues at coordinate 401,328 of NZ_VFNO01000002.1, forward strand.
AGCGGAGTACGCCATCCCGATCAATATGCCGGCGACGCCTCCCAGTGCCGAAGCAAGCATGACAGTAACGACAATGACCATATTCGTGTTAATCCCCAAAATATTTGCCGTATCCGTATTTTCAGCCGTCGCGCGAATGGCTTTTCCCATTTTCGTTTTTTGAATCCAAAAATGCAGGACGAACATCAGCAACACAGAAATCCCCAAAATAACGAGATCGACGCTGCGAATTTGAATGAGCCCCAAGTCAAAAGTGGTATCCCCAAAGGATTGCGGGAACGCACGGGAGTCAGCACCGAAAAACTTGTGCATGGCTTCCTCCATCAAAATGGCAAATCCGATGGTACTAATTAAAGATGCCAGATGGGGTACATTTTTTTTGCGAAGTGGACGAAGCGCTGTGTACTCCAGCACAAGACCCAAAATGGCCGATATCACGACCGCTACGATCAGCGCTACCCCTAAAGGCATATTCAGGCTGGTCATCAATACCAAGCCAACCAGTGATCCAAAAATAAAAATTTGGCCGTGTGCCATATTAATGATTCCCAAGACACCAAAAATGAGCGTATAGCCCAATGCAATCAATGAATAAGTGCTACCAACTGTCAAACCGTTGACTAATTGCTGCCAAAACAAATGCCTCACCTCACTGTTAACTGGTTAACATCCAACGATGATTGCGTTATTCTCGCTGGATCAGCAAGCGAAGAACATGATCGGGTACTTTCTGATCCAGCGAGATAACGATAGAAAAAGAAGCCCGGAGCGACCCCGGGCACGATCCTATTCAAACGGGACGAATTTGCCTTCTTTTGCGACTACGACAACCGCATCACCAATCGGATTGCGTTTCTCGTCAAAAGACAGTTTGCCGGATACACCTGTGAAGTCTTTCAGTTGAGCCAATTGGCCGCGCAACTCTTCGCGTTCTGCTTTTCCTGCGGCAAGCAGTGACTGCGACATGATATACAGCGAGTCGTATGCTTGGGCAGCAAACTGGTCAGGCTTTTTGTTGTATTTGGCTTCGAATGCTTTTACGAAGGCTTGTACTTTTTCATCTTTCTTTTCAGGGCTGAATGGAGTTGCAACGATCAAGCCCTCAGCAGCTGGACCAGCAATTTCAAAAACTTTCGGATTATTGAAACCATTGCCACCAAGAATGGTCCCTGTAAAGCCCAACTCACGTGCTTTTTTCACAACCATGGAGCCTTCTTTGTACAAGGCGGACACTAGCAAAGCGTCTGGGTTTGTTTGCTTCAGCTTGGTCAATTGTGCCGAGAAATCCACATCGCCATTTGCGAAAGTCGCTTCACCGGTAATCTCCAAGCCCAGCTTTTCAGCGGTTGCTTTCATGACCTTGTAACCATTTACGGAGAAGTCATCGTTAGAAGCATGGATAAGTGCTACTTTTTTCAAGGCATTTTTCTCCACGGCTGCTTTCATAGCTGTCGGAATCGCAATGGATTCAGGCAAAGAATTGCGGAACACGTACTCCCCGATATCATTGATCCCTTCTGACGTGTTGGAGATACCAAAAATCGGAGTTTCCGCCTCGTTTGCAACTGGTCCTGCAGCAAACATTTCTCCGGAAAGTGTCGGTCCGATGATCGCCACGACATTATCCTGATTAATCAGTTTATTTACCGCATTAATCGCGCCTTCTTTTTCTCCGGCGGAGTCTTCAAACTTCAGTTCGATCTTGAGCTTGCCTTTGTTTGCTTCATTCAGCTCGCCCAACGCCAGCTCCAATCCTGCTTTTTGTGCTTCTCCATAGGCTGCGCCAGATCCTGAGAGGAAACCAACCACACCGATTTTCGCTTGAATCTCTTGGCCGTCGGTGCTAGCTGCTGGCCCAGAGCCACCCTCGCCTGCGGCAGGAGCACTTGTATTTCCGCTCGAACATCCGACCATCAATACCGCCCCTAGCGAGATGGCCGCCAGCGAGCGCATCAAATGAAATCCCTTCATTAAAAAAGCCCCCTCTATTTTCGAAATAAATTGAATATATGAAGTTTAATCAAAGTATTCTAAAAACGCAATTATTTTCGCTCAAGTAAACTTAATTTTTTGACAAACGATCGCTCAGAATTCTGTATCAAACATAGAAAAAAGCGGCATATTGCTATGCCGCTTCACTCGTTGCTATGCGATTACAGATGTTTGCCTACAGTTGCCATGAGTGCTTCTTTTGGTTGGAAGCCAATTACTTTGTCAACTGGTTGACCGTCTTTGAATACGATCAGCGTTGGAATGGACATTACGCCAAAACGACCAGCAGAATCTGGGTTGTCATCCACGTTTACTTTGACGATTTTGAGCTGGGAGCCCACTTCACCGTCGATTTGCTCCAGTACAGGAGCGATCATTTTGCAAGGGCCGCACCATGGAGCCCAGAAGTCAACCAGGACTGTACCGCCTTGCTCTACTTCCTGGGAAAAGTTTTGATCGGTAGCATTTACAATTGCCATGAGAAGTTACCTCCTTGAATTTCAATTGCTAAATAAAGGTTCCTAACGGTTATCAGTATATCATTCAAACACCAAATTGACTACGCCGCTCCACACTTTGCCCTGCACTTCTCGCTTTAGTCTGTCCAGTCTGGCCGTACCTTATTGCCCCACTTGTTTTAGCCGGTTGATCTCCCGTTCGTGGTCACTAACTTTCCGATGCAGCAGATCAAGGTCTGCATCGATATGTTTATTTTGGCGTTCCAATCTGTCTAATCGGCGGGTAGCGTCATCGCGGAATTCGTACATTTCATCCCGAAACGCGTACATCTCATCCCGAAACGCGTACATCTCATCCCGAAAATCATACATTTCTTTCTTAAACTCGCGTAGCTCCTCCTGCGTTTCTTTAACCAATCGGTTATTCTCCGCTACCATGTGTATCAGTTGTTGCAAAAGCTGTTCGCTCATCCCGATCACCTCTCCTTACTGCCTATTATACCAAGCAAGGAAAGCATAAAGTAAGCCTTGCGGACAAAAAAAGCGCCCCAAAAGGAGCGCCTTGTTACCGTTTTTCTGTTATACCAACACTTTTTTAAACTCAGCCGTCAGCAATGGCAGCACTTCGAACAGGTCACCTACAATACCGTAATCAGCCACTTGGAAGATTGGCGCTTCCGGATCTTTATTGATGGCAACAATGACTTTCGAGCTGGACATACCAGCCAAGTGCTGAATCGCTCCCGAAATTCCGCATGCGATATATAGATCAGGTGTAACAACCTTACCTGTCTGTCCGATCTGCATGGAGTAATCGCAATAGTCTGCGTCGCAAGCGCCACGAGATGCACCAACAGCTGCACCGAGTACTTCCGCCAGATCGTACAACGGCTGGAAGCCTTCTGCACTCTTCACGCCACGTCCACCTGATATCACGACTTTTGCTTCGGAAAGGTCTACTTTGCCGCTTGTTTTTCTTACAACATCTTTTACGATCGTGCGCAAATCCTTGATATCCAATTCAACTGGTACCACCACTGCCGTTTTCGAAGGGTCAGCAGCACCGATGGCAATGTTGTTTGGACGAATCGTAATAAAGGTTGTTCCATCAACAAATTTGCGTGTTTGCGTCGCTTTTCCTGCATAGATCGGGCGAACAAATACTGGGCCCGCTTCTACACTTGTTACGTCCGAAACCAGACCGTAACCTAGTCTCGCTGCTACGCGAGGTGCGATGTCACGACCGATCGCGGTGTGACCCAAAACAACTGCATCTGGAGAAGCCAGCTCAATCAATTGCGTGAGTGCCTGCACATATGCATCTGGCGTGTACTGTGCCAAAGCTGTATGATCAGCCGTATACACCGTGCTCGCACCATGCTGACCCAATGTCACTGCATGCGTTGCTGCGTCTGCTCCGAATACACCTGCTACAATTTCGCCGCCCTCAGCCAATGCTTGTGCTGCAGTCAATGCTTCCAGCGACACGTTGCGAAGTTGTCCGTCACGTACTTCTGCCAATACAAGTACTTTTTTCATGGATATCCTCTCCCTCTCGCTTAGATCACTTTCGCTTCATTGCGCAACAGTTGCACCAATTCCGACGTTTGAGCTGCCAATTCGCCAGAGAGAATGCGACCCGCCTGCTTTTTCGGAGGCAATGTCTGATCAACGATTTCTGTCTTTGCTTTTACCTCATCCGCAGTAATTCCCAAATCCTCTGCGCCGAGTCTATCCAATGGTTTTTTCTTCGCTTTCATGATACCTGGGAGAGAAGGATAGCGCGGCTCGTTTAGTCCTTGCTGAGCCGTAATCAAAACAGGAAGGCTCGTCTCCACGACTTCCAGGTCACCTTCTACATCGCGCTCTACGCGTACATTTGTCCCGTCCACCTCTAGCTTCACAGCAGTCGAAACATGGTTAATTCCCAGTTCTTCTGCGAGACGAGGACCGCCTTGGCCAGCCCCAGAGTCTACAGCCATTTGTCCACCAATGATGATATCGAAGCCAACCTTTTTCGCTACTGCAGCCAATACTTTGGCGATCGTGAATTCGTCTCCGAACAGAGACTCGTCATCCACCAGAACAGCCTTGTCTGCGCCCATTGCCAAAGCAGTGCGCAGTGCACTTTCAGCACGGTCCGGGCCGACGCTGATCACGGTTACTTCGCCGCCGTGATCTTCCTTGAGCTTGATTGCCTCTTCTACAGCGTACTCATCGTAGGGATTAATGATGAATTCAACGCCATCTTCGGAAATTTGTCCGTTTTGGATGACGATTTTTTCTTCTGTGTCAAACGTCTGTTTCAACACAACCACGATATTCATCAGGATGTCCTCCTCCTTAGTGGTACCTCATACTTGTGAAGCTATATGCTCAACTACCGATCTGCGAATTGCGGCTTGCGCTTTTCGAGAAAAGCAGTCACGCCTTCTTTTACGTCCTCTGTCGCGAATGCATCGCCAAAGAGCTTTGCTTCTTGCTCCAAGCCCTGTGACAACGAAAGCTCCGTTGTGTTGTGGATGGACGCTAGGGCAAACTTCAGGGTAATCGCGCTCTTACTTGCGAAAACAGCTGCCATCTTTTGCGCTTCTCCAAGCAACTGCTCTACGGGATAAACCGCTTCCACAAGACCGATACGCAAAGCTTCCTCGCCACCGATCATCTCAGATGTGAGAATCATTTGTGTCGCTTTGCCACGGCCAACCACACGTGGTAGACGTTGCGTACCACCGTAGCCAGGAATGAGTCCGAGATTCAACTCAGGCAAACCGAGCTTGGCTTCAGGTGCTGCCAAGCGGATATGGCATGCCAACGCAAGCTCCAATCCTCCGCCAAGGCAAGCGCCGTTAATTGCTGCAATGATTGGCTTCGGGAACGTTTCCAAGCGATTAAACAATGCTTGACCCTTCTTCGCCAGTTCTTCCGCATTATCCCGATTCAGTTGGGTAAATTCTTTGATGTCTGCTCCTGCAATGAAAAACCGACCTTCGCCAGTCAAAACGATTGCTTTGATCTCATCGTTATTTTCCCACTGGTCCAAAAGTTCACTCAATTGACCGAGCACTGCTTGACTGAGTGCGTTAGCAGGCGGGTTGCTAATCGTAACCGTAGCAACGCGATCAACGATTTCTACATTCCAATGCGACGCCATTCCTCTCCCCCCAAACTCTCCCCATATATAAAAACAGTTACTTTTTCATTCCGAGCGATCGCTCAGTCTTACTGTTTCCATTGTAACAAACGTTTTCATGCAAAAAAAGCTTTTCTTTTCATTCTTTTCCCTTCATACCAAGCAGGAAGAGGTTATGAATGGAATCAACATAAGAGACAAGGTCGTACTTGCACTGTTTCATCACCCAAGATGTCGTCACTTCGTCCAGCGTTCCAAAAATCATTTTGCGCGTAATCCGCACCTCCAGATCGGATCGGAATACGCCCTGTTCCATACCCTCTACGATCACTTCGTCAATGAGGTTGAAATACTGCTTCATCACGTTGCCGATTCCTTCACTAATGATCGGACTGGATTGGCGTAGCTCGATTTGCGTCACTTTTGCCAGATCATGATCCTTGGATAGCTGGCTCAAGTGTGCATGAATGAGTACATACAGCTTTTGCTCAATGGTCGTCGCTTCCGAAATGCGTTTGCGGTTTGTCTCCACAAACTGGCCCATCTTTTCGTTAAACAGTGAAATCAAAATATCATCCTTGTTTTCAAAATAGAGGTATATGGTGCCGTCTGCTACCTTCGCCTCTTTCGCAATTTTCGATACCTGGGCACTGTAATAGCCCTGTCTGGCGATTACTCGAACAGCAGCATCAATAATGGCTTGATACTTTTCCCCCGTTTTCTTTGCCATAACTACCTCCACGTTTACTAACATTGATGACGAAATGAATGATCACTCATTCATAATTAGTGTAATACAGGGCCACTCCTCTGTCAATCGCAAGAGGTCAGCAAAAAAGGCCGCTTTCCGCCTGGGATCGCAAGCCTCAAAACACCTGCTACTAGCTCGTTTTGATTTCCTCCTGGGCTTCCCTTTTCTTCTTGTCTTCATCTTGTAATTGGCGACGCAATACTTTTCCGACCATGGTTTTGGGCAAATCTGTACGAATCTCGTATTGTCTCGGAATCTTATAGGCGGCAAGTCTCTGTCTGCAATGCGCTTCCAGATCCTCTTCGCTCGCGAGCTGTCCATCCTTGAAAACGACGAATGCTTTGACTGTTTCGCCCCGGTATGGATCAGGAACACCGATGACTGCTGCCTCCTGGATGGCGGGATGCTCAAACAGCACTTCTTCTACTTCGCGCGGATAAATATTGAAGCCACCAGCTATAATCATGTCTTTTTTGCGATCTACGATATAGAAATAGCCATTCTCGTCCATATAGCCCATATCTCCCGTCAAAAACCAGCCATCCTTTAATACAGCTGCGGTATCCTCTGGGCGATTCCAATAGCCGAGCATGACTTGGGGTCCTTTTACGGCCAACTCCCCGACCTCGCCTTGGGGCATCTCTTCTCCTGTTGCCGTATCCACAATTCGGCAATCCGTATCTGGCCACGGCATTCCGATGCTTCCTGTAATGCCTTTTTCCCAAATGGGATTGGAATGTGTTACAGGAGAAGCCTCCGTCATCCCATAGCCCTCGACCAGCTTGCCGCCCGTCAACTCCTCAAATTTGAGCTTGACTTCGATCGGCAACGGAGCTGATCCACTGACACATGCGTCGATGGAAGAAAGATCATGCTTCTTCAAGTCCGGGTGGTTGATGAGACCGATATACATAGTTGGTGCCCCTGGGAAAAGAGTAGGCTTGCGCTTGTCAATCATTTCAAATATTTGCTTCACGTCGAATTTGGGAACGAGAATAATTTCTGCTGCGATACAAATGCCTTTGTTCATCACGGTAGTCATCCCGTACACGTGGAAAAGCGGGAGCACACACAAAATCCGTTCCTGTCCCTTTTTCAGCTTGTAAAGGACTGCTTGGCATTGGACTGCATTCGCAATGAGATTGGCGTGCGTCAGCATGACGCCTTTGGCAACACCTGTTGTCCCCCCTGTATACTGGAGGAGCGCGATGTCCTGGGTCGGATCGACTGGTACTTCCACAGGCTTGGTAGCGCTTTCTTTTAATACGGAAAGAAAAGGCTCAATATCTGCGCTGTATGTAACCTGCGGATTTTGTCCTTGTTTCTTCTGCACGAACGGATAGAGCCATTTTTTCAATAAGGGAAGGAAATCGCCAATGCTTGTGATGATGATTCGTTGAAGTGAGGTAGATGCACGGACTTGGGTAACACGTTTGTACAACAAATCCAGTGTGATGATGGTCTCGGCGCCTGAATCGTTCATTTGGTGAATCAATTCTCGCTCGGTATACAGCGGGTTGGTCATAACCACGATGGCACCTGCAAAAAGCGCTCCGTAGTAGCTGATGACTGCTTGTGGAGTATTTGGCAGCATAATCGCCACGCGGTCTCCTTTCTTTACACCGCGCTTGATCAATGCATTGGCAAATTGGTATGACAACTGCAAAAGCTCTCGATACGTAATGCTTTTTCCCATGAAATAGATCGCGTTACTGTCTGGATACATAGCTGCAGACTGCTCCAGAAAATGCGTCAAAGGAACACGGGGGTAATCCAATGACGGCGCAGTTTCGGGCGGGTAATTGGCAATCCAAGGCTTGGCATTTGACATGGTCATTCCCTCCATCCCTTAAATGGCCTTGCCTCTCCCTATGATCTACATTCATAATCTCTTCCTAATGACTATTGTATTCGAAACATATTCAATTTTCCAACTAAAATCATGTACTTTCCATCTGGGACAAGCCATTCGACGAAAAAGGACATAGCCCATGATGAAAGCCATGTCCTTTGCCCTTATAATCTTTGTGTATTACGGTGTTACTTCCTTGATAATTTGCTGGCGTGCTCTTTCCCGTTCAGATGTGGGGACGAGATGATACCAGCCAACGATTCCATTATGCCAAATGCGCTCATCCTGCCCGACCAATGTATCAGCTTGAATGGAGTTCGGAGTGCCATCGCCATAGGACAATAGCAGAGAGGCGATTTCCTGCTCAGTGAGGTCCGTTTTCACATGCTGACCCAGAATTTCCATGAGTGAGAATGCCTTGGTATACACTTGGAGCGAGGTGCCTTTTGAAGCCAATGCTTGGAGAATCTCCTGCTGTCGGCCAATCCGCATATAATCACTGTCTTCCTTGCCCAGATCACTTTTGCGATAACGTGCGTAATCCAATGCCTGCTCACCTGATAAAGTCTGCAGCCCTGGTTGAATGTCGATATACGTGTCGTCGCTCGGATCGCTGTATTTCATGCGTTTCTTCACATCGACAGTGACACCTCCGAGCTCGTCCACAATTTGACGAAAGCCATCGAAATCTACGGAGATATACCGATCAATTTTTATATGTAAAAATTTCTCCAGCGACTCTTTCACCATCTTTGGACCACCAAAAGCCATCGCATGGTTCACTTTGTCGTATCCTTTTCCCGGGAGCTCCATGTAGCTATCACGTGGAATCGCCAAAAGGTAGACCGATTGCTTCCCAGGATGAATCGCCGCAAGCATCATTGTATCTGAACGTGCACTCTCCCCGTCTCGACTATCCACCCCAAGAAGCAGAGCAACGAAAGGCTTCAATGGTTCTGTTCCTGTCAAAAGATTACGTGGAGGAAGGGAAACAGCTGCCTGTTTTGCGTTCCCTTTTGCTCCATCAATCGGAGCATACCACTGATTTGTCATTTGCTTGTAGTGATAGGCACTGTAGGCAACCAGCAGCAACGCCCCGATCGCCAAACAGGAAAAGGTATGAAACGCAATCTGTTTTCCATGTCGCTTGAAAAATGACCATATAAACATGACAAAGCCTCCCCCTTTGCTTCCATTTTTAACAGGGGAGACTTCGTTTAAACCTACGTGCGTTCGACAACCATCGCCATACCCATCCCGCCGCCAACACATAGGGCAGCCAAGCCTCGTTTCAGCTGTCGCCGCTTCATTTCATGCAGCAAGGTGACGACAATTCGGCAGCCAGTAGAACCAACAGGGTGGCCCAGCGCGATGCCGCTTCCGTTCACATTCGTTATTTCCCGCGGCAGCTCCAGCAGTTTTTCCACCGCGAGGTATTGCGCGGCAAAGGCTTCGTTTACTTCGATCAGTTCGATATCCGCGAGCGTCAGACCGGCTTTTGCCAATGCTCGCTTCACTGCTGGAACGGGTCCATATCCCATCAAATCGGGTTCTACCCCCGCTACCGCCCACGAGACAATTCTGCCGAGTGGTTCGATCCCAAGCTCTCTCGCTTTTCCTTCTTTCATCAAAACGGCTGCGGACGCACCATCGTTGAGCCCGGAGGCATTGCCTGGCGTCACTGTACCATTGTCTCGGAAACTGGGTCTTAGCTTCGCGAGACTTTCCAGTGTCACTCCCCTGCGAGGGAATTCGTCTTCCGTTACGATGATTTCTTCGGTGCGTTTTTGAATAGGAACCCCGATGATTTCCTCGGCAAACAAACCACTGTCTATTGCTCGGATCGCATTCTGCTGACTGCGCAAGGCAATCTCATCCGACTCCTCACGCGTGATCCCATAAATATCGACCAAACGTTCTGCCGTTTCGCCCATCAGGATTTGATGGTGAGGGTCTGTTAACAACTCCCACATCGCATCGGTCATTTCCCCATGTGTCAATCGTTTGCCCCAGCGCGCATTTTTCAGGACATACGGGGCGTTGCTCATGCTCTCAACGCCGCCTGCCAATACGATTTCACTGTCGCCTAAAAGGATTTGGGAAGCGCCGCTCACAATCGCTTGCATGCCGGAAGCACATTGACGTTGAATCGTGAAGCCCGTCACTTCTTTCCCCAACCCTGCGTCCAATGCTGCCACTCGCGCTATGTTTGGCTCGTCTGTACGCTGAATGCAATTCCCTAAAATGACTTCATTGATCTGAGAAGCTTCCAGGCCAGACCGAGCCATGACGCCACGAATGACGGTTTCTGCCAGCTTGCGAGCGCTTACATCTTTCAGGACGCCACCAAACGTACCGATTGGCGTACGTCCAGCAGCAGCAATGACAACCTGCTCCATTGATTTTCCCCTCCATTGAGTACCCTATTTTATTTATTGTCTCACACGGAAGTTACAGGGCGGTTCCCAGCGATGTTTTTCAATACAACGGTGATCCATTCGTCTTGTTGACTTTCTTTCTCTACTTGGAAGCCTGCCTGTTCAAATGTAGCGATGACAGCTTCCCGATTCCATTCGACAATACCCGAGAGAATCAAAATTCCTTCAGGTGCCATTCGCTCCGTAATCATCGGAAGCATCGCGACATTTTCATCGCCTCCGATGTTGACCAGAATGACATCCGCTCGGCCAGGCAATTGGGACTTAACTGTGTCCTCGCTCGCATCCCCGATCACAACTTGTACAGCGTGGTCAGGAAGGTGGTTATTGGTCGCATTGACGAGAACCTGATACTCGCTTTGTGGATTAATATCCACTGCCCATACAGGATGCTTGGCTCCATTCAAAGCGCAGTACAAAGAGAGAATTCCTGAGCCAGCTCCTACATCAATGACTTGCTTGCCCTCCAGATCCATTTCTTGCAAAAACAAAAGAATGTCCTGTGTTGTTCCATGATAGCCGGTTCCGAAGGCTGCCCCTGGATCGATCCATAGGATATGCCGAGCCGACTCCAGCGCTGCGGGGTCCGTCCACGTTGGTGCCACCCACCAGTCGCCTATCTTGACTTCCCGGAACTCCTCTTTCCACGATTCATTTTCTTCAGCTACGAGCTCTACTTCTTTTATGGTGACTTGTTCATTCCAGCGTTGAATGTAGGTCTTCAGGCGGTCCACATGCTCCTCTTCACGATCGTGCTGGGGTTCAAACAAATAGCCAACAAGCGGACCTTCCGTATTTTCTGCGTAATCATATCCGTTTTCCGTTGTCAGTACTTCGATTTGCGGTTCAATCCAGCCAAGCGTGTAGGAGCTGGTCAAAACCTCTGCCACAAACAAATCCTCAATCTCTGGTTCCACTAGTAATGTGTATTTGAGCCACATGCTTTCCATGATGAAAATGCTCCTTCCCTTTTGCTGTCATTCGCCCCTATTCTTGCGGACATCTATTCACTTATATGTGGATGGCAAGGATGATAGAGAACATGGTATGATAGTAGAATGGACTATCACAACCGCAGGGAGGCTTACCATGTTTGACGAATTTTTTTACCGCCGCCGCAAAAACAAGGGACTTTTCATCGTCATGATTGCCCTCATCGTTCTTGGCATCGGCATGTTCGGTATGGGTTTCCTCTATATGTTCTCGTAATTCGGAACAACATCATTATACCCTACGAACTGCGCTACACCCACTGTATCTGTCCAAACAATTGGGGCGTGAAGTTTTCTACTGTGGTTGCTTTACTTCCCCTTGTTTACTCGATTATACTTGAGAATGTATTTTTCCTGTACGTTTGATATAGAAAGAAGGTTCACTCCATGTCGCGAATTCTCATCTCCGGGTACTACGGCTTTAATAATGCCGGAGACGATGTGGTCCTGTACGGCATCATCAGCTCTCTTAAGCGGGAACAACCAAATATCTCTCTCGCCGTCTTGTCTAATCAGCCTGATCGGACTGCGGAATTGTTCGGGATTGAAGCCTATAACCGCTGGAGCTTTGGAACCATCGTCCGCGAGCTTTCGCGAAGTGACATGCTGGTGATGGGCGGCGGTACACTGATGCAGGATGTAACCAGTCCGCGCAGTGTCCTCTACTATTTGGGCATCGTCACCATTGCCAAGCTTTTAGGTAAACCCGTGGTCTTTTACGCACAAGGGTTTGGACCCATCCTCAAATCGCTCAGTCGCACGATGATTAAACGCGTAGTGAATCACGTCAACATCATCACGGTTCGCGACTATGAATCTGGGGAGGACTTCAAAGCCTGCGGCGTAAAAAAAGCCCCTGTCTATATAACAGCTGACCCTGCTCTAACGATATCCCCAGACGATATTGCAGATCAACGGGGAAAAGAGCTGCTACACGGTATGTTTGATGATCCTTCCAAGCCTTTGGTCGCCATCTCTGTCCGGGACTGGAAGCAGGAACAGCAATTCAAACAGAAGATAGCCCGTGCAGCAGATTGGTTTATCATGCGCGGATGGAATGTTCTCTTCCTGCCGATGCATGTCCCTAGTGATTTGGCACCGTCCAAGGAAATCATGGACCAGATGAGCCAACCAGGAGCACGTCTTCTCGATGCGCCTGTGACTTTTCATGATATTATGTCGGTATTGAAGCAATGCAACTATGTCGTTGGTATGCGGCTTCACTCGCTCATTCTTGCGTGCATGCTGCGAATCCCTTTTATCGGCATCTCCTACGATCCGAAAATCGATCGATTCGTCGAACGCGCTGGAATGCCTAATGCTGGTCATATTACTGAACTCGATGAAACTACACTTTTGACCTTGCTCGCTGAAAAACTGGACAACCTCGATCACGAAATTGATGTGGTGACGAAACATTCCCATCTGTTAGCGATTGAAGCTTCCAAAAGCAGTGAACTTGTTCTGCAGGCGCTGCGTAAATAAGGCTGACCTGGAAAGGAGGACATCATGTCCTTTTCTTCACAAGTGTTACTTGGTTTAAATCGATTATTTCCTCTCCCCGTCCACCCTTTCAACCTGGCAAACAACGGGGAAATGAGCTATACCGAATGGCAATTTCAAAAAGGGGATCAAACCATTCAGTTTTTCCTCCCCTTCCATTCACAGGAGCAAATGTTCCGTGACAAAACGGTTTTGGACATCGGCTGTGGCGGCGGGGGAAAAACCTGCTATTATGCCACCTATGGCCCCCAAAAAATGATCGGCATCGACATCGTCGCCTACTACGCGGAGGAAGGAAATGAATTCGCGAAGAAAAAAGGACTGGATCATCTCGTATCCTTCATGACTGGTGATGCCGCGAGAATGGACTTCCCAGACAACACGTTCGATACGATCATCATGAATGACGCGATGGAGCACGTTGGCGAACCGGAAAAGACGCTGGAGGAATGCTTTCGGGTATTGAAGCCTGGCGGGCATCTCTACATCAATTTTCCGCCGTATTATCATCCATACGGTGCCCATTTGTCTGATGCGATCGGCATTCCTTGGGTGCATGCTCTCTTCTCGGAGCAAACCTTGATTGATGCCTATAAAAAGCTAGTCCGCGACTTGCCAGACGGTTCTGACCGAATTGCTTTTCGCTTCGACAAGCTTCCTGATGGCAGAGATACGATCTCGTACATCAATCGCATGACAATCAAACGGTTTCGAAAAATTCAACAAGGTGTGGTGCAGCCTGCTGTTTACCAGAGAGAGATTCCGTTGCGCAATCAGTTGCAGTCCTTGGCGAAATTGCCTGCTACCCGTGAATTTTTCGTAAAAATGGTCGTATGTGTTTATCAAAAAGCAAAATAGAATAGATCACATAAAACCCCTTCCTCCGTTTGTGGAGAAAGGGGTTTTTCGATTTTATCAATCGTTATTCGTTTTCGACTTTAACGAGGAAGCCTGCTTCTTCCGAATGAATTGGATAAAGGCGCGCAGCTTGTTTCCGCCTGGCAGCCAGTCCAGCTCCTTATCCTCAATGAGTGGAATGAGGATCAGCAGTCCCAAGTAAACAACGAGTCCTACACCAACTCCAGCGACGGTCTCTATCGCTCCCAAAATGCGCACTGGTTCTCTTCCCCTGAACAGGAAATCAACTGCCTCTGTCGCTCCCCAAGCCAGAATCAGCATGAGGTTAGCCACTAGTAATGGATAAATGGTATCAAAGCGCCAATTAATCGGAATCGTTACGTAACGGTTGATGACGCGCATATTCAGCACGCAGACAAATGCAGTAGCAACCAGCCATGACAGGGACAAGCCGTCCATACCGAACATCGAGGTAAACACGAGTGTCGCCAGCACTTTTACAATGACACCATACAGCAGATGACGCGCAGGGATTTTTTCTTTGCCGATCCCTTGCAAAATACCGTTTGTCGCAAGCAACAAGGAAAGCGGAATCGCTGTGATGCCTAAAATCGCCATTGCACGCGTACCTTCCATATCACCATACAACGCCAGATTCGCCCCTTCAGCTACAGCTGTCAGTCCCAGACCGGCAGGTAGACCGATTAGCCAAGCAAAGCGCAGTGAGAGCTTGGTCAAGGTCGTAATCCGTTCCTGATCCTTTTGTCTGATTGCTTCCGCGATGGCAGGAACGATCGAGAGGGCAATCGACGATCCGAACAAGCTCGCCATTTGCAGAAGGGGTCCTCCCCTGCTGTAAATGCCAAACCACGTATCCGCCGTCAAGCCGTCCACATTCCATATGTAGCGGAAGATGTTAATCGCCAGGAAGGAATCCGTCAGGCTGAAAATCGGAATAACCAAGGCGCTTACACAAATCGGCCAGGCAATTCGCCACATCGAGACGAAGAAGGCACGATCATACCACCAAGTAAGGCGCCCCCACTCTGCTCCGGTAAATACGGAATTTTTCCGGTTGTGGAGCCACATGAGCAACGCTAGAAACCCGAGGCTTAAAAACGTACTAATCATCGTACCGAAGTTGACTCCGGTAATTACGGTATCCGTATCTTCGCCAAGTGACACGAGATACAGGGAAGCTACCAAAATAAATACGACACGCAACGTCTGCTCCACAATTTGCGAGAGCCCGACAAACAGCATTTTTTGATGGCCGTAGAAAAAGCCGCGAATAACCGCAATCAAGGGAACGAACAGCAGCGACATGGAAATCGCCCGAATCGGCTCAATCAAATGCGGATTCCCCATGAGCTTTGCGATGAGTGGAGAGCTGGCGTACAGGAGCGCAAACAAGACAAGTCCGATGGCGCCCATCATGACCATGCTACGGGCCAAAATTTGTCCAATTGTGCCTTGTTTCCCTTCAGCCAATGCCTCTGCAATCACCCTCGACAACGCTACTGGCACACCGGCTGTCGCCAATATGAGAAAGGTCAGGTAGAGAGGATATACTTCCTGATAGAGTCCGAGACCTCTGTCGCCCACTATCTCCTGAAGCGGAATCCGATAGAACATCCCGATAACTTTTGACAAAATCCCCGCTATGGCTAAGATCAACGCTCCCGCGAGAAAATGACTTTTTTTCAACATGGGTAACTCCTTTATTGGTCTCTTTGACTGGATACCCGTGGGGCACCCAATCGACATGAACCCACTCTCTATCCTACTATCATTTCCCTCTTCCAGCAAACAGGTATATCGATGGAATTTCGCAGGAATACTGGTGAAAAACAGATTCCATTGATTTTTGTGAATAACGTCTCGACGTTTTTCATTAGACAGAATGTGACCGCTTGCGGTCTGCAAATGAACGGTTATGGGCGTTCATTTGCATCGTCTGCCTGTGTGATCTGTGAGTAGGAGGGGATATTATGCCCACAACCGGATTTTTGATCCGCCATGTACAGTGGCCGTTAATGGAGGCTTTGAAAGGAAATCGCATCCGTCCTTACATGAAAGAATTGCAAGAAGCCGAGCATCTCTCTGCTGAGGCGCTTAACGTGCAGCAGCGAGAAAAGCTGGTGAAGCTACTCGATCATGCGACACAAAACGTACCAGCCTATACTGCCTTCGCGCCAGACTGGAGCAAAATGCGCGAGAAGCCTGAACGTTTTTTGCAGCGTATTCCTGTTTTGACCAAAGCACACTTTCAGCAAAACGCTGATCAATATATGAGCAAAGGCCTACAAACAAGCAGACTCATTGGAAATCGTACGGGAGGATCCACAGGTGAACCTACCCATTTTTATCTCGATCGTCCAACTGTCGAGCGATATGAAGCTGCACGTTGGTTGGGGCTATCCTGGTACGGCATTCGCATAGGTGACCCATGTGTGATGATCTGGGGCTCTCCCCTCGAATTAAACGCCCAACAAGCTCGCCGCTACCGCTGGAAGGAACGCTGGTTGAAAAACCGCATGATGATTTCTGCCTATGAACTGGACGAAAGACATTTGGAAGCAAACGTGCGCCTCATCCGGGAATTCCGTCCAGCCTATTTATACGGGTACGCCTCCGCGCTTTATACGCTTGCCACGATGATGCGACGACGCGGCATGACACTCGGAATCCCGCTTAAAGCCGTGGTATCTACAGCGGAAAGCCTGCACGAACACCAGCGGCAAATGATTGCCCAGGCTTTTGATGCGCCTGTGGTGAATGAATACGGCGCCCGTGACGGCGGAATCATCGCCTATCAATGCAAGGCTGGGAGCATGCATGCCTTTTCCGGGAACTGTTATTTGGAGGTAGTCGATCCAATCACGCATATTCCCGTCCACAAAGGGCACCCGGGAGCACTGCTTGTCACAGACCTGCACAATACCGTCATGCCTCGCCTGCGCTACCAATTAGGAGATGTCGTCGCGCTTTCTGATTCAGCCTGCTCATGCAATCTCCCTTTTCCACTTCTTGCTTCGATCGACGGCAGAGAAGACGACATGTTCCTTTCATTAAACGGACAGTACGTGCACGGACATTATTTTAATCACATCGTGCGCAATATGGACAGCTTCCGGACATTCCAGCTCGTCCAGCATGAGCCGGAGCGACTGAGCCTTCGACTGGTGAAGGAGCCCGAACGTTTTTTGCCTGCCGATGAAGCCAAGCTTTTGGCAGGAATTCGCGCGGCATTAGGACAAGTGAGCATCCACGTTTCTTACGTGGAGACCATTCCCCCCGCAAGCTCGGGTAAGACTCGCTATGCAATCCGGGAATTCCCGCTTACGAACGCCCTCCCGCTGGAGTAGACCGCTTGCGTACTTTTTGCATCAACTCTGACACAAGTGGCTCGCGAACCAAAATGAGCACCACGAGATATAAAAGAGCTGCACCGATAATTCCTAGCGGCAAGTACAACCAGACAGGCAATACGGATAACCATGGATCGACGAGCAAAATAGCACCGGCCATGACTGCGCAGCCTAGAATGGTTTTCCCGGCAGTCATGAGGAAATTCGCTCGTACAGGACTACCTACCGCCCTCCATAGCAGAACAAACAGCAGGAGCGCTTGACTGATAGCCGAAACTGCATTAGCCAGGGCAATTCCGCCATGACCAAGCACGGGAATGAGCAACCAGTTGGCAAGAGCATACACACCGATCCCGATCGCCCCGATAATAACGGGTGTCTTCGTGTTTTCCAGTGCATAAAAGGCGCGAGTCAGCAAGTCTCTCGAAGCTAAAAAGAAAAGTCCCACGCCATAAAACGGCAGCGCCCACGCTGTCAAAGCCACAGAACGCTCATCGAACGCGCCGCGCTCAAAAGCTAGTCGGATGATAGGCTCTGCGTATAGCGCGAGTCCAACCGTCACAGGCAACAGCAAAATGAGGAGATAGGCAAGTCCCTTTTGCAGGATTTGCTTCATCTCCGTCATTTCCCCCCGCTTGACGTGACTAGCCAACAGTGGGAATAACGGCAATGTAAACGCCCCGACAAAAATCGCCAGAGGCAATTGCATGATCTGGTTCGCATTGGCGAGAGCGGAAACGACACCCGTTCCGAGTCCTTCCGCGAAGCCTCGCTCCAAAAAGGTAGTCGCCTGGGCAACGACTGCACCAATCAAAATCGGAATGACACGCTCGCCCATGCCTTTGAGAGAAGCGTCCTCACGCCAGGCGAAGGAGAAGCGATGCTGATAGCCGAATCCGCGCAAAGTCGGAAGAATCGGCAACAGTGCAGCCAAATAACCGATTGTCGTAGCCATCGCAAGTCCAATGGGACCATACATTGGAACGAGCACATACATGCTGACAATCACCAAAGCTCCATTGACTACCGTGCCAAGCGTCGGTGTAAAGAAATGCTGGTGAGCATTGCAAATACTCGACCACAGCCCTGTTAACCCGATGAATACAGCTGATGGCCACATCCATTGCAGCATGCTAGCCGTGAGTTCCAGCTTCTCACCTGTCAGGCCAAACATCGCAGCAAGCTCGTAAGAAAAAACAACCCCTAAGGCAGAGAGAGCAACGAATATACCCAAAATGATCGCGAGCATCTTCTGATACAAGTCAGTCGTCCGCTCTCCTTTTTCCATCATGCCGCGCATCGTCGGAATCAGCACAGCATTGACCGCTCCCGGTATGACCAAGAACAGCGTCAGCGGAATCGTCGCCGCGATATTAAACGCATCAGCCTCCATGCCAGTACCGTACAAGCTGGATACATACACACTGCGAAAAAAGCCTAGAAGCCTTCCAACGAGAGTCAGTACGACAATCATGGAAGCGATTTTTAACAAACTCATGTCCACTTTTCTCCTATCCCTATTTGAAACCCTACGTTCCAGGCTTGGTTCTAAACCCTCAAACTACCTAGTTATCATATCTTATTTCTATCGTTCCTACCAACCTCTTTCCCCCCGGCTTGCTACCGGGTTGTCAGATTCATTATAATAGATAGGTTAATCCCTACCTGTAGGAGGACTACAATAAAAATGAGAGAAACCGTGTTGAAGTGGGGAAGCCAATCAACTACGTGGTTGTATTTGCTGTTGGCCTATCCAGTAATCGATTACGTCTTGCGACAGATTCTACCGATTCCAGTCATATCTTCGTTGTGGGATGAAGGACTGCTCATCGTTCTGATGTTGTTTACGTTTGGAGCCTTCTTGCAATCAAACAGAACGATGCCTGGAATCAAACATTGGCTGGGAGCCTTTTTCGTCCTGGGTGTTGCCATCATGGTGACAGACATGGCGACCTGGAAAGCGAGCGTAGAAGGATTCCGTTCCGTCTACCAGTACATCCTCGCCTTTTTCATGGGCTTCTATTTACTGAAGTCGATGGAAGACCTGGACAAGTTCATGAAGGGACTTGTGCTGGTTGGTTTTGTAGCGGCACTCTATGGTGTCTTGCAAGTCATCGTTGGCGTCAAAACACCCGAATCATGGGTGCAGGAAGGGGAAGCAGTGACAACGCGTGCATTCTCCTTTGTAACGAGCCCGAACGTATTGGGCAGCTATATGGCGTTGGTTACACCGATTGCTGCTGGTCTATTCATGACAGCGAAGGATCGCAAGCAAAAATGGATTTGGGCCATCGTTGCGCTGACGACTTTGCTCGCCATGCTGTTAACAAGCTCCCGCGGTTCTTGGTTTGCCCTTGCCTTTGCTGCATTCGTTTGCTTCTACATATGGAACAAACGAGTCGCAGGATACTTGGTGATCGCAGGGATTATCGGGGTTGTAGCCTTGTTCTTCGTTCCTGATTCTGTTCCGCTTGTCGGAAAAGTAAAAGATCGCATTTTCACGCTGTTTACACCTGAATACTTCGAATCTAGTAGCCAAGGCGGACGTATTGGTCGTTGGGGCGAAGCCTATGACAAGATGCGCATCGAGCCATTGTTCGGCGTTGGGCTCGGCCATCACGGCGGAGCAGTTGCCGCTCGCCATTTCGGTACCATTTATTCAGACAGCTACTTCTTTAAAAGTTTGGCGGAATACGGTCTGATCGGGATCATCCTGTTAATTGGAACTGTAATCACCATGTTCAAGTATGGCGCCGGACTTATCCGCAACCTCCAAGGCTCGCCGCACTTTTTTGCGATACTCGGCCTATTGGGCGGATTAATCGCGGTAGCAACGCATAACCTCGTGGAAAACATTTTCGAGGTGCCGTTCATGGCCCTCTATTTCTGGCTGTTTGGCGGCTTCCTCTGCGCATTATTCGTCGACCAGACACAAAACAAAAGGTGGTGAGGGCATGCGCCGGAATCCTATTCTCGAAACGATAAACTGGGCGCTGTACGCCATTGCCCTGTTTCTGATTTACCATTTGCTCGTAAAACCTGCGTTCCTTGATTTAACGTGGATTGCTTTACTCATTTTCCTGCCACTGTTAGCCTTTTGCTATTTCGTGGTGCATCCGTCTGAACGTCGTCAAGTGCTTGTGTTTACCATCGGCTTCTTGCTCTTGGATCGGGCATTGACACGCGTAGACGTAAAAACGACTGCTGCTCTCTTGATCGGTGGGGCAATCGCCGTCATCGTGATTGCCCTGCTCGTGAAATGGTACGGGCGTCTCAACTGGCGTGCAGTCGGCTCATTGGTTCTGATCGCCCTCTTGGCGAATGTGACGTTCAACAGAGATACACTGACTGCACTGAGCAACTTTACCGTGAAATACGAATCGGAGCGTTTATACAACGGAGATTGGGTGGATTACTTCCCGATCACGCTGCATGATGTCGATGGCGATGGCAGCATGGAGATCATCACCCTTGGAAATGCGGAGGAGCTCCCACTGCCAGAAGAAATTGAAAAGCCAGAGACAGAGGAAGAGAAAAAAGCAATGGCGGAGAAGCTGCGCCATTTGCAGGCGGAACCTGTTTCTCTCTACGTCCTGACCTGGAAAAACGGCGAAATGGTGCGGATGCCGAATGATCAAATTCCGGCAGATACCATGGAGATCATCAAGGAAAAGTTGCCGACCGATTACCCGGGCTTCCCGTATTACACGATGAAAGACGGTCAATTGGTACCGAATGTACAACGCCAACCATATGCGGAAGGTATGCTGCAAATCGGTACGGCACCATATCGTGCGTTTACGCTTGATATGGAAAACATCGCAAACCTGCTGGCGGAAAATGAAGGCAGTATGGACCTGCGTCAAACTCTCGGCTCGAAGTACACGGATCTGCATATCAAGGATGGTATGCTCACAGGAAACTACGATGGCAAGCCTTTTGGCGGCACGACAAAAGCAACCAAGCTGATGACCACCATGATGCTGCCAGATGGCCGCGAGGGACTCGTTGTCATGGGCGAGCACCTGAGTGTACTGTCTGTCGAGCCAGATGGCACACTGACAGAATCGTACACACTGACACGCAAACAGGCTGAATTGGCAACAGGCGAGTTCATTCCTGCCGATATCGACAACGACAAGGTCGATGAATTGCTCGTGGCTGGCAAGCCTTCGTACATCTTGAAGCCGAAGCCAGACGGCACGTGGGAGATTTTGTGGGCTAGCGGAGATCGCGACAAGAGCTTCCGCTTCTCTAACTTCGCTACCATCGGCAACAACGAAAAGCCAGAGATCATAGCCAAAGCGAAAAGCTGGGTGAGCACCACAGAGACTCGCTATTTGGCTGGTTATGACTACACGCCAGAGGGATTGGAACAAAACTGGCGCATTTACTTGCCGCTGATCAATGTCCAAATCGGAGATATCGACGGTGACAAGAAAAACGAAATCGTTGCGAACATGTTCAATACACATCGCATTCTCGTGTTCAAGCAGCACAACATTCCTGTATTCGGACTCACAATCGCACTATTCGTGGGACTCTTGGGATACGGAGTCGTAAGGAGGTTCCGCCATGCGTAAAGCTACGAAAGCATGGGCACTGCTCGCTGCCATCTGCACAGCCTCCCTGCTTGGTGGCTGCACCTATGAATCAGGGACGAAGGCTTTTGCCACCACCAATTTTGACCAGAAGCCAGATCAATCGACCACCGTCCAAACCGAGTCAGGTGCGGAGTGGCTGAAAACGGCTCTGGAAAAAGGCAAGACGGATAAAGAGGCACAGACCTACTGGTACAAGGGCCATGTAAAAAATACGATCCTCTCGCGCTCCACGACAAGCATGTTCAATGGAGCTGTCATCAACGGAAAAGGCTACAATGTGGATGCCCGCATCGCTGCCCAGCCGTATTCGTACTATCGTATTCATGACAAGCGCTACATCAAGGCTAACGAGCAGTTTGTGACCGCTCCAGATGAGCCGCTTGCCTTCGACGTATTGAAAGGCTTCGAGGACTGGCTGCCTTTCATGGACCAGGCCGTCCAATTGCCTGAGGAAAAAGTAATTGGCGTCGTCAGCGTTCCGTTCCAATTGAAAATGACAGGAGCAGAATGGCTGAAAAATAGCCAAAGCCCACTGTTTGAACCATTGAAAAAGCAATTGGGTGAACGCCCTGATCTGGATTACATCTTGAAGGAATCCACGATCAAGACAACGTTTTGGTTCGGCAAGGAAGACCGTCTGATCCACCAGTACGAGACGTGGATCATTCTGCCGCTTCCTGAGGCCGGAACGATGGACCAGCAAGTGATGTTCAACCTGTTTAAATACGGTGATACGGGTGGCATTCACATCAAGGAACCGGAAGAAGTAGAAAAATATTTGCTGTACTAAAAAAGCCTGCTACCATTGCTTGGCAGCAGACTGATCGGTACGAATCAGGACCTGGCGATTATCGTCAGGTCCTTTTATTTTGAAGCAGAACAAGTATGTCTGTCACGAAGAAAACCCCGCAGCCTTCATTGGCTCCGGGGCTATGCTGTCCTATTTTTTTACCAGTTCATCCATCAATCGCGCCAATTGCTTCGCCTGCTCACGACGCTCATACGGTTTCACACGCTCTGCAAAATCCGCTCCGCGTTCCTCGCTACTCATTTGCCCTTGCGCTTTCCACTCTTGATACAGCTTCAGGTATGCTTGCTTGATCTCGTCTTTTTGCTCTGGATCGGCTACTTGTCCGAGACGGAAATCTTCAATAATCTCTGTCGCTTCACCTCTTTTGTTCAGAGCAAGAATCGGGTTGCCGATCCCCATGTATTCGTAGAGCTTGCCCGGTATATACGCTCCTGCGTCAGCGGACACATCCCCGATCAGCAAGAGGGCATTCGCGCCTTTCATCAATCCGAGTGCTTCTTTATGCGGCAGGTTTCCCAGTACGCGAACGATGTCACCCAGCCCCAATGCTTCTACACAGTCGCGATTTTCGGAATACCCCGGATAATCGAACACCCCGGCAAAGCTGAGCAAGAGATCATTTCGGTCTACTGCTTTTTCATCGATAAGTTCCCGGATGCCTTGCAGAAGTAGGCGTGGGTTGCGCTTTTGATACAAAATACCTGCGTACACCGCATGAAATTTGTCCGGAGCAGCATGGCTAGGGGCCAATCCTTGAAAATCAGCCTGATCAAACCCATTGTAGATCAGCTCCATCCGCTTGATGCGGTCCTGGTGCTTCTCGCGAAAATTATAAGCGAAGGTCGCAGTAACGGTCGTGATCGCATCCGCTTGGGTCATCACGGCCTCCTCCATTCGCTCTTCCATGCGCTCCCGCCATTCGATGCCAGAGGTGTGCATATTTTGCGTCCACGGATCACGGAAATCCGCTACCCATTTGCAGCCAAACTCACGGGAAAGCTTTTTTGCAATTAAATGGTTCGTTACCGGTCCCGATGTGGAAAAAATCACGTCGATCTTTTCACGGCGCATAATTTCCCGCCCCAGCTTGAGCGCATTCGGCATCCACAGGATTTGGTCGTCTGGAATCAACAAGTAAGGCTTCACTTTTTTCAGCACATTCACGACCTGTTTTTTCACCTTCGCCTTGAACGAAGGCTGTGATGATGTGGACGTTGTATTGGCACTCGCTGATGCGGCTTGTCCCCCTCGATTCGGCAGCAGCTGCCACTCCTTCGCACGGTGAATGGTGACATCACTCGGCAGCTGTGCCAAAAGGGATGGATCGAGCGTCGCATGATATGCAGGATCTACTGTCAGCACATGGACATTCCAGCCAAACTCCCCCAAATATTTGGCCATTTTCAAAGGTCTTGGCACGCCGCCTCCACCAATTGGAGGAAATATGTAGCATATGATCAACACGTTGTGCGTATTCATTTACGTAACCGTCCTTCTCCATTTCAATTTTCCATCATCAACGATACCATAAGTGCTGTCTTATTGCGAATCTAGCAGGCATCTGCTATAGTGAAAATGGCTTTGTTTATAAATGATCGTTCATTTTTCGGCACACCCCCTATTCGGTCGTGCCTCCATGTACATACCTCGGTAGAGGTTGTTTTTTAATTACGATTCGGGTGAATTCAGATGAGCAAATTACGAGTCCTCCACGTGATTGGCGGGGGGGAATTTGGCGGTGCTGAACAACATATTCTCAATTTGGTCACTACTTTTCCAGCCGACGAAGTAGAAGTCGCAGTCGTATGCTTCTATGATTCTCTCTTCGCGAGTAAATTGCGGGAATCAGGCATCCAAGTCATTACGCTGAATCAGTTCGGACGTTTTGACTTACGATTGCTGCTGGCTCTGCGGAATGCCTTTTCCACATTCCAACCAGCGATTATCCATACGCATGGGATTAAAGCCAACTTCTTTTCCCGACTGGCAGCTCGCGGTATGAAGGTGCCTTTGCTGACCACCGTTCACAGCTCACTCCGTTATGATTATACAAGCTCCTTGGCCTATGCCATTGTCAGCATGATGGAAATGAGCACGAGACATTGGAACCGTCATTATATCGCGATCAGTGGTGCGATTGCCGATATTTTGCGGGGGCAGGGTGTTCGCTCGTCTGACATTAGCGTGATTTATAACGGAATGGACATGAAGCCTTATCGGCAAAACCATTTACGAGAGAATGACCGCAATCGACTGCGTGCGGAATGGAACATACCAGAGGACGCCTTTTTGTTCGGGACGGCAGCTCGCTTTGTTCCCGTAAAAGGTCTCCCGATTCTGCTCGATGCCTTTCATGCGCTTGTGACGGACAAGAAAGAGTCCCCTTATCTCGTGTTGATCGGAGATGGCTCTGAACGTGCTGCGCTCGAGGCCAAGGCTAAAGAATTGGGGCTGGAATCGCGTGTTCGCTTTGCTGGATTTCGGCAAGATATTCCTGCGTGCTTGCATGCCTTAGATGGTTTTGTCCACTCTTCTCTGTACGAAGGGCTTGGCTATACAATCATCGAGGCAATGGCTTCGGAGGTTCCTGTCGTAGCAAGCAATGTCGGCGGTGTGAAAGAGTTTGTTTTCGATGGTGAGACGGGGCTGATCGTTGAACCGGGGAATCCAGCTTTGTTGGCGCAAGCAATGGAACGGTTATGGACTTCACCACAGTTGCGTGAAACCATGGTGCAAAACGCTCTGAACAAAGTAGAATCCACTTTTACCATCCAAACCATGACCGAACAAATTGTTGCTCTTTATCGTACGTTACTGAAATGACGAAAAGCACGGTGAAACGCGAACAGCGGGCATCGTGCTTTTTTCATATCATTTGTTTGAAGAATCTGTTTTTATGGTTGCCTACTCATGATCAATCTGGTTACATATGAATTGGAACTATTTTGTATAGCAAGCTGCACCAGACAGAAAGGGTGAAATTGAGATGAAACTATTTCTTTCGGTAGACATGGAAGGTATTTCAGGCATTGTGGATACGAGTTATATTAACCCGGATTCAGGCGTTAACTATCAGCGTGGTCGCCAGTTTATGACGGACGATGCCAATGCAGTCATTGAAGCTGCACTTGAGTCTGGCGTAACTGAAATTGTGGTAGCAGACAGCCACAACACGATGAACAACATTCTCTGGGAAAAGCTCCATCCAAAAGCGAGACTGTTGGCAGGTTCTCCACGCGATTCATCTATGATGGAAGGACTCGATGAGAGCTTTGATGCAGCGATGTTTATCGGCTATCATACCCGCCAAGGGATTCCTGGCGTGCTCAGTCATACGATGTCTGGTGTGGTTCACAATATGTATATCAACGGACAAGTCGTGGGTGAATTCGGCTTTAACGCCGCGATTGCGGGCATGCACAACGTTCCTGTTGTCATGGTGTCTGGTGATAATCTCATCGCCGTCGAAGCACAGGAACTGATCCCAGGCATTCAAACAGCGATCGTGAAGGAAGCTGTATCCCGCACGGCTGCTATCTGTCTCTCGCGTGAAGAAGCGACCGCTGAACTAAAGCGCAAGACGGCCAACGCTTTGCGTAACCGGAACAACATCCAGCCATTCCGTACAGCTGTACCTGTAGAGCTGGCGATGGAATTCTCCCATGCAGGACAAGCCGAGATGGCTGCAATTGTCCCGGGCACTCGCTATGAAACAGCAACAAACACGGTTTATTACAATGCAGCAAATCCGCAAGATATGTACAAAACGATGCGCGCTATGCTGAACCTGGCGTCGGGTGCTGAGTTTTTCTAAAATGGTAATGAGGGAACGGAAGACTGAAAACAGTTCTTCCGTTCTTCTGTTATCTATTTCTGTTTGTTTCCAGTCCTAGCGCCTGTGGAGCCCAACTTAGCGGAGGAATGAATGGCGGGGGTTTTCAGCTTCAACCTCTGCAAATACCTCTTCAAACCTTCTACTTTTGAAGCGCTCCCGCCATTCATTTCGGAGCGGACAGTCCCCTCCATCATCAGGGCGTAGGCCGAAGCGTAGACTGGAAATTCACTTCTTTCCCCCACTGCAGCTACTCCTTAACCAATAAAAAAAGCAGACCCATCACCTGAGTCTGCTTGTCGTTTCAGCTTTTATAGTTTCCGAACGTTCGTCGCTTGAGGACCGCGTTGTCCGTTTTCTACGTCAAACTCAACCTCTTGCCCTTCGTCCAAGGATTTGTACCCTTCGCCCTGAATAGCGGAGAAGTGAACGAATACGTCATCTCCACCATCACGCTCGATAAAACCGAAACCTTTTTCACTGTTGAACCACTTTACTCTTCCACGTTCCATTTTTGCCTCCTAGCATGTAACCCTTACATGACATTTGAAATATTGTCTTACCTCGGTTACTATTGCCATTTACGAGGCTTATTATACGTGACCGAACTTTTTTCTCCTACTTCGCAGCCTCTGTTGCTTCTTTGGCTTTGCTCTGGTCCACAATAAATTGTCCCTTCCAGCTGCCCTTTGTTTTGCCGATCCGGTTCACATCGACATTCAAAGTGAGTGGCTGTGGTAGCTTGAATCTATGCGTGGTGAAGGCAAGAACGCCCTCTGGCTTGTCATGATCGGCTATTCCCACCTCTACTTCCTTACCGGACTCGTCTGTTAAGTAGAAAGGCAAATAATCCTCTTTGCTGGTCCCGATAAAGTTTAGGACACTCGTTGTACCTTCCGAGCCTTTATCCTGGTACACAGGATTGCCATTTGCTTCGCCTACCACATCTAAACCTGTCGTATCGAATTCGAAAGGCACCAGTTCTCCATTTTGTTGTTCAATGCGATAGTGTAGCAGAACTTTGCTTTCTTCCGCATACACTTCCGTAAAATGAATCGTAATCCCCTGATCGGTAATTTTTTGATCGATCGGAATGGACAACCCTTCTGCCGCTGCTCGCTTAACCTCTTCACCCACCAAACTGTTCAAGTCTTTTGGATTGTCTGCAAAATAAGAGGTTCCATTTAAAGCCGCATATACTCCAGTCGGCAGTATAATAGCAGCAATTAATCCCATCATAACTAATTTTTTCTTCATCGATGCAGTCTCCTTTTTTTCGTGATAGCGATGAAAGGACTGCCTGACGCGCTGGTCGAGTTCATCAGGGATCGTGGTTTCGTCAATTTGTTTGGTGAGAGACTGTTTTATGATTTTTTCGATAGACATGTTTGGAGTTCCTCCTCATTCCATTCGACGTCAATCCACTCGCGGATTCGCTTTAATGCCAGATGATTTCTCGATTTTGCTGTCCCCACGGGTATTTCCAGCAGTTCGGCAATCTGATCGTACGTATAATCGTAGTAATACCGATAAATCACGACGATCCGCAGCTTGAACGGCAGCTTTTGGATTGCTTGCTGCATCTCTGTGGCAGACTCCATCGCAAGCATTGGCTCATCCGGCGTTTCGACATGTTGCTCTTCTTCCAAGCTCTGTTTTCGTTCTAACAGACGGAATCTTCTCCAAATCTGTCTACGCCAGTTTTTCACCTGTCTAATGACAATCCCATTTACCCAGAAAAGAAACGGACGCTTGCGATCATATGCAGGCAGTGATCGCCATAGCTGATAGTAGATTTCGCTTACAATATCATGAACATCTTCTTTATTCGTGACCATGGCTGCTACGGTACCGTAAATTTTTGTCCGCGTCATGCTGTAGACCACCTCAAAAGCTTCTTGATCTCCATCAAGCAAACGGTCCAGCCACAGTTCTAACATTTGATCATTCATCGGAGGGCCCCCTGAAATTGTATACACCTTGTATTGGCTCTCTCGTTCAATATGGTTCACTACTTTATAAAAAAAACCTCTCCAAACGCTTTTACGTGCGTTTAGAGAGGTTTTGGCATTCAAATCAGTGGAACTTGTTCAAGAATTAAATGCGCACCACAGTCGCCTTGCAGACAAGGTCACGCGGGATGCGGTTCTTCGTATCGAAGAGGATCGGTGCTTCCGCCATTTTTTCAGCAACATTCGCCCAATCTGCCTCAGCAAATTCCTTTTGCACAGCAGTCAGGAACAACGCATCTGCTCCATTCACTGCTTTGTCCAGACTGTCAACCTTGTGATCATAGATAGTCGGAACAGCCGGATCGTAGGAACGAACGTCTACTCCTTTTGCCATGAGCAGCTTGATCAGGTCGTGGACAGGGCTTACGCGGTCGTCATTGGAAAAGTCTTTCATCGCCATCCCCAATACAGCTACGCGGCTTCCTGCCAATGTCTTGCCATTTTTCTTCAAGGCTTGCTCGAGCATGCCGATCAACACTTCTGGCACCGCATCGTTCGTGTTGCGAGCCAACTGCAAAATCGGCAGGTTCACTTCCAATTCACGTGCCTTAGGCTGCAAGTAGTACAGCGCATTCGGCAAACAGAAGCCGCCTACACCCGGTCCTGGCGATAACAGGTTTACACGTGTGTGTGTATTGGCAACCTTGATCAGCTCGAACGTGTCAATGCCGAATGCCTCGGAGAAACGAGCGAATTCCTGTACCATTGCAATGTTTACATCACGCTGGATGTTTTCGATGACTTTTGCTGTCTCGACTACGCGGATATCCGTGATCGTGATGTCCGTCTCGCTGATGAAGGACAACAACTCTTTTCCTTTTTCAGCACTTTGTTCATTAATGCCACCCAGAACGAGCGGCATGTGGATGAACTCTTCAAAAGCACGCCCCTCTGCAATTCGCTCTGAGCAGTATGTCAGGTAGAAATCGACACCAGCCACAAGACCGCTTGTTTCCTCCAAAATCGGCAGAATCACATCTTCTGTCGTTCCTGGTACGACGGTGCTGCGGATCATGATGGTATCGCCTTTTTTCAGTACGCGACCGAGCGATTGCGCACAGCTTTTCAGCGGTCCGAGATCAGGATCGCCGTTATGGACAGGCAATCCGACTGTTACAATATAGTTATGGACTTCCGCAGCAGCTTCCTCGTAGGAGGTCGTTGCACGGAAACGGTTTGCTTCAATCTGCTCTTTGAGGATCTCTGGCAACGTTTTTCCCTGATAGGACTCCAGGTGATGGGAATGTGCCGCATTGATCTCATCGACGACATGCGGTACGACGTCAATACCGATGACGTTTGCTCCTTTCATGGCATAGGTAAGCGCCAACGGCAAGCCTACAAACCCCAATCCCACAACAGCTACGCTTACAGGTTGAGTCATTGCGTATCTCCTCTTTCACATTCTCTAAGTAAGGTCCGTATGACTTTGGTAGTCATGCGGCCAACTTGCGCATATTTTTAGGACATGTAGTAAACACCTGCAGCGATAAAAAGCACACACAATCCGATGAGGACCTTGTACAACGTTTCCAAGGCTTTTCCTCCCCCATACAATCTTGGCTTGTCCTCTTTATTGTAAAAAGGACTTTGATTGGGCAGAATAGTTTGGTACTCTTTCGCCAAATCAAATTATACTCCCGTTTGAAATATCGTTCAACCCGTCTAACGAGGCAAGGATGCCCCTATGATATACGAAAAACCGATGGACAGGACCATCGCAATAAAACCAATGGCCCTGTTATCTTTTGCAATTTCCTGATCGACATTAAACGTAGGGGTCATGAATTCAAAAATGAAGTAAGCAGACAGCAACAGGAAAAATCCGAATGTCGCCCAAATCAACGCTTCACCCAAAGACAAATGCGCCTGAATGGAATAGCGGAAAATGTTCGCGATCCCAAAAATTTTCCCGCCTGTTGCCATGGCTACTGCCATGTTCCCACGCTTCAATTCTTCCCAAACACGATAACGCGTCACCAGTTCAAAAATGGCTAAGAATAAAACCATCGCCAGTCCAGACACAGTAAAATAAGCTGCAGTTGCAAAATATGGATTGTGCAGAAGGCTTTCCATATGTCCCTCCCGACCTCTTATTTCAATTCGGCAATGGTAGCACCTACGCCGCCTTCTCCTTGACCACCCAAGCGGAAGGATTTTACATTGCGATGATTTCTCAAATACTCGTGTACGCCTTTGCGCAGTACCCCAGTCCCGTGTCCGTGAATAATGGAGACCGAGTGCAAGCCTGCCAACAGCGCATCATCTAAAAACTGATCGATTTCCCGAATGCTGTCCTCGACGTTGTAGCCGCGCAAGTCGAGATCCATTTTGATATTGTCACTGCGACGCTTCACAGAGGTGTACGGAGCCGCTTGCGGTTTTTGCTGGATGGAGTTTTGTACATGCATATCATCGCGCTTCACTTTCATTTTCATGATCCCGATCTGCACGAGGAATTCTTCATTGTTAACCTTTTCCAGCACAGTTCCTTTTTGTCCGAAGCTCGTCACCATTACCTCGTCGCCCACCTTGATCTGTGTGGCACGAACTGCTTTTGCCGGCTTCTTCACCTTTTCCTTCTCCAGCTCAAGGACGGCATTGCCCAAGCGCTTTTTCGCATCGATGAGACGATGCTCCTTGATTTCCATGCCTTCTGCCATCATCTCGCGCAGATCGCGAATGATTGTTTCCGCTTCTTCTTTTGCGAGTTGGACGGCAATTCTCGCTTCGTCCTCTGCCCGCTCCATTCGCTTGTTTTTCTCTTCAGCAAATTGGGCACGTTCTTCTTCCAGCTGTCTACGCAGCTCTTCCGCTTCCTGGCGTGCCGCTTTTGCCGCCAGCCTGTCTGCTTCTGCCGACTTGCGATTGCGTTCCAACGAAGCGATCATGCTCTCGACCTGATTGTCTTCCTCACTGATCGAGCCGCGCGCTACATCAATGATGTGTTCCGGCAATCCCAGACGTCTTGCGATGGCAAACGCATTAGATCGACCAGGCACCCCAATGAGCAAGCGGTAAGTAGGACGCAGCGTCTGTACGTCAAATTCTACGCTGGCGTTGATAACCTCAGGTCTATCGTAGGCATACGCCTTCAATTCGCTGTAGTGAGTCGTTGCAACCAATCTCGCACCAGAATCAATCACATGGTCGATAATGGACATGGCCAGAGCAGCACCCTCTGTCGGGTCTGTTCCTGCGCCCAGCTCGTCAAACAGAACCAAGCTCTTGTCGTCCATTTTCGCCAAGATTTGAATAATATTGGTCATATGGCTTGAGAATGTAGACAGGCTCTGCTCGATGGATTGCTCATCCCCGATATCGGCAAAAACGGAGGAAAATACGGTCATCTCGCTCTCTTCCTCTGCCGGAATATGCAAGCCTGCCATAGTCATCAAGGACAGCAGTCCGATTGTTTTGAGGGAAACGGTTTTCCCCCCTGTATTCGGACCTGTCACAACAATCGCCTGATATTCTCCACCTAGCTCCACATCTACAGGAACGACAACTTCTCGTGGAATGAGCGGATGACGCGCTTTTCGCATGTTTACGTATCCGCGATCATTGATGCGTGGACAGATCGCCTTCATGCTCCAAGCTAGCTGAGCCTTGGCAAACATGAAGTCGAGTTCTGTCAGCGCTTCTGTATTCTCGACCAAAGCCTCTACCGCAAAGGATACCTGCTCCGTCAACACATACAGAATGCGCTCCACTTCACGCTCCTCGCGCAGGCGAAGCTCGCGAAGCTTGTTGTTCATCTCGACGATCACTTCCGGCTCAATAAAGAGCGTCGCCCCAGATGCCGACTGATCGTGAACGATTCCGCCAAATACAGAACGATACTCCTGCTTAACCGGAATAACGAAACGATCACCACGAATCGTAACGATGTTTTCCATCAGCATTTTTTGATAAGTAGACGAGCGTGTCATTTGATCGAGCTTTTCGCGAATGCGTGACTCGAGCTGTCTAATCTCCTGGCGTACCTGTCGCAATTCAAGACTCGCGCTGTCCAAAATATCGCCGTTTTCATCAATACAACGGCGAATTTCGGTTTCCAACTCGCGCAGGCCCTCAATACGCTCTGCCTGCTGTTGCAATAATGGCAGCTCGTGATCCTCACACATGTCGAGCAAAAATGTTTTGAGCCTGCGTCCGGCCATAACGGTGCTGGCAATATCCAGCAATTCCATCGGGGCGAGCATGGCGTTCAATCTGGCACGCTGTACGGGACCGCGGATATCGCGAATGCCACCGAGTGGCACGCTGCCTTTTAGGCGTAACACGGTTGCTGCTTGTTCTGTCCCTTGCTGAGCGGTTATGACTTCATCCAAACGTAAAAAAGGAATCAGCTCTGCCGCTTTTTCTTTTCCATATGTGCAAGATGCCTTGTCAATCAACAGGGCGACTATTTTATCGTATTCTAACGTCTTTAAAACCCGTTGTTCCACTGTGCTCCTCCTTCTTTATCCAGCGGCGACCGTTGTACCGTGCGGGCGGGAGCGACGGTCTATACCGGCAATCATTACGATCTCCCCATTATAGCATGGCAGCGGAGCTTAGAAAACTTGGGCAACGGATAGCAACGGACAGGCACCGCCAGCGAAGGATAATTTTACACGTTTTCGTTTGGGATAGTTCTACTCTTTGCGTGAGAGAATGAAAAGTGAAACAACCCTAAAGGAGGAGTACACTTGACGATTATGCGCCATATCGTCCGCTTTATCGTCGCTGCCGTAGTCCTGATGTTTGTCGGCTTTCTGGTCCCCGGCTTTTCGGTTAGCAGTTTTTGGACAGCACTGCTCGCGGCCGTTGTCATCGCACTGATTGGCTGGGCCGTGGAAGCCATTTTCGGAGATCGAATTTCGCCGTACAATCGTGGTATTATCGGCTTCTTGGTCAGTGCCGTCGTGATTTATCTCACTCAGTTCATCGTCGCTGGCTTCCGCGTAACGATTCTTGGAGCGCTTCTGGCTTCCTTGGTGATCGGGATCATCGACCTGTTTATCCCGATCAAAACACATATGGATTTGCGCAATGGAGATGCCGGAGACAAGCAGGAGACATAGGCAAAATACGACAAAGAGCCATCCCATCAAACGGGGTGGCTCTTCTCATTTTCACACAACGTGAAAAGAGAGGCATTTAAGCCCCTCTTTTCCTTAATCTATCGGTTTAGCCTTTGCCTCTTCCTGAATGATTTTCAGCAGTTCTTCGTACTCCTGACGCAAGCGGAAGTATTCATCCGCGATATTGACTGCAGAAAGTACGGCAATTTTGGCAGTATCCAGTCGATGGTTGCCGTTTGCGATTTCGTTCATCTTGTCATCAACGAAACCGGCCACCATGCGTATGTGATTGACACTTGCCTTGCCACTGAGCCGGTATTGTTGGCCAAAGATGTCCACCGTCAAACGATTTTTCCCATCACCTTGCACGAGAGATACCTCCCTACTGCGACCTTTGCTCTACTTTATCCTTATTTAGGTTACTGAAAATGTCAGATTTCGTCAAGCAATCTTACATGCGCAGTTCAGCACCTGTGTTGTTTTTCAAGGCTTCAATAACAGCAGTGGTCACTTGTTGAATCTCTTCGTCCTGCAAGGTACGCTCTGCGTGACGGAATACAAGGGCAAATGCCATGCTCTTCTTATCTTGGGCAATACGCTCACCCATGTATACATCGAACAGGGTTACGGACTCAAGCAGCTCACCTGCCGCTTCACGAATCGTTGCTTCCAATGCACCAGCAGCTACACTGCGATCGACAACGAGAGCCAAGTCACGCGTTACTGCTGGGGACTTCGGCAACTGATTGTAATGTCCTACCTCGGCAGCTACATCAATCAAAGCAGCTACATCCAATTGGAATACGTACGTTTCGGACAGATCATATGCTTTTTCCGTACCCGGATGAACTTGCCCCAGATAGCCCAGACGTTTTTCCCCTACCCATACTTCTGCGGTACGTCCCGGGTGCATACCTTCGATGTCCTGTGCCGCTTTGTACTCGGCAGCTTGGATGCCCAAACGAGCAAAGAGTGATTCCACAATCCCTTTGGTTTGGAAGAAATCAACAGGCTGCTTGGCGCCCATCCAGTTTTGTGTCAGCAATTGTCCAGTCAATGCACCCGCTACATACAGACGCTCTTCCGGAAGCTGCGTGAGCGTTTCTTCCTTCGTCAAGAACACACGGCCCAATTCAAAAATCGCGACATCGTGGTTTTGACGGTTTTTATTGTAAGCGACTGTTTCCAAGAGGCTAGGAATCAAGCTCGTGCGCAGAACGCTATGGTCTTCACTCATTGGCATCATGAGCGCAACAGGGTTTACTTTTTCCTGATGCAGACCCGCTACTGCCTCGACACGATCTGGATGAACCAGTGCATAGGAAATCGCTTCATTCATACCAGTACCAATCAAATGATGGCGGATAGTACGGCGCAATTGCTGTTCTTTTGTCAACTGTCCTTGCGTGGTCGAACCAGAAGGCAAGCTGGTCGGAATGTTGTCGTAGCCGTACAGACGTGCAACCTCTTCCACCAAATCCTCTGGCAGCGTAATGTCGCCACGTCTCGTTGGAACGGTTACCGTCCATTTGTCATTCGCTACTTCATACGGGAATTGCAGACGATCGAAAATCGGCGATACATCAGAAGCCGACATGTCAGTTCCGAGATGCTGATTGATTTTTGCAAGCGTAACAGAAACAACAGCAGGCGCAGCTTCGCTTACAACAGCAGAGCTGATTCCTTTGGATACCGTTGCCCCAGACAACTGCTGAATCAGCGCAGCGGCGCGCTCTCCCGCTTCCTGTACACGTGCTTGGTCAACGCCTTTTTCCCAACGTACGCAGCCTTCTGTACGCATGCCAAGCATACGAGCAGTGCGGCGTACTGTTTTTGGCGTGAACCATGCTGCTTCGAGGATGATTTCGCTCGTCTCGCCAGTGATTTCGGAGTTAGCTCCGCCCATTACCCCTGCGATCGCCAAGCCTTTGGTCTGGTCGGCAATCAGCAAGGTTTGCTCATCCAGCGTGCGCTCTTGATCGTCCAATGTCACGAGCTTTTCGCCCTCGCTTGCCAGTCGAACGACAATAGAGCGATCGGCTACCTGTGCCGCATCGAAAGCATGCAGCGGCTGACCGTATTCGAGCAGGACGTAGTTGGTTACGTCTACCACGTTGTTGATCGGACGAATTCCCGCTGCCATCAGGCGATTTTTCATCCATTGCGGAGATGTCTCGATTTTGGCGTTGGTGAAGTGACGACCGTGGTATTGATAGCTTTCATTCGTCGCTTCGATCTTGACTTGGATCGGGTTGTCGCCACCATTTTCGGTCAGCTCGATTTGTGGGAATACCACTTCTTTGCCCAAAATAGCGGCTACCTCGTAAGCAACCCCCAGCATGCTCAAGCAATCGGAACGGTTTGGTGTCAGTCCCAGTTCCAGCACGTAGTCATCCAAGCCGAGGTACGAAATGGCATCCATTCCGATTTCCGCATCCGCTGGCAGGACCATAATGCCTTCTTGCTGATCTTTTGCCAGAAGCTTGTCGTTTAAGCCCAATTCTTTTGCCGAGCAGATCATCCCTTGGGATTCTACACCGCGCAGCTTGGAACGCTTGATGTTCAGACCACCTGGGAGCTTCGCACCGATCAGGGCAACGAGAACTTTTTGTCCCTTGTCTACGTTTGCTGCTCCACATACGATTTGCAGGTCTTCTCCTTGTCCAGCATCAACGACGCATACGTTGAGACGGTCTGCATCCGGGTGCTTGCTGCGTTCTTTTACATAACCGATCACAACACCGGATACACCTGCGTTGCGCGATTCAACTGCGTCTACTTCAATCCCGCTGCGAGTCAGCTTTTCAGCCAGCTCCTGGGGCGTCGTTCCACTCAGATCGACGTATTCAGATAACCATTGGTACGATACCTTCATCTTTGCCTCTCCTCTCTAGCCTCGATTGAACTGACGCAGGAAACGAACGTCGTTGGTATAAAAATGGCGGATGTCCTCCACCGCATATTTGAGCATCGCAATTCGTTCTACACCCATGCCGAATGCAAAGCCGCTTACTTCCTCAGGGTTGTAGCCGGCCATTTCCAGTACGCGCGGGTGTACCATACCAGCACCCAAAATTTCGATCCAGCCTGTTTGCTTACATACACGGCAGCCGTGACCACCGCAGTTGAAGCATTGCAGGTCTACTTCTACGGAAGGCTCCGTGAACGGGAAGAAGCTTGGGCGCAGACGAATTTGTTGGTTTTCCCCGAACATTTGACGTGCAAATGTCAAGAGGGTACCTTTTAAGTCACTCATCCCGATTTTTTTATCAATCACGAGACCTTCGATCTGCGTGAATTGATGGGAGTGAGTCGCATCGTCATCATCGCGGCGATACACTTTACCCGGACAGATCATTTTGAGTGGCGTCTTTCCTTCTTTTTTCAACATCGTACGTGCTTGCACAGGAGATGTCTGCGTACGGAGCAGTAGCTCTTCTGTGACGTAGAATGTATCTTGCATATCGCGCGCCGGGTGATCTTTCGGCAGGTTCAGCATCTCGAAGTTGAAGTGGTCCATTTCTACCTCAGGACCTTCTGCCACCTCAAAGCCCAGGCCGATGAAGATGTCTTCGATCTCTTCAATGATCCGAGAAAGCGGGTGCATGGTGCCTGCTGGTACTGGACGTCCTGGCAGTGTCACATCGATCGTTTGAGAAGAAAGCTTGGCATTCAGAGCCGCTTCTTCAAAAGCTTGTTGTTTGCCGGAGAACGCTGCCTCCAGCGCTTCCCTTACTTCGTTCACCAGCTGACCGACAACTGGACGCTCTTCTGGGGACAGGCCGCCCATTCCACGCAGCAGTTCTGTCAACTCGCCCTTTTTCCCCAGGTATTTGACACGCAAATCCTGAAGTTGTGCGGCTTCTGTCACTTGGCTGATTTGGCCCAGTGCGGACTCTTTCATTTCTTGCAACCGAGTTTGCACTTCGAATCGCTCCTTTTTCCATTTGATAAAAAAAAAAGAAAAACCCGCCCCAGAAAAGGGACGAGTTACTTTTTTCTCGCGGTACCACCCTTGTTAGACAATTCACTTCCAGCCTGTGACAAATCCATGACAATATCACTAGTGGAAAGAGACATTTGTCTCACTTCAGATCATTGGTAACGGGTATGACCCGGCTGCTCCTACTGCGCGAAAAGCGGTTCAGAGTGCGGCTTTGGAGTGAATTCGGCAGCTATCATGTTAAAGATGCTCGCAGTCTGTGACATCTTCTCCCTGAAAAACAGATAGGCCCTGCGTACTAGTCTCCGTCATCGCTTTACGTTATAATTGTGACGTAAGGAAAATTATAGCGCAACAAGAGAGAACTTTCAATTCTACAAATGTTACATATCAAGAGAGTGTTTTCATGTGTATGACCACTTCGAAAGGGGATTTTGACATGATTGATAATGTTTCCGCCCTTTACGATAAGACAAGCAACTGCCGCCATTGCCAAGCGACCTTTTCGACCAAAAGGATCAGAAGCGGTACGTTGACGATGCTTCATCGCGACAGCGATTTTTATACCACCTTTAAAGAGCAATCCTTAAATCCCATTTTATATACCGTCAATGTTTGCCCTGAATGCGGCTTTGCTTTTACGGATCAATTCCGGGACAAGCTTGCCCCCTGGCAAAAGCAGATTGTGGATGAACAAATCTCCTCGAAATGGACGCCGAAAGATTTTGGCAAGGTTCGTCATGTACCAGAAGCCATTGTCAGCTACAAGCTGGCCATTTACGCAGCTGAAATAACGGATCAGCCCCATTCCGTAAAAGCGGGTCTGTATTTGCGCCTTGCATGGCTTTATCGATTCCAGAAAAATATCGCGGAAGAAATGCGCTTTATCGATATGGCAGTGGAAGAATATGAACAATCGTATATTCATTCCGACTATACACGCGGCGACAAGGAAATGACCGAAGTCCGCTTGCTGTACTTGATTGGTGAGCTCTACCGCAGACTCGAAAAGTTTGACTTAGCCATCAAGTATTTCGGCAAAGCACTCGCCTTTCGCAATCATACCATTGAGAGCGGCATTATTCGGATGGCGCAAGATCAATGGCAGCTCGCGCGTGAAGAGTACAAAGAGAAGAAAAGTGAGCAAAAGATCGGCTAAGCATGCCGATCTTTTCTTTTACGCTGTGCCTCGTATACAAAAATTCCTGCCGCGACCGCCGCATTCAGCGACTCTGCGCCGCCATAAAGCGGGATGTGAACGAATTGATCAGCCCTGGCAAACATCTCTTTGGAAACGCCTCGTCCTTCATTGCCGATGACCATTGCCGTCAGACCAGCATAGTCAGCCTCGTCATAGGAAACACTGTTTTGCTCCAAGGAGGAGATCAAAACTCGCCCTCCCTTTGCCTTCCATTCATCTGCCGTCTCGACTAATGATTGCGTAAAGACAGGGATGCGGAACAGCGCCCCCATTGTGGCTCGTAGCACTTTTCCGTTGTAAATATCAACGCTGCCACTTCCAAGCACGACACCATCGACTGCTGCCGCCTCTGCTGTGCGCAAAATCGTTCCGAGGTTGCCCGGGTCTTGTATTTCGTCCAAAAAGAGGAGCAGCAAGCTTCCTTGTTTCTCCCTCTTCTTATCTACCCATTTTGCCCAATCTGCTGCTGTTTTCTTCACTTCGGCCACAATTCCTTGCGGCGACTTTGTTTCGGAAAGTTTCGCCAGCACTGCTTCTGATGCCGCAATGACCTGGACAGCTTCCGGATGATTAGCCAGAGCACGCTGACAGGCAGGGTCCATATCACGCTGCTGATCGTAAATAACCGTGACTACCTCCGCCCCGCTTTTTAACGCCTCCTCTACCAAATGCGCCCCTTCCACGAGAAAACGCTGCTGTTCTTCCCGTCCTTTTCGTGACAGCAACTGGTGCAATCGCTTTACCAGAGGGTTTTGTACCGAAGTAATCATTTCATTTGTCATAAACCTATGCCCGCTCCTCAAATTCACGTAAGTCTTTGTTGTTCCCGATCACCACAAGCACGTCGCCGTATTGGATGACTTCATCCGGGCTAGGAGCGATGTTGAATTTATCTCCGCTTTTGATGGCAATAACGTTGACCTCGTATTTTTTCCGAATATCCAGCTGCCGCAAGTTTTGACCGACCAGCTTGGAAGACACGACTACCTCCGCCACGCTGTAGTCCTCTGCCAGCTCAATAAAGTCAAGAACGTTAGAGGAGATCAGATTGTGGGCGACCCGAACTCCCATGTCACGCTCAGGAAATACGACACGGTCAGCTCCCACCTTGTACAATACTTGTCCATGACGCTCATTCTGTGCTTTTGCCACGATCTTTTTGACACCCAAGTCTTTCAGCGTCAACACCGTCAGGATGCTCGCCTGAATATCGACCCCAATGGCCACGACGACTACGTCAAAATTGCGAATGCCGATTTCCTTCAAGGCGCGTTCATCCGTAGAATCAGCTGCTACCGCGTGCGTTACGTATTGAATATTTTCGTTAATACGCTCCTCGTTCTCATCTATTCCCATGACTTCATAATCCATCTCGTACAGCGTTCTCGCCACGCTAGAACCAAAACGTCCCATCCCGATAATGGCAAATTGCTTGGACATGTTAATCTTCTCCTTTACGGAACTTACCAATAACAAGCATTATAGCACAACCAAAACATCCGCAACAAAGCGGCCATGTCCGTTTTTTGCTCATGCATGGTATGCACGATTCCGGGTTTACAAATACTATGGCTTGAATTCATTCTCACAAGAGAGGTGCAACCACGGTCATGAACATTGCCTCACTCAATTTACGTCAAGCGATCATGTACAAAATGCAAGGCTCAGATCCAAACGCAGTGGAAGAAACCATCAGTGACGCGATCTCAAGCGGTCAGGAGAAGACTCTCCCCGGTTTAGGCGTTTTGTTTGAAGTGCTGTGGCAAAACAGCGATGCCGCCTCTCGTCAGACGATGATCAATACCATTGCGGAGCACTTGCCTGAGCAAGCCGAAAAACCGATCTAAACACATCGTTAAAAACAAAGCGTGAGGAAAACACCATTCACTAAGGGAGAGGCTCTATGTCTCTCCCTTGTTCGTTGTTCCCATTTTGCCCTTTGATGATTTTATTGCGCACGAAATGGGTGATGGCAAGCAAGATGGGAACGAAGATAGTAACCATATATCCCATGACGACCAGGTGATTTGTATATGAAAATAACTCCACGATATTTTGCGGTACTAATGTAAAGTAAAAAAGTGGCACCATCATCACCACCGCGCTGATTTGCTGAAAGCGAATGCCTTTGCGAAACCAACGCCGCAGTGAAAAAATCGTCGCATAAAACATATTCCCGATCGTCGTAAACACAGAAGCAACCCAGATCGCGAGAAACGCCGACTCAAATCGCTCCAAAAACCAGCCTGCCCTCTGTGTCACCTTGACCAGTTCAAGCGTAGGCCAAACCAGCCTCTGCAACTCTTCATAGCCAAATACAGTGATGCCTGCAATGACAGAAAGCACATAAACGACAAGCGTAAAGCCCATGCCTGTCATACTTGCCAGTCCAAGCCTTGCACCTGGAATGGAGAAGGCAAAATAAACCATTAACAGCTCATATCCGGTATAAAGTGTATAGGTATCCATACCTGTTTTGACGACATCTGTCCACGACTCTACGTGGAATGGCAGTAAATTGTACCAATCTGCGTTCATAAGAGCGACAAGTGGAATCAAAAGAGACGGTAACAGGAGAAAAGGAATCAGCAGCTCATTTACCCTTGCCACAACTTCAATCTCATGACAACAAAGAAATACAACCAGCAATAGCAGTGTGACGATAATGGCCTCTAGCGGGGTATTCGGCAATACTGAGGTTACGACAACTTCCCCGAACAATCTGGCTGTTATTCCCGCATTGAAAAACTGATAGAGTATGAAAAAAAACACACAGATGGCACCTAAAACAGTACCAAATATCCGCGGCATAAATTCCACAAAGGTAAGACCTGGAAACTGCTTACCTAAATACACAATAGCCGCCACTGCCACGGATGCTATCAAACAGCCTGTAATAGGACCGATCCACCCCATTTGATGCAGAAGAACAGTAGACGTTCTCGGGATAGTGAGTAAGCCCACCCCAATCATCGAACTGATCATAATGCTCGTAAGTTGCCAGGTACCAAAATTTCGTTGTTGATTCTCCACAGTGATCGCTCTCCTATTGCATTTCCATACCAAGGCGCCGCAGCTTAATTGTGTATGTAACGCGAACCGGAAAATCCCTGAAATCTTCCTTCCAGTTGTGCTTCTTCCAGTATTCATGGTAATGCTTTGCACGAAGGGTAAGACCCAGCTTCAAAATGTCGCTATTATACTGCTTTTGCAATTGGAGCAAGAGCTTTTTTGCGCGTTCTTCCATTTCTTTTTTGATAAGCGCCTGCATTTGAACGATGAATTGCTCTGGCGGGATTTTCAGGTCTTCTGTTAATTCGACGATATCCCCTTGAAGCTCGCAATGATAAGTAGCTGAAAAGGGCTCCGATCCTTTTGATTTTGTATTTCCCTGTTCTTGAATCATCAGCTTTTTTTTTACAAAATGCGGACGGAAGCTCACATAACCGTTCTTGGTATTCGGCAACGGAATGATAATGTCTCCACCTGGTTTTTCATTGCGCAGTTGGATCAATGCCCATGACTGTACGCGATTCAGTATCCCCACCATCTTGTGCCCACGAAACACAGCAACCCCCTTCCAGCTCACCTCTTTTTTGGTGGCCTCTACATAATTAAGAAACGGCTCCATGGTTACATTGGAGGTCTGATTGAAATAGTCACCTAACGTTTGGTCGGGGATTCTCCCTAATTTCATTCCATTCTCGATCAACCCCATCAAGAAGACGACCGGAATTTGCTCCAGCCCCGGCTTGATTTCCAGCAGAGTGGAGGCCTTGCCTTTTACGACGATCGGCCACAAAAGACGCCGTATTTGAGGTTCGCGGCGGAAGCTGTCCATAATGTCTTGAATCCCCTCCTTGGCGATCTCCTCACTCAAAGCGAGAACTCGCGTATGTCCAAGAAACAATCGTTGGTTCAATCGCATTTGCAGGTTGTTGGAAGCATCTGTTACCGTTCGTCCCGTGACGCTCATGATTTTCACTGCATCCGCATTGCTTCCTCCCCCCTGCCCGCTGCTACCCGCGATTTTGATTGGAATCGGAATTTGGACGGTTATTTTATACAGATTTTTATCCTCTTCTGCCCGATCGATCGCAATCGCCAATACCGATGCCCGCTCTTCCAATTCACGCCTGTCCCAACACCCTGTCAACAGGCACATACAGATGAAAAACAGAGTAAAGCTCCTCAGAGACTTACCCATCGACATTCTCTCCCTCCCGTTTGGACATCATGTCACGGATGAGTATGGCTATCCAGTAAACGACGGGGATGAGCAAATTGATGAATAAGCTAGACAACCCCAACAACGAAGCTACTTGAAATACCTCTGGGATGTTTTGCGGTATAAGGGAAAAGTAGAACAAAGGGACGAGCAGGACTGCAGCCATGCCTCTTTGAAACCAAATTCCTTTGCGAAACAACTGTCTCAGTGAGTAAACGACAACGTAAAACGCATTTGCTACCGTAGTGAAAACAGCCGAAACCCACACCGCCAAAAAGGCTGACTCCAACCGTTCCAAGATAAATCCAGGCACCTGCGTCGTCTTGACCAATTCAAGCGTCGGCCACGTCACCCTTTGAAGTTCTTCGTATCCGAATACTGAGATACCAGCGACAACAATTAACATGTAGAGCAATGCGGCAATTAAAAGACTGTAAAATCCTGCTAACTCCTTGTTCGTGTTTTTCTGTGCATAAGCGAAAAAGACGAACATAATTTCAAACCCGGAATAAGAATAGATCCCTTCGTATACCCCCTCCGCCATCGAACGAATCGACACATGAGTAATTGGCAGTAGATTCCCAAATTCCGCTTTTTGGAACGACGCAAGCGCAATGAATAACAGCGGCAAGATAATAAAGGGAAACAATAGCTCGTTCACGCGGGCGACCACTTCTACCTCATGCATGCACAAAAAGAAAACGAGCAAAAACATCGTCAGTAGCATTACTTCCAGCGGAGTCTGCAAAAGAACGGACGTCACAACCACTTCGCCAAAAACACGCGAAACGACTGCCGTGGAAAAATACAG
Organism: Brevibacillus sp. AG162; assembly: GCF_006715575.1. Taxonomy (NCBI): domain Bacteria; kingdom Bacillati; phylum Bacillota; class Bacilli; order Caryophanales; family Paenibacillaceae; genus Brevibacillus; species Brevibacillus sp. AG162. Next base: position 445,187 of record NZ_VFNO01000002.1, read on the forward strand.
GTATACCAGATAGATACTAATCCAAGGAAGGCTGAATACTTTACCCACCCAAGGACGACTGGCCGAGCCCCATACCTTGTGACTATATTCAATGAATGTTTCCCCCGGGTATCGCTTGCTCAATTTGACGATTAACCACAAGGAAACAAATGCACCTGCTGAGCCAATCAGAGGTGCGATCCAGCCTGCCTCGAATAATTTGGAGCTGGTGGTACGAGGAAGGGTCAAAACGCCGACACCGATCAAGGTACTTGTCATGAGACAAATTTGCTGCCACATCGATAGAGTTTGGTGCCAGCTGTGCCCCTCGTTCCGGCTCATTTCCGGTTATCCTCCTCTCTCATTCGCGTTTTATCTTGAACATGAAACATCATCGGTCTTGTTTTCATAAGATGATGAGGAGCCCGTATGAACAAGTCCTTCATTCCCGTTAGGTTGATCGGACTAAGTGGAGACATATAGGGTACTCCAAATGATTTCAGGGAAGACAAGTGAATGAGGATGACGATCAAAAACAGCATAATACCGTAAAGACCAAACATCCCCGCCAAGAACATAACCGGAAAGCGGAGCATGCGAATGGCGATTGCTGCACTGTAGCTAGGTGAAGCGAACGAACCTATTGTTGTGACAGCCACGATGATCACCATAACAGGACTGACAAGCCCAGCTGTTACCGCTGCTTCCCCTACGACGAGCGCCCCAACAATCCCGATCGTAGGACCTATTGGCCCCGGCAGCCTGACGCTTGCTTCCCGCAAAATCTCGATGGCTAACTCCATAAACAAGGCTTCGATTAAAGAAGGGAAGGGTACGGTAGATCGTCCTGCCGCCATCGCAATGACCAGCCGAGAAGGGATCATCTCTGGATGGAACGAGCTAAAAGCGATATAGAGAGACGGGAGCAGCAAGGCGATGCTGATACTGATAATCCGAATAAAACGGATCAAGGTCGCGATGTAAAATCGCTCGTAATAATCCTCTGGACTCTGATAAAACTGCGAAAATACAGCCGGAGCAATCAAACCGAACGGTGTACCGTCTACCAGAATGCCTACTTTTCCTTCCAATAGATTGGCCACCACTTTGTCGGGACGTTCTGTATTTTGAATCTGCGGGAATGGGGACCATCTGCGATCCTGGATCATTTGTTCGATATACCCGCTTTCCAGTACAGAATCCACATGAACACTCTCTATTCGCGCAATCACTTCCTCCACCATCGGGGGATACGCAATGCCGTCGATGTACATGACGTATATGTCAGTCTGCGTTCGTTCACCGACAACCATATGACGCACTCTGAGATTGGGGTCCTTCAAGCGGAAGCGGATCAGCGCTGCATTCACGCACAACGTCTCACAAAAACCATCTCGTGGCCCTCGTACGACTGATTCCGTCTGAGGCTCTTCCACTGAACGCCTGTCCCAACCTCTCGTGTTATTCAAGTAGGCGTTTTGACACCCATCGATGATCAGTACCGCACATCCAGACAAAATATTTCGGACGATCTGCCTCAATTTGTCTGTCAAATCCAGCTCATTTGTCGCCGGATCATGATAGGTGATATCGGGAGTCGTCATATAGCGGATAATAAAATCACTGATGACATTGCGATCCACCATGCCATCTATAAAAACGATAGCGGCTTGAGCCTTCGACTTTGTTTGAAAACGACGCACGACGAGATCGTCACACTTTCCAAACTGCGCTTCAATCAATTGAATGTTTTCTTCCACATTGGTCGTGAGCGTGACATCCGAGACGCTTTCCATGCTCTTGTTGGTGTATTGCTCCAACGCTTTTGACTGAAGGGCTTCTTTTCTTTTTTGCCATGCTTGAAAAAACTGGCTCATCCTGCTCACCCTTCCATGGAATGTAGCCTGCCTACAGGTACGGATAGTGTGCCCAATAATGGAAAGGAAATCCGCAAAAGAAAAACAGGTCCAACCAAAGTCGGACCTGTTAAGCAACTACCTCGCGCTTGTTTTCAAATTTCTCGTAGCTCTTCTCTTGCATAATCGTCTTTAAGATCTGGACACTTTCCCAAACCTCTGTATAAGTTGTATAGAAAGCAACCGGAGCTAACCGGATGATGTTTGGTGCACGGAAGTCAGGAATAATGCCCGCTTCCTTCAAGGCCTTGCATATCCGTATGGCCTCGTCGTGCTCAAGGCTGACATGCCCACCTCGGCGTTCATCCTGCTGTGGGTTCGCAATGGTAAAGCCCATGTCTGCCAGCTCCACCTCGATCAAATCCATCATGAACCGCGTTAAGCCAAGCGACTTGGTACGAAGCTTTTCCACAGACACTTCCTGGAACATTTCCAAGGAACCAAGCAGTGGGGCGAGACTCAGCATATGTGGGGTACCAATCTGGTAGGCGCCCGCATTTTCGCATGCATCCAGCGTATGTTCCATGTCAAATTGCTTATCCTTTTTCGAACTGAACCATCCCGCCAAGCCCGGAGCCCTGCCAAAATGCTTGCGGTTGACATAGAGGCTGCCTACACTTCCGGGCCCTGCATTTACGTATTTGTAGTTGCACCAGTATGCAAAATCCACTCCCCATTTGCTGAAGGAATGCGGGATCGCTCCTACAGAGTGACACCCGTCAAAACCAATCAGAATGCCTCTCTCATGTGCAGCTGCTGTCAACCGTTCGATATCGAGCAGCTGGCCACTGCGATACAGGACCGTCGGAAGGACTACCAGTGCTACTTCATCCGTCATCGCATCGATTATATCCTCTTCTTCAATCAGGCGGCCATCTCTTGACGCTACCCGAACCAAATGCTCTTCCGGGTCCAGTCCATGGAGCTTCATTTGACTCTGGAGTGCGTATATATCGGTAGGGAAATCCAGCTCGGTCGCAATCACCTTCGTCCTCTTTCCAACCGGATGATAGAAGGTAGCTGCCAGCTGATGGAGGTTGATCGTCGTAGACCCCGTTACGATCACTTCCTCGGGGCTTGCCCCTACAAGTGCTGCGCTCATCTCTCCCAATTTCTCCGAGAAGAAAAACCACGGATGGTTACCCGTTGTCCAGCCTTCCACACCCAGCTCCTTCCAAGACTGCATCATGTCCAGTACGCTCTTTTCCGCTCTTTTTGACATGAGCCCAAGCGAGTTGCCATCCAAATACAGGCTCGGAAGCAGATAAAACTCTTCGCGATAGCTCGCGAGTTCGTCCTGTGCATCCAATTGCTGTGCGTACGCTTTCGTTAGGGGGCTTGATTGAGACATAGCTACCTCCTCAGCTTGTTCTATCGTTTCCTCCTATTATAGGCTGAATTTTCAAACAAGAGAATCATATTTACAAAAAGAAAATCTCGTGCCATCTACGACACGAGATTTTTATCCAAGTATAGCTGCGTTAACCAAATGACTAGCAAGATTTGCGCGATGCAAAAGAGCGGGAGCAGGATGAGAAAAGACATATGCTTGGTCTTATGCCGTTGAATGAGCATACCCTCAAGCGCACCGATCCCTCCTCCTAAAAATGCGACCAACAAAAGACTCAGTTCCGGAACCCGAAAACCTTTTTCTTTCGCCAGACGCTTGTCTGTCTGCATCAGGTAATAAGCATAGCCATTCAGCAGCAAAGCTCCTGCCGCCAGCACCCAGATATTCGAATTGAAGTATCCTGCCAAGAGGAGGACCCAGCTTATGACGAGCACCAGCACGAAATTGCGGCGGTGGGCAGCTAATTGTTGATGGTACATTTCTTATTCTCCTTTTGCCCGATATGCCCGATTTGCCATAAACTGCTTGCGTACGAAGAATACCACAGCCAATACAACCACGATCACCAGCAAAGCGTAGAAACCGTATTTGCGGATGACTTCGATAATGGCTTCCACATTATTACCGAATACATGGCCGAGAAAGTAAAAGCCGATGGTCCAAACCAATCCGATCGGATAAGACAGCATCGCATAACGACGAAACGTCATACCGCCAAGCCCGACCAAATAAGGTACGACATGACGGACAACCGGAAATAAGTAGCTGATGCAAAGAGCAGCAGTACCATACTTCTCCAGCAAGCCCGTTGATCGATTCACGGCATTCCTCGTTTTCTCGGTTTTGCACAGCCATTGCAATATCGGTTTCCCAAAGTACTTTCCAAGTAAAAAGCCAATCGTCAATCCGGAGGCAACCCCTAAATATCCCGCTAAAAAAGAATACCAAGGGTTTAAAACGCCGATGGAGGCAAGAAATCCTCCTGTAGCGACAACCAGCTCATCGGGAATCGGCAAACCGACAATCCCTAGCCAAAGCAGGAAAAAAATCGCTACGTAGCCGTATTGCTCTATGATTGACATCAGCAGGTCGACTTCCATGAGGCAAAATCCCCTATCCTTGCCACAGTGCGGTCATTTCTTGACATACTAGCAGCTATGGCATCGCACGATATCTGACTCTATGTATTACGTATGAATCTCAAAAAAGGTACTTGTTTATTTTGCAATAGATGCACGTATTTTATCAAGCACAGATACACCAGGACTCTATCATGATAGATGTTTGAGCGCTTCACGTCTGGACAGGCTCGCGATTGGAGTCGCTTCTACAAATTCACGCACGGCGTTGGGATTTGTTTTCGCATACTCTCTCAACGCCCAGCCGATTGCCTTCTGAATAAAAAACTCTTTGGAATCCGCGCATCTTTCCACCAAGGAAAAAAGCAGTCGCTGATCTGTCTTGTCCTTGTACGACAACTGAAATAAAATCGCCGTTCGTTGCAGCCACATGTTTGCTCCATCCATCCAGGCTGTCGTATTCGGCTCGATCAGTTCGGGATGCAAGGCAAACAATTTGCCTGTTGCATGGGAAGCCAAATAATCCACGGTATCCCACCACGATTTTGTCGTGATAAGTTCAACAACGAACGGGAGATGGTCAGGGGTGAGACGCTTTTTGGACTTCTCGAGTACGTCAAGCGCTACATACTGGTACTCTCGCGCTGGCAAAGCCCACAAGGAACGAACGACCTGCTCCCAATTTTCGGGAGCGCCATAATCACGAAAGATTTGTTTGGTCAGTTCTTTGCGCTGCGGCGATTTTATTCCCAGAAAAGGAAAATGATTTTTCATGTACTGCGCCATGGGGCCAGCCACAATTGAATCGCCATGTGTACGCAACAGTCCCTCGACAGCCCCCGTATACTCGCTTGCGTTCATCTGCGTCTACTCCCCCAACTCCTCTGATATCTGGTGGTTTAGCCTGCTGCTTGGACGTCCTGCTTGACGACAGCAAAAGCATTTTGCTCTTCATCTTTGTACGGATAATACACGACGAGTATAAAGTCACCCTCGACAATCTCACCAGTCTCCAACCATTTTTCAATGTCAAAGGTCACCTTGGCAGTCAGCGTGTGCTTGAAGTAATCTTTTTCCAATGCAGCATGTGCCGCAAAATCATCGCGGAGTCGCTCACGCTGCTCGGTTAGGACAGCGAACGTCTGCTGCATCTCTTCCTTGTCCATGACATCCTCCCACCACAGCTTGCGCGGGCGATGCTTCTGGTTGCGCAGGAAATCGAATTTCATCATGCTGAGCACATGACCCATACCGTCTACTTGCTGGAAATGCAAAAACTTCTGCAAGCGCACGAACAAATCCTCTAATTGATGGCCGATTCGGCTCCAGCCTTGATTTTCCCAATAGTCGCCAAATGCCTGGAAGAAGTCAAAAGCCGTCTCGAATTGATTCGCCAACAGCCACTCCACTGTATAGTCCATCCGGTGCGCATTCCAGTACTTTTCCAGAATGTCTTCTACACGCTTGATTTTTTGCATGTCATCAAAGGAAAGGACGTTGTTCCCCAAAATTTCGTAAGGTGCCTCATCCATAAAAACATAGCCGTGATTAGCCGCACGCGCACGAACACCTGTCCCGCGCAGCATTTTCAAAAAGCCGAGCTGAAGCTCTTCCGGGCGTAGACCAAACACGTCATTGAAGGTTTTGCGGAAGGATGCATAGTCTTCCTCAGGCAAACCAGCGATCAAGTCCAGATGCTGATCGATTTTTTTCGAATCCTTGATCTGTGTCACTGTACGCGCAAGGCGATCGAAGCGCTGAATCCGCTGAACAAGGCGGTTGGTCTCATCATTCGTGGACTGAACCCCAATCTCGAAGCGGAAAATGCCTGGCGGTGCGTTCTCGGTCAAGAAGTCGAGTACGTCTGCACGCAAAATGTCTGCCGTGATCTCGAATTGAAAGATTGTCCCATTGTGGTTGTCGATCAAAAACTGAAAGATTTCCAACGCATATTTTTTATTGATGTTAAATGTGCGATCCACGAACTTGATCGTTTTGACGCCGTGATTGATCAAACGCATGAGATCTTCTTTCACTCGTTCCAGACTGAAATAGCGTACGCCGTCTTCAATCGACGACAGACAGTATTGGCATTTGAACGGACAGCCACGGGAAGCCTCAAAATAGACGACGCGGTTGTTCAGCTCGTCCAGATGGTCCGCGTATGGCGAAGGAATGCTGTCCATCTCTTCCACTTGCGCACGCGGCATGGAAAAACGAACGTACTCCTCTTCGCGATAAGCGATTCCGGCTACATCACGCAGGCGTGGAGTCTGCTTGGTTTGCAATGATTCCTGATACACCTGCAAAAGCTCCAAAAAGGTCTGCTCCCCTTCACCAATGCAGATGACATCGATTTCAGGATGCTTCTTCATCCATTCGTCCGCATCATAGGTTACCTCTGGTCCCCCGAGGATAATTGGAACATCCGGGCAAATCTTTTTCAACGTGCGAATGACACTAAGCGTCTCGCGAATGTTCCAGATATAACAGGAAAATGCAACGACATCGGGCTTGCGCTTGTGTATATCTGCTACTATATTTAACGTCACATCGTTGATGGTATACTCCACCAGCTCAATCGAAGGAAATGCTTCCTGGGCATAGCTCCGCAAATAGCGCAAAGCGAGAGAGGAGTGAATAAACTTGGCGTTTAAGGTCGATAGTAAAATCTTCATGGATGGGTCTACTCTCCTTGCAAAATTCGGCACCAAAAAACCATCTGCAATCGATGGTTCATGGTCTGACCGATCTTTTTCCTTTCGTAACAGTACCATACGAGACTAGTAACGGCAAATCGTTACCGGTTTAATTCGCGCACCACATGCCCCAGCTCCGGCACGATCAACCGATTCATCGCCAGTCGCACCGCACCTGTCGAGCCTGGCGTGGAAAAAATCATTTTCCCTTTCCGCGTCCCTGCAATCGCACGACTGAGCATCGCTGCCGAACCGATGTCTTCTGTGAAGCTCAACATCCGAAACAGCTCGCCAAATCCCGGCATTTCCTTATCAAGCAAGCCAGAAACAGCCTCAAAGGTATTGTCTCGAGGCGAAATGCCGGTACCGCCATTGAGAAGAATGACTTGAACGTCGTCATGTGCGATTCCTGCTTCGATTGCCGCAATGACCTGTACAGGCTCGTCCTTAACAATTTGATAAAGTACAACGCTGTGACCAGCTTCAGTCAGAAGCTCTTTCATTAACTGTCCGCTTTTATCTGTATCCTCTGTCCGAGTATCGGAAACGGTAATGACCATGCATGTGACTTGCTTGGGCGATAGCGCCTTGTGTTCCTGCGTACTCATCCGTAATTTCCTCATTTCTTCAATATATATCTTTTCTCATGATACCATGTTCGCGATTCCAATACCCTCGTCGTTCCGACAACAATTTCTTCACTCCCTATACCCGAGATGCTTCGCTTTCCTATATAATGCTGATGACTGCTATTTTTTCGACAGACAAGGAGGCGTGCGCGAATGCCAGAGCGACCTTATTTTTCTTTTCATTTCCACAAACAATCGCACACACCGATCTATGTACAACTCGCTGAACAATTAAAAACAGCGATTCTGCGTGGTGCCTTTCTTGTAGATGGACAACAATTGATATCGCTGCGAGATATGAAAACAATTAGCGGCTGCTCGTTGGAGACAGTCAAAAAAGCATACGATCATCTTGCTTTGGAAGGCTGGCTGGAAGCTGTGCACGGTAAAGGCTATTACTTGACGCAGCTTGCCAAAGAAGCTCGTTTGGAAAATCGCCTCCCGCTCACAGATATTCCGATTGCTTCCCTAGCTGATTCCTCCCCTCGTCCAAGCGAAGAGTTGGTGAAGCGATTACGTGGTGCTTTTTATGAGAGCCTGACCGTGTTGGATGAACCGTCCGCGAAGAAGAAAATCATGCGAACGCAGGCTGCCAAGGTTTTCGCTGATCACCTCAGCCGAAGGGGACTGCCCCACTCTCCAGAGCGCCTTCTGCTTTTTAACAGAAGCACGAGCGGCTTCGCCTTCCTAGCACAGCGCGTCATGAATGCGCGTGATGTCGTCTACGTGGAGGAGTATAGCTATCCCGTGTTCCTGCGCCTGCTGAGCCAGTGCGGTATTACGGTTCGCCCGATTCGCATGGATGAAGAAGGAGTTTGTATTCAAGCCCTCAATGAAGAGCAGGAGCATTATCCTGCCAATTGGCTGTTGATAAACCCGCATTACCAATTCCCTACAGGCATCAGCTATTCATTGAAACGAAAGGAAGAGCTTCTCGAATGGGCACAGAATCATAACGTACGTCTTATTGAAAACGATCATTATGGCGACCTTTGGTTTGAAGAGCCGAGTGTTCCGCTGTACCAGATGGCTGCGCAGGCAAAAAGCACAATCGAGGTCTACTATTTGCATTCTTTGTCCAAAACACTGGCTCGCGATCTGCAATTGGGCGTGTTAATGCTTCCTTCTGAATTATCGAATGATGAATTAGAGCGCTACAGCCAGCTTGTTTCCATGACCGGAGCGGAACCTTCCCTGCTCGTCGTAGAGGCAGCCGTTCAACTCCTCGATGATCCATGGTTTTATGAAGAGTTTCTGGCAGATCGACGCGCCCTGTTCCAGGCCCGCTTCCTGCGACTCTGGCAGGAAAGACGGCACGCACTCCCCGATCACGCACGGATGTTCCCAATCACAGGCGGGTTAAATACGTGGATCAAATGGGGCACGCCAACCGCAAGAGCAACCGAACAAGAAGAGAGAGTCGTCGCTATATTGCGAGAGGAAGGTCTCGAACTGACTGGCGGCCATGCTTTTCGCGTAGCGGATGAGCCTGCCGATATTCTGCGCTGCCCGGCTGTCCGTTTCCCGCTTGCTCCACTGGAAGAACGAGAGTTGAAACATTGGCTTCACCGATTGGGTGCTGCTCTTCTTCGGTAAGTTTTCCAAGGGAAATGCCATACTAACAAATGGATTTCCCTATTTCCCTTTCACAAGACTCGAAAAAAGCCGAGGTATAACCTGCTATGATTAAAAAAATCGTAGAAAAACTTCACCTTGATCCACCAAAAACGCTTGTACTTGGGTTTGCCTTGATTATCTTCCTGGGAGCGCTGCTTTTGACACTCCCGGTCGCTACTGTGGATGGACTTGGTCTGCACTGGCTTGATGCTCTGTTTACGGCCACCTCTGCTACGTGTGTAACAGGCTTGGTTGTCGTCGATACTGGAACGACTTTCACGACCTTTGGTCAACTCGTCATTTTATCGCTCATTCAAATTGGCGGTCTCGGATTCATGACGTTCGCTACATTTTTCGCATTGATCATGCGCAAAAAGATCTCCTTGCGCGAGCGACTCATCCTGCAAGAATCCCTGAATCAGATGTCGATAGAAGGCATCGTACGTTTGGCCAAAATGATTTTGATTTTTACTGCCCTTACTGAGTTTATAGGCGGGGTGCTTCTCTCTATTCGTTTTGCCTTTGATTTTCCTCTGCAAAAAGCGATCTACTTCGGCTTTTTCCATGCGATTTCTAACTTTAACAACGCTGGTTTTGACCTTATGGGCGAGTTCGCCAGCTTGACAGCCTATGTGGAGGATCCGCTCGTTAATCTCGTCGTCTGTCTGATGATCATTCTTGGCGGTATTGGTTTCATCGTGGTCAGTGAGTTATACGATTATCGTCATAACCGCCGCTTGTCATTACATACGAAAGTCGTACTGACAACAACCGGTCTCTTGATTACAGCAGGAACAGTGCTTATTTTTATTTTGGAGTACAACAATCCAAAAACGTTGCAGCCCCTATCCATGATGGGCAAAGTGCTCGGCTCCTTCTATCAATCGGTTACACCCCGTACGGCAGGTTCCAACACATTGAATATCGGTGACATGTATCAGTCGTCGCTTTTCCTCATTATTATCCTGATGTTCATCGGTGCTTCCCCTGGCTCGACTGGTGGGGGTATCAAGACGACGACATTTGCCACACTGATTGGTGCAGTTATCGCCCAAGTAAAAGGGAAAGAAGATGTCATCTTCTTCCGGCAACGCATCCTGTCGCACATGGTCTACAAATCGCTGACATTGACTATGATTGCCCTGTTCATTGTGCTTGTCATGACGATGGTCCTCTCTATTACCGAAACAGGGGCGCGCTTTGAGATGGTCCTGTTCGAAGTCACCTCTGCTTTTGCTACAACTGGACTATCCATGGGACTAACTCCTAACCTAACACCCCTCGGCAAAGCGTTGATCATTTTGACGATGTTTGCTGGTCGGGTGGGACCTCTCACGATTGCCTTTGCCCTTGCGCAGCGCAAGCAGAAGGAATACTTCCGTTATCCAAAAGGGAAGATCACCATCGGATAAACCATATAAAAAGGATAAAACCCTGCCAAAGCACCCGAAGGACTTTGGCAGGGTTTCATATTGTGTAGATTTATTGTTTTTGCCACTGTTTGGACAGCTCGTCGCGAACCAGTTGACCCATCTCTACTGTGCCAATCGCTTTGCTTCGGTCTGCCGCGATATCGCCAGTGCGATGTCCTGCTTCCAGTACGGACCAAACTGCGTTTTCCACGGCTGCTGCCGCTTCATCCATACCGAGCGAGAGACGAAGCATCATCGCTACGGACAGAATGGTTGCCAACGGATTGGCAATGCCTTTTCCAGCAATGTCAGGGGCAGAGCCATGAACCGGTTCATACAGGCCAAAGCTGCCTGCTGCCAGACTCGCCGAGGACAGCATCCCAATAGAACCAGTCAGCATCGCCGCCTGATCGCTCAAGATGTCGCCAAACATGTTTTCCGTCACGATGACGTCAAACTGCTTTGGTTCTCGTACGAGCTGCATCGCGCAAGAGTCTACCAACTGATGAGACAGCTCTACATCTGGATAGTCGGCCGCTACTCGCTCGGCTACCTTGCGCCAGAGGCGGGAGCTTTCGAGGACGTTTGCCTTATCAACAGATACGAGACGCTTTTGGCGTTTGCGCGCAATGTCGAAGCCGACTCGAATGATTCGCTCGACTTCCGCTTCATGATAGATGCACTGGTCTTCTGCGACTTCACCGTTTGGACCGTCATAGCGTTTTTTCTCACCGAAGTAAATCCCCCCGGTCAGTTCACGTACAACGATCAAGTCAACGCCAGAAACGACTTCTGGCTTGAGGGAGGACGCATCCACCAGAGAGCTGTGCATGGTAGCTGGGCGAATGTTCGCAAACAGACCAAGCGCTTTACGAATGCCAAGCAGCCCTGTTTCTGGACGAAGATGCCCAGGATTCTGATCCCACTTCGGTCCGCCAACGGCTCCCAAGAGCACAGCATCCGCTTGCTTTGCCAGCGTTACCGTTTCTTCTGGCAACGGTGTTCCATCCGTATCGATTGCGATACCACCGATCCGGCCTTCTTCACATGTAAAAGTAACACCTTCAAGTTCCCCTACGAGTGTAAGGACTTTGACCGCTTCCTGCATGATTTCTGGTCCAATACCGTCTCCAGGAAGAACGGCGATGCGATAGTTTTTCTTCATCGTTTATCCCGCTTTTCTATACGTAATGGTTTCCGAACGCTGCTGGTTCCTATGATCCTATCCACATTTGACCCTATCTTTATATCGTTGCACTGACGGGCGCAGGCTCGCCACGCCGCTCCATGATCTTGTTGACTGCCCGTACATAGGCAATGGCGCTTGCTTCCAGCACATCTGTACTCACACCGCGTCCCGTTACAATCAGATCGCCCTGTTGAAGGCGTACAAACACTTCACCCAACGCATCTTGCCCGTGAGTAACAGAAAGGATTTTGTAATCGACGAGGGAGACTTCTTCTCCGGTAGCGCGGTCAATCGCTTTGTAGATAGAATCAACCGATCCATTTCCACATGCGGCTTCTTCGCATACCGATCCGTCGGCACGAACCAGTCGTACACTCGCTGTCGGAACAGAAATGTTGCCATAAGCGAGCTGTACGGATTCCAGCTGGAACGCTTCAGGTCCGCGAACCATCTTGGAGTCGACCAATGCGAGGATGTCGTCATCGGTGATTTCTTTCTTTTTGTCGCACAATACTTTGAACGCTGCAAACGCTGCGTTTACCTCTTCTTGCTCCAGGTGATAGCCCAGATCAACCAGCTTTTCTTTGAATGCATGGCGCCCAGAGTGCTTGCCGAGAACCAGTTTGTTTGACTTGAAGCCGACCGATTCCGGACGGATGATTTCGTACGTAGTGACTTCTTTTAACACACCATCCTGGTGAATACCGGATTCGTGCGCAAAAGCATTTGCACCCACGACCGCTTTATTTCCTGGCACGATCATCCCAGTCAAACGGCTCACCAGCTGGCTGGTCCGTGCGATTTCTTTCAAATTCAGCTTGGTCGTCGCCTGGTAGTAATCCTTGCGGGTCTCCAATGCAAGAGCCACTTCTTCCAGAGCTGCATTTCCAGCACGCTCTCCGATTCCATTGATGGTGCCCTCCACTTGCGTAGCTCCACCCTCGACAGCAGCGAGACTGTTGGCGACTGCCATCCCGAGGTCATCGTGGCAATGGCAGCTCAGACGAATCAGATCAGTAGAAGGCACGCGTTTTTTCAGTTCACGGAAAATGTTTCCGTATTGATACGGCGTCATGTAGCCAACCGTATCTGGAATATTTACCGTGGTAGCCCCTGCCTTGATTACCGCCTCTACAACCTCTGCCAAAAAGTCGATCTCGGTACGCGCTGCATCCTCTGCGGAAAACTGAACTTCCGTAAAGTACTTTTTCGCATAGGTAACCGCCTCCACCGCCCGAGCAAGGACTTCTTCCTTGCTCATGTTCAGCTTGAACTGACGGTGAATCGGAGATGTTGCGAGAAAGACGTGGAGGGAAGCGTTTTGTGCGTTGCGAAGCGCTTCGTATGCCTTATCCATGTCGTCTTTTACGGCGCGAGCCAGACTGACGACGGTTGCATTCTTCACCCGTTTTGCAACTTCGGCCACAGACTTTTGGTCACCAGGGGAGGCAGCAGCGAAGCCCGCCTCAATTTTGTTTACGCCCAGCTTCTCGAGTTGAAGGGCGATCTCCACCTTTTCGTTCGTGCTAATATTGACGCCCGGAGACTGCTCCCCATCGCGCAGTGTCGTATCAAAAATCTCAATGGTCCGCATGAACTTTTCACCTCCACATTTTTCCCTACATTATATATAGATTTTTTACACGGCAATTATTGGCCGATTTTCGCTTCTTCTTTTTTCGTATCTTTGTTGATCCAAGACATCATGCCGCGCAGCTGCTCCCCTACTACCTCGATACCATGCTCGGATTCCAGGCGGCGACGGGAAGTGAAGCCAGGACGGTTTGCTTGGTTTTCCAAGATCCAATTGCGAGCGAATGTACCGTCTTGGATTTCTGCCAGTACTTTTTTCATTTCTTTGCGTGTTTCATCTGTGATGATGCGACGACCTGTGCTGTAGTCACCGTACTCAGCTGTGTCACTGATGGAGTAGCGCATACGAGCCAAGCCACCCTCGTACATCAGGTCAACGATCAGCTTCAGTTCATGCAAGCACTCGAAGTACGCGATCTCAGGAGCATAACCTGCTTCCACCAATGTATCGAAGCCTGCTTTTACCAGCTCGCTTGCGCCACCGCACAATACTGCTTGCTCACCGAACAGGTCTGTTTCTGTCTCTTCACGGAAAGATGTTTCGATTACGCCAGCTTTTGTGCAACCGATACCGCTGGAGTATGCGAGTGCGAGATCTTTCGCGTTGCCAGTTGCATCTTGGTAGATCGCGATCAAACCAGGTACGCCGAAGCCTTCTTGGTATACGCGACGAACCAGGTGGCCTGGGCTTTTTGGCGCTGCCATGATTACGTCTACATCAGCTGGTGGCACGATTTGCGCATAGTGGATGTTGAATCCGTGAGAGAAGCACAGTGCAGCGCCGGATTTCAGGTTTGGCGCGATCTCGTCGCGGTATACTTGTGCTTGACGTTCATCTGGCATCAGGATTTGAACCACGTCAGCGCGTTTGGTTGCTTCTGCTACAGTCAAAACTTCAAAACCGTCTTTCGCTGCAACATCCCAAGATTTCCCTGGGCGCAGACCCACAACTACTTTATAGCCGCTGTCGCGCAGGTTTTGTGCTTGTGCATGACCTTGGCTACCGTAGCCGATGATTGCGATTGTTTTCCCACGCAGTACCTCTTGTTTTACGTCCGCTTCATAGTACATTTTTACCATTTGTATAGCCTCCCTAAAAATGTTTAGTTTGAATTTTTATTCTGAAATTTTGCAATTTAAACCGTTGCAGCGGCTGTTGCTGGAACAATACTGCGCGCCATCGCTACTGAACCTGTTCTTGTCAGTTCAATAACGCCGTAGCTTTGTAATAGAACGAGCAGCGCATCAATCTTTTCGGTGTCACCCGTTACTTGCACGATCAGTGAGCTAGGGCCCACATCGACGATCGCGGCACGGAACGGCTCGACAATTCCATTTAACTCTGCCAGCTGGCTGGGCGATGCCGTCACTTTAATCAGTGCCAGTTCCCGTGAAACAAAAGGGTTCTCGCTGAGATTCGTGACGGAGATGACATCGATCAGCTTGTGCAATTGCTTCATGAGCTGATTGATTTGGCGGTCATCTCCCCCGGTTGAAATGATCATCCGGGACAGGCCCTGTTCTTCCGTGCCTCCCACCGTAATGCTGTCGATGTTGAAGCCGCGTTGGCCGAACAGTGTGGCCACTCTGGTCAAAACGCCTGGCTGGTCGTTGACGAGTACGGAAATGGTATGTTGCTGCATCCTAATCGTCCCCCAATTCCATCTGATCTAATGTGTCGCCTGATGCAACCATCGGATATACGTTTTCTTCCTGTGCTACTCGGAAGTCCACCACGACTGGTCCATCATGCGCAAGCGCCTCTGCCCAAACTGCTTCGGCTTCCTCCGGCGTGCTTGCTCGCAAGCCTTTTACGCCATATGCTTCCGCCAGCTTGACAAAATCTGGGCTGCACGTCAGATCGATTTGGCTATAGCGATTATCGTAGAAGAGCTCCTGCCATTGACGAACCATTCCCAAGCACTGGTTGTTCACAATCGCTACTTTAACCGGAATGTTGTATTGGGAGACGATTGCCAGCTCTTGGTTGGTCATCTGGAATCCGCCATCCCCAACGACAGAGATTACCGTGCGATCCGGGTGAGCGATCTGTGCGCCAATTGCTGCCGGGAAGCCGAAGCCCATCGTGCCGAGACCACCGGAAGAGATAAAGGAACGCGGGTGCTTGAACTTATAGTATTGAGCTGTCCACATCTGGTGTTGTCCAACATCTGTTGTGACAATCGCTTCCCCATCTGTGGAGTTGTACAAGAGTTCAATGACGGCTTGTGGCTTCAATACGTCGCCATCTTTTTTGTACTTGTACGGATATTGTTTTTGCCACTCTTTCAACTGGCTGATCCACGCTTCCGAATCACAAGCTTTTGCGAGCGGAATCGCTTTTGCCAGCGTGCTCTTTACGTCGCCCGCTACTGTTACGGCTGTGTCTACGTTTTTCCCCAGCTCTGCCGGATCGATGTCGACATGTACGATGCGGGCTTTTGGTGCGAACTCCTTGGTGCGTCCCATCGTGATCCGGTCATCAAAGCGTGCTCCCAGACCAATCACACAATCCGCATTTAAGAGCGCTTGGTTCGCTGTGTAATTTCCGTGCATCCCTGGCATTGCCAGCGACAACTCGTGTGTTCCAGGGAAACCGCCCAATCCCATGAAGGTGTTGATCACCGGAATGCGTGTTTTTTCTGCAAAGTCGCGCAATTCTTTCTCTGCTTGAGCTGCAATGATTCCCCCGCCCGCCAATATGACTGGACGCTTCGCTTCGCCAACTGCTTTTACAAACTCTTGTACTTCTTCGTCGCTTGGTACGAGTGAAGCGCGGTAGCCGCGAATCTCCACTTTATCCGGGTAGGTAAATGGTGCCTTTGCATTGGCGACGTCTTTGGGAATGTCGATCAATACTGGGCCCGGACGACCGGTCGTCGCGATGTGGAAAGCTTCCTTCACAATCCGCGGGAGATCGCGAATATCGCGGACAAAGTAGCTGTGCTTCGTAATCGGGATGGTAATTCCCGTAATGTTTGCCTCTTGGAACGCGTCGGTACCAATCAGCGACTGTGCCACGTTACCCGTGATGCAGACCAGCGGAACCGAGTCCATCTGAGCGGTTGCAATCCCCGTTACGAGGTTCGTTGCTCCCGGACCGGAAGTAGCGATACATACACCCGGTTTGCCTGTTGCTCGGGCATATCCGTCAGCAGCATGGATAGCGCCTTGCTCGTGGCGAGTCAAAATGTGCTTGAAGTAGCTCCCGTACAGGGAGTCATAAATAGGGAGCACCGCACCGCCTGGATAGCCGAAAATGTATTCGACCTGCTCCAGGATCAAACAGCGCAGCAGCGTTTCTGCTCCTGTCACTTCTTCCCCGAACTGAATCGGTGGAATGCCGTTCTTTTTCTGCAATTCGGCCATTTCAACACTCATTAACCTCTCCTCCTCCCAATTCTCAACAGGTATTGAAAATAACTATAGACACATAGAAAAACCCTTTCGCCCCGACACGGTTTTATTTCCATGTCTTTTGGGGCGAAAGGGTTCGCGGTACCACCCAACTTTATCGGCGCCTCACGGTCAGCCGATCTCAGCCAGTCACAGCAAATGTGGACTGTAACACGTTAACGGGTGTTAAGCGGTTTGGCCTACTACCTGCAAAGCAAGTTTCAGCTAAACGGCTCGGAGGTGAGCAATGCGGCGTACCCTATACCCGTTTCTCAGCATCAGGGCTCTCTGTAAAAGGGGTAACGCGCACCATCCTCGTCATGGCCTACTATTTAAACAATATTTTCAATATTGTTGTTGTCAGAATAAAGTGTTACGTCTGATTATAGCTAGGCACCTAGGGGGTGTCAACGAAAACAAAAAGATTTTACTGGACTTTCGTCCGAACGAATGCTCAGTAAGAAATGGCTATACGGCGCGGTTTTTGCTTGAAAGCGGATACAACAAAACGGTCAAAACCGTTTTGTTGACCGCAAGCGGTCGCTATACTTTTATGAAAAACGTCGAGACGTTTTTCACTGAAAACTTGAAAACCTGTCCAGTTTTTGCAACGGAAAAAGAACGGCATTGCCGTCCCTCTCCTCCTTTTCGGTTCCGTTTTATTGCGGGGATTTCAATCCCTCTATCAAAATCGTTGCGACTTCCGGACGAGTAAATTCCGGAGGTGGCGTGATCCCGTTTCTCAACATTTCCCTCACTTTTGTTCCCGATAAGGTCAGATGAGAGTCTTTGTCATGCGGGCACGTCTTGGTCGTTGCCATACCTTGGCATGCCGTGCAGTAAAAGCTGTGCTCAAAAAAGAGCAGCTGGATACCGAGCTCGCCTGGCGCAAACTCGGAAAAGATGTGCTGAGCATCATACGTCCCGTAGTAATCGCCTACCCCTGCGTGATCGCGGCCGACGATAAAGTGTGTACAACCGTAATTTTTTCGTACCAATGCGTGGAAGACCGCCTCTCGCGGACCTGCATATCGCATGGCAGCCGGAAAAGCGCCGAGCAGTACACGGTTGTGCGGATAGTAATTTTCCAAAAGGGCGAGATAGCTTTTCATTCGTACTTGTGCAGGAACATCGTCTGACTTCGTTTCCCCCATCAGTGGGTTGAGAAAAAGGCCATCAACAATCTCCAATGCCGCCTTTTGAATATATTCATGCGCCCGGTGAACGGGATTGCGCGTTTGAAAACCAACCACCGTTTTCCAGCCATTTTTTCGAAATCGTTCTCTCGTTTCAGCCGGCGTCAAATAAAAATCAGAGAAGCGCTCAGGCCGTGGCTTTTGCAGTACTTCTATGGGACCACCCACGTATAGGTTTGGCTTTTCAAACAGTTTTTTCACACCAGGGTGAGCGAGATCCACCGTACGAAAAACGAGCTCTGCCTCACGCATTTTATCTGGCACATAGCAGCTATTCACCCGCAAAATCGCATAATCCACTCCATCTTCCCCACGTAGCAGAATACTGTCGCCAGGCACAAGATCATCGTGCTCATCTGCATCGACAGCCAATGTCACTGGCAACGGCCACACCGTTCCATTGGCTAGACGCATCGTTTCCACGACAGTGTGGTAATCCGCCTCTTCCATAAATCCAGCCAACGGCGAAAATGCCCCGATAGCAAGACATTCGATGTCCGACAGGGTCCATTTGTCCACGATAATGGCTTTTTTGATCCCGTGCGGCAAGATCGTTTGTTTCACGTCTTTCCCTCCTGCGCTGTTCATTTGTGCAGACCGCATTCTGTCTTTTCGAAGCCAGCCCACCGTCCCGACCGAGAATCTTGGCCAGGCATGACAGCGCGCGTGCATACTCGACAGCCAATGCTTGGATAGTTCCGGTCGTGTAATGGATTGTAAGGGACATCATGCGCATGGATATATTCCCACACCTGGGCCTCCGTCCAATCTGCTAGCGGATTGAATTTAACCAGGTTGAATTTTTCGTCCCACTCCACTTTTTTGGTATTCGCTCGGGTAGGTGATTGCTCGCGGCGAATACCTGTAATCCACGCCTGATAGTTGGACAGGACGCGCTTTAACGGCTCTACCTTCCGAATCTCGCAGCAAAGATTCGGTTCTCTCTCCCACAGTTTTTCTCCGTGTTTTTCTGCCTGCTCGGTTAGCGTCAACTGTGGCTGCACTTGAATAAATGTTGTGCTGTATCTGGCTTGCAGCTTGTCACGCGTATCATACGTTTCAGCAAAATGAATGTTGGTATCGAGGTAAAATACAGGAATCGTGGGAGCCAATTTGTGCAGCATGTCAATTAAAACGACATCTTCAGCGCCAAAGCTGGCAGCTAGGATCAGACTAGCTGCATAGTTTTCCACGGCGTTCACAAGCACGTCCTGCGGCGCGTGAGCTTCCAGTCGGCTTGCCCATTCCTGTATTTCCTCATCCGCCATTTTCTGGCGATTGCTCATCAGCGAAACTCCTCTCTTGCTAGGATTCACCCACCATCATATGCCTAGTGACTGGAAGTGGCGCATCGTCCACCCATATCCAACTCGCCCAATCCAAACCGTCATGACCGTTTGGTTGACCGCAAGCGGTCGTATCCACTTTTTTGAATAACGTCGAGATGTTTCGATCCCCCGATGTGAGGGGACGTTTTTCACAGAAAAAAAGCCGCCAGACATGGTCTGACAGCTTTCTGCTGCGTTATTTTTCATCTTTTTCGTTTACAGCCGGGGCGAAAATAAACGAAGGACCGATTTGTTGTGTCTTTTTGGTATCGGTTACTTTAACGGTTTGAACGGTTGGTATCGCATATGAACCAGGGCTTACGAAGGAAGGCGGCACCGAGTAAGAATCATCCTTGTCTTTCGCAAACGCTCCTGGCACAAACAACGCTGAACAAACTACTGCTGTTACACCCATTATCATCCATTTTTTTCTCATCTATGTCTCTCTCCCTATCCAATGTTTTCCTGTAACGCTTTTTATTGTATGGCATTGGGGAGTCTGCTTGACACGGACGAAAGATTGTTTTTTTCTCAGACTTGAGGTTTACATCCACTTCGTACCAAAGAAAAAGCATCCTGTACGGATGCTTGAAGCCCATTAGTTTTCTTCTTTTTCGTTTACAATTGGAGTAAAAGTAAATGCACTTCCTGCTGTTTGCGTGCCTGCTACCGCATCTGTTTTCTGTACTACTGGAGCCGAGTGCGGACCAGGGGCGAAGATAGAAGGCGTCACGGAATATGAGTCATCTTTGTCTTTGGCAAACGCCCCTGGCACGAACATCGCTGAACAAACAACTGCTGTAATTCCCATCATCATCCACTTTTGTTTTCTCATTTTGATCTCTCTCCCTATCCAATGTTTTCCTCTTATGGCTTTATTTTAAGGGATCAGCCATGTTGTCTAACACGGACGGGAGGTTGTTTTCTCCTCAGACCTGGGGCGGATTCTGCTTTAGGACCAGAGCCTAGTTCTACAGCGAATTAGCAGTTCTATTTTCCTCTTTTTCAAAATGACAGAAAGCATTTATACAAAATATGGTATGATTTTGAATTGTGCTGATTTTCATTTGACAGGAGGTAACCGCATGTCCAAGCTCAGAGGGGTATTGCTTTCTGGATTGTTGCTCATTCCGATTCTATCGGGCTGTAGCCAGGAAGCCAAGCCCGTTGAAGCCGAGTCCGGGCAAACCCAGAACCAGCCGTCAACACAGACTACCACTGCTCCTGAACCGACGGCAGAAACGAAAGCAAAGGAAGAAACAAAACCAGAGGGTGAAGCTGTAAACTTCGAAGTCGTTGGCCAGCCATCTAGCGACGCTCCAGCAGACCAAGGAGATCCAAAAGCCACTCTTGGAGGGGAACTCACCATCAACTCCAAGACATTGACGATCAAAGGATCATCCAACTTGCTCCCCGGTGCAAAAGTAAAAGCAAATGTAACCGCAAAAGGCTATAACATGTGGGGTTATAACGATGAGACGGAGGTTAACTCCGATGGAAGCTTTGAACTGGAGGTAAAAAAGCCAGACGTGAAGGCACAGATGGAAGTCGAATTGTCCTTCACCTCCGATCAGCAAAGCGATCGAATCCAAGAAGCCTATGGTAAAACCGGCGAAAAGCTAACCGGTGATTACGTGTACCAATACCTCGATTCTGACAAGTTGAAATACAAAGTGGCGACCTTTGCCTATGTCGACCCGAAAGCTCAGACAAATACGAAGGTGCCATTCGAAACACCTGTATGGGATAAACCATCTGATTATGGTCAACCTGCTATTTGGATCAAGCCGAGCATAACCAAAAACGGGAAATCCCTAACCGTAGCGGCAAAAAGCAATTTCCTGGAAGGGACTAAGATAAGTGGTGGTCTCGATATCCCTAACCATGTCCATTATGGCTATACAGATCAGACGGAAGTAAAACCGGATGGATCTTTTTCCCTGCAAATCCCCCAGCCTGACAAAGTTAAGCAATATTACGTCCTCATTCAATTCATACCAGACGAAAATATGTGGCCAACTGTAAAAGATGCCTATGGGGAAAAAGGTGAAAAATTAAAAGGCGAGTTCATCAAAATCAAAGACTCAGACAAAAAAACAGTCAACATGGTTGAAATGAAAATCAAAGTGGATCTATAGGCATGAAAAAAAGCACCCGTTGTGGATGCTTTCGCGGTCGAATTCGTTCGATCGCCTTTTTTTCTTACACATCGATCGTTGTTCTTGTATGCTTATACAGCTCTTCAATCGTCTGCCCTTTTGCTCGGGCAAGTACCTCCATGCGCACACTTAGTTGCTTTTTCGCAAACTGCTGCAAATCAGCGACCTTCACTCCGAATGCACTCACTCCTTGTGGGTCATCCATCCAGTCGTAAAGATGACTAGCCATTGGAGCCAGCTCATCCATCTTTTTGGCAATGACATCGTAAATATGGGGATGCTCACAGATCAATCGCTGCAACAGGAATGTTCCGTAGCTGATATGCCGCGATTCGTCTGTCTTTAAATACCCGATTCCTTGCATTAAACCGGGCATGAGCCCTGTTTTGCTGAGTGCTTCGTAAAACGCATAGTAGCCTGTCTCTGCGAGCACGCCTTCCACAAACATGTTGTAGACAGTAGAAGCTTCTGCGATGGCTTCAGGGGATTTATCCGTCAGCAGACGATTGAGTGCATTTGGCAAGATCTCATGGAAAATTCGTTTGTACACATCATCGTGAAAATGATGCAAGTCTCCTGACTCGCCGATATTATCGAGAACCAACCGAAAAAACTCCGTATGCTTGGCCTCTTCAAAGAGGAAGGTCGTCAAATACATTTCTTCCTCCAATCGCCCTTCCTCTGCTATGACCATGATCAAAGGCAAAAGATCGAGGGTGACAGCTTCTTCCCCACCAAGAAAACCAGCAATCCGCCCCAAAGTTTCTTCCTTCTGCTCCGGATTCATCTTCGCGTAATCTTCACGGTCTTGCGTAAAATCAATGTCCTGCGGGTTCCAAATGCCGTATCTCTTCGCTTTTTGATACAATTGGTACGGCAGCAGCTCCTGATTCAATCCTTTTTGGCTGGTCGAAACAAAACCATTCCTCATCCCCATCCAACCTTTCTTTTTTCTCATACGCCTTCTATTCCGAACGAATGAAAGAAGTCACGAAATTGTTAATTTATCCCATTTCCATTCTTTACGCTCCGATCAGCGGTTTGATAAAATGAAGGCGCTGTAGGTTGATTATAGGTCAGGCTGAACGATCGTTCATATCCCCAAAAATCAGGGGGTGTTCATCACGCAAATGGAGGTGGCAATCACTCCATGGTCAGTCCAGAGCTGAACATGTACATTGATCGAATCGAAGAAACGACATTTTACGAGGAGAAACTGGTGCTTGCTGTACGCGGCTTCGTGGATCTCTTTCCTTTTATGGGAGCCATTCTGTGCAATTACTCGACGCTCAGTCAAATGGGTGAGGGACTATGGTCGATCCTTGACCAAGAGTTATGCTCTATCCGCGATATACGGGTGGACATGCGCAATATGCCCCTCATCCAGCATGCGATCCGTGAACAGAGAGCCGTCCTGCTAGATTCTGAGGCGATTCGTCAGTTCCCGCCCGATTTAGTGTACGGCGCCCCTTATGCGCTCATTCTCCCCATCAGCTATGGGCCTAACGTACTCGGCTACGCTGGTATTTCCTGGCATCAGGATGGCTGTTCCGGCATCAACCATCAATTGGTACAATCCTTAAGCGCATACTGTTCGATGCTGGGCAAAGTATTGGCAACTGACTCCCTTCGCCCTAAAACTGTCAAGCTCTCACGCCGAGAAGTCGAAGTCATGCAGCGGATGTCATGGGGCGAAAGCGTTAAGGAGATGGCGGACTGGATGGGAATCAGTGAGTTTACCGTGCAGGATTACATCAAGTCCGCCCTAAAAAAGCTCGGTGTGCAAAATCGCGCACAAGGTGTGGCGGACGCCATAAGACAGCGAATCATTTGTTGAGTAGAAAAGGAAAAAAACAACCGAATGTGATTTCGGTTGTTTTTCTTTGGCTCGTAATCGAAAACTCGACAGTACGTCATTGAATTCAAGAGCATGGCACTGCTGACTGCTACCCCACGTCTGACGAAAATGGATTGGTAATCACAACAAAAAAGCCGACCTCACCCTCAATCGGGAAGATCGGCTCTTCTATTCAAAAATTACGCGTTCAGTTTGCCTTTAGCAACTGTTGCCAGTTCGTTGAACGCAGCTTTGTCGTTAACAGCCAAGTCAGCCAGCATTTTGCGGTTAACTTCGATGCCAGCAACTTTCAGGCCGTGCATCAAACGGCTGTAGGACAGACCGTTCATGCGAGCTTGCGCGTTGATACGAGTGATCCACAGTTTGCGGAAATCACGTTTCTTTTGACGACGGTCACGGTATGCATACAGCAGGGATTTCATTACCTGCGCATTAGCGGATTTAAACAGGCGATGTTTGGAACCGAAGTATCCTTTCGCCAGCTTCAGGATTTTCTTATGACGACGGCGTGTAACAATGCCACCTTTTACTCTTGGCATACTAAACTCCTCCTGGTCTTTCCAGCATGGCGGCCTACTGCTAGGCGCTTAGGGAGCTCATGCTGCGTAATGGTGTGTAATAAAGAAAAACTTACAGGTAAGTGAGCATTTGCTCAATACGTTTTTGATCGCCTTTGGAAACGAGTGCAGCTTTGCGCAGGTGGCGCTTAGCTTTCGTCGATTTGTTAGCGAACAAGTGGCTACCAAACGCACGGTCGCGCTTCAATTGGCCGCTTCCAGTCTTTTTGAAACGTTTCGCAGCAGCCTTGTTGGTTTTCATTTTAGGCATCTGAAAAATCCTCCTGTCTAAACTACTATCTTACTTTTCCGCTTTCGGAGCCAGAATCATGATCATGCTGCGGCCCTCGATCTTCGGCTTGCGCTCAGGCGTAGCGAGATCTTCACACTGGGCAGCTACACGTTCCATAACGCCTAGTCCAATTTCGGAGTGGGTGATTTCACGTCCACGGAAACGGATCGTACACTTCACCTTGTGTTGATCCTCCAAGAACTTGCGGACGTTGCGAAGCTTTGTTTGAAAATCGTGTTCCTCGATGTTAGAAGAAAAACGCACTTCTTTCAGCTCGATGATCTTCTGGTTTTTACGCGCTTCTTTTTCCTTTTTCGCCTGCTCGTATTTGAACTTTCCATAGTCCATGATACGGCATACAGGCGGCTTGGCTGTAGGAGCAACGTTTACCAGATCCAATTCAGCTTCCTGGGCAATGCGCAACGCTTCCCTAAAAGGTACGACTCCCAATTGGCTCCCGTCTGCACCGATTAATCGGACTTCACGGGCACGGATCGCTTCGTTAATTAACATTTGATCCTTGCTAATACTTGCCACCCCCGTCAATTTCGAGAAGGAACAAAAATGTGCGAACGCAATCTGCGCCCGCACATATCTCACCTAAGCAATTTCATCAGATCCGAGGATCTTTGCGTAAGAGTTACCTGTCAACAGTCGTATACGACGTCGACCCAGGTGAGAAGCTGGGCGCCTCTGCTTGTTCTCGAAGTATGAAGTGTTTATACACGCAATTTATATTACTAGGTAGCTTGGGTTTTGTCAAGGCTAATACCTAATTATCCCCCGATATGGGACATTTCGACCTTTTCACGCTTGGCGAGACCAGGTGTTTCACTTAGGCGTTCCTCCGAGTAGCGCACGTCACGCCGCTCCCAAATCGCACGTATCAGCTCGCGAATCTCTTCATCCGTGCGTCCATCGCGGACTGGTTCGCGCAAATCATCTCCGGATGAAGCAAAGAGACAGTTGTACAATTTTCCTTCTGCCGACAGACGAGCTCGCGTACAAGTGGAGCAAAAAGCTTGGGTCACCGATGAGATCAACCCGATCTCCTGGTTCGATCCCTCATAGCGATAACGAGAAGCCACCTCTCCATAGTAGTTCGCTTCAGTCGCTACCAACGGCATCTCTTCATGGATCATGCGCACAATTTCACGGGAAGGTACGACTTGATCCAGTCGCCAGCCGTTACTGTTTCCCACGTCCATGAATTCAATAAATCGAAGGGTGTGCCCTTGCTCACGGAAGTACCGTGCCATCGGTAAAATATCTTGATCATTGACTCCTCGCTGTACCACCATGTTGATCTTGATCGATAGCCCGGCATCTGCTGCAACACGAATCCCTTCCAGCACGGCATCGACCTGATAGCCTCTTCCATTCAACATCCCAAAGCGCTCATTATCCAAGCTGTCCAGGCTGACCGTGACCCGATCCAGACCCGCTTCTTTTAGTGCTTGCGCATGGCGGGTCAAGAGAGAACCGTTGGTCGTCATCGCAATATCTTGAACACCTTCCACTCCACGTATCATTCGAATCAATTCAGGCAAATTTCTGCGCATTAATGGCTCTCCGCCGGTAATGCGGATTTTCCCGACCCCAAGCGAAGTAAAGATCTGGGTCAAACGGGTAATCTCCTCAAAGGTCAGCAACTTGCTTTGCGGCAAAAACTCAAAATCCGGTCCAAAAATTTCGGCAGGCATGCAATAACGACAACGAAAATTACATTTATCAGTGACAGATATTCGTAAATCTCGGAGAGGACGGTTCCGTAAATCAAGCACTTTTTCTGGCATAGATGTTCACTCTCCTTTTATCTATAGGACGACTTTTTTCCCTTATCTTTATAATATCGCATTTCGACTTAGTACCAGTCTATTATCATAAATCGAAATAGCCAAATTTTCAAACGCAAACAGCACATTGTTCATAAATGGGACCACTTTACAAAAAAAAGAGTACGAATTCCTCCCTACATTCGTACTCTTTCCGTTATGCATTCTTATATCTTAAATGTACTGATCATTCTTTCCAGTTCGCGAGCCATCTGATTCAAAGATTCGAATGAAACAGCAAACTCTTCCATAGTAGCCAATTGTCCTTTGGAGGAAGCAGCCAGATTTTCAGCATTGTGCGCTGAAATCCTTGCAATTTGGGCAGTCTCGTCCACTGATGCTGCTACTTGTTCCGATCCAGCGGACATCTGTTCAGAGACAGCAGATACCTCCTGAATTTGATCGGTTATCTGTCGAATTTCTTGTAAGATGCGTTGGAAGGCCTCTCCTGACTCCAGTACAGTAGACAATCCATCCTGAACATCTTGATTGACTGAATCCATCGAGTTGACCGCTATGGTCGTATCTGTTTGGATCTCCTGAATGAGGTTGGCGATTTGCCGTGCAGACTCATCAGATTGTTCAGCGAGTTTTCTCACTTCATCTGCTACGACAGCAAAACCTCGTCCATGCTCTCCCGCACGGGCAGCTTCGATGGCTGCATTGAGAGCAAGCAGATTCGTTTGGGAAGCAATTCCCGTAATCACGTCAATAATTTGCACAATTTCTTTGGATCGCTCACCCAATTGCTTGACTACGGATACGGAATGTTCCACAGAGACACGGATGGAGTCCATTTGCTGGATCGCTTTTTGGATGGACTGGTTACCTAGCTGCGCTTCATCCGTCGTACATGTAGATGCTTCCGAGATGATGGAGGTTGTCTCCGCCACGCGTTGGATGCCAATCGACATTTCTTCCATTGCTCTTGCGGATTCTTCCGTACCTCTGAGCTGATTTTGCGCCCCGCTCGCTACTTCCTGTATGGTAGTAGATATTTTGTTCGCAGTATCTACATTGTCCGTCAAGCGAACCGATATGTTATCTGACGAAGTAGAGAGGGTGTTAACCGCTTTTTGGACTTCGCGAATGAGTCCTTGGATGGATACTTGCATCACCTGAATGCTCTGACCAAGCATGCCGATTTCGTCTTTTCTTTCCAAAAGGTTTTTGGGCAATTCCCCGGTAAAGTCACCACGTCCGATCTGCGCAATCTGATCAACGATGGCAAGCAATGGCTTGGTGAATTTGTGCGAGAAAAGGACGGAAGCGACAGCCGCCAGTAAGGCAAAGAAAATGCTTAATGCCCCGATGATGAAACCGATTTGATTGGCTTCAGCAGAGAGCTCCGCTTTTTCAATAAACGAAATATATTTCCACCCAGTTTTGTCTGAAGTAAAGACGTTGGCCAAATACTCGGTATCGTTCATTGTGACCGCAAAGCTGCTGGAGGTATTCTCTGCGATAGCGGCCAATTCAGGAATTTGCGTATCTTTCAGTTTTTTCGAATTGAGCTCGGGGTTTTTGGGATTAGCCAAAATCGTCCCGTCTTTGCCAACCAGCATGAGATAACCCGTTTTCCCGATCTTAATTTCTTTCAGAATATCGGTCAGCCCTTTTAAATTCACATCCAGTCCAACAACGCCCAGTGGTTCACCCTTGTCATCCTTTAGCATCGTCACGTTACTGATCACGATACTGTTGTCGCCTAAATAAAGATAAGGATCTGTCGTGATCACTTTGCCGGGATTCTCAATTGGTGTTTTGTACCAATCCCTCGTACGCGGATCGTAATTCGGAATGACATCATCTGTCGGCCACTGTATGTATCCTCCGTATTTCGTCGCCAAATAAATAAATGCAGTATTCGGATGAGAATCGACAAATCGCAGGAAATCTTGAAAAATAGCAGCTTCTACCCCACCATTTTGCAGTGGCGTATGCTTGGATTTGGTTGGCTTGTCCATATACGTCGTAATGGTGTTATCTGCACTTTTTAGTAAGGGACTGCCTGCTATCAGGTTTACGTTTTCACGAATCGAGTCGAAGTACAAGTTAATCGCATTGTCTACTTGAGCCACTTCTTTTGTCGTGGATTCAATAAAATAGGTCTGGATTCGCTCTTCCATTTTGACATAAACAAATGAGCTAATCACTCCAATCGGGATTAAAATAATGGCAAGAAATGCTGCTATCAGTCTTTGCTTGATGCTTACCCGCATACGTATCCCCCGCAGTTCTTCTTGATGTCCATATGTACAATTACCCTACATCCTTTTCCCGTTCTTTTTTCCAAGTAAACGTATCGAGTAAACGTATAATGAAAAAAGCCGCCCAAAACTTCAGAGCGGCTTTACTTCTATGCATTATTACTTCATTTCATTGATTTCAGCGCGGATTTTCTCTACAAACGCATCCACTGTCATCGCGCCTTCATCGCCTACTCCGCGTTTGCGGACGGACAGTGTACCGTCAGCCACCTCTTTTTCACCGATGACCAGCATGTACGGGATTTTTTCAACTTGTGCTTCACGGATTTTGTAGCCGATTTTCTCATTGCGGCCATCCAGCTCTACGCGAATGCCAGCTTGTTGCAGCTTTTCTCTTACTTGTTCTGCATATGGCATGTGCACTTCGCTGATGTTCATGATGCGTGCCTGGATTGGAGTCAGCCAAATCGGGAATGCACCTGCGTAGTGCTCGATCAGGATACCAATGAAGCGCTCCATGGAGCCGTACATCGCACGGTGCAAGACAACTGGACGATGCTTCTCGTTGTCTTGACCCACGTAAGTCAGGTCGAATTTCTCTGGCATTTGGAAGTCCAGCTGGATCGTTCCGCATTGGTGACGGCGTTTCAGCGCGTCGGTAATTTGGAAGTCAATCTTCGGTCCGTAGAACGCACCGTCGCCTTCCTTGATTTCGTATGCCATACCGAGCTCTTCCAACACTGTTTTCAGAGAGCCTTCCGCTGCTTCCCACAGCTCATCAGAGCCCATGGAATCTTCCGGACGAGTGGACAGAGCTACACTGTATTCGAAGCCAAACACCTTGTAGATGCTGTCAATCAAAGTGATCATGCCTTTGATTTCACTCGCGATCTGATCAGGACGGACAAATACGTGCGCGTCATCCTGGCAGAAGGTGCGCACCCGCAGCATTCCATTCAATGCCCCGGAGTACTCATGGCGGTGAACTTGCCCGAACTCGGAGTAACGGATCGGCAGGTCGCGGTAGGAATGCATCTCGTTTTTATAGATCAGCATGTGACCTGGGCAGTTCATTGGCTTCAAAGCGTAAGTCGCGTTGTCTACTTCAGAGAAGTACATGTTCTCTTTGTAGTGATCCCAGTGACCGGATTCTTTCCAGAGACGCTCGTTCATGAGGAACGGAGAGCGTACTTCTGTGTATTGTGCCAATTGTTGCAGACGGCGGGAGAATTGCTCCAGCTCGTTGCGAACAGTGAAGCCTTTTGGCAGGTAGAACGGCATACCTGGTGCTTCCTCGGAGAACATGAACAGTCCCAGCTCTTTACCCAATTTGCGGTGATCGCGCTTTTTCGCTTCTTCGATGAAGTGCAGATATTCATCCATGTCTGCTTTTTTCGGCCAAGCTGTACCGTATACACGTTGCAGAACTTGGTTTTCTGCTTTTCCGCGCCAGTATGCACCTGCCACGCTCATCAGCTTGAATGCTTTGATGTAGCCAGTGGACGGCAAGTGCGGACCACGACAGAGGTCGAAAAATTCGCCTTGCTCATACAGTGTGATAGTCGCATCCTCTGGCAGGTCGCGAATCAGCTCCAGCTTCAGGTGATCGTTCAGTTCTTGGAAAATCGCAGTTGCTTCTTCGCGGCTTACGACTTTGCGGCGAATTGGCAGGTCTTCCTTCACGATTTTTTCCATTTCTGCTTCGATTTTGCCCAAATCCTCTGGGGAAAGGGAAACCGGAATATCCATGTCGTAATAGAAGCCATCTTCGATCACAGGACCGATACCGAACTTCACTTCCGCGCCATAAATGCGTTTTACCGCTTGAGCGAGCAAGTGAGCTGTACTGTGGCGGTATACTTCCAACCCGTCGGCAGAATCGAGGGTAACGATTTCAATCGCTGCGTCATCTGTGAGTTCTGTGTACAGATCGACAACCTTGCCGTCTTTTTTACCAGCTACTGCCTTTTTCTTCAGGCTAGAGCTAATGGAGCCTGCGATGTCTTCGATCGTAATCCCAGCGTCGTATTGACGAACGGCTCCATCTGGGAAAGTAACATGAATTTGTGCCACTGCGGATTCTTCCTTCCTGTATCTTGTTTGGTTGAGAAAATAAAAAAACACTCATCCCCAAAAAGGGACGAGTGTGTTCTCGCGGTACCACCCTACTTCAAGTCTGTTCACAAAAACAGACTCCTCATTCCATGTAACGGTATTTAACCGGCATACCGATAGTAAAAGCCTACGCTTCGTTCCCGGCAGCTACTCGAAGGTGGTAGATCAATAACAGTTCGCAGCGAGCTTCCAGCCTGTGGCCCGCCTCTCTAGAGCGTCCATACTATTGTCCGTGTCCTTCTCATCGTATTTATAAGCGATGTAAAGTTGTTGTTGCTATTATAGTTTAGAGGGATTATTCCCGTCAAGTACACGTCGCTCGGATAGGCAAAGCGAACAAGAGTGGCAAGTGACCAGCCGACTGTCAAAAATACTGCGGATCGTCTGTGCAAGCCCAGGCTTTTCCGAAGCCATATGGAGCACGATACTCTCAGGAGCCAGTGTAACCAAAGCACTGACCAAATAATCCTCGTCCCTGCATTTTTGTTCGTCCATGTTCAGAACGGTATCCAACTGTTCAAGCCAAAGACGATCCCCTTTTTTATCATAAAGATGGAAAGGTTTGTCCACACTAGGAACGACATGAACGACTTCCTGCTTGGTTTCCTGTACAGCAATGAAATAGCGCAACAGCTCGACAAACTCTTGGTATTGCTTGTCTTCCAGATATTCATCAATGCCAGTTTCCACGAGTTCGAACAGCTCGTTCCAATGGTCCTGCAGTCGAAACCGGACGAAGCCCAAGACGTTAATCGTTCTCTCCCATTCCAGATAGGTGAAAACGTTGCGATATACGTTTGCCTTGCGTGTCGTAGCCGTTAACAGTTCCCTGCCATCAAGCTCGACTTCTTGGCACATGCGTTGAATATAAGGAAAAATCTCTGCCCACTCGGTCTCCATTTGTTCGGCAGCGAGCAAGTCAGCTGCCATTTCTTCCATAATTTTCGGTTCCTTCACCTGAATGACCCATTCGGCTAATGTAAGAGCAACGAAGGCTCTCGCCCACTCGATGGTCTGCGCGTCATACTCACTCTCACACCAGCTTTGAAAGTAGAACAAGAGGTATCCATTCTCTTCTTGCTCCCTGTATGTAATGCGCACCGGTGCAGTGTTGACCCGCTCCGTCATCTCATTTACGATAGCCCGATACGTGTCACAATGCTCAGGGACATTCTCCAGCAATACGCGAAACGTCTGCATAACCATCCCCCCAACCGCCATTGTAGTTACAGTATATGTCCCGTCAGGAGCGATATACTTTTAAACGGTTGGAAACTCAGGGAAGGTTGCAGGTAAAAAATTCCTGATTAAAAAACCAAAAAACGCTTCCTGCCGGTTTCCCTTTGTTAGAGGGGGCAGAGAAGCGTTTGGAGGTTATTTAGTTTTGCATCACAAAATCACGTTCTGCCATCTCGCCGTCTTTGAAAACGCGCAAAATGTCATATTGTGTGTTGCGCTGTGCAGGGATTTTGCCTGCGCCGCGGATGAGCTCCAAAATTTGGTTTGTATTGACCTTGTACGTACATGCCGCTGCGGAAACAACGTTTTCTTCCATCATCGTTTGGCCAAAATCGTTCGCTCCATAAGAGAGAGAAAGCTGACCGTAATGCGGGCCCATCGTCACCCACGAAGATTGGAAGTTTTCGATATTATCCAGCATAAGGCGGCTAATTGCCAGTGTTTTCAAGTATTCCTCTGGCGTGTTGTTGACTGCCTTCATATTGGTGTTGTCCGGTTGGAATGTCCAGACGATGAACGCTTTGAATCCGCCTGTCTCATCTTGCGCATCACGAATGCGCAGAAGGGACAGTACGCGCTCCTCCATCTCTTCTCCAAAACCAATTACCATGGTAGCAGTGCCAGGCAAGCCTGCACGGTGTGCTGCTTTTTGAGTGTCAATCCATTCTGTCCAAGAACCCTTCAAACGGGAAATCTTCCGACGTGTACGATCATCGAGGATTTCGCCACCC
Source organism: Brevibacillus sp. AG162 (assembly GCF_006715575.1). Lineage (NCBI taxonomy): Bacteria > Bacillati > Bacillota > Bacilli > Caryophanales > Paenibacillaceae > Brevibacillus > Brevibacillus sp. AG162. The sequence continues at coordinate 477,567 of NZ_VFNO01000002.1, forward strand.
GCTCCCGGCAAGGAATCAAGACCCGCTGCCTTCAGCTCTTTCAGCACTTCCTCGACAGACATGTTGGAAACTTCCGCGATTTTCATCACTTCCGCTACAGACAGTGAGTGCATCGTAATTTGCGGGAAGCGTTCTTTGATCGCGCGCAAGAGGTCGGTGTAATAATCCAGTTTCAGATCTGGGTTGGTACCGCCTTGCATCAAGATTTCTGTACCGCCAACGTCCACGGTCTCCTGAATTTTTTGGAAAATCGTTTCTCTGGGGAGAACGTATCCTTCGGAAGAACCTGGAGCTCGGTAAAAGGCACAAAAGCGGCAATACGTGTCACATACGTTCGTGTAATTGACGTTGCGACTAATGACAAAAGTCGCAATCGGTTCTGGATGATGCTTTTGCATGACCAGATTGGCATAATGTCCGATCTTTTCGATTTCATTGCTCGCAAACAAAGCCAGACCGTCTTCGAGACCCAGTCGTTCACCTGCGAGAGCACGTTCCAATATAGAATCGATCATAAGGATCACTCCTTGTACCATACGTAAATTCCATCCCACATCATAACACAATACCGGGACATCGGCTATAGCCCGAGGTGCTGACAGATTCGCTGCCATACGCGAAAAAACCCTGCAAGAGACAGGGTTTGGAATCGCAATGATTCTTATTGTTCTTCATATCCGATCTGTTCGTATACTTCTGGCTCCCAGTAAATCACGGTTTGCGCGAGTGGCAAATTCGTTTCGCGCGCTCCGTTTGGTTTGCCATTAAAATAGATGATTTCTGTTATGGATACCCGATCACCACGTACGTCAATTTCCCCTGACAATTGCAAGTTAGTCCCGTTTGGCGCATAGAAAACGGCTTTTCCCGAACCCAATGTTTTCATTGGTTCCTCCCATGATGTTTGTCCTGTTTCCCTTCATTTTAGTGGATAATCTTTCCTAGCGTCAATGAAAAACAAGGACTTCACTACCAATATTCGCCCTGAGATAATGCTCATTGGACCACTTATTTTGAAACCGTCTGCGCAACTTGATTCTGACTTCGATTAAAATATACCTTCGATTGTTTGTTGTGGGTCACAACCAAAAGAAGGGCTACATACACCATTGCGATCAAGAAAGTCCCATTGCTTATATCGAGTAAGATCGCCAAACTTATGATGACAATCGACGACTTGAAAAACCTCATCTGTATGAAGATAAACAATAAAGTCGTGATGATCAGTGGAAGCATGAATCTTCCTTGCATTCTTCCTAACGCATAGCTTTGATCTAACATATCTTCTGGCATAGTTACCGCGCTGAACACCATTTTACTGGCCCAGTGACTCAAATTCATCGGGTCCGCCTGTGCAACCACAAAATAGAGCCCTCCCAATACGATGACTTGCAACAGCATAAACCCTTGAATGACTTTGATACATAATGGCATTTTCATAAAAAATATCCCTTTCGTAATGACATGATGGTCCCTCTTATATTTCCACACCATCTTATATTCGGGATATTTTGGAAATCAATTGATGGGCCAATCGTCCTATTTTCCTTATTTTCCCTCTCGACATCAAACTTTCGTTGTGGTCTTTCTTTGGACAAACTGGCATAGGATAGCTACAATAGAAAAAACCTCGTAAGGAGATGCTCATGCTCGAACATATCACACAGCTATTCATGCAATATGGGATGTGGGGACTCGTTGCCATGGCATTTTTGGACTCATTTATTAGTCCGATTCCTCCGTTTTTTATGCAAATTGCGATGAGTCTGCTCGATCCAGGCTCAGCGATTCAGTTTGCGACAGTAGCCTTTACTGCTTCCGTCCTCGGCGCTCCCATCGGATTTTTGTTGGGGAGATGGCTGGGAAAACCACTTTTGCACAAGATTCTCCCTGAAAAATGGGTTATCGTAGCGACGGAAAAATTCGCAAAAAACGGGGATGCTGCCGTACTGATCGGAGCTTTTACCCCCATTCCTTTCAAGGTTTTCACTGTGCTCTCTGGCGTATTCAATTACTCGCTGACCAAGCTCATGTTTTATGCGGTCATTGGGCGGGGATTGAAGTTTTATTTGATTGGCACCTTGTTTTATTTATACGGAAAACACGCAAAGGTTCTAATCGATGAATACTTTGAGATCACTCTGCTGGCGGTCGCAACAGTAGTTGCTGCGATCTGGTTTATTTGGAACATCCGCCGCAAGCGATACGCGTAAAAATCAAAAGCGCCCTAGCCACCTCAACAAGTGGTCGAAAGGCGCTTTTTGATTATCGGGTCGGAACAATAGCGGACTGTTGCGCCCACTCTTCTGCGCTGACAGACTGATACTCCACCAGTTGGGTAAAGAACTGTACATCCAGCAAAGAATCAGCTTGAATCCCCCGCTTTTCTTGTGAATGGAAATGCTTTACGGCATACAGCTTTGCCAAAATGTATTTGCGCGCATTTCCCTCACGTGTCACCTGATCCTCTGCTTCGCTGACGATGCACGATAAGGTGTACAAATCTACCATATGGTCCGCGAGCGCTTTTAATTTGTACGTCAAATAATCTTGGGTCTGTTTCATGAGATAGGCGATATTTTCCTCCAGGATGGCCAGCTCTTTCCGAACCAACTCGGCGTACGGCTGTGAAAAGGCATGCTTCCAGCCAGCTATCCGTTCCCGAAGCAATCTGTTAAACACTTCGTGGCTGTTTTCTTTTTGCATCACACGCAAAATATCGAGTGCAAGTATATTCGAGGTGCCTTCCCATACGGTCAAAACTTGCGCATCTCGCAACAGACGCGGCGTCACGTATTCCTCGATATAGCCGTTACCGCCATGAATTTCAATCGCGGTATGGGTCGATTCGACAGCCTCTTCCCCTGTACGGTATTTCAGCAAAGGAATCAGCAGGCGAGCAAGCGCGTTATCCTCTTTGCTAGCGGAATCAGACTGCAAGCGATCATAGACAGCAATCATATCAAACACCGCACCCGTGCTGACCTCCGTATCCAATAAGAGGCTGACCAGCATTTCTATAACCATCGGGTACTGATCGATTGGTTTCCCGAATGCACGACGTTGCTCGGCATAATACTTCGCTTCGTAAAAAGCTCGACGCATAATCCCAATCGAAGCAATCGCGTTGCAAATGCGAGAGAGGTTCAGGGCTTCTGCCATGTACTTGAAGCCGTTCTGAGGCTCCCCGATCAAATAGCCCTCTGCCCCGTTCAATAGTATCTCCGCAGATGGTACAGCGTTGACTCCCAGCTTATCTTTCAAGCGGCGGACCTGGATATGATTGCGTTCGTTGTCAGGCTTTATCCATGGCACCAAAAACAGTCCGAGCCCTTTTGTCCCCGGTTTCTCCTCATCGATTCTCGCCAAAACAGTCGCAACAAATGCTCCAGCATTGCTCGCAAAAAACTTTTCTCCTGTCAATCGGTACACACCGGGCCGACCTGCTACTGGCTCTGCTACAGTCAAATTCGCACCGACATCCGAGCCGCCCTGTCTCTCCGTCAGCCAAGTAGCTCCCTCATAGAAGTGATTGCGATCGCGAGAGGTCAGTCCTGTTAGATACTGCTCCTTTTGTTCTTCGCTGCCATAGCGATCAATTAAATAAGCGGCTGACATGGACAAGGTGACAGGGCAATAGAAGCCCGGCTCAGACTGACTCACGAGATAGCCCATGAAAAAGGAATAGCTATACGGCGCTTTTTTCCCCAGCTCAGGAATTTCTTGATACAAATAGCTGACGATGCCCGCTCCGTAAACCTCCGCTACTGTTTCCTTGTAGCCTTCATTGGTAATGATCTCGGAAATATCCTCACCCAACCGATTGTACTTGCGCAATCTTGGCTTGCCTTCTCTGTCTGTATAGGCGGCACGCTCATCGATGGGTCCTGCCACTTGCGCACCTAGCCAGCTCAACTGCTGTCTTGCCCATTCATGCATGGAAGCAGGGAGATAACGTTCCAGCAAGTAATGGAGGTTGGGATCTTCTTTGAAAAAGTTTTGCTCCTGTGGCGTACGCGGATGCGGGATGTTGTCGCTGTATGTTCGCTGATCAATGCTCGTTTGCAAATCACTCATCGCAGTTCCACTTCCTTTTGGGAACTGACATCACGCAATACATGCTTCAGGACTTTTCCGCTCGTGTTCCGCGGCAGCGCAGGAACGATTTTCACCTGTCGCGGGAGCTTGTAATCGGCGAGATGACCACGCAAAAAGCCTGGGATTTCCTCTAGCCACTCTCGATTGGTATCGACTCCTGGTTTCAGCACCACATAGGCCGTAACCGTCTCACCCCACTCAGGATGCGGCAAACCTACAACAGCTACCTCGCCAATCGAAGGATGACGCTCTAACAACTGCTCGATTTCCTTTGGGTAGACGTTTACCCCGCCCGTAATCATCACGTCTTTTTTGCGATCAATCATCCACAGAAATCCATCCTCATCCACGCGTGCAATATCGCCTGTGTACACCCAACCATCGCGTATAGTTTCTGCTGTGGCCTCTGGATTGTTGTAGTATCCTTCCATTGTCCCTTCTCCGCGCAAGCGAATTTCGCCCGCTTCGCCATTGGCGCATCGCTCTCCTCGCTCGTCTACAACCTCCATTTCGGCGAACAATACACCACGATTGCCGATACTGCCGATTTTGTCCGGGTGCTCTCGGTGCAAGAGACACATTCCGGTTGGCCCCACCTCCGTCAAGCCGTAGACGCACGCCAGTTTATCGCGACCATAAGCTTCTTCCATGAGCGAAGCCATCTCTTTGGACAACGGAGCCCCGCCATACATCCAATATTCGATGGAAGACAAATCGTACGTCGCAAACTCGGGATGTTTCATCGTCAGCAAATACGCCACTGGCGCTCCGAAGAAATGCGTAATCCGATGCTGCTGCACCAAATCCAAAAGAAGCTGCGGCGAAAAGGTAAGAGCCATTACCTGGGTGGCGCCAAGCATAAGCCCTGCAATGAAAAACAGATGGAGGGGAGCCGAATGACTCAGCGGCATCAAATGCAAAATTCGTGAGCGATGTGTCATCGTCAGTTCAATTGACATCATTTTCGCGACAGTCAATAAGCTTCTATGTGTATACAGCACCCCTTTAGGCCGTCCAGTTGTGCCAGATGTAAACAGGATGCTGACCTCGCTATCTTCGTTCATGTTCGCCAAATACGGCTGTGAAGTAAGCGTATTCATTTTATCAAAAGACACGCCACTGGCATCCCAGTCAGCGATTCCATACCAATTCCCTTGCCTCGCACCTGTTTTGATTGCTACAAGCTGTGGCGCTTGAAGGACCCACTCATTCACGATAGGCACGAGGGCATCATGAACAAGAAGTGCCTTTGCTCCGGCATGTTCACATATTTGTCGTACTTCTTCTTGTGTTGAACGTGCATGAATCGGTACGACGAGGGCTCCACTGCGAATGACGGCGACGTAAAAAATGGCAAACTCCGGGCAATTGGGCATCAGCATGACAACCCGATCCCCTTGGTCGATGCCAAGCTCTCGCAAATGGCAAGCCCACTGAGTAGAGCGTGTATCCCACTGGGAAAAGCTGACCTCTACATCTCCGGCAACCAGAGCGGACTTGTCAGGGTATTTCCTTCCGTTTGCTGCGAGCAGAGCTGATACGTTCATCGTTTCTCCTCCTCATTTTCTTCAAGCAATTTTTGTTCAAAGTTTTGCTTGTAGACGAGAATGTCTTCTCTCAGTTGTCGGAGTTCCATGATTTTCTCGTCGATCTCAGCCAGCTTTTGGTTGCCGTACTCAATCGTTCGCAAAAGCTGGGCACGACCTGTACGGTCCTCACCGAACAGCTCAATCATCTCGCGAATCTGATCCAACGAAAATCCGAATCGCTTCCCTCGCAGAATGAGTCGCAGCCTGGCACGATCCTTGCGGCTGTAGTGCCTGCTTCCCTTTTCTGTCCGACTGGGGGAAATCAAGCCGAGCTCCTCGTAGTACCGAATCGTTCTGGTGCTGACATCCAATTGTTGAGCAAGATCAGAGATGGTCCACGATTCTTCCTTCTGTATTCCTTCTCTGCTCATATCAAGCGCCCCTTACTTATGTTTATAAAATTATGAATTTACCGAATAAAACGATTGTAACTTCCGTTTACGTAAACGTCAACTTGATGAAAAATTTATCGGGCCAATCACCAATCTATTATTCGCCCATATATTGTTATTGTGATTTTTGTGGAAGGAGGTGAAGCAATGGCCGTCATCAAAGCGAACTCCAATGATGTAGATATGCTTGCCAGGCTGATCCGCGCAGAGGCTGAGGGCGAAGGTGAGTTGGGCATGTTGATGGTTGGCAACGTTGGGGTAAATCGGATTTTAGGTAACTGCCTTGACTTCAAAAACATTCGCAGCATGCGTGACATGGTCTATCAATCTCCGGGAGGATTCGAAGCGATCCAGAAGCCGTATTTCTATCAACGGGCCAGGGAAAAAGACAGACGACTGGCACGGCGTGCAATCAATGGAGAGAAAACCCGCCCTGCGAGCAACGCATTGTGGTTCTACCGTCCTGCCGGAAACTGTCCAGCTACCTGGTGGAATCAACAAAACTCCGGTCGCTTTAAGGCACACTGCTTCTTCGTTCCAACACCAGCAGATTGTCCACGGGTCTATTAAAAAGGAATAGATAGATAAAGGAGCGAGTTCATCATGAGTCAACAAATGCCTTACACTGGTTTCCCTCAACAACAATACGGCTACGACATGTACCCATCCGCCCAGTATCCATACGGCATGCCTCAGCAACAGCAGCAGATGATTCAGCAGCAGCAACCTCAACTGGTTCCGATGCAGCCAAGCGGAGCCTGGATTCCGGGAACGCCCATCACTCCTGGGCAAGTGATGGAAGAATCGTACATCGAAAACATCCTTCGCCTGAATCGAGGCAAAGTCATTACGGTGTACCAAACATTTGAAAACAACAGCCAATGGAACGCTAAAATTTTCCGCGGTGTCCTCGAAACGGCTGGCCGCGACCACATCATTCTCAGCGATCCGCAAACCGGCAAACGCTATTTGCTCCTCATGGTCAACACGGATTACATCACGGCGGACGAAGAGTTGAATTACATCGCGCCTCAGCTTCCAACAGGAATTCGGTAAAAAACCAAGCACAAAAAGACAGTTTTCGTCGGCTATCCCCGGGGAGAACTGTCTTTTTGACGTCGATACAATTCCATGCTATTAATGTTAGAAACACGACCGCTTTGCAAAGGATGAGGAAGAGTGGCATTTGGGATTACACGAGATGAACTAAACCGCTGGAAGCAAGCCGTTAGTCGAGGCGAATTGGCATTTCTCACCCACTATTGGCTGGACCCCCGGTTTCCTGGAATCAAAACCGTTACCAAAGTAGGCTGTGCCAATTACTCGTTACTGACAGACTGGTGCATTGCCAACGGACTCGATCCTGTCTACATTCATAACCGTGCACCCTTCCCACATTTTGATTTACTTGGCGAAAAACAAATCCAGGTCTTGCAAAAGGAAGGCTTGTGGGATCACTTGGAGCGCTTCCGCATGCTGGATGATGGACGAGACTAGGACGGATCTTTTTGCACGTGGTAGCCCTGCTCACCATAAGGCGCCAGCTTTTTCATCCATTTATCTTCGAGTTTTTCCAGTGCATCCTTCAAGTCAAAGTACGGATGGTCTTTCTTCTCCACCTTCTCTAGTACTTCGATTTCAAAAGCGTCCGGACCGTATTTATCCCAGTCTTTTTGCAGCTCACGATTCGGATGCGAGCCATGCTGAAGCATAAACTTTCTACCGTTGATCGTTTTTAGGTTATTCGTGCTGGCGATGAAAACTTTGTCATTCTGCTTGTTTTTGATTTGATAAACACCTGCATCGACTTCTACTTCTTTATACATCTGCTTGAGCTCTTGTTTGCGATTCATCTGTTGCGCCCCCCGTTCCTCTCCTTCATTTTCCACAGCGATCCTCCAATATTGACTGCCGTCAGCCTGTCTGTCCATCAACCCAACATCGACTAAATATCTCCGCAAGGTCACATAATCGTCGTAGAGACCTTCCAAAATCTCATTCACTTCCCGCTCGGAGTAGAAACGATCGAGCTCAAACTTTTTGGAAATCTCTTCGAGTAAGATGAGTTTATGCTTTTGCTTGCGCGGGAATCGCTCTAATCGACCTGAGAGTCCATTCGGCAGGAATTTCTTTACGATCGCAGCATACTCTGTGACATCGCCATCTTTCGTGGAATTCTTTTGCTTACTTGATTTGGCATCATTAGACGATTGATTTTTATCCGCTTCATGCAATAATTCCATCATGACCAGGAATACCTTGGCCTGACGTTCTTTTTCCTTGAGTGCAAAGCGGTGATTACGGATCGTCGATGCACTGCCAATCCCCATTTCATGTTGAACCTCGGCGTCTGTCTTGCCTTGGTAAAAAAGGCGAAGCAAATTAACCTGATGATCAGACAAGCCCGTCAATCGTTTATCCAACTGGCTCAGGTGAGTAAAGACCGAACCGTGCGCAGCCTCGATATGATGGCGCATAAAGCGGGACGCTTCGTACAGGACACCCTCTACTGGATAAATGATTCCTTTCTCCACCTGTTCCCCACAGAGCAAACACATAAAATGTTCGTCTTGTTCGATGTAACCTTGCTTCCATTCTTGAAGGGAAGCGCTCCAAAATGCTTCATGAAGACTCATCTATAAACACAACCTTTATTCGTTTGATTTATTATAGATAACTTATCATCATGTTTGTTTTATGTCAAACAAAAAAGCTCTCTGTTGTGTAATCGCACAACAGAAAGCCTTTTTGTCTATGCTTCACTGGCTCGCATCGCAAGACTTGCTTGCGCCAACTCTTTTAAAAATGCCAGGCGATCTCCTTTAAAGAAACGTCCTTCTGTTGCTGACCGTTTCTGCCGATAGCGGATCGCCAATCGGTTCACCAAGCGATTAATCTCCAGATGTTGTTCCTCTTCCATCGTAAACCGTACAGCGTATTCGTAATAGTCCGTTTCCCACGGAATCGTGCGGACTACGTGGCCGTACATTTTCAGAGCCTGTCCGCACAATTCCGTCGCAAACTGCAGAACGAGCTGGTCATTTGCCGGCATTTTGAGATGAGAGAGAAAACGAAGTCCACCTGCCCCGATATCCTCGATCAATACCTGCGTGCTCCCAATCTCCATGGTTTTCCCTTTGACCAGCACAATGGTCATGTCTGCACAGAGGGCGTATTCTAGACGTAAGCGAAAAAATTCACGTTGATGCCCCTCTGATCTACCTGGCATTGTTTTCTCCTTCTTTCTCTTCTCATAGTGGGTAACACGCAAAAGAAAGAGCGCCTGTCATCTTGGCGCCTTTCTTTTTATTTTTTGGGCTTTCGGTATCTGATCTCCTGCTCTTTCACCTGAAAGCGATTCCATAATTCTCTCTCATCATGTGTGATGGAATCATGCTTTTCCAGCCGGAAGAGGAGTCTAACGACCACCCAAACAATCAAAAGAAACGCAAAAAAGATAACCAGTGTAAGAAACATCATAAAACCTGCCTCCTCCCATTTACTAACAACATATGGGAGGAAGCAAAATAAGATAACCAAATGTGTCAAAAACGTGACGAATCCTTTTTTCTAGAAGGTAGTCACACTTCGCGGCTTCTCGGGAACAGCAAACAGCCTATCCAAAATGGGAAGCTTTTCTGGGGCATCCAGCTCCAATTGCCCGTATTGATACAGCTTGCGGGCAGTTACTACACCCATCACGAGCGAAGAAAAATCCGAAATATCTAGCTGCACTGAAATGTCAGGCTCCACTGCCTCCCCTAGTTCCGGACGTCCATCGACAAACTTGATGAGCCATGTTCCTGCGTTCTCAGGCAGAAACGAATCGCGGATCGTCAGCTTCATATTTACCGTTTCCGAACCAAAATGGTGGTGGGACAGCTGACGGAAAAATCCCGGTACATCAATGATCCGATACATCAGACCGACTCCAGATACATGGCTCTCATGATAAATGCTCCACAACAGCGAATCCGTCCCATTGCCCGGATCAGATAGCAACAAGTGGAAATCTTCGTCCGGCGTCGTGAACTCAATCCTTTGAATCTGATCGGCCTGGCTACGCAGGAAAGAAAGCAGTTGCGCAAGTGCTTCGCGGCTCTCATACAGAAATTCTCTCACTTCAATGTTGTTGAAGATTCTGTTTTTTTCATGGGCGCTCTGGAACTGGAAAGCGAGATAGCCACCTAGCCTCCCTTCCTTTTTGTAGCCGACGGTAATCAATTCAGGACTATCGAGAAGTCTGTCCCATTCTCGATCTGTTCGCTTGATCATGCCATGCGTTTGACGGGCGATTCGATGATAGCAAGCTGACAGTTCTTCCTTGTCCTCTTTTCCTATATAGACGATTTTGTCCTTGCCTACAAACGGCAGGCTGGACGGCTTGAACTTGTATTGGTGAACCTTGGTCCCTATTCCAAAACCCATTTGCTTGTAAAAATCAACACGAAACGGATAGAGAGAGACCAGCGAGATTCCCCGCTCCCGATAGCTGGAAAGAAAACCTTGCAGCATTGACATGGCCACTTTTTCCTTTTTATGCAAAAGGTCTACGGCGACCAGCCCAATCCCCCCAGTCAAAAGCGGTGTACCGTGAACATTCATAGGAAAATCATACCATTTCATTATACCCAATAGTCGTCCATCATGGTAGCATCCGTGGTAGCTGACATGTGGGTCGTTTTCGATCGTCTCCCTTACGCGTTCGGCAAATCGCTGTCTGCTCTCAGCACCCAGGAGATTGCTTCCAGGGTAGCTCATTGCTGCAATCCTAACGACCTCATCGATATCGTCAATGGAAACCGGTCGAATCTCCTCCATCGTCTCATGCACTCCTGTCCACAAGAATTTGGGCATCTAGGAAAATAGTAACGATGAAAGTAACAACTGGCAATATGAAGTTTGTATTTTTTGGAAAACTGTAACCAATTATTGAAAAACGCCCGCACTCGGCGGACGTCTTCGGTTTAATGTGTCTGCTTGACTCGGTTTCCTTTTGCTATCAAAAGCGTCAGAACAAAGCTGCCTGTCGCAAGCACTAAGGTGCCCGTGAAGACCACATGAACACCACTAGCCAATAAGTCTCGGATCTGTGCCAGCTGTGCCACAGGGATCGATCCCTGTTCAAACGAGGCCCCTAAATTCGTATGACCACTTGCTACAGTCACCATGTTGAACAACATTCCGAATACAGCCGCCCCGAAGGTTTGGCTAAATGTACCCGTGAATGTATTGAGGGCAACGGCAGTCCCCCTCTTGTCGACTGCAACGGATGATTGGATTTTTACCATGATGATCGGGGAAATGAGTCCCATTCCCAAACCAATCAAGCCTACAGCCACATAAATGAGGTATCCCGCTGACTGAGAGGACAGGAGGCTCAACAATGTTGTCGCTACCGTCAGAACGGCTGTCCCTGTGATAAACAATTGTTCAGCTCTCAGCTTGCCTAGCAAGTTCCCGGCAAGGATAGAGCCGATCGTCCAGCAAACCGGCATCGGTGTCAGGACAAAGCCAGCCATTGTCGCACTTTCTCCCAAAACTCCCTGGCTCCAGATCGGCAAGTAAACCACCATGCTGATGACAATTCCATTGGTCAAGAGCGTCAGCAGATTGATCATGGTCACGTTTCGATTGGTAAAAAGCGAAAGCGGAATCAGCGGCTCAGGCGATTTCTTCTCCACCGATACAAACACCAGATAGGTCACCAAAGCAAATACGATCAAGGAAATCGTCACCGGACTGGTCCAGGATTGATCTTGGCTGCCTGTCAGCAAGGCATACAACAAGGCGATGGTCCCGACCGAAAAAATAAGCGCGCCCGGATAATCGATATGGCGCTTTTCTTTGACGGCAAGCTTCTCCTTGTACAAAAAGACGAGCATGAAAAACGATACAAGTCCAAAAGGCAAGTTAAGAAAAAAGATATAACGCCACGTCAGTGTATCGACCAAAAATCCTCCGACCAACGGACCTGCCACACCGGAAAGTCCCCATACAGCGCTAATCCAGCCCTGCGCTTTTGCTCTGGCAGTCTGCTCGGTGTACAAATCACCGATGATGGTCATCGTAATCGGCATGACTGAACCTGCACCCAAGCCTTGGATGGCACGGAAAACAATGAGCTGCCACATGGACGTCGCCACTCCACAGAGCGTAGAACCTAACAAAAAGATGCCGATCCCGATTAACAAAACGTTTTTTCGGCCAAATAAATCAGCCAGCTTGCCGTAAATGGGAGCAGATACGGCAGTGGCAAGCATGTAGATGGCATATACCCAGCTCACCTGTTCAAAGCCTGCCAAATCACTCGTAATACGTGGTACGGCTGTACTCACAATCGTTCCTTCCATCGCAGCAAGGAATGTCGAGAGCATTAGGGCAATCATAATCTGAAGTCTCATCTCGATCTCCTCTCTCTATCTACGCATGATCGCGAGCAGTGAAAAAGCATTGTCTAGTATATCACATTAGAGAACATGTTTTCGCAATCTTTCTCTACCAACGAAAAACCTCGTCTTGTCGATGACAAGCGAGGCATTTTTGTTCTGATCAGGGTTATCGATTGGCTGCGCGTAGTTTCACTGCTGCAAACACCTGCTGGTAATAATGCACTTCATGTGGTACAAAGTCAGCTTTGACCGCGATCATCGCTGTATCTTTTTGTTCACCATTTTCCGTTAGCAAAAATCCATTCACCGTCATCTGCCCGATCTCGCCTGCAAACAACCGCTCTAACTCTTGCAGCCCGACCCAAAACAGCCCCGTGACTTCTTCTTCCTGTACACGGTACTCGCGTAAGGGCTGATCGCATTCATACAAAAAGGTATGGCACATTTCCTTATCAATGATGGAGGGGGCAACCATTACATCACGAATCACGGCAAGCTCGTCCAATTCCTCAAAACCCACGGACAAGCCCAGCTCCTCCTCCAATTCCCGCACGCCGTCACATGGCTGTTCCGAAGCGAGAAGATGACCAGCAGAGGTAATGTCGAGCAAGTTCGGACAAGTATCCTTTTGTGGATGCCTTTTTTGAAACAACAATTCGATCTGGTCATCTACTACGCGATAAATCCAGCAGTGAAAGGTTCGATGCCACAGCCCCAAGCGGTGTACTTCGCTACGCGATTCTACCCCGATGTGCTGTCCTGCTTCGTCAAATATGTCTAGCTGCTCTTCCTGCATGTTTTCCACCCCATGACTTGTCTCTTGAGCATTTCTTTTCCCCAAGTTACATTCCCGGTCCAGAGCGTGAATTCCTCTCTATTGACGAAAGAAGGGACAGCGACAAACGCCATCCCTTCTAACAACGTTAGTTGATCGATACTTCATCCAGCATCAAGTATCCAACTGGGCTCAGCCAGAAGCCATTTACATTCTTGGATGTAACCGCCACATGATCAATCGTGCGGATTGGCAGGATCGGTACTTCTTTCAGCTCGATTTCTTGCAGCTTTGCGTAAATTTCATTGCGTTTTTGCGCATCTTTTTCGCGACGTCCTTCTTCAATCAGCTTGTCTACCTCTGGATTGTTGTAGAACGCCATGTTACCTGCGCTGCCTTTCGAAGTGCTGTGGAAGACGTTGTACTGGTTGTAGTCGCCATCCCCTGTTGCATTGCCCCAGCCCCCGATGAACATCGCATGCTCACCATTGTCTGTGTGCTCCAGATACGCACCGTATTCCATTACTTTGATCTCCAAATCAATGCCGATGCCTTTCAACTGGGACTGGATGACCTCTGCTACGTTCATGCGTTCTTTACGGTCATCTGTCACGATGGACGTCTTGAAGCCGTTCGGGTAACCTGCTTCTGCGAGCAGTGCTTTTGCTGCATTGACGTCATACGAGTAATCCTGGAGATTCGGGTTGTAGCCGATTACTTTTGGCGACATCGAGGAAACAGCCTGTGTTCCCACATTGTTGTATACCCCTTGTACAATGGCTTGTTTTTCAATAGCATGCGCAACTGCTTGACGTACGCGTACATCATCAAATGGCTTCTTCTGCACGTTAAATCCGATGTAATCCACACCCAAGCCTTCTGCACGCACCATGTTCATGCCAGGAGATGCCTGTGCACGCTCTACTTCCGTCACTGGAAGCTGATCGCCGATGTGTGCCTCGCCTGCTTCGATCATCGCTACACGAGTTGTATCTTCTGGAACAACCTTGTACAATACTTCATCTACTTTTGGCTTTTCACCCCAATAGGTATCATTTTTTGCGAGCTTCATATCTTGCCCCGGTGCCCACGATGTGAATTTGAAAGGTCCAGTTCCCACAGGCTGCTTCGCCAATGTATCGGAATGCTCGGCGATTGCTTTCGGGCTGATGATACTACCTTCTGAGCTAGCCAAGATGGAAAGGAGCGGTGCAAAAGGATACTCCAGCACGAAATGGACAGTCTTGTCATCCACGATCTTGATTTCTTTGATCATGGAGAAGTTGGATGCACGTGGTGATGCAACCTTTGGATCGAGTACACGTTCGAACGTCTTTTTCACAGCGTCTGCTGTCAAGGGTGTACCATCGTGGAACGTAACGCCCTCACGGAGCTTAAACTCCCATGTCAGATCGTCGAGCTGTTTCCATTCAGTAGCGAGTGTAGGCTTGTACTCGCCATTTTTATCGCGAGAAACCAAGCTCTCATACACTTTTCCATACACATAGTTTGCCGAAGGAATATTGGAGATGAAATGCGGGTCCAGATTGTTGGCGTCTGCCTTGCGGGCTACAATCAGGGTTCCCCCTTCTTTTGGAGCTTCTGCAGCAGTTGTATTCGTCGAACCGGATTGCTCCGAGCTCGCACCACTACATCCAGTCAGCGCTACACTAACTGTCAATGTCAGAGCCAACAAGGAACCGACCATGCGCGTTTTCTTCATTTGTGTCTACCCCCTGTAGAATACTGTCGAAAATTCTGAATGTATTTCTTATTTGCATTATACGGTAGATTTTCAACCGAACCTTTCAGCATCTTTACATCAATTTATAATATTTTTACTTTTATTTAATTTCGTGCAGATGGAAAGATACGTGAATTCGTAGCCTCGGTGTAGAAGCGTGTTTCCAGTCTTCGCTTCGGCCTACGCCCCGCAAGGGGTAAAGACTGTCCGTTCCGGAATGACTGACGGGAGCCGCTTCAAAAGTGGTAGCCTCGATGAAGTATTCGCACGTTGAAGCTAAAAACGCTCCCGTCAGTCATCCCTCCACTCGGTCGGGCTCCAGAGGCGCTATGACTGGAAACACGCTTCTTTGGCGTTACTTTTGTCTATTTTTTGATCTGTTTGAAAGGCAATAATGGAAAATTTGTAGAGGTGTTCCATTGTTGTACTTCACGGATGTGTTCCAATGAATAGATTTGAAATGAAAGTCAGTATGGTCACGAAGCAATCTTTTCTCATCTTGAGACGGCTTTCAAAATACTTACAAAAGCTACGCCGG
Source organism: Brevibacillus sp. AG162 (assembly GCF_006715575.1). Lineage (NCBI taxonomy): Bacteria > Bacillati > Bacillota > Bacilli > Caryophanales > Paenibacillaceae > Brevibacillus > Brevibacillus sp. AG162. The sequence continues at coordinate 493,095 of NZ_VFNO01000002.1, forward strand.
AAGAAGTGCATTTCCAGTCCAAGCGCCTCTGGAGCCCATCGCAGCGTAGGAATAAATGGCGGGGAATTTCAGCTTCATTTATGAGATACTACTTCGAAACTGTCTACGTTTGAAGCGCTCCCGCCATTTATTCCGCAGCGGACAGTCTTCACCCCCAGCGGGGCGGAGGCCGAAGCGTAGACTGGAAATGCACTTCTTCCCCACTACAGCCACTTTTATAACCCAATAAAAAATCCGATCTCCCAAAATGCCATGGAAGATCGGAACAATCTTGCAATCCTTCGATTATTATTTCTGCCAAACCATCTTGCCCGAGAAAACCACCGCTTCCTTCGGAGATATTCTAGCCACAGCCTCGGCGGAGCATTTGGCACGGACGAAAACCGCATTTGCTTCGTCTCCGACTTTCGGCCAAACCTGATTCCCGGCTTGGTCCAGTGGGGTCACGCCACCTGTAACGAATCCCAGTGCACGCGATAGAGATCGCTCATCGATCCAACGGAACCGTTCAGCCAGACGGTTTGCTTTTTGCAGCATATCTCCGGTTCCAAATGGGTCCCAGTGATCGGTAATGTTGTCATTGCCCAATCCAACATGGACGCCCTTGGAATTAAGCAATGGAATCGGGATGGTCGGCATATCAATGGGAACCGCTGACATGACAGCGATTTGCTGCTCGGCAAAAAGCTCTGCGACCTCTTCTACGACAGCAGTCGGTACCTCTCCCAGCCCGTAAGCATGGCTGACAGTGACTCGGCCTTGCCACCCCGCATCCTTCGTCATAGCAGCCAGTTTTTTCATAATATAAACACCCAAATGTCCAGGCTCGTGCAAGTGCAGGTCAACATCCGCATTCGCTTCCACCGCTATGTCCATCATCGCATCAAGAGATTTCTCGATTTCATCGTCAAACGTGGCAGGATCGACACCACCGACGAGGCCAGCTCCATGCTTCATCGCCTCACGAACGAGGGAAACAGAATCACTGCGCAGCAAGCCATGTTGGGGAAACGCGACAATTTCCCAGGAAAGTTTTTCACGATAAGTTGCCAATGCCTCCAATGTGGCTTCCAGGTTTTTCAGCCCAATGACCGGGTCAATGTTGCAATGGGTCCGCACATGAGTAGCACCGTGTGATTGCACTAACTCCAGCAGCTTTTCTGCACGATCTCGAGCGACGGGAAGTTGGCGGGGCAGCAGTTCCTGCTCTTGTTCGATTCGAAAAAAACGATTCGGAGCAGGAAGAACAGCTTGCCACGGACCTCCATAAAATGTTTTGTCCAAATGAATGTGCATTTCCCGGAAAGAAGGAAGCATCAGTAGGCCTTGTGCATCCCACACAGATACCCCCTTAGGTATATCCGACGAAGCAGGTACGATTTTCTCCACGCGACCGTCCATGAGCAAGACGTGAAAACGCTCCGTCTTTGTTCCCGTCACGATGCCATTCGCCTCTGTATAACCACATTCCAGACTCGCATTTTTGATCCACAAACTTTCTTCCATGCTCCGTCTCCATCCTTTTCTCTCTAACATGTTTGCGTTATTCAATCGTAATGCCGTTGATCATCATGTACCCAGAAGGGCTGATCCAGAAGCCTTTGATGTTTTTGCTAATTGCAGCGACATGCTCAAGATTGCGGATTGGGACGATTGGTGCTTCTTGCTTTTCAATCTCCAGCGCCTTTGCATAGATTTGCTTGCGTTTTTCCGTATCCTGCTCGCGGCGCCCCTCTTCGATCAGCTTGTCCACTTCTTTATTCACGTAGAACGTTGTGTTTCCGCCTTTACCCAAAGAGCTGGAGTGGAACAGATTGTACTGGTTGTAGTCAGCGTCGCCAGTGGCATTGCCCCAGCCGCTGATGAACAGCTCTGTTTCACCGTTGTCTTCTGCATCTAGATAAGCTCCATACTCAAGCACTTTTACCTCTACTTCAATGCCGATCCCCTTTAACTGGGACTGGATCACTTCCGCAGCATTAATCCGTTCCTTGCGATCGCCTGTCCACAAGGTTGTCTTGAAGCCGTCCGGATAGCCTGCTTCTTTCAACAGGGCCTTCGCCTTGTTCGGATCAAATTCGTATCCTTTCAACGCCTCATTATATCCAAGAACCTTCGGACTCATTGCGGAGTTCGCTTTCGTTCCGACATCGTTGTATACACCTTTGATGATCGCATCGGTCTCAATCGCATAGTTGATCGCCTGGCGAACACGGATGTCGTCAAACGGTTTTTTCTTGGTATTGAACCCGATAAAATCTGTCCCCAAGCCCTCTGTCCGGTACAAGCCCATATGAGGGGAATTACTGACGCGGTCAATTTCTGTCACCGGCAATGGTTCAGCGATATGCGCCTCTCCCGTCTCTACCATAGCTACGCGTGTCGTGTCCTCTGGTACGACTTTGAAGACAGCCTTCTTGAATTTCACCTTTTCTCCCCAGTAATTGTCATTTTTCACGAGTACGATCTCTTGGCCAGGTGTCCACGACTCGAATACGAACGGCCCTGTACCGACGGGATGTTTGCTCAGGTCCTTGCCGTATTGCTCAATTGCTTTTGGACTAATGATGCTGCCTTCGTGGTTGGCGAGGATCGACAGCAATGGGGAATACGGGTAGGCTAGCTTGAAATGTACGGTGTAATCATCCACTACCTTGACTTCCGAAAGCATCTTGAACTGAGACGCACGTGGAGAGGCGACCTTTTCATCGAGGACGCGTGCGAATGTTGCTTTCACCGCTTCGGCGTTAAACGGCGTATCATCGTGGAAGTTTACTCCCTGACGCAGCTTGAACTCCCAGGTGACATCGTCCAACTGCTTCCATTCCGTGGCTAGCATCGGTTTGAACGCCATGTTATCATCTCGCTGGACGAGACCTTCGTACACTTTGTGATGGACCACACTCGCTGCATTGATCGCTGAAATAAAGTGCGGGTCGAGATTGTTTGCATCAGACTGCCGGGCAATCACCAGCGTCTGATCTGTTGCCGGGGCTTCCTTCGCAGTCGGAGTCCCTGACGCACCTTGCTCTGTACCCGATGAACAGCCTGTAAGCACGAAGGCAACGCTCAGGATACCTGCCAGCATTGACCCTAGCATTTTCTGTTTTTTCATAGACTCGCCCCCATTTTATTCTTCTTTGTATAATCAATCAGCATAGCCCGTTCCCAATGGGCGAAGCTATGCTGATCATGAAGCACTTTTTTGCTGAAAATTACGGCAATGTTACATCGTCGATCTCGATGTGTCCTGCTGGGCTGATCCAAACTCCTTCTACACCTTTTTGAATCGCTGCGAGGTTTTCTGAGAAGCGGTATGGCACCATTGCCGCTTCGTCCATTTCGATTTGCTGTGCTTTTTCGTAGATTTGTTTCCGTTTTTCTTCGTCTTTCTCTTTGCGGCCCTCTTCGATCAGCTTGTCCACTTCCGGATTGCTGTAGAAAGCGTGGTTGCCAGCTGCCCCTTGCGACTTCGTGTGGAACAGATTGTATTGGTTGTAGTCTGCATCGCCTGTCGCGTTGCCCCAACCGCTGAGGAACAATTCTGTTTCGCCTTTGTTGGCTGCTTCAATATAAGCACCGAACTCCAGCACTTTCACTTCCAGATCGATGTTGATTTGTTTCAGCTGTTGCTGCAGCACCTCTGCCAAACTAATCCGTGCCTTGTTATCATTTAAGTAAATAGTTGCTTTGAAGCCGTTCGCGTATCCAGCTTCCGCCAACAGCTTTTTGGATTTTTCCAGATCGTAGGGCAAGTCTTTTACATTCGGACTGTAACCAACCATGGACGGGGTAATGGAAGAATGAGCAACCGTCCCCACATCGTTGTAGACCCCTTGAATGATGGTTTTCTTATCGATCGCATGTGCAATCGCTTGACGTACGCGCACATCATCGAATGGCTTCTTCGAGTTGTTAATCCCGATATGATCGCTTGCGAATGCAGGGTAACGGCCAAGTGTCATACTCGAAGAATTTTTCACCCGCTCAACTTCTGTCACCGGCACTTGCTCAGCTATATGAGCTTCTCCTGTCTCGACCATCGCGAGTCTGGTCGTATCTTCTGGAACGGTCTTGAAGACGACTTTGTCCAGATTCGGTTTGTCGCCCCAATAGCTATCGTTTTTCACCAGGACGACTTCTTGACCAGGAGTCCATGATTCGAATTTGTAAGGGCCTGTTCCCGTTGGTTGCTTGGTCAAGTCTTTCCCATACTGTTCAATCGCTTTTGGTGACAAAATTCCACCCTCTGCACTGGCGAGCACGGACAGGAGTGGTGCGTATGGATAGTGGAGGATGAATTGTACCGTTGTATCATCCACAACCTTTACTTCTTTGATGGCTTCAAATAAATTGGCGCGGTTAGAGCCTACTGCCGGGTCTTGGACACGAGCAATCGTCTTTTTTACAGCTTCCGCATTGAATGGCGTGCCATCGTGGAACGTCACACCGGAGCGAAGCTTGAATTCCCATGTCACATCATCGAGCTGCTTCCATTCAGAAGCGAGTGAGCCTACATATTTGCTTTCTTTGTCCATCCGAACGAGACCCTCGTATACCTTGTGATGAATGATGGCAGCGGAATTGATTTGTGTTAAAAAATGTGGGTCAAGGTTGTTCGCATCAGACAAGCGGGCGATGACGAGTGTCCCGCCTTCTTTGCCAGCTGGTGATGAAGCATTGGTTTGCCCTGAAGAATTGGTACTCCCTCCTGCTTCAGGTGCTTGCGAGCAGCCTGCCAACGCTGTAGAAACCGCAACGGTCATGGCAAGCAGCGTCTGGAAAAAGCGCGTCTTTTTCATGTAGTGATCCCCCTGTTTTGTGAAAAACGTCTCAACGTTTTTCATAAATGTTGATGTGACCGCTTGCGGTCAAAAAAACGGTCGTGACCGTTTTTTGCGCCAGATGCACTTGAATATTTTGACCATTCGCGCATATTTCATTTTACCCACTATTCTGTCATTGTTTTTTCACTCTCTTTACTTGTATTTTCACTTTCTTTACTCTTTTTTTCACTTTTTCTACTTTTGTGCGAATCATGCAATAAAAATAGACTTGGAGTATATGTTGCTGTAGTGATGTGGAGGAAACAGGAGAAAACGCTCAGCTTCTTGTCCCACCCGCTGGGGGATTCACTTCTTTCTCCTGTTTTCTCTACGAGCCTTTAGTGTTACCCGATCTTTTAATGACTTAAATGCTTGAAAAATGTAAGAAGTTACGTCAGAGAAGAATATTTCCTGACGTAGCGACTTGTGGAGTCCTACCAAGCGGAGAAGGGATTTGCGGGCAAAAGAAACGCAACGTGCTCGCGCTACGAAGCGGCTACCACTTTTGCGTTTCCCCGCGAATCCCTTCGGAGCGGACAGTCTTAGCCCCCAGCAGGACGGAGCCTGGAGCCTAGACTGGAAATATTCTTCTCCCCACCGCAGCCACAATACTGGCCTTCGCCAAGATTTTTGATGAAGCCTTCGTACCCAAAGGGCAAAAGTCTTCCATGTCGATATGAATTTTATAAATTCTTATCTACTAAAAAAAGACCCTCTCCATTTGTTGGAGAAGGTCTCTAGCTCCTGCTATTGAATCGTCACTTGGCTCACGTCAATGTACCCGGATGGACTGATGTACACACCCTGTACATTTTTTGCAATGGCTGCGAGGTTTTCACTACTGCGGAATGGCAGCAACGGCACCTCCTCCATCTCGATTTGCTGCGCTTCTGCGTAGATTTCCTTGCGCTTCTCTGGATCTTTCTCCTTACGCCCCGCTTCGATCAACGCATCGACTTTCGGATTATTATAAAAGGAATGGTTGCCTGGCACACCTGCTGACGTGCTGTGGAAGAGGTTGTACTGGTTGTAATCTGCATCCCCGGTCGCATTACCCCAGCCACTAATGAACATTTGCGCTTCACCTTTTGCCGCCAATTCTAGATATGCACCGAACTCCATCACTTGAATCTGCAAGTCGATGCCGATTCCCTTCAGCTGGGATTGCAGCACTTCTGCCACATTGATTCGTGCTTTGTTGTCATTGAGATAGATGGTTGCCTTGAATCCGTTGGCGTAGCCTGCTTCGGTGAGCAATTGCTTCGCTTTGTTCAGATCATATTCCGGCGTTTTAATATTCGGGCTGTAGCCGATGACTTTTGGCCCTAATGACGAGATGGCTACTTTTCCGACATTGTTATATACCCCTTTAATAATCGCTTCCTTATCGATCGCATGGGCGATGGCCTGACGGACGCGAACATCGTCAAAAGGCTTCTGCTTGACGTTCATCCCGATGTGGTCAACCGCGAATGATTCGAACCGACCTAAAGACATGCTCTGTGAATTCTGTACCCTTTCCAGTTCAGTGACGGGAAGCTGTTCTGCGACATGAGCTTCACCTGTCTCCACCATGGCTACACGCGTCGCATCCTCGGGAATGGTTTTGAAAACGACTTTTTCCAGCTTCGGTTGATTGCCCCAATACTTCTCGTTTTTCACCATGACGATTTCTTGTCCAGGCGTCCATGATTCAAAGATGAACGGCCCCGTCCCTACTGGTTTCTTGGACAACTCTTTGCCAAATTCCTTAATTGCCTTCGGACTGATGATGCCACCCTCGGCACTCGCCAGTACGGACAGCAGCCCTGCGAACGGATAATGTAAAATAATATCTACCTTCAGCGGGTCAATGACCTTCACTTCTTTAATCATGCCAAACATGTTTGCCTTGGGAGTCGGATTGTCTTTGTCCAAAATACGGTCGATTGTCTTCTTCACGGCTTCCGCATTGAATGGCTCCCCATCGTGGAAGGTAACGCCTTCACGCAGAGTGAACTCCCAGGTGACATCGTCTTTTTGCTTCCATTCCTTTGCCAAAAGAGGTTTGTACTCACTATTCCGATCCATCATGACCAGACCTTCATAGAGCTTGTGCTGCGTCACTGCCATGGAATTAATCTGGGTACTGAAATGCGGGTCCAGATTATTCGCATCGGACAAGCGCGCAATAATCAAGGTACCGCCTCCACCCGCTGCGGCCGATGAAGAAGCGGGGCTAGTCGAAGCTTGATTGGAGTTGGACGCGGAATTCGTCCCACTGGATGTCTGACTGCCACCACAGCCTGCCAAGACTGTGGAAACCAAGACAGACAGGGCGAGAATAGATCCTAGCATGTGCTTCTTCTTCACTGTGAATGCCCCCTTATTCTGGATGATAGAATGAAAAGAATATGACATGACTAAATATTACTAATTTTCTTACTTTTAATCTTTTCATTATCTTTACCTTTCTTTTCATTTTCTTTACTATGTCGTTTTTGAATGTTCAAAATAACTCTATTGAAGGTGCCTACATAGTGGAGAAGAAGAAAAAGCACAGTTCTCTTCGTCTCTGACACGCCCGCAAGGGGGATTGACTGTCCGTCTCCACTTAAAAAAGGGGACCGTCGAGCCAAAGCCACCCTACGGGCGGAAGTTTCTCAAGGGAGAAGTGTTCGACAAGCGTGGTCCCCTTTTTTAAGTTCCGACTGGGCAGGCGTTGTCAAGGTCTGCGAGCCCTGTGCTTTTTCTTCTCACCAGCTTTGCTGGTTCATCGGCCTTTTAAAACGTAAAGAAGATAAAAAGCCATCCCTCAAAAAGGGGATGGCCGTGCGAAGATGTCGAAATATGCTCATTTATACGAGTACAAGTGACGGGCGTCGAAAGACCATTACAGTTCAACATCTTTGTCCCGTCTTTCCAGATCCCTCACCGTCGAACTTTTCTCGACATCCTGTTCATTCTTGTAAGTTCCCAACATGACGTCAAAAACAGGGCTGGTAACACCGTACCAATAATGTTCATTTTTGAAGTGATGCCATAGATGAAGCTTTTTCATCCAGCGCCCCCATGGAGATATGGGTTGAACTGGACGATGGGCGATATAATGCTTCCATTCATAAAATAGCAGAAATCCTATCACGCCTGTAACAAAGGCATTGGTCACAATCACGTCGGAAGTAAGCAGATAGCAAATGCCTCCGGTTCCTGCAATGAGCGGCAAGCTGTACCACACGGGCAAGAACAACAGGTGCAAGTTGTTCGGATCGGCGTGATGATCGTAATGTAAGCGTTTTAACAAATGGAGAAAAAATGGATTTCGAGGCGGTTTGAGGTGAAAGAGAAATCGATGAATCAAGTATTCGCTTGCCGCATATCCAATCATCCCCGCCACGAGTGCCAACCAGGTTTCCAACACGTACCATTTAGACATAGTGAAAGACAAGCTAATCAGGAATAGAATGCTCATGATGAGGATATCCGGAAACGTAAAAAATTCCTTCAGAAACTTTGCCTTCAACAGAACGCCCTCCTCTTGTGTTCCTTCACTTGTCTTGTTCCTACACGGTTCGGTTTCTCCACAGCTCCAAACTTTTTTCCATTGCCTTTCTGGCTACACGCTCTGCTTCGATGAAATCTCCCTGCAAAGCGACGTTCAACAGTTCATGGTAATAGTGCCAAGATACCTCGCGGTGTTCCGGGATGGAAAAATACCTTCGCGCCATTTTTAGGTAAAAGGAATCAAAACTGTTTACAATCAGTAAATAGATAGGATTTGGGGAAAGCCTCGTCAGATTTTTCTGCAGCTCCCAATCAAACACTGCGTAAGAATCAGCATCAGGTTTCAGTTGATCGAGATTGGCAAGCAATGCGACTACCTTCGGCTGTTGAGCAGCAACTGCGTTACGAATGTAAGCAGGCGCCAACGATATCCGCAATTCCAGCAAATAAGAAATAAACTCATCCGTAACATCGTCGTGGTTTTGAATGATATGGACAAGAGTCATTATATTGCCTTGATGCCAATAATCATTGACAATTGCCGGATGCCCTTTCCGCACAGTGATCCAGCCATCTCTTTCCAAGCGTTGCAGTGCTTCTCTAACGGTTGGCCGACCTACCCCGTAGTACTCTGCCAGCTCCCGTTCCGGCCGCAGCGTACTTCCTGCAGGATACTCTCGGGTCAAAATTGCCTTGATTAATTTCATCTCAATTTGATCCGACGACCGTTCTTTCTTTCCCCCTTTTTTCTCCAATGTCATGATCGCCTCCCTGCGCTGCTGGTCCTACAACATTTTTTTGTGGTATTACCACAAAAGGTAATATTTTACACAACTCCTGTCAAGAGGTGAAATACTGCAACGTAATGCTTTCGTGCGTGAAGGGATTGGACTTTCCTACATGATCACAAAAGGCATAGCCCTCTTTCGAAAAAGAGAAGGCTATGCCTCTTGTGTTACTGGCGTGATTATTCTGTTACTTCTACCGACCAGCCAAACTTGTCTTCACGCTCACCGTACTGGATTCCTGTCATCTCGTCATACAGTTTCGTTGTCAATTCCCCTGTTTTTTCACCGTTAATGATCATCTGATGTCCGTTCCAGTTCAGATCACCGACTGGGGAAATAACCGCCGCTGTTCCGGTACCGAATGCTTCTTCCAGCTCACCGTTGACGTAAGCGGTATGCAGATCTTCCATGGAAATCCGCTTCTCTACGACTGGAATTCCCCAGTGTTTGAGTAATTGGATCGTCGAATCTCTCGTGATACCCTCCAGGATGCTGCCGTTCAATGATGGGGTCCACACTTCCCCTTTTACCTTAAAAAACACGTTCATACTGCCTACTTCTTCAATATATTTGTTCTCTACGCCGTCGAGCCACAGCACTTGCTCATAGCCTTTTTCCTTCGCTTCCACTTGTGCTTTCAGACCGCCTGCGTAGTTACCTGCCACTTTTGCGTTTCCTGTTCCGCCTCTTACCGCACGAACGTAGTTGTTTTCTACGTAGATTTTCACGGGCTTCATGCCACCCGCATAGTACGCTCCAACCGGCGACAACACGATCACCAATTTGTACGTATGCGAAGCGCGCACACCAAAGCATGGCTCCGTTGCGATTACGAAGGGACGAATGTAGAGAGACTGTCCGTTTTCTGTTGGAATCCATTCTTTATCTACCGCTACCAGCTGCTTCAATGCCTCGACCATGAATTCCTCGTCGATCAACGGCATACTCATGCGCTCCAGTGAACGGTTCATACGCTTGAAATTTTGATCAGGACGGAACAAGCTAACCTTGCCCTCTTGATTGCGATAAGCTTTCAAGCCTTCAAAAACTGCTTGCCCGTAGTGGAACACCATTGCTGCCGGGTCTAATGTCAGCGGTGAGTAAGGGACGATTTGTGGATCATGCCATCCTTTACCTTCTGTATAATCCATGGTGAACATATGATCGGTAAAATGAACACCGAACCCCAGCTTGTCAGAAGCTGGTTTCTCTTTTTTCTGTTCTGTCCGGGTAATTGTTAACTGACACTCCATCTTCTACATCTCCCTTAGTATTAAATCCACTATTTCTTGAAAACTTCCTATATATACAAAATAGCAACAATTTTGCATGATTTCCAGCTTAAGTTTCTCGTAGGGGCGCAAATACCTGTCATTTAGCGAAAACTTCGTTAAATTTTCGCGATGTATGATTTTTTGATCATGCAGGATGAAAGCGATCGTCGTGCCGAAAAGGTATAGTAGACGAAAATGAGGAGGGACAATGATGACGACAAGCCTTCGTCTGCACGGAAAAATTGCCATTGTAACAGGTGCCAGCCGCCTTCAAGGGATTGGCGCTGCTATCTGTAAAGTGCTTGCCTCACACGGGGCCGATATTTTCCATACGTATTGGACCGCCTATGACCACTCCATGGCACATGGGATTCAAAAGGATGAACCCGCAATTTTGCAGGAGGAGATCAGACGCTACGGAGTCAGGTGTGCGGGAATCGAGATCGACCTGTCACAGCCGGATGCCTACAAGGAGGTGCTCGACGCAGCTACAGCACAATTGGGCGCACCGAGCATCCTCGTCAACAATGCTTGCTACTCGACTAATGACGGCTACGAGGCACTGGATATAGCCAGTTTGGACGCCCATTATGCCATCAATGTACGGGCAACCACCATGCTCAGCGTGGAATTTGCTCGTCGCTTCTCTCAACAACGCGGAGGCCGAATCATCAACATGACATCTGGTCAATCCAAAGGCCCGATGGTCGGTGAGATCGCGTATGCGGCAACAAAAGGAGCCGTGGATGCCCTGACAGCCACACTGGCTGCTGAAGTAGCTACGCGAGGGATTACGGTCAACGCTGTAAATCCAGGTCCTACCGATTCAGGGTGGATGAACGACGGAATCAAGCAATACCTTTTGCAGCAATTTCCATTCGGACGGATCGGACAGCCTGAGGATGCAGCGCGTCTGGTCGCATTTCTGGCGAGTGACGAAGCGGAGTGGATTACGGGACAGATTATGCATTCCGAAGGCGGGTTCATCCGGTAAGTGAAAAAGCACAATCCGCCGTTTCTAGCAGATTGTGCTTCTTCTTTTTTGTTCAGGCTATGGTTTGCTCACGATTGGGAAAGAAGGCTTAAACAGCTCTTTTTCGCCCAACTGCTGATAGTCGCGCTCGACGTAGCCCAGACGCATTTTGTCAAAGTAACGCTGTCCCTTCGCTTTGATCTCTTCCAGATCAACTCCTGGCATGAGGCGGTCTTTCATAACGGTGCGTCCAGCAATGATGGAGAGCTTCACATCACGGCCTGAGCCACACGTGATAATCGTGCGGATTGGATCATCAACCGCCCCCATGTGGAAACCGTCCAGATCGATGGCAATGATATCTGCTTTTGCCCCCGGCGCCAATCGTCCCAGATCATCTCTGCCAAGGAAACGTGCTCCGCCCAATGTTGCTGCGCGGTAAATATCAGCATAACTGGAATCCGCAACATCGCCTTCCACCAAGCGGGACAGCATGCTGGCTGTGCGAATGTTTTGGATGAAGTCAGGCGGGAACGTATCGGTTCCAATCGCGATGTTGACGCCACGACGCTTGTAACGGGCAAACGATTCGAGTGCCTCGCCGTGGCGGCCGACTACGAGCGGGCAGTGAATCACGGTTGTGCCTGTCTCTTGGAGGATCGCTAAATCGTCTCCCTCTCCGAATTTCGCTTTACTAAAGCCTGGAATGAAATGGGCGTGCGGAATTGCCGTTTTCTTTCCGAGGAAGCCGATCTCATTCAGGAACTGAATCGGTGATTTGTTGTGACGACGATGAATTTCTGTATATTCATAAAGACCTTGTGCAGCATGCAGACGGATCGGACATCCGAGCTCCTCGCTGTAGCGCTTTGTATTGATCAGATTCTCTACAGACTGTGTCTCGATTCGCTCTGGCGCGAGCATTCCACGAATAAGTCCGTTGTGCGCCCCATCGAAATCTTTGACAAATTGTACAGCCCGCTCCAGACCTGCTTGTCCTTCCGCTTCGTTCCACAGTACTTCGATCTCTCCATTTGCCTTCACGACGCGCATGCCGGATTGATAGCTCGGCCCCATGTACATGCGCAATCCCAAGCGTCCTGCGTGATCGGCTGCGGCTGCCAGCTCCTCATACGTTTCCGCCCAGCGCTTGTAGAAGACGGATGTAATCGGCATCGCTGTCGTTACCCCGTTCAGAATCAGTTGACTGTAGGCGTAAAGGGATTTGAACGCCTCTTCCTCCGGGGTCATTACCTCATGGTAGCCTTTGCGGTAGTAATCTTCTGACCAGAGCATATTTTTGTTTCTCGCAGAAGCTTGCTCCAGATGTACGATGTCGTGATCAATGTCTCCCAACGCATTCAGGTCAATGAAGCCCGGGCTGACTACTGCATTGCCAGTATCGATCACTTCATCTACCTCGCCATCAAAATGATGCCCCACATACACAATGGTGTCGTTCTCGTAAATGACTTCTCCATCTTTGATAATCACATGATCTTCGCCGTCAAAACCGATGACATATTTTGCGGTTATTTTCTTTTTCATGATGATCCTCCCTACTCGTTCTCGTTCCGGCCTCTCCACTTCAGTGTATCCTTCGTCATTATAGGAAATATTCTGTAAAATTTGTTTCAAAACCTTTACGTGTATTTGCACAATCTTTACTCCTTTTCGAAAACAGGCAAGATTCCACACAATACGTAAAGATCATGCAAAAAGTAGTAAAAAAGATGAACAACTTTGTTCGAAATATTCACTACAATTAACATAGACAGCTAGATTGGACTCTCATCCACTACTTGCAAGATAGAGAAAGGGCTGATTTCTAGTGATGCAGGCTTTTTGGTTAACCAACGTTCGTCTCGATAAAGGATTTGAAACAGGAGACGACGGTGTCTTTCACACAATCTCAGAAATCTGTCATTTGAAGATCGAAGACGGCAAAATCGCAGACATCGTATCGGCGGACGAACCACTCAACACCACTTTACCGCAAGAAGATGCCAAAGGTTTATTGGCCCTCCCCTCTTTTGTTGAAAAGCATAATCATCTGGATAAAACGTATGCGGGCGCAACCTGGAAATCTTGCCTCCCTCCGAAAAAACTGATCGATCGCTTGGAGTTCGAAGCAAAAGAAATGCCGCTGATGACCGGGACGACCAAAGAGCGCGCACAAGCGATGCTCCAGCTCCATATCAAAGGCGGCGCCACACATGTGCGCACACACGTCAACATCGATCCATACATCGGGCTGAAAAACCTGGAGGGTGTGCGTGCAGCACTGGAAGAATACAGTGATCGTCTGACGTATGAAATCGTCGCTTTCCCGCAGCAGGGGCTCCTGCGGACACAAGCAAGCTCCTTGATGAGACAAGCCATGAAGGAAGGCGCTACGTTGGTTGGGGGCTTGGACCCAGCTGGGATTGATAATGAATTGGAAGGCTCCTTGCGTGAAATGATGGACATTGCGGTGGAAGCAGATGCAGATGTCGATATTCACCTGCATGATCCGGGGACACTCGGCTTTTATACGATCAAAAGACTGCTCGATCTTACCGAGGAAGCTGGTTGGCAGAACCGTATGGCGATCAGTCATGCCTTTGCGCTCGGAGATGTGTCGATGGAGGAAAGCTCGGACATGGCAGATCGATTGTCCCAGCTGGGAACGATGATCATGACGACCGTTCCAATTAATCGGGCGATGCCACCTGTTCCGATGCTTCATGCCAAAGGCGTACATGTCGCGCTTGGTTACGATGGATTCTACGATTCGTGGTCGCCATATGGTACGGGCGATATGCTGGATAAGCTAAACCGTCTGGTCGAGCGCTACCGTTGGGTCGATGAGAAATCTCTGGTGCAATCCTTGTACTTCATCACCGGAGGAAAAACAACGCTCGATAAAGATGGCAACCGTGCATGGCCAAAGATTGGCGACGAGGCAAGCATCGTGTTTGCAGAAAGCTCCTGCTCTGCGGAAGCGATTGCGAGAAAATCTCGTCGGGCTGCTGTTATGTTTAAAGGGAAGATTGTGCATGGTGCTTTGGAGAGAATGGAAGAAACAAAATAGTCAGTTAGACACGAAGGCTCGCTGATTTTTCAGGGAAGCCTTTTTTTCTTTAGGTTTAAATCGAGCCTTCGGTGGTGGGGAGAAAAAAGAAGAAAACGCTCAAGTTCTTGGGCTACCTCCTAAGGGGTCATCCCTGCCCAGCTCCATGGAAAAAAAGAAACCCGCGTCCAAAGTCGCGCCTCAGCGAAGTATTTCAGAGGTGGACGCTAAAGGCAGGTTTCTTTTTTCCATTGCGCTTCGGCTGGTATCGTGATAAACGTGTGATGTATTTTATAACCAAGCCTTTTTTAAGAGCTTCACACCACGTTGGATTTCATCACTTGATAAATTACTGAAACCAAGTTTAATGATTGGTTCATCGGTTTTGTTTTTAATGAAGTAGAGTGAAGTAGGATACACTTTCACTCCCTGAAGGGAAGCTTGTTGAATGAGCCATTCTTCTGAACGCTCCACGTGTACTTTTACTAATACGTACAAACCAGACTGCTCGCCAATGATAGAAATATGTTGCTTGAAATGATTCCTTAATTCACAAACGAAGTGCTGCATTTTTCGTTTATAAACCAGACGCATGCGTTTAATATGGCGATTCCATTCCCCTTCCTCCATAAATTTCGCCATGGCAAATTGGCTAAGGAGTGAAGTGGTGCTCTCGAAATGGGCGAATTGACTTTTATAACAGCTGATAAGTGGCTGTGGCAACACCATATAACTTAAACGAATTCCTGGAAGAAAGCACTTCGAGAAATTTCCGAGATAAATAACCCTTGTTGAATCGATGGAAGCAAGTGCAGGAAATGGTTGTTGGGTATAGCGATATTCACTATCATAATCGTCTTCGATAATATATCCTTGCCTATTTTTTGCCCAATGGATGAGTGCATGCCTTTGTTGAATGGGCATGCTTACCCCATATGGACTGTGATGGGACGGCGCCACATAAATCAATCGTGATTTCATATGTTCCAAGTGTGAAAAATCAGCACCTGTTTCATAAACGGGTAATGTTTCCAGTGTAAAACGATTTAATTGAAAAGCTTTCCTAGCGCCATCGTAACCAGGATCCTCCACAATCACGCTAGGAAAATCATGTTTCAGGACAAGACCGAGATACACAAGCATTTGTTGGGTACTACTTCCGATAATGATGGCATCTGGTTCTGTTCTCACCCCACGAGACTGAAGTAAATATGCTGCGATTTGCTCACGCAGGCTCGATTCACCAAAAGGCTCCCCGTACCGGAAGCTATCCTTAGCCGTTAATACTTGATTCGAAATCCTTCTCCACGTTTTTAAAGGGAAATGCGATTGATCGACGACGTCTGCGCGGAAATCAATACGAACAGGTGGTACCGGCTCTGTTTGCTTGTAAGCAGAAGAGCTGCGAGCCTCTTGAAATAAAACGGGCTCTAACTCATTTACAAAATAACCTTTTCGGCCTTCTCCACGAATATACCCTTCAGCAACAAGTTGCTCATACGCCATTAATGTTGTATTCCGGCTTACCTGTAAGGAATCTGCAAGTTGGCGAATGGAGGGCAATGGCTCGTCCGCCTTTATGTCGCCTTGCTCAATAAATGATTTAAATTTCTCATAGATTTGTTTGTATTTAGGAGAATGATCTTTGAATGTAAAAATGGTATTTTTCATTTCCACCCCTCCTGACATGTATATTTATTTGATATTGTATCTTTTTTTATGTCAGTTTGTATCATACGCTTGGTTCAAGTTCAAGTTGAAAGGGTGGTTACTGTGTACATTCCTAAGCAATATCGTATGGATCATGATGAGGCAGTTCAAATGATGAAGTCGAACCCGTTTGCCCTATTGATTACGGTTGATGAACACCGCCCGTTGGCTACGCATATTCCTTTGGAAATTCGTGAAGAGGAAGGGAAAATCTATGCGACTGGGCATATTGCATACGGAAACATGCAGAAGAAAACGTTGGATAACAATCGGGATGTATTGCTAATTTTTCAAGGACCGCACGCTTACATTTCGTCAAGCTGGTATGAGAGTGAACAGGTTCCCACATGGGACTATCTCGCTGTACATGCGTATGGGACAGCACGAATCCTTACGAAGGATGAACTGAAATCGGCTTTGGATTCGATGCTTACACACTATGAATCTCACCGAGAAAATGGTCGGCTCTGGGAGACATTTGATCCTGAATTGCTTGAGAGAGAAATGAAAGGAATCGTTGGTTTTGAGATTGAAATCACCTCGATTCAAGGTGCAGCCAAAATGAGCCAAAATCGCAACAACACCGATTATAAATCGATTGTGGCAAAACTTGAAAAATCAAATGATCAAGAGGAAATTCAGGTTGCGCAGTGGATGCGTGAGCAACGGAAAGAGCTATTTAAATGATCAGCCTATAGATACAACAAGGAGTTGCTTCTTATGGAGTTTTCAACTATTTGGCTATTTGTCATTGCCGCTTCTACATTGTTAATCATACCTGGACCAGCTGTGTTCTACATTATGGCAAGAAGCATCGATCAAGGGAAGAAAGCCGGTCTGGTATCCGTTCTAGGTGTGTCTCTTGGCGGCTCTGTTCACGTGATAGCTGGAGCAATTGGCGTTTCTGCGATCCTTATGACATCGGCAACAGCGTTTCATATCGTGAAATACTTGGGTGCTGCTTATCTTATCTATCTGGGGTGTAAAACTTTATTTTCTAAAGCTGATACAACGGCTTCCGAAATTCCAAAAGCCCCTCGCAAAAAATTACGAAAGATTTTTTACGAGTCAGCGCTTGTAGAGGTAATGAATCCCAAGACCGCACTCTTCTTTTTAGCCTTCTTTCCGCAATTCATATCGCCTACTGCTGGGTCAGTCACCGTTCAATTTTTGCTTTTAGGAACGATATTTATTATCCTAGCTTTTGTTAGC
Organism: Brevibacillus sp. AG162; assembly: GCF_006715575.1. Taxonomy (NCBI): domain Bacteria; kingdom Bacillati; phylum Bacillota; class Bacilli; order Caryophanales; family Paenibacillaceae; genus Brevibacillus; species Brevibacillus sp. AG162. Next base: position 510,413 of record NZ_VFNO01000002.1, read on the forward strand.
GATGGTCTGTATGCCGTTCTCGCAGCAAGTATGAGAAAGCGGATTGTGAGTAGTACGGCGAGTTCAAAGGTAGTGAATCGGATAACTGGTTATTTCTATATTGCGCTAGGGATATTCTCCGCCTTTGCGAGCCCCTCCAAAACATAAGTATGCATGATGAAATTGACAATAAGCTAAATGAAACGGAGAGATAGGTTATGCCTAAATTTATCATTGAAGATGATTTTTGGTCGTTATTCCCTCATGCAAAAATAGGCATCGTGATTTGCCAGGGAATTGATAATTCAATTAGGGACGTTGAAAAATACGAGAAGCTGCTGCAGGAGGCTGAGAAAGAAGCGCATACATTTATCAGTCTGGAGGAATTCAGTAGCAATCCTGTCATTTCCGTTTGGCGAGAAGCTTTTCAGAAATTCAAGACAAAGAAAGGCGCAAGATGTTCCATTGAAGCTTTATTAAAAAGAGTGAAAAATGGCAATCCGATCGGAACAATAAATCCGCTTGTCGACATCTATAATTCCATTTCATTGCGTTATGGGCTTCCTTGTGGTGGAGAAGATATCGACACTTTTGTAGGCGATATTCGCCTGACGCAGGCAAATGGCAACGAACCGTTTATCCCATTGGGACAGGATGAAAATGCTTCGCCCTATGAAGGGGAGATTGTTTATAAAGATGATGACGGTGCAATATGCAGATGCTGGAATTGGCGTGAAGCGCAGAGGACAATGCTAACAGAAAATACGAAAAATGCATTCCTCTGTATCGAATTAATCGATGAAACAAGAAGCGATGAATTCCATATGGCGCTTAAAGAATTGTCTGATTCCGTGCCACATCATCTTGGGGGTATGGTGAAGATGGAAGTGTTAGATATCAATCATAAGGAAATGACAATCTTTGATTAAGGTCCTGTGCGTTGATATGGAAAATCGGCAGCCAAACACTGGCTGCCGTTCTTTGTGTTTATGAAACTTCTTTCCATATCTTCTAGTAACGAATGCGATTATTGTTCCAACACCTTTTCAAGCTCGCCGCACCAATTACTCCAGCCATACTTAGCTCCACCCAGTGCTTGCGCATTTGAGATTCCGGTTTGTTCGAGATGCAGGTTAACTTTTCCGTTCCCTAAATCCTGCAGCGTCCAAGTAACCGTGTGGTTCTCTCCTCCACTGGACCAAGTATAGGACAACCGGTGTGGTTCGTCCACGATAAGCACTTCTCCGTCAACAATTCCGTCCCAATATTCGGTCGGCTGAGTGCGAAACTGAAAACGGTGTCCTACGACGGGCTTAAAATCATTTTCCATCGCCTGACCATTATGGATGTTGACCATCCACTTGGCAAGCTTGCTTGAATCTGTTAAGGCGGACCAAAGCTTCTCAATCGATGTCTTGTACTCAAAATCCAAGGATAATGTTAAACTCATTCTTCTTCCTCCTCTAATAGTTGGTTCAAGCGCAACATATTCGTACTCCAGAACTTACTGTAGAAAGTCACCCAATCCTGAATTTCTCTGAGTGGAGAGGCGTTTAGCCTAAATCGCGTTTCTCTGCCGACTTTTCGGTCAAGTACCAGTCCGGCCTCTTTAAGGATTGTCAAATGCTTGGATACCGCTGTCCGGCCCATTTGAAACTGTGCCGTTAATTCATGAAGCGGCATCTCCTCTGTCTCTGCTAACAGGCGAATCAATTGGCGCCTAGTTGGGTCTGCAATTGCATCAAACACATCCCGTAACTGGTTGTTCTCGCTCACAACACTCCCTCCAAAATGTTATTTTCTGTGGTAGAAATCTATTGGTGGTACGAAGAGGACAGTCGTTATTTTCACCACCTCCCTAAAGTTTGCGGCTATTCGGACGAAGCGCCCACGATGCGATATTTAGTGCAGCATATGAAAGCGGAAGAATAATAGCAAACCCGTAATCACCATAATCGTCAGCAAACGCATGAGAGAAAGCCGCACCAGTCATTAAAAAGAAGATACCAGCGTGAGCCCATTCTTTAAGCCGAGGGAAACCTGGGACGACGAGGGCGATGGCTCCAAGCACTTTCCAAATTCCGAGAATGGTCAAGACGTATAATGGATAACCAAGATTCGTCACTAACTCGAGGTTTCCCCCATATTGCATCAGTTGCCCGATACCACTTAACATAACCGCTGATGCGAGTAGTAATGTGACTGACCAATAAGCAATCATCTTTCCTCGGGGCTTGGTCTCTGCTTTCGCGTTTGTTTCCGCCCCAATCATCTTACTCATTTTGTTTCCCCCTCATAATGGTTTCAAGTGAAACTTATTCAGGTTCCAATCTTTAAAAATGACCAACATCTAATTGGACACTAAATAGTGTCGTTTTGATAATACGACACTATTTGGTGTCCTGTCAACAACATCTCTTCGCACCACATGAAAACCAAAGTCAGTCTATTCATCCCCTGACTACATGCCAAAAAGCTTCGGCGCGTGAATGCCGAAGCTTTACCATTGTGACTCGGTTTTCTTGGGTACTTTAGAACATTCCATTCTCATTGGGGGAATCATCCGGTATGGGCTGACCTACATCCCAGAATTCGACGATTTGGTCGTTCTGAAAACGGAAGATATGGACCACAACTCCCCCAAGGTCCTCTTGGTTTTGCTTCACATGGGAATGAACCGCTACGATATCCCCCTCTTCGATCGCACGTTTCACTTCGAGAATCTTATTGGGATTCTTTGCGGCGTTCTCTTCCATTGCGAGCATAAGAGAGTGAGCATCGCCGCGGAAAAAGGGATTATGGTGGCGAAAATTTGGTCCTGTGTATTTTTGGTATGCTTCTCGCACATTACCCGACGCTACCAATTGCAAAAACGACACCGCATTCTCTTTGAGTGAAGTTTTCATAGCAGGTCATCCTTTCTTTAATAAGATATCCGTTCGTACAACACGTCTATCTATGCCCAACTTTTTGCATGTTTTAACGTTATCGCAATAAACTCCGTCATCGCTTGCGAAATCCACTTGTTTTTGTGATAAACAACTTGCGCGAAAATAGCAGGAAAGCTACTGTCACAGGGAATGATCTTTACTTTTTCTTGATCGATTTCATCTTTTACAGTCATCAACGGTAAACAAGTGATACCTAGACCACTCCTCACACATCGTTTGATTGCCTCGATGCTCCACAATTCCATCATTTGAGAAAAGGCAAGCCCTCGCTCTTCCAGGTATTTTCCTAACAAGGCACGATAAATACAGTCTTTCCCGTTAGAAATGAAGATTTCCGATATTCACTAAGTATTGGTTCTAGGCGATAGACCGTTAAAGACTCAGGAGCGGCTATTTTTAACTCTCCTCGTACCTCCTTCTCGTCACTCGCTATGCTTTCAATCCTGCCATACGTATTTAATATTTCTTCTGTATAGCCAATCAACCTTTTTCCAACATCGGTAAGCGTTACTTTTCGACCCATTCGATCAAACAAGGGCGCTCCTATATGTTCTATTTGCCAAATACGATAAAGGAATCAATGCGGTAATGTGTTTGTTACTCATCTATTCTGTCTTTACCATTTTCTAGAGGAAACCGCTCATCTTGCCTGCTGCGTTGAGGTATAATAGTGCAAAGCAAAGGGGGCGGGAAACTGTGGAGTGGTTAATAGGACTAGCCTGCAGCGCCGGGATTGCGGGGGCGGCTTATGTAAAACGGTCGCTGTCTGGTTCCGGCTTTTTGGCGGCGGTGATACTGGGTACCATGATGTACGCACTCGGAAGCCCTATCTGGTTCGGCTCCCTCATCGCTTTTTTTGTCTCGTCCACCTTATTATCCAAGTGGAAAAAGCATAAAAAGGAAGAGGCCGAGAGCGGCTATGAGAAAACGGGGAGACGCGATGCTGGCCAGGTGCTCGCAAACGGCGGACTCGGGCTGCTGTTATGTGTAGCAAATTGGGCGTGGCCCCATCCGCTTTGGTGGTACGCGTTCCTCGGCGTGATGGCAGCGGTCACGGCTGATACGTGGGCGACAGAGATCGGCGGCTTGAGCCGAAAGCCTCCGAGATCGATCAAGACGGGTCAGATTGTTCCGCCCGGCACTTCCGGCGGTGTTTCTAGCCTGGGCATGGGTGCTTCGCTGGCCGGTGGTCTATTTATCGGCGGTGTAGCGTGGTTGCTGCTTGCAGTACCTGGTCAACACGCGCCGGATGCGGTCTCGCCTGCATTTAGACTGGCAGCCTGGCTCGGCATAGCCGGACTGGCGGGCATGGTAGGGTCACTGGTTGATTCGTGGATCGGTGCGACATGGCAGCAGATGTACCGTTGCGGCGCTTGCGGTCGTGAAATCGAGCAGTCTCGTCACTGCGGCAAGCCAGCCGTGCGAATCCGCGGTCGCGCTGGTTGGAACAACGATGCCGTCAATGTAGTTGGCTCGCTTGCAGGTGGTGCTTTCGCCGCCTTATTGGCGCTGGCAATCGGCTTATCGTTTGACATATAAAGAAACGGAAAGACTTCGTATCACGAAAACGATACTGAGTTTTTCCGTTTCTTTATTTTGGGGCACAAGTCTAGGCTATTTTCGTCACTTTCTTTGCGTTCTGTCCCATTTTTGAGACGCACGCCCAAAGTATGAAGCCTACTACGAGAAAGCCAACATTCATGCTGATGACGCCACCCCATCCGTATGCGGCCCAAAACAATCCTCCGAGTGTTCCTCCTACACTTGAGCCCGTATAGTAGAAAAACAAGTACAAGGAAGAGGCCTGTGCTTTGTTCTGTAAAGCAAGCTGTCCCACCCAGCTGCTTGCAACGGCATGCGCTCCAAAAAATCCAAAAGTAAAAAATCCAAGTCCTACTATCTTCATAATGAGATTCGCTTCCCACGTCAAGCAGACGCCGATTAATGCAAGGAATAAGCTAATGAATAACAGCCTTTGCTTACCGTGACGATCTACTAATTTTCCTGTCCAGACAGAGCTGAACATTCCGATGATCATAATTAAAAATGTCCAACTTATCAATGTTTGGCTGAGTGAATAGGGCTTTTCGAGTAATACATAAGCGATGTAATTGAACAACGCTACATTACTTCCCAAAAGTAAAAAGCCGATGACAAATAAACAAATGAGACTTGGAGCCTCTAGATGGGCCATTAAAGACAGACCTAGCTTTCTCAATACGAATGGACGTGCTTTAAAGTTTTGTGATGGTGGTAAGGTGTTCCAAAAAATCACTGTGGCAACCAAACTGATGAGACCAATTCCCCCTATTGCGATCTGCCAGCCAAAGTAGTCACTCATCATTCCTGAGAAAACCCTGCCAAACACAGCACCAATTGAGTTGCCGCATATATAGAGACCCATAGCCGCTCCAAGGCTTTTCGATTCGATTTCTTCTCCAAGATAGGCCATTGCGATGGAGGGTAGACCGGCCAAGGAAATTCCTTCAATCGTTCGCAATACCAGGAGAACATGAAAATTCGAACTGAATGCTGTGAGAATACAAAACACAGACGAAGCAAGCATGGAAAAGATCATGATCGGCTTGCGTCCCCATACTTCAGACAGCGACCCAAAAACGAGCATACTGACGGCAAGAACCATGGTTGTAATGGAGAGGGAAAGACTTGCTGTCGTTGGATTAACCGCAAACTCTTTTGAAAATTCCGGCATCAAAGGCTGTACGCAGTAAAGAATAGCAAACGTATTGAAGCCAGCAGCAAAAAAAGCAAAGCTGGTTTTACGGAAGAGTGGCGTGCCTTGTTGTATCATGCGATCACCATATCATTTCAGGATGATTATGGTTTCATGGTATCACCATTTATCTATGATGTATAATTCATTATAATCATGTTTTTCATGCATTTATGTAATGAAAAATCCGAACGGAAAGTGGTGCTTTCGAATGGAATGGCAACAGTTCGAATATTTTCAAACCCTGGCAAGAATCCAACACGTGACACATGCTGCCGAAGCTCTCTCGATTTCCCAGTCTGCCCTTAGTCGCTCGATAGCCCGATTTGAGGATGAAATAGGCGTGCCCCTGTTTGACCGTCAGGGACGTTCGATTCGGCTCAATAAATATGGTCATCTCTTTTTAAAGCGAGTCGAAAACATGATGAAGGAATTTCATGAAGGAAAACAAGAAATCATGGATTTGCTTGATCCAGATAAAGGAGAAGTGTCTCTTGGATTTCTGCACACGTTAAGTACCAGCCGTATCCCTGATTTACTGGCTTCTTTTCGCTCCCACTACCCAAACGTTCATTTTCGACTCGGACAAGGTCCCTCCCATACGCTTATGAATCAGTTGCAAGGAGGAGAATTTGATCTTTGTCTACTTGCTCCCATGGATATGAAATCTCCTTTTGTATGGAAGCCGCTTTGGGATGAAGAACTTTTTGTGATTGTCCCCAAAGACCACAAATATGCAAATCGTACCTCGATTACTTTGGAAGAGATTGCAGATGAATCCTTTATCCATTTAAAAGAAGGGTACTCCCTTCGTATTACCGTCGAGCAATTGTTTCAAGCAGCGGGAATTACACCTCCGATTACCTTTGAAGGAGAGGAAGCAGATACCGTTGCAGGACTGGTCGCTGCTGGACTGGGAATCTCCCTTTTGCCCAATTTAAAGGGAACGGACCAGAGTAAGATCACACAAATCCCTGTCAAAAGCCCGAAGTGCCAACGAACCATTGGAATTGCCTGGGTAGAAGGGCGATATTTATCACCTGCCACTGAAAAATTTAAACAATTTGTTATGAACCATGCCTGCGATTTTGAATAGGGATGGGTGAACCTACGACTCCCCCCTTTCCCTTGATTCTCTTCGCCAACTCATGAGTACCAAAGACAATGCAATCGTCGTGAGGAGAATGCCAAGCACTTGCAGCCCCTCGGCACTAAACTTATCTCCCATTACAATGCCGATCAACAATGAGGAGAGAATGGTTCCCAGGTATCTGGATGTATGAAATAATCCAGAAGCTACGCCGATGATTTCTTTTGGAGAACTTTTGAACAAGGCTGCTTGCATTCCGACATTGTTTAATCCGTTGCTAATACCAAATGCTGCTAACGCCACACACACACTAATCACATGTGAATCTTGATTGAACGTCACGAGCCACAATGACCCCAATGTCATAAGCAAGGCGGATGCGAACAATGCCGGCCGAGGTCCTGATTGATCAATCCATCGTCCTGCTAGTGGAGACACAATGAGCGAGCATAAACCTAAGCTGAGCAAGAGCATTCCTGTATGGAACTCGCTGACATGGCGAACCATTTGCAAGTAGGACGGAAGCCCGAAAAAAAGCGAATAAAAAAGGACGTTAACGAGCATGAATTCGATATTGACCCACGTCATCGCAGGATACTTGGCGAATGTCCGTAGAGGAATAAACGGAGACGTCGTTTTTAACTCATGTCGTACGAAAGCCCCCAGTGTAACGAGACCGATTCCTCCAACCAGAATATGCCACCATGAGACATGCCCGGATGATTTTGCTGACAGTAATCCAACGAGCAGTGCAACCAGCCCTACTGCGAAGAGCACGATCCCTGTTGCATCAATCAACTCCAACCATTTTCGAAAGGACATGTTATGTGCAACAGATGCTGCCGATTCATCCTTTGGAATCATCCTCCAGGCTAACAGGAAGCTCGCCACCACGAACGGAATATTCATGAGAAAGATAGCAGACCAATCCCAATAATGAATCAATACCCCGCCAATAAAAGGTCCAATCGCTGCTGCCCCGGACAGGAATATGGACAGTACGGAAAGCGCGGTCGCTTGTTTCTCCGTAATATGAATGCGTACAATGGCCATTCCAACCGCAACCATCATGCTTGTTCCGATCGATTGCACTATTCGGAACACAATGAGCCACCCAAAATTGGGTGATAATGGAGCCAATAAGGAAGCAAAGAAGGATACGACAAGCCCGGTAAGAAATATCTTCTTACGACCGAACAAATCACTTGCCTTTCCCATGACAGGTTGAGCGATCGCACTCGCAATGTAGAACGAGAAAATCATCCACGAAACAACCGTGAAGTCAAGACTGTAGACATTTTGTAGCCTTGCAATCGCAACAGAAATCATCGAAGAATTTAATGGGTTCAATAATATCCCTAGTCCAACGGCAATCATCAACCACCTGTTGTGAGCCCCCATTTTCAGCCCTCCTAAAAGCGTTTTGATGATATCGTACTGGAAATCAAACATTTACTCCAACGCATTTCATGTTATCATTTCATTGATTAGAAGGAATGAACGGAGGGTCTGAATGGAACTTCTTCAACTGCAATACTTTCTTACCGTAGCTCGTATGGAGCATGTGACCGAAGCTGCCCGAAGTCTGCATGTGACCCAATCGTCCCTAAGCAAAACGATTCAACGATTGGAGGAGGATCTAGGAGTCCCACTCTTTGATCGAAAAGGGAGAAAGCTACGTCTGAATGAGTTCGGAAGCAAATTCCTCTGCCGGGTGGAAAGAGCTTTGTTTGAATTAGAACAGGGGAAGCTGGAGCTTCGCGATTTGTCCAACCCGGAGCATGGCACGCTTGAATTGGCGGTGACTACTGCAAGCACGCTGCCCAATATCCTTCGAGAGTTTCGAAAAAAGCGGCCCGATATCCAATTTCATGTACAAATGCTGACCACGCAGGAAATGGTCACGCTTCTTCATAGAGGAGAGGTCGATTTTTGCTTGTCCTCCCCTCCTATCCAAGAGGATGACATTGAATGTCAAATCGTGTTCATTGACCCTATCCTCGTAGCTGTTCCAAGGGGACATCGACTGGCAGACCGAAGCATCGTATCTTTGACAGATCTGAAGGATGAATGGTTTGTCGGGGTAAAGAGAGGGTACGGTACACGCGATTTCGTAGACGCTATATGCAAGTCGGTTGGATTTGCACCTAAATATGTGTATGAGGGAGATGAACCTGCAAGGCTAATCCAGCTGGTGGAAGCAGACATTGGCATAGCCTTCATACCGAGCACGGCAAGAGATTCTCGTGAACAAATCAAGTATCTTCGAGTAGACAATCACGAATTGGTACGGGAAATCGCTTTATTATGGCACAAGAGTCGGTACATTTCGCGAGCCGCTCAAGAATTCCGTGAGGTTGTTGTCGATTATTTTGGGAATGTAAGCAAACTTGAGAGGTGATGAATCATGAAACTTCACGATTGTCCTACTTGTAATACCAACAGTCAAGAATGCATGATCGTCATCGAGAATGCGCTGCACCCTACAGCTGAGAGATTAACGTGCAGGCATATCCCAATAGCGGAACAAAAAACAGACACGTCACATTCGCGTGTCTGTTTTTGTGGAGGCTTCAGGTGCCTTTAGGATAATTCGATCTTCTTCCAGCTCGATTCGCAGCATGCCGTTCGCCTGGATCGCCTGGAGGTACTCCATTGGGATCTGCAGTCTCCCCACCTGATCAAGCACCGCCAATTCCTCATGAGTGTCCGCGTTCGCTTCCTCATCCCAAGACTCGGAAGTGTTTTCTTCCGTTCCTTTTCTGCGCAACAATTCGCTAGACGTTTTCCCGTCCCGAATGGCTACGACGCGATCCACTTTGCGCGCCAGCTCCAAGTCATGAGTCACGATGACGACCGTTAGCCCGAACGAACGGTTCAGCTCTTGAAACAAATCGAGAATGATAGCTGCTGTTCGAGTGTCTACACTGCCAGTCGGCTCATCTGCCAAAAGCAGCTTGGGCTCGTTCGCCAAAGCGATCGCGATGGCTACCCGCTGCTGCTCACCGCCGGAAAGTTCGCTCAGCTTGTTCTTTTTTCGGTGGCCCAGCCCCACCAGTTCCAACAACTCGTGGGCGCGCTCCCTTTTTCGCTTGCCCCGCAAAAGCATCGGCATCTCCACATTTTGCAGAGCAGATAGATAAGGGATCAGATTGCGGGCGTTGTTCTGCCAGACAAAGCCTACGGTCTGCAAGCGATATTGAACCAGCTCGGAAGTCGTCAATCGAAACAAGTCAGCTCCCGCCACGGAAAGTTTGCCTGCCGAGGGACGGTCCAGTCCTCCCAGCATGTTCAGAAGCGTTGATTTGCCGCTACCGCTATTCCCGATGATCCCCATCAGCTCTCCGGTCTCTACACGCAAATCCAACCCTTGCAGCGCCACCACTTCCAGATCATTTGCCTTGTAGATTTTCACCAAATTTTCGCATACGATCATCTGTTTAGTCCTCCCCCAGCTTCACGGCTTGATGGATCTGCATCCGTGACAGCAGAATACCAACGATTCCGATTCCGATAACCAGTGTCACAGCAATGAACGTATAAATGATTTGTTCATCTTGAGGCCTCGAAATGACAGTAAAGGGAGGAACTTGCTTATCGGCATGCAAATAGAGACTGAGTGCAGGCAAAAACAGGCTATTTGCCAGCTTGCCCGCTGTCATTCCAATCGCAAAAGCGACGCCAAACGTCAAGAGCTGCTCCCACGCGAGTATGGCAAGAAGCTGTCTGAATGGCATCCCCATCGCGCGGAACACTCCGTATTGCAATTTTCTGGCTCCAAGTGTAAGCACCCAGTACAACACGTAGCCGATAAAGGTGACCAACATGGAAAGCAGGAACCCAAGCGTCAGCGATCCGTTCAGCCCCAAATAAAACGCGCTGTTTTTCACTTGGATGACTTGCTGTTTGGCATTATTCAGCATGGCGAGCTTGACTCCCTCTTGTTCCAGACCCTTGTAAAGCGATTCCGAAGACGCTCCCTCTTTCATTTTGATCCAAACCTCATACGGCTCCTGACGAATCTTGTCTTGCACGAACGGGAGATTGGCGACGGCCAAATACTGCTCTTCCATTCTGCTTCCGTATGTGCTTTTTACAGTCGCAGGATTCCATCCCGGCCAGTAATCCACGATGGCATACACAATCATTTCAACCCTGCGAGAATCCCCCCAACCGAGCAGGATGGTTTGTCCCTCCACCACTTGCAGCTTGTCAGCGAGGCTGCGAGACAGCAAGAGGGCACGCGGTTCTTTTGCTATCAAATTCAAATACTCGTGGAAGTGATGGGGCAGCAAGTCTGGCTTCATCCAAGCGGTCTTTGCAAACTCATTAGGATCAATCCCCATCAAGGTGATATCCTTCACAGGATCACCCCGAAAAGAAGCCTCCGCCAGCCCGTTCACATAGACTTTCGTTGCATGCTCAACCCCGGGCAGGCCGCTGTACAAGGCAAAATCCGGCTCCACATACTGAACAGGAGGAGCTACAGGCTCTTTTTCCACTCCCCCCTCCTCCCCTTCTTCTGCAACATTATTTCCTCGCCGAAAGACCGTTACTTCCGGCTTGTCGCTCTTCCACTCCGCCTTCAAACGAATATCCGCGCCCATTTGGTAACGGATTCTCTCCTCTGCATTTTGATTGATCGTCCGTGCCATGCTTGCGCTGAACATCCCGACGGCGACCGTACTCGTCACGAACAGCATGAGAAAATGATATTGCCGTGGAGCCCTCCCTACCTGCACCAGCGTCGTATGCAGAGAAAGCGGGAAAAAGGAGCGTCCCGCCCAAGACATCAGGCGTAGGACCCACGGATACAATCGGAGAAGAAGCAGGCCAAAACCAAGTGAAAACAGAACGGGCACAAAAAAGAGAAGAAAATCGATCGAGATAGCCGAAGCCCCTTCGCTCGTTTTTGCTGCGGTTTCAGCGGCGTTTTGATAGGAATACCATCCATACCACGAGATCGCAAGCAGCAGAACGTCGAGAAACAGCCGATGCCAAATCGCTCGTCCTCCCATCCTCGCCATGCTTTGCTTGTGTGTGACGATATTTTGCCTGGTTGCCAGAAATACAGAAATCAAAACGAGTGTGATACAGGCGAGCACCATCCACGCAGCATACACGAAAACTTCGCTACTAATGGTGACATCCAGACCTTTGCGATCGACGAATTCGAGAAATCCATTCGAGATGCCAAGTATCTTGCTAAGCTGTATCCCTACAACTGGACCGATCAGAAAAGCGCATAACCCCAAAATGGCGATCTCCATGAAATAAATAGAGAAAATCTGCATTCTGCTGGCTCCCCTGCTGCCCAGCACTGCGATTTCCGTTCGCTGCCTCTCCACAATTAATCCCGAAACCATCACAAGATAAAGACCGAGCATGATGAAAATAGGGATATAGAGCGACCAGAGAATGGTTTTGAACTGCTTCTCTTGCTCATTGTACTTGCCCACGAGACTGGCCGCCGGAAACTGAACGTTGATCTCCGCTTTTTTCAATCCGAGCTGTTGCAGTTTGCCTTCGATCCCGGCCACGACTGAATTCAGCTTCTCTGTATCGCTTATTCGAAATGATTGGTAGTGAAAAGCGGCATACATCTGGGTTGAAATGACCAGATTCTTCTCTTCCAAAAATGTTTTCCGAAAAAGGCGTTCATCCAATATGAAGCCATTGGAGTATTCACTGGTCGTAACAAACCAATAAGGATCGTTCCCCTCTTTTTCCTTGAAAACGCCGACTGGTTTGATTCGCACCTTGAGTCCTTTTGCTTCACTCGCTGTCAACTCATAAAGACTGCCCAGCACCATCCGCCGATCCTTTAACGCTTTTTCCGTCACCAACGCTTCGTACACGCCATCGACGGGAGTTGCAGCAGGCAAGCGACCGTCAATCAGCGTCATGTGCTGCTCCAGAGCACTGAGGGAATAAAGCCGTGTACTTTCGGAACTGATCGGATTCTTTGGCTGTATATTTGGCTGTCTGGCGTCAAACGGGATTGTCCGCAAAATGGTTACTTCTTCATACACGGGTACCCCCAGCGAAGCAATCACTTTGCTTTGAAGATGAGCGGCCATTTCGTCCACAAGACCCGTACCATTCTTCCCAAGCTTGTTTTGATTAACGGAGATCAGCAAACCACCGGGGAAGCGCTTCACATTCTTTTGGTATTCCTCCAGATCCTTTGTCAACATACGCTGGAGTACCCCTGACGTGAATGCGGGTATACTCGATACCAGTCCGACAGCGACGATCAGCCCGATCAGCAGGCTGCCGACCAGCCAGCGGTTATTCATCATTTTCCGCAAGATCATTTGCAGCATCGCCACAAGATTGTCCCCCTATTCCAAAATAACCAGTTGGCCTGCCGAAAGACCTTTGCGAATCTCAATCTCCGTCTGGGTCATGATGCCGGTCTCCACGTCCACTTCCTTCTTGCTATTCCCGTCGAGCACCCGCACGTACTTCCTGCCCAATAGTTCATGAAGTGCTTTTCTCGGTATGATGAGCGTCTGATCCTGCTTGTCCACAATTACTTCGATACTGACTCCTGTCCCGATCTCCAAGCCCTTCGGGGGAATTTTCGGTGAAATCAGCAAACTTCTCTGATACAGCTTCGTCAAATCCTCTGGTAAATTGGATGGGACATGCAGGGGTGTCTGAACAACTGTCCCCTCGCCATTTTCGCCGTCTTTGCCCGAGAGAATGACCTTCATTCCTTCTCGAACGTCTTGCAGAGCCTCTTTCTCAGGAGCGGTATACACCACGAACAGCTTGTTCGGATCGCCTATCGTTACCAACTTTTGATGCGCTTCCACCTCATCTCCTACCTGCTCGTTGCTTGTAAAAAGCACGATGCCGTCAAAGGGCGAGATCAGCTTGGTCTCGTTCCAACGCTGTTGCAGGTTCTTCAAGTCCATCTCTTTTTGCTTTACGTTCAGCCTGGCACGCTCGACCACGTACTGCCGCTTCTTGGGATCCTGCAATTTCACCAAGTCTAGCTGAGCCTTTTCCAATTCGATCTTGGCTAGCTTGGTCTCGTTTACCTTGGCGTTCATCTCTGCCTTCAAAACGTCCAGCTTGGCGGATTCGACTTCGTAGTGATTATCCTGCTGGGCTTCAAGCAGCTCCAGCTTTGCCTTCTCCACTTCATACCGGGCAGACTCAATCGCCCTTTCCATTTCAGCCGCATCCAATTCAGCAAGCACCTGTCCTTTTTTCACCTGATCGCCTCCTTGGACAGAGAACGACTTCAGCCGCAGTCCCTTCGTCTCTGGGAAAGAGAGCTCCGCCGTTTTCACGGTCGTGAAAGAGGCGTTTCCTTTCACACTTTTTACTATCGTCCCTTGCAAAACTTCTGCTACCTCGTATTTGATAGGTGACGGCTCGACTAATGGCGGAGCCAGAACCTCCTCTTCCTTAGGGAATAAGGAGCAACCCGTCAACAAAAGGAAAACGGTTACGTACGCCCATTTTAATTTGCTATTCCTTGATACGACCGTCCTCCAATTCATAGACATCGTCGGCCACCTCCATTACACCGGGATCATGTGTCGTCATGACAATGCTCATAGCACCCTCATCGACCAGCTGGCGAAACAGGCCGCTGATTTGCATACCCGTTTTACTATCCAGCTCAGCTGTCGGCTCATCCGCCAATAGTAATGTCGGCCTGTTCGCAACAGCTCTGGCAATCGCACAGCGTTGCTGTTCTCACCGGACATCTCAAATGGCCGATGGTGCGCCCGTTTGGAAAGTCCAACGATATCAAGCGATTCGCGAACACGCTCCTTCCATTCTGCAGCAGGCACCCCTGACAGCCGGAGTCCAAACTCGACGTTTTCAGCGGCTGACATCAGCGGAAGCAAGCCAAACGACTGGAAGATAAAGGCCATGTTCTTTCGCCTGATCCTCGTTCGCTCATGATCCGATAGCTGGCCAATTTCTCGTCCCTGAAAGTACACGCTTCCTACCGTCGGACGATCGAGGCCACCCAACAGGTTTAATAGAGTCGTTTTTCCTGATCCTGATCTGCCTTTTAAGACAAGCAGTCGCCCTGATTCTACACGCATTTCTACGCCCGCAAGCGCTCTGACGGCAGCTGCCCCTCTACCAAACGTGCGTTCTACGTTTTTTGTCTCTGCAATGAACGGCAAAATGACACCCCCGAAAATATATCTGAAAAATGCAAGTTTTGTTAATAGTAACTCAAACAAAAACTATTGTTTAGTAAAATTGGAACAAACTAATATTAACAAAAATAAACACTATATTTTGGCCACTATTGCCACCTACAAAAGAAAAAAGGCAAAACCCTGTGGTTCTGCCTTTTTCTTATTTCTTTCGATTTTACAAAGCCCCAGAAACGACATTCCCGCGGAACATGACTGCTTGGCGCTTCGCACGACGTGCAACAGCCTCTGCTGCCGAGGATGCATGAACGAATACGATATCCGCCTCATCGCCAACATTCGGCCATAGGCGGTTGCCCTCTTTATCCAGCGGCGTCTTCCCGCCTGTAATGAAGCCCAGTGCTTGAGACAGGGAACGCTCGTCCTGCATACGGAAGCGCTCTGCCAAGCGGCCCGCTTTTTCCAAGCTGTCGCCTTGTCCAAATGGCGACCAGTGATCAGTAATACTGTCGTCACCGAGAGAGACCGAAACGCCTTTCTCATGCAGCAATGGGATCGGAATTGTTCCTCTGTTCACGGGTACAGTGGAAGTAATCGAAATGCCCAAGCCAGCGAGCATTTCCGCTACTTCGCCTGCTTCTTCCAGGCTGATGTCGGCAAGGGAGTTGGCATGGCTGATGGTAACGCGACCTTGCCAGCCTGCTTCTTCGGTCATTTTAGCCAGACGCTTGAATGTAAACACCCCGAGATGATCCGGGTCATGCAAGTGAACATCGATTGGTGCATTCGCTTCGACTGCCAGCTCAAAAATGGTAGCGAGCGATTTCTCGATGTTTTGATCGACGGTTGCCGGGTCTACACCACCAACGTAGGTCGCGCCCATTTTCAAGGCTTGGCGGATGTTCTCCACTTGGTTGCTTCGCAGAAGACCTTGCTGCGGGAAGGCAACGACCTCGCACTGCAATCTGCCGCTGAAGGTTTCCAGAGCTGCCATGGTCGCTTCCAGGTTTTTGAGTCCGATATACGGATCGATATTACAATGGGAGCGAATATGGGTGGAGCCTGCGGACAGCAGCAATTCCAGCATTTTTTCTGCGCGCTCTTGGGCTGTTGGCAACAGCTTTGGCATGAGCTGGCTCTCTTCTTCCAGTCGACCCAAGATGTTTTTTACTGGTGTCACTGCTTTCCAAGGGCCGCCATAGTACGTTTTGTCGATGTGGATGTGCATATCCCGAAATGACGGCAGGGCCAACAGACCGCTGGCATCCTTCGTTGGCAGCTCGGTTTGTGGAGCAGCTCCATTCACGATCTGTGCAATTCGTCCGTCTTCTATTAATAGATGCGCCACTTCAGTATCTGTAGCAACCACCTTGTCATTTTCTTTGCGGTATCCGCTCTCCAAGCGGACGTTGGTTATCCAATAGGCTGTAGACATCTATCCATGACATCCTTTCTATTTAAAAGTAGTACTACCACTCACCCGCTACCCGATTGCCTTGGAAAAGAACGACCTTGCGCTTCGCACGTCTCGCAACTGCTTCTGCTGAACATGTCGCTTCGACTGCCATCAGGCTCGCCTCATCTCCAACCAATGGCCACAGGCGATTCCCGGTTTCATCGAGAGTGATCCGCCCTTCTGTCACGAAGCCAAGTGCTACGCCTAACGATCTTTCATCCGTCAAGCGGAAGCGTTCAGCCAGTCGTCCCGCTTTTTCCAACAAGTCTCCACTGCCAAAGGGTGTCCAGTTGTCTGTCAGGCTATCGTTGCCGAGCATGACGGCAACCCCTTCTTGATGCAGCAACGGAATCGGTATGGTCGGGCGATTGATCGGCACGGTCGATGCAAGGGAGATACCAAGAGAGGCGAGTCGTTGTGCCATCTCTCTGGCTTCTTCCTGCGAAACATCGCCTAATCCCATCGCGTGACTAATCGTGACACGTCCTTGCCAGCCTGCCTCTTCAGTCAGAGCAGCGAGGCGCTTCATCGTAAACATGCCGAGATGCCCCGGATCATGCAAATGCATGTCAATGTCGGCATCCGCTTCGACTGCCAGCTCTAGCATCGTTTGCAGGGAACGCTCGATGTCCCCGTCTACTCCACCCGGATCGACGCCGCCTACATGAGTGGCGCCTTGACGCAGTGCCTCACGTACCATGTCGCGTGCTTGTGTACGCAGCATGCCATAATGCGGGAACGCAACGATTTCGTGGGAGACACGGTCTGCATACGTCTCAAATGCTCTCTTCATTCCCTCCAAAAACCCAAGGCCCACCTGTGGGTCCACATGACAATGCGTTCTTACATGCGTAACCCCTGTTTCCACCAGCAGCGAGAGAATTTTTTCTGCTCCTGTCTGCGCCTGCTTGAGATACATCGGCAACAGCCCTCTGTCCTCAGCGTGGCGTTCGAACAAGTTTTTTACGGGAGTTGTTGCCTTCCATGGGCCGCCGTAATACGTTTTTTCCAGATGAATGTGCTTCTCGGCCATAGACGGCAAGATCAGTAAGCCCTTCGCGTCCTTTTTCGGCAGCCCATCCTCCAAAATTTCACTAGAAGGGACAATGCGCGTAATTTTCCCATGCTCAATGAGCAAATCGCACAGCTCTGTCCGTGTTCCACTGACCACGCCTTCTTCCCACTCATACCCGATTTCCAATCGAGCGTTGACGATCCAATAAGGAGAAGATTTCACCGGCTTTTCACCCCTCTTAAACGTTCACTTCTTCCACTTGACCAGAAGCGAGATTGCCTTTGAAGAATACAGCGTGTCGATCTGCACGGCGCGCGATCGCTTCTGCCGAGCAGGTCGCATCCACGAGGATCAGGCTAGCGTCTTCCCCTTGTGCAGGCCACAGCTGTGTTCCGTTGGCATCCAGCGTCGTTTTGCCACCTGTGATAAAACGCAGAGATTGAGACAGCGACAGCTCGTCCAGCCAACGATTGCGTTCTGCCAGTCGCCAGAGGCGCTCCAGTACATCGCCATTTCCGTATGGCTGCCACGTGTCAAAAATGTTGTCGCAGCCGACCGCAACGTCTACGCCATTTTGGTGCAACAGCTGCACAGGTGGAATGACGCGGCTAAATGGCACGCTGGTGATGATCGTAATGCCTGCTTCCCGCAGGATCGTCGCCATCTCCTCTGCTTCTTGCACAGGGATGTCTCCGAGCGCAAACGCATGGCTGATCGCTACGCGGCCTTGCCAGCCAGCGTCTACGGTCATTGCTGCCAGCCGCTTCATCGTGTAGGTTCCCAAATGTCCCGGGTCATGCAAATGCAAGTCCACACCTGCGTTTGCTTCTACCGCCAGCTCCATCATTTGGTGCAAGGATTCTTCTATATCACCATCCACATTAGCTGGGTCTACGCCCCCGACATGAGTCGCTCCTTGGCGCAATGCTTCACGCAAGAGTGCTTTTGCATCTGTACGCAACAAGCCATGCTGCGGAAATGCCACGATTTCGTGGGTGACTCGATCCGCGTAGGTTGCTAATGCTGCTTTTACTGATTCCAAATTGGAGATTCCTACTTCCGGGTAAATGTCCACATGTGTACGCACGTGTGTCGAGCCATAGGACAAGAGGATCTCCAACAGATTCTCCGCACGCTCTTGTGTGGTTGTCGGCAAACTTGGCAGTGTGCGCTTTTCAATTTCACAGCGTTCAATGATATTGGACACAGGAATGACAGCCCGCCATGGTTCTCCCTGAAGCGTCTTGTCCAAATGAACATGCTTCTCTACTAATGATGGGAGTGCCAATAAGCCTTTTGCATCCTTTTGCAAAATACCGTCTGTAAGCGTCTCTGTCGCTGGTACAATACGCGCGAATTTTCCGTCTTTTACCAAAATGTGATACAAGGATGCCTCTGTCCCCGTGACGACACCATTTTCCCGACGGTAGCCCGTCTCCAAACGAACATTGGTCAACCAATAGGTAACGCCCATCCATTATCCACCCTCTCTTTGTCTCTCTCCATTCCTTTCTCCCCCATTATCTAGGAAGCCGGAAGACTTGATTTGCACAATCTTTACGTCTATTTTCACTATTTTTACGACTTGTTCAAATTGCCTTTACTTCGTACATTTTTCTGATAACTTTGACGTAAGCAAAGGAGGGGTTACACCATGAAGGTTGAGATCGCACCAACCAATCAAGCTCTTCCGCCGAAAGCAGCGGCTGCTCGCCCTAGCAGATGGCGGACTTTTTACAGGAAACTACGAAAAAACAAACTCGCCATGGTAGGCGGCTGTATCGTGATTTTCTACATCGCGATTGCCCTGTTGGCACCATTCATCGCTCCCTACGATCCATATGAAATTGACTTGGTCAACAAGTTGAAGCCACCATCTGCTGAACACTGGATGGGTACCGATGACAAAGGCCGGGATGTACTGAGCCGTCTTTTATACGGAACACAGCTCTCGATGTCCGTCGGATTTGTCGCCGTCTTTATTGGTGCATTTTTCGGAATTATTCTCGGCTTATTATCCGGTTACTACGGAGGCTGGGTAGATACGGTCATCTCCCGTATCATCGACGTTCTGCTCGCCTTCCCGGGAATCCTGCTTTCTCTGGCCATCGTCAGTGCCTTAGGGCCGAGTCTCTTTAACGTTATGATCGCCGTTGGTATCTTCTCGATTCCTGTATTTGCACGGATCGTCCGCGGCTCTACTTTGACCGTGAAAAAACTGGAGTACATCGATGCGATCCGCTCACTCGGTGCCAATGACTTCACGATTATCTTTAAACACATTTTTCCAAACATTTTGTCTCCTATTATCGTACAGGCAACGATGCGCCTAGCTACCGCGATTCTATCCGCTGCTGGCCTTTCGTTCCTCGGACTGGGAGCACAGCCTCCTCTGCCGGAGTGGGGCGCCATGCTCAGCAACGGACGTGACTTCTTGTTTACCGCTCCACATCTGGCCATGTTCCCTGGTTTCGCTATTGCAACTCTTGTTCTCGGCTTCAACATCTTTGGAGACGGCCTTAGGGACGCTCTCGATCCACGAATGAAAACTTAGGAGGGAATGCTACCATGTTTGTTTACATTATCCGTCGCCTGCTGCAGATGATTCCCGTCCTGCTCGGTGTCATTTTGGTCGTCTTTTTGATCATGCAAATGGTTCCTGGCGACCCAGCTGTATTGCTCGCCGGAGAAGGCGCTTCTGAGGAAACCATCGCGAAAATGCGCACACAGCTCGGCTTGGATCAGCCGATCATGGTTCAATACGCGCAATATGTCGCCAACGTGTTCCAAGGCGATCTAGGTACATCACTTCGCTCTAATCTTCCCGTGTGGGATGAAATCATGGCGCGCTTGCCCGCTACCATCGAACTCGCCATTGCCAGTATTTTTGTAACGGTTGTCCTCGGAATGATCGCAGGTATCATCTCTGCTACCAAGCAATACTCTGCTGCTGATATTACGATCATGGTTATTGCCTTGCTCGGTGTATCCTTGCCAAGCTTTTGGCTCGGCTTGAGCTTGATCTACACGTTCTCCGTCAAGCTGCAGCTCTTCCCGGTCGCAGGCTGGGGCACCTGGAAGCACATGATTTTGCCAGCGATCACACTCGGTACCGCTGGGGCTGCCATCGTTGCTCGTATGACTCGCTCCAGTATGCTCGACGTCGTGCGTCAAGACTATATACGCACAGCAAAAGCAAAAGGCTTGCGTGAAACAGTCATCATTTACAAGCATGCTTTGAAAAACGCATTGATCCCGATTATTACCGTCGTCGGCTTGCAGTTCGGTTTCCTTTTGGGTGGTACGGTTCTCGTAGAATCTGTATTTGCCATCAACGGTTTGGGCCGTCTGATCGTCGATGCGATCCGCATGCGTGATTTGCCCGTCGTACAAGGCGGCGTACTGATCGCTTCCATTATCTTCGTGTTCGTGAACCTGCTCGTCGATGTATTGTATCGCTACTTTAATAAACGAATTGATCTGAACTAAGGAGGGATCACCATGCCGGAGCAACAAGATATCATCCTGGACGTTCGCAATCTGCAAACGCATTTTTTCACAGACGATGGCGTCAGTAAAGCAGTGGACGGCGTTGATTTCTCTCTAAATAGAGGAGAGACACTCGGTCTGGTAGGAGAATCGGGCTGTGGAAAAAGTATCACTTCCCTCTCGATCCTGCGTTTGATTGCCAGTCCTCCGGGAAAAATTGTAGGAGGAGAAATCCTTTTCAAAGGGCAAGACCTGACGAAGAAATCCGAGACAGACATGCGCGCGATCCGCGGGAACGAGATTTCGATGATTTTCCAAGAGCCTATGACCTCGCTCAATCCGGTTTATTCCGTTGGGGAGCAAATCGCAGAAGTATTGCGCCTGCACCAAAATATGGGACGGAAGGAAGCGTGGGACAAAGCAGTAGACATGCTGCGTCTGGTCGGTATTCCTTCCCCGGAAAAACGCGCGACGCAAGAGCCGCATGAATTGTCTGGGGGTATGCGCCAACGCGTTATGATCGCGATGGCTCTCGCCTGCCGCCCGGAAATTTTGATCGCGGATGAACCGACGACGGCTTTGGATGTTACCATTCAGGCTCAGATTCTCGAGCTGATGAAAAAGCTGCAAGTCGAAATGGGCATGAGCATTATCATGATTACCCATGATCTTGGCGTCGTTGCTGAAACATGCGATCGCGTTGCGGTCATGTACGCAGGAAAAGTCGTGGAATACACAACTGCACAAAACCTGTTTGCGAATCCACGCCATCCCTATACAGTAGGGCTGATGAACTCCCTCCCCCGTCTGGATGAGGACGTGGAAGAGCTGCAAGCGATTAAAGGGAACGTCCCAAGTCCGTTCAACATGCCAGTTGGATGCCGATTCGCTCCGCGTTGCCCGCATGCAACAGAGCTGTGCAATACGAAGCTTCCTGAGCTCTTGGAGTATGCAGACGGAAGCAAAGTACGCTGCTGGATGTATACGTCTGAGTGGGACGGCGACACCAAGACTGCTACGGAAGTGGGGGTATGACCATGATGACGACACAAGCGAATCCAACGAAAAAACCACTGCTCGAAGTAAAAAATCTCAAGCAGCACTTCCCGATCAAAGGCGGCATTTTAGGCCGTACCGTCAACCATGTAAAAGCCGTAGATGACATCAGCTTCACGATCTATGAAGGAGAAACACTGAGTATTGTGGGCGAATCCGGTTGTGGCAAATCCACTACCGGTCGTGCCATCCTCCGTCTGGATGAACCGACGAGCGGAACGGTATTATTCGAAGGACAAGATCTGCTGGCGATGTCCAAGAAGCAAATGCGCGACATGCGCAAGCATTTGCAGGTCATTTTCCAGGACCCATTCGCTTCGCTCAACCCGCGCCAATCTGTATCCGCTATTCTCGGGGAAGCGTTGGCGATCCAAAATATCGTACCTGCGCATCAACGCCGCGAGCGCATTATCGAGCTGCTCGGCTATGTAGGCTTGCGTCCGGATCAAATTGACCGTTTCCCGCATGAGTTCAGCGGCGGACAACGCCAACGGATCGGGATTGCCCGTGCCCTCGCGATGCAACCGAAGCTGATCATTTGTGACGAAGCCGTATCCGCACTCGACGTATCCATTCAGGCTCAAGTGTTGAATCTCTTGAAATCGTTGCAAAAGCAATTCAAGCTGACGTATTTGTTTATCTCCCATGACCTCGGCGTCGTTCGTCACATCTCGGATCGCGTCATGGTCATGTACCTCGGTAAAGTCGTAGAGATTGCGGATAAAAAGTCCCTGTTTGACAACCCGCAGCATCCTTACACGCAGGCACTCTTGTCTGCAATCCCGGTGCCAGACATAAACAAAAAGCAGGAACGGATCATTCTGCGCGGAGATGTACCTTCTCCCATCAATCCTCCGCAGGGCTGCCGCTTCCATACGCGTTGCCCGTATGCGATTGATCGCTGCAAAACAGAAGTACCTGGCTTGACCAGCCTGCACGATACGCATCAAGTTGCCTGCCACCTTGTCCAAGTCTAATCATAGAGAGATTAAAATTTTCTAAAAACGCAAGAGATCACGAAGCAGCATGATATGATGGTAACTGCAAAATCTATCCATACAGAAGGGATCTCATGATAAGCTTCGAAGGTTTCACATTGCTCATTCTGCTGTTTATTTTGGCTCCTATCATAGGAGCTATTGCTTTATTGTTTCTGTTCATTTTCGAGAAGCGGATTGATCTGTTAGAAAACAAGAATCTGAAGATCGAGCTGGAAAAAGAGCTGCAGCAAGCGCTCTACAATCAGTTGAATCAACAGATCCAGCCTCACTTCTTGTTTAATACGCTAAATGTCATTCTCAGTCTGGCACGACTGAACCGAACGAAGGAACTGGTGAGAGCGCTCGAAGTTCTCTCCCAGTTTCTCAAATTCAAATACAAATCCACAGAGCCGTTGATTTCATTGGCGCGGGAGATTACGTACACGGAGCAATATTTGGAGATTCAAAAGCTGCGTTTCGGCGATCGGCTCCGGATTCAGCTAGATTGTGCAGATGATCTCTTGCAAGCATCCATTCCCCCATTCGTCTTGCAGACGCTCGTGGAAAACGCATTTAAGCATGGATTGGAACGAAAAATGGGCGAAGCTATCTTAGACATCCGCCTAAGCCGAAAAGATGACGATGTCCTGCTTACGGTCATGGACAACGGTTCTTCCGGACTCACAGCATTCCAGAATGAAAGTGAGATCGAAACGGAACAGCCACATGAGAAGAGCGGTCATGGATTGGACAACATCCGCAGGCGGCTCCACCTTTGTTTTGGTGATCATGCACATCTGGAGCTTGCTCCGATATCTGAGGGAGGAACTCTTGTGTCTGTCAGGTGGCCCTGTACTTATGAACAAATCGATCTGAGGTGAGAAGATGAACGTACTACTCGTGGATGACGAACCGTTGGAGCTGGACCAACTCGAGTATTTGATTCAGCCCATGTTCCCCTTGTGGAAATTCTACAAGGCCGCAGATGGCAGCAGGGCCATGGCGATCAGCCAGAAGGTTCCTCTTCATCTCGCCTTTCTGGACATTAATCTTCCGGGGAAATCCGGGCTGGTGCTTGGCGAAGAGCTGAGAGCCCAGCACAAAGACATCGAGCTCATTATTGTAACAGCTTATCAAGATTTTCATTATGCCAAGCAATCGATCCGCCTCGGTGTCGTGGATTACATCACGAAGCCCGTCATTGAGAGCGAGCTGGTCGACATTCTGAAAAAATATCAGAAGAGCCCTGCCCTCTCCGCTTACACCCGAATTATTTCCGATGCGATGAACATCATTCATCAAAAATTCGCGGAGAAGCTGAATTTGGCTGATCTTGCCGCAGAAGTCCATATCAATCCTACCTATTTGAGCCGCCGTTTTCATGAAGAAGTAGGCGTCTCATTCTCTGAGTATTTAATGCAGTACCGCATTCAAATGTCGAAGAAGTTCCTGATCGCTCATCCTGATTGGAGCATATCGACGGTTGCCGAGCGGACTGGCTTCAACAGCCAACACTATTTCAGCACCATTTTTCGCAAGGTAGTGGGGAAAACCCCGAAAGAATACCGGGACAAGGGGAATGCATCTTGACCTACTTATCGTTTCGCGAATACGTGGTAGGTGCAGCAAAGATCGGCATTGGGCTTGGGGTCGTCTCGATCCTCGCCCGCTGGGTAACCGGAAACACGATATTCGGTTCACCGGAAGCACTCGTCAAATACGGGATATTTGGCGGGATCGGCTTCGCTTTGATGGGAGCATTTGCCCTCAGTATGTTTGGCCTGCTTGGCCGTAAAGTCCGCCGTGAGTTATCGGAAGGGATGACCATCGGGGATTACATGCGGGACAAGCTGCATCCGTTTGGTTACTGGCTGATGATCATCTTCCTTTTGATTACCACGATTGAAGCGATGTTCGTTCAGGGAATAGCTGGGGGCGTATTGCTGAACATCTTGTTTGGCTTACCGATCCCTCTTGGCTTGCTCTGTTTTTTTGGATTTTGTGTGCTGTTTGCAGGCATCGGAGGTATCCGCTCGATCCATCGTTTTGCCATCGTGCAAATTGTCATTACGTTTGCGGCCATCATCCTGATTCCCGTCTACTTTTTCGTCGGAAAAGGTGTCGAGCACGTCTATAACGGACTGCGCCTTTACCATCCTTACCTTCTGGTGCTCAACAACAACGAGGGGCTTTTTTTTATCATTACCGGGCTGTTGATCGGGTTTGGTCAAGTGTTTGTCGATCAGGCATCGTGGCAGCGGCTCTATATGATGGAAGAGAAAAAGATCGTCCCTACCTTTCTGGTGTCCGGGCTCATTTTTGCCACCGTACCACTGGCGTTTTCCTCGCTGATCATCATCGTCCTTTTTACGGGCGGCTTTGATGATATTTACTCGCTGTTGTTTGATCTCGTACGCAAGATTGACACGATGATCTTGCTTGTAT
Organism: Brevibacillus sp. AG162; assembly: GCF_006715575.1. Taxonomy (NCBI): domain Bacteria; kingdom Bacillati; phylum Bacillota; class Bacilli; order Caryophanales; family Paenibacillaceae; genus Brevibacillus; species Brevibacillus sp. AG162. The sequence goes on from NZ_VFNO01000002.1 coordinate 535,743, forward strand.
TATTTGTCCTCTGTGCCTTTGGTGCGATCATGTCCGCTTTTGGTGCAGGTCTTCATTCCATGATTAGTCTAATGGTCAACAACGTCTATCAGCTGTTCCGCCCAGACGCTTCTGAACGGCAAAAAATCCGTTTGGGCTACATTCTTGCCATTGCCATCGGTGCGCTTTCGTATGGTTTGACGATCTACTTCCAGCCGACCTTGCTGGATTTGCTGTTCTTCTTTGGCATTATGTATGCCTCACTGTTTTTGCCTGTCGTCGTTATCGTGTTGACGAAGGGAAAAGCACCTACTTTCATTTTGATCAGCGCAGTAATGGGATTCGTCGCAGGCTATAGCAGCCGGATGTACGTCGATCCCATGATGGCAATCTGGATTGCCTCCTTATGTACAGCTCTGGTCTTAACCGCCTACTTGTGCATGACCTGGCTGTGGAAACGGTACATCCGAACGCCGGATCACACTCGCTGACCCACAGGAAGGAACGAATCCTATGCTACGCTCCTACTTGCTGCTCATTTTTTGCGTAACCGCTTGGGGCAGCAATTTCGTCTTCGGGAAAATGCTCGTCGCCGAGTTTTCTCCGCTCTTTTTGTCGGCTATGCGCCTCTTGTTTATCGTGTTGTTTCTGCTCATCTGGTCCAGAGGGCGTCTGAAAATGCCAAAGCTCTCTCGTACGGACTGGCTTTTGCTCGCGGTACTGGGAGTTGTCGGCGTATTCATCAACCAGTGGTCCTTCTATAAAGGACTCGTTACAGCCGATCCGACCACCTCTGCCCTGATCCTGGCGCTGACGCCGATTACAACCGCTCTCTTGGCTGCCTTGTTCTTGAAAGAATCGCTGACTGGCCGCATGGCAATTGGTTCGGTGATTGGTACATCAGGCGTTTTATTCGTCATTTATACAGGGGCAGAGCTGCATTTTGATGTAGGCATCCTCTGGATTGTATTGACGATGCTGACGTTCGCAACCTCGATCATACTCGTCAGGTTGTTGGGGCATCGACTCCCTCCACTCGTGACGACGCTCGTATCCAATTTGATCGGTTTCGGATCGATGCTGCCTTTTGTCCTGATCAGCATCCCTACGGCCACGGTAAGCACCAGCCTCTCATCCTGGATTCTCTTGTTTGTCACCGCTGTCGTCATGCACGGCATTGTGACCTTAATCTGGAACAGCCAACTACAGAAGGTAGGCGCTGCCAAAGCCGCGATGTTTGCGAATCTGGAACCGTTTATTGCCATGCTTTTTGGCTTGTTATTGCTGGCAAAGCCTGTAACAGCCGTACAGTTTTTCGGTGCGATTCTCATCATCGCAGGCGTGACCTTGACCACAACCTCCAAGGACCCGCGCGAAAAGAAGAAGCTCTCCTCACTTTCATCCTGAGCAAAGCAGTTCGCCGCACTTTTCATACTAAAATAGTCGGAATTGTAGTTGAGAAGTACAATTTCATTGCTTTATACTGGGAGAAAGCGGGCGAGTCTGTACCGTTACATCGTGCTAAGAGGAGGGACAGTCCATGTCTACCGTAAAACTATCCCAGTGGGAAACGATGCTGTTAGAGGCAGCCCGTGCCCATGGATTCGTCGATGAAGAAATCATCCACAAGCTGAGAACAGGTGACCCTGCGCCTTTTTCGGACGTGGAGGGCGGCAAGTACGATTACACCCATCTCTTTGAACTGTCCAAAAACGATCCCTCTACGCTGGAAGCCGCGATTCGCGAAGGCTACCAAATCAAATTCACCACTTTTAACGGGATCAAGTTTTTGCTGAACAAACGCTACAACATCCAAGCGGAGCGTGACTATCAAGTCGAGGAAACAGCGCTGAACCACGTTCGCTTATCAGACGCTGCACTGGCATGGATGCGCAGGACAATCTCCCATAACTGGCGAATTGTTGAACTAGAAAAGCTCGCAGACACCAAAGAAACGCTGGTCAGATTTGAACTGGCAGCATCGTAAATACGAAAGAGCACTTTCCTTAGTGGAGAGTGCTCTTTTTTCGAAAAGCGGAATATGGGAAGGAGAATCATGATGACAACGCAGGCGTATATCCAACACATTCAAGCAACGTATCCGGAATTGACCATCACTTCCGCCTACTTTAACGAAATGGGCCAAAACAATGATGTGCTCATCGTCAATGACGCGTACGTGTTTCGCTTTCCGAAATATACCGCCGGAATCGAGCAACTGAAGATCGAAACGAACATTTTACGTACGGTAAAACCATATCTCTCCCTGCCAATTCCGGCTCCGATCTATTTGTCCTTTGCCGAGGAACTACCTTGGCGGGTGTTTGCCGGATATCCACTACTCGAAGGTGAGCCTTTTACCCGAGAAGCTTTTCAAGCAGCCTCTCGTCAAAATTCGGTACCGACTGTCGCTGCCCAGCTGGCACAATTTCTTCATGAACTGCACCAGCTTCCCGTCTCCTCCTTGCTCCCAGAGCTTATCCCTGGCGATTTTGACATGGCCAAGCAGTTGACTGAGCTGTATGAACAGATCGTTTCGAAATTGTTCCCAGCCATGCGTGAGCAAGCCAAAAAGGATGTGGCAGAGCGCTTTGAAACGTACCTGGCTGACCCTGCCCATTTTGATTTTCAGCCTTGCTTGACTCATGGAGATTTCGGCACCGGCAACATCTTGTACTCCCCAACAAAACAACGCATCACAGGCATCATCGATTTTGGCGGCTCAGGTGTGGGCGATCCTGCTTACGACCTCGCCGGACTTTGCGCGAGCTACGGGGAACCGTTTTTGCAGCACTTCACCCCGGTGTACCCCCAGCTTGAGCAGGTGATGACAAGGATGAGATTTTACCGCAGTACATTCGCCTTGGAAGAAGCGCTGTTTGGTCTGGAAAACGACGATGAAACAGCGTACCAAGCTGGCATGCAGGACTACATCTAGCCTTTTACGGCACCTTGTGTGAGCCCTTCCACCAAGTATTTTTGGCAAAAGGCAAACAACAGCATCGTCGGGATGACTGACAGTACCGTAGCTGCCGACATCGCTCCCCATTCGACATCGTACTTTTTGATGAAGGCGTTCATCGCGACGGGAATCGTTTTGACCGACTCTTCATCAATGAACAGAACTGCCATAATCAGCTCGTTCCAGCATTGGACAAAGGCGAAAATAAACGTGGCCGCAATTCCGGGGAGCATGATCGGCACGATGACACGAAACAGGGCGCTCAATCGGGAACAGCCGTCCATCATCGCTGCTTCCTCCAAGGCATTGGGTATCCGTTGGAAAAAGCCAGACATGATGATCGTGCAAAACGGAATCAGCATGACCGTGTAGATGAGCATCAACGAAAACAGGCTGTTTAATATGTGCATCTTGGACATCATCATGTACAACGGCGCCATGCCAATGAACATCGGGATCATTTGGGTGACGAGAAATCCGAACATCACCTGCCGCTTTCCTTTAAACGAAAAGCGGGCCAACACGTAACCGCCGAGCATCGCGATAAATACGACCATAGCCGAAGCAACCAAGGAAACGAGAAAGCTGTTCCAGATGTACACCTGAAAGTGGGAAATCTGAAAGATCTCCAAGTAGTTGATCAACGTCACCTGTTGTGGCCAATATTGAATCGGGAGCGAAAAGATTTCCTTTTGACCTTTGAGCGACGTAATGATAATCCAATACAGCGGGAAAATCGCGAACGCAAGAAACAGGGTCAGTACAATCGCTCTGCCAGTCCTCCACCCTAGATGATCACGTTGCATCAGAAGTCCCCTCCTTTCTCTACTTTGGTCGCTTTCACGTAAAAGATCGTGAATAACATCAAAATCAATACGATGATGACACCCACTGCCGAGGCTTGCCCGTAGTCTTGTCCAAAGATGACTTTATCGATCATGTAGGTAGCGAATATATGCGTGGAGCCTGCAGGAGCTCCATTCGTCATCGCGTAAATAATGTCCGGGAAGTTGAGAATCCAGATGACCCGCAACAGGATAGTCACCAGCATCGTAGGCATGATATATGGCAGTGTCACGCTCCAAAACTGCTGAATCCGCCCCGCTCCATCCATCGCCGCCGCTTCGTACAGCTCCTCTGGGATCGATTGCAGGGCAGCCAGAATCATGATGGCAAAAAACGCGACGCCATACCAAATATTCGCGATAATGACGGCAGCCATCGCCCAAGTGCCATCCGCCAAAAAGGAGATCGGCGCATCGATCAAACCCGTTTTCAAGAGCAAATCGTTAATGACGCCAAACTGGGCATTGAACATCCACCGCCAAATCAGCCCAATCAGAAAGCCGGACATCGCCCATGGAAAAAAGACAAATGCCTGGTAAATCCCTCTCCCGCGAAATTTTTTACGCATCAAGAGGGCCAGCATGAAGCCAAACAGCAATTGAAAAACGAGCGAGAAAAACACCCAGTAAAAGCTGTTCATGGCAACTCGCGGGAAGTCTGGGCTTGTCAGTACGTTCACAAAGTTGTCCAGCCCAATGAACTGAATATTCATCAAGTCAAAGAGCGTGTAGTTCTGAAAAGACATGATGATCCCACGCACGAGTGGATAATACGTAAAGACCGAAACAAACAAAATGGCAGGCAAGAGGCACAAAAATATAAAGCGACCTTCTTTGGAGATTCGGAACGATTTCTTCCCTTCCGGCACAACCTGCTTCGTCGTCATGACGATGGGTTTTTGCGTGTCCAAGCTACCATCCCCCCACGTCTACTTTCGCTCGGCTTTTTCTTTCGTCCAGTATTGATCCCATTTTTTCAACAGGTCCTCTACGGTGAGCTGATCGAGCAAAAAGCTCTGAATATCTTTATCCGCCGTGCTTTGCCAAGCTCCCCAGCCTTTGTAGTCCACAGGACGTGAAACATCGAGGAACTTCGTCGGCTGTTGGCTCATCTCAATAAACGGCTGGAAGTACCCCGTCTTGTAAAATTCATCTTCTGCCGCGCTCTTCACGACAGGAATCGTGGACGTCTTTTTCGCAAAATGAGTGCTCTGTTCTGGATCAGAGAGGAATTCAATCAGCTTCCACGCCTCTTCCTTGTGCTTCGAGTACGAAGCCATCCCCCAACCCGGTCCACCAACTACTTGTTGCGCGACACCTGAAGGACCAATCGGAATCGGAGCGGTCGCCCATGTCCCTTCCTGCATCTTCTCCTTGGCTCCATCGATGACGTCAGGGTCCTGAATCAGCATGGCAGTCGAACCCGCTACAAAGCCCTGTACCATCTCTTGAAAGCCCCAGCTCACGGAATCTTTTGGAGAGGCTTCTTTGTAAAGCTGTTTGTAATACTGCATCGCTTCTAATGATTGCGGCGTGGAGAAGATCGTGCGTCCATCCTTCATGAAAAAGGCTGAGTCAGGGTCGACCTCTGTCCCGTTATAGGCCCACATGGTGATCAGCGCGTAATCCCACCCGGTCGCACCTCCCCTGAAGCTGTACCCGTAGCGGTTTTTGGCTGGGTCCGTCAGCTTTTTGGCTGCGACCAAGAGCTCATCCCATGTCTTCGGCACCTCGATCCCCGCTTCCTTAAACCAATCCGTCCGATAATACAAAACGCGCTGGTACAGTCCATTCGGAATGTAATAAGGAGTTTTGTCCACCCAAGTGGCTCTACGTTTGGCGACGTCTGTCAGCTGATCGTAATTTTGCCATTTGTCTGTGTAGGGCTTCAAATTTTCAATAAAGCCGTTCATCGAAAACTGCTTGGCATTGAATTCGCGAACCTCTAGTACGTCCAGCTCTTCTTTTGCCATCAGCATCTGTGTGATCTTCTGATCCGCTCCTTCAAATGGAGGGGAAATCAGATCGACTTTGATCCCCGGATTCTTCGCTTCAAACTGGGCTAGCATTTCTTTTAACAGCGCAGTTCGTTGTGGGCTAGTAATGCTCTCGACCATTTTTAGCGTGACGCCATTCGCACCTGAAGGCGATGCTGAGTCAGGAGTGGCGGCCGGCTGACTACAGCCTACAAGCAATGCTGTCGCCAACGTTAATTGGAGCGCCACAGAAATCCAGGAACGAAATCCCATACACGAACCCCCTCATGATCTTTTTTGCGAGACAGTTCGTATTATATTAAATATTCTGAATTGTAAGTTTTAATATCTTTACCAGTTTTTTCGTTTTCTTTACTCTTTTTTCAGTGAGGCTTTCCCGACACTATTTTATTTGACTAACTGAAATAACTAAGTTACCATTTTATATGCTACAGCATGTATACGAAGGAGTTAGGATTTTCTATGGAATTATTCAACCTGACCGGATTTCTTCTTCACCGTACAGATATGAAGATGACGAACTATTTTAAGAAGAGGTTAAAACAATTTGAGATCACGCCGGAGCAATGGGGAATTCTTAGTGTCATGGATGGAGAAAGAGCGATCACACAAAAGGATCTTTCGGATGCTATTGACCGCGACCAAACCACCGTCGTCAGAATGATTTACTCGCTTGAAAAAAAGGGAATCGTCATTCGCACTTTAAATGACGCGGATAGACGCTCTCATAACTTGTTGTTGAGTGACAAAGGGATGGAGCTAAAATCAAAGCTTCTACCCGTCGTTACCGAAGCGCATAACCATGTAACGCAAAACCTTACCGATGTAGAGATTGCGAAATTGCATGCATTGCTCGACAAATTATATCAAGTAGTAAAAGATGAATAAATGGAGAGGCAGATACTTTTTCCGCCAAATACATGCTATAGCATATATTAAATTTGATACGGAAGAACGAAAGTGAGGTAGCCGTTATGACCCTAATCGTTTTGCAAGTCATTGTTGCGATCTTCTTTATGTTTACAGGTACAAAAATTATTTCCGGTAAAATGGCGACTGAATTTGAACGATTTGGACTCCCTCCCATCTTTAACTTCTTAACTGGCTTTATTGAGATCATCAGTTCCATTGGCTTGATTATTGGAATATGGTTTTCGATCGCTGCATTACTATCAGGATTGCTTTTAGGCGTGACCATGTTGGTAGCTGCCTTCATCTTACTTGTGATTGCAAGAGATCCTTTTCCGAAAGCAATACCGGCGCTCGTTCTTTGCTTTCTGTCCTTTTTCATCTCGACGTATCATTTTTAGTCTAGGCAGGGGAATCCCAACCAAACTGAGGATACAGTCATAACAGCGGCGGGTCTAAGACTTTATTTCCATGTCTTAGGTCGCCGCTGTTTCATTTATTAAGAATCAGTCTAGAACTTGTTTTCGCTCCTGCAAAGCATCCTCAGCCCCATGAGAACAGCCCATGCTTGCTGCTGGTCTTTGAAAAAAAAGCGGAGCGGTTGACCGTTTTGTACATCGATCAGCGTATCGTGACTGCTGGCCCGCAGCTCATACTCCATACCAGCTACCTCTGCGACAGGAGCATCACCTCGAAGGAAGAGTCGCAATCTTCCGCCTTCCCTTGACGTGTACGTCCCGACGAGCTTCTCTAGCTCTTCTCTCGTTGGTGTATAGAGCGGGGCTTCGTCTTCTTTGTGTGCAAGTGGCAAACCAAGGGCAGCGTTTACAGCAGCCAGCCAGACGTTGCGAATTGGCACGTTTTCCAGATTGGAAAGAACGGTGACGACTAGCCCATTTTCCGGTACAAACCCGAAGTTCGACGACACCCCAGGCTGACCGCCCCCATGCTCAACTAGCGTAATTCCAGCATAGTTCGGAGTAGTTTTGAGCGCATAGCCATACCAGGTGTCCTTGGTCAGTCGATGAACCGGCTGCCACATGGCTCTAAGCGAAGCTCCATCTGCTACTTGCTTCTCTTGATAGCGCCCGGCATTAATATAGAGCTGTCCGTATTTCAGCAAATCAACGACGCAGGATCGGATGCCTCCCCCCACTTCATAGTTGCCAAGTGTGGGCCACGGCACTTTTTTTAGTTGCTGCTCCTCCCCTTTGACATAAGGGACGGAGACATCGGAAAAACGAACGACTTCTTCCAGGTTAAAGGTCGAACGACTCATTTCGAGCGGCGCTAGCAGGCGTTCTGTTACATAGGTACGGTAGCGCTGTCCAGTAACACGCTCGATAATAGCTCCCAGCAGAAGAAACATGTCGTTACTGTAACTGATATACTCACCCGGTACACCAAGGGCGTCAAATTGGACTTCGTTCAAATAGGCGATATGCTCAGGGAATCTCGTCAGTTCTTCACGGCGCAGCAGCGGTGGAACACCTGATGTATGAGAGAGCAAATGGTGAATCGTGATTTTTTCAGTATGTATGTCCGCCTTTACTTGTAAATCAGGCAAATAGCTGCGAATTGAGTCGTCCACAGACAGCTTGCCTTCTGCCGCGAGCTGCATGATGGCGGTAGCGGTAAAGGATTTGGTAACCGAAGCAATGCCGAAAATGGTCTCAGGTGTTACTGTCTGATTCGTCTCCAGATCAGTGACACCAAAGCCTTTTTGATAGAGGGTCTCACCATTCCGGGAGATGCCAATGGAGAGTCCCAGTACCTTTTCCTTCTCCATGAATTGCTGCACGAATGCTTCCAGAGCTGAAACGCTAGCGTGGTTCATTCCCTTCCCCTGCCTTTGGCTATAAGATTCTAGTTAGCAAAAAGAGTATTCCAAAAGCATTCAACATGCCTTCGGAACACTCCTTTTCTACGTAATCTCATATTTTTTCATTTTATTGTAAAGCGGCATCGCCCTTACATGGCTTTCCCCCATTCGACCTCTTCCCATTCAAAAGAATAGGCCAACACATCGATACATGAGTCATGCCCGCATAATACCCAATGCTTGACTCTAGGGGACGTAAAACCAAATGCTTCTTTTACTGTTGACGCAACGACTTCGTAAAATCCTGGATTTGGGCAAACATCAGTTTTGTCCCATTCGTCACGGAAAGACAGTCTCCTATCATAGTACTGATCGAGCATGCTGAAATCATATCGCTCGTAGCCCTCCATTTTACCGTACATCGTAAAAAGACAAATCGGCTGGAAAGTAAATCACTTCCACGCTTACTTCCTGCTCCTCATAACCAGTAAAACCGACGAAATCATGTGAGGGACTGATCATCCAGGGAACTTCGACGGGTACAACTTTCATTTGGCTCATCGATTTACCCCCGCTTCAAAGAACACCATTACATCAAATGGAATCCCCAGATAGCTGTACTTTATATTCACTCTGTTTATTGCCTCATGATGTATAACACTAAGTCCATAAATTTCATCGTTTTTCGTAGCAGTATCCTCAGATGTGCCAGCTTTCATCGCTATATCCTCTATCTTCTGAAATCCATAGGGTATTGATTCCTTATTATCATAATCGTCAGTTACGATGAATCCTTGTAAAGCATTACTAACCTGTACTTTTGTTTTTGATGGTTTTTCATTGTTATTAACTGAAACATCCATTATTTTCACTTCACCAAAGCCCTTATTGCCAATTCCCACAACAACAGATTTATGATCTTTGCTTGAAGCAAGGGTACCAATATCCAATGGCGGATTCCCTTTCACAAGGAAATAAAAACCTCCCACAAATGTTGCTATAAGCAGTATAGAGATCCACAGTGTTTTCTTCAATTTCCCCATCCTTAATCGTTGATTTTTCATGTGCTATTGAAAACTATATATTGGTAAGTTCTAAAAGAAATAGCCGATATCCTGCACTTTAGGCAGAAATATCGGCTGTCAGTTCCCTTACGAATTATGATTGAATAAACTCCATCAGCTTCTTATTAAAATCATCCGCCTGACAAATCGGCAAGCCGTGTCCACTGTTATCAAACGGAAACAGCTTCGACCCTTTGATTTGCTGCTGGGTGAGCTCGGCACTTTTGAATGGAATCAATCGATCGTGAATCCCGTGAAAGATTCCGGTTGGCACACTGATTTGACTCAAGTCATTGATTACATTCTCTCTCACTGCTGCTTGCATGATTTTGATGAGGGCATAGGTAGCGGAGTCCAGCCCCATTTTGACAAACCACTGGAGTGTAGCAGTCCCTAAATTTCGATTGAAGAACTGCAAAGAAACCGTGTTTAATAACTCAGGCATATTGGCGTACATCTGACTGATCAGCCCATCTGCTTGCTCCTTCGAGACGCCGTATGGAGAACCCGGCATTTTCACAAAGGAAGGAGAAACCGCATCCACTAACGCTAATTTGGAAATATGACGCCCCTCATATCGGGACATATACCGAATCGAAATGGCTCCCCCCACCGAAAAACCTAGCAAGACGGCATCCCTTATCTTTAATGCTTCCAAAACGACATAGATGTCATCTGCCAAGCGATCATACGTATAGCCGCTCCACGGTTTGTCCGATTGGCCGTTCCCGCGAATATCCATGGCAACACAGCGGAACCCGTGCTGGGGAAGTACATTGAATTGGTAGGAAAACATGTTATGGTTGAGCGGCCAGCCATGAACGAAAAAAATCGTTTTGCTATTCGGGCCAGGATTGAGGTCTTCAACGAAAACGGTGACACCCTTTTCGACTTCAATGTACATAACCCTACCTCCTGTATCACACCATGGGACCTCTTTACACTCAAGGTATGTCACCAGTTGTAGGGTTATGTTACTACTCCCCTATGCCCTGACTTGGATACGCATGAACGATGCGTCCTTTTCTTCCCGTTGTCGTGACTGCTTGCGAAAGAGAATGGTAGATCGCTTCCTCTGTCGCTTCTGCCGCAGCAGCAAACAAGTCGTTCATGATCGGATGATCCTCGCGTAGTTGCACGCGCGTTTCCGTAACGGCTGTTGTCTGATGTGGGATCTTTTGCGCTGTGGAAAAAGCAATGACGATGTCGCCGCTCCCGTGCCCAAAATGGCTCCCCGTACGTCCCAAGCCGATTCCTGTACGCTTTGCTACCCGAAGCAGTTGGCGATCACTGAGCGGCGCATCTGTCGCCAGTACGATGATGATCGAACCATCTTCGGACTTCTCTACTGCGTTTTCATTGCTTTTGCAGCTTGTGAACAGATTCGCTCCCAAGAAATCATTCTTGTTGCCAAAGTTACTGAGTACCAAAGTCCCCAATGTATATACTTGCTCCTCAGTCACTACGATACGAGAAGACGAGCCGATACCGCCTTTATAGCCAAAGGCAATCATCCCCGTCCCTGCCCCGACAGCTCCTTCTTCTACGGCCTGGTCCGTTGCGTTCTGAATCGCTTCTCTAGCATCTTCCGGGCGCACGACACAGCGGCGAATGGAATTGAGATAACCATCGTTGCATTCGCCCACGACAATGTTGATCGTCCCGGTCGTGTCCCCGATCTCTTCGTTCGTATCCAGCATGTATTGCAGCGTCCCTTGTGTAACCGCGGGCACGGAAAACGTATTGGTGAGCATGATCGGCGATTCCAATACCCCCAGCTCATTTACTTGCACGAGTCCCGTCGTTTTGCCGAAGCCGTTGATCACATAGCTGGCCGCAGTCACCTTTTCACGAAACAAGCTGCCGCCATGCGGCAAAATGGCTGTCACTCCTGTGCATGCATAGTCGTCGTTGTCCAGCTCATGCTGGATCGTCACATGTCCCACTCGGACTCCGGCTACATCCGTAATGTCATTTTTCTCACCGACCGGCAGCCTCCCGATTGTCGCACCGAGCTGCCGAATTTTTTTCGTCATGCGTTCCATTCCTTTCGTAAGGCTATGCCGATCGCTTACACCGGACGATTGCGCAGAAAGTTCTCATAGGCAAACCCGCGCACTTCTTCTTCCTTATAATGCTTGAGCAGCTCGTTGATCAGGTTTTGGCTCTGACCCGCGTGCTCCAAGCCTACGACCTTTGCGGAAATGCCGTCGAAGTCAGAGCCGAGCCCGATATGACGCACGCCACCGAGTGAACAAAAATGATCGATATGCTTGATCAGATCATCTATCGTGGTTGGTGTCGTTTCATTGATAAACTGGGTGCAGTAGACGACATGTACATTCGCGCCTTTGGCAAATAACGCTTTTGCCTGTTCATCCGTCAGATTGCGTGGATGGTCGCAGATCGCTCGTGCATTCGAATGACTCGCGATCGGGTATGCAGCAAGCTCAATCGTATCCCAGAAACTGCCCTCCCCTAGATGCGAGACGTCCGTCAACATTTTATGCTCATTGTGGAACTGAATGATTTCCTTGCCAAAGGTCGTCAGTCCAGCATTCCTCGGTTCCAGCGCACCATCCGCAGCGAGATTCGCGAAGTTCCAGGTGAGGCCCACAGAGCGAACTCCTAACTGATACAAAATGTGCAGCTTCTTCAAATCGTTGCCGATTGGTTCTACACCTTCCAACGTCAGCAATGCTCCGATCTCACCCTCTTGCAAATGGTCGAGATCGCTCCAATCACGGATTTGTTTCATTTCTGGATGTTTTCCGAGAACCTCTGTATAAAAGTAATGAATTTGATCCAAAGCTTTTTGAAAACGTTGCTCCGTAGACAATTCAGGTGATGTCCAGATCGCATAGCATTGCAGCTTTACCCCGCCATCGTGCAGCCGTTTTCTGTTGACGTCCAGCTCGTCCGCATCCGCAAAGGACAGAGCCCCATTTTTCTCCCAAATTTTCAGAAGTGCATCACAGTGCAAATCGATAATCGGCATCTTGGCCATCTGTATCCATCCCTTGTGCTAATTTCCTTTGAGAACACTACCTATTCTGTTAATTTTAAGGTAATGTATTTTGAAGAGCGAATCCAATAAATTATTGCTATAAGCCACTTAAGAAAACATTATCGAGGCATGTTCGAGGAGGAGCCGCATTTTTGCGGAAAGTGTAAGCATGGTCGCTTTTACACTGTGAAGCACGTAACCTTTCCTGCGCAATTAAAAATTCACATAATGGAGCCACTACTCATGAATATGGAGCAAATTGAAGCATTCATCTTTGTCGCCCTGACCGGGAGCTTCAGCAAAACGGCTGATTTGCTCTATCTGTCGCAGCCCACGGTCAGCATGCGGATCAAGGCACTTGAAACGACTATGGGCTGTAAGCTGTTTCAACGAACGGGTCATACGATTTCTCTTACAAAAGAAGGCGATCTGTTCCTTCCCTATGCGAAAAACATCATGCACATGCTGCAAGAGGGACAGCAAGCGATTCAGCGATCGCAAGGGGATGTAGAGGGAGAATTGACCATCTCCACCGTTTTTGTCTCCGCCTTTTACATTTTGCCTGACCTCGTCCAGCAATTCCAGCAGCTGTACCCCAAAATCAAGCTGACGATCCTCACCGGACATTCCCATCAGGTGCTCGATATGGTTCTGAACCACGAGGTGTCATTCGGAATTGCTCGTGCCGTTACTCATCCACAGATTAATCGGATTCAGCTAATGCCGGATGACATGGTCTTAGCGATTTATCCCGATCATCCGTTTGGATTCCGCCATCAGGTCTCCATTGAAGAAGTCGCACGGGAACGACTAATCTTGTTCAATCGGGGCTCGCTCGACTGGAAGCTGATCAACAATGCGTTCAGCCATTTTCAACTACAAAACAATGTCGTCATGGAGGCTGACAACATCGAGGTCGTGAAGCGGATGGTGAAACAACGGCTGGGCATCGCCTTTTTGCCTCGCTTTGCCATCTCCAAAGATTTGGACGAAGGCGAGCTGCAGGAAGTAGACGTCCTGAATCTGCCGCAAATCAACCGGAACTTCGAGCTGATTTACCTGAAGGATACACCTGTTCACGGGATTATGCGTACGTTTATTGACTTTTTGATGCAGAGCAAAGCCTTGCAGCAGTAGGGAGAAAAAGGAGGATGCCCTTTGAGAACACTGCACAGAAACCATCAAAAATGCTGGTCCTCCTGGAGGTGAATTGGATGAAAAAAAGCCGATATTCATGTCATTAGTAGAGAATATCGGCTTTTTTATATGATCCATGGTATTACCTATAAAAAGAAAACAAACGAGTAGCTTCTATTTAGAAATAGTTCATACTCATTGCCTCACGTATCTCTTGCATTGTTTCTTTTGCTACAAGGCGTGCTTTTTCTGTACCCGACATAAGAATTTCATCGACCTTTTTGGGATCGTTTTGATACATTCTTCTCCGTTCCCTCATTGGTTCAAGTAATTCGTTAATACTCTGAGAAATTTTTCGTTTGCATTCCATACATCCAATTTGCCCCTTTGTACAACTTTCATAAATCTCATCGGAGCTCTCTTTACGAAATGCTTGATGATAAGCATAGACAGGACAAATTTCAGGATGGCCGATATCCGTTTTATGGATTCGCGCAGGATCAGTCGTCGCTTTCTTTATCTTCTCACTAACCTCTTCTTGGGTGGAGTCCAAATCAATGGTATTTCCAAGACTTTTGCTCATTTTATTATTTCCGTCTAATCCGACAAGTCGTGGAACATCACCAACTAGTGGTTTGGGTTCCAATAACACAGGTTTATAAAGTTGGTTAAATCGACGGACAATTTTCCTTGTTTGTTCGATATGAGGAACTTGGTCTTCTCCTACGGGAACCAACGTCGCCTTGCAAAAAGTAATATCAGCCGCCTGACTTACGGGGTATCCAAGGAATCCGTAATACATATCTTGAAACCCACGTTCCGTAGCTTCCGCTTTAATTGTAGGATTGTGACGTAACGAATTGACCGTAACAAACATGGAAAAATATGTGGTTAACTCCGCAATCTCTGGGATCAAGGACTGTATAAATATTGTTGCGCTATCAGGATGAATACCTGCTGATAAATAGTCCAATGCCACATTACGCAAATTTTGTTTAATCAACTCTGGTTTTTCAAAATGAGTAGTTAGGGCTTGGACGTCTGCTAGTATTAAGTAAGTTTCATATTGGGTTTGCAACTCCACTCGATTTTTCAAGCTACCAACGTAATGGCCAAGGTGAAGTTTTCCCGTAATCCGATCGCCTGTTAAAATACGTTCTTTCACTTATGATCCTCCTCATAATTTTGATTCTGTCATGTAATCTTGAAATCCACCAACCATCATCCATGGACATCACCCCTTTCAAGTAATACAAAAAACCCCGCCCAATAAAGGACGAGGTTATCGTGGTACCACCTTTTTTAATCGCAAAAAGCGATTCACTCTAAAGTACGGTAAGATGTCGAACATCATACGATACCCCTCTCTTGATAACGGCGAGAGAATCCCGGCAGCGCCTACTCATTGTTCAGCGGAGCGATTCAGAAGCCCATTCGGCATCAGGTGAGGATCGGTTCACAGCACCACCGACTCTCTGGACCTCATTATCTGATACGTACTTGCTCTTCATCAACATCGTTAATACGTTCATATATTATTCTGGATATTATAATTAAAAACGATTCGTAAATCAAATTTAAGGAAGCGCTGCGTTTCTCTCATACTTTTTTCGGTGCTCGCAGTTTCGTTCGAATGATCATTTCTGCCGTCACGACAAGTCCAATCATAGCTGCATATACACTGATTGTGTAGCTGAGCTCATAAGGCAATCCTACTCCCTTCTCTACGATCAGCTTCACGAGATGAATCAGCATGTTGGTGAACAAGAAGACAAAACTCCGAACCATCCATTCCTTATGCTTCATGACTTGACGCTTTTTAATTTTGACGAGCGCCGTAATGGTGATTGCCGGCCAGATGATGTTCAACAGGTGGAAGGGCCAACTCGCTACTTTTCCGCCCGTTACATAAGGAGCCATATATCCCGATGTGACTACCACAACCAGCACACTAAAAAGATAAACATAGCCTGTTACTTTATGTAGCTTGCGGTTCTCTGCGAGCAGCTTGTCCGAAAAGTTAGCTACCCCACAGACCAGGGCAATCATGGCGAAAAACAAATGGACATACATGACCGTAAGCCAGATCGATGTGTTCATTCGCTCTTTGTTGTAATCAGATTTGTGACTGAGAAAGCCTTTTGCTTCTGGATCGATGATAAAGTTTTGCACGAGTGCATACGTGATCGCCATACAAGCGACGAAAATGACAATCGAATACGGTTTGATACGGTTCATCCTGTCACACAACCCTTTGTTCGATTTTAGAGACCGAACGGTTCGGTCTCTTTTTGATTTTACATGATTGCCTTCTTTCGTACACGAGAGAAATGTTACAATAACTTGGACGAATATAGACCGTGTTGGCCGAATGAAAGGACTATCGCGATGCGAAAAGGCGAAAAAACAAAGCTGCATATTATCCAGAAGTCAGCAGAGTTGTTTAATCAAAATGGTTATACAGGAACCTCCATGCAAGACATCATGGATGCCACGGGACTTACCAAAGGCGCACTCTACCGAGGTTTTGCCAGTAAAGATGAGATTGCAATAGAGGCCTTTAAATATGCAGGTGAAGTGTTACAAGAACATTTTGCAGCTGCACTGGAAAAAAAGGACACAGCCACTGCAAAACTCGTAGCCATGGCAAAGGTATATTCTGATGCGGTAAACAATCCCCCGCTCCAAGGCGGCTGCCCGCTTCTCAACACAGCCGTCGAAAGTGACCATTCGTTCCCGGTGCTCCGCGATTATGCCGTCGCCGCTTACCAAGAGACCATAACGTTCATGCAGGGCTTGCTGGAAGAAGGAATCGCCCAGGGAGAATTTCGTTCCGAAATGGACGCAGAAGCCGTCGCTTCGTTTATCTTCTCTTCCATTGAAGGGGCCATAATGGCAAGCAGACTCACCTTCGACAACAAGCATGTCCAATTTGCCATCAAGCATATTGAGCAGCTTTTACTGACATACAAGCCATAGCAAAAAGAAAAGAGCAGCCGCGCAGGATGTGTTACTCCTGCCTGGCTGCTCTTTTTTCGTGGACTTTTCCTGCTCATTTCTATTTGATATAGTGTACTTTTTCATGTCCGAGCAATGCTTCCAGCACTTGCTGTACTTTCACGCCTGTTTCAAACGTAACCAATCTAGCATCGCGACCGTTCATCGCCATAGACAGCTCATCTAACAGGAGAGAGAGACGATCTTGCTGTGGAACTTCAGCCGGAACGAGCGCTTCACCGTGTCCACCCACAAACAAATTGCTCCAGTTCACGACACTCAGCGTCCCTTTTGACCCGTACACGCGATAATCCAAATGCTCTTGATGTGCGATACCCGCCAAGCCATTAATCGTAACCGGGGTACCATCTGTCAGACGCAGGAAGGCCGATACGCCTGTCTCGCATAGCCCAGGATCTGCTGGATAGTCTACCTCTGAGCGGACTACATGCAGGTCTCCGAAGAGCGCGTAAGTCAGGTGAGCGAAATGAGGGAGCACTTCACGGATGAAACCGCCTTGCTCACGACCAGCCAGCCAAGGTGTTTGCTGCCATGGACGCGGCCATTGGTGAAAATGCGTCAGGATATCGATGCGGCGGATATCCCCGATTTCTTCAAGTCTGCGGGAGAGCTCAGGAAAAATGCCTTGATAGTAGAGCGGGAAGTTCATCGCATGGACAACCCCTGCGTCATTTGCTGCTTCCAGCATTTCTTGCGCTTCTGTCAACGAATTAGCCAACGGCTTTTCACAGAGCAAATGCTTTTTGTGCGACAGTACATCCAAAGCAATCGCGTGATGGAATTTGGGAGGAACCGCCAAATAGATGACGTCCAGCTCTACCTTTTTCAGTAATTCCTTATAATCTGTGTACCAAGGCACATCGCCGGACTTTTGCGCGGCTTCCTGTGCTCTTTCCGCAGATACATCACTCACTGCGGCTACTCGAAATTTTTCGTGGGTACGGATCGCGTTCATCATGCGCTCGCCCATGACGCCAGCGCCAATAACCCCAACGTTCCATTTCACTTGGTCCATCTGCATTTCCTCTCTTCCTGGTGAATGTTCGTCTTCGTGCCTCTACCCCTTTCTCCATTCAACTGAACATTCCTTCTGAAAAGCTCAGATTGTCAGCTGCTTCGTTACACAATGTGCAAGCCAAACGTTTTATCTCCGAACGAGACCGTCTCCATATCTGCTATTTTCGCAAAAGACACATCCGAAACGAGTACACTCTCGCGCAAAACATGGACAAAGCGCTCCAATGCTGCTCGCAGCTCATCGTCCACATCGAGTGTGAGCTGGACACGTTTATCGATGGGCAAATCCATCTTTTTGCGTGCATCCTGAATGACGCGGATGACCTCACGAACCAAGCCTTCTTGCTCAAGCTCTTCTGTAAGTGTCGTATTCAAGGCCACGTGGAGCTGATAGCCGGATGCAGAAGCGAAACCTTGCTTCCCTTGCTTTTCCACGAGCAGATCATCTAGCGTAATCCGCACGCTCTCGCCTGCGACCTCCACATCCAAGTAGCCATTGTCCACTGCTTTCTGTGCATCGGCAGCATTCAGTTCTTTTAAATACCCTTGGATTGGCTCAACGAGCTTGCCGTATTTTTTCCCAGCTACCTTCAGGTTGAGCTTGAAATGATACGTCACGAAGCTGCTGTCACTTTGCTCCACCCGAATGTTTTTGACATTGATCTCGTCTTGGATAATTCCGGCAAATCGCTCGAGGTTAAATGGCTGCTCCATCGATACGATCAGCACGGACAGAGGCTGTCTGGTCTTGAGTCCGGTTTCCTTGCGGACATTTCGCGCCAGCTCCACGATGTGACGAGCCGTTTCCATGTCCCGCTCAAGGGTTTCGTCGATTGCTTCTGTGTTCACCTTCGGATAGTCAGTCAAATGAACACTGCCTTCTCCCCCCAGATTGCCATACATATCTTCTGCGATCAGCGGCGCGTATGGTGCGATCATCTTCGCCAGCGTCAACAACACTTTCCGCAGGGTCTGGTAAGCAGACACTTTGTCGGGTGTCATCCCTCTGCTCCAGAAACGATCCCTTGAGCGACGGATATACCAGTTGCTCAGCTCGTCGACGAACGCTTCGATTTGCCCGGCCGGATTCATGAAATCGTAGGTTTCCAGACCTTTTACCACGTTCTGCAAGGTGGTGTTCAAACGGGAAAGTATCCAACGATCCAATTCGTTCACAGGTGGTTGTGCCGGATGCTCTTCTGGCTTGAATACATCGATCAAGGCGTATAACGAATAAAAAGCATGTGTGTTATGGATCGTATCGATCACTTTGTACTTCGCCTCGGCGACGATCCGCTTGGAGAATCGCTTGCTGCTCCACGGCGCACTGTCAGACAAAAGCGCCCACCGGAATGCATCTGCACCGAACTCCTCGATTACCTCCCACGGATCGATCCCGTTTCCTTTGCTTTTGGACATCTTTTGACCGTGTTCATCCAAAACGTGACCGGTAGAGATGACCGCCTTGTAAGGCGCTTTTCCATTATACAGAGTAGAAACTGCCAACAAGCTGAAGAACCAGCCCCGCGTCTGATCGATTCCTTCCGAAATGATGTCGGCAGGGTACTGCTCTTGGAATACCTTTTCGTCGCCGAATGGATGCTTGTCTTGCTTTTGAATTTGACCGTTGCACTCAAGTCCTTCACGTCTTCATAGCCTTGTGCTACTTCATGGGAGCTGAGCGTCGTCTGGCAATCCGGGCAATACGGACTGACACGATGTCCTTTGTAAAGCAGTTCTTTTTTATGAATTTCGGAAAGGATGTGCCAGACGCTTTCGATGTAGTCGTTGGTCAAGGTGACGTATGGATGCTCCATATCTGTCCAGTAAGCGATCCCTTCCGTCAGCTCGCGCCATTGTTTTTCGTACTCGAATACGCTGTTTTTGCACTCCTCGACGAACTTGGCCACTCCGTAGTTTTCGATCTCCTGCTTGCCGGAAATGCCGAGTCGCTTCTCCACCCCAAGCTCTACCGGGAGACCATGTGTATCCCAGCCTGCTTTGCGGACGACACGGTAACCGGACATCGTTTTGTAGCGTCCGATAAAATCCTTGATGACCCGTCCGAGTACGTGACCGATATGCGGCTGTCCGTTTGCAGTCGGAGGTCCTTCATAAAAGACGAAATTAGGCTTTCCCAGCCGATTGTCCATTGACTTGCGGAATGTGCCATCTTCCTTCCACTGATCCAGAACGCGCAGCTCGCGTGTCCTTGCTTTTTCTTTTACGTCTACTTTCCTCATCATGTACACTCCTTCTTCTGTAGTTTGCGTAGAAGTGTAGGTTCATAGAACGCAAAAAAATCCCGCCCCCTAAGGGACGAGATTTGATCTCGCGATACCACCCTTGTTCCGAAATCTTCATGCAAGCATGTCATTTCGGCACCTCTACTACGTACCATCATACGCGTCCCTTGTAACGGTGGGATTCCGGGTCAGCTTACTCCAAAATGCTTCAGCTTTCCTTCTCGGAGAGGATTTTCGGCTAAGTCTTGAACGTTGGCTTTCAGCACTAGGGCCAACTCTCTGGGGAACAAGGGGTTTAGCTTACTCTTTCTCGTCAATGAATTTGTTGGTGTTCGATTCGTATACTCTTTTTACACTGCTTTCAAGAAAATGTCAAGGAAGCGACTCTTCCTCAAGGTCTTTTATCGTTTGTGTCCCGAACCCCTTGTTGTCCTTCCTGAATAACTTCACGCCACTCCTGATTGCCTTTGTCTACGGATTCCCTCCATAGCCCATTGCCTGTATCTACAGCGTATCGCCATATTTCCTGTTTCCGGTCAATGATGGCACTGTCTGTATTCATGATTCCGCCTTTTCCGTTAAATCTCTTTTTCAAATATTCTCTGGCGTCCAGCAATCTTTGTTTTTCTTCCTCCACCAGCGCTTTTACTTTTTCCTTGGTATCTTCAGCGAATTTTTTCTTCGCTTCTTTTTGACTGAGTGCGTCTTCTTTGGCATTTTCCTTCCACGCATACCAAGCCTGCTTAAGCTTGTCGTATTCGCCCCTGAGGTGCTTTTTCAAAGCTTCTTCATCCTGCACGGTTATGTATGTCCCCGCTCCCGCATCCGCTACTTGCTTGAGCATACGCTGCCCTTCATTATCAACGTCAAAACCGATAATGTTCACCACGGTCTTTATGCTCGACTGGTTCAGTGCTTTCGCTGCTTCTACGGGATTTCCTCCGCACGTTTCGATCCCGTCGCTCACCACGTACACGAATGTTTCGTTAGTCCCGGCTGGAATATCTTCTTTTACGGCTTGCAGCGCTTTTGCAATCGGTGTCCAGCCTGCTGGCTGTACTTTGCCCAATGCTTGTTGAAACGCTTCCTTCTGATAGCCCGTCTCCGAATAAAAGGTCTCTGTACTGGCGCATGATAACGCTTTGTCTTGGTCACTGCCGCTTCCTTTATGACCATACACACGTAAAGAAATCGTCGCGTTTTTGGGAAGGACAGACGCGAATTGGTCAATCGCCTCTCGTGCTGCCTCCATCTTCGTTTTTTTGCCGACTTTTCCTTTCATGCTGCCACTCGCATCAATCAGCAAGGCAAAATGCGTTTTTTGCGTTTCCGGTAAGGTAATCTCCTCTGTCGGACGCTGCAAGTGAACGTCTACACTGGAATCAAAATTAGCGAAAGTGAGAATAAACGGGCGGTAATCCTCTCCGAGTAATTTCAGCAGCTCCTCGAGGTATTGCTCCGATGTGAGTGTAGCTGGGAGCTTATCCAATTCTTTTTTGACCTTCTCTTCATCGTAATTCTCGCCAGCATACATCCCCACCACCTGGTTTGCCAATGCAAGCTCAAATGCCGTCAGCTCTCGCTTGACAGGCGGCAGCGGCTCTCTGGCCTGCGTTTGTGTAGATGTATCTGAAGTTGTCTGATCAGGCGTTTTCGTCTGTTCCTGCAAGTTTGCGGTTTGTTGTGTCGCAGCAGTGTCTTTTGGCGCAGGATCAGAGTCTGTACAGCCTGTCATCACTAGCATAAGAAACACAATAAACGATGCCCATTTCTTCAAAAAGCTTCCCCCTCCTCTTACTCCACCCTACATTATGCTAAATCATTCCAATTTGAACAAATTATAAAAGATGCAGGCCATTTTTCCTATAACGTAAAAAAGAGCAACACAAAGCGTTTCTACACTTTGCGCTACTCTTTTTCTCTTGCAAAAATGGTTAGGCCACTGCCCGTTTCACGCTGCGACGGCTCTCCACCTGCGACAAGAACAAGCTGAGAACCAGGATAATCGCGCCGAACAAATACGGTGCGTTCAAATGAACCCCGTACAGCGTACCTGCCACTGCTGGGCCGAAAATGTTCCCCAAACTCATATAGGCATTGTTCATCCCTGCTACGAAACCTTGTTCATCCCCTGCTCGCTTGGAGATCAGCGTGTTAATTGCCGGACGCATAATCGACGTCAGGGTAAAGAAGATAACCGTCATAATCAGCATATACCAGAAGTTACCGGACAATAGCATCATCACCATCGATACAGCAGACAAGAAGAACGTCCAGTTAATGAGCTTCTTCTCGCCAAAACGAGTAATGAGCTTGCCGATCAGCGCTGCCTGCACAATCGTACCAGCAAGTGCTCCCACTGTGATAATGATGGAAATATCACGTGGAGTATAAGCGAACTTCGCGTCGACGAACAGCGGGAAGATGACTTCGAAGTTCGCCAAGCCAAACGTCATCGTAAAGACCAGCACCAGCATGATGAAGTACGACGATTGAAACGACTTGCCGAGTTGTACGAAGATGTTTTCCTGCTTCTCTTTGGCGTTTCGCGCTGCGAGCTGCTTTTCCTTAGGAAGGGATTCTGACAAGAAGAAGATGGAGCCGAGTGTGGCTACCGCACCAACTGCCGCGGAAATGTAGAACGGCATACGCAAGCCAAGCTCTGCCAAAAATCCGCCAATACCAGGCCCGATCACAAATCCGAGCGACATGGCAGCTCCGAGCATCCCCAGTCCTTTTCCACGTTTATCCTCTGTCGTGATGTCCGCTACATACGCCAGCATGGACGGAATCATCGCAGCTGCCCCGATTCCGCCGATCAGACGAGAAAGGTAGAGCACCCAAGTCTGTTCAGCCAAGGCAAAGACCAGATTGGAGATTGTAAACAGGACGAGTCCCAATACAATCATGATTTTTCGACCGTACTTATCTGACCATTCCCCCGCAATCGGAGAAAAAAGAAATTGGGTCACACCAAATGCCGCCACCAAGTATCCAGCCGTCTCCCCACCCGCTCCGAACTCTTTGAGAAACTCGGGCAAAATCGGAATAATCAAGCCAATTCCCAGCATGGCGATAAACATGTTGATCATCAGGAAGAGAATCGGTCGCTGACTATTCTCTTGTGTATTCATATTCATTTATCCATTCCTATCCCTATAGATTTTTCTCTTTAACCTTGCAGCTTCGCTTTTACGCTTTCAATCACCGTGCGCCAAATGGCAGGGTCTGTAGATATCTTTTGCTTGAAGTTGCGGTACAACTCCTTTTGCTTTTCCTCAAAATCTGGAGCGTCTGCAGCCGGCAATCCTGCACGGGCAGTCGTAATCATTTCCTGCACCTCTGGAGAACGCGGTCCCCAAACTCTTGCCTCGTAGCCATCCTGGTCGAGGAAAATAAAGATCGGGATCGCACGTGCTGTGCCATTGGTCAGGTATTGATCCATCAACTCCAGATTTTCGTCGCGGATGAGAAAGCGCAATTCGATGTTGCTTTCCTCGGCAATTCGCTGAATGACAGGAACGCACAAGGAAGCATCCCCACACCAGTCTGCGGTCAGCACGACTCCTTTCCAATTGCGCTGGGAGAGATCCTTCCAGACAGCCAGATCCTCGTCAGTAAATGTGAGCTGATCGTATACGCGGGACAGCTCTTCTTTGTTGACGTTCATGCTTTCTTTGTACGCAGCAAAGCTCATTCCTTTTTCAAACCAACTGTTCTGATTCACGTTAGACATACTCCGTACTCCTCCTGTATAGTGAAAAATTATTGCTCCCAAATAGCAGAAGTTCCCAAGCGATTGCGAATGGAAGAGCTTCTTGTTTTGCGGGCTTCTTTCCCTGACGACCGCTTCATGTTGCTTGCCTTGGCAGTCAGGTCCATAAACCACTCTCTATCCTTGGTTGCGAGGGCGAGGTCGATCAAATCATGCATATGCTCTTCATCATCAAAAGAACCTACCGGAATTCGTTCCATCCACTGTCTTGGAATTACCACCAGCTTGCCGATCGTCTCTTCGTTGTCGCATTGAACCACATATACTTTCGCGGTACCTCGCAATGAATCATCTGTTTCGACGAAGCCTTGAACTAACTCGCCGAATTTGGTTTTGCCCAATACCCATTCTCCGACTTCCAACAACTCATCTCGATTCATTCTCGTGCACCTCCTAATTGTAACGGAAATTATTACAGTTAACACGTTAAAAATTTGTATGGTTACTGTTGCGAACTCTCCTGACATCCTTGACGAACTTTATCTAATACGGTCTGGATCGTGATTTGTTCCAAATACTTCGTAAAATACATCTCTGCTTCGGTAAAAATCTGATCCATGACTCCGTGCATATTCGCAGAAACCTGACAAGCTTCTTGCGGATCTCCCGAACACCAGTGCGGCTTCAGTGTACCATTCGAGATCGAACGATAAATCTCAGCCAAGGTGACCTCATTCGGGTCGCACGCGAGTATATAACCGCCGCCAATTCCCTCTTTGGTCTTCACAAACCCGTTCTTACGCAGAATGCTCATGATTTTGCGAATTCTGGCAGGATTCGTACATACATTTTTTGCGATGAGCTCACTGCTTGCCATATGCTCTGGGATATGAGCCAACAAAGCCAAGCTGTGAACAGCTATGGTAAATTCACTATTCACGTCACAGACGGCCTCCTTGCGAAGAGTACTGTAATAATAATTCGTACAGTTACGAATGTCAACAATTGTGTGGGGGCAAACTTTTTTAAAAGCCGGAGGCTTTCCTTCTGCGGTGGTCGGGGGAAGCGAAGGCACATGTTTTCCAGTCGCCTTTTTCCTCACTACGTTCGGGCGGTCTCCTTCCAAACATGTACCTTCGCTTTTCGTACAACAGTTGCTTCTGCGTGGCTTTTTTAAAAGAGGTTTTTAATAAAAAGGATTTCATCGCGGATTGGGATGCCGTTGTCTGCGATGAGGGGGATTTCAGGTTTGATTTGGCGGGCCTTGTCCACGGCATTGATGTACAGCTCGTGAAGCCGATAACCTCTTTTTTGGTAAAAGCCCATGGCGTGCAGGTTATCGTTGGTGGTGACGAGCTTCATGCGGTGGCAGCCTTTTTCTTTGGCGGTCTGCTCTACTTGATTAAGGAGTGCGGTCCCGATTCCTTTGTTTTCGATCACGCTGTCCAGGGAAATGATTTCACATTCGCGATCTTCGAGTACATAGGAAATAAATCCGTTGATTGCACCATCATCCCCCTTCACTGCGTAGCCGTCCAGCGCATCGCATTGGAAGACGCCACTGGAGATGACCATTTGCGGACTTCCCCAGTGTTTGATGAAAAATTCAGTGATGACGTTTTTGTCCAGTTCGCTTGTTGAAATCATCTGCATAGCATTCACCTCTCCAAAATGATAAAGAGAAAGCTCCCGCTTGTGAGTAGCAAGGGCTCCACATCTTTACAAGCTCACATCCAGCAGTACTTTTCCCGTACTCGACCTGCTCTCGACCCACGCATGGGCGCTCGCTGCGTCTTCCAAAGCAAAATGCTTGCCGATCTTGATGTCGAGCTGGCCATTCGCCAAATAGTCCAAAACTTGTTTGGCTGTATCCTGCAACAAGTGTGGACGCAGCTTGCGAGTCGTACCAAAGCTGAAGCCTAATACAGAGCGGCAGCTTGCATGCAGATCAATCGTCTTGATCTGACCGATTTCGCCGCTGGCATTGCCGAAATGGACGAGTCGACCGTACCAAGCAAGGCACTCGAGACTACGTTCACTTACCGTTCCGGAAATCGAATCTAAAATGACATCCGCTCCCACACCCTCCGTCAGTTCGCGTACCTTTTCCACAAAATTTTCGCGATCATTGCAAATCACATGGTCGGCACCTGCTGACAAGGCAATGCCTGCCTTTGCTTCACTGCCGACTGTGCCGATGACACGTCCTGCTCCGAGCAGCTTGGCTAATTGAATCGCCGTCGTCCCGATTCCGCCTGCCGCCGCGTGAATCAATACCGTTTCCCCTTTGGCAATGCGGGCAACCTTCGCCAGCAGCTGATACGAAGTAAATGACACGACTGGGCAAGCGGCTGCTGTTTCCGTGCTGATTTGATCTGGCAGTGCAAAGGTCAAGCACTCATCCGCCACGATATACTCGGCGTAAGATCCGTTGGCCGGAAATGCGATGACTCGTTGACCCACCTTCAGGCTCTGCACCTCTGCCCCTACCTGTTCGATCACGCCAGTCGCATCGAGTCCCGGGATAAACGGCAGCTTGGCTGCTCCCTTTTTTCCATATCTGGATTTGATATCGGCAAAATTGACACTGGTCATCTCAACGCGGATCAGCACCTGTGTAGGTGACATGGTCGGCATCTCGACTTCCGCATATTTCATCGTCTCCGGTCCGCCTAATTCCGTTACCAAGATCGCTTTCATGAGAACCCTCCAGACAAGAGTGGAATGGAATGTTAGTTTTGCAGAATCGCCATGATCTTTGCTTTTTTCGCTGCGAACTCCTCGTCGGAAAGCACAGGGGTAAACGCAGTTCGCGGAATGTCCACCAATAGATCATGCCAAGATTTGCAGCCTTGATAAGCAGCGTCAATCGGGATTTCCACCGGCTGCTCTAGTCGATACATCCGCACGAACAAAATGTGCAGCGGCTGTTTTTTCTTCCAATGCAAACGCACATCTGCGAAATTATCCGTCCAGATGTGGAAGGGCGAAAGCGCACGCAGCTTGGCTTCGTCCATCAGCTCAACATCGTCGGTTACTTCGGCAAAATATTCGATCGTCACCGTCTTCTTGTCTATAGTCCAGCCTTCGAGGGTCGCGTCTAACAGGTAATGGTAGTCTGCCTTAACCATGTCGCGCTTCTGGTGCTCATAGGTCGGGTACAAATAAAATTGATTGTTTTCCAAGCGGAATTCTCGTGTTTCCTCGTATAATCCACCCTTGCGGATCGTGATGATCTGCTCACCTTCTCCAAGTGCTTTGACGGCGACTGCCCATTCCTTCAAGCTAAGGGGGGATAGCGGCTGTACGATCGACTGCATGCAGCACGGCTCCCTTCTACTGTCAGAATCGTTTGATGACTTTAGTCTAGCCCAATTCCAGCTTGTTGAGAAGTCATCTTCAACAGTTGATCGACATGCCGCATAGCTCCTTGCAGTCTCTCGGCATAATTTCCTCGCAGTGTCACGTAGGTAATTCCCCGCTCATCCAGCATCTGGCGTAGCTTTTCATGATTGTGCAGGCGCACTTGCTCTTCTCCGTGCACACGCAGTCCATCATCCACCCATGCGACATCTGGCTCCATGAACAGCCATAAATCATACGCTTGCTCTTCGGCAATCTGGTCGAGAACAGGGAAGGTTTGCCCGGTGTACAATTCGGAGTAAAACTGGGTGACAATCGCCTCGGTATCGATGAACAAGAGCTTATTGGCTTTCTGGAGCGCTTCGTACTCTTTCATTTTGTGACCATACGCGATATGCGGGAAATACTCCGGTGTCAAAATCGTATCGCAGCCCCCGACCTCTTCGCAGATTGTTCGTCCATACTCCTCGACAAACACGGTGTTGTAGATTTTCGCAAGATAACGGGTCAAGGTCGATTTCCCGCAGCTCTCTGTTCCTACCACCACTACCTTTTTGACGAAATAGGGCTGAACAACAGCCGGGATGCGCTGCCAATGAGCGTAGACCCCTTCGTTGCGAATTTGGGTAGCGGAGATCGGCACTTGGCTGCGCGATTCATCGAGAATGATGTGCGCTGCCTCCGGGTATAAACGGCGAAATATCGGATCGTAGGCGGACTCGGAGCTGAAGACCAGATCGATTTTTTTCCCGATCATGCGCTTGATGTCCGCTGCTCCGGCCTCCCAATCGTAGCTATCATCGTTATCCGCACAATCCTCGACTGCAAGCACTCGGACATTTTCCATGTCCTTGACCAGTGTGGACAGCCATCTCAAGCGAACTTCATAGGGAATGGGCTTGATTCCTGCCTCCTCACACAGCTTTCGGTCGCGAGTCGGGCTGTGCGAGAGAACGACGTACAGTTCGTCGCAGCGGCAGGCCGCCTGTGTAATCGCGTATACATGTCCCTGATGCAGTGGCAAAAACTTGCCGCCAATGAAGCCTACGCCCCCCATGTCTGCTCCTCCCTTTGCTTGCGGTACTGTCGAATCCAGTTCATCAAGCCGTAAATGGCATTCACCAAATAAGCTGACCACATGACCAGCATGGAGATATCGCTTCCGTCCTTCAAAAACGCTACCAGCCACATGTAGATCGTGAACAAATCAATGATGACCCAGACCACCCACTGCTCGACCAAGCGCTTCACCATGAAGAGCATCGCGATGACGGAGAGCACAGCCGTTAAAGAATCAACAAAAGGCAAAGCCCCGCCCATTTGCTTCAATACAAACCCGTAGGCAATCGTTGCGATGATGCTCAAGATCGTCCACCAGATGCGTGCTCGGTTGGACAAAATGGTAATCTTGACGTCATTTTGTTTCACTTCGGACACGCGGTTTTTGCGCCACAGGTAGAGTCCTATGAATTGCATCGGCAAAAAATAGAGAAGATTCAGCATGACTTCGCCATAGTACTTTTGCCCATACGCAACGAAGGCGTACAAAACCACATTGATGATACCCGGGTAGTAGCTCCACGTCTTTCCTTTGGCGACGAGCACGACACTCAGCATCCCTGTTAAGGAGGCGATCAAGCCGATTAATGTATCATCCAGTGCGACATACAAATAAAGGGTAACGAGTGTAAACGAGATGAGCCAAATTTTTTCAAACCAATTCCAGTCTGCTAAAAAGCCGGTGCTTTTCGCATTCATGCGAATCTCTCCTTGAACGCTCGCAGGTTTTCCTGGCGCGCAGATTTGTCGTAGACGGCAAAAACGATGTGGTCAAAAAGCTGTGCGTACTGTTCCTCGATCAAAACAGTCGCAAAGTAGTCTGCTACGTCCTCCGCTTTGTTGCGGAATACCCCGCAGCCGTACGCCCCCAAAATGATCGTCCGGTGGTTGTGAATAGCTGCTGCCCGCAAAATTTTCCGGATGCGCTCCTTCATGACAGGGCCAACCTTCGCGATATTTTCAGGCTCTCGCTCACGAACAACCCCAGCATTCACCGCAGGCGCCGTAATAAAAGACAAGAGGTATGGCTTATTCAAAAGATGATCGCTTTGGTCGCGAAGCACAGGGACCCGCGGTGAGTAAATCATGTAATCGGAATAAAAGCAGGTTTTTAACTGGCGATGATAGGTGTACATTTCCTGCATTTGCACGATGCAAGGATACAGCCCAGAGGAACGCGCCAAACTCTCTTCCTGCGCCTGGCTTCCCCCGAGGAAGCCTCCACCCGGATTTTTGGCGGAAGCAAAATTCAAGCAAACGGCATCTGCTCGTTTCTCGTGGACAACGAGGCGCTTGGCTGCATCCAGGCTGGATTCCGAGGTAACCTCAACCTTGGCACGCAGCTGTGCATCCGCTGATTGATGCGATGGCAGTGGCACTGTGTCTGCTGCCAAATCATTTGGCCGATACAGAACCGACTGGCTGATGGCAGCAGCTAGCTCCTCTGTAATGCTCTTCTTTTCTCCCGCTTTGTTCACGTAGTAGCCCTGGTCTATGATTTGCAGCGTCTCTTGCGCGATTCGCACACGCCCGCTTCGATTGTGTCCCTGATTCATTGTGTTTTCCTCCCTGGTAACGGGCTATGTCTGATCCATCCACTCCGGGTTAAATCGGAAATACTTGGATGGTCGGTGCCCGGCATGTTTTCGATATTGATTCGTTTCCAGCACTTTGTCGGCTACCTTCCTGCGAAACGCCGCAGCCAACAGCTCACGTCCCAAAATCACTTCGTACACCTGTTGCAGATCGCTGAGCGTGAACAGCTCCGGCATTAAGGCAAAGGCGATATCGGTGTATTCAATTTTGTTACGCAACCGCTCTAGTGCGTATTGAATGATTTTGGCGTGATCAAATGCAATGTTGTTCGTCTCTACAATTTCGCGGGTCTCACGAACGATGCGGCCCGTTACTGTTTTGGTGATCTTAATAGTGGCAGACAGTTCCTCTCTCTCGTGCACAAGTCGCAGTTCCAGCCATTTTTCAGTAATGGAGCCGTCATTAGTCGCCGTCTTCGTTTCTTTCAGCCACCTGTCCTCGATGCGGTACCACTCCGCTTCCTCTGCATCATCCCCGGCCTGCAGCTGTAAAGACGAGCTGTCTACCAAGGCCATGTACGACGTGCTGATAACCCATGTCCGTGGATCTCTGCCCGCATCGCCCCAGGTGTAGAGCTGCTCCAAGTAAATGTCGTCTACGTTTGTTTCCGTACGCAGCTCGCGTCTGGCTGCCTCCTCCAGACTCTCCCCAGGTGTAACAAACCCGCCTGGCAACGCCCATTGGCCGATATACGGATGCTCACCACGCTTCACGAGCAATATTTTCAACGACTTGGGCGAGAGCTTGCGGTAATTCTCCTCCAGCTCATCCATCACGGTGAATACCAGCATATCGACTGTCACAGACGGCCGCTCGAATTGGCTGACATCATAAGCCTCCAAGTACTCCTGTTCGGTTTGACCTCGTTTATTTACATGTGATTTTTCTTTCATCCAATCGCCTCTTTTATCTGCTGAATTGTTGTTGTCTTTTTGTTATTAACAAATTGTTATTATCAGATTGTTTGTATCATATTACTCTTTCCTTTTATTGGTGTCAACAAAAAATCCACATTTTAAAGTAAGGTGTTTTATTTGTAGAAAATAGCCGCGTAGAAGAAGCGCAGTTCCAGTCCAAGCGCCTCTGGAGCCCTTCCCAGCGCAGGAATAAATGGCGGGGGTTTTCAGCTTCACTCATGGAGTACCTCATCGAAACTTCTACGTTTGAAGCGCTCCCGCCATTTATTCCGGAGCGGACAGTTGTCACCCCTTGCTGGGCGAAGGCCGAAGCGTAGACTGGAAATGCGCTTCTTCCCACCACCTTAGCCACTTTTTAAAACAAAGCAAAAAGCCTCCTGCCAGCTCATTCACTGACAGGAGGCTTCTTAAACACTATTTATTAAGCAGCATGCGGATCGGCTTTAACTGCCTGAACATAATCGTCTGCTTTCTTTTTGTCGAACTGACCTTCCCAACGAGAGATCACGATTGCTGCCAACGCATTACCTACTACGTTAACAACTGTACGAGCCATATCCATCAAACGGTCTACACCGGCGATGAAAGCAAGACCTTCTACTGGGAGACCTACAGAGCCGAGCGTAGCCAACAGGACTACGAACGATACTCCCGGTACACCAGCGATCCCTTTGGATGTAACCATCAGTACGAGCATCAGCGTGATCTGTGTGCTGATTGGCATGTGAATACCATACATTTGCGCAATGAACAGAGCAGCCAGTGCCTGGTACAGCGTGGAACCATCCAGGTTAAAGGAGTAGCCTGTCGGAATAACAAAGGACGTGATCGCCTTCGGACAGCCCATCTTCTCCATTTTTTCCATGATTTTAGGCAGTACAGTCTCGGAGCTGGAAGTGGAGTAAGCCAGCAAGAGCTCGTCCTTCAGAACGCGCAGGATTGCTGTAATTTTGACCCCGCTGATACGTGCGATAATTCCCAATACCACAAGGATAAAGAACAGCATGGCAAAGTGAACCAAAATAACCAGTTTCCCCAATGGAATGAGGGAAGACAAACCAAATTTGGAAACGGTAACACCAATCAGTGCGAAAACACCAAACGGAGCAAAACGCATGATCGTGTTAACAACCCAGAACATCGCGTCCGCAACTCCATTGAAGAAGTTGAGAACAGGCCTTCCTTTTTCCCCTGCCGCTGCTACACCCAGACCAAACAAAACGGAGAAGAAAATAATCGCTAACATGTCGCCACGAGCGAGCGCATCAAACACATTGGTTGGCACGATATTGACGAATGTTTCCACCATGCCGTGGCTTTGTGTCGTTTCTGCCGTGTCTACATACTTGTGGATATCCGTCTTGGTAAGAACGGTGCGATCCACACCGGCACCCGGTTGAAAAATATTGGCCGCCAATAGACCAACGATAATAGCAATCGTGGTAACGATTTCAAAATACAGAATCGTCTTACCACCGATCTTGCCCAGCTTTTTCATGTCGCCTACACCTGCTACGCCCACAATAAGCGTGGCAACAACGATCGGAACGACAATCATTTTAATCAATCGGAGAAAAATATCACCGATAGGCTGTAAATAGGTCGCCACTGCCGGGTTGCCGTAAAAAATAGCACCCACCAGGATACCCAGAATGAGACCGACGACAATCTGCATCGCTAAACCAAACCGCTTCATTCTGACACCTCGCTATGAAAGATTAAGATGTGACTCTCAAGTCGATATGCTAATACGCATCAAACTCGAGTGGTATATAGGTGAGCATCATATCATGACTTTTTGTGTTTTCCCCTTTTTTGTATTCTTTCCATTTCTTTATTTTTTCTGATAATCTCTATCGAATTCGCGATATGATTGGGCTGATTGTGTTCGCTTCTGGAAAAATGATAAAATAAGGGAATCAATTTTCAGCGATTTTTCATTCAGAATGGAGCGCAGTCATGACGATTCGGAAAATGATCATCCTGCTACTAGTTCTGGCAGTCGGGTTGTTTCTTTTGCCTTACTCCGTCCCCTTCTTGCTAGCATTGTTAACCGCAATTCTGGTAGAGCCGCTCGTCTTGTTTCTGATCAAAAGGCTACGAATGAATCGGATGAGTGCGGTAATCTCTTCCTTTTTCCTGTTCCTCATTTCTTTTGGGATTGTACTGTACTGGATCGGTACGCAGATCGTGATTCAGGGAATTGATTTGGCTCAGCGATTACCGGCTTTTTCGCAGCATATTTTTGAGTTGGTCGAGTCCTATTTGATAAGCTGGGAAACTTACTATGAATCGTTGCCTGCCGAAACCGTCTCAGAAATCCAGAGTGTCTTCGCTGGGCTTAAAAGCTGGGCACTTACTTCAGCCTCTACGGTTGCCAAAGGTATTCTCGGTGTGGCAGCCATCGTTCCGGGATTTTTGATCTCCACGATCATTTACTTGGTTGCCTTGTTTTTGATCAGTCTCGATTTTCCGAAATTGCGTGCGGGCTTCATGAGAATGTTCACGGTGTCTGCTCGTGAAAAGGTCGAGGTGGTTATCTCTCAATTGAACCGTGCCACCGTTGGATTTTTACGTGCCCAAATCATCTTGAGCCTGATGACGTTCACGCTGTCCTTTTTGGGATTGCTCATTTTGCAGGTCAAGTATGCAGCCGTGATTTCGCTGATGATCGTTTTCGTCGATATCCTCCCCATCTTGGGCGCAGGCTCGTTCCTCGTCCCATGGGCCATTTACAACTTCTTGATGGGCAATTCCTATTTGGCAATCGGCCTGATCGTCATTTTCCTCGTGATTACGGTCGTCCGCCGGATTATTGAGCCCAAGGTACTCGCATCCAATCTGGGAATTAGCGCACTGGCCGCCCTCGTCAGCTTGTTCCTCGGGTTTCAGGTGATGGGATTTTTCGGGCTGATACTCGGTCCAGCGCTCGTCATCATTTACGAGGCGCTGCGGAAAGCTGGATTCTTGAATTTCAAAATAGATTTTTGATGGGCACAAAAGATTGGTAGTGCTGCGGCCGTTTTTTCCGGTGATGGAATCGGAAAGGCGGCCGTTGATATAGAAAGAGTTGGGGGAGAGCTTATGTGTGCATACAAAGAACTGACCACCTCACAACGGACGATCATGACGCCAGGGCCCGTCGAGGCCGAGCCTAGTGTTCTTCGCGTGATGGGTTCACCCATTTTGGGGCAATTCGATCCAGAATTCACGAACATCATGAACGAAACAATGGAAATGCTTCGGAAATTGTTTCAGACATCCAATCATTGGGCATTCCCTATTGACGGAACTTCCCGGGCGGGCATTGAGGCTGTTTTGTGCAGCGTAATCGAACCGGGAGATCGGGTGCTTGTACCCATTTATGGACGATTCGGGCACCTGCTGACGGAGATTGCGGAAAGGTACGGCGCAGATGTGATTACGATGGAAACGCGCTGGGGAAGTGTCTTTGAGCCGCAGGACGTCATTGCCGAAATCGAGCGCGTTCAGCCCAAAATCGTAGCAGTGGTTCACGGCGAAACATCCACCGGCTGTGTTCAGCCTTTGAAAGAAATCGGAGAAGCTTGCCGCCGGATGGATGTCCTATTTGTCGTCGATGCTGTCGCTTCGATCGGCGGGACAGAAGTGGAGGTAGACGACTGGTATATCGACGCATGTATTGGCGGCACGCAAAAATGCTTGTCTGTCCCCTCTGGGATGGCTCCTATCACGTTTAATTCTCGTGTAGAAGCACTCTTGCTCCAACGGAAAAAAATTGAGCGTGGACTCGCTGATCCTTCCGCACCGAAATCTGTTCAAACCCGAACGATCCGCAGCAACTATTTTGACCTGAGCCAGCTCATGGATTACTGGGGACCCGCACGGCTGAACCACCATACGGAGGCGACAACGATGCTGTACGCCTTGCGCGAGGGAGTTCGCATTGCCCTCACGGAAGGTCTGGAGGCGAGATTCGCCAGACATCGCTTGCATGAACAAGCCTTGGTCGCTGGTGTGTTGGCGATGGGATTGCAGCTCTACGGCGATCCGGCTTGCAAGCTTCCCGTCGTGACCTGTATCAAAATTCCTGAAGGGGTGGACGGAGAGTCAGTCCGCGCTATGCTGCTCGAAGATTTTCATATAGAAATTGCCAGTTCCTTCGGGCCGCTAAAAGGGAAAATCTGGCGGATTGGCACAATGGGCTACAGCTGCCGGAAGAAAAATATTTTGCATGCGCTAGGGGCGTTGGAAGCGGTTCTCATCCGGCATGGAGTGCGTGTGCATGCAGGTCGTGCTGTTCAGGCCGCTCTGGATGTTTATCACGTATAATACGAAAAGGCCGCCGGAATATAACCGTGCGGCCCTTTTCTATGTTTTTTCGGTTTGGCATTCAAGACTGATAACGGATAACTGAACCACTTACCGCATTTGTAAGACGTCCATTTGACACTGCGATCTTTCCATTGACCAGGACATGGCGAATACCGACTGGGTGCTGCAAAGGGTTTTCATATGTTGCCCGGTCTACAATCACGTTCGGGTCAAATACTACGATATCGGCCCAGTATCCTTCCCGTAAAAATCCTCGATCTCGCAACCGCAGCAACTGAGCGGGCGCGCCTGTCATTTTCCGCACTGCTTCCCATAACGGAAACGATTGTTTTTCTCTTGCGTAATGACCTAACACACGAGCGAATGAACCGTAGAGTCTGGGATGGGGTTTCCCGCCGAACACACCATCTGAACCCACCATTTGCAGCGAATGTTTCATTACCCGTTCGACATCGTATTCGTTCCCCCAATGGATAATGATCGTTACCTCGCCTTCCTCCTCGATGAGAAGATCGAATGCGGCATATGCCGGATCGATCCCTTTTCGCTGGGCTATTTCCTGCAAACTCATTCCTTCCAGCCCTCGATTATTCACCGAGGCTACTGATGCGATGACCAGATTGTCCCATCCGTTGTTTCTAACGGGATTATCGTATTCCCCGTTGTCCATAATTTCTTCCTTCGCTCGCTCGCGCAATTTGGGGTCGTGCAGCCTCTCCAACATCCTGCGGATACCACCGTCATGCATCCATGGTGGAAGAATGGCGTGCAAAAAAGTCGATGCTGCTGCATACGGATATTGATCAAACGTAATCTCGATCCCCTCCGCGCGTCCCTGCTCCAACTTTTCCAAAGCAATATCCAGCTTATCCCGATTTCTGCCTCCACAAATTTTGAAATGGGATACATGTAGGCGAACTCCCGATCTGCGGGCTGCATCGATCACCTCGTCCAACGCCTCCAACGAGTAATTGCTTTCGTTGCGAATGTGAACGACAAAGCAGCCATCGTATTTAGCAGCACCCTTGCAGATTCCAACCAATTCTTCTTTATTCGCATAGACACAAGGCGGGTATTGGATACCGGACGACACGCCAAATGCGCCCTGCTGCATTCCTAGCTCTACCAGTTCCTGCATCGCCTGGACTTCTTTTTGCGTAGCCTCCCTGCCATCAAATCCCATCACGATGGATCTTATATTTCCATGTGGTACTAGATATGCTGCATTGCCATTCAGCTTCGCCTTTTCAAGAAATGCCAAGTATTCTTCAATGCTATTCCAGGGCCACTCTCCTATATCACCGTTGATTCGTTTCAATTGCTTCATCCAGAGCGGCTTTGTCTCTTCCGTGACGGGGGCAACAGAAACCCCATCCTGCCCTACTAGTTCTGTCGTAATCCCCTGCAACACCCTGATTTGGTGAATGTCGGGTCGGGTACACCACAAATCTGAATGAACATGTGCATCAATAAAACCAGGGGTCACAACCATTCCCGTCGCATCTATTTCCTTGCTTCCTTCTGTGGGAATAGATTTCGCTATATGAGAAATAAGCCCGTTTTCGATTCCAATATCAAGTCCCGTCCACGGATTTCCTGTGCCATCACAAACCATCCCGTTGCGTATGACGATATCAAATTTTTTCGGTATCATATAAACGTCTCCTCGCTATTGGACAGAAACATTCCAGAATGGCGCATCCATGAAGTATTGATAGCCTTTGACATAGTTGCGATGAGCTGCCAATCCATGCAAGTCACCTATTTTCACAATTGGGAGATCCTCCCAGAACAACGCTTGAATCTTCTCAAATTTGGCCTTTTGCTCATCAAAGGAAACGGTATGGCGAAGTTCGTCCAGCAACGCATCCATCTCAGCATTGTTGTACCAGCCTGGCCACTTGTTGCGGGAATCCAGGTACAATGTTTGAACCGGGTTTGTGTAGGTTGGAAAACCGGTAAAGAATATGTTCCATTTGTTTTCGTCCGATCGTTTGCTGACCATCGTAGGCCAGTCGTAAATCTCAAAGTTTACTTTGACCCCGATTTTCTCTAACTGGTCCTTCACCATAATCGAGCTTTTGTAGATATAATCGTAATCTTTCGTTGTAATAATCGTCACGGGCTCACCCTTGTATCCAGCTTCAGCCAGCAGTTTTTTCGCCAATTCGGGGTTCTTTTGATTGTATTTTTCTTTTCCTGCTTCTGAATGCCAAGGCTGCTCTACAAACATCAGGCTGTGATCCAGTCGAAAGAAATCCGGGTTCCCGGTAATCCCCATCATGATCATTTCATGGTCAAGTGCGGCGTTCACTGCCTGTCGTGCCGTTACATTCGCGAACAAACCCTGTTTCTTGTTAAAAATCATGCCAACGTATTTTTGCGGTTTCGACACGACCGTCACCAGATTCGGATCAGTTTTTAACTGTTCATAGTTGTCGAAGGGGAGCTCATCAGCAAAGTCGTACTCCCCTGACTGAAGTCCAGCAACACGAGTAGCCGCATCCGGGACCGTGTGGAAGTAAATCCGGTCTACTTTTGCTTCCTTTTTCCCTCCCAATCCGTTTGCAGGATCGGACAATGCTTGATAATCGGCATATTTTTCAAGATGGATGTACTGATCTTGTTTCCACTCCACAAATTTGTACGGTCCTGTTCCAATGTATTCTTTCACTCCCTCTTCCGTAGCCGCTTCAATGATTTCCTTTGGCATGATCATTGCGCCCTGCTGAGGAAACGCGAGAGAAGTCAACAACGTGCCGGAGGGCTTTTCCAAGGTGATGATAATCTTATCGCTGTCCTTTGACGAAATCTTGGCATTGGCAAGTGCTGTTTTTCCGTTTGGTGACAGCTCCTTCCAACGGTTGAGTGAAGCAATCACATCTTCTACACCCATGGCTTTCCCGTTATGAAAAGTGATTCCTTCCCTGAGTGTTAGTGTAATTTCTTTGCCGTCTTCACTCACTTGATAGGATTTCGCCAGCATCGGAGTTGGTTTGTAGTCTCTATCCAGGGTGACAAGCGGCTCAAAAATATGCCAGCCTACTTGGAGAGCCACTGTCGTGGATGTTTTCACCATGTCAAGAGATGGTGGTGATACTGACAACGCTACACGCAATTCGTTCTTCTCCTTCGGCTTCACTTCACCCTGTACGCTGCCAGAATTCGGATCGCTTGAGGAAGGAGAGGAAGAGCACCCCAAAAATGAAAGTGTGACGATGAAGAGCAGTGTCAACATGTAACCAACCGGCTTTTTGATCATGGAAAAACCCCCTTTTTATTCATTGAAAATTCAGGTTATTCTCAAGCTGATCTCTTCACTTCGAATGACTTTCCCTGCGGTTAAACCGGTGAAGGATGCATTGTCCACCGCCACTTTCCCATTCACCAGCACATATTTGATCCCAATCGGCTCAAGAAGAGGCTGCTCGTAGGTGGCTTGATCTGCAATCGTTTGGGGATCGAAAATGACGATATCCGCCCAATACCCTTCGGTAATGAATCCTCGATCCTTTAGTCGAAGCAGTTGCGCAGGCGCTCCTGTCATATGGCGAATCGCTTCAGACATCGTGAGAACTTCTTTTTCCCTGACAAACCTCCCCAATATTCTCGGGAAGGTTCCGTATAGCCTCGGATGCGGTTTTCCGCCGAATATCCCGTCCGAACCGACGATTTGCATCGGATGTTTAAGCGCGTTCGTGATATCCTCCTCTTCGCCCCATGAAATGACCATCGTGACACCAGCGTTTTCCTCCAGCAACAGCTCAAAGACAGCATCGGCAGGTGTTGTTCCGCGCATCTCGGCAATTTCCAGTAAATTCTTCCCCTCCGCGACGCGATTTTTCTCAGAAGCGACAGACGCAATCACGATTTTTCCCCAACCACAGCTCTCTACCCAGTTTTCAAAATCATGGTTGTTCTCGAAGTCATCTTTAATCCGCCTGCGAACCTCTGGGTCTTGCAGCTTGGCGAGAAGCTCCTCTGTGCCCCCATTGTGCATCCACGGTGGCAACAAGGCATGTAACACGGTTGATCCTGCTGTGTACGGATATTGATCAAAGGTGATCTCGATCCCCTCAGCACGGGCCTGATCCATTTTTTCTAATGCCTGTTGGAAGTTGCCACGATTGTTTCGGCCAATCACCTTGAAATGAGAAATATGCAGACGCACACTTGAACGGCGTGCAACATCGATCATCTCGTCAAGCGCTTCGAGAATGTGATTGCTTTCATTTCGCATATGGACAACGAAGCATCCATCGTATTTCGCTGCTCCTTTGCATAACTCGATGAGCTCCTCTTTGCAGGAAAACAAATTAGGCGGATACACCAGCCCTGACGACAGGCCGACTGCTCCTTGCCGCATTCCTTCTTCTACGAGCTCACGCATTTTTCGCATCTCTTCGGTGGTAGCCCTCCGTCCCTCGAACCCCATCACAAGTGTTCGAACAGCACCATGTGGAACCAAATAAGCGACATTTCCGGCCAGCGTAGAGCGGCTTAAAAATTGGAGGTACTCGTCAATGGAATTCCACGGCCAGTCTCCAATGTCCCCATTCAACCCGCGGAGCTGTTTTTGCCATAATGGTTTCGTCTGTTCATTGACAGGCGCAACAGAAATGCCGTCTTGCCCGAGCAGCTCTGTTGTCACACCTTGCAGCACCTTGATTTTGTGAATGTGCGGCTTTGTGCACAGCAAGTCAGAGTGTACATGCGTGTCAATAAAACCAGGGCAAACAGCCAGACCTTCTGCCTCGATCTCTAGCACGGCTTCTGAGTCGTGAAGCTGTCCGATCTTCACAATCCTTCCGTCCCTAATGCCGATGTCCAACCGGGTCCACGGATTACCAGTTCCGTCGTACACCTGACCATTTCGAATAACGATATCCAGCATTCTTCTTGCTCCTCTCTATCCTTGTAATTTTTATGAAACCAGATGACATGCGACACGATGGCCCGTACCCATTTCCCGCAAAACCGGAACGACTTCCTTACAGGTGGCGATCGCTTGCGGACATCTCGGATGAAACACGCAGCCTTTTGGCAAATCGATGGGGGAGGGAACTTCACTTGAGAGGACGATCCTCTCTTTCCTTTTCTTTGGATTTGGCTCTGGAACAGCCGACAATAGCGCTCGGGTATAAGGATGCAGTGGCTCAGAGAACAATACATCGGTGGGGGCTTCTTCCACCAAATGACCCAGGTACATCACGCCGACTCGATCAGAAATATGTCGGACGACGCTGAGGTCATGCGCGATGAATAAATAGGTGAGTTGAAAATCTTCTTGGAGCTGTTGCAATAGATTGAGAATTTGAGACTGGATGGAGACATCGAGTGCGGAAACAGGCTCATCACATACGATGAATGCAGGATTTACTGCAAGTGCACGCGCCAACACAATCCGCTGTCTTTGCCCACCTGAAAACTCATGCGGATATCGGTCGAAATGTTCTGGCTGCAGTCCCACTTTACGAAGAAGGTCAAGGACAAGCTGCTTGTGCTGCCTTTTCTCTCCCAAATGGAAAATACTCATCGGTTCAGCGATGGCTTTGCCTATTTGTTTGCGGGGATTCAGCGCTGAATACGGGTCTTGAAAAATGATCTGCATTTCTTTTCTGGCGTTTCTTAGTTCTTCATCTGAAAAATGAGTGATGTCCTGTCCTTTGTATTGCACACTCCCAGACGTCGGCGCAAGCAAGCGAAGGATCATGCGACCCGTTGTGCTTTTTCCGCATCCGGATTCCCCAACCAGCCCATAGGTTTCCCCTTTGTATATTTTCAAGGAAAGATTGCTGACCGCTTTTACGTACGCTTTCTCTTGAAAGTAGCCTCGTTTGATCGGAAAATGCTTCACTAAATTGGACACCTGCAAAAGTGGTACCGCTGTTTTCTCCTTAGCTCCCAAACGCAACGCCCCCCACCCCGATTCTTTCGTGATGCCAGCATCGAACCTGATGCAATCTCGCTATTTCAAACAAGTCTGGAGGATGCTGCCTGCACTTTTCATCTGCAAGCGGGCATCTGGGTGCAAATCGACACCCTTTTGGAATCTGATGGAGCGACGGAACGATGCCTTCTATTACATGGAGCTTCTTTCCACGTTTGCCATCAATGGTCGGGATCGATTTCATCAAACCAATCGTATAGGGATGCTTCGGATTCTCAAACAAGGTTTCCACAGAAGCTTCTTCTACGATCTGCCCCAAATACATGACCAGAACGCGATCGCACACTTCCGCAACGACGCCAAGATCGTGAGTAATTAGCAGGATTCCCATCTGTAATTGCTTTTGCAGACCCAGCATCAAATCAAGAATTTGCGCTTGAATGGTAACGTCCAATGCGGTCGTCGGTTCATCCGCAATCAACAGCTTGGGCTGGCAGCACAAGCCCATGGCGATCATGACACGCTGCCTCATTCCGCCTGAGAGCTGATGAGGATAGTCGTTCACCCTCTTATCCGGTGATGGGATGCCGACCAAGGTAAGCATTTCAATCGTTTTTTCCTGCGCAGCTTTTTTGGACAATTTTTGATGCAACATGAGCGATTCGGCAATTTGGTTTCCTACGGTATAAACAGGATTGAGCGAGCTCATCGGGTCCTGGAAGATCATCGATATCCGATTGCCGCGAATCTCTTGCAGCTCCTCCATGGATGATTGCAGCAGCTCTTTTTGCTCAAAAAAGATTTCGCCTGTAAGTCTCGTTCCACTGTGTTTTCGGAACAGCCGTAGGATCGACAAGGAAGTCACACTTTTTCCGCATCCCGATTCCCCAACCAGTCCGACCGTCTCGCCGGAATCCACCTGAAAGGAAACCCCGTCTACAGCTGTCACCTGACCCAGCTCTGTGGAAAAGGTCGTTCTCAAGTTTTTCACTTCCAACAATGGCACATGAATCATCCCCTTCCCACCTTGCAGCGCTTATTTTTTTGCTCGATTCGTATGCGGGTCCATTAAATCGCGGAGGCCATCTCCGAGCAGGTTGAGCCCCAGTACGGTTATCATGATGGACAGACCAGGAAAAACAGTCATCCACCATGCTTGCTTCATGATCGTTCTTCCGTCATTTAAAATGTTTCCCCAGCTAGGCTCAGGCGGCGGCGTTCCCGCTCCCAAGAAGCTCAAGGAGGCTTCCGTAATGACTGCATAAGCAAAAATGAACGTTGCCTGGACAATCAGAGGAGACAGGCAGTTAGGGGCGATATGCAGCCAAATGACCCTCCATGACTTCCCCCCCAGCGCATGAATCGCTTCGATATACGTCTGCTCTCTCACAGTGATCGCTACCGACCTGATCGCTCGGGCTACCGTTGGAATATACACAACACTCAGAGCGATAATCACATTGCTCATTTTCGGGCCAAGTGCTGCCAATATGGCAATGGCGAGCAGGATAGCGGGAAATGCCATTAAGCCGTCATTGATCCGCATGAGAAAGTTGTCCAATCTTCGGTAGTAGGCTGAATACAGCCCAAATAGTAACCCCACGATGGAAGTAATCACGACTACCGAGAATCCAACTCCCATAGAAATTCTGCTTCCGTACACAACACGGGTAAACACATCCCGGCCAAACTCGTCCGTACCAAACCAATGGCTCGTACTTGGCGGTTTGAGTCGATCCTGCACTTTCATTTCGAGTGGATCATAGGAGGTGAGCAAAGGAGCAAGGACACAAATGAGGGTGATAAACAAAACGAGAATACTCCCTGAGACAGCCAATCGGTTTGCGAAAAACCGATTCATGGCTACTCGTACGTGATGCCTGGAAGGCGCAACAGGTTGGCTTGTGGCAATCGTTACCGAAGATGTTTCCATTCATCCATCCCCCTTAGCTCTTGTCGTATCGCACACGTGGATCGATATACGCGTAAAGCAAATCAACAATGAGATTGATGAGAACATACGCTGCCGCAATCATGAGCACGGTTCCTTGGATCACCTCGTAATCCCGTCTTAAAACGGAATTGACAATGAGCTTGCCGATCCCAGGTATGTTAAAGACGGTTTCAGTCACGACTGCTCCCCCGATCAGCGTCGCAAACGACAGTCCGATTACCGTGAGAATGGGGATGAAGGCATTGCGAAGTGCATGCTTATAGGTGACAATCCACAGCTTCAAGCCTTTTGCTTCTGCCGTTCGAATGTAATTTTCGTTCAACACTTCCAGCATGGAGGATCGCGTCATTCGCGCAATTAAAGCCCCTTGCATAATGCCAAGTGATATCGCGGGCATGATCAAGTATTTGAAATGATTCAGGAGTCCATTGGATATCGGTTGATAGCCTGCTGCAGGCAGCCAATTCAGTTGGACGGCGAAAAGCAAGATCAGATTCAATCCGATCCAGAAGCTAGGAAGCGAGATTCCCAGCAAAGCAAATGTCATAAACGATTGATCCATCCAAGTGCCTCGACGATTGGCAGCCATCACACCCAAGGGGATCGCAAACAGAATCGCGATGATCTCAGCCATAATCGTTAAGGATAGGGTAGGCCCTAAATGCTCCCATATCGCTTCTGTCACAGGCTTATCCATAAAAATCGACCAGCCTAAATCCCCTTGCAGCAAGCCCCCTATCCATTCGAAAAAGCGGATATAGATGGGAAGATTTAAACCTAGCTGCTCTCGTAATTTTGCTAATTCTTCTTCCGTAGCTTGTGCCCCCAGAATGACAGAAGCAGGGTCACCAGGGGTAAGATGAATGATAATAAAATCAACAACCGCTACAACCAGAAGGACAGGTAATAAGGACACGACACGCTTAAGCAAATAACCTCCCATTT
The DNA here is from genome assembly GCF_006715575.1 of Brevibacillus sp. AG162. Classification (NCBI taxonomy): domain Bacteria; kingdom Bacillati; phylum Bacillota; class Bacilli; order Caryophanales; family Paenibacillaceae; genus Brevibacillus; species Brevibacillus sp. AG162. Next base: position 579,499 of record NZ_VFNO01000002.1, read on the forward strand.
TCGTCTTTCCCCCTCCATTGTCATCGAGTAAAAACCAATGAACGTGTAGAACTCAGCATTCATATTTGCAGTTTCAGATCGTAGACCTGACGGGGCCTTCCTTTGCAGATCGGCTGCTCTTCACCGACGACGATTGCCAATTGACTCTGCTCTAATTTGCTTAAAATCCGTCTGGCACTGCGTAGTGAAACACCAAATCGACTAGCGAGGTCAGCTGCGGTTATTTGTGAGCTGCCGTAGTTTTGGCAAAAGGAGATCAGTTTGTTGATCGTCCCGACGCTCAAACCTGATTTTCGGGCGGCATTCAAACGCTCTGGATTGTTGCTTCGGAGGGAGTACGCTAACTGAAATTCTTCACCCAGCGGTCCGACAACATTGCCATCGTGCATAGCGATGAAACAGCTTCCTCCTCCGCCGGCTTTTGCTTTGGAGAGAGCTTCCCCGGCTTTGCTTTGCGCCTCGTTCGCGGTTCGGCCCAGCCCAATTCCGATACTGGCCGAAATGTTTAAACGGTTTACAATTCTCTCTAGCAGAGGGAACCGCGTAAACATGCTCGTCGTCCGTTCAATAACTCCTCGAGTCGTTACGAAGATGACTTCATTTCGATCCGGCCAGTTCATCAAGGCTTGAATTTCTTCCCCATAATCAATCAAAATTTCCTGGATCGCGATTTTCTTTCGCTGAAGCTCATATTCGGATGAATGCCATTTTTTCACGATGTTTTCAATATTGATGATGCCAATTGCGATCTGCGTATCATTTAACTGGAGGTTCTTTCCTTCCATTTGCGCTCGATACAAACCGTCTTGAATCGTAGATTTGGTGGGGGTCACACGATAACAGGGGATTTCTAATCTTCGAAGCTCCCAATAAACAGATGCCACGCAAGTGAAAATCGCGTCTATCTTGTTCCTTGTCCATAAGTCGTAATGAAACTGAAGAATGTCGCCAGCGCTCTGCTCTTGCCGATATTCCATCGTGTACATACGATCCACAGGTATAGAAAGCTCATCCAACCTTTGTTCAATCTCTTGTAAAGACAGAACATCGATACTAAACCGCAACCGACTATCTTTCAGTAGAGTCCCGCTATCTCGCAGCAATTGAAAGAACACGCGGTAGAGGCTCGTTCCATTGTAAGGCAGGTAAACCATCGGCTTTGGACCATCAACGTGTTCACGAGCAATTTGGTATGGAATCGGACCGGCAAATAAAAAGACATCCACCTCTTCCTTGCAGGAAAGCACAAGCTGTTTAACCTCCTGAACATCTTTGTAACCGAGGGGGAGCAATATTAAGGCCGGAAATGTTGTTGCCATATGCAAAACCTCATCAAGCAAATCGTAAGGACCTATAACTGCAACTTTTATTTCCATCGTTCCCTACCACTTTCTCTCAGATTTTTTACTGCCAACATACATTTTATTAAATTTTTCAAAAATTCTTTCTATTATCATACATTCGGCCATTCTTATATGCAATTTCCGTTAATAGTCCTTTTATCCCCTTTTTTATTAAAAAAACGTGCAAGGAGCCACTCCGTCTTCCGGAATGCTTCCCTACACGTCTTCTCGTTAAGAGAACCTATTATTTCTGGCTGACACGCGCCAATAAATCGACGATGTGCACGGCCTCCATCTTTCCTTCCAGTCCAGCTCGATGAATGCCTGCTTTCATTTGCAACAGACAGCCCGGATTCGAGGTCACTAGCATGTCTGCTTGGGTAGCCGCTACCTGACCCATTTTTTCATCCAAAAGGCTTCCGGCCATCTCAGGCTGCACCAGATTGTAAATGCCTGCTGATCCGCAGCAGCGATCTCCCTCGCGAAGCTGTACGAATGTGGCTCCCGGAATGGCTTGCAAGAGGCTCACTGGCTCTTTTGTCACCTTCATCCCGTTGCGCAGGTGACAGGAGGATTGATAGGTGATTCGTTGCGGCAATGACTGCCATTCTTTTGGCTCGACGAGGAGGGCAAGCACCTCGCTAATATCCTTCACACGTGAAGCAAACCATTTTGCCTTCTCCTGCCACTCGGCATCTTCCGCCAGCAGATGGTCGTATTCTTGCAGCATCGCCCCGCAACCACCTGCATTGGATACGATGATATCCACGTCAGCCTTGCGAAAAGCAGCCACATTTTTTCGCGCCAGATTGCGAGCCTGTTCACGCTCACCGCTATGTGCATGGAGAGCACCGCAGCACACCTGGTCAAGAGCGACGATGACCTCACAGCCTGCCTCACTCAGAAGCCGCACGGTGTTGCGATTCGTCTCATTGAATAGGACATCCATGATGCAGCCGTGAAACATTCCTGCGCGATACTTGCGCTCGCCTACGGCTGGAATAACCGTGCCACCGAAAAAGTCCACGATACCTTTTCCAGATGCTTCAGGCATGATCGCTTCCATTTCCCGCATTTGCTTTGGCAGGATAGATAGCACTCCCAGCTTGCGAACGGCTTTTTGCACACCTGAGCGCTGATAGAAGCGCAAGAGTCCGCCGAGCTGGTACATGCGCTTCTGATGAGGGAGCAGGTGGAAAAACGCGAGCTTGCGGACGGCTTTGACCCACCACGGATGCTCCTGCACCTCTTCGATTGCTTCTCTCGTCTGCTCAATCAGTTGACCGTACGGCACACCTGCTGGGCATACCGGCTCACATGCCCGGCAGCCTAGACACAGATTCATTTGATCGACGAAATCTTTGTCAGGCTCCATGACACCGTCTGCGACGGCTTTCATCAAGGCGATGCGACCTCGTGGCGAAGCTGCCTCATAGCCTGTTTCCCGAAAGGTCGGACAGGCTGGCTGGCAGAAGCCACAGCGCATGCAATTGGAAAGTTCATCGTAATCGAGTTTATTTACCAAGGCTTCTTTAAGCACGCTGAACCACCACTCTGTTCCGAGACTGTTTGGCAAACATCTTGTCAGGGTTCAGCAGATTGTTTGGATCGAAAGCGTGCTTGATGCCTTTCATGATCTCCATACCTGCGGCCCCTACTTTCCACTCCAAATACGGTGCCTTGACAATCCCTACGCCATGCTCTCCCGTAATCGTTCCGCCCAAATCGATTGCTGCCGCGAAAATTTCCTCGAAGGCATGCTCGACACGCTCGATCTCTTCCGTGTTGCGAGCGTCTGTCATGCAGGTCGGATGCAAATTGCCGTCTCCTGCATGGCCAAAGGTGCATATTTGCAGTCCGTAACGCTCTGTAATCTCTTGGATCGCGGCGACCATTGGCGCAATCGCAGCACGTGGAACTGTTGCGTCCTCCAGAATGGTCGTCGGACGCATCCGTGACAACGCGGCGAGCGCACTGCGTCTGGCAGTCATTACCTCATCAGCTTCCTCGGCTGTCGTCGCTACCTTGATTTGGACGGCATCATTCTTCTCGCAAATAGCAGCGATCTGCTCCATGTCCCGATCGACCGTCTGTGGCTCTCCGTCCTGACCGATCAGGAGAATCGCCGCCACATCTGTCGGAAGCCCGATCTGTTTGAAATCCTCGACAACACGGATCGTGCCCTGATCGAGAAATTCAAGCGTTCCAGGAATGATACGATTGGCAATGATATCGGAAACAGACCTCGCTGCCTGTGCCATATCTGCGAACATCGCGAGCATAACTCGCTGTGTCGGCGGCTTCGGAATCAGCTTGAGAATAGCCTCGGTAATGATGGCCAATGTCCCCTCGCTGCCGACCATGAGCTTGGTCAAATCATAGCCCGCCACATCCTTCATCAGCTTGCCTCCGGTACGAATGACCTCTCCGTTCGGCAACACAGCTTCGAGGCCCAGCACGTAATCCTTGGTCGTTCCGTACTTCAACCCGCGCAGTCCACCCGAATTGAGTGCAATATTCCCTCCAATTGTGGAGATGACCATGCTGCCTGGATCGGGTGGGTAAAACAAACCGAGTGCCTCTACCGCTTGATGGATGTCGACCGTTCGGACCCCCGGCTGCACCGTTATCGTCAAATTTTGTTCGTCAATCTCTACGATTTGATTCATCCGGCTCAACACCAAGACAATTCCGCCACCGACCGGTATCGTTCCCCCGCATAGATTGGAGCCTGCTCCGCGCGTCACAATCGGGATGTGGTACCGTGCTGCAACTCGCATGACCTGTTGGACTTCGGCTGTGCTCTTTGGCATGACGACCACATCCGGCAACGCTTGCTGCATTGGTGTCGCGTCATACGAATAGGCGACTAATGCCTCCTGTTTGTCGAGACAGTTTTTCTCTCCGACGATGGCACGCAGCTCTTCGCGAATGGTTCCTGGCAACATGGAATCTCCCCATCCTTTCCCTAAAACTTAGTCCAACTGCTGAATGGCTTCCCTGATTCTTCCATTAGTAACATTCAACAGGCGAGTAGCCTCTTCCCTGCTTGATCCGGTCAGCTTCATGATAATGGCTGTCTTCGCATCACCGTCAGCCTGATCAGCCAGCTCCTCCGCCTCCTCGTAACTCGCTCCGGTCACTTCCATGATGATCCGCTTTACTCGTTCCTTCAGCTTGAGGTTTGTCGCCTGCACGCTGACCATCAGATTTCCGTACACTTTGCCCAAGCGAATCATCGTCGCTGTCGTCAGCATGTTCAGCACCAGCTTTTGGGCTGTTCCTGCCTTGAGCCTCGTCGATCCGGTCAATACTTCTGGTCCTACGACGACATTAATCGCTACATCTACGCCTTTATTGATATACGAAGGCTTGTTGCAAGAGACAGCAATCGTCTTCGCTTCAATCTTCTGTGCCTCTGCCAAAACACCGAGAACATACGGAGTCCGTCCACTGGCTGCGATTCCTACGACCACATCATTTTTAGTCACGCCGTATTTATGCACATCTGCTTGACCTATTTCAAAAGAATCCTCTGCGCCTTCTACCGCGCGTACCATTGCGGATGGTCCGCCTGCAATCACCCCCTGAACGAGCTCAGGCTGGGTACCAAAGGTCGGCGGGCATTCGGACGCATCCAGTATCCCTAAGCGTCCACTCGTTCCAGCACCAAAGTAAAACAGTCTCCCGCCCTTTTCCAGTGCTTGTATGATGACCTCTACCGCATCGGATACTTGATCGAGGACGCGCTCTACTGCATAAGGAACCTTCTTGTCCTCATCGTTCATCATTTGTACGATGCCTCGGGCACTCAATTGATCCAAATGACTGCTGCTCTCGTTTTTTCCTTCGGTCGTCAATGCTTGCAAGTTCTCCAGATTCATGCTCTATCGAACCTCCTTTTCAACCTCTCCTTGTTCCTCTCATCGGGCAGTTTTGCAGATTGATCATTGTCAAAAGCCCTGTTTGGCAATAATCTAAAAATTCACTACTATTACCACCCTCATTATATGCAGTAAAATTACACCAATCAACAGATTATTAGTAAATTTTGTTTCCTAAAATAATAAACATTCACAAGCCACTCCCAGCTCAAGCAGTCAGACAAACGCAAAAAAGCCGAACCATTTCCAATAGGCTCGGCTTTTTGTCTTCCTTATTAAAGGATAGCATTACGCAAACAGACTGATTAGGTTCCCATCCGGGTCTTTCACGATGGCATACCGCTGGCCCCAGAATGCATCCCACGGCTCACGCTGACTCTCGTAACCATGTGAAACGATTTTCGTATACAACGCATCAAGCGCCGCAGCATCCTCACACAAAAAAGCCAGCTCAATCCGATGCCCAACAGGTGCTTCCCATCCTCCATACACACCCTTGGCAATCTCCACTGTATCAAAGGCCAGACGAACACCGTCCTGCGCAACCTCTACATGCGGCTCTTCATTTGCCCCCTCGGGAATATCGAAACCGAGTACCCGATAGAAATCCAACGCTTTTTTCATGTCCTGTACGACAATCCCTACCATATCAAGCTTGATTCCCACATCACTCACTCCTGTTCGCTCTTGATTTCTTGCTGGACGCGCTTGGGCAGTTTTTGGAGCACCGTTTCGTACGCATGCTCGATCATCCTTTCCCATAAGCCTTCGGGAATGTCAGCGTCCAAGTAGACAGAATTCCAATGGGATTTATTCATGTGATAGCCGGGTACGATCCCTTCGTAGGTCTCGCGCAATTCCTCCGCACGCATCGGGTCGCATTTCAAGGTAAGGATGCGAACACCTTTGGAATCGCCTCCGATCATGGCAAATATTTTGCCTCCGACATGGTAGCGATCGCATTCCCAATCCATTTGATAGTCATGGGTGGCACCGGGCTGCTTCCGGCAGTATGTATCTAATGTTTGTTCATTCACATGAATTCACCATCCTTTCTTTAAGGTAACGCGTCTCGCAAAAAGAAGATTGTAAAAAACGGACAACCTTTCGAGACTATCGATTCGCACGATCTGGCGAGACAATTTTACTTGGAGCTACACCGTAAAAAGTGTGAAAGCTCTTGATCAAGTGCGACTGATCGTAATAGCCACATTGGAGAGCTGCATCTGTAAACGAAGTTCGTGCTCCCTTAGCCAGCATTTGCAGCAGCCCTTGAAATTGAATGATTCGTCCCAGTTCCTTCGGGCTCATTCCCAACTGTTGTTGAAACGTCCTTCGCAAGGTTCTCTCGCTGTAATTCACTTTCTCGGCGAGCGCGGTCATGGAAAGATTTCCTCTGTATTCATATAAGTAGTTCATGCTTGTCAATAGCAACTGGTCTGCTGGATCATCCATCCACAAGCGTTTGATAAGCTCCCGCTCCAGCCAATCGATCCGCTCCGCCGTATCGGAAGCTTCGAGCAAGCCATCTATCACCTCATCCGCCTCTTTGCCCCAGATGTCTTCCAGATTGGGATGCTGTCCGTTGATCAAGGCGACAGGGTAGCGCAAAAAGCGAGCTGCTCCCTCAGCGTAAAAACGAATGCCGATCAAGGATTGTGGTTCAGTAAATGGGATAACCTCGTACGTCCTCATCAGTCCCGTTAGAAATGCCCCCTTCTGATAAGAAGCGGCGCCAAGGTCGAATATGATATCGACACATCCATCGGGTATGACTCGGCTTGTAGGTGCTATCCCCTTGCCGTCGTACTCTGAGGTCCAGTAGCAGGCGATATAATTCACCAAGCTCTTGCTGGGCATATACTCTTGGTAGTGATAGGCATTTTGCGCGCTCGCTCGTTGCAGAGTCGGAGGTTGCACTGGACGGAATTGCCGCATGATTTTCGCCATCCTTCTCCTATGATTAGAACATATATTCCCCCACAATCCCTTAACTCCTGCTCAGCCCTTGGCAATTTTTGAAAAGCCTCCCCTTTCAAAAGAAAAACGGTCGTGAACGCTTCTGCATATGCTGGGACGAATGGATTTTTCGTAAAGTGAGGTGCATGATGTGATCTCCTCCTCCAAGTGGAGCCTTCATCAGTTCTTTTCAAAAAGCCCTTATATTCGCCCTTACCTGCCGCCCACTTCTTTATATCAGCCGGCACTATTGGCCTCGTATTTAGCAAAGTTTTCTACCGTCTATATCAAACCGACGAGAACCCATATGGGAAAAGGCATTATTCGTGTCTGGAAAACGGATGGCGGGGGCTATCAATTTGTGAAGGAGCGCGGAGAGCCTATGCAGGCAGATTCTTTGGCTGACTTGAAGCAGCAGCTTGCCGCGCAGTGCACGGAAAAAAATTACGTAATTCAAAAAGGGCTCGATTTAGCAGAGATCAATGGTCGTCCCTTTGACATTCGCGTCATGATGATGCGCAATGGTTTGGGCAAATGGCAGTATGCAGGCATGCTAGCCAAAGTAGCCGGTTCCGACAGTATTATTACCAATGTCGCTCGCGGCGGCGGATATGCCGTCACAGTCCCGCATGCCTTGAAAAAGTCTGGAGCTGTCACGCCCGACAAAATAAAAAGTGTCGTCTCTCAGTTGATCCAAATCAGTCACCGTGTATGTGCCCACTTTAATAAATATCGGCACAGTGCGCAAATCGGCGTCGATTTTGCCATTGATAAAGCGGGAAACCTCTCCATTATTGAGGTCAATTACGACTTTCCATCCCACGGGCTGTTTGCCAAGCTCAAAGACAAGACCTATTACCATACGATTAAAAGACTTCACTATCAGTATAAAAACCGCGTGAAACGAAAACAGAGGAAGGCATAATCGCCTTCCTCTGTTCCTATTATTCGTGTGCCAATTTTGTCTCCAGCATGGAGGTGCAGTTCGGGCAGCGTGTAGCCTTGATCGGAATAGCCGAGATGCAGTGCGGGCACTCTTTGGTCGTTTCAGGTGCTTTCTCTACTTCTTGCTTGCGTTTGAAACGGTTGAGCTGCTTGATGACGATAAAAATAGAAAAGGCGATAATGACAAAATCAATCACAGAATTGAGGAACAACCCGTAGTTGAGTGTCGCAGCTTTTGCTGCTTTTGCTTCCGTAATCGTATTGTAAGGAACTCCGCTCAAATTGATGAACAAGCCGGAGAAATCCACCTTGCCCAGAAGCATTCCGATCAAGGGAGTAATGATGTCATTAACGAGTGAGGTCACAATTTTCCCGAAAGCCCCACCGATAACGACACCGACAGCGAGATCCATCACATTTCCTTTTAACGCAAACTCTTTAAACTCTTTTAACACAAAAACTACCTCCTTAGTCTCCTAGTACTACTTGTAAAAAATGACGGACAAAGCGCTCGTGGTCAACCTCTAAGCACACGTCCACATTCGGCGGCTGCGCTGGATGTTCCCGTCTGTCCCCAATCGTACGGGCATCACTGGCTCCCCCGGACGTATCTACCGCAACGTGCATCGGGACTGACTTCACAAACGTCGGATCAATGACGACACCTACCGCCAACGGATCATGCAGACCGCAGCCGCGCAAATTGCCCACTGTGGCATAGGCATTCATGTACACCTCGCACATATCCGCGAAAACATGGCTCAAGCGTGTATCCTTCGCTCTCCATTCCTGCAAGTGTTCGCGGGTAAGCAGCGTTTGCATCGTCACATCCAGGCCTACCAGCGTCACTGGAATGCCGGACTGGAAGACATACGCTGCGGCTTCCGGATCGGCGCAAATATTCGCCTCCGCTACAGGCGTGCGATTCCCCGGCACCGTTACAGCGCCTCCCATCACGACCACTCGTTTGACAAGGGATATGATTTCTGGGGCAGCCATAATCGCTTGCGCCAGATTGGTCATGCTCCCGACGGTCACGAGTGTCAATTCGTGCGGATGTTCCTTTATCGCAGAGATCAGATATTGTGTGGCACACTGTGGCTGAGCCGTTGTCGATGGTTCAGGAAGGACGACATTGCCTAGCCCGTTTTCTCCGTGGAACAGCCTTGCTTTTCCTGTGAGGTCGCGAACAATCGGCTTCGATGCCCCCTGATAGACTGGAATCGCAGAGGCATCCAGCAACTCTAGCACCTGTAAGGTATTGCGTGTTGCTTCCTCCACCGAAATATTGCCAAAAGTCGTGGTAATCCCACACACTTCAAGAGCAGGCGAGTGAACGGCATAAGCAATCGCCAGCGCATCATCAATCCCGGTATCTACATCCAAAATGATTTTTTCCATGCGCTTATACCCCTCCCTGATCCAATACGGTTTGCAAAAAGCGCTCTGCCTCTGCCATCTCAACCTCAACACATACGGCCGTATCGGTTCCTACACTCGGTTTCGCCCGTAGGTCGGCTAGAATGGCACCGCGTGACAATTCGCTTTTGCATTCGACGGAGAGCTTCATCTGCTCCGTCCGCATCTTTTCAGGCGAGAGAGCCGCGAGCATCGCTACCCATGCATGGAGCGCACGAGCAGAATCGGCGAACTGCACGTCTGACTTCGTCGTTCTATCGATCAGGCCAACTGCTTGTGCGAGACTTCCCAGCGTATGTACTTGCGCTTCCTTCAAACGAAACGAGCTGGTTGTATCTAATGGAACAAGCACAAGCGGCAAGCGAGCTGCCAAAACGAGCGCAGCTGCTTCCGGATCACCATGCATGTTTGTTTCAGCAATGGCCGTAACATCTCCTGATACGCGTATGGCTCCACCCTGCACCACGATTCTCGTAAATTTACGGGCCAACAGTGGATCACGCGCGACAGCCAAAGCCAGCGTCGTCAAACGATCAAACGTCACGAGCGTCAAGTCACTTTCCTCATCCTGCGTGTTTTCTGAAAGGAGCCGTACACCTTCCGAGGTAGTCGTCTCTATCGTTCCCGAGAAAAGCGGTTGCTTGGCACCTGTAACGATTGGAATTTCATAGCCTGGCTGTGCAAAATCAATCAGCTTGCTAGCCAAGCTTGACTGCGTCTCTCTGCAAATGATTCCTGCCACTTGAACATCAGGCGACCGCAAAGCATACAGCAAGGCCAGCCCTTGTCCAAATCCACCGCAAAACTCGATAATCAACCGGTGTTTTTTTGCCACAATCTCATCTCCCGCTTCTCGCTATTGCCCTTTGTCAAAACCGCTTTTTCTATGCTATCCAAATCAGCAGCAACCGTCAAATATCCAAATGCTCATCTCTACCTTCTCTTCTCTTGCATCGGACTGATAACTATTTTACACTTATTCATAACTTCGACAAAAATCGCCATCACGCAAGACTAATGCGCCAAGCCATGCAAAAGGAGTATAACGGTCATGCTTTCGTTGAACCACCCAACCATGGATGCTATTTCTCTCGCGAAATACCAATTGATCCAAGCGATTGTGCAGCACCGAACGAAGCCTTATCTGCCTGTTTGGGGAGAACTGTTTACAGCTTTGCGGGAAATCCGAAAGGCAGGCCAGCATTCACAGAAAAATCTACACGTCTATTCGATTGAACCGACAGGCGATCTCTGGTATTTGTACCGAGAGAATGTTTTTTCTGTCGATCTGCCTGGGATGGGCATCACGATTTCTCTCACACAGGAGCAATTTATTGATGCCTTGCTAAAAGGAAGCTTTCAACCTACCTTACCAATAACAGAGCCGTCATGAGAAACGGCTTTTTTTCATGCGTTTTGAACAAAAAAAAGCCCAAGATCAAATCTTGGGAGAGAGTAGTACGTTGTATTCACGTGAATAAGCATATTTTATATCCTACTACTCACTCGTTCCAGCTGTATATTCAGGTAATTGTACCTATTATATCCTCTGAGCAAAAATGCTGTCGAAAACGAACATTTGTACAATAGCAAAAAAAAGAGGCGGCCCTTCTGCACAGATTGGGTGCCGCCATCCCGAACTTCCCCAAGTTCGTTCATATTCGAATTGTACTATGAAACAGTCCTATCGAAAAGTGTCAGGTTTTGTTTTCCTGTGAATTATTGCAAATCCCTGACGCCTGCTCGAGCCATCAGGGATCATTCTATTTGCTATCGTTGTTGAGCACATCAGCAGCTCTGGGTCCAAAAATGATATACAAATAGACATATTGGCTGACGCTAACTCGAGGAAAGACGAACGCAACACTGGTCTTGCCCTCTTGTTGTTTAACAAAATAACGCAATTTGCTTGTTTTGATTCTTTTCATGATGCGTGTCGCTTCTCGCCATGGTACGGAAAATTGAACGCTTTTTTCCATTAGCACCAACACCTCTCACGGCTAGTATGCCCGGATTGGTAAAATTACACACTCACTCATACCGCAGTGCATCAATCGGTTTGAGCTGTGCTGCTTTTCTGGCCGGATACACACCAAAAATGACACCAACCAATGTAGATGTCAAAAACGCATACATGATCGGAGACAGACTAATCGAGGTCTCCATCTGACCGAGTTTGCTGACCAAAAACGCCGCACCTACCCCTAAGGCAATACCAATCACCCCGCCAATCAGGCTAAGCGTAACCGCTTCGATCAAAAACTGGCGGAGAATATCTCTCCGCTTGGCTCCAATTGCCTTGCGAATCCCGATCTCCCGTGTCCGCTCTGTGACAGATACAAGCATAATGTTCATCACGCCGATTCCGCCAACAATCAGCGAGATGGCGGCAATGCCAGATAGCAGCGCGGTCATCGAGCTGGATACTGACTGTGCCGTGCTTAAAATGTCTGACTGGGACGTTATGCGGAAATCATCGGCTGCTTGTGGCCGGAGCTTGTGGTTGGCACGAAGGGCTTGCTGAATATCTTGTTGCGCCTTCTCCATCAAGTCCGACGATGCTGCCGAGACGTAGATCGAGCCCACGTTTTTGCCTCCGGTCAGCCTGTTCATCGCAGTAGTAATCGGAATGATGATCCGATCATCGTTGTTTGTCATGCCTGAACTACCCTGGCTCTGCAATACGCCGATGATCGTAAACGGAATCCGGTTGATCTGAACGGTTTGCCCCACTGGATTCGCTCCTTTAAACAGGTTGCTGACCACCTCAGTGCCCACGACAGCCACGTTGTATTGCATCTTCACTTCAAAGTTGCTAAAGAAACGCCCTTGTCCAACTTCTACATTCCTCACCTGAGGGAAATCCGCTGACGTCCCCTCGAGCATACTGGAATAGTTGTTGCTTCCCCAGACAATCTGCCCACGCGCATTGACACTGGGAGCCACGCCCGAAATGGACTCTTTTTGCAGCAGGGTTTCTGCATCTGCCATCGTCAGCGTATTCAGAGAGCCAGCCCCAAGGCTTACCCTGCCTTGTGTCGCCTGACCAGGTGTGACAATGAGCAGGTTGCTTCCTAAACCATTGATCTGCGATGCAACAGACGTGGAAGTCCCTTCTCCGATCGCCACCATCGCGATAACAGCTGCCACACCGATGATAATTCCCATCATCGTGAGAACGGAGCGCAAGCCATTTGCCCTGATGCTGCGAAATGAAATGCGTACACATTCAATAAAGCTCATCTGTTCACTTCCTCCATCGACACCCTCCTGCGATCCTCCACCACTTCATCCGCGATGATTTGCCCATCACGAAACCGGACGATCCTCTTGGCATACTCCGCAATATCAGGTTCATGTGTCACCAAAATAACCGTTTTGCCTGCATCGTTCAGCTTTTGAAAAATACCCATGATCTCTTCACTCGTCTTCGTGTCCAGCGCCCCTGTCGGCTCATCTGCCAGCAGGATGACGGGATCATTGACAAGAGCTCGCGCGATCGACACGCGTTGCTGCTGCCCACCTGACAGCTCATTTGGCTTGTTGTTCAATCGCTCTGCCAGTCCGACACTCGTTAATGCCCGGATGGCTTTTTCTCTTCGTTCCCGTGCAGGCGTGCCTCCATATAAAAGAGGCAGCTCTACATTTTCAACTGCGGTCGTACGTGGCAACAGATTGAAATTTTGAAAAACAAAGCCGATTTTCTGATTGCGGATGACCGCCAATTCATCGTCATGTGCTTGTGATACAGGATAGCCGTCTAAAAAAAATTCTCCCGAGGTGGGCTTATCCAGACAGCCGATCACATTCATCATGGAAGATTTGCCTGAACCGGAGGGCCCCATGATTGCCACGAAATCCCCTTCCTCAATCGACAAGCTGACACCCCTGAGCGCATAAATTTCCTGATCTCCAATGACGTACTGTTTTCTCAGCTCTTCTATTTGAATGACCGGTTTCATCTGTCTACCGTCCCCTTATCTGGACGCCCATTCCGCCCAATCCCGGCATACCGCCGCCCATTCGATTTCCATTTTGACTATTTCCAGATGAGGTCTGTGTATTCACGAGGATGACGACACGCTCTCCTTCGGTAAGCCCCTCCGTCACCTCTACCTGATCGGCAGTGAAATACCCCATTTTGATCGGAACAAAGCGATACGGCATATTCGCTCTGCCCTCTTCGCCTCCACTGCGGTTATTCGCTTGCTTCGCCTCAGGCTGATTCCCTTCCGTTCCTTCACCAGCTTGTTGTGCAGCAGCATCCCTTAGCACATAAACGCCATCCTTGCCATTTTGCGTTTGGAGCGCTTGTGCAGGTACCAGGAGCACATTTTTATGGGTTCCCCGTTCGATCGCGACGTTCATCGTCATCCCAATCTTCAATTTGTTATCCTGGTTTGCCACAGACAAAAGCACATCGTAAGTGGTGACGCCAGCGTCGGTTTTCGCTTCTGGATAGATCAGCTTTACTTTTCCACGGAACGTCTCATCCGCATAAGAACTTGTCGTGAACGTCACAGCCAAGCCTTCCTGCACTTTTCCGATGTCACTCTGGCTAATCTGGGCCAATACCTCTAAATCTCCGCTATTCGAATTATCCATGATAATGAAATTATTGCCGGGTATTTCACCTACATTGCCATTCACCTGAACGATCACTCCGTCCATCGGTGCTTTCAAGGTGACAGCTCTCAATGCCTTTTGTGCTTGTTGCAGCCCCGCTTTTGCCTGTTCCACCGCTGCTTTTGCCGATAATACTGTGGCGGCATCAGGACCTTCATTCGCTTCCTGTAACGCTTCTTGCGCTGTTTGATACGCAGCCAATGCCTGCTCTACCTTCACACTGGACTGCCCTGTGGTCTGTCCAGCTGTCAATACCGCCGAGTTGTAATCGCGTTGGGCCTGCTCCAACGAGGACTGGGCACTGTCGAATTCACTCTTGGCAATCGCACCTGCCGCAAACAAGGCCTGCTGGGAAGTGTACGTCTTCTGGGCACTCTCCAGGTTTGCCTTTGCCTTCTCCACGTCATTCGCCGCTTTTTTTCCATCAATATTTTGCTTTGCCAGCTCCCATTCGTTCTTGGTCTGATTGACGGCGGCTTGCAAAGAAGTGATTTCAGCAGGACTCTTGCGCTTTTGTGCCTCCTCTAGCTTGGCTTGCGCCGATAAAAGATTTGCTTCCGCATTGGTCACCTGGATTCTCGCTACGGAATCGTCCATCGTCGCCAGAACTTGCCCTGCTTTCACGGCATCACCAACGCCGACCTGAATGGTAGAGATCGCATCCTTGGCTTCTTCTGCATCAGAAAACGAGAGAGACGAGCGCTTGGAAGCCTGGACAGTACCTGACGCCTGCACGACTTCTGAGATGTCTCCCCTTTTTACCACCTCCACTTGAAAAGCAGCCTGCGCCAATTGTGGAGTAAAAAACGACTGGTAGCCAAATATTCCACCTGAAACCACCACGGCCCCAACAGCCATTACGCCAACGATCCACCTTTTCTTGTTGCTTCCTACCTTCGAAAACAACGCTCTCTTTTTCTCCGTGTGAGTCACGCTCAGTCCTCCTACCGTCTACTTGATTGAAGACTTGTCTTTTTGGTTGCGACCACTATACGGAACGAATACGTCAGGGAAAAGTCAGATGGAGACACAAAAAAACGACCAGAGAACCAGGTCGTTTTTGGATCATGCATGTATTATTTTCGCAAAATCAACGTGAAGGTGCTGCCTGACGCCGTACTCTCAGTCAGGATCAACATACCTCCTAACGCTTGGGCAATCATTCTGCTAAAAGACAAGCCAAGCCCCAGCCCACGGACGATGTGCTTCTTGTCCTCTCCTCGGTAGAATCGCTCAAAAATCAAAGACTGTTCTTCTATCGGTATCCCACGTCCATTGTCCTTCACGTCAATGCGAATCTCATCTGCTGATGCAGATAGCGACACGACGATCCGCCCCTCCGATTCCATCGCTTGTGCTGCATTGTTTAGGAGATTGTACATGATCTGCTGCACACGCAGCGGGTCGGTAACTATCATGATCGGATCAGACGTATTTTCGATATGCAAGCTGAGCTTCTCTTCTTCCTGCGCAATTTTCCATTGGTGCGCAATTTCTCGGATCAGCTCCTGCATGTTTTGAGGTTGCCTGCGAATGCGAATGTCACCCACAGTAAAAGAGTTAAAATCGAGCAAATCCTCTACCATCTTTTGCAGACGTGTGGTTTCCTTCGTACAAATATCCAAAAACTCCTTGGCCTCCTCACCGCTAACAACCTCTTCCCTCACGGCTTGCACCAGCCCACTGATGGACGTTACAGGTGTTTTGAGTTCATGGGTCACCCCTGCCAATAGCTCCGTACGCATCATTTCTAACTGCTTCAATCGTTCTGCCATTTCTTCAAAGGAATGGATCAGCTCATACACTTCTTGTTCGCGCTTGTTTTTGTCCAACTGAATCTCGTAGTTTCCCAGCACAATTTGCTTGGCAGCGTCTGCCACATCCTTAATCGGCTGAGACAGCTTTTTCGTCAGCAAATAAATGACGAGCCAGCCAAGCAAACCGAGACCGAGAAGCATGATCGCGAGCAATTGGAATTCGGTCATGCTGCGTATCACCTGTTTTTGTGGGGTGAACAGCATGACCCATCCAACCACTCGCTCATCAACCTTAATGCTTTCCTTCACGAAAAGCACTTCGTCGCCCCGCGCAAGCTCAAACTGTGACAGGCTGTCATCCGCTTCCACCAGATCAGGTGCGATGCGCTTCAGTTCCCCAGAAAAAGGACCTGGCACACCAAATACTGGTTGTTTGTGTTCATCTAAAATCATCATAATTGGCTTGTAATTGACTCCGACTGACTCCTGGCGACTGTCTACAATACGAAACAAGAACGGAGCCATTTTTACCTTGCCTTCCATATCAACGACCCGATCCGCAACTTCCGCTGCCATCAGTCTCATAAAATCAAGGCGTTTTTGGGTCTCGCTATAAGAAATCCAGTAGCTGGATGCAATCCCGATCACGAAAAGGCCGATACACAAGATGATCAAGTATCGCGTCGTCCAGTACCGAAACAAAGAGGTGCGTTTTTTCTCACTCATATACACACAGTTTGTAGCCCAAGCCACGATAGGTACGGATTTCCCCTTCGGATGTCGGCCAATTCTCCAAAGATCGACGGATGCGTTTGATCGCGAGGTCTACTGCGCGATCACTTCCTTCGTAATCCATCCCCCACACCTGCTCGATGAGCTGTTCTCTGGTGAAGGTCTGGTTTTTGTACTGTGCCAAAAAAAGAAACAGGCACAAGTCTTTTGGCGTAAATGCTAGTTCGATGCCGTGCAGCATGACAGAATACGCCTTGAAGTCGACTTTCAGACTGCCGAACTGCTTCACATGATTGCCTTCTATCAATTGTTTCGAGCGACGTAATACTGCATGTACGCGAGCGACCACTTCATCGGCAATAAAGGGCTTGGTGATATAGTCATCGGCGCCTTTGTTCAAGCCCGCCAGCTTGTTATCGATTTGTCCCAACGCTGTCAGCATGATGACAGGACACGAGCTTTTCGCCCGAATATATTCGAGAATACTCCATCCGCTTCGTCCAGGCAGCATCACATCCAGCAAGACGAGCGCAGGATTGAGTGAATCAAACTTCCGCTCTGCTTCCTCGCCGTTAAATGCCTGTTCAACCCGAAAGTTGTTTTTTTCCAAATACGCCTTCAATACCCGAGAGATAGGTAGCTCGTCTTCCACTATCAAGATGTTATGCATGCTCGTACTCTCTCCCCTCTGCTCGGACTACTCTCTCCTTTAGCGTAGGACATGAATATGTCAAGCAGATGTCTGGAAGGAAGCATACTTTGTAAGTAAAATAAAGAGACCTGAATGCAAATAGGGAGGTTTTTCTTATGAAACGCTTAACCGCGGAAGAAAAAAACGGTTTGTATAAAGCCATCAGCAATCGTCGCGATATTCGTACCTTTCGCCAAGATCCTGTCGCCCCGGAAAAGCTCGCCATGATCTTGGCTGCAGCCCATCATGCTCCTTCTGTCGGATTCATGCAGCCTTGGAATTTTGTCCTGGTGGAAGACGACGCAACCAAACAAGCGCTCGCAGAATGTGCGGATAAAGAACGACGGGCGCTTGCCATCCACTACGAAGGTACGGGACGAGAGTCGACCTTTTTGGAGTTGAAAATTCAAGGGATCAAGGAAGCGCCTGTCACTATCTGTGTCACTTGTGATCCTACGCGTGGCGGCGACCATGTACTCGGACGCAATTCCATCCCGGAAACAGATATTATGTCTGTCAGCTGTGCGATCCAAAACATGTGGCTGGCTGCCTACGCAGAGGATTTGGCGATGGGCTGGGTCAGCTTTTACAAGAAGGCCGACGTTCGTCGTATCCTGAACATCCCGCCGCATATCGATCCTGTCGCATTGCTGTCGATCGGCTACACAGATCATTATCCGGAACGTCCACTCTTGGAGCTGCACCAATGGAGACAACGCGAGGACCTGCAACAGTTGATTTATCGGGAGCAGTGGGGGAGCAAGGCGTGAGCTTTGATCCTATACGGAAGAAAGGGCGCTGCAACTGCGGCACCTTTTTTTTACAAAAAAAAGACCGCCTGATTAACAGGCAGCCCAGAAAAGTAGAGGGGGTAGTACGTGATTCACGGTATCTTCCTGACGTGCCCTACCACGAAGAAGGTTTCACAATTGACATGACTCACGAACATGGAACTAGCAAAATGGGAAATTTCACCTGATGCCGAGCTCTTCCTCTATACCCGAATATACCTAGCTATCCAAATCGATTTATGTGAGTGGACGCGTCCGATTTGTCGGAATGGCCACTAGCGGATCATCCGGCCAATAATGCTTGGGATAACGGCCCTTCAAATCTTTTTTCACTTCAAAATACGCATGTGCCCAAAAGCTCGCCAAGTCCCGTGTCACTTGTACCGGACGATGAGCTGGCGAAAGCAGGTGCATGGTCAGAGATACCCTGCCTCTGCCTACTCTGGGAGAATCTTGCCAACCAAACAGCTCCTGTAGCCGGACCGAAAGCACCGGTGCCGCTGGATCGCTGTAATCGACAGGAATTTTGGAACCGCTCGGGACGATCACATGAGTCGGAGCGTATTCGTCCAATTGTCTGCGCTGCTCCCAGGACAGCATACTCTCCAGCAACGTCGTCACTGACAGCGACTGTAAGTCTTCCTTTCTTTTGAAACCATACACATGGGGAGCGAGCCATTCCTCCAAGGATGCAAGCAGCGCCTCATCTTCCACATTCGGCCACCCTTCCTCCAGACGGTGCATAAACAGCAATCGCTCCCGATACTGCCTCGCCTGCCGATTCCAAGGCAAAATCTCCAAGCCTTCTTCCCTTATTCCGTCCAAAAACGCTGTTAACACCTCATCTGGCGAAGCCTCCGCAGGCAAATCGGCCACTAGGAGCGCCCCCAACCGTTTTTGCTTGCGGCTGCGAACTGCCCCTGCTGTATGCTCCCACCATACATTCATTCGTTCGGTAATCTGCATCGCACAATCATTCAACAGCTCGCTTTCTCCCACGCTAGCCGCCAGTAATATCCGACTGTCTGCGCCCTGGTCATCGAGTTCTGCTGCCACAATATACGGCGAAGAAGCCAGTGGTTGCTGCACGGAAAAAGCCGCCCCACGCCCATTGCGAAGCAAATAACGTCCATCTGTCCTTCGCTGGGCAATCCGGTCCGGGTACGCAAACGCCAGCAGTCTTCCCGTCGCTTCTGTACGAGTGGACGTGTCACCGAACTGGTTTTTTACCCATACCCGTTTGAAGTGAGCCGCCTCCTTCCAAAGTCTTTTGCATGCCCCTGCATCAATCGGAAGCTCCGCTGCTCCACTCTGTTTGTTTGCTGCCTGACGAAGCAGCTCAACACGCATACGCATATCCGCATCCGCTGACGCTTGACGCCCCCGCACAATATCACGTTCTTCCAAGAGGACAGCCAGCTCGCAAGCCAGTTCACCTTCCCCCAGCTCATTCGCTTTCTGAATCATGTGGCCTAATCTCGGATGCACACCCATTCCAGCCAACACTCGTCCATGTGGTGTGATCTGCTTCCGCTCATCTAATGCGCCCAGCTGAAGCAGCAGCTCTTGAGCCTGCGCCATCGCAGCCTTCGGCGGGAGATTCAGCCAATCCAGCTCTTCCGGTGCCCCGACTCCCCACAAAGCCAGCTCCAAAGCGAGCACAGCCAGATCCGCTTCCATGATTTCAGGTGCCTGCTGTGGAATGAGCATGCGATCTTCTTGCTCTGTCCACATTCGAAAGCAGACCCCGGGCGCAAGTCGTCCAGCCCTTCCTCGGCGTTGGTCAGCAGATGCCCTCGATACCTTTGCAGTCTCCAGTCTCGTCATCCCTGTTCGTGGAGAAAAGCGCGGGACCCGTTTTAATCCACTATCAATCACGATGCGCACACCCTCGACAGTCAAGCTCGTCTCGGCAATAGAGGTCGCGAGGACAATTTTGCGCTCCCCTGTTTTCCCGGGCTGGATCGCCTTATCTTGTTCCTCCTGCGACAAATTTCCGTAAAGAGAAGCAATCCGTATATGCGTGCCCACACCGCTTTGTTCAAGCAATTCTTGTACCCGGTGAATTTCTTTGGCTCCAGGTAAAAAGACGAGCATATCTCCTTCTTCTTGTCCCAACGCATGGAAGATCATCTGGACAACGGCTTCCTCCAGACGCCCCTGCATCGGGGAAGTCAAAAAGTGCGTCTCCACCGGAAACATCCTGCCTTTACTACTGACAACGGGAGCATTCCCAAGCAAGGCTGACACAGGTTCGGCATCGAGTGTAGCGGACATCACGAGAATTCGCAGGTCTTCCCGAAACAAGCCTTGTGCCTGAAGACTAAGGGCCAGCCCTAAATCCGCGTGCAAATTCCGTTCGTGGAACTCGTCGAAAATAACAAGACCGACATCAGATAGCTCCGGATCATCCTGTAGCATTCTCGTTAAAATTCCTTCTGTAATCACTTCAATCTGAGTGTCTGGACCTACTCTTGATTCACGCTTGACCCGGTATCCGACCGTTTGTCCCACTTCTTCCCCCAACAAGGCAGCCATGTAGGCAGCAGCTTGGCGTGCTGCCAGCCGGCGTGGGACCAGCATCACAATTCTACGATTGTATAACCAAGCTTCTTCACGCAAGGCCAGTGGTACTCGCGTCGTCTTCCCCGCACCCGGAGCAGCGACCAACACTGCGTTTGTCTCATTGCGCAGCGTGTTTACCAGCTCTGGCAATACTTCATTTATCGGCAATACATTCATGTTTTCACCTCATACGAGCAATCATCCCTATTCATCATACACGATACAGGGATGCAGGATGAGGTTGGATCACAAACAAAAATGACTGAATACTCATTCAATAGTATAATGATTCCATCACTAGGGGAGGTGTGCGGTATGATTCACATTCATCATTATGAAGACGTGGCGTGTCTCGAAGGGATTGTGCGCGTAGGGGATTGGGAATCAGGGATTACTGTTTATGTGACGGATGGCATGCTGGTTGATACTGGCCCGAAAGTACTCGAGCAAGCTCTCGTTCACAGGTTTCAGGAAGCCTCGTTTGATTCGGTCGTACTGACGCACAGCCATGAAGACCATGTCGGTACCGCCTCGTGGATTGCCCAGCACAAGCAGGTCCCTCTTTTCATTCACGAAAAAGGAGTGGACATTTGCTCCCAAAAAGCACAATACCCTTTCTATCGTAAGCTTACCTGGGGAATTCGTGATCCGTTTGTGGCCCAACCTTTGGGTGACGTCCATCACTCCCGCTCCATCGAATGGAAAGTGCTTGATACCCCCGGCCATGCCCATGACCATGTAGCCTTATTGGACGAAAGGACTGGTCGCTTGTTCTGTGGCGATCTTTTTATGGGTGTGAAAACAAAGGTCATACTACGAGAAGAATCGATCCCCACCTTGATGAATTCCCTCCGTACGGTTCTCGCTTGTGACTTCCAATCGATCTTTTGCGCCCATTCCGGATATCATCCAGACGGGAAAACACGCTTGCAGCAAAAGCTGGAGCATTTGGAGAATCTGTCTGGGGAAATCCTGCATTTGCATAGCCAAGGGCTTTCTCCCCATGAAATTAACAAGCAACTGTTTCCTTCTAAACCGCCGATTATCACAGCTTCGTCTGGCGAGTTTGACTCGCTGCATATCGTTACATCTGTACTTGCAGAACACCTTCCTTTTCCAGCACCGGATAGTATACTAGAAGGATAATCCTTACAAGTTCATAGAAAAAAGAGAGGAGAATATATGAAAGTCATCACGGCATTACTTGCACTCATTCTGGGGTTATCCGGTATTTATCCTGCGGTTACACATGCTGCACCGAAATTTCATGATGTCGATCCGAAGAAATACGGCTGGGCCATGAATTCTATCTCCTTCATGGTAGATAAGGGGGTTGTGAGCGGCTATCCTGACGGTCGCTTCCAGCCTGAAAGATTGGTCGATAAAGCAGAAATGACCGTCATGATCTATCGCCTGTTTGATCGTTACAGACCGTACAATCCGAATCAGAAGACGGACTATAGCAATTACCACATAAAACATTTTTCCGATGTACCGAAAAATCATTGGGCTTACAAGGAAATCAGTTCAATTGTTACACGAGATTGGTGGAATGCCGTAAGCTATACACCTGCTGGCTACAAATTTTACCCGGACGCCAAACTCAATCGAATGGGTACAGCTAACGTCCTACCCGTCTTTATGTTAGACAGGCAAGATATGCCTGCCACGGAAGTTTTTCAAATCCTTTCTTCTATGCAGGATATCCCCCTTATTCTCAGTCCGTACGAGTCGATGGAAGATCCTGTTTTTCAGGAGGATGGGCGATACGCTGAGGATGGGTCAGACCGAACAAATATTCTTTATCCAATCTTGATCAGTCAGGATGGCAATGAATATTTTTTCTCAGATGACTTTAGTGGAATCACTGCCACCAATCTCGCCCTCTTGCAAAAAACAGGGATCATGACTGCATGGAACGGCAAGTTCGAGGGTGGAGAAATGCTGACTCGCGCAGAGGCTGTCACTATTTTGCACAGATTTTATAACTATTTGAAGCAATCAGGAACACTCATCCAATACTCGAGCAAGTAAAACCTGTGGAAAGGAATGAAGTGATATGGCGATCAAAAAACTGGAGCATGTGGGTTTGATGGTAAAAGATTTGGAGGCATCGATTGCCTTTTACACCGAAGTGATTGGGATGGAGCTAAAAGGAAAGCTCGCTCATTCCAACGGAGTCATTACCCTTGCTTTTCTTGGATTTCCGGGAAGCACAGAGACAGAGCTGGAGCTCATTCACGGATACAGCGATTCGTTGCCGGTAGAGGGCAAGGTCCACCACCTTGCGTTTGCTGTGGACAACCTCGAAGCGGAAATCGACCGCTTGAAGCAACTGCATGTATCCTTTATCGATCAGGAAATAACCACATTGCCGAACGGCTCACGTTATATGTTCTTCAAAGGTCCGGATGGGGAATGGCTGGAGCTGTTTGAAAGCACAAGAACGTAGAGGGAAAAGATTCACCTTTTCCTTCTACGCCCCCTCTTCTTCTACTCTACCTTGATCTCTTTTCTGCGTCCCATATACCACTGATAAAACTCTTCCGCCAACTCTATCGGCACATCTGTTACCCCTCTATGACTCACAGGTTTGGCGCGATTGACCGTTTTGATAGAAGCAAGCCCTAGCTGCTTTTGAAGGATGCCTCTTTTGACGTTGACCTCTATGATCTTCTCTCGCTTCGACACAAATAAAGTCGTGGTTAGGCTCCCGGTTTGGAACTGAATGAAGTGATCATTCAAGGTGTATCGCGTGTTGGTAAATTCAATGACCTCGAAGGCCAGGATGAGCAGTGTCAACACAATGGATATGACCCACCACGCTTGCTCCCACCCCCAAATATTCGGCTTGAAATAGGAAAGCGCACCTGTGCCTATGATCCATATCCAGCTCGATCTGACCAAGCGAACCCATAATGATTTTTGAGGGAGACTCGCCATTTCTTCCGTCACTTCATACGCAGGCAATATTTCTGCGATCATCTCATACGCACGTTTTACCGGTAAGAATGGATAGAGTGAGCTGACATCCTGTTTATCTTTATCCGAATCACTATCCCCGCCGACAACCGTCAGCTTGACTTCGGCGAGACCCAACATGCGCTTTAACAAGGATTGTTTGATTTTAATCGCTTGCACTCTCTCTTTTGCGATCGAAAAAGCTGTTTCTTCGATGACTCCTTTGGCAATGTAAATCCGTTCTTGATCCGACGAAATCTCATATTTTCCGTAACGAATATAGGTCGTGACGATGCCAAATACGATGGATAGGACGAGAAGTCCAACGGCTGTGAGCGTGATCCATATCCACGAGCTCGTAATAAGAGAATAAATACCTACTACCTGCTCCTCCACGTCGATATATTCGGTGATCTTGAAATACGCCCATACCAGTAACGTAATCATCCCCAAGAAGCTAAGAGAAGTGAAGGAAGCCTTGATAATCTCTTTTTTCGTTGGCGTAAAGTGAATGATTCGCTCAGGAGTGGGATACGGCGTACCGATTTCCTCCGAAAAGGTCGCGTCTCCTTCTTTCCCTTTAGCTTCAGGCTCTTTCTCTAATCGCCCTGCCTGTTTCGTGTAAGCCTCCAGTTCATCCGCTTCGTTCAAAGAAATCACCGCGAATTCCACGGTAGAATCATCCCCAACCATCCCTGTCTCAAACCGGATAGAAGTCACTTTAAAAATCCGGTGCAGCAGCGTCGTATGTCGATTGACGTTTTGGATTTTGGTAAAGGGGATCGTTTGCTTTGTCTTCGTAAAAATTCCTTCGTAAAGATGGAAAGCCGTATCATCCAGCCTATACTTGTACGAAACCCATTTCAAAAGCAGATAGACCAGCATCCCTGCTACAGAGATGTAAAAAACAATTCTCCCGTACGTAATGAATGCGTTCGTCGAGTCATAATTGAACACAAACAAAATCAACGCAGGAAAAAACAGATGCTTTACTTGGATAATGAGATCAAAAAGGATCTGTAGTGGATGGTATCGTTTTTCTTCCATCACTACTCCACTTCCTTTAATTTGGCGTAGTGTGCAATCTGTTCTCTTAATTGAGAAGCGACATCCCCCGGCAATCCTGGAATTTCATGCGAGGAGCCCATCGTTTTTATCGAGATGGTGTACAGTCCATACTTTCGCAAAATCGGTCCTTGCTTCGTTGAGACTGCTTGGATTTTCGTCATGGGGACAAGGAAATGTTTCTCTGTGATCACCCCGAATTTCATTTGCAGGAAATCTTCGTCGATATCATACCGCCAGCTTTTATATAAAAAATACGGCTCGACAAAAGACCAAATCATCGCGATCACACCGATAACGAGCAATCCGTGCAGACCCCATCCGATCCATTCCTTCCACGCAAAATGATTATCTAGATAATAAAGAACGGCCAAAATAACGAGCCCAATTACAGCCGTAATCCCCTCGGTAATAAGCTGTACCTTGAACGCATCCTTGGACAAGCATTTTTGCGGTGCACTAATTGAAGATGGCATATCATCACTCCTGTATGTAAATTACGCTGTCAATTCGCTCTTTAATTCATACGTAAAACAATCCGCCCGGTTTCTACGGACGAATCTTCAATTTTTCATACAGCAAACGAATACTCTTATGCCGTTCGAATCATACTAAATAATGGAGAAAACGTCTTGTAAAAATTATCACATTATAATCATTATAAAAAACTTGACTTACTGAATCATTTATTAAATAATAATCATTGTAAATTATATTCAAGCATGCCTTGTTACGCATGTCCTGAATATGTACCATACAAAAAAACATATAAAGGAGCTAACACTATGTCACTCATCGGAACTGAAGTATTGCCTTTTAAAGCACAAGCATTCCAAAAAGGTAAATTCCTCGAAGTAACAGAAGCAAACTTCAAAGGTCAATGGAGCGTAGTTTGCTTCTACCCAGCAGACTTTACTTTCGTTTGCCCTACTGAACTCGAAGATCTGCAAAACCAATATGCAACTTTGAAAGAACTCGGTGTTGAAGTATACTCCGTTTCTACAGATACTCACTTCACTCATAAAGCATGGCACTCCAGCTCTGAAGCAATCGGTAAAGTAGAATACATCATGATCGGCGATCCTTCCCATGTTATCTCCCGCAACTTCGATGTATTGATCGAAGCTGAAGGTTTGGCAGATCGCGGTACATTCATCATCGACCCAGACGGTGTCATCCAAGCTGTTGAGATCACTGCAGGTGGCATTGGCCGTGATGCAAGTGCTCTGATCAACAAAATCAAAGCAGCACAATATGTACGCAACAATCCAGGTGAAGTTTGCCCAGCAAAATGGCAAGAAGGTGGCAAAACACTGAAACCAAGCCTTGATCTCGTAGGCAAAATTTAAGGTGTGATATAAAATGGCCCTTGACCAAGAAATCAAAGCGCAACTAGAACAATATCTCGAGCTCTTGGAAGGCGATATTGTACTCAAAGTCAGTGCAGGCACGGATGAGGCATCCTCTGAGATGCTTGCACTGATTGATGAGCTAGCCAGCATGTCTTTGAAAATCAGTGTAGAGAAAGCAGAACTCACTCGCACACCTAGCTTTAGCGTAAACCGTGTCGGCGAAGATACCGGAGTGGTTTTTGCCGGTACTCCGCTGGGTCACGAATTTACTTCCTTGGTATTGGCTCTCTTGCAAGTAAGCGGAAGAGCTCCAAAGGTCGAGCAAAGTGTCATTGATCAAATCAAAGACCTTCGTGGTGAATATAAGTTCGAATCTTACATCAGCTTGAGTTGCCACAATTGTCCAGATGTTGTCCAAGCTCTGAACTTGATGAGTATCTTCAATCCTGGTATTACTCATACAATGATTGACGGTGCCGTATTCAAGGACGAGGTAGAGAGCAAAAACGTGATGGCTGTACCAAGCGTTTTCCTCAATGGTGAATTTTTCGAAAGCGGTCGTATGACCGTGGAAGAAATTCTTGCCAAGCTGGGCTCTGCTCCGGACGCATCTGAGTTTGAGAATAAAGACCCTTATGATGTGCTTGTTGTGGGCGGTGGCCCAGCAGGTGCAAGTGCGGCGATTTATGCAGCACGCAAAGGGATTCGTACTGGCCTCGTTGCTGAACGCCTTGGCGGTCAAGTTAATGACACATTGGGCATCGAGAACTTCATCAGTGTGAAATACATTGAAGGTCCTCAGCTCGCAGCCAATCTGGAAAAGCAAGTGAAAGAGTATGGCATTGATGTCATGAAGCTGCAACGTGCCAAGCGTTTGGAGAAAAAGGATCTGATCGAAATTGAACTGGAAAACGGCGCTGTTCTGAAGAGTAAGACAGTCATCCTGTCGACAGGTGCTCGTTGGCGTAATCTGGGTGTTCCAGGTGAAGCAGAGTTCAAGAACAAGGGTGTAGCGTATTGCCCTCACTGCGACGGTCCTTTGTTTACAGGCAAAGATGTCGCCGTTGTTGGCGGCGGTAATTCAGGTGTGGAAGCAGCGATTGATCTCGCAGGTATTGTGAAGCATGTAACGGTTCTGGAATTCTCGCCAGAGCTGAAAGCTGACGCAGTATTGCAAGATCGTCTCTACAGTCTGCCAAACGTCACTGTACTCAAAAACGTTCAAACAAAAGAAATTACGGGTACGGATAAAGTAAACGGTATTTCTTACATCGAACGTGAGTCAGGTGAAACCAAGCACATTGAATTGCAAGGTGTGTTTGTACAGATCGGTCTGGTACCGAATACGGATTGGTTGGGCGACACGATTGAGCGCACTCGCTTTGGCGAGATCGTGGTAGACAGCCATGGTTCTACAAACATCCCTGGTGTTTTTGCTGCCGGTGATTGCACGAACAGTGCTTATAAACAGATCATCATTTCGATGGGATCTGGTGCTACTGCGGCTTTGGGAGCTTTCGATTATCTCATCCGCAACTAAGAACAAAGCCACTCCTCTTCAAGGGAGTGGCTTTGTTTATTTATTTGGTTATTGGGAACCCACGTTGATAAACGGAGTAGCTCCACCCGTTACGCTCGGCAGCTTTCCATCCCATTTGCGGATCGCTTCGAGTTGCGCCTCAATCTGTCTGAGCTGAATCAGCTCTGGCGTAACCTCTTGCTTTTGCAGGCGCAGTGCTTGTGCCTGTGCTTCTGCTCTCGTGATTTCTTGCTCTTTCTCGATCTTGATCCGCTCCAGATCCAGCTTCGATTTGAGCGCTTGCTGCTCGGCCACCTGCTTGGATTCAATGGCGCGGTTGAATTCATCACTGAAAGTAAACTCGCGAATATTGATTTCGTCGAGGATGATGTTATAGTTGGACAGCTTTTTATGCAGGACTTCTTTTACCTTTTGGCTGACCTCGGAACGCTTGGATACCAGTTCTTCTGCTGTGTATTGAGCGGTCACGGCTTTAAATGATTCGGCAATGGCAGGATCAACAATTCGGCTATTGTACTCCAATCCCACTTGCTGATACAGTTTATTGACGTTTTCTGCATCCAAATGATGGTTAACGGCAATCGTCGTGGATACGGTTTGCAGGTCACGTGAAGCAGATGTCTGGCTCATTTCTGATTTTTGCACCCGCACTTCCATCGGCACCACGGTTTGGATGAACGGAATTTTAAAATGCATACCCTCTTGCAGCACTTTTGGCTGTACCGCTCCCAGTTGCAGCACAACTCCACTATGCCCTGCGGAAATAATCGTAAAGGATTGCGTGCCAAGCAAGACCAACACGACCAGTATCAAAATCGTTGCGATCAGCTTTCCTCCAGCTTGAAAGGGACTCATTTTTACAACATTTTTGTCGCTCATACTCGTCCTCCCTCTATCTATACATGCTCATTCATTTATACGAGAGAGCGGGCTGTAAGTTTCAAGAAATTTATGAAAAATACATGTCATGAGCGCTCGGCTTTCGAAGCTTCTAAAAGAACGTGTGCCATTCGCTCTGCCTCGATTTTGCATAGCTCAAATTCAACTTCACCAGATACATGCGAAATCAACTGGATGACTTCCTCACACCCGTGATTGCAAATTAAAAACTGTCCCCACTGCACTTCCGACCGTGGTACCTTGCGGGCGGAAAAGCCGCTTTGAAAACCACCAAGACTCATGTCATTGCATCCCCTATCCAAAAAACAAATCTACAATATTCATCGTCGACGAAGAATTTCGTCTATACATTTCACTATAACCGCAATTCACGCAACTGATCACATCATACACCTGGTACTGAACATTCAACATGCGCGACAAGCCACCGCCTGTAGCTGACATCTGTGTCACAGTTGTACGCGTGCAGCCGCATTTTATACATCCTCTGCGTCCACTGTTACGATCTGACGAAGCTCCCCCTTGCCTAGTACACCTGCACTGGTTGTTTTGATCCAGTTTTTCGTTGCATATTCCGCATGCTTCAAGCACCTTTACCACCTCAACTCATTCGATTAACCACAGCCCCTCCTCATCATACCCTTTATTTGGAAAAGGAGGCAAAGAAGATTGTTGAAGGAACTCCCCTTTCTCACTACTATAGAGACAAGAAGGGAGATGATTCATATGCTAGACCCTTATGTACGAAGAGCCGAATGCGGCTCTGAGCAAAGAGTTCCCCTTTCTCTTGGTTCAGAGCCTTCCCGATATTGAGTTGAGGATCTCTTTGCTCATCTATATACGCACATCACGCTATATAGACAGGAGCAAAGCACATGAAATACAAAAATGCACAAGACCTATTGCCAGACGATCTGCTGCGACAAATTCAGCATTATGTACAAGGAAGTTACTTGTACATCCCGATCCACCACGAGAACAAAAGACAATGGGGCGCCTCTACAGACACAAAACAATGGCTAAGTGAGCGCAACAAAGCCATTTGGCAGGCATATCGCGAAGGGACTTCTGTCAAAATGCTCGCCCAGAAACATTACTTGACCGAACACAGTATTCGGCGCATTATTCGTGGACATAAATGAGACAGAGAAAAGGTGGACCGTGTGTCTGCTCTACTCTTACGTTACACTCCTTTATAAGATCAGTCAGTCAGGAGGGACAACGTATGAAACAGATTCACTTTCTCGACATTTCGTTTATGTACAATGGATCTGCACAAGTCATTACCCCGGTGCTGCTGCAGGATCAGCATGAACTGATTCTTGTCGACTGTGGGTATCCGGATTTTTTGCCACTGCTTCAGGAGGCCGTACACAAGCAACAGCTTACGCTCGACGACCTTACGAAGGTCATTGTGACGCATCACGATATGGATCACATCGGTTCTTTGGCAGCCTTAAAAAGAACCTATCCGCACCTCGAAATCATCGCCTACGAATCCGAAGCACCGTACATCGCTGGACAAAAGACATCTTTGCGATTGGAGCAGGCACAAGCAACACTGGACCATCTGTCGTCGGGTGAAAAGCAGAACGCTAAGGAATTTATTCGCTTTTTGCAGTCCATCGAGCCCACTGCGATTGATCGACCCGTAACGAATCACGAACGCCTGCCTTGGTGTGGCGGCATCGAGATCATTCATACGCCTGGACATATGCCGGGGCATATTTCGTTGTATGTGATCGCAAGCAAAACGCTGATTGCCGGAGATGCTGTTGTCATCGAAAACGGTAGACTCGAAATCGCCAATCCGTCCTATACGCTGGATATGCAGGAAGCGATTCGCTCCGTCCGCCGCTTGCTTGATTATGACATCGAGCAGTTGATTTGCTATCACGGTGGAGCGTTTCACGGGGACGTCAAACAAGCACTGCGGGAGCTAATCCAGGCCTACGACCCGACCCAGGAGGTTTTGCGCGGATGAAACAGAACAAATACGATGAGCAAGGTTTTTTCACCACATACAGTCAAATGGCTCGTTCGGTTGAGGGACTGAATGCCGCGGGAGAATGGCACGCGTTTCGGGAGCTACTGCCTTCCCTTCACGAGAAAAAAGTGCTCGATCTAGGCTGTGGCTTCGGCTGGCACTGCCGATATGCGCGTGAGCAGCAGGCACGCTCCGTTGTAGGGGTGGACCTTTCCGAAAAAATGCTGGCTCGTGCCAGAGAGACGACAACGGATCCCGCCATCGAGTATCTGCGTCTTCCGATTGAAGACATTGATTTTGCCCCTGAGGAATTCGACGTTGTCATCAGCTCCTTGGCCATCCATTATGTGGAGCGCTTTGACTTGCTGTGCCAACGTGTCTATCACTGTCTTGCTCCGGGAGGTTCCTTCGTTTTCTCCGTAGAGCATCCCGTCTTCACTGCTCTGGCTGAACAGGACTGGCATTACGGACCCGGGGGCGAACGCTTGCACTGGCCAGTGGACAACTATCAGCAGCAAGGCATCCGGCATACCACCTTTCTGGATCATAAAGTCGTCAAATATCACCGAACGTTTTCGAGCTATATGAACGATCTCCTTGCTGCCGGATTTCACTTAACAAAAGTCGCTGAACCTGGTCCTCCTGAAGAAATGCTGGATATACCCGGGATGCGAGACGAAATCCGCCGGCCGATCTTCTTGTTGATCGCCGCCAGCAAACAAGCATCCTAACCGATAAAAAAGGCACCCCGTCCTCCACGTCATTTCGCGTGTTTGGACGGGGTGCTCTGTTATTCCCCAGCAGCCTCCAGATTTTTAAATTGGTTGTAAAACAATTGATAATAGGTACCTTTCTGCTCGATAAGTTCGTCGTGACTGCCTTTTTCCACGATCTCTCCCCGATCCACGACCATAATCGTGTCGGCATTCCGAATCGTACCCAATCTGTGTGCAATCACAAAGCTCGTACGCCCCTCCATAATGGTGAGGAGTGCATCCTGTATATTCAGCTCTGTCCGTGTGTCGATGCTGCTTGTCGCCTCGTCGAGGATGAGCAGCGACGGCTTGGCGAGGATGACGCGGGCTATCGCCAAAAGCTGGCGTTGTCCCTGACTCAGGTTGCCCCCATTTTCCGTCAGCATCGTATCGTAACGCATCGGGAGCCGATTGATGAACACATCTGCATTCGCCATTTTCGCGGCGGCTACAACCTCCGTATCTGTCGCATCTGGCTTGCCGTACATTATATTTTCCTTGATGGTACCGGAAAACAAGTACGTATCCTGCAATACAAAGCCAAAGCTGCGCCGCAAGCTGTCCCGCGAATAGTCTCGAATGTCTTTTCCGTCCAAATATATCGTTCCTGAGGTCACATCGTAAAACCGGGTGAGCAAATTCACGATGGTCGTCTTGCCTGCACCCGTCGGTCCGACTAGCGCGATGGTGCTCCCTGCCTGTGCCTCGAAGCTGATATTTTTCAAAATCAATTGATCTGGACGATAGCCGAAGCTGACCTGATCGAAAACGACGTGACCCTTTGGCTGTACAAGCACAGTGGCATCCTGAGAATCTTCAGGCTCCTCTTGTTCATCTATTACCTCAAAAACCCGCTCCGCCCCAGCAACACCGGATTGAAGCACATTGAAAATGTTCGCGAGGTCGTTCAGCGGACGGACAAACTGTCGGGAATAACTGAGAAAGCTCGCAATAACACCTACTGTAATCAATCCTTTTACAGCGAGAACGCCTCCGACAATCGCTACCATGGCAAAGCCGAGGTTGTTAATCACGTTCATGATCGGCATGAGAAAGCCCGTCCAGACCTGTGCCTTCATCCCGATCTTGCAGAGCCGGTCATTGATCGTCGTAAAGTCCTCAATGGCCTTTTGCTCATAATTGAAGGCCTGCACCACCTGAATGCCTGAAATCGTCTCTTCAATGTGCCCGTTCAGCTTGCCCAGCTCCATCTGCTGATTTTTGAACAGGACACTCGTTCGTTTGGCAATCGTGCGTGTGAGCAGAAACACAAGTGGCACCGTGATCAGACATGCGAGTGTCAGGATCGGGGATAAGACGAGCATCATCACCAGCGAACCGAGGAGCACGATCCCGCCTGACATTAACTGCGTCGTGGATTGGGAAATGGAGTTGCTGACGTTGTCGATATCATTCGTGAGCCTGCTCATTAACTCCCCGTGCGTACGCGCGTCGAAATAAGCAATCGGCAGCTTTTGCAGCTTGTCAAAAAGGGCTTGCCTCAGATTCGTCACGATTCGTTGCGAGATGCCTGCCATCAACCAGCTTTGTAAAAACGTCAGTGCCCCATCCAAGATATACGAGCCGAGCAAGGCAAGAATGATGATAGACAAAAAACTAAGAGCTTCCTCGCCACCTGTCATCGCATCAATCGACTTTCCGATCAAATAAGGCGCAGACAGCATGAGTAGTGCATCGACAAATACAATGACAAATACAATCGGCAGCAGCTTTTTTTCTTTGCCAAAAGCTTGCCAGAGCCTTTTTAACGTACCCGAAAAATTCTTGGGCTTACTCACTGGACCTCTGGCAGCACCATGTCCAAAACCTCGGCCAGGTCTCGGTGAAAAGGCAGGCTGTTGCTTCTGTTGACTCACCTTACTTCACCTCCCGGCCGATTTGTGACTGAAAGATTTCCTGATATACGTGACAGGAGGTCATCAATTCGTCATGCGTACCGATGCCAGCGACTTCTCCATTGTCGAGCACGATGATTTTATCTGCATCCATGACGGACGTAATCCGCTGTGCGATCAAGATGCAGGTAAGGCCAGCCGCATAAGCTCGAAGCGCATCCTTAATCTTCCCTTCTGTCGCCACATCTACCGCGCTTGTACTGTCGTCGAGAATGAGGATTTCCGGCTTTTTCACCAAGGCTCTGGCGATGGAAATACGCTGTTTCTGTCCTCCAGAGAAGTTGACTCCTCCCTGTCCTACGCGTGTCTCATAGCCTTCGGGAGTGGCGGAGATGAACTCGTGAGCCTGCGCCATACGTGCCGCATGCTCGACCTCCTCGTGGGTCGCCTCTGCCTTGCCCCAACGAATGTTTTCCATCACCGTGCCTGTAAACAGCATTGTTTTTTGCGGTACGATCGCCATTTTTTCACGCAATCGCTTCGGTTCGATGTCTCGTACATCCATGCCATCTACCCGAATCGTGCCTTCCGTTACATCATAAAACCTTGGAATCAAGCCAACCAAACTGCTTTTTCCAGAGCCTGTCGACCCGATAATCCCGACAGTCTCCCCAGGCAGACAAGTAAACGAAATCTGCTTGAGTACCGGCTGGCCGCCCCCACCGTCATACGAGAAGCTGACCTGCTCGAAGTCGATGCGTCCCTTTTTGCCCGGAAGCTCGTGAGGTTGTTCCTCTTTCCAGCTCATTTGGTTTTCTTCAGCAAATACTTCTCCGATGCGTCCCCCCGATGCTTTGGCCCGCACAAACATGTTAAATACCATGGAAATCATCATGAGTGAAAACAGAATTTGCGTCATGTAGTTCGTAAACGCGATGATATGTCCGACTTCGATGCTTCCTTTTTCTACGCCAAGCCCCCCAAGCCAGAGGACCGCGACAATTCCGAGGTTCATCGTCAGCATGATCGCTGGACTGAAGATAGACATTACCCGCGTAGCCGATACCGATTTGGATTGCAGCTCCTCGTTTGCCCGTGTAAACTTGCCACGCTCAAAATCAAAGCGATTGAACGCCTTAACGACGCGTACACCAGATAAATACTCGCGCATCGCACCGTTCACTCTGTCGAGCGCCTGCTGCACCTTCAGAAAAAACGGGAAACCGATTTTCATATTCAAGAAAATAAACAGACCCACAATAGGCACGACAATTGCGAGAATCACAGCCAAATCCACGTTCAATTGGGTTGCCATAAACAACCCGCCAATGCACATTAACGGTGCCTTGACGAATATTCGCATCATGCCGTTTATAAACATCTGTACTTGATTGACGTCATTGGTCAGACGTGTCACGAGCGAGGCTCTGTCGAACTTGTTCAAGTTTTCAAAGGATAAGGACTGCACTTTTGAAAACAAATCTGCGCGCAGCTGCGCACCGAAGTTTTGCGAGACGTATGTGGCTAGCACATTACGGATGGATGCCGCAACAGCCCCGAGTGCCGTTACGAGCAGCATCAGCCCGCCTGTCTTGAGCACGTAATCCATATCCCGTTTTGCTACACCCGTATCGATAATGTGTGACAGGATCGTCGGCTGCAAAAGATCACATACCGCCTCCACAGCCAAGAAAAACATGGAAATCCCGGCGACTACGCCGTATTTTTTTATATAGGTTAAGTAGAAGCGCATCCGTTCACCCCATCTGTGTTCCTACGTACAAGATAACGCTTAGCTAGCGAAATGTCACGAGTGATTGTCAAAACGAAAGCGTTGGTCTTACAGGTTTTTCCTATCATCGTCGTCGAAATAGTAGGCGATAGATTTTTGGTCGAATGGGAGATGAAATGATGGCTCAATCACTGTTAAAAGGCATGGAAGGGGTTTTTATACCTGTGAAGGACCCCGGTGCCTCTGCAAAATGGTATGAAGAAAAGCTTGGGTGCAGACCTTTGTTTGTGGAAGAGGAGGCGGTCACGATGCGGATTTCCGATGAATCAAGCACCGTAATCTGTCTCGTCCGCGTAGAGAACCATCAGCCTATGACATTTCCGGAAAATCAATTTGGTGTCGGCAAATACTATAATTTTCTTCCCGCTGACATTGAGGCAGCACATCAGCTGTTAATAGAGCGTGGAGTAAGGGTAACTCCGATTGATAGATTTGGGTCTACGAAGGTGCTGACGTTTTTTGACCCAGATGGGAATCCGCTCGGGATGTGCCAGTATTGAATGGACAAAAAGGGCAAAAAGCTGGAATCATCTTTTCGATCCCATGCTTTTTGCCCTCATTTCGTTTACTCGGTCTTTTATTCCTGTGGAACAGCGCCTTGATCCATATACAAGAACTCCCACAGATGGCCATCCAAGTCTTGAAAGCTCCAGCTGTACATGAAGCCGTGGTCAACCGGGTCATTCGATGGAGTGGCACCCGCAGCTAATGCTTTGTTTACAATCTCATCGACCTGCTCTTTGCTGTCCGCCGACAACGCGACAATCACTTCGGTGCTTCTCGTTGCATCTGTCAGCTCTTTTTTCGTAAACGTTTGGAAAAACTCTTCGACGAGCAGCATGGCAAAAATGTTTTCCCCGATCACCAGGCATGCTGCATTTTGATCCGTAAATTGCGGGTTGAATTCATAGCCGATCGCCGTAAAGAAGTCGATCGATTTGTTGAGGTCCTTCACCGGTAAATTGACGAAAATTTGTTTGGATTGCAATGCCATGTGTACTTCCTCCTCGGGTTTGTTTTTCCTTGATGTCTATATCCTAGCATTTCTGATTGCCCGAGGCTTCTTCTGGATTGCTATTTTGCCATGTAGGTATGTGGCTTCCCTATCGAACTTCTGTGCCGATGGACGCTCAAAACGAGACCAAGGACAGCGAAATGAGCCAAAGCAGTTCCTATGTCACTATAGCTGAGAAAAGGAATCTCAAGATTCACGATTGGCAGCATGCCTGTTGACATCAACAATGGCCAGAAGAAGTACACAGAGAATAAAGGTACGATACTGACAACGAGATGCTTCCCATACGACTCGTCCACATCCTTGACGACACGAGCCAATCTCATCATAAACAGAGCAACGGCTAACAAGATCAAGATACCCCCAAACCAGCCATACCTATGGATGAAATACGTGAACTTGAAATCCGAGTCTAATGAAGGCATGCTCGGTAAAGGAGCATGGAAGCCCTTGCCCCAAAAACTCGCCGAGCGGATCACTTCCATCGATTCTAGATAAATATATCCCCTTCCAAGCGGATCTTTAGTCGGTTGCATCCAGCCTAGCACCCTTTCTAAAGCGTAGCTATCCAACAAACAAGTACCCACTAAAACAACAGCCGACGCAATCATAATGAAAAGTTTTTCTTTCCGGACTGTCTGTGTGTACGTCAAAAGAATCATGAATCCAAATAGGTAAAGCATGAAATTCATATGCGATCCGGCCATAAGAAAGAGGCTAGCAGGCAACAAAACAAATACAATCAGCTTGGAAGCTGTCCCCCGGAATCTCCACGTCCTGGTAAGAAGCATACCCGCAGCGCTTATGAGAAACAAATACATGGACACTGCCACAAAATCGATCGGAGTGGAACGCCAAATTTTCATTACTACTTTCCCATTAAGTGTATGGCCATAAACAATAGTGAGCAAAAACACGATCACCGTCAGCACATACAAATGTAACGAATACGGTAAAAGCTTGCGATAATCTGTGAAGGTAACCGTGAGCATCACCCCGATACCAAATAAGGCATAGAACCAGTATCTGTCCAGCTTAAACTCGATAAAACTGACCTGCATTCCATACATCGTAAACAGACCAACAGCCAGAAAAGCCACCACATACACTAGAATTCTCCACTCCACTCTGGGCTTATAAATCTGATGCAGCTGCTTCCCAACCGCAGCAGAATCCCCCATTTGCAAAATGGCTTGCCTTACCGCTTCTTCCTCTTCCACGCCCTCGTCCATCTGCTCATCCATCAAATCTAGAAGGTGACTTTCCAGCTCATCCCGAATTCTGCGATGCATTTCCGTTGCCCGCACATGGCGACATACTTGATCGAGATAGTCTGCAATCAATGGATGTGTATTCATCTGCTTCATGCTCTTCCCTCTCCCAGCACCCGATCAATCCCATCGCGGAACGTATGCCACTCGAGCTTTTTCTCCTTCAATTGCCCGCGACCTTCTGCCGTAATCCGATAGTATTTACGCTTCCTCCCATCCTTCTCATCCCAATACGCTTCCACATAACGCTCCGCTTCGAGCGCATGCAGGATCGGATACAACGTCCCTTCTTTCAGCGTAAACAGACCATTTGACTCCTTCTCAATGGCTTTCGCGATCTCGTACCCGTACATTTCCTTTCGATCCAGCATCGTCAAGATCAGGATCACGGTACTGCCCTTTAAAAGCTCCTTATTGATTTTCATAGTGCCTCCCGATTTAACCGCAGATACCTAGATAAACAATACATCATAAATCTATGTATGCAATTCTATCATCCAAATCTTGTAAGATCAACACATGTGTAACATTCAGCTTTCGAGAAACGTCTACCTTCTACATACAAAAATGGAAAGAGAAAGTGATTTTACCTATGAAAAAGACCAACTACGTCAACATTCTGTTAGCCCTAAGCCTTACTCTATCAATCGTTCCTTCTGTCGCGCATTCCGAAAATGCCATCCGTTCAGACAGACCGGAAACGACAGTACTCAAGTACGTTCCGACAGAAAAAGAGATTCAGGTACCACCTGGACTAACGGAACCATTTTTCGTCCCATTTGCAGGATCGAGTCCGAATGATCCCTATTACAAAGAGTTCAAGCAGGAATGGTTCCCTCATTTTGCCCTTGTTTCTCCTACCGGGAAAGTAATCGATCAGCAGGAAGCGTTATTATATCCAGGCTACATCAGTCCATTGCAAAACGGGTATGGCTTTTTTCATATCATTACCCACTTTGGTAACAGCTCGTTTATTATTTTCGATAAACAAGGCAACACACAGGAAATAACCACCTATAACGATTCCTTCACGCAAATAGACGGAGAGTGGTTTTTGTATTCTCCCACAAGCTATACCTCTTATCTGTACAATGCTCGTACGAAAATATCCAAGCAGATCACAGATGAGGAGCTATTTCCAATCTCGAGTGAGCATACGGGAGAAAAAACTTTCGACATTCATCACTACCCTTTTGTCAAACGTAACGTAAAGGATGGCATGGTTTTATCCTACAAATTGGGCTTAAAAGATATGACTGGCAAAATACACGCAAAGCCATTCTTTGATGACTACATGGGATACAGCGAAGGATTGCATCGAGTGAAAATTAACGGCATGACCCACTTTATTAATCACGAAGGAAAAGTCGTGCTGAAGCCATCCCGAAATTACAAGGTGGAATCCAACATCCATTCGGGAGTGTTTATCATTTCCGGGAAAAAGGACAACGAAGAATTTTACTTATTGATGAATAAAAAAGGGACATTCGCTTCGAAAAAGTATGCTTTTCTGAAAGAGACGAGTGACGGACAGTTTATTGCGGTGACGAAAACAAAGGACGGGTATTTCTTCCAGAAAATCAATGCGATGGACAAACCGACCACGACTCTGCCTTACAAGCTGGATAAACCAGAGCAGCTCAAGCAATTGAAACAGACAGGCAAGCTTTTTCATACAGACACGCAGATCATTGCAGACGTGGCGAACAAACAGCCATTCCCGTTTCCGCACAAGCTGCTTACGCCTCCTAGAAAGGAAACCGTTTCTATGGAATATACGGTAGATGGCAAGAAATATATCGGTACGTTTACGCATGATGGAACGAAGATATATGCCAGAGAGCTGAAATAGCTGCTGGATTAGCTCGGTTCCCTACTAAACGAGAGGACGTTATTTCGTGAAGCCAACTATTCTCACCCGCGAGGAAACACATGTAATTGGTATCACTTTTACGGCGAATGTGACAGAAGACTTGGGCAAAAAGCTCTCCGCTACTACCTCTGAAGCTTTGCGAGCTAGAAAAAGCGAGATTCACCATCAGGTTGGTGAGGGCGAATACCTGATCCAAATCTATCCTGACAAAGCTGACTTCGATGCGGCGGTAGATCCTTTTACCACCCTTATTGGCGTCGAAGTATCCAGCCTCGCAGATATTCCAGAAGGGATGGTCAGTCACACGATTCCCGCGGGGACATTTGCAAAAGTAATCCACAAGGGACCTGAGACAAACTTGGGCGAGACGTATGGCTTTCTTTACGGGTCCTGGCTCTGCGAATCGGGATATGAGTATGCCGGATTTGATTTTGAGTATTGGGACGAACGCTACAAGCCAGGGCAGGAAAACAACGAGATTGATATTTATGTTCCGCTCTTCAAATAAGAGACATAGCGAAAAACCAGGGAATCCTCTCCCTGGTTTTTCTGTTGTTACGATGATATTAACTACGCACCCACTCCCCTGTTAGCGCATCCACCATATAGAGCGGTGTGTCGTGATAATAAATATGATAGACGAGACGCGGTTCTAATTTTCCTGTCGTTGGGTTCTCCATCAACTTGTAGACCAATCGGAGCGGGCGATGGGTGACGTATACGTTAGTCGCGTCTTCCCGTGACATTGCCTTGCTTTTGTCAGGAAACTGCTTAGACTCCATGGTATACGTAGGATCGACTCCGATCACCTGTTTCCTGTCCACATCAAAATGAACCGTATACCCTCCCATAATCGGTACTCCCTGATGGGACTTGAAGAATTGATAGGTTTCGATGTTGCCTTTTCTATCGGCAGAACCAAGTAACAGTTCTTTAGTGTCTAACGGAAGGTATTTCTGAAATTGCTTTGCTGCTTCTTGTACGTTTTCCAGCTTCGGATGAGGGAGCTTTTCCTTTTTCCCATGGATATTTTCATACCGATAGTTCAGAATTTTTCCTGTATCTGTTACTACGGTCAGTTCTATTTTCTGTTTGGTTCGCGTTTCTATTTTGTACGTATGCACTACGTCTGAGCCTTCTTGAATAACGAAGGAAAACGGAGGCTCGAATCCCCACTCCCGAAAAAGTCTATCTGCTTCTTCGATGTCGGGAGCTACCAGCTTTATGCCTCCCGGTTTCACAGGAATTGGCGGCATATCTACTAGACTGTAATCGGGATGATAGCGTTCTGTGGGGTAAATTTCTCCTGTGATAGCATCAATGTCACCTGAAAAAGGAAACTCATATAGCAATCGCCCTTCCCACTCTGAATAGAGCAGCCGGGCACTTTGCCCAAAAATTTGTTCAGCCTGCTTCACTGGCATTGCCTTTTTGGGATCAGGAAAGACCATGCCTGTCGTATCATTTGTCCGTACTTCTTTTTTATGATTCCTGCCCGCCTGGTCAATTGTAAATGTATATTGGTCTTCGAGAACCGGTATGTTGTTCACCGTCTTGTTCATCACGACAACACCTGTATCGGTATTGGATAACATACCATTCACTGCATATTCACTCGCCTCTCGACCTGCCAATTCTTGCAGCAGCTTCTTCGCCTGCTCGTATACAGGATGGGCGGGAAGCTGCGGACTACTTGTTGCCGTCACCTCAGGGTCCATGAGTTCGTTTTGCCCCATCCCAGCCATGATGTACAGCCCAAAGCCAACAGCGATCACGACTGCTGTCATCCCCGCTGTCAACGGATTCATGAACAGCCGTCCCTTCTTGCCAACCCGACTCGTTTCTTGTTCCAGCACAGTACGTAAACTCTCTACAAACTCCTTACGTGGGGGTGTACTTTTTTGCAGAGTCGCTAACCGTTCCAGCATATCTCGTTCATTTTGCCAATCCACTGTACAACTCCCCCTTCTTCGTATTCGACAGTTTGCTATGTAACAGCTTCAGTGCCCGGTGCATCGTCGTTTTCACGTTTGATTCTGAACAATCCAGTATTTCGGCTGTCTCTTTGACGCTGTACTCTTTAATGCCACGCAGAATGACAACCATGCGGTAATGCGGTGGCAATCCCTTGATCGCAGTGATCAATTCCTGCTCGTCCTCCCGGCTTTCTGCTTCCTGAGCAGGATTCCCTTCCGTGGCTGGCATCACAACAGACAGCCAGTTCCCTGACAACAGCTTTTGCCACTTGCGTTTTCGATAGTAATTCATCGCTGTATGCTTCGCGATCGCAAACAGCCATGTCTTCACGTCAGATCGCTCTTCAAATCGTTCAAGCGATCGAATTACTCGCAAAAAAACCTCCTGCGTCAAATCTTCTGCATCATTCTGACTGCCAGCAAAGTACAGCAAAAATTGATACACATCATGATAATGCCGCTCATAGATGGCCATGACCTGATGTTTCATTTCTTCATACAAAGAAGCTCCTCCATTCTCTTGCTGTCGGCTGATCGACTACTTTCCTATAGCGAAAATTTTCTCGGATACCCATTAGTGTCTTGAGCAGGAAAAAGGTTACAGCAGAATGTTTGAAAATGTTCAGGAATGCAACAGCGACGGATGGATCGGGTAGCCTATAATTTACATGAGTCCTGCTACTTTCCTGATAAACACAAGAAGTAAGAACGGAGTGACCTGTATGTATAAACGGCTACTAGCTATCCCGATTGCCGCTTTGCTCCTCGTCCTGACAGCCTGCGGCACTGGTGGACAAACGGGCGATTCAGCGGCATCGAAACCGACCAGATCGATCCATTACTTGGGCAACACTTATACCATTCCGGCCAGAACCAAAGATATTGTTTTCGTAGGCTTCCCCGCTTCGTATGAAGATTCTTTCTTGCTGGGAATCCCGCCCGTCGCAGCTACGACGGATAAAAACGGAAAGTTTCCTGCGGAATATCAAGCCATGATCAGAAATGCCAAGCCTCTCCCTTATCATATTGCAGATAACCTAGGTGAGCTGGTTGCCCTCGAACCTGACGTCATCATGACAACCGACAAGACCTCCAAGGAAGACTTGGCCAAATTGCAAACCGCAGCCTCTGTCATTCCCGTCTCTACAAACGGAGCTCATTGGCAAGAAAACTTGCGTCTGCTCGCTGATGTTCGTGGAAAAGATGCCAATTTAGATACTTTCGTAGGTAAAGTGAAGCAAAACGCACAGGAACTCCGCGACAAGCTCAACCCACTTCCAGAAAAGAAAGTGCTGACGCTGTGGTTCCAAGAAGGCTCCTTCTACGCCTATCCAAAAGACGAACGGTATAATTACCTGTTATATACGGACTTGGCCCTGCCTGTCCCAGATGTCGTCGCGAATATCGAGGAGCGTAGCCCACTCTCGATGGATGCTTTGGCAAAAGAAGATCCCAACTACTTGTTTGTGATGGTCAACAAAGAAGACCAGCCCGCTTTCCAGCATTTGCAAGAACAGCCTGCATGGAAAAATCTACGCGCAGTCAAAGCGGATCAAATGTACATGAATGCAGTTGAACCAGGATTGGCTGGTGGCACGGCCTACAGCAACCAATCGTTTTTAAATGCGATTCGAAAACAGATGCTAAAGATGAGTGAATAAAATGATGGGCTTGGCTCATACTATACTCATCGAGCTCGGTGGTGTGTTTTCAATCAGGCTTAGTCCTTTACGGAGGCGATGTGCCATGGATGATTTACACGATCACCTAGTGAGTAAGGGAAACCGTACACTGCTTTAAGCTTCTAACTTCATACTGGAGGTAGATGCGTCGCACGTGATGATCGGTAGCACCTCAAAACTAACGAGCTCGATATATGCCGTCTCCTTTTGGAGGCGGTTTTATTTCTTTTAAAATCCGTTTGTCGGGCGGTAGTTGTGGGGAGGAAATAGGAGAAAACGCTCAGATTCTTGTCCCACCCGCTGGGGGATTCACTGCCCGGCTCCATGAAAAAAAGCGAAACCCGCGTCCAAAGTCGCCCATTCAGGATGGGAATCAGAGGTGGACGCTAAAAGCTTGTTTCTCTTTTTTTCATTGCGCCTCGGTCGGTGTTTCCAAAGATCTTCGCTTATTTCTCCTGTTTCCTCTACGAGCTTTCCGTGTTAAACGAGTTTTAAAAGCCTTAAAAGATGGAAGAATCTAATCAGTCACGATAGAGAAGAATAGTTCCAGACGTAGCGACTTGTGGAGTCCTACCGAGCGGAGAAGGGATTAGTGGGCAAAAAAAACGCAACGTGCCCTAGCTACGAAGCGGCTACCACTTTTGCGTTTCCCCGCGAATCCCTTCGGAGCGGACAGTCTTAGCCCTCAGCGGGACGGAGCCTGGAGCCTAGACTGGAAATATTCTTCTCTTCACCGCAACCACATAATAGGAACCTAAAATTGGCACTGTAGTGCTGGGGAGGAAACAAGAGAAAACGCTCAGATTCTAGGGCCACCCCCTGAGGGATGGACTGCACGACTCCATGCCAAAAGCGAAACCGCGTCCAAAGTGGTCCATTCAAGATGTTTTTTCAGAGGTGGACGCTTAAAGGCGTGTTTCGCTTTTTGCATTGCGTCTCGGTCGGTGTCCCTAAGATCTTCGCTTATTTCTCCTGTTTCCTCTACGAGCTTCAAGTGTTAAACGGGTTTTTAAAGTCTTAAAAGATTGAAGAATCGCATCTGTCACGGCAGAGAAGAATATTTCCAGACGTAGCGACTTGTGGAGTCCAACCGAGCGGAGAAGGGATTCGCGGGCAAAAGAAACGCAACCGTGCCCACGCGGCGTAGCGGCTACCACTTTTGCGTTTCCCCGCAAATCCCTTCGGAGCGGGCAGTCTCAGCCCTCAGCAGGACGGAGCCTGGAGCCTAGACTGGAAATATTCTTCTCGCCACTACAGCTACATAGAAATTCATGGTTTCTCAAAATATAGTCTACTTTGTCTCCCATTCGACAATATCTCCTAAAGTAAAGAAAATGGATTTCGCTTAACATAGTATATACTGGCAATTATGTAATTAATTTACTCAACTTTGACATCTACTCGATGATAGTTTCTAAACCATTGTCATGAAAGGTTGATGCAAATGTTTAAGAAAGCCTTGGTCATCCTAGCTTTAAGCTCCGTTGTCGCTGTACCCAATTTAGCTGCAACAGCCCAAGGGGCAGCACTACCTTTACAAGGTAAGACGACTCCCTACGTAACAAGTGATATCCAGAAAGATTGGAAAAAGAAAGATGCCCCTACAAGCAAAAACAAAGCATTTGGCGAGGAAATTTGGGTAATGTTAGGCTCCCCTATTCCGTCTGGATGGGTCGTGGTCAGAAGTTCAGGAAATATGAACTTGATTAAGAATCTTAACAATGCTCCTTCTGGTTACGAAGTTTGGGTAATGCTTGGCTCCCCAATTCCAACCGGATGGGTCATAACCAGAAGTTCGGGAAATATGAACTTCATCAGAAATCTCAATAATGCTCCTTCTGGTCAAGAGGTATGGGTAATGCTTGGCTCCCCAATTCCTGACGGATGGGTCATAACCAGAAGTTCGGGAGATATGAACTTCATCAGAAATCTCAATAATGCTCCTTCTGGTCAAGAGGTATGGGTAATGCTTGGCTCCCCAATTCCTGACGGATGGACAATTATCAGATCAACGGGAACAA
Organism: Brevibacillus sp. AG162; assembly: GCF_006715575.1. Classification (NCBI taxonomy): domain Bacteria; kingdom Bacillati; phylum Bacillota; class Bacilli; order Caryophanales; family Paenibacillaceae; genus Brevibacillus; species Brevibacillus sp. AG162. The sequence goes on from NZ_VFNO01000002.1 coordinate 624,257, forward strand.
TGAACCTGATCAGACGCATTGGCTAAACAGAACAATTTGCTAATCGCATTCTTCTAGTAGACAAGCTGACGTCGAAGCCCAATCGACATCAGCTTGTTTATTTTTCTGTTCTCTTTCCAAAACTCCAAAGACTTTCCGTATTATCTGATTTTTAAAAGCACTAAAAGAATGAAGAATCGCATCCGTTCCGCCAGAGAAGAAACTTTTCCGTTTCCCCGTTAATCCCTTTGGAGCGGGCAGTCCAGTCTTCCCCTCGGACGAAGCACTGAACGAAGACTAGGAATGTTTTTTCCCCCGTAGCCACATAAGAGGAACCTTAAATTGGCGCTGTAGTGCTGGGGAGGAAACAGGAGAAAACGCTCAGATTCTAGGGCCACCCCCTGAGGGATGGACTGCACGACTCCATGCCAAAAGCGAAACCGCGTCCAAAGTGGTCCATTCAAGATGTTTTTTCAGAGGTGGACGCTTAAAGGCGTGTTTCGCTTTTTGCATTGCGCCTCGGTCGGTGTCCCTAAGATCTTCGCTTATTTCTCCTGTTTCCTCTACGAGCTTCTAGTGTTAAACGGGTTTTAAAGTCTTAAAAGATTGAAGAATCGCATCTGTTACGGCAGAGAAGAATATTTCCAGACGTAGCGACTTGTGGAGTCCTACCGAGCGGAGAAGGGATTTGCGGGCAAAAGAAACGTAACCGTGCCCACGCGGCGTAGCGGCTACCACTTTTGCATTTCCCCGCTAATTCCTTCGGAGCGGACAGTCTTAGCCCCCAGCAGGACGGAGCCTGGAGCCTAGACTGGAAATATTCTTCTCTTCACCGCAACCACATAAGTAGGAACCTTAAATTGGCACTGTAGTGCTGGGGAGGAAACAGGAGAAAACTCTCAGATTCTAGGGCCACCCCCTGAGGGATGGACTGCACGACTCCATGCAAAAAGCGAAACCGCGTCCAAAGTGGTCCATTCAAGATGTGTTTCAGAGGTGGACGCTTAAGAGCGTCTTTCGCTTTTTGCATTCCGCCTCGGTCGGCGTCCCTAAGATCTTCGCTTATTTCTCCTGTTTCCTCTACGAGCTTCAAGTGTTAAACGGGTTTTTAAAGTCTTAAAAGATTGAAGAATCGCATCTGTCACGGCAGAGAAGAATATTTCCAGACGTAGCGACTTGTGGAGTCCTACCGAGCGGAGAAGGGATTAGCGGGCAAAAGAAACGCAACCGTGCCCACGCGGCGTAGCGGCTACCACTTTTGCGTTTCCCCGCTAATTCCTTCGGAGCGGACAGTCTTAGCCCCCAGCAGGACGGAGCCTGGAGCCTAGACTGGAAATATTCTTCTCTTCACCGCAGTCACATAATAGGAACCTTAAATTAGCGCTGTAGTGCTGGGGAGGAAACAGGAGAAAACGCTCAGATTCTAGGGCCACCCCCTGAGGGATTGACTGCACGACTCCATGCAAAAAGCGAAACCGCGTCCAAAGTGGTCCATTCAAGATGTTTTTTCAGAGGTGGACGCTTAAAGGCGTGTTTCGCTTTTTGCATTGCGTCTCGGTCGGTGTCCCTAAGATCTTCGCTTATTTCTCCTGTTTCCTCTACGAGCTTCAAGTGTTAAACGGGTTTTAAAGTCTTAAAAGATTGAAGAATCGCATCTGTCACGGCAGAGAAGAATATTTCCAGACGTAGCGACTTGTGGAGTCCTACCGAGCGGAGAAGGGATTCGCGGGCAACAGAAACGCAACCGTGCCCACGCGGCGTAGCGGCTACCACTTTTGCGTTTCCCCGCTAATTCCTTCGGAGCGGGCAGTCTCAGCCCTCAGCAGGACGGAGCCTGGAGCCTAGACTGGAAATATTCTTCTCTTCACCGCAGCCACATAGAAAAAGACCCTTGCTTTTAAACAAAGGTCTTCTCCATCGAAAACATTATTCACCTAAATCAACGTTATGGTACACCTGCTGCACATCGTCCAAGTCTTCCAAAGCATCGATCAGCTTTTCGAATTGAGCTTGTACATCTTCTGTCAGCGTTACTTCGTTTTGTGGCAGCATGGTCAGTTCAGCTACGGTAAACTCTGCGACGCCACCGTTTTTGAGTGCTTCTTGTACAGCGTGGAACTGTTCTGCATCTGCGTAAACAATGACAGCACCGTCTTCTTCCAAAATGTCGCGCACATCTACGTCCGCTTCCATCAAGATTTCCAACACTTCATCAGAAGTTTTGCCTTCCAAGCCAAATACCGCTGTTGGGTCAAACATATAAGCAACAGAACCGGATACGCCCATGTTCCCGCCATTTTTGTTGAAAGCAGCACGCACTTCAGGAGCTGTGCGGTTTACGTTGTTGGTCAGTGCATCCACGATGATCATGGAACCGTTTGGCCCGAAGCCTTCATAGCGCAGCTCGCTAAACGTTTCATCAGAGCCGCCCTTTGCTTTATCAATCGCGCGGTCGATAATTGCTTTCGGTACGCTGTACGTTTTGGCACGCTCCAGGACGACCTTCAGAGCACGGTTGGACTCTGGGTCCGGCTCGCCTTGCTTTGCCGCTACATATATTTCCTTCCCGAACTTCGCGTAAATACGACTGGTGCTCGCGTCTTTAGAAGCTTTCTTCTCTTTAATATTGTTCCACTTACGACCCATAATCCCACTCTCTTTCAATATGACAGATTAAATATGAATACTCCGGATTCCTTTTACACACTAGCCTATTATACCTCAATCTTATGAAATATGTTAAGCAGTGGAAGAATTTAAAAGCACAGCCCCTGATTAGGAGAGCTGTGCTTTGCCTTCAGAATGTTATTTCTTGGTCAATCCTTCGTAAATCGTCTTGATATTCCATTCCATCATTTTGATGTACGTATCGCCATCTTCTCCCGGCTTTCCGAGAGAGTCCGTAAATACTTTCCCGACAATCGGTACACCCGTTTCATTCGATACCATCTCCATGCTGCGCGGATCGATACTCGTCTCTACGAACAAAGCCGGGATTTTTTTCGCACGGATCGTATCAACCACCTGCGTGACCTGCTCAGGCGTTCCTTGGTTCTCCGAGTTGATTTCCCAAATGTATGCGGCTTCAAAATCGTAGGCTTCGCTGAAATATTTGAACGCTCCTTCGCTCGTCACGAGCACACGCTGTTCCTTTGGAATCTGGCTATATTGCTTAACCGCTTCCTCGTGCAGAGCAGTCAGCTGTTCGATGTATTTCTTGGCGTTTTGCTCATACGTTTCCTTGTGGGCTGGGTCCACCTTGATCAGGGCATTTTTTGCATTCTCCGCATACTTGATTCCATTGCGTACATCCAACCAAGCGTGCGGATCTTCTTCACTCTCTTTGCCTTTGGTCGTCAAGTGTTTGGCCGCTACACCCTCACTGAGTCGGAACACGGGTGCATCCGGACCTGATTTGCCCGCTGTATTCATGAGATTATTGAACCATGAGTTACCCGCCTCCAGATTCAAGCCGTTGTAGAAAACAGCGTCTGCATCCGTCGTTTTTTGCACGTCAGCAGGCAGTGGATCATATTCATGAGGATTGGAGCCAATCGGAGCGAGACTATGGATCTCTACCCGATCTCCCCCAATGTTTTTCACGATGTCATACAGGATGGAATACGTGGTCACGACCTGCAGCTTGTCACTATCTGATTTCGTGGGCTCGTTCGCACTTTGCGGAGCACCACACGCTGCCATCAATGCGGTTGATATAAGAAAAACGAAAAACAGATTCCACTTCTTCATGACGATAATCTCCTTTACTTTGAGAGCTCGACTCGTTTTTGCCGGGCTCGGATTGATTTCCATACCACCCCGTGTTTTCGGGAGAAGAGAAAGGCCAGGAAGAATAGCACGGTTGCAACCACGACAATCGTGGCACCAGAGGCCAAATTATAGGTAAAGCTAAAATAAAGGCCGATAACCGAAGACAGCATCCCAAAACCGCCAGCCAAAAAGATCATGATCGACAAGCGGTCGGTCAAAAGATAGGCGGTAGCAGCCGGTGTAATCAGCATGGCGACGACTAACACGATTCCGACAGTCTGCAAGGAAGCGACAGTTACCATCGTCAGCAAGGTCATCAGCAAGTAATGAATGAGGTTGTTACGCAAGCCGTAAGCAGCAGCAATGGTTGGATCGAACGAAGTCAGTAACAGTTCTTTGAAAAAAGCGTAGACTGTCACGATGACGACGACCCCGATGCCAACCGTCACCCACATGTCTGACGAACGCACAGCCAATACATTCCCGAACAAAATGTGATACAAATCGGTACTGCTTTTCAGCATCGTAACCATGATGATCCCGATCGCAAAGGCGGATGTGAACAATATCCCAATCGCCGTGTCGTTCTTGATGCGGCTATTTTGGCTCACGTAGCCAATTCCAACAGCAGTGAGCACACCCGTTAAAACAGCACCTACAAAGAAATTGATTCCAAATGCATAGGAGAGGGCCACCCCAGGCAAAACAGCATGTGAGATGGCATCCCCCATCAAGGACATTCCCCGCAAGATGATAAAGCTACCTATAACGCCGCAGATTAATCCAACCACTACAGATGTAAACAATGCTTTTTGCAAAAATTCATACTGTCCAATTGCCATCAAGAAATCCATTATGCAAGCACCTCGGTCTTTTCGAGAAATTGGAGCTGATAGGCGTATGCTTTCGACATGACTTCTCGATTCAGTACTTCATCGACCGTACCGAACTTGATCAATTCTTTGTTCATCAGTAGAAGCTGATCAAAATACGCATTCGCTTTCGACAAGTCATGATGGACGACGACAATCGTTTTGTCCTGAAGCTGCAGCTCTTTCAAGATGCGAATGATTGTGTCCTCGCTCGCCACATCAATCCCCACAAACGGCTCGTCCAGAAGCAGCAGCTCCGGTTTTTGCGCAAGTGCCCTTGCTAGGAAGACACGCTGTTGCTGCCCGCCGGATAGCTCCCCAATCTGCCTGTCGCGGAAATCCTCCAGTCCTACTCTTCTCAGGCATTCCAGCGCCCACGCTTTTTCCTTTTTCTTCGGAAATTTGAACAGTCCGACACTTGGATATGTCCCGATCAGCACTGTATCCATGACGGTGATCGGAAACGTCCAATCAATCATGCTCCGCTGTGGTACATAGGCGATTTTCTTCCGGAATTCATTTGTCTCTTTACCAAAAATCCGCACATTCCCCTTATCTCTCGGAATGAGTTCCAAGAGAGCCTTGATCAGGGTTGACTTCCCTGCCCCGTTTGGACCGATGATTCCAACCATGCTCCCTAGCTCAACGTTAAATGAGACATCCCGAACAACTTCGTTCCCAAAGTAAGAGACATGCAGATCCCTTACTGCAATAGCAGAATCCATGATTTTTCCCTCCAAATAATAGCCCGTTATATGATCCCGCTCAAAAACCAATGATGAAACGGGTAATTCCTATATGCCCACACACAAAAATGTAGTCTTGTACCAATAATATTCGCCCAAGCAAACTAATATGCTTGTGTATAAAAAAGTTGCCCTAATGCAAAATTAAATGATTTCCATTCCCATGTCAATATATTCTTTTTTCTGAGATACAAAAAAGAAGTGTAGTCCTTGTTTAAAAGAACCAACACTTCCAAAATGTTCCTATTTCGTTCATAATTAAAAGCTTTTTTTCTATAAAAATAAATAAACATATGTGAAACAACAATAGTTATGTTAATATGAACATTATGTGTTTGATAAAAATCTAAAAATTAAAAACTAACTAAAAATAGAGAGGTGGATCGTATGCAGGATCAAAAATTGGAGAGAGGTCTAAAAAACAGACACGTACAACTCATCGCGATCGGTGGTGCAATCGGTACAGGATTATTTTTGGGCGCAGGAAAATCGATTCATTTGGCCGGCCCATCCATCTTATTTGCTTACTTGATTACGGGCATCATCTGCTTTTTAATTATGCGCTCACTCGGGGAGCTCCTCTTGAGCAACTTGAACTACCATTCTTTTGTGGATTTCGTCAAAGACTATTTGGGGAATATGGCCGCATTTGTCACGGGCTGGACGTACTGGTTTTGCTGGATTTCGATCGCCATGGCCGACCTGACAGCTGTTGGTCTGTATACGCAATACTGGTTTCCGGAAATACCGCAGTGGATGCCAGGCTTGATCGCCCTCGTGATTTTGTTAATCATGAATCTGGCTACAGTGAAGCTTTTTGGAGAAATGGAATTTTGGTTCGCGCTCGTTAAGGTCATCGCGATTCTCGCCCTGATTTTTGTCGGCATTTTCATGATCATCAAGGGCTTTTCTACGAATGCTGGTGCGTCCAGCTTCACGAATCTCTGGAGTCATGGCGGTATGTTCCCGAACGGCTTTAATGGGTTCCTTCTCTCCTTCCAGATGGTCGTGTTCGCATTTGTTGGGATCGAGCTCGTCGGTCTGACAGCCGGTGAAACAGAAGACCCAAAACGAGTCATTCCAAAAGCGATTAACCAAATCCCGATTCGGATTTTGATATTCTACGTTGGCGCACTCATCGTCATCATGAGCATTTATCCTTGGAACGCGATCAACCCGTTGGAGAGTCCATTCGTGCAGGTCTTCGCAGCGATTGGCATTGCAGCCGCTGCCGGTATCGTCAACTTTGTCGTACTGACATCCGCAGCTTCCGCATGTAATAGCGCCATTTTCAGTACAAGCCGGATGGTTTACTCCCTTGCCAAAGAAAAGAATGCCCCTGTGCCCCTTACCAAACTGACTGCCAACAAGGTCCCAGCAAATGCCCTATTCTTTTCGACGGTTGTCATTCTGATCGCAGTCGTATTGAACTACGTCATGCCAGAAGGTGTATTTACACTGATCACAAGCGTTTCGACCGTTTGTTTTATCTTTATTTGGGGAATCACGGTCATCTGCCATTTAAAATATCGCAAAACGAGACCAGAATTAGCAAAAGCGAATCCATTTAAAATGCCGCTCTATCCTTTTGCCAATTACCTGATCCTGGCATTCCTTGCCTTCATTCTGGTCGTCCTTGCACTCGCGGAAGATACACGAGTCTCCTTGTTCATCACACCTGTGTGGTTTATTTTACTCGTCGCGATTTACAAACTGCGGAAAACGAAGACAAATGAAATAGAGGTAGCAGAACACTAAGCAGCGCCTCCTATTTTCACTCTCAACAACGGTGAAAATGGGAGGTGCTTTATTTTGGGATATCCTCGCAATGCTCCCCTTCAAATACCCCTTCGATCACAAGCCCCTTTTTGCACTTGAGATAATACATAAACGGAAAATAGGAGACGACCCCAAAAAGAGCTGCGCCCAATCCATACAGTAGCGGTACAGAAAGCACGTGTAAGATTCCCGCTGTCCATCCCTCCACCTGCATACTGAAGAGCATAGCTTCCGAGGCCCTCAACTGCCCCATTACGAGTAATAATAGAAAACGGATAGCCCCATCCAAACCCCCGATCGAAACCCCTGCTCCCACGCACAGCTTTAGGTAGGATGATATTTTTATGTATTTGACTTTTACTCTTGTCATACACCGCACCCTCTTTTTCAACATTTTTTTTAAGAAAACTAGCTTCCTTCCGCTTCGATGTGTACGATATGTAAAAAACCAAATCCAGCATGAGGTGATAGTAAACATGACACAGCAGCATTCCTCCTTTGCAAGACCTCCACTCGCAGATTGCATACCTGATCTCGTTGCCTTTTCCAGAGGGGAGAAAAAAGCAACCCTCTTCATCCATAACGGCTCTCTCGTCAATGTTCTCTCCGGTGAAATCTTGCCGAATATGTCCGTCGCTGTCGTTGGCACCCGCATCGCCTATGTCGGTCCTTTTGTGGAAGGGATGACGGATGAATCCACTAAGGTCATCGATGCAAAAGGAAAGTATATGGCACCAGGACTGTTGGACGGGCACTGTCATATCGAAAGCAGCATGCTGTCCGTCACGCAGTTCGCCAATGCGGTACTGCCGCTCGGAACGACAGGCGGCTTTTTCGATGCTCATGAGATCTCGAATGTTCTCGGTCTCCCTGGGTTGCGCATCATGCTGGATGAGGCGAGACAAACACCGATGGCTGCTTACATGCAGGTCGCTTCCTGCGTCCCTTCAACGGATGCTTCTTTTGAAACGGCTGGGGCAGAATTCGGACCAGCGGAGGTCGCGGAAGCATTGAGCTGGGGACCCGATATGATCGCACTCGGGGAAGTCATGAATTTCCCAGGGGTCGTGTACGGAGACCCGAAAATGATTGGAGAGATTCAAGCGACACTGCGGGCAGGAAAAGTAGTGGATGGTCACTATACATGGCCGTCAAGTGATCCGCGTCTGGCTGCTTATGCAGCTGCGGGTGTAACCGGCGACCATGAGTGTGTGACCAGCGAAGATGTCGCACAGCGCGTACGCCTCGGCATGTATGCCAAAATGCGCCGCGGCTCTGCGTGGCACGATGTTGCAGCAACGATCAAAGCACACACCGAACAGGGCATTGACTCCCGCCGGATGATGCTCGTGTCCGATGACCGCATCTGTGACTCGTTGAAAGAAGAAGGACATATGAACTTCATCGTCAGACACGCGATCTCGCAAGGAGTGAAGCCAGTTACTGCCTTCCAGATGGCGACCATCAATACAGCAGAACGATTCGGTGTTGCAAGAGATGTAGGCTCGATCGCACCGGGTATCATCGCCGATATCATTTTGCTCGACGGGAATCTGGCTGATGTGAATGTCGTGATGACGATCGCACGCGGTGAAGTAGTGGCGGAAAACGGTGAAATGACGCTCGAACTTCCTCCGTTCCCTTACCCTGAGTTTGCTGTCAACTCTGTGAAAATCAAGGCTGAGCTCACTCCATCTGACTTCATCATCAAGACCCCTGTTCCGTCTGGGACGATCAAGACACGCGTAGCAGTTGTCCGCGAAAATCACGTAGAGACGGACGAAGTGTTTGTGGATGTGGCTGTCGCAAATGGTGAGCTTCAGATTACACCAGAGAGCACCTTGTGCAAAATGGCTGTTTTCGAACGCCATGGGAAAACAGGCGGCTCTGGCATCGGGATTGTCGGCAATGTCGGTTTTAACCAGCCAGCAGCGATTGCCATGACTGTCGCCCATGACTGCCATAACGTGCTTGTCATTGGAAACGATGATGAACGGATGGCACAAGCAGCCAATGCTGTGATCGGCATGCAAGGCGGTATCGCTGTTGTGACTGGAGACGGCGAAATTGTGGAGCTCCCGCTGCGTTTAGCTGGACTGATGTCGACCGAGCCTTATGAAACAGTTGTGCAGCAATCCATGGAGATTAGCCAAGCATTGGTGAAGGCTGGCTGCACGATGAACTATGCCTTTATGACATTGTCTTTGCTTGCACTGGTCGTCATTCCGACCTTGCACATATCGGATACGGGCTTGATTCGCATTTCAGATGCAGGATTTGAGCGGGTATCACTGTTTGTGGAATAACGATGCCATCCCCTCTTTTGCGAATGTGCAGGAGGGGGTTTTCTCTTTTCGCTACCTTATTCTTCGATCAACTGAACCACTTTGCATAACTGATAGAAATAGAAAACCCCACGCAATTGTTCGAGATTCATCTGATCCAAATAGCGCAGCGTTTCCAAAGCGATGCTTCGCGCCTCTTTCACATCCTCTTCATCCATGTTCGCGATGGCTTCCTTCAGCTCTACAACCGATAAGGAATAGACAGCGGGTCGCAGCGTACGAAGTAGCATGATTTTACGGATTTGCGAGCGATTGAAGAGACGGTAGCCATTTTTCTCATCGCGGGAAGTCGTAATGAGTCCAACCTTTTCCCAGTGGCGGATGGTTGAGCTGGGTAATGAAGTCATGGTTGCGACCTCTCCAATCGTCATCCATTCGCTGTTTCCAGCTTCCTCACCCTTTCCTGCTTGGCTGTCTTCCAGCATTGCTACGTTTCGTTCGGCTAACTGCTTGTCCCGCTGCAAATTAGCCTGTACCTCATTCACACGCCACAGAGCTTCCTGCAACTGTCTATCCTGGATCAATCGCATCACCTGCGCCGTCACTTCCATCCCAAAGCCAAGAGACATGGCTTGAATACAGGTAAAATAAGCGACGTGTTCCTCCGTATACTTCCGGTAGCCGCTCGCTGACCGCTCCACAGGCGGAACTAACCCGTGCGCTTCATAATTGCGCAAGGCGCTTGTGCTCAGCTTCAGCTTACGTGCAAGATCAATGGGACGCATGGCAGCCAGCCTCCTTTCTGATTTTCTTCCAAAAAGATTAAACCTGAGTTGTAAAGTTACTTCAACCCGGACCTTCTTTATTCCTTTTATTTTAGAGAAACCTTAGAATTCGCACCAATGTTGTAAGATAAAATGTGACAAGTGGAAGGAGGCGCATTAACTCATGCACAAAGCTGAATTCGAAAGGCAACTGACAACGCTCATTCAAAAGGGCTATCCTGAAATGGCTGGCATGACAGCTGATGAATTTACGAAAAATCTGGCCCCGCTGCAATCACTAGCAGAAGCTCTCCCCATTCAAGAAGACGACCAGCAAGAGGGTTTCGTACCCTTTGTTCTCGTTGTGAAAGGCGATTGGTTCGATGGAGAAAAAGCAATGCAAGCAATCCAGCGGCAAAAGAAAGCTGGCTTCAGTGTCATGGATACGGAAGAAATCAGGCGGTTTACACCCATCGAGGGCATCGAGATTCCTACTGGAATGGCTTACCTGATGACCGAAATTGATACGGGAAAAGAGACGCTAAACGTCACTCCGAATGATGCGATGCCCATCCTCTTGGAGCAACAGCGTTCTCCGCTCACGCTGGAGGAAGGGATTGCCCTGATCACCCACTTCCCTGATCTGTTAAAGAAAAACAATGGCTTTTCTCTGCTCGGCTCTCGTTGTGGCGACCGACGCGTAACGGCCATGTGGATCAGCGAAAATAAACCGAAGCTCGGCTGGTGCTGGGCTGGCAATCCACATACGTGGCTCGGTTCGGCTTCCTGCCAAGCTCGTTTGGACGAAAAAAAACCTTGATTTCACATTCAATATACATAAGCAGGATTAGACAATAAAATTAAAAGCCTGTATCTACTTTTACCAAGTAATTGTAGATACAGGCTCTTTTCTAGGCATTTATCACGTGAGAAGTGATTTAAGGGATTCAAATTTGCATTTCATCCAAAAGCTATCTATATAAAGTCTATAGGTTGTATCATGTTTATGATAGAACTTTAAAATAAAGGTAATGGAACGAGGGTACATCATTTATGTATAGAGTGGCTATTTGCGATGATGAGGAGAAACATAGAGAGTTTGTTAAAAGCATTCTAATTACATTGTCGATAAAGACAAATATTGAATTTGCAATCGAATTATTCGACTCGGGAGAGCAGTTGGCATCTTATTATGAGCGCCATGAAATTCCATTCCATATTTTAATTTTGGACATTGAAATGGGTGGAATGAACGGAATTCAAACAGCCCGAACAATAAGAGGGTTAAATAACCTGGATGAACAAATTATTTTTCTGACAAGTTACCCCCAATATATGGTGGAAAGTTTTGACGTCATGACATTCCAGTACTTGATAAAGCCTATTGCACCTTCGATCTTGGAGGAGAAAATCATCAAGCTACACCAATACTTTCAAGCACTTGATAAAAAGTATATGGTCATCAAGTCAGGCTATGAAGAAGTCGTATTAAAATATGATGAACTTATTAGTATTGAAGCTGCCAAAAGCTTAACCATAAAAAGCAAGCTTCATTTTACGACCACGAATCAAACCTATGAAAGCAAAGGCATCATTTCTGATTATGCTCTGGCCTTAAAGGATTGTAACTTCATACAAATCCATCGTTCCATTATTATTAATCTGCTACATGTGAAGAAATTTGCTAGCGGAGTGGTTCTCATGTCCAATGGGAAGGAATTGCCTATAGGCCGTTCTAAAATGAAAGAGGTAAAAGATACTTACACCAAATTTATGATTATGAAGGTCGATTGATATGATTCAAAATAATTTTCCGATTGTCTTTTGCATTATACTTCTGATGGGTTTGCAAGTTAATTTTTTCTTCAATTCGGTTTTTGACAAATCAGCTAAAAAACAAAACCGATTCATTTACTTCATTATCTTTGGGCTGCTCGATTACCTATATTTGGTTATACCAGCCTCTCTTATTTTATCTTCGATTCTTTCTTTTCTTGTGATATTTAGTTTTGCGCAATCTTATACAGTAGAATTTAAAACGAAGTTTACTTTTTCTATACTTTACTGTGTTTTAGTATCTCTCTCTTATTTTATATCGCTCTATTTATTTTATTCCCTAGATTCAGTTGACTTTAGCTTTAACCCTATAAATGAACAAGATCAAATAGCCAATACGAAAGCTATTTTACTCGGTTCCATGATCATGTTTGCGATCATTCAGATCATACGACTACTTGCAAAACGTAGAAGTTTCTCTTTGGATAATCGTTACTACGTATTATTCTTGGTTATTCCTGTCGTAAGTATATACCAGCTGAGTATTCTAACTTATAAGGACGTTTATTCTTTCATTTCCGTCATTGGATTTCTTCTCTTAAATATTATCATTTTCTATATTTTTGATAATATCGTTGATAAATTTCAATTTATGCATGAGAATTCGCAATTGCAAAATCAAATGGACTATCAAGATGCGAATTACGAAAAAACAGTTCACAGCTTCAAATCGATTAAACGAATCATTCATGATACGAACCAACAGCTTTTGTATATCGAAGAATGTATTAAGCGAAATGAGTTAGAAGCGGCAATGGAACATATCAAGACTACTTTAAATAAAGTCGAAGGAGCCTATCATCGTGTTAATACGGGGAATCTGGCTATAGATGCCCTTGTCACAAATACACTTAATATCGGACAAGCCAATGGTATAAGAATAGATACGAAGATTAACCTATATTCCCAGGAAGTAAATATTGACCGTTATGACTTATGTGTAGCCCTAGGAAATATGCTAGATAACGCAATTGAAGCATCTAAACGAGTAAAAATTGCAGAAGATAGGTACATTCTAATCAAAATATATTCTACCGAGTCTACCCTTCTCATTCACATCTTGAATCATATGGAGAATGAAGTTGCCTATTTGCACAGTCAAAAATCAAACGCGGAATTTCATGGTATTGGATTAACAAACATAGCTAGAATCTGTGACAAGTACGGTGGTCATATGACCATAGAAACGAAACATAAAGAATTTAACAATATGGTCCTGCTTCCATATTAAAGCAACAATCCTTAGACAACATGTTGTTTAGGGATTGTTTTTTTCGTTTCAGGGTCATTTTTATTCTAGCAGACCTTTTCCTCGTATGATCATTTCAGCAAGTACAATACAGCAAGAATTACGAGGAGGAATGAATAATGAAGAAGGTGGTTTCTGTATTCATGAGCGCTATTCTTATGGCAATACCGGTCACCCCTGCTTTTGCTCTAACGAATCCTGATACTGTAGAAGAAAAGGCACAGGAGCAGGCTTCAAAGATCGTATCCGAATATGGTGCAAGTGGATTGCAATATGCAATTAGGGATCATGGATCCATTGTCTTATCAGGCAGTGCTGGTGTATACGATAAAGCGACCAAAAGTCCGATCACCGAAGACACGATGTTTGGAATCGGCTCGGTAAGTAAAATGTACGTGACTGCTGCAACGATGATGCTGGCTGATTCTAAAAAAATTGATATTGATAAGCCGCTAACCACGTATATCAAGGACTTTAAAATGGCAGATAAACGATATGAACAGATTACGCCACGTATGTTGATGAATCATTCTTCAGGAATTTACGGTAGTCAATATGGGAATAGTTTTTTATTTGATGATAATGATACGAAAAATCATGATGAATTATTGGTAAGATTACAATCCGAAAGCTTAAAGTCAACCCCCGGCGAGTTTTCGGTATATTGCAATGATGGTTTTCAGCTGCTTGAAATATTGATTGAACGAGTGAGCGGTTTAAGTTATAGCGAATTTCTTGAAACCTATATTTCTGATCCTCTTCAATTGACCTCTACCAAAACACCACTTGATTCTTTTGATAGAGACAGGCTCATAAAAACTTATTTTCCTGGGTTGGATCAAGCTTTACCCGTTGAGAATATCAATATCATAGGGACAGGTGGTCTTTACTCCACGGCTGAAGAAGTAACTGAATTCGGTGAAGTATTAATCGGGAATCGAACGGATATTTTATCTGAGAAGTCAGCAAAGGCTATGCAAAGTCATGAGTATAGAAAAGGTGTGTGGGTTCCTGAAGAGACGAACTCGATTAACTATGGTCTTGGCTGGGATGCTGTCCGTTTAGCACCGTTTAGTGATTACGGAATAACAGCATTATTTAAAGGTGGAGATACGATTATGTATCACGCTGCTTTGGTTACCTTACCCGAACATGATATTACGATTGCTGTGCTTTCATCGGGAGGCAGTGGTACCTATAATAGTTCATTTGCATCGAATATTTTATTGGAATATCTAAGAGCCAAAGGCATCATTAAAAAAATTCTACCTGAAAAAACATTTGAACCTCCAGTGAAAGTGGACATGCCATCCGATATGCTTGCATACTCTGGGTTATACGGTAGTGTAGGTAAAACGGTAAAACTAGAGATAAAGAACGGAGAGATTCATTTACCTGATCTAGCATATGGAGGGGTACCGCCTCAAAAATATGTATATACCGGCAATGGACAGTTCAAAAACAACGATGGGAATGCAACGATAAGCTTTGACCGAGCGAAGAATGGAAAAACCTATTTAAAACTTAACGCATATATAAATACTCCAGGATTAGGTCAATCGTTTTCGGTAACCTATGAATTTCAAAAGTTAGCTTCCAATCCACTAAAAAATTCAATAAAAACGGTATGGGAACATAGAAATGGAAAAAAATACTACGCTTTAGATGAAAAGATCACTTCAGTGTTGTATCTAAACAATGCGCTTGTGACCAAAGATATATCAGTTGATATCAGCCATGGATACGCTTCAGGCACTAAAATTGTTGACAAGAATAAAGCAGTAAATGTAATTCAAATCCCTGTTGCAAACGGAAGAGACGCTTTTGATTTGAATTTCTATCACAAGAACCAAAAAGAGTATGTAAAGATCAATGGATTATCCTATATCAGTGAAGATGCTATTCCAACCTTTAATGATGGGAAAGATTCATTATGCGTCATACCATCAGATGGTAAGGCTAGATGGTATAAAATCGATGCAAAATCAGCCAACCGAGTTATGAACGTTGAGACTCCGGTAAGCGGCGGATTCGCCGTTTATGACAAGAATGGAATGACTGTGAACTTTTCAAAGGCAAGTAACAATCATTCGGTAGTACTGCCTGAAAGTGGGATGATCGTTTTTGGTGGGAATGCGGGTGATGTATTTAAAATTAAATTTGATTAATAGATAGATGTAAGCATAAAGTCCGCATTACCAGTGAGCTTTTTGATTTTGTCCAATGTTCGATTCCCTAGATAAAAAAAGATAGTAGGGATATTCAATCCTTACTATCTTTTTTATGAGTTGTAAAGCTCCTTCAAGGTTTTTTCTTTCTTATTCTTTATCATTCAACGTAACGCCGTTTATTTTCAAATGAGCGCGAAACATTTCCAGCATCGAAGGCATCGCCTCTTTTTCTGGCCATGAATCCGTTTTCCACAAGCCTGCTTGTTTAAATGCGCGCGGGCAATGGAGGAAGCATTCCTCTACCTTCACAATCACGCCCATGCCGCTTGTTTTGCCCTTCCATTCTTGTGCAGCGAGCAGCTCTGCATCTTTCGTAATGCGGGCTGATCCGTTAATACGCAACACTTCTTCCAGACCAGGAATCAGGAAAATCATCCCCACCTGTGGATTGGCAATGATATTCAGCAAAGAGTCGACTCGTCTGTTCCCCATTCGCTCTGGAAAAATAATATGGTGATCATCCAGTACTTTAACGAAGCCCGGCTCGTCGCCTCTCGGGGAAACGTCACATCTGCCTGAAGCATCTGCTGTAGACAAGAAAAACAAGGGTGACATGGACACGTAATGGATCACATGCGACTCAACCTGCGCGATGCTTTTTTTCACAACCGCCTCGTGCGGTTCTCCTACCAGGCTTTTTAGTTCTTCTGCACTGGTGATGAGATCTTTCACTTCTAACGGATTCCACATAGGTTCTACTCTCCTCTCTCTATGTATATCCTTGCCTTCCATCATAAGTCCCTTGTGATCGCAAAATCAATACGAGAAAAAAGAGGATGCCTGAATCGCATCCCCTTGTTTTGCCTTACACCATAACTTTGCAAATGTCGTTCGTAAACTCTACCGGGTCTTGAATCGGCAAGCCTTCGATCAAGAGAGCCTGATTGTACAGGAGGGCCGTATACAGATTGACCTTTTCCTTGTCCGTGTCAAATGCACCCTTCAACGACTGGAACACCGCGTGGTTCACATTGATCTCCAGTACCTTGTCTGCCTTCACATTCGGATTGTTCGGCATCGCATTCAAGATTTTTTCCATTTCGATCGTGACTTCACCCTCTGTCGACAAGCAGACAGGGTGTGACTTCAAGCGCTTGGAGGCTTTGACAGCTTTGACTTTTCCTTCGAGCAGCGATGCCATATAGTCGAACAGTTCTTTGTTGTTTTCGTTTTCTGCTTCGGCTGCTTTTTCTTCTTCACCCGGTTCGATTCCCAAATCACCGCTCGATACAGATTTGAATTCCTTTTCCTTGTAATTCATCATCATTTTGATCGCGAACTCATCGACGTCATCTGTGAAGTACAGGATTTCGTAACCTTTCTCGGATACGAGCTCTGTTTGCGGCAGCTTTTCAATTCGCTCGATCGACTCCCCGGATGCGTAGTAGATGTACTTCTGATCTTCTGGCATTCTCTCTACGTACTCTTCTAGCGTCACCAGCTTTTTCTCTTTGGAAGAGTAGAACATCAACAGGTCTTGCAGTGTTTCTTTATGTGTTCCGTAGTCGCTGTACATGCCGTATTTCAGCTGTCTGCCAAATGACTTGTAGAACAGCTCGTATTTCTCACGCTCTGTTTTCAGCAAGCTTTGCAGCTGGCTTTTGATTTTGCTCGTGATGTTTTTCGCAATCAGCTTCAATTGACGGTCATGCTGCAGCATCTCACGGGAAATGTTGAGCGACAGGCTCTCGGAGTCAACCATCCCTTTCACAAAGCTGAAGTAGTCTGGAAGCAGGTCCGCGCATTTGTTCATGATCAGTACACCGTTCGCATACAGCTCCAGACCTTTTTCGTACTCCTTCGAGTAGTAATCAAACGGCATGCTCTCCGGGATGTACAAAATCGCCTGATAAACAACGGCTCCATCTGCACTGATGTGGATGTGCTTAAGCGGCTTGTCGAAGCCGTAATGCTTGCTCGCATAAAACTGTTCGTAATCCTCAGTCGTCAGCTCGCTTTTATTTTTTCGCCAAATCGGAACCATGCTGTTCACGATTTGTTCTTCCGTCACTTGTTCGTACTCGTTTTCGCTGCCCTCTTTTGGCTTATGCTGCGTAACGTCCATTTTGATTGGGTAACGAATGAAGTCAGAGTACTTTTTGATGATCGCTTTTAAACGGTACTCCTCCAAAAACTCGTCGTAGTTCTCTTCTTCTGTATTCTCCTTGATTTCGAGAATAATCTCGGTCCCGACGAAATCTTTTGGATAAGGCTCAATCGTGTAGCCATCCGCACCGCTGGATTCCCATTTGTACCCAGTGTCGCTGCCCAGTGCTTTACTGATGACTGTAACCTTGTCGGCAACCATGAAAGCCGAGTAGAAACCTACCCCGAATTGACCGATGATGTTATAGCCATCCTTTGCGTCGTTTTCTTTCTTGAACGCCAAAGACCCGCTTTTCGCGATGACACCCAGATTATTTTCCAACTCATCCTGCGTCATGCCGATCCCGGTATCTGTCAGGGTCAGTGTTCTGGTGTCTTTGTTAACGGCTACTTTGATGTAATAGTTCTCTTTATCAAACACCAATTGATCATCGACGAGCGATTTGTAGTAAATTTTGTCAATCGCGTCACTCGAGTTGGAAATCAGCTCGCGCAAAAAGATTTCCTTTTGTGTGTAAATAGAATGGATCATCATTTCCAAGAGGCGTGTAGATTCTGCTTGAAACTGCTTTTTTTCCATGAAATACCCACCTTTCCGGACTTCTTATGTATTCCTTTTTCGATGTTAGCACTCTCACCTCGCGAGTGCTATTCACTATTTTTATAACAGTCCTAGATTTTTCTGTCAATATAAACCAGCCATAAAGAATAATCCGCTAAAAAAAGTGAACAAGCCAGTCTGTGTGTCCATCTGTGACAAGGCAATGCCGCTCCCTCCTACCGTTACGAACCACAAGAGCGAAGAAGAAACCCTCGGGGCCATCGCCCAAGGGTCTCCATTTGCTTGCTTCTTATTATTTCACCGGAATATAGCCCGTTTTTTCTACCAATTCTTGTCCCTGCGGAGACAAAATCCATTCGATCAGTTTCTCTGCATTCGGATTGTCCGTTCCAGCCGTCACTGCGTAAAACTCGGCCGCAAACGGATACGCTCTGTTTTTTATCGTTTCCTTATTAGGCGATACCCCATCAATCGCGAGCAAACGAATGTTACCGTTTCGCACCATCTCAGTGGCATAAAACAAGAACGAGTAACCGATGGCATTCGAATAATTTTTGTAGTTGGCTGTTTGCTCGATGATTCCACCCATCCCCGTTACCACGTCCTCTTGTGGCGCGGTCATGAGCTCTTTATCTCCCATGATCTTCTGCAGCATCGTCTGACTCCCGCTATTTTCTGGACGCTGAAAGGCACGGATGAGCTCATAGCCGCCCCCGACTTCATCCCAGGAAATGACGTCTCCCGCATAGATGTCGCGAATCTGCTGGGTAGTGAGTCCTTGAACAGGATTCTCTGTATTGACAAAAAAGACAAAGGCTTCCCTACCGATTGGTGTCAGCTTAAGCTCCACGCCTTTTTCTTTTGCTGCTAGGAGCTGTTCCTCGGAAGGACCTGCTGCAAAGATGACATCGACTTTGCCATCCAGTAAGTTTTCGTACGCTTTTGGCGTCTTGCTTACCATGACTTCGCTGTCGTAAAGGTCGTAATCTTTCTCGGGATAAACAGCCTGCACAAAGGAAGCGTAAAGAGGATACAAAGCGGTCGCCCCATCTATTTTGGGCAAATCAGACTGCAACGACATTGTCGCAGGTTGATCAAGTTTATGAACCTTGGAGTTTGTGCCGAACGGTTTATATTGTTCCAGATCGACCTCTGCCTCACTGACCACAGGAATGCTGTTATGGTAATAGCTGCTGATCTCATATCCCGCAACTGGCAGCGTACAAAAGAGAAAATAGACAAAGAGGGCTCGGTTCCATAACCGACTCTTTTGCGGGGCGAACATTTGGCCGATGATGTAGATGATAAAAACGAACGTCGTGACAGCAACGAGAAGGCAATAAACTCTTCCCTGGGCGTTCAGAGCAGTCATCACCATCGCCACGACTCCGATCACCGTGATGATCGCACCCAAAACAATACAGCCGAAGATTTTTCCTACCAATTCTTTGTTCATTCTTTCTCCTCCCAATTCTCCTACCGCTATTATAAATGATTGGAAGAGATTAGGAAGGAGAAGCATACCAAACGAGCCAATTTACTCGACACCTAACCATTCCTTGTATTCTTTTGCCCATTTTTGCAAGTCATTGAAAAACAGGCTGGCGTGATATCCATCACAAACCGCATGATGGACTTGCAAAGAAACAGGCAATAACGTTTTGCCTTCTTGCTCGAAATACTTTCCACTTGTAATGATTGGCAGCAAATACCGCCCATCTCCCGAAATATTCAGATTAAATCCACTGAAGCTAACCCAGGGAATACACGAGACAGGGAAAGTATAAGGCGGTTCCGGTTCTTTCGCCACAAGACCTTTATTGTCCCCGTACTTTTTCATATCCGCTACGTAATTTTGATAAAACACAGGGAACTCGTCAGCGAATTCCGTCCACATCGTAGAAAAAGTTTGATCGTCCTGGTGAAAAAAAGTATAGCTGGGTATCATGCTCTCCCAATAGCCCAACTCGCCGTCTGCATGAAAGGAAGTCCGAAATTCGCGATGCGCATTGACAACGTTTGTCACCATATACAGAAAAGCCGGGTACAGCTTCATCCCCTTTTGCCGTAGGGCAGGGAGCAATTCCGTTATATCAATGTTGGCCGTCATACTGAAGGTGCAATTTACTCGGTTCAGATAATGCTCGAAATAAGACTTTCTGCTCCAATTATCTAGATCAATTCGCTGAAATTTCATTGGATATCCCTCCTAAAATCTAAAGCTACTGATTTTAGGAGGTGATTTTGCGTGTCCTTTTCATAACACCATCCCCTTCTCCAATCCTGCCTTACCCCTCCAGCATACCACTTGCTTCTCTTTCTGACATCAGCCTGTGTATAGCTGCCATGTTTAAACAGAAATAGGGAAGGGAACGACCGTCGTGACAGCCATAAGAAGAGTACCGCTTATTCAAGAGGCAAAGTTATTTTAAATAGAGTCGTATACCGTTGATTCCTTTCCAAATGAATGGTCCCCTGATGTAACGTTATAATTTTTCTACAAATGGCTAGACCGAGTCCGGTGCTATCTTTCACAGGATTACTCCCTTTTATGAACTCTTCAAAAATGTGTTCCCTAACATTCTCTTGAACACCTGTACCGTTGTCACCTAACCACAGAACAACGCCAGCTTCTATTTTCTCGCATGAAACGAATAGCTGCGTTCCCGGCGGATTATGTTTTAGTGAGTTACCGATCAAATTCGTAATAACGCGGTTCATATGCATTTTGTCGAACACGACAAACAGCGGCTCCTCTGGAATTTTCACTTCCAACTGAAATCCCCTATCTTCTATTTCCGGATAAAATTCCGCAACAAGCTGCATAAACCACTTACTAATATTCACCTTTTCTTTATCCAGTCTCACATGCTGGTCTTCCAGCTTTGCCAGTTCGAACAAATTTTGAATCAAATGGGCCATATAAGACGATTTGTCGTTAATATATTGAACATACTGACGCCTTTGCTCTTCTTCTAGCTCCGGCCTATCCAGCAACAACTGAGAATACCCGAATACAGAGGTGATCGGTGTTTTCAGATCATGAGACAAATGCAGCAGCATGTTTCTTTTGTTGTTCGCTACCGCTTCTTTCTCTGCAGAGGTCTGCTGTAGTCGTTCTGCCATTCCGTTAAACGCTTCCCGGATTTCTGCAAATTCCATCTCAGCCGAAAATCTAAGTCTCTTTTGATAATTGAAGCCTTCCATTTCTTTAATGCCCTCTACAATTTGCCGGAGAGGCTTCTTCATCTGCAAGACGGAGTACCGGGTGTAGAAATAAAGGGCGATGAACAACAGAACGGCAAACAACGCTATAAAGATTCCAAGCGCCACTGATATATTTTCCAACCGCTGAGGAATTTTCCATAACAGAACATAGTTCTCACCCTCTGGCCCTTGCGCTTGATAGGCATGGTAGAAAGTTGAATCATCATTTCGCAGTATGTCCACTTTAGCGTACAGCGTTCCATCGCTATATGTCATGATATTGTCTTCCTTGTTGCCTTTTACATAGATGACTTTCCCAGATTCATTCACGATCTCGAACCAGCCGCCGTACTCGTCTAACAACCGACCATCAATCTTTTCAAATGGGTACTGGTATATTTTACTGCCATCCACTTGGGTCAAATCGGGCGTTTTATCAAAATAGTTGTCCATCAACAGGTCTGTCCCCAAAAGAGCAATCATAATCGTACATAACAACAAACCGCTTATCACAACATAATGCCGAAAAAACAGTTGTTTTAACGGCCGCTTGTCGGGGATGCTCTCATTTTTTTTCAAAACGGTAGCCTAACCCCCTGATCGTAATAAGATGAACTGGCTTTCTTGGGTTATCCTCAATCTTCTCCCTGAGTTTGCTGATATAGACCATGATCAGGTTTTCATCCCCTATGTATTCCTGCCCCCAAACATGCTCGTAAATAGACGCTTTTGTAAAAACTCTCCCCGCATGCTTCATCAGTAAAGACAAAATCTTGAACTCGTACGATGTCACTTCTTTCTGCTGTCCATTTTTGTACAGCTTACAGCTCTTCAAATCGAGCATGACATCGCCAAATTGTATGATTTCATGGTTCTGCTTTTCACCTTTGGAAAATACATCCATTCTTCTGAATAACGCTTGAACTCTGCTGACGACTTCTATGGGGTTAAAAGGCTTCCCCACATAGTCGTCAGCGCCAAGCTGCAGTCCAATAATTTTATCCATATCGTCCGATTTCGCGGACAGAAACAAAAACGGAACCTCGGAAATATGTCGCATCTTTTTTAATAACTCGTATCCATCCATCATCGGCATCATAATATCAGCAATAACCAGATCAATTTGCACGTTTGAGAATACAGTCAGCGCATCCACTCCATTACCTGCTTCATAAGTAGCAAACCCGTAATTTTTCAAATAAATACTGAGTAGTTCACGAATTTGTGCTTCATCGTCGATGATCAGTATCGTTTTGATTGTATTTCCCTCCATCGCCTCATGTCGCAACGAAGCACAAACAAGAAGTCACGGCTTGTTGTACACTAAAATAATTGGTCTGCGAACCGAGATAGTAACGCAGCCGCTTCTTTCCTTACCATCAGTTGCTCTGATTTATAGTCGAAACTGCCATCTCTGCCTTTCACCACTTCTGGTCCGTATAATCCTTTTGCCACTACGAAATGGACTCCCTCTAAAGCCCAAGCATCTGTCCTACCACTCAACTTGGCTTTTTTCGGCTCTGCATGAAGATAGCCAAATGCCATGCGCCATACGATGGTTGCTGCTTCTTGACGCGTCAATGGCTCGTTCGGATAAAATTTGCCATCAGCAGATGCTTTTAGTAAACCTAACTCGTAAGCTGCTTGAATTTCCCGCGCATACTTGTTGCCTGAAAGATCCGTGTAAATCGGTTTATGCTTTGAAGGGGCAATGCCACTCCACTTGATGAACCAGCCAACAAACTCTCCTTTTGTTATCTGTTGTTCGGGCGAAAAGCGATTGTCTCCTTCCCTATCAGCAAAGACACCGATCTGGCTCAGGTGATAGATATAGGACGCATATGGATGGTCATTCTCCACATCCTGATAACGTTGCGGCTCAGGCATTTTTTCTGCCCAACTATCTGATTTTAAATCGTAATAGAAAGCCTGCACATCTCCGTGATCGTTCAGCTTAAAAGCAGCTTTAATACCTTGTTCATCCTGGAATAAGAGTGGCTCCACCTCATATAGGACATGTTCTCCCAGCGGGTCTTTTACAATGAGTTTGCCGCCTTCAGCACGTATACGAGTCGTCCACATCCGGTTTCGCAAATCGCTGTATGTCCCTTCAAACTTCGTGAGTTCTTGTTTCGCTAACGCAAACGCTCCCCTTTTCTGCTCATTTTTCGGGTAGTAATGATCCATAAACGCTTCAATCAAAGGCTTACGAATTTCGAAGTCCTTATTGACTGTAACAAATACTCCCACTTTTTCTTCCGGGATCAACCACATCCCGGTATGGTATCCTTGTAAATCCCCTGCTTTTTCAATAACATAATGTCCATTGTAATTTTGCTGGTTGGCATATTCGAAACCAAGCGCCATGTTATTCAGCTTTGGATGCACGGAAAGATGAGGTCTCTGCATTTCTGCCGCCGTTTCTTCTTCCATAATCGTCGCATTCCCAAGTTTTCCTTTATTGAGATGAGCAATCATGAATGCAGCCATATCAGAACCAGTTGAGAGCATTCCACCATCAGGAAGCTCAGTTGGTACCGTTGCATAAGTCGGGATCGGCTGTCCGATAAGATTATAAGGTACAGCCAACTCTTTGACTATTGATGGTGTAAGTCGAAAATCACTATTTTCCATGCCAAGCGGCTTAAAGATGCGTTCCTGCACGTATTCTCCAAATGGTTTTCCTGCTACTTGTTCTACAACATAACCTTGAATGGTGAAGCCGAGGTTGTCATATCTGTAAAACTCTCCTGGCTTGCGAATGACATTTGGGAGATTGTCCATAACGTATTTCTTTAAAGAAACCTCCCGTTTCAAGTCGGTTGTTGAAGAGTCAGAAGTGTCTCCATAGTCAAATCCAGTGGCGTTCATTAACAGATGTTCCATTGTTAGAGGAGTGCCTGTCTTATTCGGAATCCGGGCACCCCCCATATATGCGGATACATCTTTGTTCAAATCTATTTTCCCTTGCTCCGCCAACTGCATAACGGCTGTAGCTGTAATAACCTTGGATACTGACGCTACACGGAATACGGTGCGATCAGGATCGACCGGAATCTTCTTCTCTACATCCGCATATCCATACCCTTTTTTAAAAAGGACCTTGTCTCCTTTTACAACGACAAACGCAGCTCCTGCCATGGTGTTCTTAATTTCAGACCGGTTAAAAAATTCATCTGCAAATTGCTCTACCTCTCTCGGATCATCCGGCCCAGATACAGAAGATGCGAACACTTTGGTTGGAGAAACAACTCCGCTTACAAGGCTGACGCTCATAGTAGTTACAAGTACAGTCGCCATTAATGTCTGTAACTTCGAAAACATTTTCATAAGATTGCTCCTCTCCATTCCCCTTATTTCCTTCTCTAGAAGAGTAAACGACCAATCTTAATCGCATTTCTATACAACCTTAATAGAACATGAATTTTTTGCTTGTTCATGCAAAAACCCCTGATTTCTCAGGGGCACGATTCTCTATTCTGTCGATATCTGTCTCCTATCCATATACAGCACATTCCACCGATGACCATCCAAATCAGCGAAGCCCGCCCCGTACATCCCCGGACCATGCTCCCGAGGCTCACTGAAAACAGTGCCCCCAGCGTCTACCACCTTACCCACCAATTCATCCACTTCTTCTCTGCTCTCGGCATCGATCGAAAACAATACTTCCGTTCCGCGCTTCGTATCTGCCAGCTCATTTTGCGTAAACGATTGGAAGGCTGCCTCCGGGAAAAGCAGCACCAGGAGGTTTTTCTCACCAATCAACAGGCCCGCTACATCCTTGCTGTTCTCATGGCGAGGATGAAAAGAGAATCCAAGTGCGGCAAAAAACGATTTGGACTTTTCGAGGTCTTTGACGGGCAAATTGATCCAAAGCTCTTTTGTCACGGGAAGTTCTCCTTTGCGTTTTGGGTGGATGATACTCTTGCTATTTTTCCTTAAACTATCCATTCATATTATTGCGATATTGACACTCGGAATTAGAACCGATAAAGTATTGGATAAACTTGGTTGTACAAGCGCGAAAATTCAAAAAATAGTAACGAGGTGGGCACATGGCAAATGACTTGATTCAAGCAATTACCCTGTTAAAACAAAAAGAATGGGTAGATCTCACGCACACATTCGGTCCGGAGTCTCCACACTTCCACGCCTTTGACGCCGCCGAATTCCAGACGCTGTTCACACATGACGACGGCTTCTTTGCCCAGCGCTTCTCTTTTCCTGGACAGTACGGTACGCACTTGGATGCACCGATTCACTTTGTGCGCAACAAGCGTTATCTGGACGAGATCGAACTGAAAGAACTCGTATTGCCGCTTGTCGTCATCGACAAATCAAAAGAGGCTGAAGCCAACAACGACTATTCGCTAACCGTGGAAGACATCTTGCATTTTGAAACCGAGCATGGTCAAATCGAGAGCGGCTCCTTCGTCGCCTTGCGCACAGATTGGAGCAAGCGCTGGCCAGATGTGGAAGCCTTCAACAACAAGGATGCAGATGGCAACAACCACGCTCCTGGCTGGTCATTGGAGGCTTTGAAATTTTTGTTCGAGGAAAGACAAATCAAAGCAGTCGGTCACGAAACCTTCGATACGGATGCGACGATCGATTACCGAAAAAATGGAGCGCTTTTGGGTGAATATTACGTACTCGATCAAGACACCTATCAAGTAGAGCTGCTCAAAAATCTCGATAAGCTCCCGGCAAAAGGTGCTGTCATTGTAAACATTACGCCAAAGCCTGAAAAAGCCTCCGGGTTTCCTGTTCGTTCGTTTGCCATATTGCCTTAAAGCCAAAGCCGAGTAAACGCCAGGCATCATCACCGATCACCTGGCTTTCACTCGGCTTTTCATCTGAAAATGCTCTACGTATCCAATGAGGATTTACGGATAACCGCCACACTGGACTCCCTTACAATCAGCCGCGGCTCGAACTGTACGCGCTCGTACGCTCCTGCCCCCTGCTCTCGAATCCGTTTCAGCAAAAGCTCAGTCGCCAGCCGCGCCACCTCTTCCCCCATGATCGAAACAGAACTGATCTGCGGAGTCGTAATCGTCGTCCACACATTGTTGTCAATTCCTACGACCGCGACATCTTCTGGCACGCGAACGCCGAGCTCCTTGAACCGATTCACGATCCCGATTGCCACCATGTCATTGACCGCATAGATGGCGTCCGGCATGTTTTTTAGGCTAAAAAAGTAATCCGCAGCACGAAGGCCCGTCTCAAACGAGAAGTCCTCGCCAAAATACACCAGCGAAGGATCGACGTGCTGAAGCGACGCCTCATAGGCAAAATACCGCTCCTCGATCTTGTCCTTCGGCGCACCTGCATAAGCGATTCGCGTGCGGCCAATTTTGATCAGATGCTCCATGACGAGCCGGCCTTCCTGACGGGCCATGCTGACTACATCTGCTTTCACATTGTCTTCGAGCTTTTTCCCATAGTTAATAATCGAAACTGGAACACTCGCTTTGTTAATCATCTGGACCAACGTCTTCGGATAGGCGAGCGGCATGATAATCAGCCCGTCTACATGCAGCTTTTTGACCTCACGCACAGTCTCAAGCTCCATTCGGGCATTTCCTGCTGTATTAATTTGTACGACGCGGTAGCCATGCTGCTTGGCCGCTTGCTCGACCGACCAGGCGATATCCGGAATGATCGCATTGCGAATGTCAGGGACAGCCAGTGCGATTTGATAGGTTTGGCGCACCTTTAGACTTTGCGCAGAAGTGTTCGGAATAAAGCCCAACTCGTCGATCACCTGTAAAATCAACGCTTTTGTCTTCGGACTGATTCCCCCGCTGTCATTGATGGCCCTCGATACCGTTGCGATTCCTACGCCCGCCTTCTTCGCTACGTCTTCTATTGTCACTTTATTTTTTGTATCCAACGCCTTGCTTTCCTTTCCATATCGGAATCGTTTTCTATGTTTCCGAGCTAAAATATGTTTTCCTACCGCTATTATAGCATACACAAAACCAATGGTAACGAGGCGTGAGCAAAACATGGCAGGCAACTTCGCACCTGTTGCACAACACGGATACATCTTCTCAACGTAGCTAGAATCAACATCCTCTCCTCAACCGATTGCACACCACCCCCAACTCTTGCCTAGGAAATCAAATTGACAAGATGCCAAACTTATGAAATATTATTTTTCGGAAACGTTTCCTATTTTACTTGCTGAATTTCATATAGAAACCAAATCGAACGAGGAGATGGCAGATATGAAAGCGTTACGTTGGCACGGTTTGAAAGACCTCCGATTGGAAACCATTTCGGAACCGATTGCGTCCAAAGGTAAAGTGAAAATCAGAGTCGAGTGGTGCGGGATTTGCGGAAGCGACTTGCACGAATACGTTGCTGGCCCGATCTTCATCCCACAGGGAGCTGAACATCCGCTTACAGGCGAAAAAGCCCCGATCGTAATGGGGCATGAATTTTCCGGACAAGTGGTGGAAATCGGGGAAGGCGTAACCACTATCAAGGTTGGCGATCGCGTCGTCGTCGAGCCGGTTTTCGCTTGCGGAACCTGCGCTGCGTGCAGACAAGGCAAATACAATCTTTGTGAAAAAATGGGCTTCCTCGGTCTGGCCGGCGGTGGCGGCGGCTTCTCGGAATACGTGGCTTGCGATGAACACATGGTCCACAAAATCCCAGACAGTCTCTCTTATGAGCAAGGGGCTCTTGTGGAGCCATCTGCCGTAGCCCTTTATGCAGTCCGTTCAAGTCAGTTGAAAGCTGGCGACAAAGCTGTCGTATTCGGTGCCGGTCCTATCGGCTTGCTTGTCATTGAAGCACTGAAAGCAGCAGGTGCTGCTGAGATTTATGCTGTGGAGCTGTCCCCCGAACGCAAAAACAAGGCAGCTGAGCTGGGCGCCATCGTCATCGATCCGAAAGAATACGACGTCGTCCAGGAAATTCACAAACGGACAAATGGCGGCGCAGATATCGCCTTTGAAGTCACAGGCGTGCCTCCTGTCCTCACGCAAGCCATCGAATCTACCAAAATCGCTGGACAAATCATGATCGTCAGCATCTTCGAAAGAGAAGCACCAATCAAGCCAAATCACATCGTCATGAAAGAGCGCAACATGACAGGCATCATCGGCTACCGCGACGTATTCCCTGCCGTCATCAGCCTGATGGAAAAGGGCTTCTTCCCGGCAGACAAGCTGGTCACCCAACGCATCAAGCTCGACGAGATCGTGGAGCATGGTTTTGAAGCACTGCTGAAAGAGAAAAACCAAGTGAAAATTCTCGTTAGCCCGAGAGCATAACCGAAAACGATTCCATATTGATTGTGGCTGTTTCCCCACAAAAGGAACTACGCCATTCCCGCTACAAAAAACGGAGGGAAAGCAGGAGTGATTCCTGTTTTCCGCTCCGTCTTTTTTCTACTAATTAACCTTGCTGCCTGGGTGGAGCCAACGCGATCTCGCGAATGTTAAGGCCACTCGCTCATCCGCTTGCTCTGCGAAGAGAAGGAAGTGTAATTACGCTTCCTTTTCTTGTGTATGCTTCAAAATCGCTTCGATGACGACCTCCCAATCCCCATGAGAAAGCTCATGCCCTGTCCCTTCCAACGTGAGCAAGACTGCTCCCGGAATGGTGTTCGCAAGATGTAATGCATGCGCGAAAGGGATAAGCAAGTCTTCTGTACCGTGAATCACGAGAGCTGGCACAGCGATTTCCGCTGTCCGCAACAAGTACGGTTCACTGGCCGTCACAAAGGCGTGGTTGAACTTACTTGCATAATGGTTACTTCTGGCGATATCGATTTGGGCCAATTCACGGACGCGCTGCTCGTCAAAAGGATGCTTGGAACCACTGAGAACTTTCCAACTCGCAACCGCCGCCCCTAACGCCTCCTGCTCATCCTCCCAGTTGATCTCCCCCATCTTGCTGAAAAACTCCATCAGCTTCTCATCGATTGGCGGTAGGCCGGGAGCAAAATTCGAGGATGCGTGCAATGTGATCGTTCGAACTCTTTCGGGATGTCGCAAGGCGATGATTTGCGTCAACATTCCGCCCATTGACATCCCGGCGATATGCGCCTGCTGTACGCCGTATGCATCCAGGACATGAATGGCATCATCCGCCATATCTTCAAACGTGTATCCCGGACGGCCAACCTCATAAGTCGTGGAGCGTCCAACATCCCGATTATCAAAACGAATGACAAAGCGTCCAGCGTCGGCTATTCGCTGACAAAATTCTTCCTCCCACCAAAGCATGGACGTTTGAGCTCCCATAATCAGCAAAATCGCCGGATCTGTAGGCTTCCCAAAGCTTTCCGCACATATTTCCACACCGTTCACTTTTAAGATCTGTTCTGCCATTGTATGTTTTCCTCCTCAACGAACTGAAATAAAAAAACACAGGCTAGGCTGCCTGTGCTTACGTCATCGAAAAAGGAAGAAGAAACGAAAACCAAGAACATCAGATACCAGTATCTGATCGTACAGGATTGGTTCCATTCTCTTCGCAGATCATGCAAATAGAGGAGGTCGTCACGCTTGCCTTCCTCACTCTCATTTGCCCATGATTCAATTGGGTTACCGTAGCGGCAATCCATTTTTCGATTCGTATGCACACAACATAGCCTTTTCTCACTATTTCATCGATTGTGTTGTGCGAATAAAGTATCGAAAAATTA
Organism: Brevibacillus sp. AG162; assembly: GCF_006715575.1. NCBI lineage: Bacteria > Bacillati > Bacillota > Bacilli > Caryophanales > Paenibacillaceae > Brevibacillus > Brevibacillus sp. AG162. The sequence continues at coordinate 654,315 of NZ_VFNO01000002.1, forward strand.
ATTTGCCACACGTAACCCTCCGTCCCTGATAAGTTGTGACCATCCTACCACATGCTTTTTCATCTGTCAACGATTGGCAGTTTCAATCGTTGTTCGTATCCCTGGCTCCGCAAAAATCGTCTCCACATCTCGGGTATGCCTCAGCTCAACCACTTGATCACATGCCAGCTTGGAAAGAATCTGGTCATGCGTAATAATGACGACCGTTTTGCCTGCCTCGGCCAGCTTTTTCACCCATGCGGCTACCTTTAGCACTCCATCGCCGTCAAGTCCGCTTGTCGGTTCATCCAGCACGATCAGTTCTGCCTCGGAGCAATAAGCGGCTGCCATCGTGACCCGCTGCTTCTCTCCACCGGATAATGACGCAGGATGCCGATCGCGAAGCTCACGCAAACCGAAAGCATCCATCGCTTCATACGCCTTTTCGCGGAGCTCTTCATTCAAAATTTTTCCCAACACGATTTCGTTCCCGACACTGTCTGTGTAGAGCTGGTAGTCCGCATCCTGCATCACCAAATAGCTCACAGCTCGTCTTTTGCTGGCGGACAATTTACGACCTTGGCGGACAATCGTTCCTTTTCGCTCACGAAGAAGACCGCATAAAATTTTGCATAGTGTCGTCTTGCCCGTACCGTTCTCTCCAGTCAACGCTGTTACGCTCCCCTGTGGAAGCGAGATGTTGATATCGGTGATTCCGTCGTTTTTCTTTTTATAAAAATAGCTAAGCCCTCTTCCTTCTACCATGGATTCGGACATCTCTGGCTGCTCACGTTTCTTCGCTGTCTCGGGAAGCGTCATGTCAGGATGACGCAGACCGTACACACGCACGTCATCATGAGACAGCTGGCAAAACTCGTCCTTCGTCCACGTCCGTGCGATTTTGCCATTTTCCATGCAGACAAACAAATCGACAACGGGTAGAAAGGGAGCTAGCCGATGCTCGCTGATGAGCAGAGTGGTACCATTTTGCTTGAGCTTGCTTAAGATTTCAATCAGGTTTTGTGTAGAGGAAGCGTCCAGATTCGCAGTAGGCTCATCCAGCAAGAGAAGTGGCGGTGTCAAAACGGATGCGGCCGCTATAGCCACTCGTTGCTTTTGCCCGCTGGACAGCTTATGTAAAGAGGTATCGAGCAAGTGGGAAATCCCGAGCTGGCTGGCCTGCCTATCCATCCGGTTTCGAATCTCGTCTGGTGCCATGCCGATGTTTTCTGCGGAAAACGCCAGCTCATCCCGGACGGTTTCCATAAAAAATTGGCTGCGGGGGTCTTGAAATACGACACCCATAAGCCGGGTACGTTCCTCGGGCAGCATGCTCGCAGGACTTTTTCCGCCCACGCTTACTTCACCCGTGAGACGTCCGGCATAAAAATTGGGTGCGAGACCATTGACCAGCCTCATAATCGTACTCTTGCCGCAGCCGGACCGCCCACATAGCACGACACACTGTCCAGCTTTTACAGATAAGCTGATATTTTTCACGCCTGTCTCCGTGTCATGTCCTCCCTCTTCCTGACCATAATGAAACGTGACATCGTTCAGCTCAATCACGAAATCATCCCTCCCGTCCAGTAAATTGCCGAGCCGATCAGCGCATACACCCCGACGACGATGCCATCCATGGTCTTGAAGCCAACTGGATAGATAGAGGTCCGCGCGTTTGTGCACTCAATACCGCGGAGCTCAGCAGACGACGCCAGTTCTGACGACAGCTTCAGGCAGCGGACGACCAACGGCATAAAAAAACATTCGTAGGCCATGGCCGGATGCTTATATACACTGTACCAATGCGGAAAAATCCCTCTGCCGCGGATACCGTCACGAATCGCTTTCATTTCCAAAATGACTACAGGGAAAAAACGGATCAAAATACAAATCATCACCAAAATCGGTTTGGGGACATACATCTTCTCAAAGGCACTCATGATACTGCCAGGAGGCGTATAGATCAGAACCGTGCCGATCATGATGACAGGCATCATTCTCACCATCGTGTAGACAATGAGCTTCATCGTTCCTAATGCCAACGCATTCGGCATGAAAAACACAAAAGCCATGCACACGCAATAGAACACGACCAGTTGAAACGCCTTTCTGGACAGGTGATTCCATACCAAGTACACTACACTTAGTGCCACCAGTAAATGCACCTGCATATCATCACGAACGGTCATGGCCAAGATACTCGCTATTACCAGCACCAACAGATGCGTTCTAGGACCGAGACGTCTCGTACGAGCTGTTTCTTTTTTATATGCTTCTTCCTTCATTCGATAGACACCCCTACAACCAAGATCACACACAACCTTATTAAGAGGACAAAGAGCACATAGCATTCCCCCTTACAAATCGTAATGATAATGATGATCATAATCTCTAGCAATACGACAGGTAGACATACGTCTTTTCGTGGTATGTTTTCGTCCGATCACGGCATGGGTGGTGACTATAATGAAAGATATTTTGACGGAACTACATACGCCGTGTTTAATGCAATGCGGCTTTTATCCTGACGACGACCACGGTCCATACAATCGCGAGGGGGTTTGCTTTTCTGTTTTGCCAGAGAAAGGGCAGGGGAGCTACTGGACTTATACGCGCGACAACCTGTTTTCGATTTCGATCCAAGATTTCGTCTTTTACGAGGATTTGTTTCTGGAGTTCCAGCAACCCAAGTACCTGAGCTTCAATTATTACGATTCCGTCTCTGGAGAAGAATTCAACCCGTATAAACGCTTGGCAAGCGGCTGCATCCGCGTCCATATCGGCTATAACAATATGTATCGGGCCAGGTATCGCAAAAACATTCCCATTCGCTCGACGGCTATTGAAATCATGCCGGAGTATTACGAGGATTATTTGAAAAGCAAATATCCAGTAGAGTATAAGGACCTGCGCTCGTCCTTTATTGCAGTAGATGGGATGACGAATTTCGCGGAGCTTGTTTTCTTGCTCAGACAGATACGGAATTTTCGGGGAACGGGAATTGCCGCAAAGCTGTACTACGAGGGGAAAGTCGCAGAAGCAGTATCACTGATCGTGGAAAAGGCCAAAGCACACAAAAAAACGCATCCAACCAAAAGCATATCTCGGCAGGATTTGGACGGCCTGACAGCTGTGACCGCCTACATTGACGATCACTTCGCCTCCGAAATACACTTGGAGCACCTCGCCCGGATTGCCTGCATGGGACTCACCAAGCTGAAATACACCTTTAAGCAAGTGAACCAATGCACCATTACCGAATATATTCAAAACAAGCGAATGAATCACGCCGAGCAACTGCTTACGAACACCGATTTACACATCAATCAGATTGCGTATATCGTGGGCTACCACAACTCCAGTCGCTTCTCCCAGCTGTTTCGCAAGAGCACCGGGCTGTTGCCCAACGAATACCGGAGATTCACGGTTACAACCAAATAGGATCATGGAAAAAGCTGTAGCCGGAAAGTGGCTACAGCTTCTTTTTGAGTAGTTGTTGATCACGGGGTTCCATCAATAATGAAGTCCGCTCTCTTATGCGGTTCGTGTTGCTCTCGGTACAAATCTTCTGCCACCATCCATTGATTTTCCCATAGATCACGGGCTGCTTCCCCGTCTCGCTCAAGCCCTCTCAACAGCCTCGTGCTTCTTGGTGTCTCGATCCAAATCGTCAGATCGTAATGCGTGGCCAGTTCCCGTCGAATCGCGTATACTCCTTCCACGATTACAATTCCTCCGACCGGAACGGCGTGCCACTCGGCTAATGTGTCCGTCTCCCAATCATACCGTTGATAGCGTCCCGTTTTTTCCTGGAGGAGCGGTTCCAGCACTTGCCTAGCCAGACGCTCCCAATCAAAATCCGCCCCTATCGGTTTGTTAGCGGGCTTTGTGTCGATTCGTTGCGAAGACGGCAAGTAGAAATCATCCATGTGAACAATCGTCACGTCATCGCAAGCCACTTTTATTTTTTCAGCCAAGGTACTTTTCCCAGCGCCTCCACCACCATCGATCCCAATGAGCAGTGTAGCGCTCTTCTTCGAGCTTTGTGCGATTGCGTCTAACAGTTGCTCGAACATCATTTTTCCTCTTTTGCTACAAACAACAGTTTTCGCACACGCTCATCCCGCAGCCACAATCCGCCCCACATCAAAATCGCGAGGTAGACAGCAAACAGCGTATGGGAAAAGAGTGGCGCATCTACACGGATCTGGGTAGCAATGACTCCACCGAAAAATCCAGTCAACAGAAGTGCACCTAAAACTGCTGTCCGTGGTATTGCATACAACACCGTTGATACAAGGGCGAGAATGCCAATCACGCCAATGTGATGCTCCGCATAGCCAAGTACGAGGGTTCCCTCTACAACAGGAGCAGGCTGGATGAGTTTGAATACACCGTCAAAAAGCATAAAAAGAATGACAAGTCCGCTCATAATCCGTGCAATCCACAGACGTGTTTTGGAAATTTGACTCCGCATGGGGGTCCCACCTTTCATTTTTTTCCTAAACAGATCGTAGCACAATCAAAGCGGAGACATTTCTTCTGTATTGCTCATTTGAGGGTCTGTCTTTTTCTAAAAACGAAAAAAACCTTCTCAAATGAGAAGGTTCTGAATTCGTATCAAAGATTAAACAGGAAGTGTAACTCTGTAACCTGGTTGGTTCTTTGGATGGTTTTGATTCACGAACACACCACGGTCATTTTTCAACACGATTACTTCAAAGAATGGACGGAAACGATCTTCCGAAATACCAAACGCAGTCAAGAACTTGCCAAACAGCTCTTGCTCTTCACGCTCAGGTTGGCCATCTGCCAGGGAGGAATCGATCAGGTTAACCAGGATGCACATTTTTTGAGCATCTGTGAGCAATGGCGTTACTTCGCTCAGGAATTTCTCGATAGAGTTATTGCGTGTATATTTCATTGCGTTATCGAGCAACTGTCTGTTATTCGCACCTACACCAATCACGCCATTGCTTTCTTCACCGCCCAATACAGCGAGCAATTGACCGATTTCCTCGTGGTCCATTTCTCCATCCGATTTCATCATATAGAGCAAGGAACATGCGAATCCAAAATGAGGGGTCATTTCTTCCCCTTTGTCCGTCTTAAACATATCAAACAAGCCCACGCAAAATACCTCCTATGTATGCCAAGATAGTATAATTTTACTATCAACTGGAGAATGTTAGCAACAGTTGCCCGGGTAAGCATTTTTTCGGTTAACAAAAAAGAAGTGCCAGCCCGCGCCGACACTTCCTATTCTAGCTCTTATTGCAATTGTTGGACGTTATAGCCCTTGGCTTTCAAATGATCGATAACCATGCCCTTCATTGAAAAGTGGGCTGCACCTACTACGACAAAAGAAGTAGTTTCCCCTTCTTTCTCCAACACCTCTGCCAGTTTAATAGCCATGTTTTTGTCCCGCTCACCGAGCAGACGCTGATTCACTTCGCCTTCACCGAAATCGCCATGCGTCGTCATGATCTTAGTAAAGCCATTCAGATCGCCTTCTACCCACTCTGTCTGCATGTCTTTTAATAGCTTTGTGCTTTCCTCCAGCCCTTTTTCGGCCATAGCGCTATCTAAAATGATGTTCAATTCTTTCTCCTGCTGTTCTGCCGGAACACCTGACAGCAAGTCCGCTTGCAGCTTAATGCCTTCCAGCTCGTTGATCGGCTTCTCATCCAGCATCGCCTTTGTCAGGAAGTACCTGTCGATGCCGGATAGCATCGCGAACTGAACATCCGTATCGCTGTCGACGTAGCCAAGCGTTGGCACAGACAACGAAACAGCAAATGGCTTGTAGGCGTCAAAAGAATTGGCTGGCAGTTGCAGCTTGGCAAGCAATTTTTGCACCTTTTGGTACGTCTCAGCAGATACATGATCCTTCAGTGTCGTGCCATCCGTGTAAACCATCTTTTGTGTTAAATAGTCACTGTCACCGTTGATAATATCGGCTTCCACCCACAGTTCATCCGACTCTTCATACGCTTCCCGGATGTCTTTTTGCATCGGGTACATATCTGCGATCCCCATGTGAATCGAGCCAAGCAAGTACATGGTATTTTTGCCGTTGGTCACTTTCCACATGAGACCTTCGGCACCGCCGCCCACTGTATCGAATGCGAACTCGACCAGTCGGCTCGCCAGCACCGTCGCTTGTTCAACCGTACTTGGCTGATTCAGCTCGAGACCTGCGCTTGTCCCTTTGACCAAGCCTTTTTTCTTCATGTAGTCAATCGGGTTGTCCCCGGTCATTTCGAATGCTGCTGGCAGTTCGTAGTTCGCCAGGAGTTTGTACAAAGAAGTAATGACTGCTTCTCTCGTAATGACCTTATCAGTTTGAAAGGACAAGGAAGCGTTCTTTTTCTTCAGTCCCAGAAGATCCAGCTTTTTCGCTGTTCCTTCCATCAAGGTGATAAACTTGTCAGCAGGAATCGATTGCTGAAAAGAACTCTCTTGATACCACTCCAACGGAAAAATTCCGTATTTCTCCCCTTCATTCAACGTTGTTACCGACCAAGGGCTGATTGCGGGAGCTACGGGAGTCTGCCCATGAACAGGGAACACATACCCTAGCAAAAGCGCCAAACTGAGTGCACCCGTACCCGCCCAGCGAGTCAGTTTGCTCCAACATTTGTTTAGTTTCATGAAACTTTCCCCTCTCGATTCTAAGCTGAATGATTTTTACTATTCTATCTTAGTGGTAGATTATACCACAACTTTCTGGAAGAGATAACCGAATGATAGAAAAGAATAGAAAATACGACCATTTTCACTATAAATAAAAAGCATCGACATTGATCGTCGATGCTTTCCCTATGAATCCTTGAAGTTATCGATTTGGTTTGGTCAAATACAGACGCATCGTCAACGGAGCAAATATGACAATCAGCAGCAGACATAATCCGATCCCGACCATCACATCAGAAACATTTGCTGTTCCCCCCATCAATCCTCGAACCGTCCCTACCGCAATACTGATCGGGTTAAGATTGACGATCGTCCCCATCCATTTGGGCATGGTGGAAGAATCTACGAAGATCGTGCTGGCAAAAAGCAACGGGTACACAAAAAACATACTTGAACCCGATACTGTCTCCGGTCGCTTTGCCAAAATACCGATCATGGAAAAAATCCAGCTCACACTAAAGGCGAAGAAAATGATAAACAAAATAGCAAGTGTCGCACCGACTATGCCGCCTTCTGGGCGAAACCCAAGCAGCATTCCTGTCCCAAAGGCGACGAGTATGGCAATCGTATAACGCAAGCCATCTGTCAGCAATGGGCCGATGACAGACGCTGGCTGCCAAAAGGGCATGGTACGAAAACGGTTATACACACCCTTCGCTATATCCTGGCAGATCGTCGTCCCGCTATAGACCGTCATCGGAATGATCGTCAACACAAGAACACCTGGCAGAAAAAACTGGAGATACGCTGCGGTAGAACCAGCGATGGCTCCACCGAACAAATAAGTAAAAATAAGCAACGTAATCACAGGTGAAAGGATAGCGTCCATACAAAATGTGAAAAGGTTGTTCTGTGTGTTCTGCCATGTGCGCCACATAAAGATGCGGATCGCCGCAAAGGTACTGAGCGTATGAGTTGCGTTCATGAGATGGCCTCCTTCTTTTCGCCATGCGTCAGGGCCAAAAACACCTCTTCCAGACTCGGGTCACTCAGGGAAAAATGCTCGATGAAAACATCATTAGCCAGAAGCATCCCGATTGCTTGATTTGCCAGACTCGCTTCTTTTACCGGGACTCTAAAACAATGCGGGTCATCTTGATCTGGATAAATCGGCAACCGAAGATCTTCTTCCAAAAGACGGCTTATCTGTTCCTTGTTCAGATGTTCGGTCAATCGAATCGTCAACGTCTTTCCTCCCACCGAGGCTTTTAACTGCTCAGGTGTCCCTTCTGCAATCATCGTTCCTTTATCGATCACCGCAATCCGGATAATCCTTCATCCAGGGCAGCAAACTGTCCTGTCAGGCTTATTTTCTTGCGCACAGCCTGCGCGTTTTTCACGATATCGCATCCGGCTACCAACGCCGTTCCTCCGTCTGGCGCAAGGAGCGTGGAAAGCATATGGATGGTGGTCGTTTTTCCAGCGCCATTCGGGCCGAGCAAAGCGAACAGCTCCCCTTTTTTTACATGTAGGTCAATTCCTTTGACTACCGCATGATCCCCGAACGATTTCCTGAGATTCGTCACTTCAATGGCATATGACATGACAGCCACTCCTTATCCAAAATAGCTTTTATGTTCGGATGCCCATTCGGCAAACGTTCTTGCAGGCTTTCCGGTCACTTGCTCCACCGTGGACAAGACCGTGTAGCCCACTTCAGGTGGATTTTTGCCCATGGCTACGAAAAATTCGATATCTCCCTCTCCGTAACCCTGATCTCTCCAATTCTGTCGCGCCTGTTCCTCCGTAAGCTCTTCAAATCGTATTTCTCTCTCCAAAATTTTCGAAATGATCTGAACTGATTCAATACGTGTAATCGCCTCTGGGCCGGTTAGATAATAGCTTTGCCCATGGTGGCCCGATTCCAGCAATGCCACCACAGAAACACTCGCGATATCTGCTTCGTGTACTTTAGCGCTTAAGGCATTGCCAAAAGGCTCTCGCACGACTCCCTCCAAACGAATCGATTCCTGCCAATCGACAATCGCATTGGACATGAATTCCACAGGCTTCAGGAGCGTCCATTCCATCCCGCTGTTTGCCAGTGCTTCTTCCACAGGCCCTTCGGTGTCGCTCACCAATACGGACACGCGCTTCACGTCTGCTCTTTCCGCCATTTCGACTACCTTCGGATCGGTTTGAAAAGTGTAGCTCGAAGCAATTAAGTGCATAGCCGTTACACCTTGCAGTGCCGCTTCCAAGCTTTCCGGGATAGCAAGGTCCCCTGCCACAACCTCTACTCCTGCCGGCAGGTCGGCTTTTTCCGGATTTCGCGAAATGGCACGCACCTTGACTCCTTTTTTCAAAAGCTGATCCACCACATGTCTCCCTACCGTACCTGTTGCACCCGTTACTAAAATCGTCATTTTGTGCATCCTCCTCGAATTATTGGTAGCGTTGCTGAATCTCTTTAATCTCTTTTAAGACGTCTTCCTTTAAGTCGTCAGGGGAAATAATCTCCACCTTTGATCCATAACTTAATACGACTGAAACCGCGTAGTCTCGTTTATAAAAAACTTTGTGCAAATCGATATGCGTACCGTGATGCGTGCATTCTCCCGGGAACTGCTCCAGCACACGCAGCCCTACGGACGGATCAAAACGCAGATGTGCAAGTGTCCCTTCAAAGTCTTTCGTTTCTTCTTCGTCCTGGCTTGTCTGGTCTTTTCTTGGTTGAAAACTGACTTCTGTCACCTCAAGCGCGGTAATCCTGGAAAGGCGAAAAATTCGATTGGCCTTACGCAACAAGCAATACGCCTGAAGATACCACGCTCCACGCTCCCAAAATAGGCGGAGCGGCTCTACTCGTCTTTCTGAGACCGTACCTGATGCACTCCTATATGAGAAAGTCGTGACTTGATTTTGGTGGATTGCCTCTGAAAGCGGGTGAATGGTGGCCTTCTCATCTTCTACCGTACTCAGGTTAAAAATGATCGATTCGTTATTTCCCTCATTCAGTAAAGCAGGTTGCAGACTCCCCAGCTTCTGAACCAGTGTCGTATATTTTCCTCCGATAGCTCCTTCCGTACTTTTTAAGAGATTGTATATGACCGAAAAGTCTTTCACAGAGAAGTGCTGCTTCGTTAGGAAGAAACCTTCCATGAGCTCGAATCCACCATCTGCTCCCGTAAATGAAACGACGGGAATGCCAGCTTGATTTATTAACTCAACATCACGATAAATCGTTCGAACAGAGACCTCAAATCTGGCTGCAAGCTCTGTTGCTGTCACCCGTTTTTTCGTCATCAACTCTATCGTGATGGCAAGTAATCGATCCAGCTTCATCTGTTTACACTCCTCATGTTCAGCACCTATTCGGTAACTGTCATCATCATAATGCACGAATCCTGACATCATGTGTGTCAGGATTAAAAAAACTCACCCTCTTATTTTACAGGAGGGTGAGTCCTTTTTCGAAATCGTTACTTCATGGATGCTTCTTCAATTTCTTTATACGCCCAATGACCAGGTACGACATCCGGCCATCTTTGCGGGCCAGCCTGGTTCTGCGGGACGCGATTCAGCACGCGATTGAGAATCGTTACGGCTTCGGCACGAGTCAGTGCTTTCTCTGGCTGGAAGGTGCCGTCCGGATAACCTGTCATGTAGCCTTTTGCAACAACCGCTGCAATGATTGGAGATGACCAGTGGTCTCCCCTCACATCAAAAAAGGCAGTGCCCCCTCCCGCACCTTGCAAGGCCTTGTACTTATAGATGACCGCGGCTATTTCCGCTCGGGTAATGTTGGCCGATGGACGGAATGTGCCATCTGGGTAGCCGCTCATCATACCCGCTGCACTTGCTTGATGAATCGGATTTACTGCCCAGTAGTTGTCGGCTACATCGAAGAACCTACCCTTATTCGCAGAAGACTGGCTCACCATTTCAGCGTTCAGTAAAATGGCAGCCATCTCCGCACGTGTCACCGTGCGATCCGGTTGAAACGTTCCGTCTGGATAGCCATTGATATAGCCACGTTGACTCTTACTTTTTATATTGGTTGCAGGGAGAACCACTTTCTTATCTGTAGGGCTACCGCCAGTGAAAAAGATGGTTGTCGGCGTGTTATAGGAACCCTTTCTACTGTCTTTATCCCGATCCCGGCCTCTGTCTCGATCATCATCCTCTAGATTTCTCCATGCTTTTCTCAAATCGTACAGAGCGTCATCTACTTCAGACTGCGTAGCATGTGGATCGTCAATGACATCCCACGCATGTTCAAGCGCGTCTTCCAATTTGCGCCAGCTCGATCTGGTGTAGTCGTCTTCATCCAAGTCTTTGTCCTCAATCTCTCTGGCTTTGGCCCTCAGCTCTCTTTTATAGACCGCGTCATCTTGGCTCTTCAAATCTTGTCTCGCTTTGATCAGTTTCTCAAGGGCAACATCTACGACAAGCTGACTCGCATGCGGGTCATCCAGCACAAAGTAAGCCTGCTCTAGTCTATTCTGCAGCTCTTTCCAGCTGGCCCTCGTGTAATCTTTTTCTTGCAGTTTTTCTACTGCAATTTCCTCTACTTTCGTTTGCAGTTTACTCTTGTCGACTGTACCTTCCTGCTTCTTCAGCCCTTCTCTTGCTATGACTAACACGGACAAGGCACTATCGATTTCTGCTTGGGTGACGTTTGGCTTCGTCAGTACGGCTTTTGCAGCATCCAACGCATATACAAGCTTGCTCCAGCTGTCGGGCGTATATTTTTCCTGGATTAAATTCTCGGCGTTAATTTCATTGACTTTTCCTTGTAAGTGACGAAAATCTACAGTGGATTCTACCGCGGCAGGTGTTTCCTCTGTACTTGCTGCTTGGCTCACAGGCACGAATATGGATGCTTGGAAGATCAAGCAAAAGAGGCTAAAGAAAACAAGACTCGTTACTGCTCTTCGAAAACGTCCCAATTCCCATCCTCCGTTCTTTACGATGACCCATCCGATCATCTTTTTTCCAATCATTGACATTATATGATGGAGACCGCTAAGAGGATTCATATTTTTAGAGGCCACGAACCAAACAAAAAACCAAGTAGCCGATTGAAACAGCTGCTTGGTTTTCGTTGTCTGATGCTATGCGGAAATAGGTTTTTCTGAAGGTTGCTTTGTCTTGCCGGAGAATGAAAGATTCGTCCATATACGCAATAGTCGTTCCACTGGGCCATAACGGAACCGTTTTAGATACAGCGGGCTTAAGAAAAGCTGTCCCGCATAAATCAATTTGCTAATCCGCAGCCAGCCAATACCCCGATCTGTCCGAACCAACCGAGTCCATAGCCATAGAAGATCGTCGTACAAATGACGGTTTGTAAAAGGTAATTTGTTAAGGAGAGTTTACCCACGGCCTGAAACCTTGGCAGCCATTTTGATTCCGTGCTTCTCGAAAAGAACCAAACAAAGGCGAAAATGTAACCGATGGCAAGGATGGTTCCCCCCGATATCTCACCGATGCCACTCCACCAGCTTTCTGGCAGATACACATGTAGTGCTTTTAACAAAAGCCCAGCTGGCAGGAAAATCAACATGTTTCGGAGATACGAGGTTCGTTCTTCCTCTGTCTTCTCGAACCACCTGCACTTCGCAGCATACATCCCAAAAAGGAACATGGGTGCACTCATAAGCGGCGTAATCAATAATAAGGTAAATATCATGTATTCTGGCAAACCAAGCGGATCTTCACTGCTTCTGTGATGCACAATCTCCTCGTATGTGCCCGTGCCATAGACAGTCATGGTTTTGACCACATAAGCTTCCATACGGACAGGATCGGTAATACTCGCAGGATCATTCGGATCATCTGGGACAAGCCCCATTAAGCTGATGAGGCAGAGTAAGATGATCCCCCAAATGAGCAGTGTTTTCGGTTTACGGTTCATGAACAGTAACAGAAAGAAGCCCATCATGCCATAAAACGCTAAGATATCCCCTTCCCAAAGGAAGTACGAATGAAGCAAACCAAGTCCGATCAGCATCAAAAACCTGCGGGCAAGGTAACGTTTTTGCCTCAAACCTTTGGCAGCCAAGCTTTGCTGCATCTTGATCATGCCAAAACCAAACATGAAGGTAAAAATCGGCATAAAGCTGCCTTCCACAAATATTTTCACAAGCTTATAAACAGTCATTTCATAATCGGGGAGGGCGTATAAATCCATTTCTTGGCTTCCCCAAATCCCATACTGGAAAATCAGCATATTCGCCAACAAAATTCCTACTAAACTAAATCCCCGCAAGCCATTGATGATGCGTACGCGATTCTGCTTTAGCTCCATGACTATCACCTCAAGCCTGATTGTAACGAGCTAAGCTTAATGGCTTCTAAATTGCACCTTATCGTTACCTTAATTTTACATCTACCTTTGCTTGGCTTGCGTATGGTGGACGATCAAGAGATTGTCTGCACCCAATATTGAACTCGTCTGCACCCGATATTGATTTCTCCATTCTATGATAGGGGTATCTTGCAAGAAGGAGTTATTGCGTATGAAAATGGTACAACGATGGGTACGTATTTTTCTGTCAGCGGCGATACTATCGACCCTCGTCGCCTGTGGTACGACCTACGACAAGGGGCAAACTCAGCTCGCTACGACACAGGCGCCTGCAGGCAGCGTCCAGGAATTGTTCGATAGCAGCTTGTTCGTAGGCGACTCCATTATCGGAGGACTGACGAACGATGACCTGCTGCCTGAAGCGAACGTTATGGGGGGATTGGGCGCAACGGTCCAATCTACGCTGGACAACGTCGAAGAGATCGCGAGCCGCAAGCCGTCGCATGTGTTCCTGTCAATGGGGCAGAACGATCTCGGGGAACCGTCTGAGGAAGGGAAGAATACGTTCGTACAGCAATACACTCGGCTGGTCGATCGTATAAGGGAACTGCTGCCGGCGGCCCGCGTTTACGTGCTGTCGATTACGGCTGTAGATGCCGCATCGCCGTTCGGTGCGTCCATGAACCCACAGATTGAAACATTCAACGCAGCCCTGCAAAAGATGGCGAAGGAGAAGGGAGTAGACTACATTGACCTTGCCCCCATTTTCCAGCAGAACAAGATTCAATACGATGAAGACGGCTCCCATTTCACGAACGCATTCTACCCAATCCTGCTGGGCTATTTGAAGGAGTGGACGGATATGGCCCATCAGCCGCGCGGTCCGGCGGTCACCGATACGAACGAAGCCTACAAAGCAGCGTTCAAGCACAGTGTTTTCCTCGGAGATTCCATCCTGGGGGCGTTGTCCTATCTGAACAAAGTGGATACGGCGAATGTCATCGCCCCGAGCGGCGCGACGCTCTCTCTCGCCCTCATGAATGTCGAGAAACTCGCCAGCCGGGCGCCGGAGCATGTATTCATTCTGCTGGGCAGCAATGACATTCGGTTGTCAGACAAGCAGGAATTCATCGAGAGCTATCGCCAGCTGATCGGCAGCATCCGGAACAAACTGCCGAATGCCAAGCTCCACATCCTGTCGATTCCGCCAGTCGCCAAGGACGCCCTGAAGCAAGTGCCACAGTATGCGAACATTACGGACTTCAACCAAGCGCTTGAACAGTTGGCCGATGAAGTCAAAGTCGATTACGTGGACTTGTCCCCCCTCTTCGCCGCCAACAAAATCCAATACGCAGACAACGGCGTTCACTTCAAACCGCATTTCTATCCGCTGCTCCTGGACTACTTGCAGGGGCTTGTAAAGTAGGGAAATGGCCGGTTAGTTGGCAAGCGTCAAACAGCCCCCACCTTTTAACTAGGGTAGGGGCTGTGTATTTTAACATTTGACAAAGTGGTTCCTGTATCCTTCCGTATTGATTTCCAACGCATTTAGTTGTCCACCAGAATAGCCACACCCGCCATCTATCCCTATTTTATCACCTTCTGTTGAATACCAAATTTGATTAGGTTCTGGATTCGATTTTATTCTAGAAGTCGGGGTATGTCCAAATATCACAACTTTGTCAATGCCTGTTGGACTTTCTATAAAATCCTCACCTATCCAGACAAAATCAGAAGGTGTTGTTTCTCGCCAATTCCTTGGACGAACTCCTGCGTGTACATAAATATGGCCTTCATCTTCAAAGTAATAAGGTAAATGGTTTATAAAATCAATCTCTTCTTTGCGCTCTACTTTGAGTGTTCTTTTAACAAGCTCTATGTCGTTAAAAACTGAATCATCAACACCTTGAAGAAAACTTTCTATTGCGTTCATACCACCCATTTGATGGAGAAAAAACAAATCAAAGGAAGGGTTCCGAGAGTCTAAAAATTCAATCAAAGAATATTCATGATTCCCCATTAAAGCAATTGCATCTTCCTCCTCCACCATTCTTTTTATCACTGAAACAACTTTTAGAGATTCAGGTCCTCTACTTATATAATCACCAATAAAAATAACTTGGTCCTGCATAGGCTTATAATTTACTTTTTCCAGCAGCTGCTTAAGTACATGAAAATATCCATGGATATCCCCAATAATAAGTTTCCGTTTCATAGCTACCTCCTTCCTGCTTACTCTTATTATCTCATATTCAGATTCTTTTTCCGAAAACTAGCAACAATTCTGTCGATCAAACGTACAACTCTTATAAGATACATAATTTAACAATGTAATCGAGGTGTTAACAAGCATGGAAGCATCAATCTCAATTGTCACCTACCGCCCTGAGCTGGCCGCAGCGGTTGCAGATATGTGGAATGCCAGCCGAGATAGCTGGGGAGGCGGAAATTCGATTACGACAGCCGAACAAATACGACAAGAAGAAGCAGCCTCTGACGCTATCACTGTCTATCTCGCAATGGAAGGTGAAACAGTCGTTGGTTATTGCAGCCTGGCGGAATATCGGGAAGATACCGGTGCCCTCTACATCCCGTTGCTCAATGTACGTCCCGACTATCACGGGAAAAAAGTCGGTCGGATGCTGCTTTCATGCGCACTGGAGAAGACGATTGAGCTCGACTGGCCGCGACTTGATCTGTACACGTGGGCAGGAAACACGAAGGCTGTTCCATTGTATAAGAAGTTCGGCTTTTTCTGGGAAGACCGGGACGACGCCACCCATCTGATGAACATGATTCCTTCTGTGCTCCGTACCGAAGCGATCGCCCACTATTTTGAGGAGCTTGACTGGTATCAGGACTCCACGCGGGAGATCGTTGTAGAGCCAGATGGACGCAAGGAAAACGGCTTTGATTACTTCACCTACTCCTGGGCAAAAGGAGAAAAGAGTTTGCGTGTGGAGTTTGAACGGCGCGGTCGAGGCATGCGCCTCATCGAGACGGAAGATTATCTCGTGTCTGCCGAAGTGGAGAACCTGGAGCTGGTCTTTGGACGGGAGTATCAGATTCACTACCGGATCGTCAACAAATCAGGGAAGCCGTTACAGATTTCGTTAAACGGGCAACCGAGCGACACGATCCGCTTTGATTATCAGCACGAGCTGGCTGTGACAGGGGAAGCCACGCTGTCAGCAAGCTTTTTTGTCGATCCAATCACAGAAGAGCAAAGCATCTGGCGCACGCATCCGCGTGTCTGCACCCACCTGCTGATCAACGGCAAGGCAGCGCTGTTTGAGGTAGGAATCCTCCCCAAGTTTCCTGCTACTCTTTCCTTGCATGTACCTGGTCTCTCCTATCCGGGACAGACAAAGCTGTTTTATTTGGATGTGGAAAACAACTTTGCGGAAGCAGCGGAATTTTCATTCGAGCTGCCTGCTTGTTCATTTTTTGGCTTACAAGAGCAACGCCACACTTTGAAACTGTCTGGCAAAGAGCGCATTTCGCTTCCGCTTCACGCTGACCTGTATGAACACGGCTTTTACGAAGCCAACGTACAGGTGGAGGCGAAGCTCGCAGATGGCAGATCGGTTTCTTTTGCCAAAAAAATCGGAGCTGCCTTTACAGGGCTTGGTGCGATGGTGTCTGGGGAAACGGAACAGGCTTGGCAAGTTCATCATGGCCGCCATACGCTCTATTTGAACAAAGAAGATAATGAGATGACCGTTGCCAGTAGGACAGGTGGAGAGCCAACCAACCTCCTCTATCCCAAGCTCGGCAAACCGTTTTCCAGCGAGTTCTCGAAGAAACGTGCCGAGAAAGTTGAGTTTATCGCAGAAAAGGGAGCAATCGGCATCCGTGCGACGTATCGCTCCGGGGCATACCCGCAAATTGCGCTGGTTAGCAAAACGCTCCTGTTCGGAGATGGTACCGTAGAACACCAACTAGAGATAGAAAACAGCTCTGCTGACAAGCTGGCTACTGAGCTCTGGCTAAACCAAGGCTTTCATCACAGTTTTTATCGCCCCATTGTGCCGTATCAAGGCCGTTATGTTGAAACACCATCCTCCTACGGCAGCGATATGGATTATTGGGATGCTGAGTTAGTCAGTGAAAACTGGCTGTTTACACAGGATGAAACGGCCCCATGGGGAATGTGCTGGCCTCCTGAATACCGTTTTGACATTCAAGGCTGGTATGTCACACTTGAAACCAATCTCGGCATGCTTGCTCCACATGAAACAAAGTCGTTCGGCCCGATCCATTTCTCGCATGGAGGCTATGCCGACTGGAAAGAATTCCGCGCCTTTGCCCGTAAAGAACCACTGCCAGCAGACCTGAGCTTGACCTCTCACCTGGAGTTGAGTGCCAATGGGCAAAATCCGTTTGTGACAAGCAAGCAACTGGATGTACAGGTGAAAGAGTACAAGCAGCAGTATTTAGATGGAGAGTTGCTGGCTTCCCTTTTGAGCGAGTCAGCTTCCGAACAAACGCAGAGCTTTACGGAAGATGAGGAAGAGACGGAATCTGACTTCTCCTTCAAGACGCCGGAAAAACCATATGACCTTGTGCAAGTAGAGGGACGTTTTGCCACGCATGTGTCTCATTTGCAGAGCGCGATTTTCCCAATCGGTCAAGGCAAGGTCATCCAGGAACAAACAGTGGAAGAGGGACAGCAGGTCTATATCGCCGACAATGGACGATTGCGGATTAAAGCCGCTCCAGATTTTGCTCCGACTCTCTACTCGCTCACAAGCAATGGACAGGAGTGGCTGGACAGCTCCTTCCCTCTGCGGAAACCGAAATCTTGGTGGAATCCATGGACAGGTGGAATCGGCAACTATATCGAAGAGTTAAGCTCATTTTCACTGGTGAAAGAAGAGCGTACTGCTTCCTTTGTCGAGCTAATCGACAACAAGCAAAATGCGTGGCAGGGAATCAAGGTGAGCTACCAAGTGAAAAAGCAAGAGAAGTATCGCGGGTTGACTTGCCACCAGTATTACTTGCTGCTGCCAGGAGTACCTGTCCTCTGTCATACAGTAGAGATCGAGCAGAATACCGGAACGTACTTTGCTGCCAAGGAATTGACCACTGACATCTTTTTGCAGCCAGGAACCGAGGACGAGGCGGTATGGCTGAAAACCGTCGGTACGAATGGCGAGGAGCTCAACTACAAGCTCGCGCAAGGTGAATTGGATGTCCTTGAAGTTTCCGATTATGTCCTCGGGCGAGCTTCCAGCAAGGATCAGATGCATATCGTTACTGACCTCGATACAGCGGACCTCCAAGTATACGCAAACAAGGAAGTGGCCGTAGCTTCTGTCATTCGCGAACTGAATCTGCCAAACAACAGCACTGCCTTTACTCCCCCTGTCTTTTTCCTGTTTGCCGACAGCACGCTTCCATCCAATGCCTTATCTGACTTACGGGCGATACGCTTTGCCAAATAAGGGAGGGCTTCACAATGAAAATCATTGATGCGCACATGCATTTGTCCCATATCGAGGAATTCAAGCGGACAGCGGCAGAAAAGTCGTTTGTCGATTACTCCGTCGCTGGTCTCTTGCAAGAATATGCCGAGAATGGCGTGGTCCTTGGGATAGGCATGGGCTTGACAGAGACTGAGCCAGACGGCTTTCCCGATGTGGAAGCTGTCACTCCCATGGGACTAGACCTGACAGACGAGTTGCCGCCACAGTTCGTCTATTGTCTGGGAATCAACCCGTTCAAGCTGGATGAAGCGGCAGTGGCACGCTTGGAAGCTGACCTGCAAAAGCCCAACGTGGTCGGGTTGAAAATCTATTTGGGCTACTATCCCTTCTACGCCTACGATAGCGTCTACGATCCCGTCTATGCGCTCGCAGCCAAATACCAGGTGCCTGTCGTCTTTCACACCGGCGATACGTACTCGGAGCGTGGGCTCTTAAAATACTCCCATCCTCTCACACTGGACGAGGTGGCGGTGAAGCATCGAGACGTCCATTTCATGATGGCCCATTTTGGCGATCCGTGGGTACTCGATGGGGCAGAAGTCGTTTATAAAAACCGCAACATGTTTGCAGACCTCTCCGGCTTAATGGTCGGTGACGCAGCCAATTGCAAGCGACTCGCAGACTCCCCTCTCTTCTTCTCCCATCTGCGCCACGCGATCACCTATTGTGATCATTACGACAAGTTTTTGTTCGGAACAGACTGGCCGTTGGCACCAGTGAAGCCATATATCCAGTTTGTACAGGAGCTAATCCCAGCGGAGCATCACGAGGATGTGTTTTACAAGACAGCATTGAAGGTGTTTCCCAAAATCAAGCCGTTGGTTGAGTAGACGATACGAATCCCATGTCTCTTCCTCTCGAAGAAACATGGGATTTTTCATTTGTTCAATAAAACTTCTTCTATTTACGACAAAAAACGACAGTTTCCGTATTATGATAGTATATGCGAGTTTGCTTATACATCGTCAGCATCGGACAACCATGACCCACAGCTTTCGCTAGTAAAGAGATAGCAAGGTTTCTACTAAATTGGGGGAGGACATGTTTCCTTGAAGAAAAAAATTGCCTGGGTTACAGACAGTACCGCACTCATACCTGATCACGTCATGGAAGAGCATGACATCTACGTCGTTCCACTGGAGATTATCTTTGAAGATGGCACTTATGAAGACGGCATTGATTTAGCGCCTGAACAGCTGTATCAAAAAATTGTGCAGGCCAATTATGCTCCCAAAACGTCACAGCCTTCTATCGGAAAATTTGTAACGCTCTACGAACGATTAAAGGAAGAGTATGAATGCGCGATTGCTGTCCACCTCTCCTCTGATCTGAGTGGGACCTACAATACAAGTGCAACAGCAGCCAAACTGGTAGACTTCCCTGTCGAGTCGGTAGATTCCAAGCTGATGTCGTACCCGATTACCTCGATTATCCTAAACGGAATCGAGCAAGCCAGAGAAGGAAAAGGCTATCAAGAGATCGCGGCTTCCTTGCGCGAAGAATACAAATCTTTCGAGAACTACATCCTAGTCGGCAGTCTCGACCAGTTTTACAAGGGCGGCCGAATGACCGGTTTGCAATATTTCATCGGCAATCTGCTTCAGATCAAGCCGATTTTCCAAATTAAAGATGGGTTGTTTGAAGTTTATGAAAAGGTTCGTACCGAAGGGAAAGCGGTCAAGCGCATGCTGGAACAGCTAGAGAAAGCCAAGCAGAATTACTCCGTGAAGCACGTACAGATTTTGCATGGCAACGTCTTGGACAAAGCGCTGGAGCTGAAAGAGAAAATTCAGAGCAAGTACTCCGATGTCGAGGTGTTGGTTGGACCGATCAGTTCCACGATTGGGGCGCATGCCGGGATGGGGACGCTGGCGTTGGCTTGGCGGAATGAGTAAGAGTTAAATGGGGCAGTCTCACATGCCGATTTTTTTCGGCAAAGAGCTGCCCCCTTTGTCTTTCATTTTGGCACAATTTCATCATGTTCCAACCTTGATCACAACATTCCCCTTCTTCCGCTCTGTCTCCACATACTTATGAGCCTCCGGAACTTGTTCCAACGAATAACGTCTATCAATAACCGCTTTTATCTGCCCCGCCTCCACCAACTCTTTAAGAAAATCCAAATCCTCCGTCCGCACCTTTGCAATCCCTTGCCCATCGACTGTCAGGAATATCCCGTTCGGCGCCAGTGCTTTTACGCAATGGGACTTTGTTGCTTTCCCAACCGCATCAAATACAATGTCATACCGCTCTTCTTTTTTCATAAAATCTTCTCTCGTGTAATCGATGACGTTATCGGCTCCCAACGATTTCACCAAATCAACATTGGCAGAGCTACATACCGCTGTCACCTCAGCCCCAAAATACTTGGCAAGCTGTACCGCTGAGGTCCCTACCGATCCAGAAGCTCCGTAGATCAGCACTTTCTGTCCCTTTTGCAGCTTTCCTTTTCGAAAAAAATGCAAGGCGGTCGTTCCCCCAAAAGGAATCGCGGCGGCTTCTTCGTGTGTAACATTGGTCGGTTTTAACCCCACGATTGCATTTTCACGCAGACAGATATATTCCGCATGCGCACCGCATCGCATTCCACTTAATGCATAGACTTGGTCCCCTTTTTTAAATCGCTTTACATGCTTTCCGATCGCTTCGACTTCCCCAGATAGCTCTACACCGAGAATCGGATTTCTCGGTTTTGTGAGACCAAGCACGAGGCGCATGGGAATCCAGAACAAGAAGGGGCTTTTGAAGGCGCGTATTCTACAGTCTCCAGAAGTAACAGTGGTTGCATGAACTTTTATCAGGATTTCATTATCGTTAGGCATAGGCTTCTCTACTTCTCTTAGCTCCAAAACGTCTGGCGATCCGTATTTCGTGCATACCACGGCTCTCATTGACATCCTCCTATTCTGCACTTTGGCATGAGTATAACGGGAGCACGGTATTGGCATACATGTACCTGCAACTTGTCAAAGATATTCCGGTTATGCCCTTTCACCGTACTGAGTGCTAGGAACAACTGCTGGGCTTTTTCGATGAGCTGCATGAATAGTTTTCTGGTTATCATTGGCATCATCATACAGGAATTATAATAATCGCAATCTTACAGCGTCAATAAAGAGTCGGCGGACTCCCGCGTATCATCATACGTGGTTTTGTTGTTTTTTATTGAATTGTCAATCTGGCAAATTTCCAGATTTCGTCCCTACTGCATACGAAGGACGTACGTGGTCGTACATCAAATGCAAAACCATTCCTGTAGCAGCATGGTCCAAGTTATGGCAGTGGTCCATCCACATGCCTGGATTGTCTGCGACAAAAGCGACCTCGTAGGTTTCTCCTGGCAGCACGTTTACTGTATCAGTCAGCCATGGCGTCATAACTTGCTCGCCATTTTTCCTCAACACCGTCATATGGTGCCCATGGAGATGCATGGGGTGCTCGGCCAGACTTTTATTCACAAAGGTGGTTTTCACCCTTTCCCCTTGTTTGACCACGAACGTTGGGGTATGAGGGTAGACCTCTCCATTTATCGTCCAAAGAAAATGAAATTGGCCGTTGTAAAACCCCATCCTGTTGCCAAGTATCATCTTGAATTCACGATCAAATTCAGTTGCGGAGGTCACCTCATTTTGTGCTGGCTTCCCGTATTGTGACGGATCGAACATGTCTGATTCTGCTTGAAAGCTCGGGTTCGCAGGCGGAGCATCCGGATAAAAAATCATACTTGGCTTTTTATCATCCTGATAGTCGCCAATTTTAAACAAAACAGGTCTGTCCGGCATCGTAAAGGTGACATCGTATCTTCCACCTGATCCCAAACGGAATGCCGTTCGGTCCGATAATCGATCCGGGTCTTGAATCGGTACACCGTCAATGCTCGTGATTTGATAGTCAGTTCCTTGCAGCAGGTATTTTTGCGATTGATTATGCGTATTGATGATTCTCAGCCTTACTATTTTACCTGATTGAATTTGCTTCCACTGTGCTTGATCCTCGTACCCAAAAGCTGTCTTTTTGCCTTGGTCTGTCTCCCATCTATGATTCATGACCGTAAACTCTTCCTCATCAATCTCTGTTTTATTATGAGAGTCTACAATGAGTGAGCCAAAAAGGCCTTTTTCTACTTGCTCTGCAGCTAGCTGGTGAGAGTGGAACCAATACGTACCTGCTTGTTTGGCCTGGAATTTATACGTGAAGCTTTGCCCGGGTTTGACGACATTTTGGGTCATGCCCGGTACACCGTCCATTGCATTTGGGACATTGTAGCCATGCCAATGAATCGTGACTCCTTTGTCGATATCCTTATTCATCAATTTGACTTCCACAATATCTCCTTGCCTCACTCGCAGTTCAGGAGCGATTTCTCCATTGTAGGTCCAGGCATCGATTTTGGCCCCGGAAGCAAGGGTTACCTCTTTCTGCTGTGCAACCAGTTCAAACTTGCTATCTGCCGGAGCAGAAAGGTCTCCTGTGAGTGCTGCCACCTCTACCATATCGGAATGGTTCCCATGGTTTTGGTGATCGGAGAGCATGGTAGGGACTCCGCCGCCTTCGTCTATCCAATGATGGTTCATCATATCGGAGGCTTCCGGTAATTTGGACGACTGGATTCCTGCGAGGACATGTACGACCATGACCGTACTGACAACACTGGTGGTTGCGACACTCATCAGCCCAAATCGAAGCAGCTCCCTTCCTCTTTTTTGCTGGGCGAATTCAACTCGACGAACAGCCCTATATTTTCTTTTTAGGAAAAGGAACGGAACGAACAAAATCAACAAGAGCAGGAGAGGGAGTTGGACGAGTTCATACATGCTGGGCATAACCGGTTGGGCGAAGATGTGACTGGAGACATTCATGACAGATGTTATTGCTGCTGCATAGAACGGGATGACTATGGCAGGATGCGAGACCTTGGCGAGCGTGTCTACGGATATGCTCTCTTGCTGTGTTGGCGGGATGCTTCGCAGTTTAGGCAGAGCGTACATGGCGACAGGGAGATGACCGATCAGCATGACTGGGACGATCACTTTGATGATGCCTTCGACGAAAAGCCAGCCATACCGTACAAACTGACTCATGACCAAGAGGCACCAGATCAGATCGACTACAAAGGCAATACAGCTCACCCATACGAGCAAGGTTTTCCTGCTTTTCAGTCTTTGATTGTTTTTCGAAGTGGGGAGCATCGTCACGGTCAAGCTAGCCCATCCCCATAGCACCGTCATCACGAGAGTTACGATGATACTTGCAATCGTTTCAAACATAGCATCTATTGCTTTTCATTCCTTTCCCCTCGTTTTTTGATTTTACCGAACGGTTTGAGATAGGAGATGGCGGTCATAAAGACAAGTGCCGCGATATTTGCAATTGCACCCCCGAGCAAGGAATAGCTCGTCATGAGAAACCCTGTATTTTTGAGAGCGACGATTCTCATTTGATCCGCCCCTTGAATGAGCTCGGATAACCAGTTGCCCATGAACTTGATCCCAAACAAAATCAAGAAAACGGTCAAAATGAGCTTGATGACGATCCAGTAATGTTTGAAGAGCCCCCATTGTGTCCATACGGATAAGGCAATACCGGATACCAAAGCGACCAACGCCGTGTACCGAATCAAGACCACATCGATCAAATGCATATTGTCCAGTGTGTAATATAGCTGCTCTCCATTGCCAGACTTCAACATGTAAGAGCCGAGTACAAACATGCAAATGGCCCCGCCTAGCCAACATACAACCGACAGAACATGAATCGTAATGAGCCATTGCTTTTGTTTGATCGAGAATTTGTATTTCATTTTCCCATCCTCCCCTTTTGCTGTTGATGCTACCAGCAAAATGCTGCGAACTTATGGTGATGATCTGGAGAGGTTATGATCGCTCTATGTACGCTCCTTACCTGTTGTATAATAGGGAAAAATTGAAAAAGATAGGGGATTGAGAATGGGGATCAAGGTTTTGATCGTGGAAGATGAGGAGAAGATCTTGTCGCTGATGGAAACCTTCCTTCAATCGGAAGGTTACGATATCTTTACCGCACAGGACGGGAAAACTGCTGTACAGCTTTTCACCCAAATCAAGCCGGATATCGTCATCCTGGATTGGATGCTCCCCCATATGAATGGTCTGGATGTATGCCGCCACTTCAGACAGCTCGGTGAGCCGGGAATTATCATGGTCACAGCCAAAACGGAGGAAACAGATAAGATCGTCGGCTTGGAAATGGGAGCGGATGATTACTTAACGAAGCCTTTCAGCTTGCGGGAACTATCCGCTCGAATCCGCTCTTTGTTACGAAGAATGAACAAGGGTGGAAACAATCACGAACGGCCTTCCGTCCTCCGAAGAGGCGAACTAACCATTCACGAGGAAAGCTTGCAAGTATTTAAAGGCAATCAAGAACTGCGGTTAACCCCAACCGAATTCAAACTCCTTCATCTGCTGGCATCAAAGCCTGGTCGGGTATACAGTCGAATGCAATTGCTTCAGCATGCCTTCGAGGAAGAATTCGTCATCGACGAACGAACGGTTGATTCTCATATAAGCAAGCTGCGCAAGAAAATAGAGGACGATGCCGACCATAACGTGTACATCCAAACGGTTTACGGGTTTGGATACCGGTTCGGAGCAAACCATGAAAATTAGAACGAAGCTGATGCTGTCGATGAGCATTTTAATTGTCTTCATCATGCTCAGCCTACTCGCTATCACACACATTCAGTTTTACATTGATCGCGATCTTGTTTATTTGGAGGAAAAAGCACTTTTTGATTCGTTGCGAGATGAGTTCGAGCAATACTATGTGAATCACGGTGAATCCTGGGATGGGATTGGGGTTCAGGCCGGAGCATTCGAGCATAGCCGTGATTTTGTCGAAATTGGATTAGTGATAGAAGATAAGATGCTTTATCAGCAAGGGAGCTTGCATCTTCGTGACCTCCGCGACCAAGGCTATAAATTAACTCTATACGGCCACAACGAGCAAAAAATCGGTCGGCTATATGTCATGAATGACGCCCAATATAAAACATACGAATTCAAAGCGATGTGGTACAGCATTCTACCTGCCATCGCTCGAGTATCGATCCTCTTCACTTGCCTTGCCGCTTTGGTCACCATTTTCATTTTGTCGTGGAGGCTGACCAGGCCAATACGTGAGATTATCAAAGGAATCGATTTGATCAAAGGCGGGAAACAAGAGGTTTCCTTTCCCATCCATAGAAAGGATGAATTCGGGGCGATTTCGAGAGCTTTACAGGAGATGAACGATAGCCTTACAACCCTGGAACGATCCCGAAAACAGTTGCTATCGGATGTCACCCATGAATTGAAAACGCCGCTCATGATTATTCAGGGGGAGTTGGAGCTCGCCCAAGATACGGGGATTGCTCTTTCCATAGAAAAGCAATCGTCGCTTCTCGATGAAGTGTTACGGTTAACACGCATGGTGAATGAGGTCTTGGATCTATCCAAGCTGGAGGCTGGAGGCACGAAGCTGTATCCAAAAACCGAGAATATCGTCATGATTTTGAATCAATTGGTGGAGAAGACCCAATTCTTGGCGGAAGATAAGCACATCCGTCTCACCACCCATATCTCAGAGGAAGTCATTGAGGTGTCCGTAGAGAAGCAACGTATTCTTCAGGCTCTTTACAATCTCTTGATCAATGCCCTCCATTACACCAACCAAGAGGGCTATGTAAAGCTGCATGTTGACCGGGTGTACAGGCAAGACCGCCAGAATGAGTATGTCCGAATCGTGATAGAAGATAACGGAACGGGCATACCCGAAGAGGACCTGCCCCTTATCTTTAACCGCTTTTACAGAGCTGACCATTCCAGGGCTCGTCCAAGTGGCGGAACCGGCCTTGGGCTCGCGATCGCACAACAAAACATCTTCGTGCATCAGGGGTGGATTGAAGTACAAAGCACGGTGGGGAAAGGTACTGCGTTTTCAGTGTTTTTGCCATCACTTCCTGTTGTCAGTAAGTGAACCTGTTTCGACAAGCAAAAAACACGCCTTGAAGGCGTGTTTTTTACCTGGTAACGGAATGGAGGCGTTTGGCAATAGCTTCCACCAATTCTCTCGTCGTCTTGGGAAGATTGGATTTCAGAATGGAATTGATCATGGGGCCCTTCACACCATGGGCGGTGATATCGAGACAACCTGTCATTTTTGTCCGCGCCTCCCCCAATGCTTTTGCTTTGAAGTAGCCATGCCCGGTGAAATTCCCACTGATCCCCGTCAAGGTAAACCTCACCTCGGTCGGAGGCGTCCATTCGGTAATATCCACTTGCAGGCTGATCGTTTTCTTCATGATGCCGATATCGCCTGTAAACGTCCAAGCGACACGACGTTCATTGAGTACCTCGTGGCTGATGTAGCCAGGTACCAGTGGAACCCAATTCTCCACTATACTCACAAACTGCCATACCGCCCCGATGGGCAGGTTCAGCTCCACATCATGTATTCCTTGAGGCATGATTTGCTCATTCCTTCCCCCAGTGTTCTTTGATATCTTGTTATGTTTATTGTCGGAACACGGGAGATATTTCAGGAATATGGCGAGTTAATCCCACCAAAAATACCATACATCCTGTTTCATTAGGTAATCAGCGTAATGCCCTAATGAAGGAAACTCATCCAAGACATACTGACAAAAGATGAAATGCTCTTGTGCCAGCTTTAGGGCCTCTTGGTAGGTCTGCGGTCTTGAACCGGCTTGAAAAATCCAAGTATCCTCTGTAACAGCGAGAATCTTGATCCCATACGCCTCCTGCCAGTGCTTTACGATAACGGCCTGGTAAACGGGTAATGGGCATTCATTGTAGCCGCCCATTGGGACCCACAACGGTGCTTCATAACCAGATGCGAGCGGCAATTCCATGACAATCAAGGAATCATCCTGTAATCGATCCTGCACCCATTTTTCACTTATTTGAAAGGAGTTCGTCTCTGTTTCACTGAGTTGTTCATTGAGTAGCTCATCTCCTTCCCATATAAGGGAATATGCCTTATAGATGCCTTCAAAGTTCTTTCCTTCCAAACTTTTCAACTCGGATGCAATGTCTGTATACAAAAGGCGAGATTCCACAATTCGCCGAAAGGCATCCTCCACAGATAAGCGGTGAACTTCCTCTAGCTGGTTTTGTACATAGCCAGAGAGTGATCCCTCTTCGTCCACCGCTTCTTCTATCATCTCTAGTATATTATAGCTAGGCAGGACCAAGATGCTGTGCTTATCTACCTTTGTAGCAGGTGCCGAGAAGTCTTCCGCAGCAACCACTTCTATGTCACATTCCTTTAGGTAATTCGACAACTCTTCTACCATCGTCACACCTCTTTTTTCTGTTGTTTTGTTCAAAGCATAGGATTACTCATCTAGTTTACTTCAATTTCCAGATACAGTGAAAATGAACAAAAAGCAAAAAGAAAAATGCTTGGATTCCCAAGCATTTAAGATTTGGCAAGAAACTGTTCCGTAAAGATTTTCAGTAGATATTCGAGTGTGGTCGGATCACTGTAAGTGGAAGCTTCTTTGTCAATCTCAATGATACGATCTTGTTTGACAGCCGGAATGTTTTTCCATGTCGCAGATTGCAAGAAATCATTGGTACTACCATTTCTTCTGCTGAGGACGAGATAATCACCAGCGTATTCCGGAATTGCTTCCGTCGACAACTTATAGTAACCAGGACCGAGAACGTCCTTTTTTACTTTCTCCGGCATGGTTAAGCCCATCGCTTGATAGAGGATTTCCGTACCACGCGCCCAGTTATTTCCGAAAACATAAAAATCTTTCGTGTCATACTCGATGACAGATACTGTTGCGTTTTCACCGATTTTCGCTTTAATTTGTTCACCGGCTGTTTTTGCACGGTTCTTGAAATCATCAATCCACGTCTGGGCTTCCTTTTCCTTGTTCAACAACTTGCCGATCTCCAACTGCTGCGATAAGTAATCCAGTTTGCCCCACGTAAACACGACAGTCGGCGCAATTTTGCTAAGCTGATCAAGATTTTTCATTTCCGATCCCGCAACAATCAGATCAGGTTTCAGGGCAAGAATTTTTTCCAAATCTGCATCCGATACGACTTCCACGTCTTTTAATTTTTCTGTAAAAAGCGGATTTTGCTTCGTCCATTGATCTACCCCGACAAGTGTACCCTCCATCGATACAATGTTCGGGGCATTTGTAAGACCAATGATTCGTTTCGGTTGTGCCGGAACCTCGACAGGTCCTTTTTCAGATTGGTAAATTACGGTTCCCTCTCTCGTTTCGTTGCCTGCCGCTGGTGTCTCGGGCTGTGCAGGTTGAGCCTGTTGCGTCCCACAAGCGCCAAGCAAGAGCATGAACATGAGAATGACAGAGATGAATGCTTTTTTCATGGTAAGCGATCTCCTTACTCCTGATACTAATTTTATGATAGTGATTATCAATCCCAATTACTCACCTACTATAAGTAATTTCTCTTCTACTTGTCAATATTGGAAACTTCACGAGGTTTTGCCTTCGCTATTTTGCGCAGCACATGAAAAAAGAGATAGTTCATCCCTTTTGCTTGATACGTAGTCTGATTGAAGCTCCCGATCAGATATACCTCCAAGTTGGGAAAATAAAGCATGTAGCTGCCACTCGCCCCTAAGTGTCCCCACCCCGTATACT
Source organism: Brevibacillus sp. AG162 (assembly GCF_006715575.1). Taxonomy (NCBI): domain Bacteria; kingdom Bacillati; phylum Bacillota; class Bacilli; order Caryophanales; family Paenibacillaceae; genus Brevibacillus; species Brevibacillus sp. AG162. The sequence goes on from NZ_VFNO01000002.1 coordinate 683,404, forward strand.
TTTGCGTAAACGGAAGAAAACGCATCCGCATGAGTCCATAGCCATAATCCATGCCGATCTGCATGTTGTTCCACTGCCGCATGATCTCGAGCGTTTCTTTTTTGATCATCTGATTGTGGACGAGTGCTTTCATGAAAAGCAGCTGATCTTCCATTGTACTTACGGTTTGCCCTCCCGCGTAAAAACTGCTGAAGCTGCGGTAGTTTTCTACGTTTATTTTTATCCCATCCAAATAGAGATGGGCCACCGGATGCTCGCTTTTGATGACGGGCTTGGAATACTGAGATAAATAAGAGTGATTCATTTGTAGGGGCTTAAAGATGTAGTCATGGAGAACTTCGTGGTAGGGCTTGGCAGTCACCTTTTCAATCACGAGCCCTAACAGATTGTACCCTGTGTCTGTATAATGAACGCGTTTCCCAGGCTCAAAGCGCGGCTGTAAGTGCTTTTTCGACCATTGTATGGTTTCTTGCGGCGTCCAATATCGTGAGGAATCCTCCAGAATCTCTTCTAGGAATCCTTTCCCCCGCTTCGGCTTTTCTTCAAAGAAATCTGGTAATCCAGAAGTATTGTTGAGTAGATGCTTGATCTGAATTTCGTTTGCGTAATCTTTTCCTTTCCAGATGTGGAGATCTTTTCGAATCTCTGTCGGTAAATAGTTGGCAATGGGGTCGTCAAACGTAACGAGCCCTTTTTCTGCTAGGATCGATACGATAACAGCTGTAAAAGCCTTGCCCACACTAGCCGTGTGATAGGGTTGATTCGGGTTGGCTGTCGCTCCATCTGTACTGCCAGCCGCTATTGGCCAGTGGATATCCAGCTTATCGGAATGGATTAACAGATAGACATTGTGCAGTTGTGGATCAGAAGCTACTTTTGCCTTCAGGTTGCTCTCTATTCCGCTCCTTATCATTTCAATGCTCATTCGTCTCCCCCCACTTCATTCACCTGCAAGGACTTATGCGCCCGCTACTGATAAGCTATGTGCAATCTCTTGCCCATTATGAACAGAGGAAGCTTTTAGAAGCAGGCGTGCGGAAAAACGGTAATGAAAAAGCTCGGTATCGAGTAAACAATACCGAGCTTTCAACTGCCACTTCTGTCAGGCTTATACATTTGTAGAGTTCTTTCAATAGGCTCTTTCCTTACTCTTGTTTTGTGCTATCCGCATAGGATTTCAGTTCCATCAATAATCGAGCTACATCTGCCTTTGTCATAATCTTAGTAGGCTGCCCGGTAGAGAATACTGACAGAGCTCCTTTCTTATCTCCACTCCCTTTTAGCAACCTGGAAATCATCTCGTTTGCTTCCACGTTTGTGAGATTGCGATCTGGACCGAATTGCTTATTGCTGGTTGTTGCTTGTATCAAGCCTCTTTCTATAGCATCTTGCACGGTTTCATAGAGTGGATGAGCTTTATCGATATCGGTAAAAAATTGCTTCTCTCCCGCCACTTCATATTCGTCTGGAAAGAAGTCGTACGACTGCTGGGCTTTGAGCAGAATGCGTAGAAACTCTCCACGGGTGACAGGCTGATCAGGATCTAGCTGGCTGTTTATGACAGGGAAATAACCGTCTTTCACAGCGTACAAAAGCTCCAAATAGTGAGGGTGAGCAGCAATATCCTCTGGAATTTTTGACTGCTTGTAAGCCGTATAGCTCACCCATTTTCCAGAATCCGCATCAACCACACCATCGTCTCCTACCATTCTGTAAACCAGCTTTGGCTCACGACTGACCAGATAGGTTCCGTTTCGCCATTCTGGATATGGCATGAAATAGGTGAGTCGAAGCTTCTTGTTTCCCTTTTCTACCTGCTTTGCTTTTTGTTCATCGATTCCAGCTTTTTGTCCCTGGATCATCTCGAGTGATTGATAGGCTGGAAAGGTGTACATCCCCTTTACCTCTCCATTGACAGGGTCTACGGTTACCCCCGTTTCGAGGTTTTGGACAGGTATTCCTTGCTTCAACCAGCCAAAAGTAATGTAGTAACCGCCATTTCGCTGAAACAGCCATTTCTTGCTTTCTTCTGTAGGAGGCAGATGGATCGCATACAGCTCTCCTTGTCGATCGGGATAGAACTTCTTTATAAAATCGGCCGCAATCGCTTGTGCTTTTTCGTAAGGAATCGGATTGGGATAGATTCGATTCTCTGTTTCTGAATGTTCTTCCTCCACTGAAAAACTCGTAACTTCCCCATAATCATCCATTCCTAAATGGAACCTCATTGCCTTTTCTTTTCCTTGGGCGGGACGAACATAATGGAAAGCCGTTGCACGACTGGAACTCCCCTCCCCAAATCCATCCCATGATACCGCAGCAATGCTCCCACTCGTTTGATGATCACGCTCGGCTTGGAACATCGTGCGTGCAATCTCGTCGGCCTTCTCGCTCTTTTCATAATCCGTCAGCTTTTTATGTTCCTTGCCCATCGTCCTGGTTGACGTTCCTATCGGGATCATTGGGGACTGCTGACTGATACTCTCTCCTAAAAACGTCATGGGTTGATTCGTCATCGCATCAATGAAAACCGGAGCTTTCTCATCGTAAGCATAAGCCAGGATCATTTTTTTCTGGGGCAACCCATATTTTCCGATCTGTTCCCCTGTATAAACATAATGAAGCGCTGGCTTCAACGACTCATCCCACCGTCTTCCTGCCTCCTCCGCTGATATGGCTGGAACAGGAGATGGCAGCTCTCCATCGTACCATTTGCGGCTGTAAGAACCGATTTCACCTTGTGAATCGACAATCACCTGAAGATAGTTCTCCAGAAATGGAATTTCATTTTCTACGCGAACAAAATGAAAAACGTGATTCATTACCTGTGGAGGAAGGGAATCGTCAACCTGATATTCATTTGCCTTGGAAATATGCCCTTGCACTTCAGGGGCAACTGCATTTATGAATGCTTCCGCCTTTTTCAAAGCCTCTTTCTCTGAAATGATACCAACAGCCGTTTCTTTGGGATTATCATCCATAAATCTTGTAAACTGGACCAATTTTCCTGTTGTTGCGTCCACATCTATGTATATTCTTTCATTCCCGCCTTTTTCTTTGACCCAATAGCTCGTCCAAACCGCTCCGTTTTGACCCAAAGCGATGGTCTCATCGAGATAGATATCTTCCACAGCGTAACCAGTCGTATCAATGAGTATCTTTTTCATGAGTGGGATAACCTGTTCCTCTGTAAGATAAGAAGACGGTCCCGCTGCAAGTGCAGTTGTAACTATACCTGTTTTTTCATTCATCATTGGTACGCTGGAAAAATAACACCCCATGATTGCTAGCATTGTTGCTGATTTTATGAAAAGAGACCGCTTCATGACCTCACCCTTATATTTTTTTCTTGATTATACCAATATATTGAAAAAATGTTTGTATTTTCATTGTGCGATCACAAAAAAAACTGCACCCCCTTGTGAAACGTAGAAACGGGAGGCGCAGTCTATTGGCGACGAGAACTCGTTCAATCGTTCATGGAGACATATTGCCTGATTTCATTCAGAACTTCTTCCCAATGAAGCTTCATTTGCTCCCTTGTGTTCATGTGATCCAAATTCTCTTGATGAAAACTAATTGTCGTTCGGTCAGGCTTATCGGATAGCAGCCGGATTTGCAAGGTGGACGGCTTTTCCCATTCCTTCATCGACCACTTTAAACGAAACTGCCGAAACGGCTTTACAACACGAAATTGACCCGATATTCCTTCGCTGGAAGTAAACGTCTCCCCCTCGCTAAAGGTAAGGTTCGATACATGTCCAAGCCATAATTTCATCCCTTCGGACGAGGTTAAAAACGCCCATGCCTGTTCCGGGGTAATGGGCATCGTCCTGCGAACGCCTACTTGGAAGCCTGTCGCTGCCGTTTGTCCAACGATTTTGCTTGATTCGGTTTTTTGATCCTTCATCGGAACACCTCACCAATCTAGTTTGATTTTACTCCGTACTTGGAACCAAACTTTTATTCTCGAATGTCTTCGAGAGCACAATTAAAGGTGTTGAAAATCCGTAAGCATGGCACGTATCCAGAAAGGCAGCCAGTGACTCGGTCGTCTCAGTCAGCACCTTCATCAAATAATTGTACTCCCCGCTGATTCTGTAGAGATCGACAATCTCAGGTGCTCGTTCGCAAAATGCGATGAAATCCTTACACACACTCGTTTTAAACAGGACAAATGCAGTGGTGTGCTTGCCTAGCTTCTGGGGAGAAAGCTCCGTCCGATAAGCAGTTATGACGCCTTGCTCCTCCAGCTTTCTCACTCTTTCCGTTACAGCTGGCTGCGACATCGCGATCATACGGCTCAACTCGGAAATGGGAATCCGGGCATGATCGTGAAGCACCGACAAAATTTTATGATCGATTTGGTCCATCCACACAGCACCTCATTTTTCGAAAGTGGAATACCTAAAACAAATAAAATTCTAAGGCATACGACTTGAAACCCCTTCAAAAACTTATGTAAATTGTATGCGATCTCCCATAAAATGTCACTCATAAACAGAAGAGGAGAATGAGAACATGACATTTACCGTAAACGCCCCCATAAACATTGGCAGCTTGCGCTTAAAAAACCGTCTTATCATGTCGCCCATGCAGCAGTATAGGGGGACTCCTGAAGGGTTTGCCACGGACCATCATATCGAATTTTACAGCCGAAGAGCCAAGCATGTATCCCTAGTGATTGTGGAATCGACCGCCGTATCAGCCAACGGCAGACTGTTTCACAACGACATCGGCATTTTTACCGACCAACATGTAGAGCCTTTACGCAAAATAACAGAAGCTGTTCACTCAGAGCACACCCCAATCTTCATCCAGTTGTCGCACGGCGGAAGGAAGGCTTCGCCTGAGGTTACAAAGCAATTGGTCGCTCCAAGTGCGATTGCGTACGATGATTCCTACGGAACGCCTAAGTCGCTGACTCTTGCCGAAATGAAAAGCATCGTCGAAGAATACCGTTTGGCGGCAAAGCGAAGCGTTGAAGCAGGCTTTGATGGCATTGAACTTCACGCGGCTCACGGCTTTTTGCTTCATCAATTTTTATCGCCTTTGTCCAATACGCGAACGGATGCCTATGGTGGTACTCCTGAGAACAGGGCACGATTTCTGAAAGACGTACTTCTGGCGATTCGAGCCGAAGTGGGACGGAATTATCCGGTTATCATCCGTGTTTCTGCCACAGATTTTGTCCAAGGCGGTCTAACCCCAGAAGACTGGGTGCAAATGCTAAAGCCGCTTGAGTCCGAATTGGATGCAATCGATGTCTCAACAGGGGGACTGCTCCCAATCCAGCCTAGTGACGTCTATCCGGCTTATCAGTTGCCTCACGCAGCTGCGATCAAACAACATTTCAGCATTCCGGTCATTGCCGTAGGAAAAATCTATAGCCGCAGTCTCGCCAATCGAATTCTCGAAGACCAACTCGTCGATAGTGTCGCGATTGGTCGCCCACTCTTGGAAGACCCTGATTATGCAGAACGTCTTTTATTTGCCTAACGGAGCAAAGGCTGGAATGGCATTCATCTAAAGGGAGACCATGCAGTAGCCGGCATTTTTCCATAAAAATCAATGATATCGACACAGGAATGACCCGAATTTGTTCACTTTCTTCATCAAAAAAAATGTTAGGATAGAGGCATCACTTCATAAAAAATGAGGAGAGTCACAAGTGCGGGTACATCCTATTTACTTTTTACGTCTTACAGGCCTATTCGATGGCCTTTCCTTATTAGTATTGATGGGCATCGCGATGCCCTTGAAATACGTGTGGGGCTTAGACAAAGCCGTAACCATCATCGGAAGTATTCACGGCGGGATATTTTGCTTGTACGCTCTGGCGATACTCTATGCGGCCACTCGCGTCAGATGGAGCCTACTCTGGTCTCTTGCTGCGTTACTCGCCGCTTTTGTACCGTTTGGGAACTTCTTTCTGGATCGCAGATTGAAAACGGCACAGGATTTGTATCCTCTGAAGCCGTTTAATAATGCCCTGCTCGTATATGGCATCATTTTTTTCTCGTTCTTTGATTTGTTCTCGCAGTTGCCGGTCATGAGTACATTTGCTGCTTCCGTAGGTGCCAGCTCATTTGTTATAGGCTTTGTCATCGGTCTGTATTCGTTATCCAATACCTTTGGCAATATTATCTCTGGCATGCTGACAGATAAGGTTGGTCCATCCAAACCACTGTTTATCGGATTGATTTTATCAAGCTGTGCCTTGCTGCTGTATCACATCGTCGACCAGCCGTTTCTGTTGATTATCGTGCGAATCATTCACGGATTTGTTGCCGGGTTGATCGTTCCTGCTGCCTTTACTTTCTCTGCGAATAACACGGCACATGAGCAGCAAGGACGAAAGGTTGCTTTCACCGGTACCTTTGTGGGACTCGCAGCGATTATCGGACCTGCATTCAGCGGCATTATGGCAAGCAAAACCTCCGTGCCTTTTGTCTTTACATGTGTAGCTGTTATGGGTTTTTTCCTAGCCATCCTGTCCGTCATTTTTCTGCAATCCACTCAGGCCTGCAAGAAAGAGAAGCTTAAGAAGGACGTTCCAACCTCAGCCTTGATCTTCAATGCTGGGATAATCAAGGCTTACGGCGGTGCCTTTTTGCTCATGTTTTCACAAGGTGTGATCGCTTACCTTTTGCCCTTGCATGTGCAATCGCTTGGATACGATTCGAAATTAAGCGGTACATTAATGAGCACTTTTGGGATGATTGCCGTCTTGCTTTTTGTGCTTCCGACCAACCAGATTTTTGATCGTGTGGCCTCTTCCAAAACGATGTCCATCGGAATTGGTTTCATGGGCGTGAGTCAGCTGCTTATTGGTCAATCCAACACAACATTGGCACTCTACTGCATGTTAGGACTATATGGGATAGGCTTTGCTCTCTTGTTTCCCTCTGTCAATACGATGCTCATTCAATCGACGTCGCAAGAATTGCGGGGGAAAGCACACGGTTACTTATACGCCTTCTTCTCTCTCGGTGTGGTTGTCGGCTCAGGCCTTTTAGGTTGGCTGCCCTTCTCCATTGAGGAAGGTTTTCTGTTCACAGGAAGCCTGCTGCTCGTGTTTGCCGCTTTCATTGCCATGCATAAGCAACGAGAGCGCTTGCTGAATCAATAAAATAATCGATAGCAGCCGTCGTTTGGAACAACAAAACCTCCTCAACCACTAAGCTAGTGGTGAAGGAGGTTTTGCTTCCCGTTGTTCAGAAGTGCTAATGCTTTCAACCGCGGAATCACTACGAATCAGGCATGCAGCCAACAGCCCAATGCCAAGTACGATTGCAAGCAGTACAAAAGTAAGTTCATAGCTGCCAACATTCATCAAACGGATGGACAATATCGGCCCAAGACTTGTTCCCGAAAACAGGATAAACGTATACACCGAAACCGCAATTCCCCGCGATTTGCCCCCTAGCTGTCCAATAAGCGTGATCAGGGAAGGAACGGATAACGCAATTCCAGCAACGAAAAGCACACTCGTACCGATCAAAAGAGACAAATTAGCTATCATACCGAGGGAAACCATACTGACCACTGCCAGACCTAACCCGCAGCGTAGCATGGTACGTAAGCCAAACCGTTTTGCCAGTCCGCCCGCCAGTGGAGAAATGAGCATGCCCACTACACCAATCGTTCGAACAAGTAGAATATCCTGGTTGCTAAGCCCAAAATCAGGTCCCGCCAAATAACTGCCCAATACCGTATACATATTAACGAATGACATAAGCAGTACAAGAGCGATTATGTAACTCAAGATGATATTTTTTTGTTTGAACAGGGAGGGAATTCGCTTAATCGGCTCCCAAATATTCACGGTTACAAGGGGACTCTCTTCTTTTGGCAGCCATCTCATCACCACGAGCAGCGTCACGAAATAGATAGCAGCAAGCAGATAGAATACGGCGTGCCAATTGTATTGTTGACTCATTACGCTACTGATCACTTGACCAATGATTCCTGCCGCCAAAAATCCTGTGCTGATAAATCCGATTGCCGTTACCCGTTTTGCCGGAGGGAACATTTCCACAGCATAGGCGAGCGCAATAGGCGAGAACGTAGCAGCGGCAGCACCTTGCAAGCTCCTGAGGACAATGATCCATGCGAAATCATTTGCACTACCAAGCAACAAAGAAATGAGAGTCAGGACAATCATCCCGATCACAATAACGTTCTTGCGGCCATACTTTTCGGACAACGGTCCATAAATCAGGCACCCAATGGCAAACCCAACCGAAAATGCGCTGCCTGCTGCTGCAGCCTGTGTCAACGTAATACTGAAAAGATCGGCAAATATGGTCATAAGGGGAATCGTAACGTATAAGCTCGACATGACGACGATTCCAGACCAGCATAGGATTGCCGTCATGAGTGAGTAGTTTCGCTGTGGCATCGCACACCTCTTTTTCAAATATGTACACACATTATAGTTAGATTATCTAATTATATTTACAAAAAAATATGATCTTATCTTCCCACCCCCAGTTTCTTTTCCATGCTGCTATTCAACTTCATCAAGATTTTTTCCAGCAGCATCCGTTCTTCCTCTTCTAATTCGCTCATAATGGAGGCGCAGGCAGACCAAAAAACTGGCAGTACTCTGGTTACTAAATCTCTGCCTTCCTGTGTTATTTTGACATGAATCTTGCGACCATCCAGCCTGCTTTGCTCTCTGATTATCCAGTGCCTTTTTTCCAGCCAGTCCAGCAAAGCTGTAACAGAAGCACGCCGAATGCCCAGCCTGTCTGCAAGCGAAGAGGGGGTGATAAGTTCTCCGTCTTCATGTAACGTAAGCAACAGCAATACGTCCCATTTACACTCCGTTATGCCGAATTTCTCCAAATTCAAATCAATGACGTCTATGGCGTTATCCCCCATCCATAGCATCAATAACCCCAAATGAGCCAATTTGCGATCCGTATTTTGCAGAGCTGTTTTTTCCATCAGATCCAAATACGGCTGAATACCTAGTTTTGGCAATTGATCGGATGTATGCTCACACTTGTTTTTTCTGCTCATGATCCACCTTACATATAATTAGACTATCTAACTAAAATCAATGTAATGGATTCTTTTGGATTTTGCAACCCCTAGAACCTTATTCCAAATACAGATACTCATGTCACCTTACAAGGACCTGGCAAGACGAAAGCCGAGATCATCAATTCGAAACGTGGGGTGACTGCGTCTACGGCAAGTCGCCCCACAGCCCCTGGCCTCTTCTGCCCAGCTGCCACCGCGAAAAATTCGGTAGGAGCCGTATACATTCACATCATAAAGGTCCCAGCACCACTCCCAAACATTTCCCAGCATGTCGTAGAGCCCCCACGCATTCGGCAGCTTTTGTCCTACCGCATGTGCTGTACCCTCAGCGTTCTCTTGGTACCATGCGATTTCATCCAGATCGCCGTATCGATAACCACCCGTCCCTGCTTTGCACGCGTACTGCCATTCAGCCTCTGTCGGCAAACGATAGCCATCCGCTTCCTCGTTCCATGCGACACGCTCACCATCTTCCCTTATCGAGTAGCATTCCGTGAAACCTGCTTGCTGAGAAAGCAAATTGCAAAACAAAATCGCATCGTTCCACGAGACATTTACAACGGGAGTCTCTGGGTGGTCATTCGGTCCAGCTGCTTTTTGTACAACCGAGAAGTATAACGCATTCGTAACAGGAACTGGTGCGAGTAAAAAAGCGTTCACCTCGGTTGTCCATGTGGCCTTAATCCGATCGTCCCGTAATTCGATATGCCCTGCTGGGATGTTCACCATGGGGTACGCCCGTTCCATCTCTATTTCACCTGGCTTAACTTCTCGAGCGCCTGCTCTTCGGTCGGCAAGAAAAAGATGTCGTTTCCGTTGTTGGATTCATAGATGAAGTCTTTTAGGCTTTTACTTGTGTACACCGAAAAATCTCCTACAATCGCTACTTTCACCCGATAATTGATGAACTTTTGCAGGATCTCGCCAGCAAGGCGTGTTTTTAAATCGAAAAAGCTTTCGTTAATCAATGATTTGTTTATAATGATACGATTACTGTCTGCCTCATAGTGTACGGTTGCAATCAGATCCAGGGCAGATTGTACATCAATAATCAATACCTCGCTTCCGCTCACGATCGCAATGTTTCCCACGGCTGCTTCTACCTTTGTAATATTCATGTGTACCCTCCTCATCTTCTATTGGTAATCTGCCTTACATAATCCTCACAAATATATCGGTTGTCTTCGCCGTTTGCCGGCTGAACGCTCGCCACTCGAAAGAAGCTCAAGCCCACAACCATCGCCATGAGTCCGTAGGCAGCGCTTTGCGAATCCTCTACGGACATAAGCCCGGTTTGCTTGCCGTAATCAAAAATCTTGGTGATGCCCTGCAAATCTCTCGAATAGCTGTTCGCAACCACTTCTTGGAGATTGGGGTCCAATGCGGCTTTGGAGAAGAATTGGACAAAGAGTCTTGCTTGATCTTCATGCGGGATGTACATGTTAGCGATGCCATCCAGCTGCGAAACATTGATCCGTTTTTCCTTGTCGTCCACGTATGGCGGCAAGATATGCGTAAGCGTAACGTCCATCATTTCCTTGGCGGTCATGGTGTTTTCAATGTCAGATTCGATTTTCAAGCCATAGTAGGCCAAGAATGCCTGAAAGGCTTCACTCGTCAAATTATCCTTATTCTTAAAATAATACGTGACGACACCTTTTGAGCAATCCGCATACTCCGCCACCTTATCCAATGTCATGCCATCAATCCCGTGATTGCTAATACAAGTGAGCGTCGCATTAATGACATCTGCTCGGCGCTTTGGTTCCATTCCTAATTTGGGCATGATTTTACCTCGTTTATTTATACTGTACAGTCGGAATAAAAAAAGTTTACACCATGATTTTCCAGTCTGTCAAACGAAGAGACTCTACCAAACAAAAAAACACGCTTACGCAGCGTGTTCCATCCTAACGTTACATGGCAAGTGCTTGGCGACTGATCCGATATTGCCCCGGTGTCAGCCCCGTCCATTTCTTGAAAGCATTTTGAAAGGCGCTTGGATCTGAAAAATGCAGCAGGTACGCAATCTCTCCGATGGAATACTCCGCTTGCTGCAAATACCCCATTGCCATTTCTTTGCGGACATTCGTGGACAATTCATGATAAGAAGTGTCCTCCGCCTTTAGTTTCGCTTGCAGGGATCTCGTACTCATATGAAAAGCAGCGGCAGTCTGCTGTAAAGTCGGAAAAGCCGCAGGCATACATCCCATCATCCATTGAAACACGCGGTCCGAAAATTCCCGCCCTCTGATCAGCTTCTCTCTAATTTCTTCCGCGATTGGTTCAAAAGCTTTACGTAGCCGAACATCTGAATACAGGATCGGGTATTGCAAAATTTCTTTGCCTACCAAGAGCCCATTTTCTTCTCCACCAAAGCAAGGCTCCATTCCGAACAGATTCAAATACGGAGCGACATTGGCCGTAGCGTCGTGTGTGAATCGTATTGCCTGTAACGGAATGGCGCGATGACTCATACGGACGATCAAGTGGTACAAGGAGCTGACCATATCTTCCATACAATGGCGAGACACGCTCCCAGGGCTTTGTCTATGAAACCGCAAGAAAACATCGTTCCCCCGCTCTTCCCAATCCAGCTCGTACCCGCTGCAAAGGATCACGTGATACCGCTGATAAGCCTTCAATGCATCGACGATTTTTTCCGAATGCATCATGACATAGCCAAGAATGCCCAGATCGGCAATATCGGTTAACTGCCCTTGATGCAGCCCAAAATGATCATCCTGCGTGTAAATGGCCGCTTCCTTCATCAAACGCTCGAGCTCCGCTTCATTAATGCGCGCCTCTACATCTTTTAACAAGCTACTGTCGAAAGAAATATGATCACAAAAACGCTCAAAATCAAGCTTTTTGTGAGTAATTGTCTTCATAATCGGATACACCATCGAAATCGCAAACCCATGCGCATTTTCCAAGTTACGGAACCCCCTTTGCGTGAATCTACAACATTTATGCGCTTTCGATCATTCATCTGTTCCCTTCCACACGATATGCTGAATACAGTTCAGTTTACCACGATCTGTCGTTTATGGAATCAACTCTACAGGGGGATATGAAAATGAACATTCTCGTTATCATCGGACATCCAGATCCCGAGAGCTATTGCTCTGCGTTGGCGCACGCCTATATGGAAGGAGCTAAAGGCAAAGCAGCACAGATTCGCATCATTGACTTGAGCCAAATCTCTTTTGACCCGAATCTGAAGTACGGATATCGGAAAAGAACGGAGCTGGAGGATGACTTAAAAGAAGCGCAGGACCTCATTCGTTGGGCGGATCATCTGGTCATTGTCTATCCGACCTGGTGGGGTACGATGCCCGCTATCTTGAAGGGATTTTTTGATCGTGTCTTATTACCCGGGTTCGCCTATAAATATCGGGAAGGCTCTTCTCTATGGGATAAGCTGTTGACGGGCAAAACCGCGCATGTGATTGTGACTATGGATACTCCATCTTGGTACAACCGATTGATCTACTGGCAAGCCGGACATCTCGTGATGAAACGCAACATTTTGAAGTTTTGCGGGATTAAGCCTGTGAAGGTTACGGAGATCAGTGGGGTGAATGCCTCGGCGGAGGAAAAGCGCAAGAAGTGGCTGGAAAAGGTGAAGCAGCTTGGGGCGAGGTTAGCCTAAGCCTAGCCGAACCATAGAACAAAAACTCAAGCCTATTTCAGCTTGAGTTTTTCCTGTTACCTTACTTATCGAGTGCTTTTGCACACTTTCCAAAAACTTGATGCGGCTATATGCGGGGCCGCCTTCCAGCAGAGGAGCAGCTAGTTTCTCCTAATCTGTCACTGTCCTGCACCTTCTTCCTAGCCTTATCCAGCGTATCTCTTCCGTTGGAATGATTTACCTAGGCAAATAAATCGTGCAAAGTGTATTTATTATGTAGCTGATTCTGAGTATGATAATAGTAAAAATAAGAAAGAGGCTATCATATGGATTCTACTTTTTCATCAAGAAAAGCAACAAAGACGAAAACCCTCGTTATCAATGCACTCTTTATCGCTTTTACTCTCGCAGCCACCATGTTTATCAATTTACGCCTCCCGATCATGGGGAACGGTGGTCTCATTCATCTCGGTAACGTGCCTCTTTTAATCGCTGCCTTTGTGTACGGCAGAAAAACAGGAGCTATCGCTGGAGCTTTTGGTATGGGCCTCTTCGATCTTATCTCCGGTTGGACAGCATGGGCACCGTTTACCTTCGTGATCGTAGGTGCAATGGGCTATGTAGCTGGACTCATCGCCGAAAAGGTGCCTGGCAATCGGGTATTTGTGTACGCACTGGCAGTTGCCGCTGCATTGGTGATTAAGATCGTGGGCTACTACTTTGTTGAGGTTATTCTTTACGGGAACTGGATTCAGCCGTTTGGCTCCATTCCGGGGAATGTTTTGCAAGTGGTTGTAGCAGCGATTATTGTCATTCCGCTGGTGGGGCGTTTGAAGAAGATTGTAGGACAAGGGTAAAAATCAAAAAATCGCTCAGGAGACATGAGTTCTCTTGGGCGATTTTTTCAGCGCTCTTTAAAAGATCGCCATTGCCGTACTCTACCAAATACAAAAAAACACGACCCATTGGATCGTGTTTTTTTGGTTAGGTGGGCATAACGGGATCGAACCGATGACCCCGGCACATCAACTTCTGCACCGAAGTTTGAAAATGTCAGTTCGCTACCTTTTGATTGGAAGCATGCTTGTCCTTTGCCGTATTCAGCTCAGCCTCGATCTGCGAGTTTTTCGACGACTCACCCATGCGCCAGTAAACAAGGAGGCTTATGGCAATACAAGCTGCTACATAGTAATAGAAGAGAGACTCGTTCCCGATGCTTTTGAACCATAGCGCGATGAACTCCGCTGTTCCTCCAAAGATCGCGACGGTCACCCCGTATGGAAACCCTACGCCCAGAGCGCGAATGGCGGTAGGAAACATCTCGGCTTTCACGATCGCGTTGATAGACGTATAGCCGGTAACAATGATAAGACCAGACAGCATCAGCAAGAAAGCAACATAAGGGCTAGTCGTTTGTTCCAGGAGCAAAAACATTGGTACGGTCCACAATGTTCCAAGAATACCGAAACCAATCAACAGCGGGCGCCGTCCAATTCGGTCGGACAGCATACCGGCAATCGGCTGCAAGACGACGAATACGAGCAATGCGGTAAAGTTAATCCAGCTGACTACTTCTTTCGGCAGTCCTACCGTAATCACCATGAATTTTTGCAAATAGGTCGTGTAGGTGTTAAAGGCGATGGTTCCCCCGAGCGTAAGGCCGACGACTGCCAGCACCGCCTTCGGATGCTTCATCAGCTCTCGAAGCGTACCCGCCTTCTCCTTGTTTTTCGACTCCATTTTGGTATACTGCTCTGATTCGTCCATACTACGGCGCAACCACAACACAGCTACTGCGCCAAATGCTCCGATGATGAATGGAATTCGCCAGCCCCATGCCATCATCGCATCTTCACTTAGTATTTGCTGCAGAATAATTTGCACACCCAGTGCCAGCAATTGTCCACTGATCAGCGTGACGTACTGGAAGCTGGAATAGAACCCTCGGCGACCACTCGCAGCCATCTCGGACAGGTACGTGGCAGATGTTCCGTATTCCCCGCCAAGCGAAAGACCTTGGAGCAGGCGGGCAAGAACGAGAATAATAGGAGCAAACACGCCGATCGTTTCATAGTTTGGTGTTACGGCAATCACCAGAGAACCACCTGCCATGATGGTGACAGACAACGTCAACGCGGCACGGCGCCCATGACGGTCAGCGTATCGGCCCAGGAGCAAGCTCCCGATCGGTCTCATTAAAAATCCGATAGCAAAAACAGCGGCAGTATTCAATAACTGGCTGGTAGGGTCTCCTTTTGGAAAAAACTGAGACGAGAAATACACCGCAAAAGCTGCATAGACATACCAGTCGTACCATTCAATCAGGTTCCCCAGTGAACCTTTAAAGATGTTGCTTGTGATTCGCCGCGTATTTTCACGATCACTCGATGGCTTCATTGCTGCCCCCTCCTTATGATTGACCCGAATCCATTCGCACTTGGGATTATTTAACCGCTTTCAAATGAAACTATACCTCTTCTGAAAGGGTTTACATATTTACCTGTATGGATTCTCGAAGAACTGTTTTCATTCTAAGTTGTTTGTTTTGCTAGAATCTATTGAATACTTCCAGATGTGCAAAAACGGCATCTGAGCTGCCGAAAAACCCAGTTGAGTTACATTGATTTTTCGACCGGATCGGGCTACCCTTTTCCATAGGGAGGCGGCTGTTATGACAATCACTATGCTTCTGGGACTGCTTGAAAACATCTCTGTAATCGCAGTCATCGCCCTTATCATCGGCCAGCTAGATTACTTTCGGAACATCGTGTACGGGAAAAACAACTGGATGCGGATCGTGATCCTCTCTACGCTGTTCGGGTTCCTGTCGGTAATCGGAACGGAGAATGGGCTACGGGTCAATGACGCACTCGCCAATACGCGCATTGTCGGTGCCGTCGCGGGCGGGTTGATCGGGGGGCCTGTCGTCGGTTTTTTTGCCGGCCTGATTGGAGGCATTCATCGCTATTCGATCGGTGGATTTACCGCATTCGCCTGTGCCATCTCGACCGTAATGAACGGCTACTTGGCCGGGATCGTAAGTACGAAAATGAATATGCTGCGTCTAAAATGGCAGCATATCGTACTGATTGGCGTTACAGCCGAGCTCATTCAAAAAGTTTTGGTGCTTCTCATGGCCAAGCCTTTTTCTGCGGCACTCGAACTGGAAGTAAAAATCGCGATCCCGACCACGATTATGACCATTGCAGGACTGTTGCTTTTCACGCGCGTTTTCCAAAATCTCAAAATGATGCAAGACCAGTCCGGCGCATTGGGGGCTAACCTGGCCTTGTCGATTGCAAGCCAGACGTTGCCTCATCTGCGGACGGGGCTAAATGAACATTCTGCAAATAAAACCGCTGAACTGATCCGTGAAATGGCCAGAGTGGATGCAGTCGCCATTACCGACCGAGAAAAGCTGCTCAGCGCAAAAGGCCACGAACTGGAGAATCATGTGCAGAAAGAGACGCTGTGCACACAAGTAGCGGAGGCTGTTTTGAACCACCCTACAGGGACATGGTGCGACAAAGATTTTGCTCTTCCGCGTCCACCTCGCCTAAAATCGATCAGCGCCGCATCGTTGTATCATCAAAACCAGAAAATCGGGACGCTGCAATTCTACTATAAAACCTCTTCCTCCAAGACGTCCCAGACCAACGAGAAGCTAGTGGACGGCCTCGCTAAGCTGCTGTCGGTCCAAATTGAACTGGCGGAGATCGAGCATCAAGCGAAAATGCGGAAGCAAGCTGAGGTGAGTGCCCTGCAAGCACAAATCAACCCGCATTTTCTGTTCAACACCTTGGGGACGATTATGTCGTATTGTCGTACAGACCCTGATCAGGCGAGAAACTTGATCGGTCATTTAAGTGACATCTTCAGGCGCAATTTGAAAAGCAAGGGAAATCATCACAGCTTGCAGGAAGAATTAGACGGAATCAAGTCGTATTTGGAAATCGAGAAGGTCAGATTTAGCAACCGCTTAAAGGTGAACATGGA
The DNA here is from genome assembly GCF_006715575.1 of Brevibacillus sp. AG162. Lineage (NCBI taxonomy): Bacteria > Bacillati > Bacillota > Bacilli > Caryophanales > Paenibacillaceae > Brevibacillus > Brevibacillus sp. AG162. The sequence goes on from NZ_VFNO01000002.1 coordinate 700,088, forward strand.
GATCGACGAATCTCTGCTGGAGCGCAAATTGCCTGTCCTGACTTTGCAGCCGATCGTGGAAAATGCCATTCACCATGGACTTTCCCCAAAAGTTAGCGACTGTCTGCTCACGATTCGAGTGGAACCGTACGACCATGAAGTGAAAATCAGCATTGAAGACAATGGAGTTGGAATCAGTGAAGAGCGTTTGGCCGAAATCTGGAACAGCCGATCGAAAGGGATCGGCCTTGTCAATGTCCATTCACGGCTGCAATCCATTTATGGCAAAAAATACGGTCTCACGATTCAAAGTCAGCCTGGTTTGGGAACAGTCGTATCCTTTGTTGCTCCGTTATCCGTATTTGAAAAGGAAGTGCATCCAGATGCTCCTGAAAACAATCATCATCGATGACGAGCCAGCCATTTGTTCCGAATTGGAATATTTGCTGAAAAAATATATTGATATCCAGGTGGACGCAATCTATACCAATCCGCTTGAAGCATTGCCTCATATGATCAATTCTGAGCCTGATTTGCTTATGCTTGATATTCAGATGCCCGGGATGAATGGGCTTGAATTTGCCAAAACATTGAATCAGATGTCTAATCCCCCATTGATCGTTTTTTCTACTGCCTATCATGAACACGCTCTGGAGGCTTTTTCAACGCTGGCTGTGGGCTATTTGACCAAACCGATCATGGAATCGAAATTGGACGATGTGATCCAAAAAGTGAGGACACTGAGGAACCGATCGGCCATGAATGACCGCACCGCGACAGTCCCCCTGATAGAAGAGCATGTCTGCATCCGGAAGACCAACAAGATCATTCCGATCCCTGTAGGGCAGATTTACTTTGCGTTTGTGCGGGAGAAAGATTTATATGTGGCGACAAAAGAGAGTATCGACAAGTGCGACTTGTCCTTAAATGAGCTGGAGGAGATTTTGAATCGGTCGCGTTATTTCTTTAGAAGTCATCGGAACTATATTTTGAATGTGAAGTATATTAAAGAGATTATTCCGTGGTTTAATAATACGTATTTGATTAAGATGAATGATGACAGTCAGACCGAGATTCCTGTTAGCAGAGGGAAAATGAAAGCGTTTCGGGGTTTGATGAATTTGTGAATTTGGGGGAAGAAGGATGAACGGAGCGGGGAGAGAGTATCTTTTCGCTCCGTTTTTTCAGAGAAGCGCGGTATATTCGAGTTCCGAGGATGGATACTAAAACTATAAGATAAACCTCCGTCAAACTGGGGGGATTTCTTATACAAAAGATACAAAAAGAAAAAACGGCATCTCTGCCGTTTCCATAGTTGCTATATGGTGGACGAACCGATGACCTTTTCACTGCCAGAAGCGAAGTAGGGGTGATTTATGGTTATTGGGAAGTATATTAAATACCCTCGAACCCTTGATTTTTAAGGTTTTGTGGGCTTATTTTTCATTCGTCAATCTTACGTGTTATTTCTTGTTATCGGAAATATGTGACCATTTTTGTGACCACTTTCCCTAGCACATATAATCCGCTCAATTTCCAGCAACAAGAAGACCCGTTCATTTACATTCTTTAACTTTGAATGATAATTTTTATTGACATGGTATCAATTCACTTTATCACTCTTAGGAGAATTGAATTCATCCAATGATATCCATATTGTTTCAAAATAAGATCTAAATTGATTGATTCCTGTTTTAGTCTTAATCTCAATTCATTTTTCTCAATAAGATCATTGTTATAATTTTTAGCAATCTGAATTAGGTTCCTCAAATACTCACGATGCTTTGTATTTAATGTCATTTTTTGATTCTGTGCCAATTTTATATTAATTAACTCTATTTCTTCTTTTGGGATTTTGTTACTGAACTCAACATATGTTTGGAATTTATCTGTATGGTACTTCATTGCTGTGAGCGCATCGATTTCAATTGAATCTTTCAGTTTGAATACCGATAATAGTATTAATTGATAAAGAGTATAAGCAAAAACATATTCCTTAAATGTACTTAAAAGGCTATCCATCCCAATATCAGCACCCTTAAAAATGTAAACAATGATAGTGGTGACAAATAGAATCTCTAAAAAATATAATGTTACATGTTTTGTAAGCTTCAAAATTAATTTTCACCGCCATTTAAAGTTAACCCTATCAAACTCACATTTTATTAGATGTAACCTTGAGATTTTAAGTATTTTTTAACTCTTCTCTTCCAGTCAATGTAAGTATCATCAAGCTCCTCAAGCTCTTGATCAACTGTTAAAAGTCTTACACTCCTAAAAATTCGATCATTTGGAGTTTTAAAAATGTCTCCCCAGTAGGGAGCAGGATCAATTCCAACAGGCACAAATGGATTTTCGATCATTGTGTCAACATTTCCATCGATTAATATATTGTCACAAGTAACCCATGAATGCTCCCAAGAAAAAGTCATGCCTGCTTCATGCATAGACATGTAAATAGCCTCACCTATATGTACTTGTGCCTTGTGACCCAATAACCTTAATACGTATCTTATTAAGCAAGAGTAGTAAAGGCACATTTCTGATCTACCACACCAGTTATTATCGACTGCTGCCGCACACAAATCCACAAGTACATTTCTTGTATATTCATCTATTAGGTTCCCATTCGTAACTAGCCTGTCTGAAGGGAATGGTCGTGTCCCATCTTTTTTCTGTTCCAATATCCATTTCAATAACTCTTCTTGATCCTTCTGTGGTTTATAAACCTGACCATTTTTAACGATTGGCTTCCATTTATTTTTCTTAATTAAATCCATTGCAACATTCATGTTCCTTCTGATCCCTTTTGCCATTGAAAGCACCTCACATTAACTAGTCAAAGTCCCCATTTTATGAGAAAACGAACTGAATATAATTAAGCTCTTCTAATTCCTTAAGTATTTTCCTTGTTTCCTCTTCGCTATCTGATGATGCGTTAAGTATTTCATCTACTTCTATAAAACTCGCATCTTTTGATTTAGAAAGAAGAAACATTAACAATCCTTTAGCCTCTAGCGTCAACTTAGAATCATTTATTAAATCATTATGTACATACATGTGTTCCTTGTTATGGATAACTTCTCCTTGGTTCATTACTCTAATGTACAATCTAATCACTCCTATCCTATTGAAATGCAAATTTACAACTATGCTCTACTTCAAAATGATCATACTTTCGTTAGTCTCATTTTCTTTCTCTTCCAAATCGCTTAGATGTCGTCTAATATCTCTACTCATTTTATTGAATTCATTTTCAAATTTATCAAATTTTTTAGTTAGATCATGCAGTCCGTTTATATGAATTTGTGCTACTCCTTTATACATATTAGCATCTAAAGTATATGTAGCTCTGTATTGCATGCTCTCATTGTCTTCAAAGGTTACATGCACGTTTAATTTCGGAAACTCCCCTTCTTTTGACTTTAACTCAAGCAAAGTACCAAAAAACATTTCAAGTTTCTGGTTCGGCGCTAATGTTGATATTCCCTCAGATAGAATATATGTCTTTCTCATCTCATTCTCTTTCGCTATTTCATTGAGATATTCTAACTCAACCTTTGTATTTCTTGCCACATTTGCTCCAATATTTGCAATGTTGAAGTTCAAGATGTTGTGTACGGGCGTGTCAAAGTATGCAATAACATTGGGCATAACAGTCAACTTACGTGAAGTTTCTGTTTCTTTATAAACACCTTCATTTGCTTCTAGAATCTTCTTTGTAAATCTTACATAGAAAGCAGTTAACAACATCATTACTATTGCACTAATGCTTTGAATAACCCCAGAATTATTATTTATCCACTCAATCACAAATATCACTTCCTTTTCCAATTAAAACGATATTTTATTCTAATCTAAGTACTTGTGTTCAATCATTTCCAACATTTCGTCATAAAGTTGAGCACAATAATCAATCCATTCTGGTTCTGAGTCGACAAGGTAATTCATCTTATCAATCTCAGTATCAATTTTTCTAACACGACTTACTACTTCTTTGTCGAGAATATGTAGATTCTCATAAATAAGAGGACGAACATTGTCCATATAGATTTTAATTTTAAAATCACGTAGATTTATATAGTTTCCAGTGGTCACAATCATATGTTCACTTGCACTTTTCAATATTTTGTTATAAGCAAGAAACTTATTCTGCTCTTTTTCATAAGATTCTGCGCGCTCCTTGTCCTCCAATTCCCATCTTCTTCGTTGTTCTGCTTGTTTATTGTCATTTTTATTTTTCTGATCGTTTATTATCCAAGTGCCAAGTGTGCCAATCAAAGTACCGCTAAGTGTCCCTATCACGGTAATCAGTGTTGCATCCATTTACTATCCTGCTCCAATCACAATCAATTCGCTGTATTAATCAAATAGTAACTAACCAGATTTCATGTACTTCTAAAAGCTTATCCTTTTCTTCCCGATAAATTTCACGAAAATAACTGAGTCTTAAATGACCTTCCATTATATGATACGGCTTACCCAGGTTATAACATTGGTCATTTTGAAATACTATAATAGGTGCAGGCCATGTCGGATGGTTTAACATATACTTTTGAAGCCAACTCTTATCTTCTCTTTCATTTATTTGATAGCCCAAATCAAATATTCGATTATCAGGATATGAGTTTATTTCGTCGTATATTTTACTTGTATTCCACTTAACTTTTCGAAAGTTCATCTTATCAAAACCTAAAAAAGAATATTTCTCTATAGAATCATGGTGCCTGTAAATCCAGTTTTTAAATACACACTCAGGAATATTTGGAAAGTATCCACTTACGCGTTCATAATACGAAGAGAAGTCTTCCTTATTGTAAGGGCTTTTAATTATTGGTCTTAGTTTTTTAATTGTGGAATTACTTCGATTCAAGATAAATCCCCACCAATCAAATTACCTATTCGTTTGAATTCTTAGACAGCCTTTTTATTTCGAACAAAGCTGTAGCAGTCAATATAAGGAAGAATAGAGCTGTAAATAAGCTACCTTCAATTCCATACGTTCCACCATGAATCAAATGATTATTATACAATTCCGTTTCAAATAAGATTAACTCATTACGCCATATTCCCATGATCCCAGATGTAAAATTCCAAGCAAAATGGAAGCCTATCGGAAGCCAAACTGCCCCAGACTTTTCCCGCATGTACGTGTACAACACTCCAGCAAAGAATAAAGTACTTAAGGCAACTACGCTTACTCCCGGTCTAGTAAGATGAAAAACTGTGAATATTCCTGAGCTAATTATCGATGCTGTAATTCCACCGAACCAATGCTTTAGAGCACCATAGACATACCCCCTAGCAAATAACTCTTCAGACAAAGCAACGATAATACATGTAACTACCCAAATTAGAATTACTTTAGCATCAAAGGTGAGTCCTACTATTTTATGTCCACCAAAGATATAGACAGTAGTAAAAATAACAATGAGTGTTAGGGAGCCTCCCAACAACCCTTTTAAGAAATCGTAAATACACCGTTTTTTACTTAACCCTATTGACCAACGATCTTTCACAAATATAAAGTAATCAACTAAAGAAGCAACTGCAAGACTGACTGCTGTTGCATAAACTGGACTTTGCAAAGAAAGTCCAACTGTAATGAATATAACAATGTATAAACCTATTCTAAGAAAAACAACAAATGAGTTCTTATTTAACATTTTTCATCCAATCCAATCACCGTTTTATCCTTTAAATCTAGACGGCTTTTCAACATAACTATCAATAACATAGCCACAATTCGTAAAAATTCTATGAATTATAGTTGAGCCAAGACCAAAAAACTTGTCTAAAGGAGTCACTATCGCATGCCCACCTTGCTTCCCTCTTCTGATTTCATAACATCCACATTTTGGGCACTGTTCTTTTTGGTTTTCCACTTTTTGTACCTCGTTTTTATATCAAATCTTCATTTTATCGTTTTTTGATAATCATTGTACCAATCATCAATTTTCTTCTGATTGTTAAAGATAAATTCAATACCTTTATCAGTAATGGTGATTAATCCTCCGCCATTTGCACCTTTAATGAAGCCATATTGCTGCCTAATGCTAGTTATATGCCCACGGATTGAATTTGTTGGAAAATTAAACTCTTCTACCATCATTCTAGTAAATCCATCAGAAGACACCCTTCTACCACCAACATAAGATAGCTTTTTTAGTATGTAGCAGATTTTCTTTTGATTTGTTAATAAAGACTCCCATTCACGAACTTGCGTCATAAGATAGCCCCCTGTTTTTATTAAATACAATCTTTTATTTAGTCGTCATATCCTCTTGATTTTCTGTATTTTAGCCTGTAGTCAATAAATGCTCCAATTGCCCCTCCTATTACTATTAAGGCAATAGTAGATATGATCTAAAACCAACTAAAACCATTTAATACCGTTTCACGCTTCGGGAATGTAGCATATCCAATGTACTTACCAGTGAATTTATTGTACCCACCAAGAACACCAACTTCGGTTGTGTGTATTGTGTCAAATCCAAACAATAAAAGCACCGCTACCCATATTAGGACTCAAACATCCCATTCAAATTCTCCTTATAATGGAATATCTCACAACCGTTAACACTATCGATTTACTAAGACGAATACGTCCTGTAAAGTATAAATGATTTCCAATAATTACATAAGGAGGTATTTATGAAAAAAGTAATTTGTTGCTTATTAAGTTTGTCATTGTTCGGACTTATCTCTTCCATTGATTCAACACCTGTATCTGCAAAAAGTTCCAAATCTTCTAGTCATAGTGGGCATGTTAGTGTGAAGAGTTACGCCAAAAGAATGGAACTAAAGTAAAATCGCATCACCGTTCCAAAGCAGATGGGAAGTTCAAGAACAACTGGTCTACCAAAGGGAACGTCAACCCTGACACAGGTAAAAAGGGCACCAAGACAAAAAAGAAATAGCTGATATCGAAGCACTATTTTACAATAGTGCTTCTTTCAATCAAATATTGATTTTAAGCAAATGTAATTGGTGAAATAAAAGTGCCTTTGTCTAACTCAATTTCAACACCTTTGATTGCCAATCTAAAATCTTCTGCAATTAAATCAGATGGATGTGTTTTATAATAGGTTCTAAGTGAAATTCCATAACCTCCAAACACTTTTTTATGGCCTCATAGTTTGTACCAGTTTGGGAAAGCCTATGAATCCCAACAATGCTAGAATGAAGAGCTTGTTCGTTTGGCAGGAGTCCCATTGATAACATCTCACGAACAAAGTCACTTAATTATGCATGGTGTGAACGCAAAGATTGTTAGTGAACGCTTAGGTCACTCTAAAGTACAAATGACGCTTGATGCGTATAGTCATTTACTCCCTAACGTGCAAGCAGATGTTTTTGACAGGTTTGAATCTTCCCTTTTCGATATGACCAACAAACATGACCAAAACGCTATTTAAGAGACAACATGACCATTTTATGACCAATAACTATTGAATACACCAAACTTTACATAAATCACCCTCCCTCTTATTTTCCTAAAAAGCAAAAAACCCTTGATTTCTCAAGGGTTTCAAAGACCTTTCGTATGGTGGAGCATAGCGGGATCGAACCGCTGACCTCTACACTGCCAGTGTAGCGCTCTCCCAGCTGAGCTAATGCCCCATATGTATGGTACTTCCAGCGTATACCGCCTCAGTGAAATCAGTATAGCATACGCCCGCCGTACACTGCAAGCGAAAAAATCAGATAAATCCCCGTCCCTGCTGAAAAAACCAAATAAAAAGCCAACCGATCTCCACCGGTTGGCTTCCCTCTTATTCCCTACAAACCCACTATCTCACCGTCACCACAATCGGTGTCTTCTTCCCGCCATACTGCACATAAATCGTCGCTTTACCCGACCCTGTCGCCTTGATGACGCCGTCTTTTACATCGGCTACCAACAGACGAGAAGTGGTCCAGAGAGCTGGCTTGGTGACATTTTGCTCAGAGCCATCTGCATACGTCGCGATAGCGCTCACTTGCTTCACTTCACCTTTGCTCATGACAAGCTGTACGACATCTGTCTTCAAGTATTTCAATGTATCAACATCGACTGGGATCGATACGCTTTTGTCGTTGTATCTCGCTGTAATCGTTGCTTTTCCGTAGGTACGTCCTGTAATGAGGCCTTTGGTTACGTCTGCTACCTTGTAGTTGCTCGTCTTCCAGTCAGCCATTGAGGTAACATCCATTGTGCGGCCATCGGAGAAGGTAGCTGTCAAGGTTACTTGTACGTTGCTGTTCGACTTCGTAGATACGAAGCGCTTGTTTGCTTCCAGCTTGCTCACGATTCCGACTTCTACCGGGATGCTGATCGATTTGCCGCCGTATTTCGCGGTGATCGTTGCACGTCCGTTGGAGAGACCTGTTACACGGCCGTTTACCACATCCGCTACTTTTACCGAGGACGAGGACCATTCTGCATCACTGGTCACATTGTCCGAATTGCCAGCGGAGTCTGTTGCGTTCAGCTTGATCTCTTTTGACTCGTTGACGTTCAGGATCAGTAGGCGAGGATCAACGGAGAGATTCGTCGCTTGGTCTACTTCTACTGCAATCGAAACCGATTTGCCATCGAAGGTACCTGTTACGGTCGTTTTCCCTGCTCCTGTCGCTGTGATCTTCCCGTTCATTACCTCTGCTACAGCAGCAGAAGCCGAGCTCCATGTCGCTGTATCTGTTACATCCTTAGTCGTTCCATCTGCGTAAGCTGCAGTCAGCTTAACGGTTTCGGACTTGCCATTTCCAAGCACGATCTTTTTCTTGTCAACCGTCAATGTCTGCATGACGCCAACCGATACGGAAATGTTCACTGTGCGTGTTCCGTATGTAGCTGTCACGGTCGCTGCACCTGTTGACACACCAGTGATCAAGCCTTGACGCACGCTTGCTACGTTCGGTGCACTGGATGACCAAACGACTTTTTGTGTGACATCTTCTGCTGGAGTGCTTCCATCTGGATACGAAGCCGTTACCTTCACTTGCTTCGCGCCACCCACTGGGATTGCTACTGTCGTGATATCTGCAGCCAAGTTTTGCGGTACATCTACATCGACAACCAGTGTCGCTGTTTTTCCGCCGTATTTAGCGGTTACATTCGCCGTTCCAGCCTTGTAGGCGGATACGGTCTTGCCACTAGCAAAAACGGCATCTGCATTGTCCGAAGACCACTCTACTTTTGAAGTGATATCTTCACTTGTACCGTTTGCGAAGGACGCGTTTACAATTACATCTTTCGTTGTTCCGCTTTTCATCGTCAGGAAAGCTGGAACGATATACAAGGAACGAGGTACTTCTACATCTACGCGTACCTGAACCGATTTGTTTCCGTATTTCGCAGTAATCACGGCTTCACCGGACTTCACCGCGTGGATTTTCCCGTTGCTGTAGTAAGCAACGTCCTCGCGATCGGAGGACCATTCGGCCTTATCGTTCACTACCGTGGAACCGCCGCCATTGGCATACGTTGCTTTCAGCTCAATGTCTTCTTCCTTGCCCACATTCATGAAAATGTTTTGCTTGTTGAGTTCCAGCTTTTGCGTTGTATCCACATCGACTTTGATTGTCGCTGTTTTTGTACCATACTTCGCAGTAATCGTTGCTGTACCTGCGCCATAAGCCTTGATCGTTCCTTTGAGTGCATCGGCTACAGCGGTATTGTCTGAAGACCATTCAGCCTTGTCGGAGACGTCTTCCGTTACACTTCCATCCGGAAAAATAGCTTTGAGCTTGATTTTTTCTTCGCCGTTCAGCAAGAGTGAAACCTGGTTTTTGCTAGGCTCCAGTCTGTGTGCAATCTCTACATTGACAGAGATAGTCGTCGTCTGGCTGCCAAACTTCGCTGTCACGGTACCTGTTCCTGAATTCAAACCTTTGATTGCACCGTTTACTACAGTTGCAATCGCCGGATTATCGATGGTCCAGTCTGCTTGGGTCGTTACGTCTTCTGTTGTCCCATCACTGTAAACAGCTGTCAGCTTTACGTTTTCTGTGTTGCCGATCCGTACGTTCAACGTTTGATCTTCTGTCGTCAGTGCCTTTACCTTTTTCGTTACAGTTACACCTACTACAACAGGCTTACCCATGTACGTAGCTGTTACGGTTGATTTCCCTACCGATTTGGCTGTAATCTGCCCCGCATATACAGAGGCTACATCCGCATTTTGCGTGGTCCATTCTGTCTTGACGGTGACGTCTTCCGTTTTTCCGCTCACATAAATAGCGGTAGCCGTCAGCTTGGTAGAATCTCCATTTTCCAATGTTACCTCGTTCTTGGACAGAACGAGTCGGCTGATTTCATCGGCAGCCAATCCTACCCCTGCGTTTCCAGTCCCCACTAATAGCAGGACGGCCAGAAACAAGAGCATCGTTTTTTTCCAGAACATCAACTAGCCTCCCTCGCAAGTATGAAATTTGCTGTTCTTCGAAACCATTCCACCATTACTATATCGGCAAAGAGCAAGAAACAATTTACTAGTTTTTCGTGTCAGGCATGTGTCGAGCTTTGTAACTAGACTCCATTTCAAACGTCTAAATTAAAGAGAGCGACTATGAGGGAGATTCGAAGAATGAAAAATCGAACGACAAGCGTACAGCGTCCTTGCTGGCGCAGGATTTGGATAGGATTGGAGATTATCGTGCTGCTCGGCCTGATATGGTCGGGCTACAACTGGTACCGTATCGAACAGACGATTGAGGGAGCCAACGCCCAGCACGCAACTGTCGGCATTGTCCTCGGTGCAGCTGTCTGGGGAGAGGGACCTAGTCCTGGTCTGCGCGAACGTCTGGAGCAGGCGGCGACCCTGTATGAAGAAGGTTATGTATCGAAGCTGTTGGTCACAGGCGGCCTCGGTGAAGGCAAAACGATTACGGAAGCTGCTGTGAGCAGAAATTACTTGGTTGCCAAGGGAATTCCCGAAAAGGACATTTTGCTGGAAAGCAAGTCTACCAGCACATACGAAAACCTGCTGTACGGCCAGCAGGTCTTGGAGGAACATCATATACAAGACGCCCTGATCATCAGCCACGACTATCATTTGGCCCGTGCAATGATCATGGCTGATTCACTGGGAATTGTCGCCTCTCCTGTAGGGACGACGTCACACGTCCTGTTCGGTCCGTATCATAAGGCGAGAGAAGTACTCGCACTCACGCATTGGGAGCTCTCTCGCCTCTGGACACAAGTGCTAGGAACGGTGGTTCTCGCGTAAAATTTCATACACATCGACAAAATGGCGGATTCGCTCCATGATGCGAGCCGCTTTTGTTTGTTCGATCCGATTTCCGTTGGAGATAGACATATGCTCTTGCAGTTCACTCAGCGAGTAATTCGAAGTAAACAGCGTAGGCAAATGGTTGTTTGCCCGCTGATTCAGTATAACCCCCAAAATCTCATCCCGAACCCATGGCGTCAGGTTCTCTGCGCCGATATCATCGAGGATCAGTACAGGTACTTCTTTCAGCAGCTCCAGCTTCCCCGCGTACGATTGATCCGAGATGGAATCCTTCATCTCCCGGATAAAGTCAGGCACATACACCAGCAAGGAAGCGACGTTGCGCTCTGAGAGCTCGCGACCGATTGCTCCCATGATGTAGCTTTTTCCTACCCCAAACGGACCGTGCAAATAAAGTCCTTTTACTCGCTCCCCTGTTCCGACTTTTTCACAGAATTGAATCGCGGCATCTACGGTAGCCAAATTCCCGGAATCAATGACCAAGCCCTCAAAGCTCGCGTTCAAGGTCTCTTCGGAAACGTAATAGCTGCGCATCAGTCGGCGGCGGCGAATCTCTTCCTCGTGCGACAGTTGCTTGGAACAGGGCGTCATCGAGCTGATAATATGATGGTGAGCCAGCTCCAAATGAGTGCTATGCCCCTTGACCAAATTCGGGCATTCGCCAAGACCCGGACAACGCTCACACCAATACTGCTCCTTGACTGCCGTATAGATGTTGGAGAGCGAGCGAAGGTAATCGTCCCTGGTCAATGCGGGATGCTCTTGTTGAAATGCTTTTAAATAGGCTGACGAACGGAACATTTTATCTAACTGCTGATCCGGTGTCAGCAACTGACGCGGTGTACGTTTGGCGAGCTCTTGCATGAACTCACTGATAGATTCCATGCTCCCTCACACTCCTTATTTCCGTTTTCGCAAGGTTTCCAGTCTTTTCTGCAAGTCTGGAAAATCCTGAATGGACTGTTTCTTTTCAGCATCCGACGCGGATTTCTCCTGCGACAGCTGCCACTCGACAGATGCTGGCAGCTTGTCCTGCAAGATGGCTCTACCGTTGCGTCTTACAGGGGCAGATTCCTTCTTGCCCGCTTTTGCCTTCTCAGTTGTTTGTGCCCGTTGATCCGCACGTTCGAGGATCTGCTTGACTGCCTCGTCAGCTGTCGCGATCCGTTTGGCTTTCCAGCTGTCACGAATCGTCTCCATGTACGCTTTTGGCAGCTCCATTTGCATGCTAGCTAGCGTATGTAGCAGCAGCGCATTGACGACTTCCGGCTGCATCCCATCCGCAAATACAAGCGTTTCCGCCCGTTCCAAAAACACCTTGCTAATTCTGCCACCAACGACCTTTTCCAACAGGGTCACCGGAGATAGCTGGCGACAAGCACGGATAAAGGCTTCGCTGCCAGGCTCAGGCAAGCGACCCGGTCCCCATCCATCCTCTGCCGTGTCAGTTGCAGGCGCCGTTCGGTACAGCTTGTCTTCCGTGTAGCGTTGTACCAAACGCTTGCGCAAAACTTCTCCGTCCAAACTCCGATCCGACTTGTACAGTGTCCAATCACGCAGCTCCTGTCCCATCCCCCAGCTGTCCAGCTGATAGAAATGGCACAGCGAAAACAACAGCTCCATGCTCTTGCCTTCCAAAACTTTGACCGAGTCGGCATTATCCGGCAAGTACAGGCGCAAAGACGATACACTCAGCGAATGGTTGACTTGTGCCTCATAGCCAGATTTCATCGGCGCTTGCGGGAAGCTGTTATCCATCTCGGTTAAAAACTGATCCCGCTCCGATCCTTTTTTCACTTCCAGCTCCGATGGCTTCAACGACTGGAACACATCATGGAAATCTTTCGTGACGTTTTCCACAATGGAGTATTCTTGATCCAACTGACTGCCAAGCGTATCTGCATAATGCTGGCGCAGTTGCGAATAGCGAACGTTTTCGATTTTGTTTAACAACATCAATGACAGTACGTAGTCTGCAAAAAACTCAGCCGGACTAAGCGGCGGTTTGATCAAATACTCGTAATAATAGTCACGCTGCTGATTTTCCCTGCGGCGCACCTCGACTAGCCCGATTGCCTCCAGACGTTCACGCGCATCCAATAGCCGATCCAGAGAAAGCGAAGTCGTCAGCATCAAACTGCGATGGGTCCCCTCCGAGGAGGCTCCGCTCACCTCCTGCACGCCATGGACGAGCAGTTGGTAGAGAGCGTACGATTCGACACCGATGATCGGCAAGTATAGCTGCGTAACAAAGCCCATTTCGGCAAAGCCAATCGGTCTTGCCATCCGCACCAGATATCGATCCTTCGGCAACAACTCGTTCCAAACTAAACGACGCATCAGATCTTTCCTTCCTGACAAAATTCGATTCTATTATTATAGCACGACTACCCATTCATTCGCGGAAAAATCAGCTGGAAAGCCAAACAAGCCCTGGCGGATCGGCCGCAAGAGCGAGAGAGAGAAGTTGCGAGTTTGGCAGAAAAAAGCTTATCTATTCTTTTGGAAACGAGCTGTTTCGCGCTTGAGCCAAAAGCTCCTCCAGCTCTTTCATAAATACATTGATATCTTTGAATTGGCGGTATACAGAAGCGAAGCGTACATAGGCGACCTCATCGACATGGTATAAACGCTCCATGACCTTCTCCCCAACGTCATTGCTCGGGATCTCTGCTTGCCCGCAGCTGCGCAATTCTTTTTCAATGTCATTCACTACATTTTCAAGCACTTCCAATGGCACAGGTCGCTTTTCGCAAGCGCGCACCAGCCCCCGCAATATCTTGTCTCGACTGAATTCCTCGCGTGTTCCGTCCTTTTTCACAATTAACAAAGGTGTTTCTTCTACCATTTCAAAGGTAGTAAAACGGCGCTCGCAGGCTTCGCACTCACGGCGGCGGCGAATGGATTTATTATGATTGAAAGGACGTGAATCCAGGACTCTAGTCCCATTATATTCGCAAAATGGACAACGCATATCAGAATCAACTCCAATACTGACAATACTTGTCTACAGTGTCCCTCATATTCCTGTCAGAAGTCAAGTCAATCCTTGTACCTATTTAAAGCATAAGTCGAATGGAGTACAATTATGGTACTGTTGGAGGGATAGTCATGCGTTTAGTATCTTTAAGGCACCTACAGCCTGGAATGAAATTGGGACGTACGGTCTTCACAGAAGATGGAAAGGTGCTTCTTGGAACCGGCATGCAATTAACGGAACGACTCATTTCCGGATTAGAGCGAGCTGGTGTTGATTCGGTGTATATCGATGATCCCCGTACCAATGACATCGTTGTGGAAGAAGTAATTCGCCCACAAACCAGGCAAGTAGCTGTGGAAGCCATCGAGAAGACGATCAAACAAATTACAAACTCAAACAAGCTGGCCCGGAAAATTTCCTTAAAAGAAATGGGCCTTCATTTTCAGCGTGCCTTTAGTTCGATTTTGGACGACCTGATGCAAAACAAACAAATGGTTGGGCATTTGACAACGATCTCCACTCATTCGCCATCCTTGTACCATCATTCTGTGAATGTGGCTGTGCTGGCGACTGCTGTGGGCATGTCTCTGGGCTACAATCGCACACAGCTCATGAACTTAGGGATAGGTGCCATGCTGCATGATATCGGCAAGATAAGCCTGCCAGAAGAGCTGTTGCAAAAAACAGAGCGTTGGACGGACGAAGAGAAGGAAATCGCCAAAGAGCATACGATGCTTGGCTTTAATTTGTTGCGAAAGCAGCATGATATCTCGCTTTTGTCCGCACACGTCTGCTTGCAGCACCATGAACGGCTAAATGGAAGCGGCTATCCACAGGGTTTATCCGGCAAGCAAATTCACGAATTCGCACAAATCGTCGGTCTCTGTGATATTTACGACTCCTTGACTTCTCCACGTCCATGGCGCAAGCGTTACATGCCACAGGATGCCGTGGAATACCTGTTTGGATCTGGCGGTACGCTATTCGAGCACCATCTAGTCAATGCCTTTATCAAGCACATTGCTATCTTCCCGATTGGAAGCAGCGTCGTTTTGAATACCGGAGAAGTCGGGGTAGTGAGTCGGGTTGATCCGGATTATTCGCATCGTCCTACTGTACGTGTGATAAAAGACGGACGAGGAAACGACGTCCCTAGCCCTTATGACCTCGATCTCAAGGCGAACATCCGACTGTTTATTGTCGGCTTTGAAGATGATGATCTGTTTAACGTGAACTCATTAGAAGATTCTTCTACCTCATCGTAAATACGAAGCAACGAAAAACCCCTTTGCTCGAAATCGGCAAAGGGGTTTTGCTTATGCATTTTATTTTACACCAACGGCAGCTGCTTCTTTTGTTGCAGCTTGATTGTGCTGCTCGGATACGTGGCGAACCAGGTCTACAACACGGCAGGAGTAGCCCCACTCGTTATCGTACCATGCAATCACTTTCACCTGATTGTCTCCCATTACCATCGTAGACAGACCGTCGATGATCGAGGAGTGATCGTTGCCATTGAAATCGCTGGATACGAGTGGCTCGTCGCAGAACTCGAGGTAGCCTTTCATGCTGCCTTCGCTCGCTTCACGCAGGACACGGCTTACTTCGTCCAATGTAACTGGCTTCTTGGTATTGACCACCAAGTCTACTACAGAAACGTTTGGAGTCGGTACGCGAAGTGAAAACCCATTCAGCTTGCCATTCAATTCTGGCAGAACGATTCCTACTGCACGAGCAGCTCCGGTAGTTGTTGGAATGATGGACTCGCTAGCTGCACGTGCACGACGCAGGTCTTTATGCGGATTGTCGAGGTTCACCTGATCGTTTGTAAACGAGTGAATGGTAGTCATGAGACCTTGTTCGATACCGAATGCATCGTTGAGCACTTTTGCCACAGGTGCGAGACAGTTGGTCGTGCAGGAAGCATTGGAGATAATGTGGTGGTTGGCATGGTCGTAGGTGCCTTCGTTTACACCCATCACAATCGTGACGTCTTCTTCTTTCGCTGGTGCTGTAATCACAACTTTTTTTGCACCGCTTTGCAGGTGCTTGCCAGCGCCTTCGCGATTGTTGAACTTGCCTGTAGCTTCTACGACGATCTCTACTCCGAGGTCACCCCAAGGCAGCTTCAGCGGATCACGGTCAGACAGTACAACTGTTGCTTTTCCATCTACGATAATCTTGTTGTCTTGGACTTCCACTTTATTTTGCAGGCGTCCGTGGATCGTGTCATATTTCAACAAATGTGCAAGCGTCTCCGCTGGATAGCTGGCGTTAATTGCAACGATTTCAATGTTGGGGTCCTGGATAGCGCGGCGGAATACCATGCGGCCAATACGTCCGAAACCATTAATACCGATTTTAATTGTCATATATAGAAACCCCTTTCGAATTGAGTTACGCTTATCTGATACTTTTATTATAATAAGTATGACACAATTATCAATGTGTTTTACTGAAAAATAAATATTTGGACGATTTACCCTACCCAAAAAAAGAGGAAAAAGCCGCTCTCTTATCAGTAAGAAAGCGGCTTTTCATAATTTTTAACGTAATTGAAAGTCGTATATATTTTTGTAACGATCATGATAATAGAGCACTCGCTGGACATATTGACGGGTCTCCCCATATGGAATGTCCTCAATCGTCTCTCGAGTTCCGTCCCATTGCTCACTCGCGAGCCATCCGTTTACTTTTCCCGGACCGGCATTGTAGGCGGCAATGACTTGGACAATGTCCCCATCATAGCGGGACAGCAAAAAATCGAGATACCATGTCCCAATCTCGATGTTCATGACAGGGTCGTACAAGTATTGACTGTCCTTTGGACGGAAGCCTGCCTCCTTGACGATCCACTCCGCTGTTTCCGGCATGATTTGCATGAGCCCTACCGCACCCTTTTTCGAAACGCGATCTGTCGCAAACCCACTCTCGGAACGAATGACGGCCAATACCAAATGAGGGTCCACTTCATATTTCAATGAAGCCGTCACAATCTGTTGCTCATATTTGATCGGGTACATCCATTTCCACACCAATGGCGTGTTTAGCAGCAGAAATACACTCGCCAAAACGAGCACGATCAATGCTGCACGTTTGCCAAAACTCATGATTGACGCTCCGATCGAATCGCGGCCAATACTGCCTCCACTTGACGCTCGGTTTCTTCACGCGAACCAGAATTATCGATCAGAAAGTCCGCCCCCTGCTTCTTCTGATCAATGGGAAACTGCGCCCGCAGTCTTTTTCGTGCTTGTTCTTCCTCTAATTCGTCGCGCTCCAGCATTCTCGCCAGTTGCATCTCGTAGGGCGCATAGACGACCACGATTTTTTCTACCATATGCGTAAGCTTGCTCTCATACAGCAGAGGAATGTCCATAAAGACGATCTCGGCTCCATTCGCTTCCGCTGCTTCGGCCTCTTCCCGCATAACGCGGCGTACCTCGGGATGGACGATGGCGTTCAGCTTTTGACGCTCGGACTCGTCCGAAAACACGATCTCACCTAGTTTTTTCCGATCAATCTGACCATCTTCCAATAGGATTTCTCGTCCAAAATGGCGCACGATCGCTTCATAGGCCAATTTACCTGGTTCTACGACCTCTCTGGCGATCTGGTCAGCGTCGATGACAGGAATTCCGCGCTCTCGAAGCATACCTGTCACCGTGCTTTTCCCAGTGGCAATTCCGCCTGTTAATCCTAGTATCATGCCCATCCTCCTCCCTTGGTAGAACTGTTATAACTTTTGGCAGGTTGGGCAAATATGTGTCCCTCTGCCGCCGACTACAAACCGAATGATTTCGGCCCCGCACTTCGTGCACGCCTCATCTTTTCGCCCATACACCAAAAGCGATTGCTGGAACATGCCCATCTCGCCCTGTCCGTTCACATACGACTTGATGGAGCTGCCCCCTTGTTCTACCGCTTCTTGCAAGGTAGAGACGATACTTTCGTGCAGTCGGATAACTTCTTTATCTGTCAGCGTTCCTGCTGGTTTCTCCGGATGAATGCCTGCTTTAAAGAGTGACTCGTCCACATAAATATTCCCCAGCCCTACAATACATTCCTGGTTTAGGAGAAGCGGCTTAATTTTTGTTGACCGTCCTTTTAACAATTTCCCCAAAACTTCAGGAGTAAAACTTTTATCTAGCGGTTCTACCCCCAGCTTTGCCAAAGGTCCGACAGTTGTTTCCTTCCCCTTAGGGAACAGATCCATCGTCCCGAACTGGCGAACATCCCGATAACGCAGCTCCGTTCCGTCCGTAAAATGGAAGACGACATGGGTATGCTTCTCAACGGGATCATCCGCCTGATACACGCCATAGCGCCCTTCCATACGCAGATGGGACACGAGCACATCCTCGTTTAAGAAAAACTGAATGAATTTTGCCCGCCGTTGGATATCCTGGATGGTTTGTCCCACCAAGAGAGATTTGAAAGCTTCTACGTCATCTGGCTGACGCACAATGCGCGCCAAATGAACACTGACTCTCTCAATCGTTTTTCCCATGACCAAGCCACGCAGAGTCCGAACGACGGTTTCTACCTCCGGCAATTCTGGCATATGCCCTCCTCCTCTCGCTGTCTTTCCATCTTTATGTTCTAGGCATGCCTACTTCGCATCGTACCAGGTACGTCCGTCACTGACGTCCACCTTAAGCGGCACGTTGAGGGACAGCGCACTCTCCATCACTTCTGGCACCAGCTTGCGCATGACCTCCAGCTCATTTTCTGGCACTTCAAATACAAGCTCATCGTGCACCTGCAAAAGCATGCGGCTAGCGAGACCTTTCTCCTCGATTGCCTCTTGCATGCGAATCATCGCCAGCTTGATCACATCTGCTGCAGTACCCTGGATCGGCGTGTTCATTGCGGTACGCTCAGCAAACGAACGCAGGTTGAAGTTGCTGCTGCGAATATCAGGCAGGTAGCGGCGACGGTTCAACAAGGTCGTCACATAACCATCCGCCTTCGCCTGCTGGACGATCTCATCCATCCAGCGCTTCACACCGGAGAAGACATCAAAGTAGCGCTCAATGAAGTCGCCAGCTTCTTTGCGGGTAATATTGAGGTTTTGCGACAGACCGTAGTCGCTGATGCCGTATACGATCCCGAAGTTGACCGCTTTGGCCTGACGGCGCATCAGCGAGGTCACTTCTTCCTCACTCACACCAAATACGTCCATGGCGGTGCGGGTATGAATATCCATTCCTTTTTGGAAGGCGTCAATCAAGTTCTCGTCTTGCGAAATGTGGGCCAAAATCCGCAGCTCAATCTGGGAATAGTCGGCCGCCAGCATGTACCAGCCGTCCTCCGACGGGATAAACGCCTCGCGAATCTTGCGTCCTTCTTCCATGCGGATCGGGATGTTTTGCAGATTCGGGTCCGTACTGGACAGTCGCCCTGTCGCCGTAGTTGCCTGGTTGTAAAGCGTATGCACCTTGCTCGTCTTCGTATGGATTTCCTTGGTCAAGCCCTCAATATACGTAGAGCGGAGCTTGCCGAGCTGACGGAAGGTCAGGATCGCATCGATAATCGGATGATACGGGGCGAGCTTCTCCAATACATCTGCACTGGTAGAAGGCCCTGTTTTGGTCTTTTTCAATACAGGCAGAGACAAGCGGTCAAACAAAATCTCACCCAATTGCTTCGGCGAGTTGATGTTGAACTCCCCACCTGCCAGCTCGAAAATCTGTTCTGTCAGACCCGCGAGCTTTTTGTCCAAGTCTTCCCCCATTTGCACGAGGCGCTCACTGTTTACCTTCACGCCTTGCTTTTCCATGAGTGCCAGTACCATACTCAGCGGGGCTTCCAATTCTCCGAGCAGCTTTTCCATTTCGTTTTCCGCCAGCTGCTCGCGCAAGACAGGCACGCTCTGCCAGATGGCTGCCGCTTTATGCGCCACATGCTCGCTCAGCACGTCCATTTCAGGAACAAGACGCTTGGCACCCTTGCCGTACACCTCTTCATCTGACAATACCCGTGTCTGTGCGTATTGGGCCGCAATGCTATCCAAAGTCGGGTTGCTCTCAGCCGCATTCAGCAGGTAAGAAGCGAGGTACACATCAAAGCTGATGCCTTTTATCCCCAAATCATGCCAAGCGAGTCCAACCGTGTCTCGCTTGCCGTCAAATACCCACTTCTCCTTCGCCGGATCAGCCAGCCACTCACAGAGCGCCTTCCATTCCTTGGCTACGTCCCACGGAACGAACATCACCGTGTCATCCGCAGCCAGTCCAATCCCAAGGAATGGCGCATGATGATAGTTTTCCCCGTCCATTTCGATGTAAAGAGCCATTGGCGAAGTCAGCTTGGACTCGAACGCTGCTTTGTTTTCCTCTGAAATCCTCTCAAACGAAAACGGCTTGGCGTCTGCTTGTCCGCTTCCATCTGCTGGCTGTGCCACTTTGATCTTCGACAAGAGCGATTTGAACTCCATCTTTTTAAAGAACTCGCTGAGAGGTACACCATCATAGCCTTCATAGCCAGTCTCTTGCACATCCAGCTCCACAGGCGCTTCACGCAAAATGGTTGCCAAGGCTTTGCTCATGTTCGCCTTGTCTACATTCTCACGCAGGTTCTCTTGCAGCTTTTTGCCCGAGACTTTATCGATGTTTTCCAGTACTTGCTCAACAGAGCCATATTCGTGCAGCAGCTTCAGAGCAGTTTTCTCTCCGACACCAGGGACACCTGGAATGTTATCGGACGAATCGCCCATCAAGCCTTTCAGATCAATTATTTGCAGCGGCTTAAGGCCGTATTTTTCGTGAATTTCTTGCGGAGTGTACAACTCGATTTCGCTGACTCCCTTGCGCGTCAAAGCAACGGATACATGCTCGGACACGAGCTGCAGCATATCTTTGTCTCCGGTAATGACAGTCGTTTTCCAAGCTTGCTCATCTGCCTGCTTCGTCAACGTACCGATAATGTCATCCGCCTCGTAGCCTTCCAGCTCGAAGCGTTTGATTGAGAAGGCATCCAACAGCTCCCGAATCAGTGGAAACTGTTCAGACAGCTCCGGCGGAGTTTTGCTGCGTCCCCCTTTGTACTCTGCATACTCGCTATGGCGAAACACGACTTTTCCCGCGTCAAAAGCAACCATGATATGCGTTGGCTTCATTTCCTCCAACACTTTTAACAGCATAGTCGTAAAGCCCAGCACTGCGTTCGTATGCAGTCCTGCCGATGTGGACAATAAAGGAAGCGCATAAAACGCCCGGTTCGCAACACTGTTTCCATCAATCAACACAAAATGACTCAAGGAATTCGACCCCTCTCGTTACAAAACTACTATCTTTAATCGTAACATAGGGCAAACAACAAACCAAGCCGTAGATATGGCGGGTAAAGAACAAGCTGATTGAACAGACTATGAAAAAAATGGACAAGGAAGGTGATTCGATGAATTGGAGGAAATCGCTTCCTCTCTTGCTCGCATTATTTCTATCCTTTGGCTCGTTGCCAGTAACGGCGACCCCTAGTGTGGAGCCCAAACCCGCTGAAAAAAAGCTGATCGCATTTGTCATCGATGATTTCGGAAACAACATGCAGGGGACAGAGGAAATTTTATCGATGCCCGTCCCTCTGACAATCGCCGTCATGCCGTTTCTGCCAAGCACGAAGCAGGATGCAGAGCTCGCCCATCAAAAAGGTCATGATGTCATCTTGCATATGCCGATGGAGCCGATGAAAGGAAAACGCTCCTGGCTTGGTCCCGGTGCCATTACGGCTGATCTGTCCGACGAAGAAATTCGCAGTCGCGTCGAGAAAGCGATTGACGATGTGCCTCACGCGATTGGCATGAACAATCATATGGGCTCAAAAATAACGGCTGACGAGCGGATCATGCGCATCATCATGAAAGTGGTCAAAGAACGCGGGCTGATCTATTTGGACAGCAAAACGACCGACAAGAGCGTTGCAGGTAAGGTTGCAGCTGAAATGGGCGTGCCTTTTGCAGAAAATCTCTATTTTCTCGATGATATCTATACGGTCCCCCATATTACGAAGCAAATGGAAAAGATCTGCCAAAGAATCGGAAACCATCCGATCTGCATCGCGATTGGTCATGTTGGACCTCCTGGCAAGAAAACAGCCTCCGTTCTGCGCCAGTACATCCCGCGAATTCAGAAGGAGGCCGAATTTGTAACCATTTCAAAGCTTATCCAGCAAACTGCCCATTAATTTTCGCCACCAGCTCTCCTCAACACTCGCCTCCGTTTGCTTATTTCCCGACAACTTTACGTATTCGCTCACGGCTTCTGTAATGGCCTGAGCGATTTTTTCTTGTGTTTTGGGATTCGTCAACATTTCGCGGTCCTGCGCGTTGCTGATAAAGCCCATCTCCACGATGACAGACGGACAGTAGTTATGACGGAGCATGTAGTACGTCTTTCCCCTGACTGGCTTTTCGTTGGTTCCTGTAAGCTTGTTCAGCGAGTTTTGCAGCAGCTCTGCCAACAGGTAGCTCTCTTCTGTGTTTTGATGCAAAATAATCGCGCCCCTGCGCCGCGTACTGGGTGACCAGTTTACATGCAAGCTGAGCATCATCTGTGGACCGATTTCTTTTGCCAAGTTTTTGCGCTGTGCCAAGTCTCGTATATGCCGCGATCGGTTGTCCAACCAACGATTGTCATCACTCAGGGCAACATCCTTGTTCCGATTCAAAGCCACCGTGTATCCGGCTGCTGTCAATTGCTGATACAGTCGTTTGGCAATTTGCAGATTGATGTCTTTTTCGTGTAAATCCCCATAAGAAGTACCCGAATCTACCCCTCCATGGCCAACATCAATCAAAATATGAAACGAGGTGAGCGGCAAGGCCTCGCTTCGCGTCGGGATACAAATGAGGATAAGCATGAAAGCAGCGATACGGAAAATAGCCAGTAAGTTTCTCATGCCAGTAGGATAACCTGATTGAAAAGAAACCTTTCAAAGGGCGGGGTACACATAACATTGTGAATTTTTTAATCCAACTGTACAATTACAATAATGAAATATGACCTTACCTGCATAAGAAGGTGTACAAATGAATCAATCTTTGGAAAAACCGTTATTCCCCCCGTATTTGGCTCTCTTAATCGGGGTGATCGCCATTTCCTCTTCTGCGATCTTTGTAAAGCTATCGGATGCGCCTGCTCCGATTATCGCTACGTATCGCCTGATTTTTTCCGTTCTCTTAACGCTTCCTTTTTTATTCTGGAATCGTGGCGCCCTTGCAGAGATTGGAAAAATGTCCAAAAAAGTGTGGCTACTCTGTATTTTATCCGGAGCCTTTTTGGCAAGCCACTTTCTGTTGTGGTTTGAATCGCTGAACTACACGTCTGTAGCCAGTTCTACTGTGCTCGTTACCTTGCAGCCCTTATTTGCATTCATCGGCGGCTATTTCTTTTTTGGTGAAAAAATTCGATTTCTGGCTCTATCTGGCGGCTTGCTGGCGATTGCGGGAAGCTTCGTGATTGGCTGGGGAGATTTTCAAGTAGGCGGCATGGCTTTATGGGGAGATTTCCTCGCATTGATGGGAGCAGTTACTGTGACGGGCTACTGGCTGGTCGGGCAGTACGTTCGCCAGCATATGTCCTCTTTTGCCTACACAATTGTCGTTTATACGGCCACCAGCGTGATTCTGGTCGCCTATGATCTGGCTCTCGGGTATTCGCTCGTCGGTTACCCTGCGTCGGATTGGGGCTGGTTCTTCTGTCTCGCCCTGTTCCCGACCTTACTTGGACATTCTATTTTTAACTGGATTATTAAATGGCTCAATACGACGACGATATCCATGGGGATTTTGGGAGAACCGATCGGGACTGCGATTCTCGCTTACTTCATCTTGGGTGAAGTGGTAACGCCTCCGCAATGGATTGGCGGCTTGATCATTATCGCAGGCATTTATGTGTTCATTCGTTTTAACCAACCTGCTAAAGGAGTGTCCTCCATTGAACAAGCAACCGGAGAACCGAAAAAGCTTGCGTGAATTCGTCAAGGGACTGAACATTTGGGCGAAGATTGGCTGGACAATTCTTCTTGGCTACATCGTAGGACGGATTTTGTACTGGTTATTTAAAATAATGACCTAACAGCAAAAGGGGCAATTCCAAAGAAGTCTTCGATAAGACTTGCGGAATTGCCCCTTGCTATTAGGCTGTCGCCTTCTCGGTTGCGGGTATCTCTTGCTTTTTTTTCGGCTTTTTATGCAGGAAGTACAGAAGTGGAATCGAGAGGACAATAGGAATAACGGAGACGAGGAAAGTATCCCCGATACCTTGGACCAACGATTCTTTTGCCATCATTCCGTACAAAATCGTGCTGGCTCCCCCAGTCGCACTCGCCGCATCTACCCCTACTTGTGCATACATTCCGGAAATGCCACTGATAAACTGCATCGCCATATCCGTATTCAAGTTTTCAGAGATTGAAGCCATGTGAAAATTTTGACGCGCCTGCATGATCACGGTCAAAATCGCAATGGCAAACGAGCTCATAACCTGACGCAAGACGTTGGACAGCGGAGAAGCATCCCCCACACTTGCACGCGGAACAGCGTTCATCCCTACCGTAGACAGCGTCATCATACACAATCCGATCCCAATCCCGCGAATGGTCAAGATCATATCGATCCATGAGTGCATGCTGTCAGCAGATAGATTGTGCAGTTCATACGTCGTGACGCTCATGATGGTCAAGCCGATCAACCCAATCGGTCCGATCCCGTATTTATCCATCAGCTTTCCGCTGATTGGCATCATGATCGCCATGGCAATCGATTGCGGCATCAGCAGGATTCCAGACTCCATCGCCGTCAATCCCTGAATGTTCTGGAGGAAAATCGGCATCAGGAAGATACCGCCCATCATCCCCATCATGACGAAGCCAGAAGTCAAAATGCTGATAGTAAAGGTAGGAATCTTCAAAAGCCGCAAATCGAGCAGCGGACTTTCCTTCCCCAGCTCGACCCAAACAAACAGGATCAAGCTCATCACGGCAATGAAAAACAGACTGACGATGAAAAAGGAGGTCCAACCCTCTGCTTGCCCTTTACTTAAGGCGAGCAGCAGCGTCCCGAAACCGACGATAGCGAGAAATGCTCCCATAAAGTCGAACTTCAGCTCTGGCTTTTTCGGCGTTTCCTTGAGCAGAACGATACTCATGATCACCGCAAAAATACCAAAGGGTACACCGACCAGAAAAAGAAATTGCCAGCTTAAAAATTCGATGAGATATCCACCTAATGTCGGGCCCAGCGCAGGGGCTGTCATGGAAGCAATCCCGAATATCCCCAATGCCATGCCGATCTTTTCACGCGGAACAATCATGTAAATCATCGACATCCCGATTGGCATGATCATCCCCCCACTGACACCTTGCACGACGCGAAAGGCAATCAGCGAAGAGTCACTCCACGCCAAGGCACAAAGGATAGACGAAAAAGTAAACGCGGATAAGGAGAATACAAATATTTTTTTCGCCCCGAATTTGGCGGACAACGAGCCGCTCATCGGAATCATGACGGCGTTTGCCAGCATATATCCGGTCAATACCCACTGCATGGTCTCTGTGGTCGAACCAAAAATATTGACCATGGCTGGCAGGGCAACGTTAATCAAACTATTGTTCAGAATCGCAACGAAGGTTCCTGAGAGGATTGCGAGAAGAGACAGCCACATGCCGCCGTTCCCGCTTTTCTCCTCTCGGTGTGCCACCGCTTCCGCCATGTGTCATCACCCCCGTTAGTTTGCGATCACCTTGCTGCCCTCGGACAGTTTGTCTGTCGGGTTCAGCACAATTTGATCATTGTCTTTGACGCCATTCGTGACAGTTGTCCATTCGCCGCTTGCGTTCTCTACCGCAACTTCCACCTGGTGTACAACGTTGTCGTCTACGGTATAGACGTAATGCTTGCTGTCCTTTTCCAGCACGGCTGAAGTCGGCAATTTTGTTCCTGGCGTTGCCTGACCTTGGAGCATGACCTCTGCTACCATACCTGCGCGCAGCAAGCCGTCCTTATTATTTACTTTCACTTTGACTGGGAAAGAACTGCTGTTGGCATCCGAAATCGGAGAGACAAACTCAACGGTACCTTTCAGCACTTTGCCCCCCAGACTGCCTACCTTCACATCAACGCTAGAGCCGACCTTCACTTGGTTAATTTGGTTTTCCGGTACGCTTGCTTCTACTTTGACATCTGCCATATTCACAAGCACCATGAGAGGCGTCCCCGCTGCTGCCATTTCTCCCGGATCAACCGAGCGCTTGGCGACGATACCTGTGATTGGCGCACGAATAATGGTATTGTCATAATTGCTTTTCGCCAGCTCCAGATTGGAGCCCAAACGGCTTACTTCTGCTTGCAGAGCCGCTACCGTGTCAGCAGTTGGGCCGGCTTTTGCCAGATCGTATTGGGCTTGCGCCTGTTCAAGACCTGTGCGTGCTTTTTCCAAATCCAACGAAGATTTCTCCAACTCCGCTTGGGACAATGCCCCTGCATCAAACAATGCTTTCATTCGATTGTAATTGCTCTCGACCACCTTCAGGCTGGCTTCTGCCTGCGTGACAATACTTGCAAGCTGCGTCAGTTGCTCATTGCGCGCACCTGCTTTTGTATCTCTCAGCTTTGCCTGAGCGCCAGCAATGGCTGCCTGTGCCTGGTTGATCTGCTGCTGATAATCGGCTGCCTCCAGCTTGACCAGAACATCGCCTTGCTTGACGATTGCGCCTTCTTTTGCATTCACGCTCGCTGCTTTTCCAGATACTTTAGAAACGACTTGGATCTCCTCAGATGCTGCCACCTTACCATTGGCGATGACACCCGTAGAGGCCGAGGTCACCTTCCACGTCTTCACGACAGGGACGTTCTCGCTCGTTTGCGATGCAGAAGATGTCTCGCTACAGCCCGCCGTAATCAGCGAAACGGCCGCCATGACTGCAGCGATTGTTTTCCATTGTGCTGTCTTTTTCATGCTTGATTACATCTCCTTCACGTGCACTTTGATCTCGGCATTCAATCCGGCCACGAGGTCCAGACCGGCTGTGTCATCTATGGCGATTTTGATCGGAATACGCTGGGTTACCTTGGTGAAGTTCCCGCTCGTATTGGTCGCTGGCATCAAGGAAAATGTAGAATTCGTCGCCTTTCCGATCTCCATCAAATGACCGCCCAATTTCTTACCTGGGTAAGCGTCAAGCGTAAAATCGACTTTTTGGCCGAGTTTCAACCGTTCGATCTCAGTCTCTTCCAAATTGGCGGAGATGTACAATTTGCTTTCGTCAATTACGAGAGCTACCGATTGCCCTGTCGAAACAATCTCTCCCTCTTTTGCTTGCGTTTTAATCACGGTACCTGTAATGGGGGAGCGCAACACGCTGTTTTCCAGCATCGTCGTTGCTACGTTAGTTGTATCCTGCTGTCCTACGATTTGATCCGCTATAACGGTGTCGCCTTCTTTGACAGCGAGTCCGGTCAGTTTGCCTGTCATTTTTGGCATAACGCGATAAATGTCTCCCGTAATCCGGGCATCTTGTGTGGTCACATAATGCGCACCTTGATACCAATAGTAGTAACCGATTCCTCCACCACCTGCCACGAACAGGAGCAAAATGACATACAAAACCAGTTTTCGCTTCATGGTTTCTCCTCAACTTTCTCGTTCTTCTAGTTTCGCAATCAATGTTTCCATCGACTGAATAATGATGTCTAAATCCTCATCGGAAAATCCATGGAAAATACGCTTGTAAAAGTTCTCTGAGAAAAAATCAACCTTTGCGAACAGCTCGGAAATCTTCGGTGTTTTACGAATCCAGACAACACGCCGGTCATTCTCATCACGTACACGTTCTACGAGTTGTTCACGTTCCAAACGATCAATGATGCCAGAAACGGTGCTGTACGATAAGTCTACGGCTTTGCTTATCTGACCGATCGTTTTGGGATCAGGATGTATTTCTCGAATGACCATTAGCTGCGGGACAGTCACACCATATTGGGACAGTTCTTTTGTGGCCATCGTGCCAAATGTCTTGTTCAACCGTTTTAACAAGTCCCGAATATGCAGTGATTTATTCATAGCGCACTCCTTTCTTAAGTAATATTTCGTGTACGAAATTTATCACATGAAAACTATACGATGTTTTTCTTTCCGTGGCAACTATTTCTTTAGGTTAAACTTTAACTAGGCAACCTTTTAAGAGCGTGCGTTAAGTCGGGCTGTCGTGATGGGGCGGAAACAGGAGAAAACGCTCCAGCTTCTAGGGCCACCCGCTGTGGGATTGACTGCCCGACTCCATGCAAAAAGCGAAACCGCGTCCAAAGTGGTCCATTCAGGATGTGTTTCAGAGGTGGACGCTTAAAGTCGTGTTTCGCTTTTTGCATTCCGTCTCGGTCGGCGTCCCTAAGATCTTCGCTTATTTCTCCTGTTTCCTCTACGAGCTTTCCGTGTTAACCGGGTCTTAAATACCTGAAGAGATGGAAGAATGTAGTCAGTTACGACAGAGAAGAATATTTCCAGACGTAGCGACTTGGGGAGTCCTACCGAGCGGAGAAGGGATTTGCGGGCAAAAGAAACGCAACGTGCCCCTACGTCGAAGCGGCTACCACTTTTGCGTTTCCCCGCAAAACCCTTCGGAGCGGACAGTCTTAGCCCTCAGCAGGACGGAGCCTGGAGCCTAGACTGGAAATATTCTTCTCCCCACCGCAGCCTCGTACGCAAGCCATAAAAAAACCGACACCCCCAACTTATCTCTAAGGGCTTGCCGGCTCATTTTCATTCAAAATAGATGGAGCATCCGGTGCTTCCTCAGGAGTCGTGCGGCGCACGCTTGGTACATTTCTTGGCTCATGCTCAATTTCTGGAAAAGAGTGAACCGTCACGTACATGCTTCCGTTACTCGCGATCGCACGGATCAAGACAGGATAGGCGTATTTGTTTTGAAACACAAAATCAGGGCCGTACCAGCTCACTGTTGCATCGCGGCCAGGTGGTACATAGGCTACGTTTCGACTGTGGGAATAGCGTTGCATAATATGCAGACCTGCCTTGTCTACTGCATTGAACAAGGTAGACGATACTTGGCAAATTCCTCCCCCGATGCCTTCCGACAGCTCTCCCCTGACAATAATGGGCGCCTGCAAATACCCTTTTTCTTTTGTACGCTTGCCCACGACCTTATTAAAAGAAAAGATTTCTCCTGGCAATACCACGTAATTGTTAATCGCCTGCGCGGCGAGCTTGATGTTGTGTACACGATTTCGGTTGCCTGCATTGAAATAGGTCGCATATTGTCCGATCCTTTTTTTCCGAACCTGACTGATAAGAGCTTTGTCTACCTTCGGGAATACCTCTTTGTAGCTGACATTCATGCTTGCGGCTCCCGCACCGTAAAAATAATCGTAGAACCGTGTGCGAAATGCCAGGTCATCTAACCTTCTTCCCTTGGTTTCTGGAACAATGGCCCCTGCGTTATTTATCGTCGCATTGATGGGCTCGATGTACGCTTTTTTCGCCAACTCTTCCACCATTCGCGCAAGCTTGCTTTCATCGACCAAAGGAACACCATCAAAGGGAAGAGAATAATCAGCCCGATTGAGAATAGCTACCGTCTTGTCCTCCATCTCTATCTGCAAAAAATTCGTTGGGTCGAGGGGATTGATTAACAGTAACAGAGCCAACGTCATAGCAAAACCCATCCGGCTGCTCACCTCCATTCTCCAACAACGATCATCTTCCGTTATTGTAGTATGAGCAGTCGAACGGGTTTCATTCCACGACTTGAATACGATTAGCTCATCTTCGTCAGTCTGCTGACAATTGCTTGCGTAACTGCCTTGAGACGCTGCTGGTCGACCGCTTCCTGGTAAGCATTGTTCAACTGGTCGCGCAGCTCTTTGGCAGCGAGAAGATTCGCCGTTGCTTCTTTCACTTTTTGCTTATATCTTACCTGAATATCCATTAATTCTTCTTCATATACCTCATCTGTGCCAGGTTCAATTGCCCGTTCATACATATCGATAACCTCATCTGTAACTTTGCTTGGAAAATACTCATGAGGTGCGGTGCTGTCAAAAATAGCGAGGCCCTTCTCAGGAACAATGACCATATCAAGGCTGTGCGGGTCAAGTCCACAGTGGTACACTTCCACGTCAAAGCCGCGTGTTTTGGCTTCCTCCACCAACTTTTTCAGCATAGTGGACTTGCCAGAGCCTGGTCTGCCCTTGATAAAGTAACGCTTCTCCAAATGGTCGGTCAGCTTCATGATATGATCTACGGGCCCCTGTGGCGTCGCTGCCCCCAAATACATACGCCGTACCTTTGCTTTCTTTTCCAGTTGCTCCTCTCCGAAGAACAAGGCTTTTACTTCTTCCGTGACGCTATTGGCTTCTTCTCTGTTGAGGTGCTCAATGTAGGGAGCCTCCCACTCATCGTGGATGCGCAGCGCCTCGCCAAAAGCTTGATATGCCTCTTCACTCTTCCTAAAAATCTCTTCGTACCAACTGGCAATCTGGTCTTTGTAATCCACCAGCTGATCAACGTTGACCATCGACTGCAAATTGACCTGAATTTCCTTTACACCCGGAGAAGCGGGTCTCCAAATCCGGGGATAGCTTCCATCCATGATCGCCACTTTATACTTGGGAAAAATAACACCATCAAACTGCCCATTCACAAAAGGCGAATGAATCCACTCCACTTCATCTGTCTCTCGTGCTATTTGATTGCCAATCGCCTCTATGAGCGGTGAGGTAATTCCTTCCACTGTCCCTGTCAAAATATAGACGCGCTCCAATCCTTCCAATACGGAGTCATAAAACGTCTTGTATCCTCGCGCAGTATTCCCTGCGGCATATATATGGCGGACTTTTGTGGTCATAGCCTTTCCCTCCTGTACTTCTTCTAGCTGCCATTGAATCGATGTATTGTATGCACAAAAGGGAGAATAGGCGTCTGTCTACAACCGTGAAAAAAACCGCTGTCAGCTAATATTCATAGCTCACAGCGGCTCTTTGCCATTCGGGTATTATTTATTCAAATCCGTCATTTTACCAGTAGACATATAAATAATCCATTCGCAGATGTTCGTAACATGATCGGCAATCCGTTCCAAATATTGCGCGACCAAGAGCAAATGCGTTCCTTGCGAAATGGCCTGACTGTTTTTCGTCATCAATTCAATCAAATCATGGAAAATCGTGGAGTACAGTTTATCTACAATGTCGTCGCGTGCGGCAATCTCTTCAGCCGCATCTTTGTTGCGTGCAATATACGCATTTAAGCAATCGCGGACCATAGCCTTGACGTGATCAGCCATCATCGGAATATCGATGAGGGGTTTCACGTACGGGTCCGCCATCAAGCGTCGGGTCGTCTTGGCAATGGAAACGGCATGATCACCCATTCGCTCCAAATCCGTCACCAGCTTCAACATGGTTCCCAAGCGACGCAAGTCACCTCCGACTGGCTGCTGCAGTGCAATGAGACGGAAGCAATCGCTCTGTATTTCTTGCTCCAACTCATTGATCACAGGATCGCTTGCGATAACCTGTTCAGCCAGTTCAACATCCCGCTCAACCAGACTCTTAATGGATTTATGAATGGCTTCTTCCACCAATGTGCCCATCGTCATGAGCTTGCGGTGCAGTACATCCTGCTGTTCTTCAAAAGCGTGCCGTGACATTTCCCTCTTCCCCCTTCTTTTGTCTGACATGTCAAATGGTACAAGGCGATTGTATTGTAGAAGTAAAGCTACTATTTTGTTTGTGTAAATGTTTTTGCAGTTGTTTTTAGGTAAGGGGAAGTGTAACTGTGAAGGTTGTCCCTCTTCCTTCCTTGCTCTCCACGCTGATATGTCCGTGCAAATTTTCCACGAGATGCTTCACAATGGCGAGGCCCAAACCTGTTCCACCTGAATCGCGGCTGCGCGCCTTGTCTACACGATAAAACCGCTCAAAGATACGGGTGAGATCCTTTTCCGGAATGCCGATCCCAGTATCCATAACTTGAATGGTGATGTTTTCGTTGTCTGCTTCTGTCTTGACGTTGATTTTTCCACCTTCGGGCGTATAGGCGATCGCATTCGTCAACAAATTCAAGATGATCTGCTGCAAACAATCCTTGTCCGTCATCAGCCAAATATCTGGCTTCGGTGAAGGGAGCGTGATCGTCAATTCCTTGCGCTGTGCCTGGTCATGCATGATGGCAACTGCCGAACTGATCAAATCTTGCAAGTGAACCTTACTCAGATGCAATGGGATTCGCTTTTGCTCGATTTTGGACAGGTCCAAAATATCGCGGATCATTCGGTAGAGCCGCTCGCTCTCATCCGAGATGATTTGCAGGAAGTTGCGACATGTTTCCTCGTCCTGCATCGCCCCTTCAAGCAAGGTCTCCGTGAAGCCCTTGATCGAGGTAATCGGCGTGCGTAGCTCATGCGATACGTTAGCTACGAAGTCACTGCGCATCTTCTCCAAGCGGCGAATGTCGGTGATGTCATGCAGCACCACGACCACACCCCTCGACTCCCCCTTGAAGTTAATATAGGGAGCAAAATTCACGTCAAGGATGCGTTCCTGCGGGTAATAGATGTGCACCTCTTGACGGAACTTCTCGCTTCTGTCGAGGCACCTGTCGATATATTGGCTGAGCCCAAAGCTCTTGCCTGCCTCGATATGCAGCTTCCCTACGATCTCATGTCCAGCGGTCCCCAACAGCTTTTCAACGGCTGGATTGACCAGCATGATCCGACGTTGCTCTGAAATGAAGATCACGCCACTCGTCATATTGGTCAGTACCCCTGCCAGGCGTTGCTGATTCTCTGAGATTTCGTACATCTGCTGCTCCAGGCTCGATGCCATGAAGTTGATCGCGCCTGCAAGCTGACCGATCTCATCCTTTGCTTTGATTCTCACACGGCTCTCGTATTGGCGCTGCGTAATGTTGCGGGCTACCCGGGTGATCTCCTCGATCGGACGAATAATGGAAAAGGAAATGCGGGAAACGACAATCGATCCGACTACCAAAGTAACCAATAAACCGGTGAGCAAGCTGTACCACATTTTGTGGATCGTATCGGTAATATCTTTCATCGACATCGCTGAACGAACGACACCGAATATTTCGTTGTTCAGTTCAACAGGTACTGCAACGTACATCATGTCATAACCGAGCGTCTCACTGAAACGGCGGGAAATCCCTGTTTCTCCTTTTAACGCTGCCATCATCTCCGGTCGGTCATAGTGGTTTTCCATCTCTTCCGGGTGGGAGGAGTTGTCGTACATCACCTGACCATCCTTGTTGATAATGGTGATCCGTACTTCATCCGTTGGCGCTACTTGTGTGACCCGATCCGCTAACGTCGCCTTATCGGTAAAGACATTCGGGAAACGGACCGCCTGAGAGATGAGCTTCGACTCGCGAGACAATAGCTCATTCAGTGATTGGAGGTAGGAATTCTCCAGCACTTTGGCAAAATACATCCCCATCACCAATAGTACGAGGGAGATTAAACCCAAAATAGTCAAAGTGAGTTTGATTCGAAAGCGAGTCAAGGTAAATCCTCCGTTATCCTTCCAGTTTGTATCCTAATCCGCGAACTGTTTTGATGTATTTTGGGTTCTTCGTGTCATCCTCAAGCTTTTCGCGCAAATGGCTGACATGCACGTCCACGATTCGAGAGTCCCCGATAAAATCGTAGTTCCAAACAGCGTTCAACAATTGATCACGCGTCAGTACACGCCCTTGGTGACTCGCTAAATAGTTAAGCAGCTCGAATTCCTTTGGCGTCAGCTCAACTTTGACGTCTTTACAGAACACCTCGTACTTCTCCGGGTAGATGCGAATATCCCCAAATTGGAGCAACACCTCTTGAGGCGCTGTAGTCGCTTCTGGTGTGTTCTGAAACCGCCGCAGAATGGCTTTCACACGGGCAATGACTTCTCTCGGGCTAAACGGCTTTGTCAAATAATCATCGGCACCAAGCTCAAGCCCCAAAATCTTGTCGAGCTCATCATCTTTCGCTGTAAGCATCAAGATCGGCGTATTATTGCGTTCCTGGCGCAAGGTTTTGCATACGTCCATTCCATCCATCTTGGGAAGCATCAAATCAAGAATGATAAAATCAGGCTGCTCGCTCTTCACCATTTCCAAGGCCTGTTTACCGTCAAAAGCAGTTACGACCTGAAATCCTGATTTTTCAAGATTAAATTGCAATAGCTTAACAATGGAAGCTTCGTCATCCACTACCAATACTTTAATCATCTGTCTGATTCCCCCTAGCGTTGCAATGCTTGCGCTCGATTTTCTAACCTACGTCCCCTGAAAAATACTTCTCTCTACAATACTCAGTCTGCCAATGCTCATTGCGGAAAACAAGTAATTTTTTTGTAAAGACATGCTGTTGGGCACATAGAACATAGTTGCTTTGCAATAGTATTCCTCTTTTAGGTAAAGGTATCTACTTTAAAAATCCTTGTTGTCTTCTGGCTGTTGTGGTCGGGTGAAGCCCTGCCACATGTTTTCCAGTCGCCTGTATCCTCCCTTCGTTCGGGCGGTCTCCTTCCAAACATGTGACAGTGCTTTCGTACAGCTGTGGATGTATGTATTGCTTTTACTACGTTTTGCAAGTGGACTCAAAGAAATTTTCCAGAGATTAAACGTATTAACCCACACGTTTTTTCCTTGAGCGCTTTTTGTAAATAGCCAAAAGCTGCGTAGAAGAAGCGAATTTCCAGTCCAAGCGCCTCTGGAGGCCATCTCAGCGTAGGAATAAATGGCGGAGAATTTCAGCTTCACTCATGGACTACCTCCTCGAAACATCTACGTTTGAAGCGCTCCCGCCATTTATTCCGAAGCGGACAGTCAATCCCCCTTGCGGGTCGGAGGCCGAAGCGCAGACTGGAAATTCGCTTCTTCCCCCCACTAGAGCCACTTTGACAAGAAAAAGACGCCTTCCCAAAGAAAGGCGTCTTACATGTATTGATCTTATTTCAAAACAGCCATTACGCTGCGTACGGAGTCAGCAGATTTGTCGAGCGCTGCTTTCTCTTCGGCAGTCAGATCCAATTCGATCACTTTTTCGATCCCGTTTGCGCCGAGCAGAGTCGGTACACCCAGGTAGAGATCGTTGTAGCCGTACTCTCCTTGCAGAAGAGCGATGGATGGCAGAATGCGTTTTTTGTCCTTGATGATGGCTTCAGCCATTTGTACCAAGGAAGCCGCAGGTGCATAGTAAGCGGAACCGTTCCCCAGCAGGTTTACGATCTCGCCGCCGCCCTTGCGGGTACGCTCTACGATCGCATCCAGACGGTCTTTCGGGATTAATTTTTCCAATGGGATACCACCAGCATAAGAGTAGCGAACCAATGGAACCATGTCATCACCGTGACCACCCAAAACGAAACCCGTTACGTCTTCTACAGATACGTTCAACTCCATAGCCACGAAGGTACGGAAACGAGCTGTATCCAGAACGCCGGATTGACCGATTACGCGCTCTTTTGGAAAGCCGGACGTTTTGAAGAAGGTGTACGTCATCGCATCAACTGGGTTGGACAGTACGAGCACGATAGAGTTAGGTGCATATGTTTTTACTTGCTCTGCAACAGATTTCATAATACCAGCATTGGTGTTAACCAGGTCATCGCGGGACATGCCAGGCTTGCGGGCAATACCTGCTGTGATGATGACGAGATCAGCATCTTTGATGTCTTCATAGTTCGCAGTACCTGTGATGTTTGCATCAAAGCCTAATACTGGCGAGGATTCCATCATATCGAGCGCTTTACCTTTTGTTGGGTTTTCCAGTTGCGGAATGTCAACCAATACTACGTCGCCCAGCTCTTTTTGCCCCAAAATGAATGCAGTTGTTGCACCAGTGAAGCCACTACCGATAACAGCGATTTTTTTACGGTTGAATGCCATGAACTATTCCCCTCCAAAAATGTAAGTGTAAAAATTTGTACCCAAATCTATCTTACATGTTTTGAATCAGAGCGTCAGCAAACTCGGAGCATTTCAGTTCTTGTGCGCCTTCCATCAGACGAGCGAAATCGTATGTTACAGTTTTCGCGGAGATGGTTTTTTCCATGGAGTTGATGATCAAATCAGCTGCTTCGTTCCAGCCCAGGTGACGCAGCATCATTTCTCCGGACAGGATCACGGAGGATGGGTTTACTTTGTCCAGACCAGCGTATTTCGGAGCTGTACCATGAGTTGCTTCGAAGATCGCATGGCCAGTCAGGTAGTTAACGTTTGCACCTGGAGCGATACCGATACCGCCTACTTGTGCAGCCAGAGCGTCGGAGATGTAGTCACCATTCAGGTTGAGGGTTGCTACTACATCGTACTCAGCTGGACGAGTCAGGATTTGTTGCAGGAACGCGTCAGCTATAACATCTTTTACGATGATTTTGCCAGCTGCTTCTGCTTCTTTTTGAGCTTTGTCAGCGTCGCCGCCTTCAGCTTTGATGCGATCGTATTGTGCCCAAGTGAATACTTTGTCGCCGTATTCTGCTTCAGCCACTGCATATCCCCAAGTTTTGAACGCACCTTCCGTGAACTTCATGATGTTACCTTTGTGTACGAGGGTAACAGATTTGCGGTTGTTGTCGATCGCGTAGTTGATCGCTGCACGAACCAGACGCTCTGTACCATCTTTGGAAACAGGCTTGATACCGATACCAGAAGTTTCTGGGAAGCGGATTTTCTTCACGCCCATTTCGTTTTGCAGGAAGTCGATTACTTTTTTCACTTCTGGAGTGCCTTCAGCCCACTCTACACCAGCGTAGATGTCTTCAGTGTTCTCGCGGAAGATTACCATATCAGTCAATTCAGGTTGTTTCACTGGAGATGGAACGCCATCGAAGTATTGAACAGGACGTACGCAAGCATACAGATCCAGCTCTTGACGCAGTGCTACGTTGATAGAACGGATACCGCCGCCTACTGGTGTAGTCAAAGGACCTTTGATTGCGATCAGGTATTCACGAACTGCAGTCAGCGTATCTTCTGGCAGCCACTCGCTGTATTGGTTGAAGGATTTTTCACCTGCGAATACTTCGAACCAAGCGATTTTCTTCTCGCCTTTGTAAGCTTTTTCTACAGCTGCATCCAGAACGCGAACGGAAGCTTTCCAAATGTCAGGGCCAGTACCGTCACCCTCGATGAAAGGAATGATCGGATTGTTTGGAACTACCAGTTTACCGTTATCCACAGTAATTTTTTCGCCTACAGTTGGTTGCGTCAGGTTTTTAAACACAAAAAATCCCTCCAGTGTTATATATATTTGGTGATTATGAATATTTCCAGACGTAGGAGAACTACCACTCACTTGTGGTAGTTCTCAAGCTTGCGCTCAGGAGCGATCAGCTTGGCTGACCACCTGCCCTCCACGCTCGAAAATAGCGAATTCTTAGCGGCGGTCAATTGGAACGTAGTGTTGGTTGACCGGACCGGTGTAATCCGCGCGAGGACGGATCAGACGATTATTTTCATACTGTTCCATGACATGTGCTGTCCAACCGGACATACGGCTGATAGCAAAGATCGGTGTGAACAGGTCCGTTTCGAGGCCGAGAGAAATGTAAACAGATGCGGAGTAGAAGTCAACGTTTGGCTTCAATCCTTTTTCACCGGAAATCATTTCATCGATCTTCACAGACATCTCAAACAGCTCAGGGCGACCGATTTGGGCGGTCAGTGCTTTGGACATTTCTTTCAGCCATTTCGCACGTGGGTCACCGTCTTTGTATACACGGTGTCCGAAGCCCATGATTTTTTCCTTGTTA
The DNA here is from genome assembly GCF_006715575.1 of Brevibacillus sp. AG162. Classification (NCBI taxonomy): domain Bacteria; kingdom Bacillati; phylum Bacillota; class Bacilli; order Caryophanales; family Paenibacillaceae; genus Brevibacillus; species Brevibacillus sp. AG162. Next base: position 738,054 of record NZ_VFNO01000002.1, read on the forward strand.
TCCAGCTTGGTGCGGATGTAGGATTCTACGTTAGCCATGCCGCCAATTTCGTTAAGCATCTTCGCTACTGCTTCATTGGCGCCGCCATGCAGAGGGCCTTTGAGCGTACCGATTGCAGACACGATACCGGAATAAATATCAGTCAAGGTCGCAACAGTTACGCGAGCAGAGAATGTAGATGCATTAAACTCATGGTCAGCATGCAGGATCAGAGCAACGTCAAACGCTTTTACTGCCGTTTCTGTTGGCTCTTGGCCTGTGAGCATGTAGAGGAAGTTTTGTGCAATCGTAAAATCAGCACGTGGAGCTACTGGCTCCAGACCTTTACGCATACGCTCGTAAGCAGCGATCAAGGTAGGAGTTTGTGCCATCAGACGGATAGATTTCCGATAGTTGGCTTCTGGAGACATATCTTGCGCTTCTGTGTCGTAGAGCGCTAGCGAAGAGACAGCTGTGCGCAACGCCGCCATTGGGTGCACGCCTTTTGGATAGTGGCGAATGCTTTCCAGCACTTCTTGAGCCACTGCTGCATTTTCACCCAATTGTTTTTTCAAAGCGTCTAGCTGATCACGCTTCGGTAACGCTCCATGCCAGAGCAAATATACAACCTCTTCAAAAGTTGCATGTTCTGCCAGCTCATCGATGTTGATCCCGCCATAGCAAAGAACCCCATCGACGATCGAACAGATGGATGATTGAGCGGCAACAACGCCTTCAAGTCCACGAGTAGTTGTCATAGAACTCCCTCTCCTTTTCCACTCAAGTAGTAGTACTTATCTAGTCTTCGCTTGTCCGCCATGACTGATAAACGACCTGATCCCGTTCAAAAAGGCGACTTTTTGAACAACCTATCTATGAAATTATAAGCAGCGGTTTCTTTCATCCACCACTCTTGACAGGGAATGTATCCACGCAAATCCTCACAAGGCCATACATGAAAATGACGCTCGTGAAAGGGGAGAGGCGAGAGAAAAGAATCCACTAAGACGACCCAATTATAAAAGATTATTGCGATTTTGTGAATAAGGTTGGCGAAAAAATGTTTCGAAGGGTGAAACGGAGTTTTGTTTTTTCGCGATTCTTGCTCCACCTATCAGGCATGCTGCATAATAGAAACATCAGTATTTTGTTCGCACCTTCGCGGCGGAAAGGAGAAATCGTTTGAATCAGGAAAACTGGGTAGAGCGCCTCTTTCAAATCATTCGATTGTTATGGGTTTGCCTGCTTGTCTATGTAGGGATTTGGGTATTCCAACATGCAACACCCTTACTGTACCCATTTATAATCGCTTTAATCATTGCGCTCATCATCAACAAGCCAGTCACGTTTATGACCAGAAAGTTCAGGATTCCACGCTGGCTTTCCGTCATTATCGCGCTCTTGGTTTTGATGCTGCTCGCTGGTGGAGTGGTCACACTGATTATCACGGAAACGGTCGTGGAAATCGGAGAGTTGGCCAAACGCTTGCCAGTCGTTGCACAGGAACTGGCCCATTATTTGCAAACTACGATTTCTCAAGACTTTTTAATGGGGCTGTACAATCAGATTCAGTGGTTTTATGATCAGCTTGATCAAGGATATCAAGAAAAGCTCGCCAGTACGGTAGGCAGCGCGATCTCGACCATCACGAATGTCGGACAGGACTTGATCGTCAAATTCCTGGATGGATTGAAAAATCTGCTTGTCTCACTCCCAAATATGGCGACAGTTTCCGTCATTTCCATCATGGGCGCCTTCTTTATCTCCAAAGATTTTGCACTTTGGGAAGCACGGGCTCGCCGTCTTTTGCCAAAAGGAGTTAACAGCCGTCTCGATCAAATTTTTATCGATTTGCGCAATGCCTTGTTCGGATTCGTCAAGGCACAGCTTACTCTCATCTCCTTAACCGCTGCCATCGTGATTATTGGTCTGTTGTTCATGCGTGTGGAATACGCGATTACGATTGGCTTGATCACGGGCTTGGTCGATCTCTTGCCTTATCTTGGCACAGGAACCGTCTTCGTCCCTTGGATCATCTACATGTTTTTCAAAGGCAATTACGGGATGGTCATCGGCTTGTCCATTTTGTACGGGATCGTTTTGATTTTCCGTCAAATTATTGAGCCAAAAGTCGTTGCAGAAAACGTCGGTCTCGACCCGCTCCTCACGCTGGTCGCACTGTTTGTCGGCCTCCAGCTGTTCGGATTCCTGGGATTGATTATCGGACCTGTTTCCCTCGTTATGATCAATGCTCTGGTAAAAGCCAACGTCTTTGTCGATGTATGGGGCTACATCCGCGGGAAGAAAACCTGACCCAACGTAAAAAGAACCGCTTGCGAGCAGCTTGTCACACAGCTCGAAGCGGTTCTTTTTTATTGGGGAAATCTGTACTAACGGCGAAAAAACAATTGAACACGACCGGACGAAATGAGGTTCCACAGCCAGCGCTTCAACAGATGACGGATAATCATCCGTGTGTACGGGATGAGGAAGACCAGTCCGATCACATCCGTGACGAACCCAGGCAACAAGAGCAAAATGCCACCGATCAAAATCAAAACACCATCGATGAGCGAATCCGTAGGCATTTGCCCACGCCCCAGCTGGTGTTGGACCATCCGGAATACTTGCATGCCCTGCTGCCTAGCAAGCCAAGCTCCCAAAATCCCCGTGAGAATGACGAGCACGACCGTATTCCAGCCGCCAATCCATGACCCAATGGTAATAAGCCCCCAAAGCTCTAATCCAAACGCAACGACAAACAGAATGGCAAAAAAGCGGAACATGCCTATTCCCCTCCTTTATGCTGGGAGTCCAACCAATCGTATATGTCAGGCTCCGCTCGCGACAAGCGAATCGGTCTCAGAGCTGTGTTGGTAAATACATGCATCGTCTCTCCTGAGACCAACAGCTGTTGGTCAGACAATCTAACAATCTCGTAGGCAAAAGTGAGACGGACAGGACTGATCTCTTTTACTCTCGTCCGTATTTCTACCTCATCGTCATAGCGGGCGGGCTGTTTATAAGAGATGTTGGCATCTGTAACAGGCAGAAGTACGCCTTTTTCCTCCAGCTCACGGTAGGTGATCCCCGCATGGCGAATCAGCTCTGTTCTTCCTACTTCAAACCAGTTCAAATAATTCGTATGGTAGACCACACCCATCTGATCGGTTTCGCCATAGCGGACGCGCAATCGATGGGAATGAATAATGGGAGTCATTTTGGATCGCTCCTTTCTCTATAGAATGATTGTACCATAGACCCTGTACGTGGCTGTAGTGGTGGGGAGGAAACAGGAGAAAACGCTCAGATTCTAGGGCCACCCCCTGGGGGATTGACTGCACGACTCCATGCAAAAAGCGAAACCGCGTCCAAAGTAGTCCATTCATGATGTGTTTCAGAGGTGGCCGCTTAAGAGCGTGTTTCGCTTTTTGCATTCCGTCTCGGTCGGTGTCCCTAAGATCTTCGCTTTTTTCTCCTGTTTCCTCTACGAGCTTCTAGTGTTAGACGGGTTTTTAAAGTCTTAAAAGATTGAAAAATCACATCTGTCACGGCAGAGAAGAATATTTCCAGACGTAGCGACTTGTGGAGTCCTACCGAGCGGAGAAGGGATTCGCGGGCAAAAGAAACGCAACGTGCCCATGCTACGTAGCGGCTACCACTTTTGCGTTTCCCCGCGAATCCCTTCGGAGCGGGCAGTCTTGCCCCCCAGCAGGACGGAGCCTGGAGCCTAGACTGGAAATATTCTTCTCTCCACCTCAGCCACATAACAAGAGGATAAAGTTGCTGTTATGGTGGGGAGCAAACAGGAGAAAACGCTCAGATTCTAGGGCCACCCGCTATGGGATTAACTGTCCGGCTCCATGAAAAAAAGCGAAACCCGCGTCCAAAGTGGTCCATTCAAGGGGTATCTCAGAGGTGGACGCTAAAAGCTTGTTTCTCTTTTTTTCATTACGCCTCGGGCGGTGTCCCTAAGATCTTCGCTTTTTTCTCCTGTTTCCTCTATGAGCTTTCCGTGTTAAACGGGTTTTAAAAGCCTTAAAAGAATGAAGAAGGTAGTCAGTTACGCTAGAGAAGAATATTTCCAGGCGTAGCGACTTGTGGAGTCCTACCGAGCGGAGAAGGGATTCGCGGGCAAAAGAAACGCAACGTGCCCATGCTACGTAGCGGCTACCACTTTTGCGTTTCCCCGCGAATCCCTTCGGAGCGGGCAGTCTTGACCCCCAGCAGGACGGAGCCTGGAGCCTAGACTGGAAATATTCTTCTCTCCACCTCAGCCACATAACAAGAGGATAAAGTTGCTGTTATGGTGGGGAGCAAACAGGAGAAAACGCTCAGATTCTAGGGCCACCCGCTGTGGGATTGACTGTCCGTCTCCATGAAAAAAAGCGAAACCCGCGTCCAAAGTGGTCCATTCAAGAGGTATCTCAGAGGTGGACGCTAAAAACTTGTTTCTCTTTTTTTCATTGCGCCTCGGGCGGTGTCCCTAAGATCTTCGCTTTTTTCTCCTGTTTCCTCTATGAGCTTTCCGTGTTAAACGGGTTTTAAAAGCCTTAAAAGAATGAAGAAGGTAGTCAGTTACGCTAGAGAAGAATATTTCCAGACGTAGCGACTTGTGGAGTCCTACCGAGCGGAGAAGGGATTCGCGGGCAAAAGAAACGCAACGTGCCCACGCGACGTAGCGGCTACCACTTTTGCGTTTCCCCGCGAATTCCTTCGGAGCGTGCAGTCTCAACCCCCAGCAGGACGGAGCCTGGAGCCTAGTCTGGAAATATTCTTCTCTTCACCGCAGCCACATAAAAAAACAGGAGCAGACTGTTTTTCCCAGTCTCCCCCTGTCTTATATAATTCGGTTCGCTTAGCGAATCGGGCAAGCTCCGCCTTCGCAAGATTCAGCCGTGGACAGATCAGCCTCGCCGCCGGTTTCATACTGCTGCAAAATCGCAGGATCAAATGGCTTCATGGACTGCTTCAATGCCTCGTACTGTTCTTTGGTGCACTCTTCATATGGAGCCAATTGGTAGTTTCCGCCATCCAATTGCAAGAAGGATACACCTACGAAATTATCCCAGTTATCGTAAACGATGTCTTCTACTTCTGCCCACTCTTCCTTGCGTACTGTAATGGTGTTCGAAGAGTTGTGCTCGGTATATTCTTTCTGGAAACGGAAGTACGTATCGAATTGGCGTTTTGCACTTACTTCGTTCTTCGTTTCTTCTGCACCTGATGCCACAGGGAAATCGATCACAAGTGTACGTGCATTTGCCATGCGCTCTTCATACGTTTCGCCTGGTGTTCCTACCTCTGGGTTGACTGTCCAGCCGAGAGCTTGTACCGCTTTTGCCAATGGGTCCTCGGCATTGATACGGATGCGGCGGATGTAGTACGGCGAATGAGACCAGTGCAGACCGCTGGAGACACCGCCAGCTACTTGAGACAGCGTACCTTCCGGCTTCACGGTCGTAACCAAGAGTGGAGAGTTCACACGCAGCTCATACGCATATCGGTTCGCCTCGTCACGAGCAGCATCGCCCAGCTGGCGCAGCAATTCGAGCTCTTGCTCTTCTGTATAGCCAAGAGATGCCAACGCATCCTTTACACCAGTAAGGGAAGTTCCGAGCAAACGGTCACGCTGTTGAACAGTATCCCAATGCGGCAACTCCAACGTTACCAGCGTCATGCGCAGACCGGCACGAGCAGATTTGCGTTGTGCTTCCAGCAAGCCATCGAGATCCAGATACTTGGAGCCATCCTCGTGATCCTTCACGAATTCAACCAGATTGACTGTCGTCAGGTTGCAGACGCCATAAGAATCGAGCAGGATTTCTGCACAAGGGTTCAAGCCCTCTGCATTTGGACGACGACGGTTCGCTTCTTCCAAATTGATGAAGCCTGGCTCGCCTTCCAATTGCATCAAGGTGAACACGAGGTTCAAGAATGGCTTAGTCGGTTGTTTGGTAAACGCGATAGAGTTGTTGGACATGCGGCGGTGATCCAGACCGAAGCGTCCGTCTCCTACATTTTGGATGCTGTCAAACCATACAGGCTTGTGCTCTCCCAACAGCTCGCCCACACGGCGGTGGTGGTTCAGCTGATCCTCTGTCCAGAAGCCGTTGATGCCGTATTTCGCCAGCATGCACTCGTAATCATCGTGATCGAACAGGAAAATTTCCGCTGTACGGCGCACGCCACCTACAACGACGTTTGCTCCGATGAGGTTTCCAATGTCGAGAATATGTATCGGACGGATTTTGCCGTATCCTTTTTCATCACTCTCGATTGGTGCCAAATGCTGGTCGATTTGGTTTTTCAACACTTTGTCGATTCCTTCAAACATTTCGCGAAGCGGCTCATGACCACTAGCTGTACCGCCAAAACGCTTCAGTCGCTCGCCTTTCGGACGCACGCTGTTATAAGAGATTTTCACGGTGTGAATGTGTTCGTAAGTGGAATCTGTCAAAATTTGCAGGTAGAGACGGAGGGATTCTACCCAGCCTTCTTTACTGTCGCCCACATAAATTTTGGCAAAGCCGTTATCCAGTACATTCAGCTCAGAACGCTCCAGGCGTTGATGCTTTGGCAGCGGTCTGTATTCAGAAGAAAGCAGCGAAACATTCGTGCGAATCGGGCCCAGTCCAGCCGCCATTTCCTTCGTGCATTTGAAGCCTACGCCAGTTCCTACCAAGAGAAGGTAAAACAAATCGCCCAAGTCATCCCAAGACTTGATGTTCAGGAAGGAGCAGTTGAAGTTCGCCAACGGATACAAATCCGCTACGCCGTTGTCTGCACCACCAACCCACAAGGTACGACCAGACAAAAATTGGCGAAGGTTGAACATGTTGTCAAACAAACCTTCTGCCTCTGTTTCCATTGCGCGAGAATCGGCGTACATTCCGATTTTGTTCAAATGCTGATAAGCCAGCTTAATATTGTAATCCACCGAGCGGCGGCAGGTTTCTTTCCACGTTTCCCGTCTTCCTTTTTCCGGTACAAAGCGAGAATAAGTACGGTAGTAAACAAATTGTCCCAGAGGACTCATATGGATCGGAAAATCAGGATATTGATCTAAGAATTCATCCCGCAAAAATTGAGTTCGGGATACGGTTTCGGTCGCCAGCATATCGTTCCTCCTTCGAATCTTTCCTCTCTAGTTTAACTATCTTTATCTATAAAACTCAATAGTTTTACCTATATATTGTGCAAAATAATTTTCGACAATACTAGATGTTGTGTTTACCCTAAAAAAACACTTGACACAAAATCCCGAACATTGGACGTACAGAAGGACCATTTTATGTTCAGCCTTTTCCTGGCAACGAGTGCTACAACACCCATTCTGTCATGATTTGGAAACCCCGAACGTATGGATTTCATCCGTCCTGACACAAAGCCACCGACCGATTTTAACAGATTCCCACTCGCTTTGCACCACCTAATAATCACCGTTATCTGGTAAAACTTATCAGGTAGTTCGTCGGCTAACCCTTTTTGCACCAAGCCAAAAAAGGGTGACACTTGGTCACCCTTCAGAGGCATTCTCCATTAAAGATGAGTATTTTTACCTACAGAATCCGGGCATGTCCTGAGTAAATATGCCCACGTTCAGAATCCACTGTTACGATTTGTCCGTCCTTCAATACATCCGTAGCAAATTGCACCCCTACGATGACTGGAACGCCGAGATTCAGGCCTACAATAGCTGCGTGAGAAGTAAGCCCGCCCTCTTCGCAAATCACCGCTCCAGCCTTGCCAAACGCTTCAATCATATCGGAGTCGGTACCGATCGTTACCAGGATCGCTCCTTCTTCTACCTTTGCCAGTGCCTCTTCAGCGGATCTAGCAATAACTACCTTGTTTGTGACAACTTTTCGGCCGATTCCTTGTCCTTTTGCTACCACATCGCCAATGACGTGGATTTTCATCAGGTTCGTTGTCCCAACTTCACGCACAGGCACGCCTGCTGTGATCACAACGAGATCGCCATGACGAACGAAGCCTGCATCAAGCGCCTCCTGGACAGACATCTCCAGCATTTCATCGGTTGTATTCGCCATCTCGCCCTTTACCGGATACACGCCATTTACGAGTGCAAGACGGCGAATAATCGCTTCATGCGGCGTTACAGCCACGATTGGTGCTTTTGGACGGAACTTTGATACCATGCGAGCTGTGTGTCCGCTTTCGGTCGCTGTAATAATTGCTGCTGCGTCCAGATCCAATGCTGCATTGGATACAGCTTGGCTGATGGCATCCGTAATCGTCACTTGTTTAAGCTGTGCTTGCGCGTACAAGATCTCACGATAATTCAGCTCTTGCTCTGCACGCACTGCGATCCGTACCATGGTTTCGACAGACTCAACCGGGTATTTACCTGCAGCCGTCTCACCGGAGAGCATGATGGCGTCTGTACCATCGAAAATGGCGTTCGCAACGTCACTCGCTTCCGCACGTGTTGGACGTGGGTTGCGCTGCATGGAATCAAGCATTTGTGTCGCCGTAATGACTGGCTTCGCAAGTTCGTTACATTTTTTGATCAGCTTCTTCTGAACAAGTGGTACTTCTTCTGCCGGAATCTCTACGCCCAAATCACCACGCGCAACCATGATTCCATCTGTTACTACCAGAATTTCGTCAACGTTGTCGACGCCTTCCTGGTTTTCGATTTTCGCGATAATATCGATACGAACGTTATGGCGCTCCAGGATTTGGCGAATCTCCAAGATATCCGATGCTTTTCGGACGAAGGAAGCCGCAATGAAATCGACTCCTTGCTCAATACCAAATTCGATATCCTGTGCATCCTTTTCTGTGATACCTGGCAAGTTGATTTTAACACCAGGTACATTGACGCCTTTTTTGCTCTTCAGTGTTCCGCCGTTTTTGATCAAGCAGATGATTTCGGAGTCACTCACTTCTTGTACAGTCAACCCGATCAAGCCGTCGTCAATCAAGATTGTATCGCCGATTTTTACATCATGAGGCAATTCCGGATACGTAATGGAGACGCGCTCTGCGGTACCCGCTACTTCCTCAGTGGTGAGGATCAGCGTATTTCCTTCTACGAGCTCGACTGCATCTACTGCAAGCGTACCCGTACGAATTTCAGGACCTTTTGTATCCAACAGGATTGCAACGGGTTTCCCGGTTTCTTTTGATGCCTGACGAATGTTTACAATTCGCGCCGCATGCTCCTCATGGGAACCGTGCGAGAAATTCAAACGCGCTACGTTCATTCCTGCTTCGATCAGTTTTTTCAGTGTTTCAACCGATTCACTCGCCGGTCCGATGGTACACACAATTTTTGCTTTCCTTAACATAGGATGTAAGCCTCCTCTACACTCGTAAAAACTGTCGGTATTATATAGATAGCGTGCGCGCCAATTGATAAATGGATAAATCCAATTGATGCTTATTGGCCAATGCTTCTTGAAAATCAACATCAACGATCTGGTTGTTTTGAATCCCAACCATTCGGTCCTGCTTGCCCTCCAGCAAAAAATCGACGGCTGCGGCACCCATTCGGCTCGCCAGCATTCGATCCATTGCAGTCGGGGAACCACCCCGCTGAATATGACCCAGTACTGTCACGCGAGTCTCCCAGCCTGTCTCTTTCGTGATCGCTTCGGCGTACGAAGCGGCACTTCCTACTCCTTCCGCCACGATGATGATGGAATGCTTTTTGCCACGGCGTTGTCCAGCATGCAGACGTTCAATAATGTCGTCCATCTCCTGCGACGCTTCCGGGATAATAATGGACTCGGCACCAGCTGCAAGACCTGCCCACAATGCCAGATCGCCAGCATCTCGCCCCATTACTTCAATAATGTACGTGCGTTCATGCGAGGTAGCCGTATCGCGGATTTTATCGATCGCTTCCACAACGGTATTCAATGCCGTATCAAACCCGATCGTGAAATCGGTGCATGGAATGTCATTATCAATCGTCCCCGGTACGCCAATGGTCGGGAAGCCTTTTTCGGTCAGCTTCTGTGCACCGCGAAACGACCCGTCTCCCCCAATCACAATCAGCCCCTCAATTCCATGAGCACGCAATTGCTCCACCGCTTTTTGCTGTCCGGCTTCCGTCTTGAAAGCTTCACTGCGAGCGGAGTAGAGAATGGTTCCTCCCCGTTGGATAATATCCCCAACAGAGCCCAGAGACATCTCCTTGATATCTCCCCTCATCAGCCCTTCGTATCCGTGGTAAACCCCAAACATTTGCACCTCGTGAAAATGAGCACGACGTACAGCCGCCCGGACTGCGGCATTCATTCCAGGAGAATCTCCACCGCTAGTGAGAACTGCAAGTTTTCGCATGGAACCACCTCTCCAATCATATCGTCTTTAGCATGTCATTTAACGGAAACAGTATGTACCATACTTTGTATGAAACATGCTGTATCACTCAATTCCTCATATCTGTTATACACTCGAAAGATATGTGCCATACTTTTTGAAAGCTCTGATAACTCTTTCATTCGACTTCGATTGTAGCAGATTTTCCTCGGAGAAAAAAGAAAAAAACGCCCCCTGTTTCTTACAGGGAGGCGAATTCTCCGATCTGTTTAAACTTCTCGTAACGGTCCTGTATCAATTCATCTGGAGTTAAACGGCCCAGCTGTTCTAGTTGTTCCGTGATGACCGCCTTGACCATCCCTGCCTGCGCGATCAAATCACGATGGGCTCCTCCGAATGGTTCATCAATAATTCCGTCAATGACTCCTAATTCCAGCAAATCAGGAGCCGTAATTTTCATCGTCTCCGCTGCACGCATACCCAAGCTGGAATCTCTCCAGAGGATCGCGGCGGCACTCTCCGGTGCAATCACGGAGTAATAGGAATTCTCCAACATATAGATACGGTTACCTACGCTGATCGCCAAGGCTCCACCGCTTCCGCCTTCCCCGATGACGATACAAATAATCGGCACGCCAAATGTTGCCATTTCACGCAGATTGCGGGCAATCGCTTCACTCTGACCGCGCTCTTCTGCCGCTTTTCCAGGATATGCTCCTGATGTATTGATAAAGCAAATAATCGGGCGACCGAACTTATCCGCCTGCTGCATAATGCGCAATGCCTTCCGGTAGCCTTCTGGATGAGCCATCCCGAAATTGCGCTTGATGTTGTCTTTTGTGTCTTTCCCTTTTTGGTGACCGATGACCGTAACCGGACGTCCATCCAGCTTGGCAATTCCACCCACAATCGAATGGTCGTCTCCGAACAAACGGTCTCCATGAACCTCGATAAAATCAGTAAAAAGTAGTTGTATATAGTCCAAAGTCGTTGGCCGTTCCGGATGACGAGCCAGCTGTACGCGTTGCCATGGAGTCAAGTTGCCGTAAATTTGCTCAGCAAGCTCTTTTGATTTTTGTTCGAGACGCTGTACTTCGTCAGAGAAGTCAATTCCCTTTTCCTCAGTAAAACGGCGCAATTCCTTAATCTTGTCTTGTAATTCTACTAATGGCTTTTCAAAGGAGAGCTCGCCTGCCATGTTTCTACTCCTTCCCGAGACGTGTGCATCTCTACCAGTTTGGACAGCGTATTTCGCATATCCTTACGGTGTACCACCATGTCGAGCTGCCCATTTTTCAACAAGAATTCCGCTGTTTGGAAGTCTTTTGGCAACTCCTGACGGATCGTTTGCTCAATGACTCGACGCCCAGCAAAACCGATCATAGCACCTGGTTCTGCGATATTGTAATCTCCCAACGAAGAAAAGCTGGCTGATACGCCACCATATGTAGGATTCGTCATGACCGAGACAAACAGTAAGCGTTCGCGATCCAATCGAGACAACGCTGCGCTGGTTTTCGCCATTTGCATCAGGCTCAATACGCCTTCTTGCATACGCGCTCCACCAGATGCACTGAACAGAATGAAAGGCAAACGCCGTTCGATCGCTTGCTCAATTGCGCGCGTGATTTTCTCCCCGACGACCGATCCCATACTCGCCATACGGAAACGAGAATCCATGACCCCAATCACGATGCGGTTTCCACTCAGAACACCTTCGCCTGTAATGATCGCCTCGTTCAAATTGGTGGTAGCCATATCTTTCTCCAGTTTTTCCAAATAACCAGGAAAACCGAGTGGATTGGCTGTAATCAAATTGGCATCAAATTCTTCTGTTAGAACCCCATCATCCAGAAGCGCTTGCAGTCGCTCTGGAGCGGACATGGAGTAGTGGAACTGGCAGCCTTTGCAGACGCGCAAGTTCTTCTCCAAATCCTTCGAGTAGTGAATCGTCCCACAATGTGGGCATTTATTCATCAATCCCTCAGGGACTTCCTTTTCTTTCGTACCCGCTTCCTTGCTAGTGTCGGCGGAAGCAGGGACACGTGCTAGTGTCTCTGAAGGAACTGTAGCGAATTTGCGCTTTTTCCCAAAAAGATCTTTAAGCACAGGTAAACCCACCTTTCTCTTCAGTGAAGGATCGTGCCGAGTACATCCCGGACTTCGTTTAGTTCGCTCTCCGGCACGAGAATCTCGTATTGCTTCGAGACCTTACCTTCGCGAACCTTTACCAAAAACCCTTCATCTGTCAAACGTTGCTGTATCCGTTCTGCAATTCTAGCGCTAGGAGCGATGTAGATGACCGTCCACATGCTGGCTTCCTCCTCAATCGTCCAATACAGGTCTGCATCATCATATCACAGCGCCAGCGCCCCTCGCAAATTGAGGGAAAACTAAAGCTTGCTGTTCTCCAAATGCTTCTTCATTCTCTCTAACGCGACGTTCACATCGCCTTCGCGAATGGCTTCCATAATCTGTCGATGCTCTACAAGTGCTGCACTCGCTCTGCCTTCGCGCGACAGCGACTCAATACGGATACTGTTGCTGTACTCAACCAAAGGCGTCCAGATGCGATGCAGAATCGAGTTGCGGCTGGAGCGACATATGACACGATGAAACTGATAATCTTCTTCCGCAGGTACCTCGCCTCTTGCTACTCTTTCCTCTGCAATGGCCAGGATGCGTTCCATTTCATCAAAATGCTTGTCAGTCGCCCGTCTACAGGCTAAGCGGACAGCATCCAGCTCTAGCATTCGCCGCATTTCGATCAAGTCCTTCTTGGTTTTGGTATCCCGCAGGATAAAAAAGCCAAGAATATCGATCAGCCGATTGTGCCGGTAATGCTTGAGGAAGGTGCCTTCCCCGCGACGGGTCTCAATGAGTCCGAGCAGCTCCAGAGCCCGAAGAGCCTCGCGTACAGAGGAACGACCTGCTCCCAGTTGCTCGGACAACTCTCGCTCAGACGGCAGCTTATCCCCGGGCCGCAAGTTTTGCTCCTGAATGATTTCATGAAGTTGCAGGAGAATTCCTTCGTAAACCTTTCGATCTTGGGAAGAGTCGAGCACGATTATCCTCCTTACTCGTACCTTCAACGAGGATCACCCTCCACGTTGTAAAAAGCCTACGTTTTTTCGCGGAGGGTGTCGTCGGTGCCTCGATAAAGAGTATTTTACGCTTCTTGGTAAGAGATAGCTGTCAATTTCGTCGTTTTTTGTTTTACTTCTTCCGGATCAACTGTGATGCGAGCAACACCAGTTTCCATCGCTGCTTTTGCTACTGCCGCAGCTACGTTTGGCGCTACACGTGGATCGAATGCGGAAGGGATCACTTTATCCGCAGTAAGCTCTTCTGGTGTGATCAGGTCTGCGATGGCATATACAGCAGCGAGCTTCATTTCTTCGTTGATCTCCGTTGCACGTACATCCAAAGCGCCACGGAAGATTCCCGGGAATGCCAGTACGTTGTTTACTTGGTTCGGGAAGTCGGAACGGCCTGTACCGATTACTGCCGCACCTGCTTCTTTTGCTTCTTGCGGCATGATTTCTGGTACTGGGTTTGCCATAGCGAAGATGATCGGATCGCGGTTCATCGAACGAACCATGTCCTGTGTAACAGCGCCAGCTACGGATACACCGATAAATACGTCAGCGCCCTTCATTGCATCAGCCAGGTCACCTTGCAGCATGCTGCGGTTCGTGATTTTCGCCATTTGTTCCTTCACTGGGTTCATACCGAATGGACGGCCTTCGTACACGATTCCTTTTGTATCAACCATGATCACTTCTTTCACGCCCATGGAAATCAAAAGCTTCATGATCGCGATACCAGCTGCACCTGCACCGTTCGCTACCACGCGGATATCTTCCAGCTTTTTGTCAACCACGCGCAGAGCATTGATCAGACCTGCCGCTGTAACGATTGCTGTACCGTGTTGGTCATCGTGGAAAATCGGGATGTTTGTCTCGCGCTTCAGACGCTCTTCAATCTCGAAGCATGCAGGAGCTGCGATATCTTCCAAGTTAACGCCACCAAAAGTAGGCTCGAGCAGTTTTACTGTCTCTACGATTTTATCTACATCTGTTGTATTCAAGCAGATCGGGAATGCATCTACGCCTGCGAAGGATTTGAACAGAACGGCTTTACCTTCCATAACCGGCATTGCTGCTTCTGGTCCGATGTTTCCGAGCCCCAGTACAGCAGTACCGTCGCTGACTACTGCAACCAGATTGCCTTTCATCGTGTAATCGTACACTTTGGACTTGTCATCAAAAATATCTTTGCAAGGTTCAGCAACCCCAGGAGAATAGGCAAGACTCAGATCGTAAGCATTGCGAACGGGTACCTTGGTCACTGCCTCCAATTTTCCTTGATGTTTTCGGTGAAGCTCCAGTGCTTCCTCTCTCAGGTTGGACATGAGATCCCACTCCATTTCACGATAATAGTTTCTATGATTGCTTGTAGGCAGTAAAAATGCCTGGGTTATTCCAAGTGGTCTGACCACTTATTGAGTTATGCTCTCAATATAATAAAAAACTGTTCTCCTGTAAACCTGCCGAAAACGGCGAAAAAGGGAGGACATTCTTCATCCTCCCCAATTTACAGGCATTTCTTTCCGAATTACGCTGTCAGGCCCCACAATTTCTCGCGCTTGCTCCAAAAATGACTCATCTACGTCTACCCAATTTGCTTCTGGCAGGCGAATTGTCTGTCTTTTTCCTTCGTAGAAGAGGATAACGGGAATCGTTCCTTTTTTTTCGACAAACAAGCGTGAAAGTCTTTGCAGCGTCGAATCGTGCTCTTGCTCTGCCGATATTTTGACAAATAATACGGTCTCAGACTTCGGCTGCGGCAGCGTTTGTGCATCCCAGAAACGGGAAGCCAAGAGTTTGACCATGTCGTCCTGGTGATCGACTCGCGCTTCTGCCACGATGATTTGTTCCCGCTCGAGCAGTGGCGCATACTTCGCATACACCTGCGGGAAGACGACCAGCTCTACTGGTGCGGTTTTGTCCTCTAGCGTAATAAACGCCATCGGGTCCCCTTTTTTCGTTTGGATGCGTCTGGCTTCCGTTATCATCCCAAATACTTTTACCGTTTTGTCGCGCGGCACATCCCCCAATGAAGAGATAACCGCTACTTCCGGGCGACTGGCGACATGGGCAAACTGATCAAGTGGATGACCAGAGATGTATACTCCGATCAAGTCCCGCTCCTCTTTTAATTGCTGCGTACGTGAGAGCGGCGGTACCTCGGGATATTCTGCCGGTTCGCGCAATGGTGCCGCATCTTCTTCTCCCGCAAATAGATTGAGCTGGTTGGCGTCTCGCTCGATTCTCTTGCTGTTTGCCTTCCCTACCGCTTCATCCAGCAATAGCAAAAGCTGACTGCGATGTCCTGGCAACGAATCCAGCGCGCCGCATAAAGTGAGCGACTCTACTACTCTGCGATTGACTAACCGCGCATCCACGCGGGCACAAAAATCAAAGACGTCGCGATACGGTCTGCCTTTGCGCTCTTTCACGATCGATTCAATGGCACCGTAGCCGACGTTTTTCACTGCGGCCAGACCAAAGCGAATCGCATCCTGCTCCACTGTAAAGTAGGCCAGGCTCTTATTCACGTCAGGCCCGAGCACGGTAAGCTGCAGTCGCCGCGCTTCTTCCGTGTACTCGGCAATTCTCGTTTGACTGCCAATGGACAACGAAAGCAGCGCTGCCATGAACGCAAGCGGATAAGTTGCTTTCAAATAAGCCATCTGGTAGGCGATGACCGCATAAGCAACCGAGTGGGCTTTGTTGAAGCCGTAATCGGCAAAGCGCACGATCAAATCGTAGACTTGATTGCCCAGCTCTTCTCCGTAGCCTTGTCGGACACAACCAGCCACGAACTTCTCTCGCTGCTCCGCCAATAGATCCCGTTTCTTTTTCCCGACCGCTCGGCGCAAAATATCTGCCTCACCAAGACTGAAGCCTGCGAGTGTCGAGGAAATCTGCATGATTTGCTCCTGATAAATCATAAAACCGTGCGTCTCCCGCAAAATCGGCTCGAGAACAGGATGAGCGTACTGTACTTTGCTAGTCCCGTGCTTGGCGGCGATGTACTGCGGGATGATCTCCATCGGCCCCGGGCGATACAATGCCAGAACCGCAATGATGTCATCAAGACTGCTCGGCTTCAAATCTCGCAGCACATTGCGCATCCCCGAAGATTCCAGTTGGAAAATGCCGGTTGTCTCCCCACGGGAGAGCATACGAAACGTTTTCTCATCGTCTGTCGGCAGCTTATCCAGATCAATCGATATTCCCTGCTCCTGCAAGTGACGCAACGTCTCCTGAATGATTGTCAAATTGCGCAAGCCGAGGAAGTCCATCTTCAACAGACCGACTTCTTCGAGAATCTCCATCGGATACTGCGTGAGCGCCAAGCCTTCATTGCCCGTCTGCAATGGAACGTAATTCGTCAGCGGTTCACGCGAAATGACGACACCCGCCGCATGTGTGGAGGCGTGGCGCGGCAAGCCTTCTACGCCCTTTGCTGTTTCGATCAGTTGTGCTGCCTGTTTGTTTTCCGCGCATAGCTTGCCGATATCCGGGTTGATTTGCATGGCTCGTTCAAACGTCATGCCTGGCGATTGCGGAATCATTTTGGCGACGCGATCCACGATGCCCAAAGACAAGCCTAACGCCCGCCCAACGTCACGGACTGCTGCACGAGCCGCCATCGTTCCAAAGGTAATGATCTGGGCGACACGATCATGACCGTACTTGCTCGCTACATAGTGAATGACTTCGTCACGGCGCTCTACGGAAAAATCGATATCAATATCGGGCATCGTCACCCGCTCCGGGTTAAGAAAGCGTTCAAAGAGCAACTGAAAGCGGAGCGGATCGACATTCGTGATTTTCAAAACGTACGCGACCAGGCTGCCTGCCGCAGATCCGCGTCCAGGTCCAGTTGGTATCCCGTTTTCGTGAGCGTACCGCATGAAATCCCATACGATCAGGAAGTAATCGGTGAAGCCCGTCCCTGTAATAATCGCCAGCTCGTGATCCAGACGCGCTTGCACCTCTGGCGTAATCTCTCCGTATCGCTCCAGGCAGCCCTTTTCACACAGTTCACGTAAATACTGTGTCGAATCTAGTCCCTCTGCCAAGGGAAATTCCGGCAAAATATGCGCGCCAAAGGTAAGGTCCAGCTTGCACCTGTCTGCAACGGCTACCGTATTCGCTAAGGCCTGGGGAGCAAAGGCAAAGAGCGCTGCCATTTCCTCGGCACTTTTCAGATAGTACTGATCCGTCTCGTACCGAAAACGGTTTTCTTCGCCAATTGTCTTGCCTTCTTTAATCGCCAGCAAGATATCATGCTGCTGGTGCTCCTCCCTGTGGATGTAGTGAACATTGTTCGTCGCAATTAGCGGAATCCCCGTCTCCTGGCTCAGTTTCACGAGACGAGTATTCAGCCTGCGCTCCACTTCCAGTCCGTGATCTGCCAGTTCCAAATAATAATGCTGTTCACCAAACATTCGCTGATACTGGAGGGCTGCTTCTTTCGCAGCGTCCGCTTCTCCAGCCAGTAACAGCTTGGCTACTTCTCCTTGCTGGCAGCCGCTCAGTGCAATAAGGCCGTCTGTATGCTTTGCCAACACCTCTTTGTTGAGACGCGGAAGGATGTAGTTGCCGTCTGTATTCGCGATTGTCGCTAGCTTCAGGAGATTCCGGTAGCCCGTTTCATTCTCAGCGAGAACGATCAGATGACTAGGCGGCGGTGCATTTCGCACGCGATCTTGAAGATTTCCTTCCATTACGTATATTTCCATCCCGATAATCGGTTGGATGCCTGCTTCCAGACAAGCTTTATAAAACGGGATCGCCCCGTACAGATTGGCATGGTCTGTCATCGCCAGTGCATGCATGCCCAATTCGCTGGCTCGCTTCACCAGCGCATCGATACGTGCTGCTCCATCCAGCAGACTGTACTCTGTATGAACATGCAAATGGACAAAGGAGGTCATGATATTACCCCTCTCAATTTTCACGATTGAAACTTTCTCTCTTACATTATACCGGAAGTATAGCGCATACGGACGTTAAGAACAAATGTTCCCGATCGTATTTGACCGTTCTCCCCTGATTTTGGTAGGATGGGTAATACCAGAATGGCTAGAAAGGATGAATCCATCTATGTGGTACGCCTTTTACATGACCGGTGTTCTCGCTTCCCTAGTAGCCAGTGTCTACTATAGTGTCCATGCTCGCAGACGAGGCATCCATCCGCTTGAATCGCGTATGTTGCTGGGGAAAATGAATGTGTCATTGGGTATACTCGTTTCTTTGTTCGGCATCAATCAGTTTACTTTTGATTCTCTCGATACGATCCGCATTGTCGTTGCGTTGATCATGCTGATTGTAGGAGCTATGAATTTATTTTTGGGAACTCGCAATTATTTCCGTTATCGTACAGCTTGGCAGGCAGAATTGAAAAAAGGGGTATAAAAAAAAGGGCATGAGAACAAATTTACGTTCCACATGCCTTTTTCATTTTGGGGAGAAACATCGCTGGTAATACTTTTCCTCTATTCCCAGCTGTTTATCATACAAACCTGATAGAGCTCTCGCTATAATGAATTTGTGTGACATTCTATTGCTTCGACAACCTGAGCGGCAGTGCCGAAGGTTGTCTTTTTTTCTGTTCCATCCAGAAGGAAACAATTTCCTGCTATTGCAGGTCTTCGGCTTTGGCCCACATTTCCTCCGGGTTCAGCTCATAGATCCCCTCTTCTCGATACATATAATGATTCATGATGAATTCCCGGCGAATCGTAGCGTAATCCTCGTGGAATTGGCGGATGTATTCGTTGATTTCTTGTTCCTTGTATTTACGACCTTTTTCTAGCCCTCGAACCATGTATTCAAAGACGATCAGCTTTTTCTTACGCTGGGACGGGATTTGTTTCAGCTTGCCATCTGGCGTAATGAAGCTGCGAATGACCTGCATTTTTTCCGCTGCCATCTGGTGCCTCCTCTGAACATGTGGGGTGTCTTGCGCAAAAATGTCCTCTGCTGTCGAATCCTTTGCTTTTTCCATGACGTTCACAATTGCTTGCGACTGGCGTTTTACATTGGCCTCGTGCAGGTAAAAGTAAATGGTGTTTTTATCGCGACGTTCGTAAACGACGCCCGCTTCTCGAAGCTTTGCCATATGGTGGGTAATGGTCGGAGGTGTTACGCCGAGCTTGCCTGCCAACGCCTGTCCATGCAGGGGACCATTTGCCAAAATCGCGAGAATGCGTACGCGCGTCGGGTCTCCGAGTGCTTTGTAAAAGGTGACGAGTTGGTCTAATTGCAAAATGGGGCACTCCTTTCTTTGTTATCCGTTTCGATTAGATAATGTTCTAATTAGATGATAAGTTGGTTTTCTCTGCCTGTCAATTCGTAGGAGATAAAACACAAATTCTATATCGTTGCTACTGGTGGCAGCGGAAAAAGGGAAACCGCGTCCAAAGTAGTCCTCCCATGGAGCATGTTCAGAGGTGGACGCTTAAAGGCGTGTTTCCCTTTTTCCACTGCGCCTCGGCTGGTGTCCCAAAGAGCCTCGCTTATTTCTCCTTTTTCCTTGAAGCGGCTCTCGCTGTAGTTGTGACTGGTTTTAGTCAGTTAATCAGGATGATTGAAGCGTCTTGCATTCACGCTGCGTAGAAGAAGCGCATTTCCAGTCCAAGCGCCTCTGGAGCCCATCTCAGCGTAGGAATGAATGACGGGGAATTTAAGCTTCACTTATGGAATACTTCCTCGAAACTTCAACGTTTGAAGCGCTCCCGTCATTCATTCCGGAGCGGACAGTCTTCACCCCTTGCGGGGCGGAGGCCGAAGCGTAGACTGGAAATGCGCTTCTTCTCCCCACTACAGCCACTTTTCCAAACAAAAAAGAACAGTCATAAAGAGACTGTTCCTTTAACGTTCAATAATTTGCGCAGTAATCATGGCCTGCCCCACGAGCTGTTCGCCGTGGAATACGGATACTTCGACTTTTCCGAAGCGGCGGCTGATGTCCAATAGGCGCGGCTTAACTTCGATGTGGCTTTCCATCTGGACAGGCTTTAGGAAATAGACGGTGATATTTTCTGGTACCATGTCGCCACGACGATGGTGGCGCAGCAGGTTACAAGCTGCCTCGACCATGACTGTCGTCATGATTCCGCTGGCAATCGTACCGAGATGGTTGGTCATTTGCGGGCTCACATCACCCAAATAGACCATCTCATCTGCCTGTCGCTCCTCACGGAAATGCGACATGATCAGATTCGGGAACGTTTCACTCATCTGTGGTTGCTTGGCTGTAAATTGCAGCGCTTTTAACACGTCGTTGCGGCTTAAGACCCCTACGAGCTTGCGATGGTTGTCTACGACAGGCAACAGCTCGATTCCTTCCCACACCATGGTATGCGCAGATGACGCTACGGATACTCGCGGCGAGGTCGTAATCGGGTTCTTCGTCATGACCTTGTCAATCGTCGCGGTTTCCTCATGGCCGATGATGTCTTTGGAGGTAACAATTCCGATCAAGCGCATCTGCTCGTCAACAACGGGGAATCTCGTGTCCTGATACAGCTCCGTATACTGGTGCCACTTCGCAACTGAATCTGATGTCAATAAGACAGGCGTTTCTGCAAGTGGCTTCAAAATATCCTCTACCATTACGATTTCTTTTTTGATCAGGCGATCGTAAATGGCCCGGTTAATCATCGATGCTACCGTAAAGGAGTCGTAGCTGGAGGAGATGATTGGCAGCGCTAAGCGGTCAGCCAGCTGCTTGATTTCCTCGCTTGTATCGAATCCCCCGGTAATTAATACAGCAGCTCCTTGCTGCAAAGCGATTTTGTGCGCCTGATAGCGGTTACCGACAATCAAAAGACTCCCGGCATCGATATAACGCATCATGGCTTCGAGCTGCATGGCCCCTATTACAAATTTATTCAAGGTCTTGTGTAAGCCTTCACGTCCGGCTTGCACATGACCATCTACGATGTTCACAACCTCCGCAAAGGTCAAACGTTCAATATTTTCCTTTTGCTTCTTCTCGATTCTCACCGTACCGACACGCTCAATCGTGCTGACGTATCCTTGCGTTTCCGCTTCCTTGATCGCGCGGTATGCAGTCCCTTCACTCACATCCAGGTCTTTCGCGATCTGCCGCACGGAAATCTTCGAACCGATCGGAAGGCGATCAATATGTTGCAAGATTTGTTCATGCTTCGTTGCCATATTGCTATTCCCCCTTCCTTTTCTCCCACCCGTTCCATGTACGTGCGCTCCTTCGACCAATATACCCGAAGGCGGGGCAAAAAAAAAGGGTAGCTTTTTCGAAAGCTACCGACCAGAAAGTATATCATTAAGGGGGTTTTCATCGTGCTTTTATCTTACCCAAGGAATATTACAGGATTATTACAGCACAGTTACAGTTTCTTTTCAGTTTTGTTTAACTGACCAAATTTGCCAATAAACCTTGGACAAGCCCAATAATACCGCCAAGGATAAATCCGAGAACGGTAATCATCCGGAATTCTTTTCCTGAGATCCCGACTACCATCTCTTCAATTCTTTCAATCGGGAAACCCTCAACTTGCCGGGTAACAATATCCCGGATGGCCAGGCGCGAAAATATTCTCTCTATGTTTTGTTGCAGCGTGTCCACCATCCACTTTGCCAAACGAGGAACGAGTTCCGTTGTCACTGTCTCGGAAATAGGCGCTGTCAAACGAGACAGAGGCTCGTCCACGATGCGCAGGCTTTGCTCCTCCAGCTTGGCAAAAAGCTTCCTCGCCCAATCGTCCACTTGATCTCGCCCAATCCAGGCAACCACTTCGCCCACATTTTTGTCCAAGAGCTTGTCCGCTTCCTTATGCAAAAAGTAGTGCACGCGTTCCGAAAGCTCTCTGCTTTGCAAAAGTTCATCGAGATACGGGAGAATCTTGCCCAAAATCTTGTCATCCCCAAGAAACATCCCAACCAAGCCACCAAACATGCCTCCGCCTCCACCGAGCAATCCGCGAACCATGTTTTGCAAGGTCTGCTGGCCTTCCGGGGAATGTAAATATTCGCGGAAACGTTTCAAGAGCAGTTCGCTCACATTGCCAAGCGCAGCATCCAGACGCTCGCGTCCGTTGTCCGTTACCAACTCTCGCAGTTTTTTCTCTTCATATTGTGCCAGCACCTGTTCGACAAAGGTACCCCATTTCGCCTCGATAGGCGCGCGGACAGCCTCACTCCACGTTCCGTCTTCACGAAACAGCTGTGGCATCACCGTAAGCAATGCTTGGCGTAGACTGCGCTCATCTGTCATCCAGTCGCGAGCAATGGTGTTCATCCATCCCGTCAGCGTGCTCTCCAAACCACTCTGGTTCAGCGCACGCTTGACCCCCTCTGTCGTCAGCAAATGTTCTTCGACGAGTCTGCCCATTTGTATCGCAATATCGTCCCGTCTTCTCGGAATCAATCCCGGGGTAAAAGGCACTTTCCACCTGCCTATATACCGCGGTTTTACTGGTTTAAACAGCATTCGGATGGCTAACTCATTCGTCACTCCACCGATGACTGAGCCTACTGCAATGTTCACTAATAGTATCCAAGCGTTCATAAATCCTAACAACCTCTCTTCTCTACATGGCACCAAACGTTTTGGATGCTCATACCATAGACTAACTTTGCCTGATGGGAAGGGGATACTCATGTCCTACGTTCCAACAATCGTTGTCGAAAACGAGATAATATCGGAAGTAGACCTTTACCTGCCCCAGGCGCACTTGCGCAAATGGAATCTTTCAACACCGTCCACCATTGCGGTCCAATTTGGGAGCAAATCCGTTTCCGCACGCGTAGGCGGTTGGGAACGGGGAGGCAAAACCTCGGGTAAAACCTTCATACGACCATCTGTAGCTCAATCGCTACATCTGCCCAGGGGCGTTCCACTCTTAGTCCGTTATGATGCGAGTCAGAAAACAATTATTTTCGGACCGTATGTAGGTGTTCTTGTTTCGAGCTACAATGCAGCGTTCTCGCAAGCACCGTTTGGACACCTAAACTCATTCTTCCAGGAGATGTCTGATATCACCCGTAAACGCGGAGGGATCCTTTGCGCATTTCGGCTTCAGGATGTCAACTGGGATGCAGGAATCGTACGCGGCCTCGTAAGAAGAGGAGGCGTCTGGAGACAAACCGTACTGCCGCTTCCACAATGCATTTACAACCGGCTCATATCCCGCCAACGCGAACGAAGTGAACAGATGGCCAACTGGGTTCAACGCTGCAAGGACGCTTCCATTCCCTTTTTTAACGAGCGTTTTTTGAATAAGTGGCATGTACACGCCGCTCTCGAGAATCAACCGACAGCCTCCGAACATCTTCCCAGCATGGTTCGCTATCTGAAGCAAGAAGACCTGCGGCAAATGCTATCTACCTATCGCACCGTTTATGCAAAACCAGCTAACGGCAGCATGGGGCGCGGGATCATTCGAGTTCGCAGTTCACCCGAAGGATACCGGCTCGCGTTCCCCGGAGGATTGCGCAAATCATTTACTAGCATTCAGGGCTTACATCAGTATTTGCAAAAAAGGACAAAAGGCACATCCTATTTGCTGCAGCAAGGGTTACCGTTAATCGGCATCCAAGGACGACCGACAGATTTTCGTGTATTGGTACAAAAAGACCGAAAAGGCGAATGGTCCGTCACTTCCATGGTAGCTCGCCTGGGATTAAACCGCATTGTTTCCAATATATCCAGAGGCGGGCAGATGATGACTCCCCTTCAGGCCCTGCGAATTTGTGGACCGCGGGAGGGGGCAATTCGACCATCCCCTCAAACGTTACGCGCAGTAGCACTTAAGCTCGCGATCCTTTTAGAGGAATCACTGCCAGGGCAGTACGCAGAATTCGGAATTGATCTGGGAGTCGATGTCCATGGACGGGTGTGGCTATTGGAGGTCAACAGCAAGCCATCCAAGTCAGCCAAAACTGTTCCATTGCCTGAGGGTGCCGAAGAGCTGCCTCGGCGTGCTCGCCCTTCTGTCATTCGCATGCTGGATTATTCCGCCTTTCTAAGTGGTTTTCCCCGAACCATTCAACCACAAAAGACGATAAAAAGAAGACCGAAGCGCAACAAAAACAGGCGAAGGTGACCTACATGACAGCATCCGAGAGAAGTCTTGGCATCATGGCCCGGTGCCAGGGCTCCCACTTTGTAGACAAAGGGTACTACAAAAAGCTTACGCTCTATGGACGCAAGCACGGCATTCGCGTCTTCGTTTTTTCACCACGTCAGGTTAACTTTTCCACTCGTATGGTAAAAGGCTTCGAGTATCGCAATGGGTCCTGGCACGCGAAAGACTTCCCAATCCCCGCCTTTATCTATGACCGTTGCTTTGTGGGCCCATCTTATCGCCACTATAAACCATTTGTGGAAAAGTTGCAAAACGATCGCAACATTACGTTTTTGGGGCATGGTCTGTCTGGAAAATGGCAGGTGCACCAGATGCTCGCTAAGTCTCCTCTCCTCGCCCCGCTGCTCCCGCCTACTGAAATATTCTCTTATCCTGTGCTCCACGCAACCTTGCAAAAATACGGGGCAGCTATCATCAAGCCTATGGCTGGGACTCACGGTATTGGCGTCGTGAGAATCAAAGAAGTACGCAGTGGATATGAAGCTTCTGGACGAAACCGAGACAATAAGCCTTTCACCAGGCGAATCCGGGACACTGCCGGATTAAAAAGTTTTGTGTCTGTCTTTACTGCCGGCCGCAAGTTCCTGGTACAGCCCTATCTAGAGTTGCATACCCCGGATGGTACTCCATTCGATGTCCGTATTCTGGTTCAAAAAAACGAGCTGGGTAAATGGGGAACAACTGGCAAAGCTGTGCGTCTGGGAGACAAACGCAGTATTACCTCCAATTTGCACGGAGGAGGGAAAGCAACACCTCTGGCCTCTTTCCTGCCCCTTCACTTTACATCCGTAAAAGCGGCACGCATCGAGCAAACAATCAACCGAGTGGCGGAAGAACTTCCCCGTTTTTTGGAAGAGTCACACGGCAGGCTCGTTGAGCTGGGAATCGATATCGGTATCGACACCGCAGGTAATGTTTGGATCATCGAGGTAAACAGCAGACCAGGGCGAACTGTTTTTCGCATGATTGACGACCCGACTGCACAACTGCATTCGATTACTCAGCCCGTTCGCTACGCCCACTATCTTATGAAAGAGCGTGTAGGAGGTTAAAGCATGGAAACGTTCAGAATGCGGCTTCGCTTCCTTTCCAACCCCCGTATCAGTGGGATTATCCTGCCGGCTACTCTCTTCCAACAGTTACAGCTACGTCAACGCCAAAAAATTAAAGTCTTACTGGGTAAAAAGGAAGTAGTCGCAACTGTCTTACAAGATAAACGCAATCCGGATGCGAACGTCATGAAAGTGACAACGCTCTTGCAAACAGAGCTGGGCATTCCTCACCCGGGCTTGATCCAGCTCAAACTAGAGGGCTCCGCACTCCGAATCGGTCCCTCAATCGGGATCGTCACGACTGGCATACGACGAGATCCCAAGCAACCAATTGGCTCTCGCACTTCGTTTTTTTACAATCTGTTACAGGCTCAAGAAGGGAAAGGCGTTTTCTACTATATATTTTCCCCCACCGATGTAGACTGGGAATCCAATACAGTCAAAGCGTGGTTCTTGCGCAGAAGCAAGTCAGGGGGCTACTTTTGGAAAAAGCATGTTACCGCCATGCCCGATGTCGTCTATGATCGTATTCCCTCTCGTTCGGCAGAAAAACATGAAGCCGTTCGGGAATTCAAGTATCGACTCGCCAGTTACCCCAATTTACCGATGTTCAATCAGGGCTTTTTTAACAAATGGGGCGTGCACCAACTGCTGTATCCAAATCCAGAAGTGAATGAGCATATCCCGGAGACTTACACCTCTCCGTCCCTTACAACTGTTCGAAACTTGCTGCGTAAATACCCTATCGTTTATTTGAAGCCCAAAAATGGAAGTCTCGGGTACGGTATTGTCAAAGTTGTTCGCCAAGCAGGCGGTGGCTTTACTGCCTCCTATCATACAGGCAGCGGTAATGTAAAAAGACAATTTTCCAAGCTGTCCAGCCTTTATCAGCATGTCTTCCGCAGTCGTCGCGTCAGTTCGTATCTGGCACAACAGGGCATTCCGCTCATGACATTCCATGGACGACCGTTTGACTTCCGTGTTCACTTGCATAAAAATCAACAAAACGAGTGGGTCGTCTCCTGCACGGCAGCCAAGGTTGCAGGTTCTGGCAGCGTAACTACCCACGTACGCACAGGTGGTACTGTCATCCCCGGCGATGACCTGTTGCAGCACCTGTTTGGCAGACAAAAAGCCCTCATGACCCAGCGCATTTCTGAAGCCTCGATTCGACTCGCTACCGCGATTGAACTGGCAAAAGGGATTGATTTAGGAGAATTGGGGCTGGACATGGGGATTGATACGCAAGGCCATGTCTGGATGTTCGAAGCGAATTCCAAGCCTGGCCGTTCTATATTCAAACACGCCCGTCTCAGGCAGGCTGATCACGAATCACGCAAGCTGCTCGTCGATTATAGCTGTTACTTGGCCAATTTCTAGTTGCACGCGATCTGTACCGTTTTTCAGGAAGGAGGAACACCATGCTTCAGCAGCGCTCCGGGTGGCTGACGATCCTCCCTAGCGGTAGATGGTTCGTACAGTTACCTCGGCTAGTCCTTAAACGCTCGCCAAAGCCACTGGTCGCCAGTCTCGGTCCCTTTTCTCATACGAAACGGATATACGCTGGTTTACCCCGCGTGCAACCAAGGCGTATTCGTACACGCATTAACTGGAAAATGGCGGGCGACTCCCTGAAGCTTGGCCCATTATTTGGCATATTGACCGTTGGTGAAGGGGCAACATTTTTAGGAAATCGCGAGAACTTCAAGGATATTACTCAATCGGGGAAGCAATGGGGTGCACTCGTTTATGTATTCACTCCACAAGGAATCAATTGGGAGAAGAAAAAGGTGCGCGGCTATTTGTACAACAATCGTCTAAACTCGTGGCAAGAGGTGATTCTACCTTTCCCCCATGTGGTTTACAACCGAATTCCGACGAGAAAAGCAGAACGGCGACCTGAAGTCCGAAGAGCATTGAACCGCATTCATGAGATGCCAAATGTCACATTGTTTAATCGCCGCTTTTTTGACAAGCAAAAACTGTTTACGATGCTGGAGTCCCACCTGGAGGTGCAAGCTTTTCTACCTGAGACGAAGCAACTGGACACCTTGGCTCGCTTTCGAAGCTTTTGCACAGAACATCGCTTTGTCTACTTGAAGCCTGTGCGTGGTAAAGCGGGGGAAGGGATTATGCGCATTGATTTCAAAAACGATAAGTGGTTCCTGCAACGGTTAAAGGAACAAAAGGCCATTACTCGCCGCTTTTCCAATTTGAATGATGTATGGAAGCACATCAGACTTCATGTCAAACAGCAGAAGTACATCATGCAACAAGGTATCCGTCGTGCCCGCTACAACGGTAAACCTTTTGATGTGCGCGTCCTCGTACAGAAAGATGGCGAGGGCGAGTGGAGCGTAACCGGAGTCGGCATCAGAAGGTCTGGCTCGCAAAGCATCACCACTCATGTGCCACGAGGAGGCTCGATCCACTCGTTATCAACCGTTCTGCAAGCCTTGTTCAAAAATAATCCCGAGCAAATGGAAAGACACATTCACGATACGGCGCTCGCCATCGCACGGTCATTAAATGCAGAATGGACGGATTTGGCTGAGATGTCTATGGACTTTGGCTTGACAGAAGAAGGAAAGCTATGGTTCTTTGAAGCGAATGCAAAGCCGGAGAAATTCGATGAACCATCAATCCGACGATTATCGTTAGCGAATTTGATCCACTACGCACAGCATGTCTCCCGCTTGCAAAACAAGCGAGGAATTGCCGCAGGATAAGGGAGTCGAACAGCACTGGCTGATTCACAGACGACCCTGGTGCGATTTGCCCGTCAGGAAGGGGAACGGCGCATCACCCAACGAACGACTGGCTGACGCGATTGACCCCCATGTGTTGGCTCATAAGGTCAAGAACCGAGAAAAAATCCGCTGTTTCCTGATGGAAATGGGGTCAATCCTTCCTGGTTGTAGATAAACGCTACCGCAATAGGTGAATCGGCATGCTGGCTGTACGTGCGGGTAGCACTAAACAATGAGGCAAGTCTCACGTTTTGATCTAAAGGAACATGCCGTTTAGACTTCGGCATGTTTTTTTCGTTTTCGGATGCATGACAAAATCGAGCTTGGAAAAAATACTCCATGGAGGTGGTCTTAACCATGACCTACACAAATAACAATATGATGCAATCCCAGCAACAACCTCAATTTTTCGGAGCAGTAAGCCCTGCAGGTTCTATGTTCCAACCAGGCTTCGCCGGAACCAACGTACAAGAAGTACAGTATTGGAACCAAGGCGGTCATGCACCACAATCCATCGGAGCGCCTTCCTCTGCTGTATCCTTCAGCGGTGGAGTCGGTGGTGCCCAATCCATCTTTTCCCCAGGCTTTGCGAATACCAATGCTCAAGAAGTAAGACAGCAAAATGCTAGCTATCCAGCACAACAACAGCAACAACAACAATTTGGTTTTGGTCAAAATCAGGCATCCCAGTACATCCAGGCTCAGCCATCGTATCAACCAGCATTTAGTGGCGGAGCGAACTCGATCTTTTCTCCTGGCTTTGCTGGAACCAATGTTCAAGAGGTTCAGGCGCGAAATCAAGCTGGCTATAGCAGCTTCGCGGGTCCAACTGGCTTTGCTGGACAAGCTGGCTTTGTGAACCAAGCTGGAAACGCTGGACAAGCTGGCTTTGTGAACCAAGCCGGAAACGCTGGCAGCATCTTTTCCCCAGGCTTTGCCGGAACCAATGTTCAAGAAGTACGCCAATTGAACAACACCGGCTTCGGTCTGCAAGCACAGCAGCCTCAACAGCAACAGCAGGCTTTTGCGAATACACTCGGCATGGGAGCACAATCTGTCTTCACTCCGGGTTTTGCTGGCACGAATGTGCAAGAGGTGCGCCAATTGAACGCTCCAGGTCAGGCAGCTCCACACACAGGTTCAATCTTCCCTGGCACTTTCTAAATGAAAAAAGCGTGACCATCCATCGCGACGGTCACGCTTTTTGTTATGTGATGGTTCAGCAGTCTGCATTTTCCCAAACCGCCTGATACACGGCGTGCAAATCTTGCAGACTCTGTTCATCCACTGTAAAAATGATGCTGCCAAACACGTAGGCATCATTCTGTACGCAGGACCATCCATCACCGTTTGGTTGAAACTGCGCCTCTACACACGCCTCAGTCTGATCCAGCAGTCGCCGTACCGCTACATGCTTTTCCAACGATGGTCGATATCTGTCCACCACTTGCGCAAGGCGTTCATCCTGACGCGCCAGCCGATACAGGGCAAGCTCAATCTGGAGCCAGCAGGTTACATAAAAATGGAACTCCAAAAATAACGTGTGTACGGCTGCACGGATTTTGTCGTGGTCACCAGCTTCCAAGGCTGCACGTGCTTCCTGCTTTTTCTCCTGAATCAGGTCAAAATGACTGACTGCTCCGCGGTAAAACTTGCGCACCACGTTGTACAACATCTCGGGAGTACGCGGCGGAAGACTCCGATGTCGGTTTTGCACATCTCGCATGGCTTGTTCTCCTCTTTCCGACGCTCGTTTTCTTCTATTGCGTGATCAAAAGACGACTTTTCGAACAACCTCTTCTATTGTACAACAATGGTGCACGATGCAGGCAGCCTACTCTTTCCCGTTTTTCCAGTAGTCATAGGCATGAATGGCGAGCCCCCAATAAGAGGAGTATCGATCCAGCGCTTTTGTCACCAGATCCAGCTGCCGATCCATTTCCCCTATGCCTTCCTCGTAAAAAGTGATCCCGTTCCCTTCGTGGCTCTCTTTCGTCTCCACGGCGACGACCAGCTTTTTATGGAGGCTCTCCGCATACTTCATCTGATTTTCAACCAAGCCGATGATTCCAGGAGCGCGATCGCGAAATGCCATTAAGGTCGTATGATCAAGCTGTTTGATCATCCAATGCGAAAACGGCAATTCGGGCTGGCCCGGAGTAGGTGTCTTGTCCAGCCATGCGGCAAGATCGACGCTTGCTTCCAAGGAAGTCCCATTCTTGGTCTCCTCAACAAAAGCTTCGATATTACCCATCCATTGGCGTAAGACTGCCTCTTTATCCTCGCGCCAGACAGGAAGGACATACGGCTCGATGTCTAAGTGAATGCCGTGAAATTGCTCTTCTGTCGAGACAGACTCATTGTAGGCTTTCACCCAATTCACGAGCTTCATGATCTTGCTTCGACTTTCAGACAGAGCCCAAATCGGATGACCGCCCATCGCATGAACCTCGATACCCGCTTCACGTGCCTCTCTCACGAAATCGCGATAATAGGAAATCGGCTGCTCCAAATCTAAACGAACATAGAGGAGATTCACCCCGTTTTGTTCTGCAAAGGAGAGAATTTCCTCCTTTTCCGTGTCAATCAATTCTGCACGCCATATGTAGGTGCCTTTGTAGCGTTGCTTGGTGACCGGGGGCAGTGGAGTCGCCTCCTTCCAGTAGCGATAATCGTGGATTGCAACACCAGAGAAGGACGGATGCTGTGCCAAATATGTGGGCAATTGCTCTACTAGCTGTTTCATGTGAGCCGGACCTTCCTCTGCAAAAGAAGAGTGGTCTTCATCCAGCGGCTTCATATTCACAGCGACCAAGACGCGTGTCTCTAATTCATCCGCTTCCTTCATTTCCTGATCAATCAAATTCAGGATGCCGTTTTTACCGGAAAGTGTGTCACGATACGCCATGATACATACCGTATCAAACTGACTCATCATCCATTTGGACAAAGACATTTCTTCTTGTCCCGGAACGGGAATATCGTCCAGCCAAAAAGGAATGGCTGCACTGGCAACCAAATCCTGATCTTTTGACACCTCGGCTGTGAACGCCTGCACATTGGCTTGCCATTCACGGATAATCCGCTTCTGATCGCTCTCCCAAAACGGCAAAAGATACGGCTCGATGTCTAACTGAATCCCGCGAATCCGCTCATTCTTCTCTGCTTCACGGTTGTAGCTTTTTACCCAGTGGACGATGTTCATCATCCGCTTTTCATTGCTTTTGAGCGCCCACGCCGGATGGCCGGCTACCGCATGAACCTCGATCCCCATCTCTGTCGCTTCGCGAATAAAATCGCGGTAGTATTCATAGGGCTTGTTCATTTCGATTCGCAAGTAGACGAGATTAATATCGTTACTTTTGCAGAAATCGAGAATCTCTTGTTTCTCTCTCCCGATCATCTCGGATTGCCAGATCCACGTTGCTTTACTCTTCTTCTCCGCTGGGGAAAAGCCGAACAGAAAGCCGACCGTCAGGCAGAGAACACTCAAATAGATGCGCGCAGCTTTCATTCGTCAAAGTTGCTCCTCTCGTTGACTTGCGTGCTTCCAGCTCTCGTAATCATGGATCGCACTTCCTGCAAACGCCGGATTGTTTGACAGCTCCTCCTGTAAAATGGCCAACTGGCTGTTCATCTCTTCTGTGCCTTCTTCATAAAAGCTCACATGAGCGCCTTCCATCGTTTCCATGATGTTGACGCCTACGATGACCGACCCTTTTTTCTGTACATTGGCATCATCGACGATCTTTTCTACGATTTCGACGATCCCATTTTGCCCAAGGGCTTGATTGCGGTAGGCCATTAACGTAATACTGTCGAGTCGCTGCACCATCCAGTTGCTCACTTTCTCATCACTGCCAGGAACCTTTACGGAGTCGATCCAAAAAGGCAAATCGGCACCGACAGCGAGATCCGTATCCTTCTTCGTCTCCGCTGCCAGATAGCTGACATTTTTCAGCCATTGCCGGACGATTTCTGCCTGGTCTTCCTTCCACGCAGGCAACAGGTACGGCTCGATATCGACGTGAATCCCTGAGAATTGTTCATCTGGCTTGGCACTGCGATTGAACGCCTTCACCCAGGAGATGAGATCGTCGATGCTCTGGCGATTCGCTGTTAACGCCCAATTTGGGTCACCGCCAAGCGCCTCTACCTTGATGCCTGCCTCGTTGGCTCTCTCAATGAAGGTACGATACGTCTGAGGCGCAACAGCTGTTGGCTCAACGTGAAGATAGATCAGGTTGATGTCGTTTTTCTCGGCAAACTCGATCATTTCATCGGTTTGGGTCTCCATTTGCTTGGCATCCCATATCCAGGTTGCTTTTGTCAGGGCGGAGCGGGGGTTTGCCAACGACAGCATGATGATCGAAGCCACTGTCACAAGGAGCAGTGCTATCCAAAGCCAGCTATATCGACGAAGTACCTGCATCAGTGCCGGTCGATACCGTACTGTTGTGTCGTCGCTCCCACTCCAGCAAATGCCCGCTCACCAAACGTACTGCCGTCAACCGCTGAAAACGGCGGAATTCGCGTGTAATCCTCGATGCACTTGTTTTTGACCAGCGCGTGCGGCCCGATCTGGCAGCCTTCACCGATCTGTGTTTCACCGAACAGGCAGGTTCCCGGATAGAGCACCGTATCTCGCCCGATCATTACGTCTGAATCAATGTACGTCGCGCTCGGGTCTATCATCGTAACTCCGTTTCGCATATGGAATTCGTTGATTCGCTTGCGCATCAGCTGTTCCAAATCAGCGAGCTGCACACGATCATTGATGCCATTGCCTTCTTCGGGATCATCCGTTGCAAACGCTGCTACCAAATGACCTTGTTCTTGCAATAGCCCCAGAACGTCCGGCAAGTAAAACTCCCCTTGCGCATTTTCGTTTGAGACCATCGGCAGCATCGAAAACAGCTTTTGATTGTCGAAGCAAAAGATTCCGGTGCTGATCTCGTTCACCTTTTTTTGTCCCAGGGTCGCGTCTTTTTCCTCGATAATTTTTCGGACATCGCCGTTCTCGTCGCGAATGATCCTGCCATAACCTGTAGGCTCGTCCACAATGGATGTCAAAACCGTGGCTGCTGCCTGTTTATGCTGGTGATACTCGAGCAAACTTCGCAGCGTCTGTTCTTGTACGAGCGGTGTATCACCATTCATGACAATCGTCACGCCATCCTGTGCTCCGAGAATTTCGTGGCTCATCCAAACAGCATGAGCAGTACCCAGCTGTTCCGGTTGATACGCATACTGAACGCGGTTTTTTAATTGCTCTTTGACCACTTCGGCTCCGTGACCGACAACGACGACCAAGTGGCGAAGTGACAGTGCTTCCAATGTCTCTACGACATGTTCAATCATCGGCTTCCCGCAGATTGGATGCATGACCTTGTAGAGCGAAGATTTCATTCTGGTTCCTTTTCCTGCTGCCAATACTACTGCATGTATGTTCATCCTATCGCCTCCGTCTTGGTCAGCTCTCCTTTTGCAAGCTGGCCTTGTTGGATTTGCTGATCGAAGTATGGTTTCAATTCATAGGTCAGTGTGTCAATCATCATGCTCAAATCAATGTCTTTCCTCTGCACGCCCAGCTGATAGGCCTGAAGCATAATCTCCAGTAATTTCTCCTGATTCAACGTCCGCTTCGAGGTGTTCATTCATCTTTCCCCCTTTTTCTTCCTCTCTTACTTCATAACGACTGACGTTTGTGTTTACTCAACTGTTACACTTTTGGCCAAATTTCGTGGACGATCTACGTCATTGCCAAGCGCAACAGAAGTGTAGTAGGAAATCAGCTGGAGGGGGATAACACCTAGAACGGGTGTAAACAAGGCAGTTGTCTGCGGAATCAGGCAAACATCATCAACCGAGCGATGCAGCTCTACATGTCCATCTAATGTAATACCGAGAACGTTTGCTCCACGCGCTTTTACTTCTGTAATATTACTGATCATTTTCTCATGCAGCTCATCCTGTGTAGCCAAGGCGATGACTCTCGTTCCCTCTTCAATCAGCGCCAGCGTACCATGCTTCAGCTCCCCTGCCGCATACGCCTCCGAGTGAATATACGAGATTTCCTTCAGCTTGAGGGACCCTTCCATCGATACTGCATGATCGAGACCTCGTCCGATGAAAAACAGATGCTGCTCATTCTTGATCGATTCAGCGAAATGACGAATCTCATCTGCATGCGCGAGAATATGCTCGACTTGCTCCGGGAGTGCAGTCAGTTGGTGAAGCAGTGAGGCACGGGTTCCAGCGTCCAGTGTTCCCTTCGCTTGCGCCAAATAGATGCCGAGCAAGTAAAACGCAATCAACTGTGAGGTATATGCCTTCGTCGAAGCAACCGCAATTTCCGGACCTGCATTTGTCGTAATCACGTCATCGGCGTCACGGGCAATCGAGCTTCCGACTACATTCGTAATAGCGAGAACTGCTGAGCCGTTTCGTTTGGCTTCACGCATGGCTGCCAATGTATCTGCTGTCTCCCCCGATTGGCTGACGGCAATCGTAAGCGTATTCGGTTGAAAGAGTGGGCGACGGTAACGAAACTCCGACGCTACATCTACTTCTACCGGAATCTGTGCCAGTCGCTCGATCACATGCTTGCCGATCAAGCCCGCATGATAAGCGGTACCGCATGCGACAATGTAGATTTTCTCCACACGCTTGGCACTCGCTTCTGATAACTGAAGATTAGGAAAAATAACCTTTTGCTCTCCAGCATCGATTCGGCCTGTCATTGTATTGCGCAGGGCACGCGGCTGCTCGTAAATTTCCTTTTGCATATAGTGCGCAAAGCCGTCTTTTTCCGCTTGCTCCTTGTCCCACTCAATCCGCACCAGCTCTCGCTCGATTGGCTCCGTCGTATCCAGACGCATGACGTGAACAGAATCTTTGGTCAGGATCGCCAGGTCTCCGTCTTCCAAAACGTACACATCACGCGTATGCTCCAGGATCGCCGGGATATCAGAACCGATGAAATTCTCATTCTCCCCTACCCCAATAATCAACGGGCTCGCCATACGAACTGCAATCAGCTTGTCAGGCTCATGTTCCGTCATCACGCCGAGGGCAAATGCACCGCGAATTTTGCCGGCCACCTTCTGCACTGCCGTAACCAGGTTGTTGTCGTATTCCTGCGCCAAAAGGTGCACGATGACCTCCGTGTCCGTCTCCGAAGTAAACGTCACGCCTTTTTCGATCAACTCCTGCTTGAGATCCAGATAGTTTTCGATAATGCCGTTATGCACGATCGAGAACTTGCCGGATTGATCAAAATGAGGATGAGAGTTTTCGTCAGACGGTCGTCCGTGTGTCGCCCAGCGCGTATGACCGATGCCGATGGAGCCCTGTAAGCCGGACTTTTGGGTTTGGCTCTCCAGTACGTCAATTCTGCCTTTTGCCTTGCGAATGCCGATGGTTGCTCCGTCACAAATCGCAATGCCAGCTGAATCGTAGCCTCTGTATTCCAGCTTTCGCAGCCCATTGATTAGAATCGGCTGCGCTTCCCTATTCCCGATATATCCCATAATTCCGCACATGTCTTCGGTTCCTCCCTTGTTGCGTAAAGTGTTCGGACTTTGTTTTATGCGAGCAAGCTGACGACTTCCTTCTCCTGTCTGATAGCGACAGAGGTTCCGATGCGATACACATTCGGATTCGTGATGCCCTCAAACGCATTGCGTGTATCGATAATGGCCACGCCCAAATCGGCCAGCTCCTGATAGGCAAAGCATTGGTGATTCGTAATGAGCACCATGCAATCGTAAGTCTTGAACGCCTCGTAGTCATTGTCGATGGAATGGACGATCTCGCCTTTTTTGTTCACAAAGCTCTGCGCATACGGGTCGTAATAGTCGACTGTTGCTCCGCTATTGGTGAACAGCTCGTAAATCTCCAGCCCAGGTGATTCCCGCAAGTCATCGACTTCCGGCTTGTAGGCCATGCCGAGAATCAAGATGCGCGAGCTGTTGATTGCTTTGGCGTAAATGTTGAGCACCTGTGCTGTCTTATTTCGCACATAGTCCGGCATGTTGTCGTTAATCGATTGGGCAATCTCAATAAATTGGCTGTGAAAACGAAAGCCCTTGGCCTTCCACGACAAATACATCGGATCGAGCGGTATGCAATGCCCACCGATTCCGGGTCCCGGGTAAAACGGCATGAACCCGAAAGGCTTGGTCGATGCGGCCTTGATTACTTCCCAAACATTGATGCCCATTCTGTCGCACATCATCGCCATCTCATTCATGAAGGCAATATTGACGCTGCGGAAGGTGTTTTCCAAAAGCTTGGACATCTCCGCCACCTTTGGCGAGGAGACTGGCACAACGGTTTTGACCAGGTTGCCGTACAAGAGTGTACCTAACTCCATGCAACGCTCTGTCGTCCCGCCGATCACCTTTGGCGTATTGTACGTACTGTATTTGCGATTGCCCGGGTCGACCCTCTCCGGCGAGTAGCAAAGGAAAAAGTCGATGCCAGCCCGATAGCCCAGCTTTTCAAATTCGCGCTGGATCAGCTCCTCCGTCGTTCCCGGATAGGTTGTGCTCTCCAGCGTAATGAGCATTCCTCTTTTCATGAATCGCTTGATTTGCTCGACCACATTCGTAATGTAAGAGGTGTCCGGGTCCTGATTGGGACTGAGTGGCGTCGGAACGCAAATGCTGATCGCATCCAGCTCCTCGATTACGCTATAATCGGTCGTCGGAAAAAAGCGGTTGGTCGCGAGGCATTCCTGCAAGGTTTCATTGGAAATATCCTGGACATATGACTCTCCTCTTTTCAGACTCTCGATTTTTCCGCCATGCAGATCGATTCCGATTACGGTATAACCGCTCTTGATCGTCTCTACTGCAAGCGGCAGACCTACATACCCAAGCCCAATGACACCCACTCTCGCTGTCTTTCGTTGAATCTTCTGTTGCAGTTCCTCGTATCTCGCCATCCTCGGTTCTCTCCCTTTCTCTTTCTAGAATTATGAAATCAGCCTTTTTACCCTGGCTTCCAGTTCAACCGGGGAAAATGGTTTGGTAATGTAGTCAGATGCTCCCATCGCAAACGATTTTTGCACATCTTCTTCCAGACGTTTGTCTGTGAGCACCATAATCTTGCTCATGGAAGCGCTGATATGCTTGATTTTTTCCATGAGCTGGTATCCATTGAGGATAGGGAGATTCAGGTCGGTAATCACAAGATCAGGGGCGACCTCCTGATATTTTTCCATGCCATCCATCCCGTCATTGGCTACCGTAACGAGATACCCTTTGCGCTGAAAGTAGATACTCAAAAACTCGTTGACAGTCTCATCATGGTTAACCAGCAAAATACTTGCCGGCTCCTCTTTTTGAGCGGGATTCTGCTCGTAAATCTTAATCTCCCCATGAGCGCCTGGCTCTCTCATCTCTTGGATCATCCGCATCAGCATTTGCCCGGACGAGCGCGAGCTTTCGGGAAAACTCGCAATCAAGAGGCTGCCCGCAAGCAATTTGTGCTCTTGCAAATAGTCTTTTACACGCAAAGCATAAAAATGGGTGTTCGAAAGCTTCTGACCCTCAAGCAGTATTCCGAAGAGCTGCTTGTTTTTGTCATAGGCGTAGTGTAAATTAATCTCGGAGCCGTCTCCTGAACGAGTGCCCAGGTCTTGCTTGATCAGCTCCATCGACTCTTTCGTGAGGGTTTTGCAAGCCACCAGAATAACCCCACACGCCAATTGTTTCTCTTCCATCTTGCTCAGATGCTCGTAAAAAACAGGTACGAGATTACTCATGATCTAGCCTCCAAACTTGAAATGTTTTCGCTGCCCTTCGTCTGCCAGCTCGTCCGCGTCATCGTTCCCCAGGAGTTGTTGTTGCGCAAATATTCAATATGACCGAGGAATCTCCAGATGACGCCGATTTGCCGATAGCCAAAGAACATCAGAATCGTATAGAAAAGCATTTTGACGATGTCCCGAAAACGCGGATACCGTCGAAACGCGATTTCCTCCAGCAATAAGGAGCCAATGCCAAGCAGCACGCCATACAGCACATTGAGCAAACCGTAGACTAAGAGAACGTAGCCGCTGGTCATATCCAGCAAGGTGTAACCGATGAGGGCCAAGAGACCCGTGATGCGAAAGTACGGATTCAAGGTTTCAAACAAGATATTGAACGGTAGCGTGAGCATCCCGAACAGCTTGTACTTGGGGCGAAACGCCATGTGTCTGCCGTACTCAATCATGTTTTTCAGATTGCCGCGTCCCCATCTGCGCCGTTGACTGCCCAAAATTTTGAGTGTATCCGGCGCTTGCGTCCAGCAGACCGCATCAGGGCAAAATGCCACTCGGTACGGCAGCTTGTTTTCCAACATGTACTTGTGCAGCTTGATGATGATGTTCATGTCTTCACCCGGATACCCCTCGCGATAACCACCTACCTTGATAATGTAATCCTTGCGAAAAACACCGAATGCGCCAGAGACGATAATCAAACCATTGATCGCGCTCCAGCCGATCCGTCCCCCGAGAAACGCCTTGAGGTATTCGACGCATTGCATCATCGGCAAAAACTTGTCTGGCAAACGAATGTCTTTCACGACACCGTCTTCGATCTTGCAGCCGTTGGCAATGCGGATATCTCCGCCGATGGCAACTGTTTCATCCGGGTTTTCCATATACACCTTCGCAATGCGGATCAGCGCGTCTTTTTCCAGCAAGGAATCTGCATCAATGGAAGCGATCAACGGATAGTGAGAGAGATTGATCCCCGCATTGAGCGAGTCAGCTTTTCCTCCGTTCTCTTTGTCGATCAAATACAGATTCGGAAAAGCCGGATTGTGGTAGACTCCCCTGATCTTCGACGTATGAAGAAGCGGCTGCACCGGCATGTGCTCGGAGTAAACCAGAGAAAACTCGTTAATCAATACCTGCAAGGTTGCATCCTTCGATCCATCGTTGACCACGAGCACCTCGTAGCGGGGATAGTTCAAGGATAAGAGCGACCTGACATTTTCAATAATCGTGAGCTCCTCATTGTATGCTGGCACGAGAATCGAAATCGGCGGAACGTGCTCAGAGCCTGAAAGTGTCTGGAATCTCGAATAGATGGAGCTTTTTAAAATCCCCATGATGCTCTTGAACGAGAACAGCATGATGATGAAGTACAAAGAGTTGATCGCGATGACGTAATAGACCGCAAATACTCCGTAGTAAAGTAGAAAATCTCTCATGGCAGCCTCCTTTCGCTCTATCTTTCCAGTGCCTGAACCGTGGAGATTGTTTTGCGATACGACTTGCGGTACAGATGCAGCTTTTCGTTGTATTGCACGAGCTTCTCTGTCGCTGTCGCACTCTGTAGAACCAGCTTCTCCTTTTCCAGCTCCTCCTGGATCACTTGATGAGCCATCTCGCTCTTATGACCGTTTCTCTCTTCCTGCAAAATTTCACACAGGGCGGCAAAGCCTTCGACCTCTAGCTGCGCCAGGCTTCGTGCACTGTGATGACGAACCCACCAGTTCGCATCGCCCACCGCTTTTTTCAGCAGGGGGATGTACGAAAGCAATTTCAGTGAGCCAATTGCCTTGGCTGCCATTGCCCGAATTTCCCAATCTTTGTGGTTCATAAAATCCGTGACTGTCTGCTCATTCATATAGCGGATATCCCGACACATGAGCTTGACTGCCTTGATTCGGACTTCCTTGTCAGGCGATTGAATGAGCTGGTATAGCGCAGGCTCAATGCCGGGCTGGACATGAACGGTGTAGCCAATCAGTCCGATTTTGACCAGTTCAGCGTCGGATTCTTGTAAAAACTGTGCAAAAAGCGGTGCCGTATCCAGCTGCGAATCACTGATGATGTCCACGATAAGCTGGTGGACATTTTTCTTCGCTCCGACAACGTGGGTCACCATTTCCCGCAAATCTTCTGTATTGCGTGCACATTTGGCGACGGAGCGCGCAATGATAAAAACACTGATATCATTTGTGTTTTTTTGCAGGAGGGTTAAGAGAGCAGGTACGGCGAGCTTGGAGCGCATGATCCCCAAATTGTAGGCGGCATCCACTCTCGTCCATTTCCACCAGCCATTTAGTCTTTGCATGTCCAGCTCTACGAGTCCCAAATCCTCGCAGAGCCAGATCAGCTTGTCCCGATGGATGCCTGTGACCCGCTCCATCAGCTCAAACAGCTTTTTCTGAATGATTTGCTTTTCTTTTTGCGTCACATCGCCATAAGGCACTTGCAAGCGCTCCTCTTCCTCCCCGTGTGCTTGCAGGTAAACGAAGTAGTCGCGATATTTTTCCAGACAACGCATGGTCTGTTTCTCCACCGAAATGTTGCGCAGCTTCAGTGCGAACAAGACAAGCAAGCCTAGTACTGTCAATCCACATAGCGCGTACAGAAAAACAATTGCCGTCGCCAATGGTGTTTGCACGTTTGCCACTCTCCTATCCAATCAAGGCTGAGTCCCGATCTTCACCGGAGCCTCAATCTCATGGAATGCTTTTTTTAGTATGGAATAGCTTTGTTTTTTGCGTTCGTGATAGCCGACCTGCTCCCAGCCTTGCCATGTATACATCGGGAGCTTTGTCACTGCATGCGTCTTTTGCCCGACGATTTGTTTGGTCGCTTTATCTACCAGGAGCGGCAGGATGCGAATGCCTTTCGTCGTCTTCGTCATGAAGCTTTTGCCGTCATCTTCATAGCTCATGACGGTTAAGGAGCTCGGGTCTGTAAATCCAAGCAGCATCCACGGTACTCTCAGCTCAACCACTTTGCCCTTCGCTTGCCAGGCGGTTCGTGAGTCGTACTGCGGGTCTTGGGCATCTGTCGTTCCCCGGATCAGTTTGCCGACCTCGACCTCCTCCAGCGGATAGTACTTCTTGCTGTCTGGCGGCTCCATCTCCAGGCTAACGGCCAGCTTCCACGGCTTGAAGATTCCGGAATTGTCTTTTTTCTCCTCTTCCTTGACCGCAAGCATGCGGTAGCGTTTTCCGTATAAGCGTGCATGAAAGTCGTAATTGGCAGCGATTTGAATCTGGCTCTCGTCTGCTTTTCCCAACGCGATCAGCGTCTCTAGCCCCTCATCCAGCGTCAGGCCGGGAAGCTGTGCCGCATGCTTGTTCCCGCCTGGAAGCGTATCGACACCCACATAGAGCTGTTGTTTTGCCGGGTCAAACTCTTCCTTCAATTGAGCAAGGAAGTAGACGTACCCTTCATCATGTGTCATCCAGATTTCGTCAACGCCTGGAACTTGAACATCGAGGCGTTGCTTCTCTTCCGGCACGAGCTGATCCCAATCTGTGCGATTCCCATCGATGGTCAGCACTCCTTCCTTGTTCGGATACATGCCGAGGACTCCAAACAGAGACTCGTTGGTCAAAACGTTGATCCACAGGGAGCGCCGATCTTCGGGCAGCTCAAAGCGCATCGTGTTCCACGTTTTTTTGAACCACTCGTCCTGCCAGACGAATACGATTGCTCCCGCATACCCTTCCTGATGAATTTCTTGCAAAAGCTCGACATCGACCTCTCCCTGCTGCTTTTCTGAATGACCACCCTGATTGCGCCCTAAATTGCCTAGATGGGCGACTCCTACCGATGCCGGGACCCCGAATTCCGTCACCATGATCGGCATGTTTTTGTGATACTGCTTCAGTTGTCGCAAATACGCTTTGTACGTATCGATTTGCCCTGCATCGTTCTTCACTTGTTGCAGGGTAGTGTCGTAGCGGAAGAAATCCGGATAATACGGGTACACGTGATAGGAAGCGAAGTAGCCCGCCTCCCACTGCGTTGGCTCTATATGGGTAGGATCGACACTGACCAAATCTTCGTGATGGATCGGTTCTCCCGGATGCGATAAGGGATCTGTAGTCACCCAATTGGTGAAGGTCATCGGATGCTGCCAACCGTACTTGCTCTCTTCCATTGCCACCGTATCCACCATTTCAGCAAGCCATGTCTCAAAAGCGGTTGCATTTGGTGTGGCGTGGAAGTACTTCCCTTGATAGGGAGCAACTTTTTGATGCAGGCGGTTGGTGTTTTGCACCATCACGGGGTCCCACTCGGTCCCTGTGTGCCAGCCGATCAAGTATTTACCTGCATTGGCACGGTATGTACCACTTGCCTTTCCCGGTTTTTCCGGCAGAGTGATGTCTCCGTAGACAGCGCCGACTGCGTCCTTGATTTCCTGTCGAAACTCTTCGCGAATCTCTGGCAGATAGGCGTCTTTCTTTTCAATCAACAGCTCTTCTGGACTCCAAATGCCCTGCATCAAATAGAGAGGGTCCCCTTCTTTTCGCCGATTGTAGTCGACCAATGCTTCATAAAAGACAGGAGAATGGATGGTATACACACGAATGACGTTCGCTCCCATCTCGTCGATCATTGCGAACCAGCGCATATAATCCTCTCTTGTTATGGGAAGCTCACCCGGATAATGACCCGGTAACGATGCCCCCAAATTGACGCCTTTCGCAAAAAAGGGCTGCCATTTCTGATTCTGATAGACTTCGAACAGCTCGCCATTTGCGCGAAATTTTAATTGAGCACCTGTAGTCGTCTCCATGCTTTCGACACGATCTGCTGCCCAAAACCACCAGAAGGCACTTGCCCCTACCACGATCAGCATGGTTAGGCTCATCCAGCGCCATCTTCTCTTCTTTGTTGGCTCCATTTCTCGTCAACCTCCGATATGTTGCCACGTCACAGTCATTGTAAACATAGGGAGCAAATCGTTCCCATAGACAAAATTCACTATTGTGTCTTTTTCAGATTTGTCATGAAAATGTAATGTTGGGACGGATTCACCTCCAACGTCCTACGTTTTTTGGAAGGAAGTCCTGCAACCGGGACGGTCTTCTGGCCCACACTTCCTCTCAATTAGGCATATTTTCTCTTCCTTTTTTTTCCTTTTCGCTTGTGAAAATGGTAGGTTGCTACTATTTGGAAGTCGCTGGATTTTGCCGATATAAGGGATTATTTACAAAAAGAATATAAAGTGTATTTCGTCTTGATTCTTTGGAAGGTTTGTTTATAATAGATATCAAGGGTCCTTAATGGTTACATTTATTGTACAGGGTGTTGCTCTGAACCCCAGTCTTCTTGCAGGAAACTAGAGAGAATGAGCTTATTGCTTTTTAATTGCAGATATAAAGAATCTATAAAGGTGGTATACGAGCATGAATCAACTTATCGATGTAGGAATTATTGGCGGCGGACCAGCAGGGATGAGTGCCGCTCTCGCGCTGGGCAGGGCAAGAAAAAGCGTGGTCGTGATCGATGAAGGCCGTCCACGCAATCGCGTTACACGTGAGTCGCATGGCTTTCTTACGAGAGACGGCATCACTCCGAGCGATTTTCGTCACATAGCAAGGGAGCAAATCAGCGCCTACCCCTCCGTTCACTTTGTGGAGGATACAGCTGTAACGATCACAGGACACGATGGAAGTTTTCTCATTACGACTGCAAAGGGAACGACTTATCAAAGCAAAAAGCTGCTGTTCGCAGTGGGAATGAAGGATCTCCCTTTGCCTGTTAACGGATTAGCAGAAGTGTATGGAAAGAGTGCCTTTGTCTGCCCTTATTGCGATGGATGGGAATTACGCGACCAGCCACTTGTCTTGATCGCCAACGGAGAGAAAGCATTGCACTTGGCAAAAATGCTGTCTGGTTGGACCAATCATTACACCATCTGCACCAATGGACCAGATGAATTCACGGAAGAACAAAGATTGGAAGTGTTGCAGCATCGCGTTCCTGTCTTTGACTCCCCAATCGAGCGAATTGTGTCTGTCGATGGGATAGTACAGCGCGTTGATCTTGCAGATGGCAACAGCATTTCGTGCACGGGAATCTTTTTTG
Organism: Brevibacillus sp. AG162; assembly: GCF_006715575.1. Lineage (NCBI taxonomy): Bacteria > Bacillati > Bacillota > Bacilli > Caryophanales > Paenibacillaceae > Brevibacillus > Brevibacillus sp. AG162. The sequence goes on from NZ_VFNO01000002.1 coordinate 782,187, forward strand.
CTCCAAAACTCGTGGCTGGATCTGACTTGCCGCGAGCATTAGGCTGCCAGGTGACGGAAACAGGAATGGTCATCGTCGACAATTTTGGGAAAACGAGCGTACCGGGTGTCTATAGTGCAGGCGATGCAGCAACTACACAATACCAAGTGATTACTGCCGCGGCTCTTGGCTCTGTAGCTGGCATGAGTATCAACAACGAACTGCTTTTAGAGGCATGGAATCGTCAGAGTTAGCTCTATCCCTACATGTCCCTTCCATAAAAAAAGGACAATCCCTCCGTCTGCAAAAGACGGGTGGGACTGTCCCTCTTCTATATTATAGAAACAATGGATCTTTTTTTGATTACAGCGTCTTCTGTCCTGGCTTCCAGTTCGCTGGGCACAGACCGCCAGCTTGCAGGGCTTGCAAAATACGAGTCGTCTCTGCCACGCTGCGACCTACGTTCATGTCAGTTACCACTTGGTAGCGCAGAATGCCGTCTGGATCGATGATGAACAAGCCACGGTGAGCTGCACCGGTCTCTTCGTCCAGGACACCATAAGCTCGTGCCGTCTCTTTTTTGAAGTCGCTCGCGAGCGGGAAGTTTACTTCACCGATGCCATTTTCATCGCGCGGTGTTTTGATCCATGCCCGGTGCGTATGTACGCTATCTGTGGATACGCCCAGCACTTCGCAATCCAAATCTTCGAACTCTTCCATGTTGTCACTAAACGAAGTTACCTCTGTCGGGCAAACGAATGTGAAGTCAAACGGCCAGAAGAACAAAATCAGCCATTTTCCTTTGTAGTCAGCCAGCGACACACGTTCTTCCAGTGTCTCGATGTTTTTGGTCGTGAGCATATTAAAGTCAGGTGCCGGTTTTCCTACTTGAAGCTGAACAGTTTGCTGTGTTGTCATTGTTGTCATGATAAATCTCTCCTTTTATATGGGATCTGATGAAATTTACTTCGCAGCCTCTTCCAATGCTGCCAGTGCTTTTTTGATACGTGTCGGGTTGAAGCCCAAAATTTGCTTCTCACCAATGACTGTCAAAGGAACAGACATCACACCTAAACGACTCAGCTCCTGGCCGTACTCATCTTTTTCATCGATGTTACGCTCTTCGAAAGAAATGTTTTGTTCTGTCAAATACGTCTTTAATTGCTTGCAGAAGTTGCAATTAGTGCTGGAGTATACGATTGCTTGTGCCATGTTTGATTCTCTCCTTTTCTTCTATTTGTATTGTGGAACGACTTTAGAACGCTTGTTGATGTATTTGTCTACAGCCATCGCTGCAATGGCACCGTCTGCCGCGGCGACTACTGCTTGCTTTACAGGTGTTTTGCGCACCTCACCCGCTCCAAATACGCCTGGAACAGAAGACTGCATGAACTCATCCAGAATCATAAATCCTTCCTCATCGAGAGGAACTTGTCCGTCCAGGAAGTCGGTACCTGGCTTGCTGCCAGACAGGAAGACAAAAACCCCGTCTACGGACAGCATTTCTTCTGTTCCCTCTGCCGTGCGAATGCGCAACCCTTCGACCGACTTCTCTCCCACGATTTCCAGCGGGCGTGTACGGAAACGCATTTCGGTGTTCGGCAGCTCAGGCAGTTCTTCTACCCCTTGAAGGTCAGCGCGCGGCACCAAGAAGGTGATTTTGTCCGTAAATTTGGTCAGTGCATGCGCTTCTTCCAATGCTTCCTCCGTATCACCGATGACTGCCACGTGCTTGCCTTCATAAAAAGCTCCGTCGCATGTCGCGCAAGTGCTCACGCCTCGTCCAAGTAATTCCTCTTCTCCTGGAAGCATACGGTTGCGTCCTTTGGAACCAGTCGCTACGATCACGGCCTTCGCTTCGAAAGTACCATGCGCTGTGAAGATGCTTTTTTCCTCATCCTCTACATCGACCGCAGAAATCGTAGTCTGGATGAATTCCGCACCGAAGCCCTCCGCTTGTCTGCGCATTTTATCCAACAGTTCTTTCCCAGTCATCTCGCCTTCCACCCCTGGGTAGTTGGCGATTTTATGTGTCAGGGCAAGCGCCCCGGTTCCGGGTGCCTTATCAATGACGAGCGTCTTTAGATTTCCACGAGCTGTATAAATGGCAGCGGATGCACCAGCTGGTCCTCCGCCGATGATGATGACATCATACATGAACGGCTCCCCCTTTCCTCGCTATCAAAACTTGATACAATTTGAAAGTCAATATCTTTTTATAATCATTTTAAATAAGGCCTTTCAATCAAGGTATAAAAAAAAAGTCCGCCTCCTTCACGGGCGAACCTCATCCTATTAAAATTACCAATTACTCTACCCAAGCTTTTCTTTATACTTACCTATTCATAACTTCATCCTCCGCCTTCTTCCTAGATATGGAAGAGATCCCGCTAATCTGTATTATTTTACAATTTCGAATTCGCTCCATTTCGTTGACGAAACAAGTAAATCAGGATAAAGTACCACTAACACTTGAACGCACAAAAGCAAAAAAGCAAGAAAGCACAAAAGTACGAAAGTAAAAAGTACCTTCTCATTGCTTCAGCTGATTTCACAAGGAGTTGCCATTATGAACAAGCCATTATCTTTTTCTCAAAGTATTTGGGTGCTTGTCACCGTATTCGGAATCTTGTTTCCTGCCCTTTTCTGGGGCAAAGTTGAGCCGCATATGCCGCTCTTCCTCGCAACCATAGGAGCTGCCACTCTTCTCTTCCTGTTCGGCGTTCCGTGGAAGCAAATGGAGGAGGGCTTGATCAAAGGAATTCAAACCGCGATCGCTCCCATGCTGATTCTTTCCTTAATCGGAATTTTGATCGGGGTGTGGATGATGAGTGGAACCGTTCCGATGATTCTGCACCTCGGCATTTCGATCATCTCACCGGAGTACTTCACACTCTCCGCCCTGTTTCTGACGGTGATCGTCTCGACTGTTACAGGAAGCTCCTTTACCACGATTAGTACGGTAGGGGTCGCTATGATGGGGGTCTCGACTGCACTCGGACTTGACCCGTTGATTACAGCCGGAGCCATTATTTGTGGAGCTTGCTTCGGGGATAAAATGTCGCCGCTCTCCGACACGACCAACTTTGCAGCTGCTATTGCAGGCGTTTCCTTGTCGGAGCACGTCAAGTTCATGTCACGCACTGCCGTTCCTGCCCTTGTCATTACCGCGATTTTCTTCGGAATTCAAGGACAAAGCGCCAGTGTGAATCTAGACGCCATTCAAGAAATCCAGCTTGCTTTGGAACAAAACTTCTCGTTTGGCCTTTTATCGCTGCTGCCAGCATTCGTCGTCCTGTTATGCTCAGCGCTGCGAAAACCGATTTTGCCTACATTGGTATTCGGGATTTTGAGCGGGATTGTCACAGCTGCTCTATCGGAAGGAGTTACCTCTCCGGTTGAATGGATGACTGTCATGCAAAAAGGCTTCGTCAGCAATATCGCCAATGAAGCCGTTGCCTCAATCGTGGACCGCGGTGGACTGTTGTCGATGACCTGGTCCCTCGCCTTGATTTTGATTGCCTTGTCATTAGGGGGCATCCTGCAATACAGCGGTGTGTTTCATGCACTCTTTTCCGGATTCATCAATCGAATCAAACGAGACGCTGAGATGGTCGGACTTGCCGGATCTTCTTCTATTCTCGTGAATCTGCTGACAGGAGAACAATACTTGTCCATCCTGCTCCCTGGGCAGATGTTTCGTGAAGCATTTGCAGCTCGGGGAATGGCGGGCAGACGACTGTCTCGTACTCTCGAAGACTGCGGGACACTCGTCAACCCACTCATTCCATGGGGGGTAAGTGGTGCATTCTTTACCGCTACCTTGCATGTATCTACAGTGGAATACTTGCCTTATGTCATCTACCTGTGGGTCTCGCCAATTTTGACATTTCTATTCGCCATGCGTCGGCAGAAAGCTTAGCCGGCTGCATATACGGTCGTACAGTTTTTTCCTTTGCGCTTGGAGCGGTACAGTGCCTCATCTGCTGCCCGCTTCAAGCCATCTGCTGTGTTTGCGTCTTGAGGGTAGCGCGCAATGCCAACACTGACCGCAATCAAAATACAGCAATCGTCCTGTGATAAGGGGCGCAACCGCAAATATTCCCGAATGGCATGCGCTTTTTCCTCCGCCATCTCCATGGATGATCCGGGGCAAAGCAGCATGAACTCGTCTCCCGCATAACGATACGCAGTATCCTCTGGTCCCGCCACTTCTTTCATCGCTTCGGCAATTTGCTTAATCAGTGCGTCCCCTGCATGATGACCATAATGGTCGTTCACCGCTTTTAAGCTGTCTGAATCCAGCATGATCAAAGAGACAGACGCATCTTCTTCGCTCAGCAGCTTTTCCAAATCACGATGGAAAGCACGATAGTTCGCAATCCCTGTCAGCTCATCCTGAAACGACATCTGGTACATTCGCTCATACAAACGCGCCGTTTCGATAGCACTTGCTACCTGAAAACCTATGATTTTCAGTAGTTCCTCGTGCTCTTTTTTATAGGCGAACTCGCGATAAGACTGGGCAGAAATAACGCCTTTGATCTGATTCCCCAGCATGAGTGGAACGAAAATGCATGTATTCGTATCAATTTCCGGGCTTCCCCAGCGGATCATTTCTGGCTCGCTTGGCTCGTTCTTCATCGTCTTGATGTGGATGGTTTCCCGTGTATCAATCACTTTGGACACCATCGCTTGCCCATAAGGAATGGTGAGCGGACCGTAATTGACCCCATTATCGATGCTGATCGGAATTCTGATCTCACTGTCTCCTTCATCATAAAAGGCAATAAAGAAAGCATCAGCACGCATCACGCGCGAGACCAGCTCGAATGCTTTCCACAAAATTTTGCTTTCCTCAAACGTTTTGGCAAAAATGTGGCTGAGGTCGTGCAAAATCTTCATGTGCTCGGAGATCCACATCATTTCGGTTACCTTATTTCGCAGCTCCACAATCTGCTTCAGCAGTTCTGCATGCAAGGCACTGTCCTGTTCCGACAGCATACTGTCTACCTCACGAGATACCGCTTCAACCTCGCCAAGCTCGACTTCTTCTATGTTGCCGAGCCATTGGCTATAACGCTCCAACAACTGTCTTGCATACGCTTCTCTAACGTCGTGCTTCTCATGCATATTCAACCCTCCGGCTATTGGGTAGCTTTACGCTTTTTTTTCATGATATCGCTCAATAGCTGCACGGATGGCTTGCAAGACAGCTCCCTGACCAGGTGCTAAAAAACGTTCTTGGATCGCCTTTGTGATCTCCTGCATGCCATCTGCAACCGTCTTGCCTACAAGCAAGCTCACCAAAAACTCACTCGTCTTGTCCATGACAAAGGTAAAGCTGGCGTCGCAAATCACTTCGGCGTCTACATCAATAATGAGTACACAGCCTACCATGGTAGAAACCTCGTACAAGGTAGTTCCCTTGGGGATTTGGGCGAAGCCTGCTGTCAGTACCGTATTTTTGTTCATCCAGTCGTCCTCCTAGCTGCTGATCGGCAAGCATACCTCGACTGCCGTTCCGTTACCCGGGGTGCTTATCAACCGCAGAGTCCCCCGATGGTTTTCAATGATTTTGCGGCTCACCATCAATCCCAGGCCCGTCCCCGTTTCTTTCGTCGTGAAAAAAGCCTCTCCCAATCTCGCCATCTGATGGGCCGGGATCCCCACTCCATTGTCTTCAAACCGAATAACGACTCGGTCATCTTCACACCGCAGTCGAATCACAATTTCTCCATTCCCTGCGGTCGCTTCGATCCCATTTTTCAAAAAGTTAATGAAGGCTTGCTTCAACTGATTCTCATCGCAATGGATCAAGGGGACTTCCGATTCGAAAACGACCTGAATCATGACCTTTTTCAAAATCGCCTCCGTCTCCAAGAGCGTAACCACATGCGTGATCAGGTTGGACAGATCGCGGGCTTCAAACACAGTGGTATGCGGCTTCGCCAAGACCAACAGCTCCGTGACAATCATCTCGATTCGCGCCAATTCCGAGCTCATAATCGAAAAATACTCCGGCTTTCTCATGCCATCCTTTTGCATTAATTGCACAAAGCCTTTTAACGAGGTAAGCGGATTGCGTATCTCATGCGCGATCCCTGCGGCCAATTGCCCGACCAGCGCGAGTTTTTCCGAGTTTTGCAAAAATTCTTGCGCCCGTTTGCGTTCCGTAATATCTCGGATCAATATGTACATGGAGAGCTTGTCCTGAATCGGCACGGATGTTCCACACACTTCTACCTCTGTCCGACTGCCATCCAAACGGATCAGCTCGACCTCAATTGGCGCAGCTGTTTCCCCTTCTTCCAAAGTGCGGATGAGGCCCTTGATCTTCGCTACATCACGGGGATGGAAAAACGACTGAAATGGATACCATAACAGCTCGTCCAAGCCAGAAGCCCCCACCAGTTGTATCCCTGCTTGATTGACGTATTGAAGCTCCCCAGCACGGAAGATGAACGCACCTTCACCGGAAATATCCAATACTCTGCACTGTTTGGAACCATAGCTGTCCCCTAATGAGGCTGGAAGCTTCTGTACCATCGCATAATACCCAATAGACGTGCCTTCCTCCCAAAAGGTTCCATATGTAATATGCACGGGAATAGTTGTGCCATCCTTGTGACGAAAAGCGGTGAAAAAAGGTCTCGAATCGCCATTCATCGCAAATTGTGTTTGAAGGCGTACCATTTCCTGTTCTTCCGAAACAGCCAGCTTCCAAAATGAAGACCCTTCCCATTCTTCTACGGAGTAGCCGTTCAACACTTGACAGGCAGGATTGCCTTTAAAAACTCTACCAAATTGATCGAGCAGAAAAGTGGCCTGAATCATTTGATCAAAAAAGGAACGATAGAGATGACCACTTCTCCATCCACTATCCAATAAATTTTTCATCGTGCCCCTCCCTCCTGGGACGAGAAAACGGCTACTCCAAATTACGGAAATAGCCTGCAACGTTCTCAAATCCTATTCTCACCCAATTTTACCCTATTCGCTCTGTTGTTTCCATCCCCCGGAAAATTTAAATATGCGATTTTTCCAGTACCTCTGCACTGACACGCAGTTGCTCTGCCATTTTTTCGTCAACAGCCAAGCCCAGCTGTGTGACAGCTGCAACCAGCGCTCCGACAACAGGTGTTACGATGGGAATGACCGTTTGAAACGAAGCTCTCGCAACCAGCTGTTCCCGAAGGATTGTACTGGCAGTTAACAATCCTCCCGCCAAAACGACCGGTACGGGCTCCTGGACCTTTTTTAAGCAAGCATCGGCCAATTCCAGCAAATCCTCCACTGCTTGCTTGATCAATGCATTCGCCACCGGATCGCCTAGTGTTGCGGCTTGTTCCACGAGCTGACTCGTTTTTGCCAGCTCCTTTCTCGGATTGCTTCCCCCGTAGATTAGGCTGATCAGCTCATCAGGACGCTCTACGCCATAGTGGTCCATAAACAGTCTCGTCAGTACTGTCGATTCACCGCGCCCATCGTATTCGCGCATGACGGAGATTGCCGCTTTTTTGCCCAAATCAAACCCGCTGCCCTCATCTCCTACCAGATACCCCCATCCACCTACACGGTGCCTCGCCCCCTCTTTTGAAAAGGCACAGGCAATCGAGCCCGTACCGGCAAGGAGAACGACGCCTGGCTGCCCCCACGTCCCCGCGTAAAGGGCTGCGATGACATCATTATCAATCAATAGTCGTTCTCCCCACTCATCGGCAAAGGCATGCTGAATTCTTTCCTTGATCTGCGGACGATCTGCACCGCCAAGTCCGATAAACAGACTGGCTACTTCCTCTTTTTTGGCACCTGCCTTTATCCTCACAGCATCAATGAGTTGGCGTAGAGTAGCTTCCACATCCCCCCAGCTCCTGGAAAGCGGGTTTGATGATTCCCCCACCACAATTGCCCGTACCTGTCCTACCTCATTGCATATGGCTGCTCTGGTTTTGCTTCCGCCCCCATCGATCCCGATAAACCACTTTTCCCCATTACTTGACTGCACCTGCCGTCAACCCCTCCATAAACTGCCTCGATGCCATCAAAAACACGACGATCATCGGTAAGGCAGACAACGTGAGCCCAGCAAACAGCAGGCTCCAATCCGTTTCATATTCTCCAAACAGCACCATCATGCCTACCGGAATCGTCTTGAGCGCTTCCTCTTGAATGAAAATCAACGGGAAGAAAAAGTCGTTCCACGCATGAATGAAATTAATAATGACCACCGTAGCCAAGGCCGGACGAATCAGCGGCAAGAGCACGCGCCAAAACACCTGAAAATGGCTGCACCCATCGATCCGCGCCGCTTCCTCCAGCTCGATTGGCAACGTCCGAAAGAAGCCCGTCAAAATAAAAACAGAGATCGGAATGCCACTCGCCGTATAAATCAAAATCAGCGACCACAATGAATTCAAGAGCCCGAGATTCTTCATCAGCAAAAACAAGGGAACGATCCCCAGCTTGATCGGAATCATCAGGCCAATAATGAAAAAGAAGTATAGCCCCCCTGTCCATTTAAAGGAAAAGCGCGACAAGTAAAAGGCCGCCATCGCTGAAAAAACCGTAATGCACAAGACAGACATGGCACTGACAAATACACTGTTCCATAAAAAGTCAGCAAAAGGCACGGCTTCCCACAGCTTTTTATACGTATCCAGGCTAAATGTCTTGGGAAGGGAGAGCGGACTTGCAAAAATCTCCATGTTCGTCTTTAGCGAAGAAGCGATCATCAGTACGATCGGATATAGTGCGACTAACGCGAATAAATACGCCAGCACATAAGATACAGCTCTCCCACCCACAGTCATCTTCACAGCGCATTCTCCTTTCCACGCAGGAACACGCAAATTAGTGTTGGACTTCTCGCTTCCTCATCAAATAGAGTGACAGCGCCGACACAGACCCGACGATGAAAAACAACACGACAGCCAACGCCGAACCGAGTCCAAGGGTGACATCCCCAGCTCCGCTGCTAAACGCCATGCGATAAAAGTAAACCGCCAGCGTATCCGTCGAATAAAACGGCTCACCCATCGAGCCTTGCATGGCGTAGACGAGCTCGAACGCTTCAAACGCCTGAATGAACGTAAATATCGTCATAATCGTGATTGCTGGCATGCACAGCGGCAAAATAATCTTCCACAGCATCCGCAAGCCTGTTGCCCCATCCAATCTCGCCGCCTCGATCAAATCCTCCGGGATCGACTGTAGTCCCGCCAAAAAGATCAGCATGGCAAAGCCTATGCCAAACCAGCAGTTAATCAAAATAATCGCGAGAAGCGCTGTATCCGGGTCCCCAAGCCACGGTCTGGCCCACTCTTCTAGACCAATTTTTGCCAAAATGGTATTGAGTGCACCGTAATTCGGATTTAAAATTAATTTCCACAAAAACCCAATCACAATAACTGACAGCAGCCTTGGCATGAAATAAGCGATCTTGAGGAACCCGGAACCTCGTATTTTGCGATAGATGAGAAAAGCCAGTCCGAAAGCGATCCCATTTTGCACGAGCATTTCGACCACAAAGTAGAAGACGTTATGCCGAAAAGCATTCCAGAACATTTCGTTGAAAGGCTCTACCGTAAACAGCGTAATGAAATTTTGCAGTCCAACAAAAACCCCGCGCTTGATGCCATTCCAGTCGTACAAGCTGTATAAGAATGCCGAAAAGATCGGGTACACGACAAACAACATATAAATAACAAGCGCGGGCAGCGGAAACAAGTGTATCATCCAGCGCACTTGCCCCTTTGTTCGAATGCTTTTCCGGTTTACCGTCTCGATGATACCCACCCCTTTTTTACGAAAATCATCGCGGCCTGTTCAGAAGCCGGGAGTGAACCCAACTCAGGTCCACTCCCCCTTTCCGTCTGCTATTTTCTACTTTTTAAAGGGAGGAAACCAGGTAGACGCAGACTTTTGTACTTCTTCTACGACCTGCGCAGGGGTGAGCTTGCCTAAATACATGCCTTGGAGGGCGTTTTCCAATGTTTGCTTCGTCGTCGGTTTTCCTTCCGCGAAGTTGACCACCATCAAATAGGGTGTGGCGCTTGATTGGGACAGCTCTGCCATCTTGTTTACCAATGGATCGTCAGTCGATACACCTGGCACCGCGCTGATTCGTTTGAACTGATTCGCGAATAGCTCCCCAAACTTTTTCGTCGCCATGAATTCCATGAACTTCAATGCCTCTTCTTTGTGCTTGGACTTGGCATTGACGGCATACGAGCCATCGACCCAGGTTGTCAGGACTTGTTTTCCGTCATCGGTTGGCATCGGGAAGAAATCAAGTGGCAAATCGGGGTTGAGCTTTTTGATGCCTTCCAATTCAAAGCTGCCATTGATGAACATCGCTGCTTTTTCCGTGGCGAACAACGTCCGCATATCATTCAATTCGAGACCCACATAATTTTCCGGGAAATAAGGGATAAGCTCTTGCATACGCTGCACGGATTCGAGGAACTCGGCGCTTTTCAGGTCACTTTCTCCTTTTAGCAGCTTGTCGAGATAGTCCGTTCCGCTGTAGCTAGCTGGAGCAATCACACCATGACTGAGAGAGAGGAGCCAGCCTTCCTTTGCTCCAAAAGAGATCGGGACGATTCCTTTCTCTTTCAATGTTTTGGCTGTCGCGATCAGCTCATCCCAGCTTTTCGGTGCCTGGAGGCCATTTTGCTCGAAGATTTTCCTGTTGTAGTAAAATTGCGTGGAGTTCAGGGATAGTGGGACACCGTAGACTTTACCATCTTTACCTGTGGCCGCTGCGAGGACGTCTTTTGGTATGGTAGATATGCCTGGCACATTGTCGAGAGGCTCCAGATGTCCAGCTTCAGCCAGGGCAATCCCCGGAGCGTAGGGACGCAGCTGCAAAATATCTGGACCACTGTCGCTTTGGAGCGCCGTGTTCAGGATGGTATTGTACTCCGTTGCTTTGAATGGCTTGAAGTCGATCTTGATATTCGGATTGTCTGCCTCAAAAGCTTTGATGATTGCTTTGTAGCCCTCCGTGTCTTCTACACGCCAGCTATGCATCGAGAGTGTTACCTGCTGTCCTCCACCCTGCCCGCCGCCAGACTCTGTTTCGTTTCCTCCACCGCTACATCCTGTCACCACCATAACCGCAGCCAACACGATAGAAGCTACAAAACGAAAACGAAATTGCTTCATGCGAAACCCTCCCCCTTTTTCTTCCCTTAGGTCTGCAAAAGCTGGGCCGTAACAGCATCATGCAAAATCGGCCGTAATTTCCGAAGCTGATGATTGCGGCCTAGATGTACGACGTTGGTAAGAAAGATGACAGCAAACTGTTGCTCCGGGTCGATCCACATACTGGTACCAGTAAAGCCCGTATGCCCGAAGCTCTTACGATGCAAGCCGCTTCCACAGCTCAGCGTGGTGGATGCTTGATTGAGCTCCCAGCCATACCCTCTACACCCACCTGCTTGCTCCGCATGATTGCGAATCGCCAGTTCGTACCATTCGCACGCAAGTAATCGAGGATCTTGGTACAACCAGCTCATCGCGTATCGGCACAGATCGTCAGCCGTTGAGAAGAGTCCAGCATGTCCGGCAACCCCTCCCATCGCAAAAGCTTTCTCGTCATGAACCTCGCCTGTGATGTAGGCGTTGGTGAGGCTGCAATATTCAGTAGACGCAATATTCCGATAAATAAACCGATCCGGACAGTAAACGGTATGTGTCATGCCCAATGGGGTGAAGATGCGCCGGGTAACAAACTGATCCAAGCGCTCTCCTGTTGCTTGCTCGATAACAAGGCCCAACCAGATCATGCCCAAATCACTGTAAACTGCACGGGCCCCTGGTTTGTGAATCAATTCTTGCGCATACAACAACTCTGGCAAATCGATCTCGCTATCGCGTCTTCTCTCTGCCAAATCTGCCGGCATTCCTGATGTATGCGTAAGCAGCTGCGCGAGTGTGATCCGCTTCTTATCAGCGGGACAATCGGGGAAAAATCGTCCAATCTGATCATCTAGCGCTACCACTCCCTCCTGCACAAGCAAGAGGATAGCAGGCAGCGTCGCCGTTACTTTGGTGAGCGACGCCAGGTCAAACATGGTATCCGGCGTCACCCGCTGGTCTTTGGCGATACTCGTCGTTCCGACATCACACGCATACCAGATACGACGATCACGCACGATTCGCAAGGCAGCTCCCGGCAACAAACCGTTGTCCACCCATCCTTGCAATAGCAGCTCCAGATCGTCCATGTCTTCCCTCCCTTCTCCTACGTCGATGAGCGTTTCGTCCGACTGACAGCAAGCCTTGATTTTTCCAACAGGGGAATGACTTGCTCTTGCATCCTGCTGATCATAGTAATAAACAAAATATCGATGACGTTTAATTGGGCAATGCGTGAAGCCATGGCTCCGCTGCGAATGCTTTTTTCTACCGAGCTGGTGAACAGCCGGATGTTGGCTAGTTCGGCTACTGGCGAGGGACCGAATTTGGTCAGGGTAATAATGGTCGCTCCTTGCTGCTTGGCCTCCGTCAACGATTGAATAATGTCTTCGGTCTGTCCTGAATAAGATATGCCGATGACCACGTCTTTTTCCGTCAACGTGACGGCCGACGTCAATTGTGCGTGAAAATCCGAATAAGCCTCACACCACAGGTTAATCCGCGAAAATTTTTGCCGGATATCGTCGGCAATGACCGCCGATGCTCCGACGCCGTATACATCGATCTTTCTGGCTACCGACAGCACGTCGACTGCTTTCTTTACTTCTTCGTTGGACAAGACAGAGAGCGTATCCTGGATGGATTGAATATTATTCCAGCTGACCGCTTGCATAATCGATTCAACTGAACCCTCCATCATAATCTCCTGATAGCTGCCTATCGCCGTCTGTTTGGTCAAATCTCCTGCGACACGCAGCTTTAGCTCCTGGTATCCCTTCATATTAAGAGAGCGAGCCAAACGGATAATCGTCGCCTCGGAAACCCCACTATATTCCGCCAGTTTTTGGACAGAAAGCTTCACGACATCTTCCGGGTGAGCCAGGATATAATCAGCGACTTTTCGCTCCGAAGGCTTCAATTGATCCAAGATTGCTTGCAGGCTGACAAGCCCTCCATTTAACATATGTGACATCGCTTTCTTCCCCCAAATCTTATCTACATTTTATGTAGCATTATTTCTCTCGTCAATTGTTATCTAATAAACAATATTTCAATATCACGAAGCTCAGTACAACTCTCCTGAATTTGTTCTCTCTTTTTCTAAAAATTCCCCCCTTGACTTTCTCGCGGCGTCAAGCTTTACGCTTGCATCGCTACCAGGAATAAAAAGGAGGATTTTCCCATGAAAACGTTACTGATTAAAGACTGCATGATAGTGACGATGGTTGAGGGAGAGAAGCCATTTCTCGGGGATCTTTGCATCGTGGATGGTCGAATCGCCAAAATCGGATCATCCCTTGTAGAGGAAGCAGACCGTGTCATACTGGCTAAAAATAGGGTAGCGATGCCCGGTCTCATCAACGTGCACAACCATGCCAGCATGTCCTTGCTGCGTGCTTTTTCCGATGACCTCAAGCTGATGGATTGGTTGGACAAAAAGATGCTCCCGGCTGAAGCCCGAATGACAAGGGAAGATGTCTACTGGGGAACGACACTCGGGATTGCGGAAATGATCGCCTCTGGCACGACCGCTTTTGCCGATATGTACGTGCATATGGATGCTGTTGCCCAATCGGTACTTGATTCCGGTATACGCGCTTCCTTGACACGCGGCATGGTCTTTCTCGAGGATGACGGAGGACGACGAATGGCCGAAGCCTTAGACCTTATCGACAACTGGACGGGGGCTGGCGATGGCAGAATCACGACGATGCTCGGTCCACACGCTCCTTATACGTGCCCGCCAAAGCCTTTGCAAGGAGTCATCGAGCTTGCCCGCAAGCGCCAAATCCCGCTCCACATCCATCTGGCTGAAACGATTGAGGAAGGAGAGAAAATCCGGGCCAAGTACAATCAGACTCCCACGGAGTATTTGCATGAACTGGGCATGTTCCACGATACGCATGTCTTGCTCGCGCATGCTGTTCATTTGAATGAATCCGATGTTGCACTTCTTCGCGGGATGAGAGGCGGTGTCGCACATAATCCTGTCAGCAATTTGAAGCTCGGCTGCGGCATCGCCCCTGTCAGAGAGCTGATCGAGGCTGGGGTCACCGTCGGGATGGGAACAGATGGTGCTGGCAGTGCTACGACTCTCGATATGTTTGCCGAGATCAAAGCCGCGACTTGGATGCAAAAGCTCAAGCACGGTGATCCGACGGTACTGCCTGCCGAAGCGGCATTGCGCATGGCAACCATCGAAAGTGCAAAGCTGCTTGCGATCGATCACGAGGTCGGAACCTTGGAAGCCGGGAAGAGAGCTGACCTCATCCTGATCGATCTGGATAAACCTCATCTACAGCCTGTGCATAACATCCCTGCCCTGCTTGCCTATAGCGTGACAGGAGCCGATGTGGATACAACCATTGTGAACGGAGAAATTTTGATGCATCAGCGCCAATTCCAAACCCTCCATTGGGAGGAAATAAAGAGAGAAGCGACAGCGCGAGCCAGCCGACTCGTAGAAGGTCTGTAATTGCTTTTGTGCTCACAGGTTGAGCAGGCAGAAGCCAACCGCGAGACACATGGCAAACACGCTCCACATGAAATAGGGAATGAGCAGCGAGGATGCGATTTTGTGGTGGGGACGAATGGCACGAATCAACACCCAAGTCGAATACATCACCAAAATGGTATCCAGCGCAGCCAACACGAGCAGTTGATACCCGATAAACAACACGAAAAAAAGTTGATGAAAAAACCAATTGATTCCATATAGGAGCAAAAGTTCGCGGTCTATCTGCCTCGTTCGAATCAAAATCAGTAACGACCATGCTATGAGTCCGTATAAAATGAGCCAGATGATGCGAAACAAGTAGATTGGCGGTGTTCCATCGGGCTTGGCAAGGGAATCATACCAGGCTCCACCGTCTGGAAAAGCAAGACCACCCAGTGAATAGAGGACCCCTCCCGCAAGAAATAGAAGACTATTGTGCACCAATCTCATCCAGGCAGTCACCCTTTCCTCTTCTTTCTCTTCTATATCTATGAGTGGTCCTTCTCTTTTCATGCTAGTTTCAGAGATTTCTTTTTTGGTATAAAAAACTTTTTGGTACGTTGCTGTAGTGCCGGGGAGGAAACAGGAGAAAACGCTCAGCTTCTTGTCCCACCCGCTGGGGGATTCACTGCCCGCCTCCATGCAAAAAGCGAAACCGCGTCCAAAGTGGTCCTTTCAGGATGTATTTCAGAGGTGGACGCTTAAGGACGTGTTTCGCTTTTTGCATTCCGTCTCGGTCGGTGTACCAAAGATCTTCGCTGTTTTCTCCTGTTTCCTCTACGAGCTTTCCGTGTTTACCGATCTTTTAACGCCTTAAAAGATTGAAGAATGTAAGAAGTTACGACAGAGAAGAATATTTCCAGACGTAGCGACTTGTGGAGTCCTACCGAGCGGAGAAGGGATTTGCGGGCAAAAGAAACGCAACGTGCCCCTACGTCGAAGCGGCTACCACTTTTGCGTTTCCCCGCAAATCCCTTCGGAGCGGGCAGTCTCAACCCCCAGCAGGACGGAGCCTGAAGCCTAGACTGGAAATATTCTTCTCCCCACCGCAGCCACTTACTAAAAACCTTACAGTTGTTGCTGTAGTGCTGGGGAGGAAACAGGAGAAAACGCTCAGCTTCTAGGGCCACCCGCTGTGGGATTGACTGCCCGGCTCCATGAAAAAAAGCGAAACCCGCGTCCAAAGTCGTCCATTCAGGATGTGTCTCAGAGGTGGACGCTAAAAGCTTGTTTCTCTTTTTTTCATTGCGCCTCGGTCGGTGTCCCTAAGATCTTCGCTTATTTCTCCTGTTTCCTCTACGAGCCTTCAGCGTTCAACAGGTTTTAAAAGCCTTAAAAGATTGAGGAATGCAATCAGTTACGACAGAGAAGAATATTTCCAGACGTAGCGACTTGTGGAGTCCTACCGAGCGGAGAAGGGATTTGCGGGCAAAAGAAACGCAACGTGCCCGTGCTACGAAGCGGCTACCACTTTTGCGTTTCCCCGCAAATCCCTTCGGAGCGGGCAGTCTTAGCCCCCAGCAGGACGGAGCCTGGAGCCTAGACTGGAAATATTCTTCTCCCCACCGCAGCCACTTACATAAAATCGCCATAAAAAAAACCGCTAATCCCATCCTCCGTAGATTAGCGGTTCTATGTATCTTAGATCGAGTTATGGCAAACGCAATGTCTCCCCTGGCATCAATGCCTTGCCTCTGATGTCTTTCTCAGCCAGCTCGGCTACGAATGCTTCCCCATCCTGTTTGATCGGCGGGAATGTATCGTAATGAATAGGCACAACAAAATCGGCTTGTACCCATTCGGCAGCCACGAGTGCATCCTCAGGTCCCATTGTGAACACATCTCCAATCGGCAGAAACGCCAAATCGATGTTATGACGCTCTCCGATCAGCTTCATATCACCAAACAGTCCTGTATCCCCAGCGTGATAGATCGTTTTTCCACCCAGCTCGATCACAAAGCCCCCTGGCATTCCCATGTACACGATTTGTTGCTCATCATCCAGTACGACACCAGAGCTGTGGAACGCCTGTGTCATTTTCACTTTTCCAAATGGAAGTTTGACAGAGCCTCCCAGATTCATCGAGATGGTCTTGACTCCCTGCCAGCTCAAGTAGGTAGCAAGCTCATGGGTTGCAACGATTGTCGCATCGTTTTTCTTGGCCAACTCTACCGCATCCAGAATATGATCTTGGTGTCCGTGTGTCAGAAGGATGTACTGAACAGAGATGTCTTCCAGCTTGGTTGCTGCCACTGGGCTTCCAGAAATAAATGGATCAATCATGATCGAATGCCCTTCACTTGTTACCTGCACAGAAGAATGTCCGTGAAACCGAATATCCAACATAGTGGTACCCCCTCTATTCGCAGCGTTTTTTCAGTCCCTTTTATGTTACCATGCCGCAGGGTGCAAAGAATAGGAAAGGCCGTCGATCACTCGACAGCCTGAGAAATAAATCCTAATTTTATACAGTTAGAACTCAGCAATCACCGTCATGTTCGGTAACGGCAACAATCTTCGAATTCCGAATAATGGTGCGGTTGTTACCATTGTTCTCTCGAAGAGTAATGGTGGACGATTTTACCTCTACCAATCTGCCGAAAAAAGTGCCATCTACGGTTTCAACCTTAACATTTCTACCTTCGAACTTTTTTACCTGGTCTCTGAATGCCATGGTTAATCCCTCCTTCTCATGCATCCTATGTACATTTGGCACAGCCCTACTGAGCACATGCGGAGTTCAAGAGAAAATGTACTTGTACCCGTCCGTCATTTGTCCTCATACTTTCTCTCCAACTTTGTCGTCTGATGGCAAATTTACGCCAAGCTACAGCGCTGCATACGAACACTGTTAGATTTTGTCGCACGATTCCAAAAGGAAAACCATTTTGACGTACAGAAACGGTATAGCAAGAGATGAGCGGATTTACGCAGAGGAGGGATTTCCATGGGAGAGGTTATCGAGTTATTGGCACGGGAGAGAACGTACAGTGGCAGAGAGGTTGCGGGACTGTTAGGAATTGGGGCCAGCACCTTGCGCAAGTGGAGCATGCTCTTGGAACAGCATGGCTACTGGTTTTTGCGGGATAGTCAGAATCGTCGGGAGTACAGGCAGGTAGATATTACGTGTCTTCAGCGCTTTTATAGCTTAACGAAGGACCAACTCATTCCGCAAGATGAGGCTGCCCGAATGGTTGCTACGCAAAGCTCACCTGAACCTGCCCGAAAGGAAACGGCCGTTGCGGTTGCATTCCCGCCTGTTTCCTCACATCCGGATCTGAACCACACTGCTCTTGAAGAGCTGGATGAAAAGCTGCATGCCTTGGCTTCCCATGTCCAGCAACAAGACGCCGCCTACTTAGCGCTGTTAGCACGTGTAGAAAAGCAGGAAACCTATATTACCAACAACCTGAAGGAACGTGATCGCCGCTTGACCAAGGCAATGAATGACATTATGGATGCCAAAATCGAGTTAGCCAAAATCAGAGACGCTGAACGGAAAACATCGATTTGGCAGAAGCTTTTTCGGATTCGCTAGACGGCAGCAAACTGTACATTGTCGCCTTCTTTTTTCTCGCTGCCAGCTGGCTTAGGATGCCCGGACGTCTCGCTTACGAAATGGCCAGATCCACATGATAAACGCTCCATCCAGTTGCTCCGGGCAGCCTTCGCTCTTACCACAAAACACCTCTACTTTTCCTCTTTTTTCCGCGGTTTTTCTCCTGTTTTCGCCATTCTTTTCTATGGAAATTTCTTATTGATAATAGTAATCATTCTCTATATAATCATAATCGATCCAATAGAGATTGATTCTCATTATCATAAATGTTCAGGAGGCTACGTACATTGAAACATGCAGGATGGAAAACCGGGATGATTGCTTTGCTACTGACAGGTGTAGTTGGATGCAGCAATTCCGCGTCCCCCGAAGCTCCCACACAACAATCTGCTACCAGCTCACATCCGGACTCGTCGACATCAAGTCAACAAGCCTTTCATACAATCAAAATCAGCGTAGATGAAAAGAAGGCAGAAGAGCTACTCACCCAATTCAAAACACAGCCACCTACAAAAGTCGTGACCGTTTCCGTAGCGATTACCGAAATACTGAACGAGCTGGGTGTCACTCCCGTAGGCGTACCGACGACAAGCAGCAAGCTGCCAGCCTCCCTCGACAATGTTCCGCGTATCGGCACTTCTCACCAGCCTGATTTGGAGCAGGTCGCGAAGCTTCAGCCTGACGTCATTCTCGGCCCTACCTCAATCCAAGCGAGCATTGATAAAAAATTCAAGCCCGCTGCGTTACCCACTGCGTACTTGCCTGTAGACTCAATCGACGAGCTCAAACTGTCTACCGTCGTACTCGGACGCCTGTTCAAGCAGGAAGAGAAAGCAACAGCGTTTCTCCAATCCATCATGGAAAAGGAAAAAACCATCATAGAAGCAACCAAAGGAAAATCCGCTCCCAAAGTATTGTTCTTGTTCGGTTCATCCGAAGCCCTTATGGTCATGAATGAAAATACATTTGTCGGAAGCCTTGCCCGCAATCTCGGCGCATCCAACGTCGCTTCCGATGTCCTGAAACAAACCGAAACATACGTGCCGCTCAACATGGAATCGATTGTAGCTGCCAATCCCGATGTCATCTTACTGGTAGCGCATGGCGATCCGAACGCGGTAACCAAAAAGTTCGAAGAAGACGTGAAGAAAAACGGCGCATGGGAAAAACTGAGCGCATTTAAAAATGGCAAAATGAAAGCACTCGATTACAGCACATTCGGGATCGCCTCTCTGGTAAAAGTCCCGGCTGCCTACGAGGAGCTCGCAAACATCCTGTATAACGAATAAGGAGTTTTTCCAGTGAACCAGCACATTCCGAACAGGAAAGCAGCTCTCTTGGTGACAGCTTGCATCATGCTCGTTGTAGCTGTACTGCTCTCCATTGGTCTGGGGAGCGTGCGCCTCACTCTTGCCGAAACGATTGAAACCTTACTCGGACACGGCGATGCCGCCAGTCAAACCATCCTGTGGGATATCCGGATTCCGCGTATTTTTCTTGCCCTATTGATCGGGGCCAATCTCGCTGCATCAGGTGCCCTCCTGCAAGCAGTCATGCAAAATCCGCTTGCCGATCCAGGCTTGACGGGCGTATCCAGTGGGGCGGCCGTTACGGTGTTGTTCATCATGCTGGTCGTGCCCGACTATTCTTACTTGATACCTCTAGCTGCCATCATTGGTGGCGGAGTAGCAGCAGGCATGGTCTACTCCATGGCTTGGAAAAAACAGGGTGGATTAACACCTGTGCGCATCATATTATCGGGGGTTGCAGTCAACGCTGTCTTCGGCGGAGCAATCGGATTATTGTCCATCCTGTACAGTGACAAGCTGCCGGGTGCGCTGCAATGGATGAATGGCAGTCTGTCCGGAAAAGGAATGGGCGATGTCATGGTGATGCTTCCCTACTCGATCGTCGGGTGGATCGCAGCCCTGTTATCGATCAGGCAGGCAAACATTTTACGCCTCGGAGAACAAGTCGCTCACAATTTAGGGCAGAACTTGCATCGCTTGCGCCTCTCTCTTTCTATCATCGCGGTCTATCTGGCAGCTGTTTCGGTATCGACTGTCGGCCTTGTTGGGTTTATCGGACTCGTCGTGCCGCACATGGCTCGCATGCTCGTCGGCTCTGATTACCGTCTCTGCTTGCCGTTTAGCCTCGTGCTTGGCTCTCTTGTCTTGCTTGTTGCCGATACGTTTGGTCGAACTGCATTCGCTCCTTTGGAGATTCCTGCCGGGATTGTGATGGCAATCGTGGGCGGACCTTATTTTCTTTACTTGATGCGAAAAGGGGGCATGTGACATGTTACAGGTGCAATCGTTGAACATCAGCTACGGTCCGCGCACAATCGTCCATGACTTTTCCCTCGATATCCAAGAAGGAGAGGTTGTTTCGATCATTGGTCCAAACGGTTCAGGAAAATCATCGATTCTCAAAGCGATTTCACGGCTGATTCCTTGTAAAAGCGGCCGTGTATGTATTGCGGATCAAGAATTGAACAGCCTGAGTATGAAGCAAATCTCTCGCATCATGTGCATGCTTTGCCAATCCAACACGTGCCCGTCAGACGTAACCGTAGGAGAACTGGTCGGATACGGTCGCGTTCCCCATAAAAAATGGTTTGAGCGCCTGAGTGGCGAAGACTATGAGATCGTCACGTGGGCTTTGGAACAAACCGGTATGCTCAGCTACAAGGACCGCTACCTCGTCTCTCTGTCTGGCGGGGAAGCACAGCGTGCATGGATCGCGATGGCTTTGGCCCAACGACCGAAAATTTTGTTGCTCGATGAACCAACTACCTATTTGGACATCGCCCATCAACTGGATGTACTCGAGCTCGTTCGCAAGCTGAATCAGGATTTGAAGCTGACGGTTGTCATGGTGCTGCATGATTTGAATCACGCCAGCGCCTACAGCGATAAAATTTGTGTGATTAAAGACGGAAGCCTGCGTGTTTTTGGAAAACCTCAAGATGTGCTTACGATGGAGCTGATTCGCAGCGTGTACGGTGTCGAAACCGAGATTCAGTACACACCAGACAGCGCTAGCCCAAGGATTCACGTACTGAAAAAAGCAAATTAAACAAGTGAGGTGCTCGTATGAAAGCGATGGATAAGGAAGCGATGAAGGCCCAGTACCAATCGTTTGCTGCGAACATGAAGACACTCATGTTAAGCACGGTCGACGAGCATGGAAAACCGTTTCTCTCCTATGCCCCGTTCGTCAAATACGATGGAAAGTTCTACATCTACATTAGTAAAATTGCGAATCACTATCGCTACATGGAAGAAAATCCGGCAGTCGATGTCATGCTCATTGAAGACGAGTCGAAAGCAACCAATCTGTTTGCTCGCCAGCGCGCCCGCTTCGTGTGTTCGGCCCTGAATTTGGGTAATGCCGGTTACGATGCGATCTTCGAGCTGTTTGCACAGTCATTTGGAAAAAACATGATGGATATGCTGCGCGGCCTTGATTTTTCCTTGTTCGAATTGACGCCATCTGAGGGACGCTATGTAGCTGGGTTCGGTCAGGCTTACGACATTGACCTGACAGCCGATAAATTTGTCCACGTCAACAGAGATGGTCACACATCCCAAAAATAACGGAGGGGCATCAGCCATGACCTATTCAACCGCATTGACACTTTGGCTCACCATCCAGGAACGTTTTCACAAGACTGCGAAAAGCTTGCCCGAGCAAGATTTGTGCTTGAGCATGAATGGAGTCTCCATCGGGTATATGCTGCGCCATAGCGCTGAGGTCGAGTACATGTTTGCCGAATGGTTTTTCGGCCGGAGCATCCCAGTGGACGTAGAGCTATTGACGAAAAACGGTCCTGCCGGAACCAAAGTTACATTTACCAACGTGCAAGAGCTCGCTGATTTCATGACCGCTTCCAACCAACACCTGATCGATGCGATGCGTGACTTACCGGAGGAAGCTTGGCACAAATCCGTTGAAACGCCATTGGGCTCTTCTACTCCTTTGGAAGCATTGGGTCGCCTCATGTATCACACGGGTATCCATGCCGGACAAATTTCGCAGATTCAAAAATCATTTCACACCAAAGAAAAAGAACTCACCCACTGAGTTCGATTACTGCCTTTCACACGCCAAAAAGAGCTTCCCGTCTCTCTTGACTGGAAGCTCTTCTGCATGTATGCCACTCTCGTTACATCACGATTTTTCTTGCCGCGTTAACGAACATTTTTACGCCGACTTCGAGCGCATCCTCGTCGATCGTAAAGCGTGGATGGTGGTGTGGATATGTGATGCCTTTTTCTTTGTTTCCGGCAGCGACGTAGAAGAAGCAGCCTGGCGCTTTTTGCTGGAAGGCGGAGAAATCCTCGCCACCCATGGTTGGACGCATATGCTCTACCCATTCTGCTCCCAGTGATTCTTCGACGACCTCTTCCATCAATTTCGTCACTTCAGCATCGTTGATGACCGGGCGATAGCCAAATTCGTATTTGAACTTGTACCCCGCGCCGTGTGCTTCTGTAATGCCTTTGATCACGCGTTCCATGAGTCCCGGAACCGACTCGCGCAGATTTTTGTCAAAGCTGCGGACTGTCCCGCAAATCTCTACAGCACCCGGAATGACGTTATGTGTTGTACCACCCACAAATTGTGTGACAGAAAGAACCAGATTATCGAGCGGATCCGCATTGCGGGATACGATGTGCTGGAGGTTAGTCACCACTTGTGCCGCAATTGCAATGCTGTCGATCGTTTCATGCGGGAGCGCCGCATGTCCGCCTTTTCCAAGAACAGTGATCCAGAACGTATCAGGAGCTGCCATCATTGGACCTGGGCAGATACCCACTGTCCCAAACTCCATCGTCGACCACAGATGCGTGCCAATCACCATATCTACGCCGTCCATGACGCCTGCCTGTACCATTTCCTCCGCTCCGCCTGGGTATACTTCCTCCGCGTGCTGAAAGAAGAAACGAACCTCTCCCTTGATCTGATCCTTCATCCCGGACAGCAGCTTTGCCGTTCCGAGCAGCATGGAAGTATGTCCGTCGTGTCCGCACGCATGCATGACGCCAGGATTTTTCGATACGAATTCAAACGTATTCTCTTCCGTAATCGGCAATGCGTCCATGTCAGCGCGCATGGCGAGCACTTTTCCAGGCTGGGAACCGATCAATCTGGCCATCACACTGTTTTTCGTCGGTCTGGACACTTCCAGATTGCCAAAGGTAAGCAGTGTCTCGTATACAAACTGTGCTGTTTTTTCTTCATGGAAGGATAATTCCGGATTCTCGTGCAAATACCGTCTCCACGCGATTACCTGATCCTTGATTTCTTCGACCGCCTTATTAAGCGTTCCCACTGCTGTTGCTGTCATCGCCGCTCTCCTCCTGATTTACGTGGCTCCCCCACTTACTATCTCTTATGCCTATTTTGCTAAGGATAAAACGGTTCGGTACAGTACTTGCGCTCCGTTCGCACAATCCTCTTTTGTCGTGAACTCTGCCGGGTTGTGGCTAATGCCATCCTTGGAACGAGCGAAAATCATCCCAACCGGGCACAGCTCAACTAGCTGCATGCAATCATGCCCTGCGCCACTTGGCAGTCTAAATGCTTCCAAGCCTTCAGCCTCACACGCTTCGGCTACAGCATTCTGGATATCGTCCGAGCATACAGCAGGAGCTATGCGTTGCAGCAGCTCTACTTTCAACGTCACATTGCGATTAGCACAGATCGCTTTTGCCCGTTCATAAATACGCTGTTCCACTTCATCACGGATCGCTTCATCCACATCGCGCAAATCAAGCGAAAACTCGACTCGTCCCGGAATGACATTCACTCCACCAGGGAAAGCTTGCAGTCTTCCAACCGTCCCTACGCTGGTTCCAGTCCGTCCGGCTTCTTCCTCAATGGCAAGCATCACCTGAGCGGCGGCTGCCATCGGATCACAGCGCAAATTCATCGGCGTTGCCCCGGCATGACCGGCTTCTCCCTCTAGCACGAAATTCAACCAGAGCGGACCCGCTACTCCTGTCACGATCCCGACAGATAGTCCGCGGCTCTCCAGTACCTTGCCTTGCTCGATATGTAGCTCTACATACGCTTTCACACTTCCGGGAGTTCTGGCAGCGAGACTGGTGCGGTCCGGATCAAGTCCCGTTTGCCGCATGGCTTCGGCAATCGAGATCCCATTCTTGTCTGCTTGTTCCAGCTCGTCACGCTTGATCAGACCCGCGATACCGCGACTGCCGATCATCCCGTAACCAAAACGCGTTCCTTCTTCATCCGTGAACGCGATGACTTCGATCGGATGCTCTGTTTCGATCCCCTGTTCCTGCATCGTCTGTAAAACTTCTACACCAGCCAGTACCCCAAGTGGGCCGTCATAATCGCCGCCATTTGGTACGGAGTCGATATGCGAGCCAACCAAAACGACAGGAGCGGCCGGATTTTTCCCTTCTTTTCGCCCAATCAAATTCCCGACCTCATCTTCGCGAACGCAGAGACCTGCTTCCTTCATAAAGCCTGTGACGAGATCCTTTGCCGCCCGTTCCTCAGGCGTAAAAGACAACCGGGTGATGCCGCCCGCCTCTTGCTTCCCAATGTTGCCAAGCTGTCCCAATCGATCCCACAATCGATCCGAATTGATCATGACGCGCCACTCCTCCTTCTATGTAGAGCCAATAACGGTTGATTAACGGTTATGTCCTTAATTGTATAATAGTCTGTCTATTTTGAAAAGGCGGCAACCTTGGACCCCGAAATAAAGTCCTAGACTGCCGCATCTCCTCATTCCGCATGACAAATCCATCCCCCCAAAAAGTCCCGTAGAATGAAACCTGCTTCTATTCGTAAAGCCAGATTCTCTCAATAGCTGTTCGATTTTAGGTTTAGATAGAAAAGAATCATTTGTCATGAGGGTATTTCCCATCTCGTCTACTTTCGCTGATTTCCTTATGGAGATCCTTCTACGTTATAATTGATGTCCTCCAATGCTTCCGCCGCAGTTTCCCTAATAGAATCGTTCGGAGAATGTAAGTAAGGCTCCATTACTTTAATAAATTTTCGGTTTTTTGAACAACCAAGGATGGATAATGCATAATCAAGGATAGCATCGTCTAGTGTTGGCAGAACATCTGCTAATGGATCCCATTCTACATTTCTTGCGACACCTTGATATGTTACTGCATTCATGAGTAGATAAAACAACCTTTCCTTTACATCAAAGTTTTCTTCTGCAATTGCAAGGTCTAAGGCATGCTCTGTAAATGTTATCACGTCATTCGGATCATGGGTTCCATACTCCAGCAAATCACCAATTTCAGCCAATCTGATGTCTAGATCTTCACCTCTATTCAAGAATAATCTTTTCAGGTAGGTAACGTCGATCATATGATCCTCCTATCAATCTTCCTTAATTCCCCTTTCAAATGCCCGATCGTCTCTACTCGATCCCCTGCCTCCTGCTCATCAAACAAGAGCTGCTCTAGCAATTCACATATATCTTCCAACGCACGTCGGATTTGATAGAATTCCAACGCTTGTCGATTGATCACATAATTTGTATGTGTTTTCCGATAGATAGCCATAAACTCCTCAAAAAAAGGCTCCTCTACCAAAAACATCAGATCTGCTTCTACCGGAGCCAGCTTCAATCCTTCCCAGTCTATGAGAATAAGCTGCTGACCAGATTGCATCAGATTCCAGTTATGAAGGTCCGTATGGCAAAGTTTCATTTTCATCTCACTGCCTCGCAATTCGTCTCCAATCACCTCCAACTGATTCATGCGGTCAGCCAGTACGTTTACAAAAGGTTTGACGATTTCATTCACATCGTCCGGCAGACGGTGGATATCTTCGTTCAGCATTTCTCGAAACTGCTCGGCAAATGGGATGCGGAAGTCTTGCTTGATTGCAGCCGTATTGACCGGGATTTCTTCCCCGTACAAATGCAACTCCGCTATGATTTCTGCTAGCTGGCGAACTTGCAACGAGTGTAACGCTTGGTTCCCAATGGTTTTCCCCTCAATATAGGCAAACAGCTGATAGATGCCCATGTCGTCTTCATGTTTATACGCGGCGTTTCTTGTCAGCAGCGGAACTGGAAGTTTGCCTTGCAGTCTGGTCTGGCGTGATAGCCACTGGATAATGGGAACATACTTATCGATCAGCGCTGTCCACTTGGGCGTAGATGCTCTGCTTTTTTCATAGACCTTCAAGAAATAGCAATGCTGGTCGCTGATGACTTTATAAGCAAGCGCCGACCATCCTCCTTGCTGAGGGGTCACATCAACAGCGTCTATATCATAATGGTGTCTCACTATGTTTTTTAAATGATCCATGGGATACTCCTTTCCAACTCCCTATATATACGAGGTAAATTACCACCAACATACAAAAAATTGCCTTGCCCCACAAGAGGAGCAAGACAATTTCTAATAGTACGACAAATATTTCGTGTCACAAAATATTTTAGTGATTATTGCACACCAATTGCATCATACGCATCTTTTACAGATTCTACTTGTTGGGAATTAGCACCGAAAAGGACTGTTGCGGATTGAATAGCTGCTTGTCGCATAGCGGAGAAATTAGAGTTTGGATTGAGGTAGTTTGTTAGAGCGTAGTAGTAGATTTTTGCTGTGTCATTGCGACCAATGCCTGTAACCGTTACACCGTGGTGTGAACCACCCTCTGCGAGGAGATATGCCGCTTTGTTATTGATACCGCTGTTGATGTGTACGCCTCCATTGTCATTTGGACCTGTGTATCGATCGCTGTAGTGGTCAGGATCGCCAGCCACTGTCGGATCTTCGAGAGAGCGCAGTGCATCTCCAGGCGTTCCTGGCGTGTAGACATCTTCGCCCATCAGCCAATCATCGTTGTCAATCATTGCCCCGAAGATGTCAGAGATAGATTCATTTAACGCACCCGATTCGTTTTGATAGATCAGATTCGCTGTTTTTTCTGTAACGGCATGTGTTAATTCATGTGCGACAACATCCAAGCCAGCGGACAATGGGCGGAATACGCTTCCATCTCCATCCCCGTATACCATTTGTACGCCGTTCCAGAATGCGTTGTTGTAGTTGCTACCGTAATGGACAGTGGAGATCATTTTCGCACCATTGTTATCGTAGCTGTTGCGGTTATGTTCGTTTTTGTAGTAATCGTAAGTTGCCTGTGCATAGGCATGCGCGTCAACAAGTGCTCCATCTGTCCACTTGTTATCGGTATCAGAGCCAAGAGTGCCTGGGAGGGTATATCTGTTCCGTGCGTTGTACGTCTCGATTCCCTTGCCGCGCGTCGTATCTTTCGCTGTATAGTTGGTATTGCTTACTTTTGTTACTTCGAACGATTTGGAGTCACCTAGTACCCCTGTGCCCGTTCCTGTAATCTCATGGAGCATATTGTATTTGTTAATCACATCACCAGAATGCGCATCAATGAAATACTTCCAACGTCCTGGTAGCGGATCAAGGAAATTCAGCTCCACTTCGTAAGCTAAATACGATTCATCTTCGTGGATGTAGATATAGAGGTTCCCTTTTGGCTTCACCTCGAACTTCTCCACTTTTTCGTCGATCTCATCCTCCAAATCCTTGATGGCCTCTTTGACTGCCTTATCTGCCTTCAGCTTTGGTTTTTTCGTCAGCTTGTCATTGTCTGACAAGTTAGGTGCGTAGTTCCCGAGGAATGCCGTTACATTTCCATCCTCGTTTACGTGAATCGTCTGCTGATAACCATAGACCGGGATGCCCTCGTACATTTCTTGTACACGGTAGTGAGTCATGTCTGTCTCTCTGTCTGTCACTTCATCAAGCACTTTAAAGTGATCTCTCACTTCTCCATCAATGCGGAAGGAATCTTGATGTTGCTCCAGGAATCCCCAAACTTTGTCTTCGCCATCCAGATCTTCTGCCTCGAACTCTTCTCCGATAAATTCGGGGGTATCCCACTCAGCGCTATAGACGATGCTTTCGGATTCTGCCTGCGCAGCTAGCGGCAGGAATGTGGAGGTACCTAATGCGAAGCTGAGTGTTACTGCAAAAACCGATTTTTTCATACTTGTTAATTCCTCCTTGGAAATTATTGTTTTTTATGTAAGTTCATAGTTGTTTACATCTCTTATTATTTGTCATAAATGTGAATTTGAGAACAATTTTTTAACGACAAAAAAATCATTTCCTGAAAGAAATGATTAATTGGTAAATTTATTACAATTAGGCTTGCCATACAATCCGATACACCTTGCGTGGTCTGCCCCGCGGGTGCGGATTTTCTTCCCCAATTACTTGCGCGAGGCCCTTTGACTCCAGTTCAATCAGGATACGTCTGGCACTTCGCGGCAATATTTGCAGGTGCGAAGCCAATTCATGGGCGTGAATCTCCTGAGACCCGCGCTTTTTCAGTATGGAATCGAGCTTTGCCAGCGTCATGACGCTGAGTGAGGTAAGCTGGCTGAGCGCTTGCAGCTTCTCTGAGTCGTACCGATACGTGAGCTGTTCGTCTCGCCCAAGCGGCCCCACGACGCTTTTGTCATCGAAAAAGACCATCCAGTTGCCGGTACCTCGCTCTTTGGCGTGCAAGAGAGCCGCGCCACCGTGGATTTCCGCTTCATAAGCGGTCTTGCCAATCCCGATCCCACACGTTACCAGATCAGCACGAATACCGAACATCTCATCTAAGTCGGGAATTGTCGAATAATTACGAGTAACTTCTTGCAAATTCCCCCGCGTTGTAAAAATGACGTAGCGTCCGGGACCCGCTGTCTTCAGTGAGCCTTGCAAATGCTTCGCGTAGCGCAGCAGTTTTTCCATCGTCTTGATCTCGGCGTTTTGCCATTCATCTGTGGAAAAGTTGCCACCGGCAAGCTCGCGAAATGGATCAATCTCCATCATCTGCACGGCAATTTGGGTATCTTTGAAGTGAAGCATCTCGTGCGTTCGCAAAAGCATGTGAATGACCGAAATCACACCTGCGCGTGTCGGCACGACCCGATGTACAGGGACACCTCGCCGTACCAGCTCTACATCTGCTGTCCGCAAGCAGGTGACTGCCACCTTTGTCTTGCCTGCCCTCCAAAGCTGTTCGTGGTAATCCGCCAGTTCATCGGCTGAGATCGCTCCCTCGTAATGCTTGAGCCATTTGTAGCCACCAGCGATGCCCGCTTCGTCCATAAAATGCTCCAGTTCTTCTGGTGAAAATGTATCAAAGCTGACTTCATCCACCCGGATTCCCAATTGATGGGATAGATGAAGCAAGGTTCTGTACAAGCTCGCACCGAGATGAGGCACATAAGCCATCGGCACTTGGACCTTGCCTGACTCGCTCACCATGGCATAAGGGACCTGTCCGGAGAAAAGCCACATATCCACCTCATCCACATGTGGCATGATCAGATCGAGGATCTCTTCTTCTTTCCAATAGACAATCGGCAAGTATTCAATTTCGGGAAACTCTCGCATGACTGATTCGATGATAGCAAGTGAATCATCCGCGCCTATTACGCCTAGTCGCAGCTTCAACAAAATTCCCTCTTTCACACCAATCTCTTTCTCCTAGGATAACATACTCCCTTTC
This sequence comes from Brevibacillus sp. AG162, assembly GCF_006715575.1. NCBI lineage: Bacteria > Bacillati > Bacillota > Bacilli > Caryophanales > Paenibacillaceae > Brevibacillus > Brevibacillus sp. AG162. Next base: position 811,926 of record NZ_VFNO01000002.1, read on the forward strand.
TTTTTCTCATCGGGGGATCATTTTACCTGCTGCCTCCCCAATCCGGTGTGCAGCATACAAAACAGGGATGATCAACAAGCTGTACGGCAACGTGCTCCAAATCAACGGCCACGTCACAAGCCCAGCTTCAAGCAATCGATCATACGCATACACACTATACGGCAAAACGAATGCCACTGCCGTCACCACACCAGGTGTGTACGTACGAAGGACAACGGTATGACCAACATGCATGAAAACATGAAGAAACATCACGTGCAGACAAACCAGAAAAAACGGGAGGTACGTTCCAGCCGAAAGTGTCGTGACAGTCAGGATGACCGCTGCCGATAAAACGGCGAAAATACAAGAGACTGCGACGGCAAATTGCGCTGTGCTCATCGAAAGCGAAGGCTCAATCAACTTCATAAGCCGTTCTGGCACAGTCTGTCTAATGATGTCTTTCTTGGCTCGCACCCAACCTTCTACCATCACGATCTCCTCGAGATCATGAAACATGAAAACGACTAAAAACAGCCAAATCAGATGGGACAGCTCCAGCATACAAGCACCCTCTTCCTATTCATTTGCCTGCAAGATCCCATATGCCAAAAAAGATACCGCATCGTCCGCTAGCTGCTCCGCTGTTTTTTCGCCCGTCAGCAAATACCGCGTCGTCATACGGTCTACGACTGCGATCATTGCCTCTGCCGCTACCTCCACAGACAACTCGACACGGACGTGCCCCGCAGTCTGATTTTGTCGCAAGTTGACAGCAACCATCGAAGCCAGCTTACGATGCAGCTCTTCGCCCTCTTCTCCCTGATACAGCACGATCCGGGTCAAGTCAGGCTGCTCCTGAAAAAATCGGAACAAGGCGAGCAAGTTTTCCCGTACCTGATGGAAGACATCTGTCTTCGTCAAGGCCGTTACCTTTTGACCGCTGTCCGCCAATTCCCACAGCTTGGTGACGAATGTGTCCGTCAACTGCTGATACAAGCCTTCCTTGCTGTCAAAATACTGGTAAAACGACGCCTGAGTCAGGCCTGCTGCTTTCACAATGTCACTCACCCGAGTACGATGAAAGCCTTTTGCCGCGAACTCAGAAGCTGCCGACGCAAGCAACCGACTGCGACTAAGCTCCCCTTTCGATAATTTGTCATTGGTCATTTTCTCACCCTCAAAAATAACTCATTAGTTATATAACTGTTGAGTTACTTTTACAACTTTTGGTTTTTCTTGTCAAGACCCACTTGCTTTTTTATTCCACTCTATGTAAAATGTTTGCTCAAAGGGTATCATTTGATGGCAATGAGGAAGAAGAGTAGTCATTTTTCGAGACTTCAGAGAGCTGATGGTTGGTGCGAATCAGTGTTAAGGAAATGATGAATGGGCTTCCGAGCTCCAAACCGAACCCGCTCTTATGGCGGCAGTAGGCTTTGGCGTTACGTCCGTACGTTACAATGGACACCGTATCAAGCTGTTTTGCACAGAAACGGTACGGATTAAAGAGATTTTGCGTATGGATGATTCCGTACGCGAAATAACAAGGGTGGCACCACGGTTCATTCGTCCCTGTCCAGGGCGGATGGACCTTTTTGTATTTTAAAGGGGATGTTCAAAAAATCGACTTTTTGAACTCAACTTTTTAAACTCGCATCTAACATTGAAAGGAGCAGCTTTCCCATGAAAACAATCTTTTCCGGCATTCAACCGAGCGGCATTTTGACCCTCGGGAACTACTTGGGCGCGATGAAACACTTCGTTCCGCTTCAAGATCAGTTCAACTGCTTTTACTGCATCGTAGACCAGCATGCCATCACCGTTCCACAGGAGCCTGCCGTTCTGCGCGAAAACATTCGTCGTCTCGCGGCTCTCTATTTGTCAGTTGGCCTCGATCCGAACAAAATGACGCTGTTCGTCCAATCGGAAGTACCGGCCCATGCCAAGCTCGGCTGGATCATGCTGTGTACCTCTTACTTGGGTGAATTGGAGCGCATGACCCAATTCAAGGACAAATCCGATGGACGCGGTGAATCCATTCCAGGCGGTCTGCTGGCTTATCCTCCATTGATGGCTGCTGATATTTTGCTGTACGGCACTGATTTCGTCCCTGTGGGCGAAGACCAGAAGCAGCATCTGGAGCTGACTCGTGATCTAGCCACTCGTTTTAACAACCGTTATGGCGACATTTTCACCATTCCAGAGGTTCGCCTGCCGGAGACTGGCGCACGCATCATGTCTCTTGCTGAAGGCACCAAGAAAATGAGCAAATCCGATCCAAACCAAGGCGCCTTCATCTCCATGCTGGATGATGCAGACACCATCACGAAAAAAATCAAGCGCGCACAAACGGATTCCGACAGCGTTGTGCGTTATGACAAAGCAGAAAAGCCAGCAGTCTCTAACCTCATGACCATCTACTCCCTCTGCTCTGGAAAAACGCTGGATGAGATCGAAGCGATGTACGAGGGCAAAGGCTACGGCGCATTCAAAACCGAGCTGGCCGAAGTTGTCGTAGAAACACTCCGTCCGATCCAAGAACGCTTCGAGCAGCTGTTCCACTCCTCCGAGCTGGATGATATCTTGACTGCCGGGGCAGAGAAAGCGAATAAAGTCGCGAACGAGATGCTGTACAAAGTTGAAAAAGCAATGGGGATGGCACGTCTCTAATCCATTTCCACAACAAAAAACGGGCTGGGAAGCTATCTCCCAACCCGTTTTCCCTTTAGTCAATTGCTCTTAACCGTGACAGTTACCTTCGCTGTCTTGCCAGCGTAGCTGATCGTGATGGTCACTCTTGTTCTTGGTTTGGCATCATCCAAGACAAGAATACGCCCCGTCTCATCAACCTCTACCTGTTCGGGCTTGCTTGATGTGAACTCGATACCCTCCGCTTCAGTAACGTCTTCTTCCGCATCATTACCGAGAATCGCCATCACCTTGAGCTGTGCTTCCTCGCCTTGGGCTAGCTTGAGAGATTTCGGCGCGATCTCGATCCTTTTCAGGGCAGTCTCTCCGACAACATAAGAGGAAGCCGTCGCCACTGTAAAGATCCCTACATCCCCTTCTTTTTCCACTTTGATCGGTTTTCCCTTAAGTCCCATAGCTGGTCTCCACATATTACTTCGGAACACGTAGGCTTGGAGCTTTTCGCTTGCCTCTTCGGCGACTGGTAGCCCGAGCATAAAGCCTGCTTTTCCGAAGCTTGTCAGCTTTTTACCCTTGCTCCACGCTTGCAATTGATAAGCTTCGCCCGGGTTCGGGACACCCTTCCAGCTGTTTCCATCTGATTCTGTCAGGGAGAGGGCAAACTCTCGTGCACGCTCAGCAGCAAAGTATGCGCCCGGCACTTCTACCCATGCTTCACTATCCAAGGTGACTCGGATTCCTACCTCTTTTTCCTTCAATTGCTCAATCAGCTTCTGCTCCATGGTTATCGTAGGTTCTTTTGATTCTTCCTTGCGAGAACGCGTGTCGATCGAATCGTCATCGCTTTCTTCCACTTGAACGAAAAGCACCGGAGCAAAGCCGATCTTGTCTTTCACGGACTCGATTGCTTTCATGAATTCCCCGAGTACGTCTAGAAGTTCATCTACTTGTTCGTCATCTGCCTTGATCTCATCCCCATCTTCAATGACGACAGTGCCAAGCTTTTTCAAAAGCTCTTCCGCCAGCGTACGGACATGCTTGGCTACCTCTTTGGAAATATCCTTTTCATCGAGGGGCTCCAGTGCTGTTTTCGCCAAGCTCGTCAAAGAAGCAAGTGCCAGACGGGCAAGCTCTTCCTTCTCGATGCCATCTTCTGTGAGCGGGTCAAATGCTTTGTCCAAAAAGCTCTTCGTCACATCTTGGAGCGACTCTTCACTAATGGTTCCTCGCTCGGCCTGCTCGGCTACTGCCTCGAGTACAGTCGTGATCGTATCGGTGACTGTCTCCCATTTCTCAGTCGGCGTCCATTGCTCGGCATCCAGAAGTTTTTCTAGATGACTAAGTACTTGATCCACCTGTCCTAAAATGGTGTTCTCCTCGTTACTTGCGGAGATGACTTGAGCCGCTTGTTTGTTCAAATCTCGCTGCGAGTCTGGTGTCGGTGTTCTGTCTGGCGGTGTAACTGGCGGCGGTGAGTCTGGCTTGGCTGGAACCTGGACGGTCAATGCTTTGGTCTCTGCTGTCGATTGGTCGGATGCTCGTGTGACCTCCAAAATCAGGTCTACATTCGTCTGGCGATTTGGCGGCGTAATTTTGCCGTCCAGCGCAATGACCGCTGTATCACTTGACGACTTGATCGTGATGGTAAAGCCTGTAGGTACCTCTGGCAGCTTCAAGCGTGTCTCACCCGCTGCTGGCTGTGTAAGCTGCGTGATGCTGTCTGCCACTTCTTTTGCTGTTTTTTCCGGCGTGCCGCGATCCTTCAAGTCTAGCTGTACAAGGACAGGGTTATGATCACTCACACGTCCCTCGCTCTCGGTCAAGCCAGCGTTGATGTGAACGATATCAACCTTTGTGTTATCCTCTAAGTGGTTGCTGACCAAAATTTGATCCAAGACTTGAGAGTTCCCTTGGTACACGTACGTATACTGCTCACCCTTCGGCAGTTTCTCCACCATATTGGTCAAAACGCCATCTGCCAATTCCTGCACCGGATTCGAAAACGGGAAATCGTTGAGATCACCCAGCACCACAACATTTGTTTTCGCTTCCGCCGCATGGATGTCTTTTACAAAGTTATTTAACACACGGGCAATTTTCATGCGCTGTACTTCACTCACCAGCTGTGGCGGCTGATCTTTTCCAAACAGCGCTTGATCTCCACCCTTGGAGTTGAAATGGTTGGCGATGACAATGACCGGCTCGCCTTGGAAAATGAATTCCGCTGCCAGTGGCTTACGGCTCGAAGCAAACGCCTCGTTGGTCGGATCTACCCGCCCTGGATTGACGGAAAGATGCGCCACGCCATCTCTTGTCTCGATTTGCACCGCATCTGTCGCACCTCCTGGCGTTCCTTCTGCCAGCTGTACCCGTTCTGGATTGTAGAAGAAACCAACACGGATGTTTCCTCCTGGCTGTCCGCCATCCTGATTGTTCTGTGGCGCGATATCCGTGTATCGGTAAGTCGGGCCGTTTTTGTTTTCAATCGCCTTGATCAATGCGTCCGCAGACTGTGTAGCATCTGTTTGCCCATTGTCTGTCGGCCCATTATCGTCCTGCATTTCCACCACACCGATAATATCCGGTCCCTTCATGTTGTCCACGATCGTTTCGGCGATGCGATTGATTTTAGCGGAATCGGTTTTTGCCGAGAAATTCTCGATGTTGTACGTAGCGATTGTCAGCTTGTCTTCTTTTGGGGAAATACTCGTCACTGGCGGCTCATAATGGCTTGCCTGTACCGTAAATTCGCGTGTATGGAACAGCTTGTAGTTCGCGAAGCTGTAGTCAATGATGCCTACCAGCGGTCCGTCAAATTTGTCGCCGACTTTTACCTCTCCGGTAATCGATTCGAGTTTGTCCGATACCGTGATGCGTTCAGGGTGAAAATCATTGGCTTCGAGTACCACTCCGCCAGCTGGTGTACGCGGCTGACTTGGATGGGCCTCGTTATCGATGACGACAAATTCCGTTGCACGTGGATTGGTAAACGTCTTGGTTTCGCCAACCACAATTGGATTGTCGATTTGCACCAGCATGCCTTCGAGACTTTCCCAGAAGTCGATGCCGTCTTGATCCGGGTCGAATTTGCCGAGGCTGTCGTTGTCGATAATTCCTTTTGGATATTCGTAGTTGTCTTTGCCCAGAATGAGTGGATCAGGGAGTCCCTTTGCTGGATTGACAACTGCGTACGAGGTTGCATCAATTTGCGTCTGGGTGAGGTCTGTACCCGCTCTGTTCGATGGCACGTATTCCTTGACGGTTCCGCTGACGGTGACTTCATCGCCAGGGTTGACCGCTGCTTTTGGCTCGTAAACGTAAATGCCTTCGGAGGTAAATGGGTCTGCGTCCGGTTGCGGGGCTTGCATATAAAAGCCTTGTACATTGCTGCCGCTTCGGACAACAGCCGTTACGATTCCCGGAACATTCGTCACCGTTCCATCGGCCATCGCTGATCGGTGCGACGTTCCTTGGATATCATGAATCCGAATGTTGTCTTTTTGAATCACATAGCGGAAGGTCGCTACATTGCTGTCTGTGTAGCCATCCTTGACGGCTATGGCTGAAAGGATCGTATCTACGTCAACCTGGATCGGTCCCGTATACTTGATGCTCCCTCTGCTCGGTGTCGAACCATCTATCGTATAGAAGATCGTAGTGTCAGCCAATGCCGTTGAGAGCGTTACTTTTGTTCCTTGTGTCACCATAGGACCTGCTGGGCTCGCTGTGACCATAGGGACTTTATTCTCGTCCTCTACGAGATCAGCGACAGTGCGCGGCACCAGCTTGTATACATTGCGGTCGTAGTTCACCACGCCTGTAATAGCTGCATAGCTCTTGTTCAATGGAAGCGAAAGAGAGGCATCCGGTCGAGACACAAACGTACCGTGCTGATCCTCTAGCGTGTAATTGCCGCTTGATACCGATTTGACGGTAACCACCTTTACCGTCACCAGCTTGCCTTCCAAAGCCTCTCCTGTAGCAGCCGCAAAATCAGTGGATGTCACGATTTGCGGACTAGGCACACCCGCTTGTTTTTGCACGATTTCCACATTATTGGTGAGCGCTTCGAGTTGAGCCAGTCCATGGTAGTCACTCATTTTTCCAGTAGCTCGGATCTTGTCTCCTACCTCAATTTTGCCAGTCAGCCCTGACGCACGAAGTACAAGTCCTGCCGTCTCATCTTGGAAATACACGTTATTTTGTCCGCCCGCTTCGAACATCGCCGTCACCGTTCCGACGACAATCACGTTCGTTCCTACCGGGGTGTTTCTTGCCTCAGCAATCGTAGTCGAACCCACTGCTGACTTAGTAACGCTAACTTCCGGGCTCTCAAACGACTTGCCATATTCCCCAGCTGTTTGCTGCGTTACGAGGATATGATCCAGCTGATCGATGTTTGGAATCGTAAAGGAAAATGACCCGTTTGCCTGTGCCGTTCCTGTTTCTTTGCTACTAAGCATCAGCGGTTGTTTTTGCGGATCGTATGCGCGCAAGATCGCATTCCCTGCTGCCGCTCCTGCTTCTCCTCGCAGTTCGCCCGCACCGTTCACCGCTTGCAGGCTGACTTTATCCTGGATCAAAACTGGACTTGTAGCAGCTGGCCTCAGCTCGATGCTCGCACTCTCCTTCTTACTCCCTTCGGTTGCGGTGAGATAGACTCCCTGTGCATTTGGATCGGGATTGGCAAAAGTCAGCTCGATTAGTCCGGAAGCATCCGAATCTTGCGTTGCCAAAGGAGTGTCGCTACCTGTTCCTGTAGGCTGACTCGCATAAACCTTAATAGTCCGCCCTTGACCGACATAGCCGCGAATTGTTGCTTGGGTAGGATCGGTATGATCAAAAATAAGTTCCGTAGCGTTCGGCTTGTCCGTCACGTCTGTTGGCAGCGGTGGTTCTACTGGGCTTTGCGTGTTTTTCGGGGTAGGTGCCCCTGTGATAAAATCGTTGCCGTTGTTGTTCGTATCCCAGCCATTTCCTCCGTTTGGTACAATGCCACTGGCGTCGCTAATGCGCTGGGCGCTGTTCGAGTTTGTAGTAGCTGGTGCAGGTGAATTGCCCTCAGATGAATTCGCGGCACCGTATCCGACCATATCCACGACACTTGCTTGGGAGGTGACATCTGTTCCTGTTAGAATGACACCATCACTGACCAGCGCAACCTTCCCTTTTGACCCTGACAAGTTCAGAGACCCCGTATCGTCAGGAGTAGGTAGTTCTCCCCCTGTTGAACCCGATGATGCTAGCTGAACCAAATAAAATCCATAGGGGGTTATACTTCCAGTCAAGTCTGTCTTAGCCCATTTCGTTCCCTCAGCGGAAGCATACTGAACGGACCACCCGCCAACCGAAACCGTTGTGTCTGTCGGGTTATACAGTTCAATGAAATCATTTTTGAAATGGGCGTCATTGTTCCCCCCACCCCCATACACCTCGCTGATCACCACATGATCAGCCCGCGCAGCTTTTGCCTGTGGCATCCACCCGGTCGGTAAAACCGTTCCTATCATAACCGCAGCGATTAGCGCCAGCTTCGGCCATCGGGAAGAACCTACTCTCTTTTTCAACATCCTCGCATCATTCCTCCTCACGATCATTCGGAAGTAGCTCTCTAAAAATCGTACATTAAGAATCTGAACATTGTGTAAATTTGATGTAAAGTTTGCATAATCCTTCCAAACCATGTATAACAAAAACCGCCAAGCTCCATCGTCCTTGGCGGTTTTTCAGTGTTTTTGTCAATTAGCTTTCGTCCACTTTCATACTTCGTGCGATATAAAGAATCGGCGTCGAAGCTGCCGATACGACAAACTTGATCAGGTAGGTAGTCAGCAGGATTTGCCACCATACGTCCATTGGGAATTCTCCCAAAAAGGCAATCGTACAAAAGGTAACCGAATCGAGCAGTTGGCTGAATAGCGTGCTTCCATTATTGCGAATCCAGAGCTGATTGCGGTCTGGACATTTTTTCTTCAACCACGAATAGATTTTCACGTCGACAAATTGGCTGACAAAATACGCACACAAGCTGCCCAATGCCACTCTTGGCATCAAGCCAAAAATCGTCTGCAAGGAACCTTGGGCGATATCTGTTTCCTGTGGTTCAAACACCAATACGAGCTGCATAATGATCGTTGCGGCAATTAAGGTAAAGAAGCCGAACCATACGGCTTTTTTCGCTTCTCTTTCCCCATACTTCTCGTTCAATAGATCGCTTACCAAATAAATAGAAGCATAAATCGTATTGCCGAGCGTCATAACCAAACCGAACATCTCAATTGTTTTGACCACCTGAATGTTGGCCAGCACGGTAGCCATCCCAATCCACGCATACAGTCCCATTCTGCCGAACAATCGGTAGCAGAGCAGGAACAGCCCGAAGTTCACCAGAGCAAAAAGCACTCCGATCCAAAAATTAAACATATGATTTCCTCCTAGTTTTGATAACGCGGGAGTTTACGAACCGCGGCCCGTTTTGAGCATTCAATCATTTTACTTTCATTCTCTTATTTTATCAACCATTCTCGATGCATGCACAGCAATCGACATTCGGGACACCAACACAATTCCCTCATCAACCAAACTGGCTAATGCTAATGAAACGGTTTCTCTGGTCGCCCCCACCATGTTGGCAATCTCCTGATGGGCGGGGAATGGATGGCGGGCCGTGTCCAAGAGGCAGGTATCGAACAGATTCAGCACATGACCGCAGGATTCACTAATGAACGGTCCTTGCATCAGATTATCCACGATTCTGACTTGCTCTATGCCTCCGCTGCGGTATATGATCAGCTCCTCGCGTTGGCTCCAGACAAAACACGGCTCTATCCCATGCTGTTGGAGCAAAGCAGCGAGGCCTTGCTAAAAGAAGCGAGCAACCTCCAAGCACCCTAACATTTACCTGTTACCATTTTGTAGGATTTATGTCGATAGTCTGTAACCAACGCCTCCACACTATCGTACATAATGAACGTGTAGCAAGGACAAGCACAAGATACAGCACACTACACATTTACATCATGATCAGTCAGCAAGACTGGGGAGGAGATTCATCACATGAAACACTTGAAACACTTGAACAAACTCGTAACAGGAACTGTGCTTACTTCCGTACTTTTCACTGGAGGTTATGCCATTACAGCAGATGCAAGCAACACAACTCCTACAACAAAAGGCTTGCAAGAGATTACGAAAAAAACAGCAGACGTAACGGGTGACAAAACCGCAGACACAGTCGTTCTGTACGGAAAAAAAGAGAAAAACAGCCCATACGTTAAGGACCTCACTATCAAAGTAACAGATGGCAAAACGAAGAAATCTTTTAACATCGACGTGAAGGACAACGGCTACGAGCCGAAGCTCTCCGTACAAGATTTCACTTACGATAAAAAAGGCGAGATCATGGTTACTGCAAGCACTGGCGGAAGCGGCGGCTACACAACCAATCACATCTACACCATTAAAGATGGAAAAGCGAAAGAGCTCAGCCTGCCAGGTCTGGATAAAAACAAAGCAGGTGTAGTCGGAGCGGACTTCGTGGAGCTGAAACCAATCGATCTAAACAAAAATGGTCTCTACGTGCTGGAAGGTACAGAGCGTCTGACTGGTGATTACAATGCAGATGTTCGCGGCTACCTCAAATCCAAATGGAAGTGGAACCAAACCAAATGGGAATTGATGAGTGCCAACTTCGAACCAGCTGTAAAACCACTCGAAGTCTATCATGATACTTTCAAAAGCCAAGACTCTGCCTTTGCTTTTAAAGGTCCAAAATCTTGGAACGGCAACATCCTTGTTGAGGAAAAAACTGGCCCAAATGCAGACGAATACTTGCCAGAAGCAAAGAGTGTAACTAGCTTCATCTTCAATGCAGACAAAGTAGAAGATCGTACACCTGTTGTGGTTATCACCGCGTTTGACCTGAATGACTGGAAAAAACTGAACAACCCGGACGAGCCGCCAGTCGGCGTCGAAATTGCACGTAACCAAGCAACCAACACGGTTTATGTAGCAAGCTTGCCACAAGACACAGTATTTGACCCAGCAAGCAAAGAAGGGAAAAAATTCATCCCTCTGATGATGTCTCTGGACCAAGTAAAACAAGCGTTTACGCTGGTAAAACGATAATCAATCCGCATCTCTCCACAAAAAGTCCCTTTGCCTCTCTCATAGGCTAGGGGCTTTTTTCAGCTTCGCAAGTCTTTGTTGCTTCTCCGCTTTTTCAGCCGCATCCAGGTACTCGAACAATCCAAGACGATTCCCCCATGGATCGGCAAACGTCCCCCACTTGACCGGCACCTCTTCCCGTTGGAAAATCTCAAACGGCTCGATTTGCAGTTCGTTGATCAGTCTTTCTCTTTCCGTCTCGATATCGACAACGGCAAAGCGTACGGGACCGCTTCCTTCCGCAGGAGTCCCTTCTGCCAGCTGGAGCCAGCATCCGGGCAGGACTTCCCATTCAGCAAATCCTTCATGCGGAACAAAATCCGGCTCTCTTTGCAAAAAGCTCTGGTACCAGGCTTGTCCTTTGGAGAAATCAGAAGTACGCAATTGAAACGTCATCTCATGGATCATATAAAAGCCTCCCGTCCTTCGACTTTTCATCCATTATTTCACAATCCTTGCGCCACTTTCTAGAGAACGGAACAAAAAAACCCCCGACCGAAGTCGAGGGTAACCACTCTCTATGCGAATATCGGCAGCATCAGATTCAGCAAAAACAATCCTGCAATGACGTACATCAGAGCAGGCACTTCGCGACGCTTGCCCAATGCGAGCTTCATGAGCGGATACGCCACGAAGCCAAACGCAATTCCATCTACAATGCTGTAAGACAGCGGGATAATCACGATGATCAAAAAGGCAGGGAAACCTTCCGAGAAGTCCTTCAAATTGATATTCTGTACGTTTTGCAGCATCAGTGCGCCAATGATGATGAGCACTGGAGCAATGGCTCCATCCGGAATCATTTTGATGACAGGAAGCAAACCGAGCGAGAGCAGGAACAAGGTACCTGTTACAAGCGAAGTAAGTCCTGTCCTTCCCCCTGCTGCGATTCCTGCCGCGGTCTCCACCGTCGAAACCGTCGGACTGGTTCCCAAAATGCCAGAGATGGCAGCCGACAACGCATTCGCTTGCAGCGAGCGGCCGAACTTCTGCGGCTGTCCAATCATTGAGGTATGCCCATGAATCAAGCCAATATTTTCAAAGACGATGACCATCGCCAATGAGAAGGTCGCGATCCAAAATGGCAAAGCCCAAATGGCAGAAAAGGAAAGACCCGCAAATACGCTTCCATAATCCGCAAACGAAAACGATCCTCCTCCACCTGTCTCGACAATCCCGAACAAAAAGCCAAGTCCTGTACCAACCGCAATTCCGATCAAGAAGTTGCCCGGCACATTGCGAACAAACAAAATCAACGTAACAATCAACGTAATCAGCGTGACGATCACATGCGGGCTGGACAAGTCACCCAGCGCGACAAATGTAGACGGATTCATGACGATCAGTCCGCCTTTTTGCAAACCGATGAAGGTCAAGAACAACCCAATCCCTACGGTAATCGCCTCTTTTAGCGAAGAGGGAATCGCATTGGACAATATCGTCGCAGCCCTGGTAAAGGCAATTACAGTAAAGATCAGACCCGAAACAAAAACAGCAGCCAATGCTTCCTGCCAAGTGAGGCCCATCGATTGGCATAACGTGTACGTAAATAGAGCATTGATCCCCATGCCGGGAACCAGAATAATAGGAGCATTTGCCCAAAAGGCCATGAGAAGCGACCCGATAAATGCCGTCAATACAGTCGCCAGAATGCCTGCTTCCATCGGTATTCCAGCATCATTTAAAATCGAAGCGTTTACGGCAACAATGTAGACAATGGTGACAAAGCCAATGAATCCGGCGATGAGTTCCCTTTGAAACGTCGTGTCGTAAGCGCGCAAGTGAAATAGCTTTTCCATCCACGTACGCACGGATTTCCCCTTCTTTCCTTTATGTCTTTTCCATGAAGTGAAGATTCACAGGAAACATGCTATCATAGCTTCATCAATATGAAAAATATCCATAAAATCTAATTTTCATATCGTTTTCATATGGAACCATTCTCGCAAGGAAAGAAGGCATTGTGTGTGGATATTCGGCAACTGCGTTACTTTATCGCCATAGCAGAAGAAGGTCAGATAACGGGGGCGGCTAAAAGACTGAACATGGCCCAGCCGCCTTTGAGTCAGCAGCTGAAGCAAATGGAAGAGGAACTTGGGGTCATGCTCGTAGAGCGCTCGGGAAAACAAATGGTCCTGACGGAAGCAGGCCTGACCCTCTATAAACAGGCGCTCAATATCGTTCATCAAATGGAGGAAGCTCTCTCCGAGGTCAAAGAAACAGGCGAAGGCATTCGTGGAACGCTTTCTATCGGTGTCAGTGCACTGTCAGCCTATCGTCTGCCAGAACAAATTCGTGTGTTTCAGCAAAAATATCCGCTCATTACGTATAAAATCTGGAAAGGCGACACACAGCTCCTCAATCAGTGGCTGGAGCGTAGAACCATAGAAGTCGCGATCGTACGCCTTCCCCACTCGTTGAACAACTGTACTATGATTCCGTTGGAGGAAGAGGATTTTGTGCTCATCGTTCCTGCCACCTCCCCCTATGCCGATCGCAAAGAAATCGAAATGCGCGAGATCGCCGAGTTACCGCTCATCATGCCGAGCACGCCAGGATTGGGTATCTACGATTTGATTATCAAGGAATTCTCCCGTCTAGGCGTGGAACCGCACGTCATCTGCGAGTGCCCGGACATCTCTCTTATTGTCAGCATGGTCGCCTCCTCGGTCGGTTCCTCCATCGTCCCCATCTCGGCATGGGAAACCCATCAGAGCGAACAAATTCGCGGGATTCGACTCTCCGGAACTTCCATTTATTCTTCCGCTGCTGTCGTTTGGCAGTCTGGACGCCATCTGTCCAAAGCAGCAAATCGGTTTATCGAGACGTTTTCATCGTAAGTCCATTCAGGGGGGTTACATCCGGAATAATCTTGGAAATCCCGCGGGATGATAAACTATTACCATTTCTTGTAGATTCCCGGGAGGATAACCATGACGTTCCTGATATCCTTGACCATTGTCTTTGTCATTGTGCTGTTCGGGGTGATTTCTCCCGAGCTTTTCGCCTCTGCGGCTTCCCATGTACTGAAAGTGACCACGACGAATTTTGGCTGGTTTTATTTAATTGTGACTTTCGGTTTTCTGATCTTTTGCATCTTCCTTGCCTTTAGCCGATACGGACAAATTCCTTTAGGGAGCGACGATGACGAGCCGGAATATTCGCTGCCTACGTGGTTTGCCATGCTGTTTTCTGCGGGGATGGGGATTGGGCTTGTCTTTTGGGGAGTAGCGGAGCCCGTCTCCCATTACTTCTCTCCGCCAGCAGGTGTGACCGGACAAACGACCGAAGCCGCACAAACCGCTCTGCGCTATGCATTTTTTCACTGGGGCCTGCATCCTTGGGGGATCTACGCTCTCATCGCTCTCGCTCTCGCGTATTTTCAATTTCGCAAAGGGGCGAAGGGCTTGATCTCCTCCACTTTTGGCCCATTGCTCGGTGAGCGCATATACGGACCGCTTGGAAAAGGAATCGATATTCTGGCTGTCATCGCCACGGCATTCGGTGTCGCAACCTCACTTGGCCTCGGAACTCTGCAAATAAACGGGGGCTTGTCTCACCTCTTTGGACTGCCGTCCAACACCACCGTGCAAATCGTGATCATTTCCATTATTACGGTACTTTTTCTGCTCTCGGCTACGACAGGACTGGATCGGGGAATCAAGTATTTGAGCAATACGAATCTGGTAATTGCCTTGTTGCTCCTCCTGCTGACGCTCGTATTGGGACCAACCTCGTTTATTTTTGACGCCTTTACCAGCACGTTAGGCAGCTATTTGAACAATCTCATCTCGATGAGCTTGCGGCTGACCCCATTTACACAAGGGACATGGGTAGCCAACTGGACGTTATTTTACTGGTCGTGGTGGATTGCCTGGGCGCCGTTCGTCGGCATGTTTATCGCACGCGTCTCCAAAGGTCGCACGATCAAGGAATTCGTCATTTGTGTGATGCTCGTTCCGAGTTTGTTGAGCTTCATTTGGTTTTCGGTGTTTGGCGGGACTGCACTTCATCTCGAGATCTTTGATCAAGCGCCTATAGGGGCAGCCGTGCAACGTGACATCTCGACTGCGTTGTTCCTCGCACTCGAGCAGTTGCCCATGGGATACATTCTGGCTGTCGTTGCGATTCTGTTGATCATCACGTTTTTTATCACGTCGGCGGATTCAGCTATTTTCGTGCTCGGTATGCTGTCTTCTGATGGCAACCTGGACCCGTCGAATCGGGTAAAAATCACCTGGGGCATCCTCCAATCCGCAATCGCGATCGTTCTATTATTAAGCGGCGGCTTGGAAGGCCTGCAGACAGCCTCCATTGTGGCAGCGCTGCCTTTTACCGTCATCATGGTCCTGATGTGCTTCTCCCTTGTCATGGCACTGCAGGAAGAAGACCGGATCGCGAAAAAGAAACGGAAGGATCAGCAAAAGAAGCTGGAGAGGTTGTTGAAGGAGTTGTAAAAAGCAGGAAGACCCTTCCATGAGGCATTCTGCTTCGTGAAGGGTCTTATTATATGGTATCATATGGTAAAAATTTCAAAGGATCTGATGAAATGGAGTTAGATCGTTCTTTTCGAAAAAAGACTGTACCGATACCGTACGGGAAATTGACGACTGTCTTCATCCTGTTCATTGCCTCGTTTATGATCTGGCAAGTATGGGAAAATCAAAATCGCCTCTATACTGACAATCTGTACATGAAACAATCGATTTTTACAGGTGTGATGTTTCAAGTGGAATTTCTCAAGGAGCCAGACGGGGAAGAAATAGAGCTGTACAGCTTTGTAACCCCAGACGCTCGAGTAGATGGCCACCAAATGCACAAAGACAACCAACTGGAGTTTTCATTACTGGAGAATAAAATCGATCTGCTCATTCGGGAAGAGCGCAATGTCATCTTTTATTCCCTACTCTTGTCGTACACACTGGCCGTTTGGTTCATACTGCGAAATCTTATTCGTGATAGTGGCCTTCCTATTTTCGCCTTTGTTGCATGTGTTTTCTTCAGTTTTACTCTCTGGCGTTCTTGGTTCAAAATACAGGAGTTGCTTGAAGAGACCGCTTATTATATGAGCAGATTGTAAAAAGGGACGCTATTCATCGCGTCCCCCTTTGCTATTCATTAGATACTTTCGCCTCAGATGTTACCTCAATCCCGTTTCTGCGAAACAGCGCCGCCGTAAGACCGACACCCGGCACCTTTTTCCCGGAAAAGCTGCCATCGTATACAAAGGAGCTTCCACAGGACGGGCTGTTCTCTTTTAAGATGGCGGATGTGGCTCCAACCGTTTTCGCCAGCTTCAGCGCTTGGTTCGCCCCCATCAAAAATTCTTCGGTGACGTCTCGGCCAGTGCTGTCTATGATGCGTGCTTTACCATCCAGAACATCTCCTCCCGTCCCCCCGATGATTTCTGCTGGCGGTCTTGGTGTTGGCAAGCCTCCCAGCTGCTCAGGACAGACGGGGATAGCCTTTCCTTCCCTGAGCAATTGCTCTAGTTCTTGGTCCAAGCATGACTTCTGATCGTAACGGCATTCACAGCCGATCAAACAGGCACTGATCACTTTCATGACAACCGTCTCCCACCTTTTTTATAGTTTACGCAGCTTCACGCTTTGCACCATATGATCCTGACCTTTGTCCAAAATCAATTGAGCGCGAACACGCGTCGGCAAAATATTTTGGCGAAGGTTGGCTCCGTTGATTTCCGTCCAAATGCCGGTAGCTACCTCAGTCGCCTCCTCGTCAGACAGACTCGCGTAACGCTTGAAATACGAGGATGGATCGGAAAACGCGGTCTGGCGCAGCAGCTTGAACCGCTCTACATACCATTGCAGGATGTGCTTCTCTTCCGCGTGCACGTAGATTGTAAAGTCAAAGAAATCGGAAACGATGACCTCGGAGATACGAGCATCGTTTTCGTCACCTCTAGGCGGTTGCAGCACATTCAAGCCTTCGACAATCAAAATGTCAGGCTGTCTGACGGTCTGCCATTCATCTGGCACAATGTCATACACAAGGTGAGAATAGACTGGCGCTTTGACTTCAGGCAAACCCGATTTTACATCGGATAAAAAATGGATAAAACGGCGCAAATCATAGCTCTCCGGGAATCCCTTGCGCTTCATGATTCCTCTGTCTTCTAGAACCTTGTTCGGATACAGGAATCCATCGGTCGTTACCAAATCGACCTTCGGATGATTCGGCCAGCGGGACAACAGCGTCTGCAATATGCGAGCCGTTGTGCTTTTGCCTACAGCCACACTCCCTGCGATACCGATAATGAATGGGACCTTGCCATCCTGGTTTCCTAAAAAAGTGTGAGTCGCCTGGTACAGCTCCTGCGTGCCCCCGACATACAAATTCAGCAGACGGGACAACGGTAGGTAAATGTCGGAGACTTCCGTCATGGACATTTTCTCGTTCAAGCCCTGCAAAAGGGAAAGCTCGTTATCAGATATGGTCAACGGCGTGGAAGCCCGCAGAGCACTCCACTGCTCGCGATTAAATGTAACATAGGGTGATGCCATGGGAATGTACATCCTTTCCATCATGAAAGTGCTTTCTTTAATTCAACACAAAGTTAGTTTACACCAGCATGTCTTTCTTGGGAACATGGGCGTTGTCCCAAATCAGCCAGCCCTGCACTTTGCCTTCATAAGCACATAGGAAAAAAGCCGATACCCCATGGCATCAGCTATGCTTGCAAAAGAATTTCTTTTTATTTTCCCAGGTGAGCTTGCAGCATCCACACATGCTTTTGCAAGCTGTCCATGATCCCTAAGAACATATCGCCAGTCGCTTCATCGTCCCCTGCTTCCGCGGCTGTAATACCTTCTTTGAGCTCCTTGATCAGGAGTGTAAAATCGCTCACGACTGCCTCTACCATCTGATCCGCAGACTCTCCACCTGTCGCTTCCTTAATGGAAGCCTGCTCCATACAAGCCTTCAATGTCGAAACAGGCTTGCCCCCAACCGTTAACAGCCGTTCCGCCAGCTCATCCACATTTTTGGCTGCCTCGTTGTACAGCTCCTCGAATTTTTCATGCAGAGTAAAGAAGTTCGGGCCTTTGACAAACCAGTGATAATGATGCAGCTTCATATACAGTACAGACCAGTTGGCAACCTGTTTATTAAGTACGTCGGTCACGGGCCGACTCATTGTCATACTCATCCGGACGCTCCACCTCTCATGGTATAGATATAGCGTTTGTAGTATGTGGTGAATGGGGCGGTTCTATTCGTGTCATTTCCGTATACAGACGGAACAAGCCTACTTTACTTACTATCCTGTTACAATTTTTTCTGTGTTGGACTCGGCAAACTTTCAAACGCATACCCATTAATCCCGGCAAAATCCATCTTTTTACGCAAATCACTGACAAACTGCGTAAAATAAAGGCCACGATCCATGCTGCCCGCATACTTTCTCAAGTCGTAATCGTAGGATAATGAATCGTATATGTGATGTAAATCATCGACGAGCACTTTTTTCATATCCGCTTTTTTAATAGCTGGATCAATACTGCATTCGTTCACGAGCGCCTGTAATGTTTCCTTGAGCGCATCGTTGTCATAGGACGGATGAGAAAGTAAAAATTTCAAATCGTACAAGTCTTTAAACCTCGGCCTGACAATCGTTTGATGCAGCTTCCAAGCAACCTGGATGGACAGGGGGACAGTGTACGGGACAAGAAAGCTCTCCCCAAAGACAGGTTGGTACTCGAGCGGAACCGGGTCTGCATCCATTTCCAAGTTGAACGAAATATCCAGATTAAGCTCGTTATAGTTATCTGCTTCCCTTGTTTGACCTTTGAAATAATAGGCAATATCCGTATTGATCGTCGGAAAATCATCTGCCATTGCGTAATCGATATATCTCCAAAAGGCATTCTCTCGAAAACTTCTAAACACGACGCCGTCGTTCAGATCCATTTCGGTTACTTGAATCATCCATTGTGTAAATACTTCATGGGCATGTTCGACGTCCCTGATCTTCCCCGCATACAATAAATCGATATCATCCGCGTCCCGAATCTCTCGGTTGTCCAAATATTGTCTGGTTAGAAGGCTGCCTTTTAATACAAAGGGCATATTCACAAGAGCAATTCTTCTCAACAGTGCTTCCAAAACAATGAGCTCTCTCGCCTCATATTCCAACTCTGCTACATCATCGTATGTAATCATCATGATCCTCCATCTTAAAAATTAGGAAATCCAACCGCTGTCCAGTTCTTCGCGGCTGTCATAAATACATAGTTCATATTGTTCTTTGATTAGCTCGATCTGATTTGCTTGCAAAATGGTATGTATCTTTTCTACCCGATCGTAAAACTGTTTCGGGGTCTCATATTCTCGGACGGTGATAAATCTCACTTTTCCATTCGCATTCAAAGAGTTTCTCGAAATATGTCCGCCATGACCCTCACATAGATTTCGTAACGCCGCGACATCATTGACCTGTACTTTTCCATGCCATTCAAAGTAAGGCTTCGAGTTTTTTAGGATGGGCTGGTGAAAATACGTTTCTTCTTTTGGAGAAATCTCTACTTTTTTTCGGACGATGGTAAAACCGTTGTTTTGAAACGTAGCTGCAATCTTTTCCATCTCTTTATTGGCTTCAGGAAAATCTGGTCGTTTGATTACTCCTGTTATCATCGGTTGATTGATGTAATTTCCCTGATCCAAGACGATCATGACCGGTTTCACTTGTTCCGCTTGGCACAGATCGATAAAAGCTGCCTTTTCATTAAATTGGAGATCGTTGAAGGTAACATGAAACTCGAATTCCATTGCTTCACTCCCTGACTTTCCTTGTATTGCACAACCAATTTATTTCCTTTTCTTCCTATTTGTATCGACATATCTTTTCTATTTCTTAACCGTTTCGTTTAAATAAAAAAGTAGAGGTATGTTGAAAAACCTTTCTCAACATATCTCTACTTTGTAAGCGTGCTAGTTGCTAACCATTTAGCTTGGTGGTTGCTGAAAAGTCCAGAGAGTGTACTTTTATGGACCAATGCCCCAAGATTTCATCGAGTCTTAAAGCCTAAGTCCTGATCTTTGAGCCTAAAGAGCTTTGATACGTAAGTTTTGAAAGCTGAGCTCTCATCTTTGAGCTTTCATCCTCATATTCACCAAATAATTTTAGGATGGCCTAGTTAACCCACTAGGCATGGGACTCTCGTTTATCAGCTATTCAAATGGCTAGCAAGGCACACTGTTAATCCACAAGATTGATTTTGGTAATCGTATTGGATTCACTTAAGATAAAATCGACTTCACACTCAAATTCATCGATTTCTTTACTAAGCGTATCCATTTTCTCTTTCAACTTCAAGGGGTCTACGAGCTTCGCTTCATTTTGCTCTTTAAACGGTTTGGAGATGGCTTCCATCTCCGTATCCTTCACCTTGGAGTCTTTGCCAAAGTTCGCTTCAAGTAGCCTTTCCAATCGTAGCTGTACTTCTTCATTTTTCTCTTCAACCTGCGTGACAGCGTGGTTGTAATCTCTTCTCATTTTCTCCAGCAGTGATTTCTCATATTGAATGGAGGTTTTTCGCTCGATTGCTTCTGCCACTGTCATTCTCTTGCCGCTAATCGTTACCATCGTCTTTGCATTGGACTCGACGATCAGTGACTTAATTTTTTGTCTTCTTTTTATTAGATCAACGATGGATTGGTAGTTGCGCTCTGTTGTTTCCTTATAAAGTTCTGTTGACGTGTAACCAGATACTGGCTTATGCCCAATGGCGGAAGACATGAAAGTTGTTTCATTGATTCCTTTTTGGATTCTTTTATCGAGTAACTTTAATTCTGAGAGTCCTCTTGTGATAGACATTTCCATCGTGTCATTCCTCCTCGTGGAGTTTGATAGAAAAATTGTTTATGTATATAGGGATTACATTTGGTAGTTTAATATACAACTTTATGTAAATAGTTGTCAAATTGAACGGAGGATTGGCGTGGATTTGTGAAATACCTCTGAGTAATCCCCCATCTCCCCATGCAAAAAGCCAGGGCCAACTCTCCCTGGCTGTCACACGTCACAAAAGTCCTTCCATTTTCCCTTTTTGTACCGCGTCATCCCGATTCCGCACTCCAAGCTTGTCATATAGAGCGGATGCATAGTTACGCACGGTTCCGTCTGACAAATACAGCTTGGAAGCAATCGTTTTATAGCGCATGCCTTGGGAGAGCATCTGCAAAATCTCTTGCTCCCGCTTCGTTAAACCATAAGCATTCTCGTCTTTTTCGCTTAGTTTCGGAGCAACGAGCAAATCTTCCTGTTCATTTGCTGGCTGTGCATCCAGCATTTTATGAAACAGGTCCTGTGCAATCATCGTACCACCGCGATGGACGAGGCGAATCGTTTCCGCAAGCTCTCGTGAATCGATCGATTTCAAAAGATATCCGTCTGCACCACTGCGCATGATCTCCTTGGCTTTTTCAGTATCCTGAAACGTAGACAGGACAAGGACACGAATACCGGGCCATTGTTCCTTTATTCGTTTTGTGGCAGTAATCCCGTCCATATTCGGCATCTCCAAATCCATCAGCACCAGGTCTGGTTCTAGCTCCTCACACAGCTCCACAGCCTGCGCCCCATCCTCGGCCGTTCCGACTACCCGCAGGTCCCGCTGTCCCTCGAGTATGGTGCGCAAGCTTTCCCGAATAAACGCGTGATCATCTACGATAAACAAACGAATGATTTCATCGGCGCTCTCTATCAGTCTCGGCACCAAACAAGTAATGAGCGTTCCTTCTCCCCGCTCTGAGTATACGGCTACTCTTCCTTGCAAAAGAGCGGCCCGCTCTTTCATCGTCGTGATCCCGAAGCCATCCTCCCAATTTTCCACCCCGTGACCGTTATCCTGTATTTCCAGCCTTGTCTGTTGCTGCTCAAAATGCAAGGAAACGACGATGTCCGTAGCCTGCCCGTGACGTACGGCATTCGTCAAAGATTCCTGCAAACAGCGAAACAAGGTCATTTTCACCTGCTTACCAACAGGATACTCTTCTCCGATCGCACGAAACCGCACATTCACCTTTGCATGTGTCTGAAACTCCTCCGCAAGCTGCTTCAGCGAATGAACCAAGGGAAGCGTTTCTTGCGGTGACCCCATCTGATGCAAGTACCCTCTCACTTCCTTCATGCCGTTTCGCGCAAGCTTCAAGAGGGAGTCGAGCTTTTGCGTCCCTTCCTGCGACGCTACATCCTGACGCAAGGTTTCCAGCCCCATGATGATCGAGACATAGGAATGCCCCATCGTATCATGCAGGTCCTTGGAGAGTCGGTCCCGCTCCTCCAGCAAAGTCACTCTCTCGATTTGGGTGAGGTATTGCTCCAGCACACTGTTTTGCTTGCGAATAATTTCATTTTGACGATGGTTGACGATGAGCAAATGAAAAGCAAACCCAATCGCATAAGCAAGCCCGACTTGCGAAAAAATCACGAAGACATCAATTCCCCGCGAAAAAAGCACAATCAGCAGAGGAAGGATCACAATCGTAATGGGAGCCGACCAGCGATACGATTTCTTCGCACTATTGGCGGCAATCAAAAAAGCTGGCATCAATAAAGTAAGGTACGCCTCCGGAAAAATAGACGTGAGATAAAGCGATAATCCACCAAACAAGAGCATTTCTGCTATCAGATAGTAACGATAGCTCAGCTGCAAACAAATCCACGGGACGGAAAAAACCATCATTTCCCAAAGTATAACCATCCATAAGGGCAGCGTGAGATAATCTCCAAATGTTACAGTCGTAACGGTGAGTGAAAAGCAAACGATCAGACGTAAAAAAAACATCACCCAGTCATACCAGGCCCATTGTTTCACGATATCTAACAAACCATCATCTCCTAATTGCTTTGAACATCAAGCGGGTGTACCCACCAACTAATTGTACCAGACCGTTCCCTAGCTTGGAGCATCCGATCATGAGTATGAATCCTAAACTCATAATTTGCAATGCCTTCAGCTCTGAATCCACTACGCTCCCGAAAAAATGTAGCTCCACGAAAGGATAGAGCAACGGTATGAACGCAAAACATACGGGTGCAATGTAGATGAGTACTCCGATCACCAGGCAGATACAGCCTATGACAAATTTTTGCATCAGCCAATAAACGGATAGCCAGTTTCTTACATTCATTAATTCTGCCTTTGCCTGCATCCATTGATTTCCCTTTGCTCTTTGTCTCATTGCCAACGGTTCTATGGAAATATCGGTATAAATCTTCGTCTGAATACGTTCATGCTGGACAAAGGTTTGAGTTGTACGCAACACATTGGTGAGCAACGGAATTCCCACTACGGTAAATGACAAGGCCAAGCCAAGCACGATACTGACCAAGTAAAAACATAAATAAAATACTCCCGAGACAAATGTATACAGCAAAAAGATAACATTTTGAACGTTACGCATGATCGCTCTTTTCATATAAGCTAACTCGCTCCTATCTATACCTTTTCCGACATGATGATGACGGTCTGCCATTACCGTAAACCACTGCGCGTCACATGAGCCAGTATCAAAATGTCATATGACAGGCTAAGTCATGTCATTTCATCAAAATCAAAATCATTTTGTCAGTCGGAAAAGTGATGACAAGAAGTAACTACCGAGTATGACACGAGCTTTGCCATACTGTGCTCAAGCGCTCACTCTCAGAGTCGGTGCGTCAAACCGGGTTGCCAACACAAAAAGGAGAATCGCACATGAAAAAAGTGATACAAAAAATGAGTCTCGTCGTTTTTCTTCTCTCCACAACCTTGATTTCCGCATGCACGCAGTCGCTCGGTGCTGTGGAATCCACTCAGACTGCTTCCATTGCTGCCCAAGGACCGGTGGACGCCAAAGAAATAGAAGCGTTTGCCGATCCACTGTTTGCAGAAAAAATGAAAGAACATAATGTGGCTGGTTCCAGCTTTGTTGTCGTCCGTGATGGCAAAGTCCTCGTGAACAAAGGTTACGGCTTTGCTAACAAGGAAAAGAAAATCCCTGTTGATAAAGACACGGTGTTCCAAATTGGCTCCGTATCGAAAACCTTTACCGCCTTGGCTGCCATGCAGCAAGTCGATGCGGGTAAAATTGACCTGCATGGCAATATAGAGGAATATCTCGGTGGGCTAAAAATTCCTAATAATACAGGAAAACCCGTCACCATGTACGACTTGCTCACCTACACAACCGGCTTCGCATTTCCTGACGAAACTACCTTTACCGGTCCACAATACATCGGGCAGGACATCTCTATGGATGAATTCTTTCCAAAGCACATGCCGACCGTCATCCGACCACCTGGCGAA
This sequence comes from Brevibacillus sp. AG162, assembly GCF_006715575.1. Taxonomy (NCBI): domain Bacteria; kingdom Bacillati; phylum Bacillota; class Bacilli; order Caryophanales; family Paenibacillaceae; genus Brevibacillus; species Brevibacillus sp. AG162. Next base: position 836,033 of record NZ_VFNO01000002.1, read on the forward strand.
ACCTATACGTATGATAATACAGGATTCTTGCTCGCTGGCTATGCCGTGGAAAAAGCAAGTGGAATCCCCTTTGCCCAGTATATGGATGAAAAAGTGTTCAAGCCTCTCGGAATGACCTCGACCAGTGAACGTTTGAAGCCTGAGCTCATGAAGAGAATGGCTGCCAATTACGATCTAAATGGCGAGCCACGTCCGCTAGAAGGAACCGCTCCAACTGATGGTCCGCAGGGAAGCATTATATCAACAGCAGAAGACATGGCAAAGTACATGATCATGCACCTGCAAAACGGAAAATTTGACGGCAAGGAAATCGTCAGCCAGAAAAGCATGGAATTGATGCATACGCACCAGATTTTCGCGGATGACATCCCGATCACAACCGTAGGCTTTGAAAACTATTTTCCAGAGTATACAAATGGTCAGCACGTTGTTTTGAAGGGCGGAAACATGCCAGGCCATTCTTCCCTGATGGTATTGATCCCGGAACATAAAACCGGCTTTTTCATGTCCTACAACAATGATTCAATGATTAGCGCTGATATTTACAAAGAATTCATGGATCATTATTTCCCAGAAACAGAAAAAAAAGCTGAGCCTGATTACTTGCCCTTGAGTGAAGCGGATGCGCAAAAATATTTCGGGCTGTATCAACATACGCGTGCCTATTGGACACGCACTTCTATTACCTATGAGAATGGATCACTCGTGCTTGAGAGTGAGGCAACCGGAAAACAAAAGCTGCGAATGATTCGCCCATTGCTATTTGTAGATGAGGTAGGCGAAAAAGTCGCGTTCAAGGAAGACAAAAACGGTAACATCAAATACTTCTATTATACAACGCCAAAAGGAGTTAACCTTGCTGGCGAAACACAAAAAATGGAAATGGAAAAGACCTACTCAGACGTCCCTAACACCAGCAGCTATAAGACCCATATCAACAACATCAGCGCCCTTTCCATTATGGGAGCGAAATCGGGAAGTAAATTTGATCCTACAGGGACCATGACACAGGGCGAATTTGCTGACGCCCTGATCAAAGCAGAAGGCCATTACGTCATGGCCGGGAGTGAAGACGGGCTTAGACAGCAATTGGCCGCGGGCATCCCTAATTTGAACCCATCGGCACCAATCACAAGACAAGTCGCTGCTGCCATGATCCAAAATTTAAAGCAGCTTGAACCTGTGGCAACCAGCAAAGTGACGCTGCAAGACACAGCCGACGCATGGGCAAAAGATGCGATCACTGCTCTTGTTTCACAAGGCATCGTCGATCCTGACACGAAGGTAAACGCAGATGGCTCTTTCACATTCCGCGCAAAAGATTTACTGAAGCGTCAAGAAGCCAGTGCCTTACTTGACTTAGCATTTGGTTACTATTCATTGCCGATTAAACGATAAGCATCCTTTTCCTCTTTTTGGGATAATGTAGGGACTTGTTGTATACCCTACTCCTTTGAGGGAGGTGACTGGTCGTGGATAATAGCGATAAACACAAGGGACAAGCTGAGCAAAAAGATTCAAGTGACTTGAATGAGAAGGAAATCGAGCTTCAGCATCAATTTCAAATGTTCCCTACCCCTGATGAAAAACGCGCTTCAAAAGTGATTACTGAGCTGAAAGATTAATAACTACTCTCCCCACTTTAAGGCTGTCGAGAAACTCGGCAGCCTTTCTTTGTCCAGAAAAAATCCGCTTATGAAGACAGATTCTCGCAAGTACCTTCATCGTTTTCTAGTAACCGCTGCGCTTCCCAAAGAGAAGCGGCAGGACGAAAAGATCAAAAAAACAACAACTTGGATTTTCGTTAACCCAAAAAGGCTCCCACCAACGCTACAAGAGTTAGGGAAGCCTTCTTGAATTCAAACAAATCTTCGCTATATCGTTACACTCTCTTCGATCATCAGTTCACCGTTTGTCGCATCGAGACTAGCCTCTACGCCCAGAGGGAGAGCGATGTTGCACGCGCCATGCCCGATCTGTATGTTCCAGATGGTCGGCTTTCCGTACGGTACGACGATATTTTGAAACACATCCCAGACAGAGAAGCCTTCGCGCTTTTTCGGCTCACAATCGGTCCATGTCCCGATGACGACGCCCGCACAATCATCAAACAAGCCGCCCTGGGCAAGCTGTGTCAGCATGCGGTCAATCCGGTACGGCTCTTCGTCGATATCCTCCAGAAACAACAGCTTGCCTCTCGTATCGAGCTGGTAAGGCGTCCCCATCAACGCGGAGACGAGGGCGAGATTCCCGCCGACTACGGGTCCAGCTGCCTGACCTTCGACGAGACAGACGATTTCTTCTCCAGGAGGATTAATGATCGCTCCCAATGGCTCGGGGCGAGTCATAGCGCGCAGCAAATATTGCTTGGACCAGTCATCCAGTCCATGCGCGATGTCTGAGGTAGCCATCGGTCCGTGAAGGGTAGCCAGATTCGCGCGCTGTCCGAAAACGGTATGCAGCGCCGTAATGTCGCTGTAGCCGATAAACAGCTTCGGGTTTTCGGCGATGAGGTCATAATCGAGCAAGGGCAGAATTTGCGGGGAACCGTAACCGCCACGCATGCACATGATTCCGTCCACTTCCTCGTCGACGAACATGGCATTCAGCTCAGCCGCCCGTTGCTCAGGAGTTCCCGCCAAATACCCACCGTACGATTCTCGGCACGTATCCGATATTTTCACTTTGTATCCCAAACCTTGCAGCTCTGCCATTGCTTTGTTCAGCACTTCTTCTGTAGCAGGACTTGAGGTTGCCACTACTCCGATTGTATCGCCCGCTCGCAATGCTTTCCCTTTGTTCATCTGTCCAGTCTCCTCCCACGGTTTCTCTCCCCATTATCGTACATCTGTGTCAAATGGTGCATAGCCATTTTCGCAGCTTGCGACTTGCAGACGGCTGGCTGATTCCGAGCGCTTCCGCTACCTTTGTTGTCGTCTTATGCTGCTCATAGGCCCGGTGCACGAGCTGGCGCTCCACCTCGTCCATGGCATCCTGCATCGCCATCACACGATCTACCTTGATCCCTTTGTTCACACTGGACTCTTGGTTATGAATATAACGCGGAATTTGCGCGGGCGTAATGAGAACATCATGTGACGTGACGACGAGCCGTTCCACTACATTTTCTAACTCCCGCACATTGCCAGGCCAATCGTATTCGCTGAGGATGCGATAGCAGGTATCTGCGAGCTGTCTTTCCAAACAGTACTTTTGCGAAAAGACATTGAGAAAGTAGTGGACGAGCACGGGTATCTCTTCCTGCCGTTCGCGCAGCGGCGGAATTTCCAATGGGACGACATGAATGCGATAGTACAAATCCTCGCGAAACTTGCCTTCCTTGACCATTTGCCGCAGGTTTTTATTCGTAGCCGTGATCAGCTTTACATCTACTTTTCGCGAGACAGAGCTGCCTACGGGCGTAATCGTTTTTTCTTGCAACACATTCAACAGCTTCACTTGCAAGGAGAGTGACATCTCCCCGATCTCGTCCAAGAACAGCGTGCCTCCGTTTGCCTTTTCAATCAAACCTGCCTTGCCATCTTTGTCCGCTCCCGTAAAAGCACCCTTTTCATAGCCAAACAGCTCTGACTCCAGCAATGTCTCAGGAATGGCTCCGCAGTTGATGTGCACAAATGGCTTGTCCACCCGCGGACTGCACTCGTGGATGTATTTTGCCAGCACGCCTTTTCCGACACCTGATTCTCCTAACAGGATCATGGATGATTCTACCTGCGACAGTTTTTTGGCCATCATGGCGACCTGCTCCATGGACTGACTGCGGTAGATCAAGCTAGTTTCTCCTTTTTGTCTGTTATTCTCCTTGGTCATTTCACTCTGCAAGACCGTCCCGACGTACTTGACTTCATGTAATTCCTGCTGCAGTTGCTCCTGGCTAGTTATATCAATGAAAGTATGGATCACTCCGTTAAAATTCCCGTCCTGATCCCAAATCGGTGTGCCTTCCACAAAAAGCTTGCGATTTTTCCGGGTGGTTTGAATCGTATGTATCTTTTTCTTGTCGCGAATGACCCGCATCGTGATCGTTGGCGCAAAATAGCCGAGATGATAAAACTCCTCAATCGGCTTGCCCATCATCTCCGCAGGATCAATTCCGAAAAATTCTTCAAATCTTTCCGAGCCATACAAGGTTCTGCCTTCTGCGTCTGTGACGTGCACGATATCAAACAGCGAGCCTAATAACGCTTCATATTCGATCATGGCGCTCTCTACCTCCCGTGCCCCCCGCATCTTGTGGAGTGACACGTACATAGCGATTCGTCGGTCTGCCTACCCCACCATAGCTGACATCCATTCTGACACTCCCGCTCTTCTCCAGATAGTCCAAATAGCGTCTGGCCGTCACTCTCGCGATCCCTACACGTTCGGCCACGTCATCTGCCGAGAGCGGCTGACTCTCTTTCTCGATCTGGCGCATGATTTGCTCCATGGTGACAGCGTGCAGTCCCTTCGGCAGCACTATCCTGCCTGAAGTGGCATCGGCTTGTTCTTTTTCCGGGCTTTTGCGGAATAACAGCTGGTCGACCTCATCCTGGGATACGGTACCCTCCCAATCAATCCGTCGGCGGAACTCTCGATAGTTTTCCAATGACTGCTTGATCCGTTCGAATTGAAACGGCTTGATAATATAGTCCATCGCCCCATTGCGCAGCATCGATTGGATCGTGGTCTTGTCCTTTGCAGCTGTCACGACGATGACATCCACCGCATGTTTGGCGGCGCGCAGCTCCATCAGCGCCTTCACCCCGTCCTGGATCGGCATGAAAATATCAATGATCACCAAGTCAGGCGCGAGCTCATTCACTAGCTTGAGTCCATCTGCCCCGTTGGCTGCAATTCCGACCACGTCAAAGCCTGGGACACGCTCAATGAACTGCTTGTTGATTTCCTGTACCATCGGATCGTCTTCCATAATCAGTACGCGAATGCTATCGTTATCCTTCTCCATGACTCTCCATCTCCCCCATCGGAAACGTAATGAGAAAGCTGGCCCCTTCTCCGCGTGCCGAATGGCAAACCAGCTCGCCTCCCCCTTTATTAACCAACTGATGCACCAGATGCAGACCAAGTCCACGGTGCACACGTTCTTTCGTAGAAAATCCCCGTTCCAGCATGTGTAGACGCGTCTCTTCGTCCATGCCGATTCCGTTGTCCTCCACCAGAATGGAGCAAATCTCTTCGTCTTGTTCGATACTGATCATGATCTCCTTATCTTCGCGTTCGATTCTCTCCAGTGAATCAAAGGCATTCTCGATCAGATTTCCCAAAATGAGCACGAAATTATGATGATCCATGTACGGCGGAAAACGTTCCAGATGACTCCTGCGATCAATGACAACACGGATGCCTAGCTCTCTTCCTCGACTTACTTTGCCAATCAAGAGCCCAGATAAATTCTCATCCATGATCCGTGTTGTTAAAAAGGAGGTGAGCTCCTCCTGCTGCTCGTTGACCTCGAACAAATACGCGAGTGCCTTTTCATGTTGATGGAGCTGGAGCAAGCCTGCGATGGTATGCAAATGATTCATGTGCTCGTGATTTTGTACCCGCAGTGCACCGACGAATTCTTTTACGCCCGTCAGCTCCTCCGCCATTCTCGCCACTTCTGTTCTGTCCTGAAAAATGGCAATTGCGCCGACGATCTTATCCTCGACCTTGATCAGAAAACGGTTAGACCAGAGCAGCGTATTGCCGACGTGAATTTCCGTGTTGGTAAAATTCTGGCGAAGCTCCAGCACTTCTGGTAATCTGGTGTCGTGCAGGACAGACCGTATGTACTTGCCCAGCACCTCTCCTTCTATGCCAAAAATTTGCTTCGCCCTGTCGTTAAAGATTGTGATTCGTTCCCGATTGTCGATGGCGATGACCCCCTCATGCATGGCATGGAAGGTTGCGGTTCTCTCTACCAGGATTCGCGCGATTTCGTCCGGCTCCAGGTCGAGCATCTGCTTTTTCATGTGACGGGCCAACTGATAGGAGCCCCACACCCCGAACAATAAGGAGAAGAAAAAGGTGAGCGCGATATTGTTTCGCTCGGTGTACAAGATCCCCCATACATCAGGCATGACACGTCCGACTAAGACAACACCCACCTGCTGATGCTGGTCATCCATGATCGGCACGTAGGCCCGCAGAGCCGTTCCCATCTCTCCTTTGACTTTTTGAAAATAGGAGTGCTCGGCATAGGCCTCATCAACCGCAGGGTCCATAAACACCGTACCAATCCGCTCATCTAGCGGGTCTGAGTAACGGACACGCTCCATATTCAGCACGACGATATACGTCACATCATTGACGACGCGCAGGTTGTTTGCTGTCGGTTGAATCACCTTCCACCCGTCCGGTTCCTGAATGCTTTTTTGTACATTTGGAATCGTCGCAACCGTGCGTGCTGTGGTCATGAGCCGTTGTCCCAGTTGGGTTTCCGTAATCCGAATAATCCCTCCGGCCATGATCAAGTTTCCGATAATCAAGGAAAAAAGAACGATTCCGACGGAGAGCAGCATAATCTTCCATTTGATTGTTAATCGTTCGAACAGGTTCGTTCTTTCCTTTCTATTGGATTTGCAACTCAAATTCATTCAACGTAAGCAGGTGTTTGAAAATGAAATCGTTGGTAACCAGTACATTCATTGTCCTGCTCGGACTTATGAGCGCTGTCATTATAGGCTTCGGATCGGATCTCCTGATGGAAAACAAAGGATACGACGAAGAACAGGTAGGGCTGTCCAATCAAATTATCATCAAGTTCAGCCACGTGATCGCGGAAAACACGCCAAAGGGTCTGACTATCGAACGCTTTTCCCAGCTAGTGAAGGAAAAGACAAACGGACGTGTAGAGGTACAGGTCTTTCCCAACAGTATCCTTCACACCGAGAAAACCGAGATGACTGCCTTGCAAAACGGCGAGATCCAGATGATCGCCCCTGCATTCTCCTATCTGTCAAACACGATTCCCGAGTGGGCTGTCCTTGATCTGCCTTATCTGTTTCGATCGCAAGAGGACGTCGAAACCGTATTCAATGGGGAAATCGGCCAAATACTATTTGATAAGCTAGAAGATTCCGACATGAAAGGACTGGCCTTCTGGGCAAGCGGCTTTAAGCAAGTGACAGCCAATCGCCCGTTGATCATGCCTTCCGATTTTGTCGGCCAACGTTTGCGCATCATACCAGGCAACGTGATCGAAGCTCAGTTTCGCACACTCCAGGCAATTCCTGTAGGCTCTTCCTTCAATGAATTATACAGCATGCTGGCTGCCGGAAAAGTAGACGGCGAAGAAAATACCATCTCCAATGTGTACACCAAACGGCTCTACCAAGTACAAAAGCACATGACGATCAGCAATCACAGCTATCTGGGCTACGCCGTCGTGATTAATAAAACGTTTTGGAACAGTCTCCCCGCCGATATTCAGCAGGCCATATCGGAAGCCATGCAGGAAGCGACAGCTTACAATAATCAATTGGCTGTTTCGATGAATGACAAACAGCTGCGCTTGCTCCAAGAAAATGGGGGGATGCACATCCACATGCAGACAGCAGAAGAACGTGCCGCCTGGATCGAAGCGTTGCAGCCAGTCTACGATCAATTCGCTCCGAGTATCGGTGAACCATTGATGGTAAAAATCAGAGAGCTCCACCAACGCCGGTGAAGCTCTCACGCAATCTCCTCGCTCTGCTCCTTGCGCATGGGCAAAATCAGCGTAAAAACCGATCCCTCTGACGTGCTTTTTGCGAGGAGGAGATCTCCGCCGAGTGCCTTCGCCATCATGCGGGAATAGGACAGCCCCAAACCGAGTCCACGAACTTTGTCTTTTTTATTGCTTCCCCGAAAGAAACGCTCGAACACAAGTGGCTGTTCCTTTGCAGGTATTCCTGGCCCATCGTCTTTGACATCGATGCGTAAATCCATGTCCGTTTCGTAGAGAGTAAGCGCTATGTTCCCATCCTCTGCAACAGCCTGTTTCGCGTTGTTCAAAAGATTAATCAAGATTTGCTGAACACGGCCCGGATCGACATAGATCATCGTCTGCTTTTCCAGAACCCCCACGGTAAATGTGACGTGACCGAGGTCGTGGACAATCTGCCATTGTGAGGCGATCTCGCGGATCAGCTTGTTCACGTTTTGCTCTTCCTGACAAACCGTGATCGCTCCTACGGCAAATGAATTGAAGTCTAGCAAATCCTCTACCATTTTTTGCAGACGCTTCGTTTCCTTCAGGCAGATTTCCAAAAACTCCTTCTGCTCCTCACCGGAAACCACCTCGTCGTTAATTGCCTGGATCAATCCGCTAATAGACGTAACGGGGGTTTTCAGCTCGTGTGTCACCCCAGCCAAAAGCTCTGTTCGCATGCTTTCCAACTGCCGAAGACGGTCGGCCATTTCCGCAAACGTATGCACCAGCTCGTGAATTTCCTTTTCCTTGATCGTTTTATTGATCAAGACGTCGTAGTTTCCTTCTACGATCTGTCGTGCGGACATCACCACATTTTGAATCGGCTCAGACAGCTTCCGCGCATGAAAATAAATAACCGCCCAGCCAAGCACACCCAAGCTGCCCAGCATAATGACCAAATATTGGATTTCCTCTTTGCCTACCTTGATATCCGTTTCTGGGAAAAGCAAGATCACCTTGCCAATAACTCGATCATTGTATTCCAAATTTTTTCTCACGACATACAGTGTCTCACCTGACGGATGCCTCACTTTATCCCACATATTCGCCTGCTCCAACAACTCAGGCGCTGCCTGCTGCAAGGGAGTTGGAAGCTTGGTTGGCCGACTGTAAACGACCTCTCCTTTTACATCTTCAATGAACAAGATCAGGTTGCGATCAACACCCATAAACTTACGCCGATTATCCAATACCTGATGAAGTTTTTCCCCCACCAAAATATTTCCAACATCATCGACGACTCGATCAGCCACTTCCTCTGCAAACAGTCGCGTGACCTCAACCTGCTTTTCAATCGCAGCGTACTTGATCCAATAAGCAGAGACTGCTCCAATGATGAGCAACCCGATCACGAGGGTGAGCAGATAACGTGTGGTCCAATAACGCAGCAGCGATACGGGCTCATTATTTTTTATAAACACAGAATTGATACCCAACCCCTCTTTGCGTCTTGATCTCGCCCTCATGAACCGGCCAATTCTCCAAAGTCTTTCTGACCCGCTTGATCGCCAAGTCTACGGCACGGTCACTCCCCCCGTAGTCCATTCCCCATACTTGTTCAATCAACTGCTCACGGGTAAAAGTCTGATTCGGATTTTGTGCCAGAAAAAGCAGCAAGGACAGATCGCGCGGGTGAAACGTCAGTTCGAGACCGTGCAGCGTCACGTGGTGGGACTGAAAGTTTATTTTCAAGCTTCCGAATAGTCGGGTTTCCTGATCTTTCACCAAAATAACAGAACGTCGCAGTACCGCATTGACCCTCGCAACTACTTCGTCCGCGACAAAAGGCTTCGTTATGTAGTCATCTGCTCCTTGATTGAGTCCCTTGAGCTTTTGGTCTGTCTGCCCGAGCGCTGTCATGATAATGACAGGACAGGAGCTCTTTTCACGAATGTACTGGAGAATCTCCCAGCCATTGCGTTCAGGGAGCATGACATCCAATAGAACCAAATCCGGCTTTTTCTCATCAAAAAGCTGCATGGCCTCGATCCCGTCATTCGCTTGCCAGACCTCATACCCTGCCTTTTGCAAGTAAGCCTTCAGCACGCGCGATATCACCAGTTCATCTTCTACCAACAAAATGCTTTTCATATCTTCCCTACCTGATTTACAGACATATAATCATTCCTATTCGCGAATTCTCGCATGGTTCCCTCTATACTCTACGTACTTCTATTCTATCAGTTTACAGCCTTGTATTAAAATTTGCCTTTGATGTTTTTGGAAAATAGGAAAAAAGCCTTGCATCCCATGTAAAGGAGCAAGGCTTTTTTTGTGAGAAACGTCCCCACTTTGAGTGGTATTTAGTTGATAACGCTACCGTCGAAAGTGATTTCTTCATCGCTAGCATCCGCGGAGAAATCCCACAGCTCATCGTCGTCATCGCTGCTGTCTACGATTTCACCTTCAATGTCAGCGTCTTCGAACTCATCCCAAATATCTTCTACTACTTTTTCAACGAGATCCTCGAAATCGGAATCATCCATAGCGTCGTACTCGTCTTCAAATTCATCCTTGTCGACCGCGATTTCTACATCGATATCATCTTCGTCGCCACTCAGCGTGAACTTCCACTCGATATCTTCGTAGTCATCGTAATCGCTGTCCAGTTGATCTTCCAGGTCGTCCAGGTCATCTTGGACATCATCGTCATCATCTCTGCTGCTCTTGCTGTTTTTCAAATCAGTAATCTGTTTGTTCAGGCTGTCAATTGTTCCTTGCAAGGTTCTGATTTGAGCATCACGTGCAGCCAACTCTGATGCGTGCTGGGAGTTCGGCTTGTCTTTTACCGTAATGGTGTACTTCGTGCCATCCCATGCTACATCCTTGCTGAACACGTCCGCCATCATACGCAGCGGGATGTACGTGGTTCCGTTTACGATAAATGGTTCGATTGTAGTTGGAACAGCTGCGCCGTTATAAATTACTTTAATGTTGTTGTACTTAGCTTGCAGATTCTTCGTTCCAGTCGCTGCTTGAGAGCTCGTCGGAATAAGTGTGGTAGTCAGAATCAACGCTGAGGCAATCGCCAGATATTGCTTCTTGAACATAGAAAATCCTCCATTCTCCCGGTTGTCTATTTCTTTCGTGTCACTATGTACATTTCTTACTTTACCTATCGTTCGTGTCGAGAGTATGTCAATAATTGATTTTTTCCTTTCCAATTTGAGGGGATTTCTATGACCAAAAGGACCAAAACAACCAATATGACCGTATCATTTTCAATTTTTTACACAATTTATACAATGCGAAAGAGAAGGATAAAGCGCTTTCAAAACATGGAGGAGGAGTGGATTCGATGCGGATCAACTTTAAAAATCTGACCGTACAGGTCGTTATTGCCATTATTCTCGGTATCCTAGTTGGTCATTTTGCACCCAAATTTGGCGCAGAGCTGAAGGTGTTGGCCGATATTTTTGTCAAACTGATCAAAATGGTCATTCCACCGATTGTCTTCTTCACCGTAGTGAATGGAATCGCCAGTATGGGAGACATGAAAAAGGTCGGTAAGATCGGCGGCAAAGCGCTGCTCTATTTTGAAATCGTTACCACAATCGCATTGGCAATCGGACTGCTCGTGGTCAACCTGATCAAGCCTGGGGTAGGCTTTGACAAAACGGGACTGACCAGTGGGGACGTCTCCAAGTACACGGAGGCTGCTGCTTCGAGTAACAACGGTTTTATTGATTTTATTACGGGGATCATTCCGGAAAATGTCGTCGGGGCTATGGCAAATGGCGAGCTGTTGCCCATTCTGTTCTTCGCGGTCCTGTTTGGCCTCTCACTCGCTGCCATGGGGCAAGCGTCCCAGCCTGTCATCAAGCTGTTTGACAAGCTGGCACACGGATTTTTTGGTGTCGTCAACATGATTATGAAGGTTTCTCCATTAGCTGCATTTGGTGCAATGGCGTACACGATTGGAAAATTCGGCATTGGCTCGCTGACCAGACTGGGCCTCTTGATGACAGCTGTCTACATCACGATGTTTTTGTTCATTATTCTCATACTGGGCGGGATCGCGCGCTACTACAAATTCAGCATCTTCTCGTTTATCAAATACATTCGGGAGGAAATCCTGCTCGTGCTTGGGACCTCCTCCTCAGAATCCGCTCTTCCGAGAATGATGGATCGGCTGGAGAAGTACGGTTGCTCCAAATCCGTTGTCGGTCTGGTCGTACCGACAGGCTACTCGTTTAACCTGGATGGTACCTCGATCTATTTATCCATGGCTGCCATTTTTATCGCCCAGGCATATGGCATCGAGCTTAGCTTCTGGGAACAGGTCACCCTTTTAGGAATCCTGATGATTACGTCAAAAGGGGCTGCCGGTGTCACAGGTTCTGGTTTCATTACACTCGCCGCTACCTTGGCAGCCTTCCCTATCATTCCGGTCGAAGGCATAGCCCTCTTGCTCGGCGTTGATCGATTCATGTCAGAAGCTCGTGCCATCACAAATCTGATCGGAAATGGCGTAGCTGCCGTGGTCATAGCCAAGCATGAAAATGAGTTCCATCCGGGACGCGTCCAGCAATCAGATGAAACCGCCGTCGAGTCGGACAACGAGTCAGAAGCAAAACCGATCATGGCCTAGTCCCTATAAAAAAGAGGTTCTCCTATTGAGAGAGAACCTCTTTTTTCTTTAGTCATTTGGCCATGTCTTGCGTAGCTCAACCTCAAATTGGCGCAGATGATTAATTCGCTTCTGTGCTGCCTGATACTCCTCCTGCCAGCCCTCTTTCTCGCGCTCTTTGATCAGCTCCGCCTTTTTCTCCAGCTCCCTTACCTCATTGCGCAATGCGATCACGATGTCCAATAGCTCATCCATATCCATGGACCGCATGTCTTGAATAAAGATCCATTCCGCTTCTGTTAATCGATACTGTTTGTTCGCCATGTTTCATCATCCTTAAAATAACCTCTATCGAAGCCCACTCATGGAGGAGCGACCTCGTTTTAGAGGAAAGTTAATATGCCTATACGTTTATAAGTGTGTCATTTTTTAATAAAAATGTTTCATTTTAAAGAAAAATGACGTCATTTCGTGTATAATAGTGGATATAGGTATGAATGTCGACAATAATCCGCACACAGGGGGGATTATTACTAAAATATCACCGGAATGGATATAATTCCAAATAATTATTGACGACTTGTTGCTCACTGGGAAAAAAGAGAGCTATCTATGCCAATACAGTGTTTTTTCGCGAAGGAGGATCTTACATGTTCTCTATTAGAGAATCCGATTTGCCAGGAATCGGCAGGAAGTACCAGGTCGAAACCAGAAGTGGCGACAAGCTGGTTATCGTCATTCACGATGACGGTCGCCGGGAAATGTATCACTTTGACCGTGATGATATGGACGAAACAATCTCCATGGTTACCCTTGACGACGATGAGGCGAGACAAATTGCTGCCATCGTAGGCGGCTTGACGTACAAACCATCTGCACTGGAAACAGTCGAGGTTGCGTTAGACAAACTCATGATTGAATGGTACAAGATTGAATCGAACGCTCCTGCCATCGGCAAGACGATTGGGGAACTCAACATTCGTCAAGAAACAGGCGCTACCATCATCGCTGTTATTGAAAAAGACCATAAACAAACGATTAATCCCGGCCCCGAGTATGTCCTTTGTACAGGATCTACGTTGGTCGTTGCAGGTGAACGGAAGCAGGTGAAGGCTCTCAAGACTATTCTCAGCAACGGAGGTGAGTGATATTGGAGCACATCGTTTTTGAAGTTGGTCTTGCCCTCGCACTCATAGCAATTGCGGGGTTCCTCTCTATGAAGTTAAAATTCTCCATCGTACCCTTCTACATTCTCGTCGGGATGATCGTGGGTCCACACGCTCCCGACATCGGATTGTTTGATCTCCGCTTTATTGAAAGCGCCCCGCTCATCGAATTTATGGGCAGAATTGGCGTACTCTTCCTGTTGTTTTACCTCGGACTGGAATTTTCAGTGGGCCGTCTGATCAAGGCTGGTCGATCCATTGCCGTAGGCGGTACCATCTACATCGTCATCAACTTTACCCTCGGTCTCTTGTTTGGTTGGGCCGCAGGATTTCCACTCAAAGAAGTTTTGATTATCGCCGGTATTACCACTATTTCCTCCAGTGCCATCGTGGCAAAAGTCCTGGTGGATCTCAAACGTACAGCAAATCGCGAAACAGAGATGATCTTGGGGATCATCATGTTCGAAGACATATTCTTGGCCGTCTATATTTCGATCGTGTCCGGCTTGGTGTTAAGCGGTGCAACTTCTCTTGCCGGCGTACTCTCATCCGCATTGATTGCACTCGGCTACATGCTCCTCCTCATTATCGTAGGCCGCAAGCTCGTACCTTTCCTAAATCGGGCATTGAACATCAAATCAAACGAAGTGTTTATGATTACGGTGTTTGCCGCTTTGTTTCTGATTGCGGGTTTTTCCGAAACGATCCATGTTGCCGAAGCCATCGGAGCATTGCTCGTAGGTCTCGTTCTGGCAGAAACACAACACATGAAGCGCATCGAGCACCTCATCCTGCCGTTTCGTGACTTCTTCGGAGCCATGTTCTTCTTCAGCTTCGGTTTGACAATTGATCCATTGTCATTAGGTGGAGCCGTATGGTTGTCCATTGGTGCAGTTGCCCTCACCCTTTTCGGTAACGTCGTCGCCGGACTTTTGGCTGGGCGAAGTGCCGGATTATCTCCCAAGGCTTCTACCAATATTGGACTGACCATTGTATCTCGCGGTGAGTTCTCCATCATCATGGCTAATCTCGGAAAAGCGGGCGCACTCATGGAAATTCTGCAACCATTTGCGGCTCTTTACGTTCTGATTCTCGCCATATTAGGTCCATTGTTGACCAAGGAATCCAAGCATATTTACAAGTTGCTCAATGCTGTGTTTCGTCTGGATCGAAAGGCATCACTCAAAGAATCAGAAAACAAAGCAGACGCTGGATAATAGGAGAGACATGACTACCGACAGCAGATATGCCAGCTGTCGGTTTTTCTATTCGATCGCAGACAACATGTTCTCCATGGTTTCTTCATCCATTGGGCCGATGTATTTATTCTGGACCACACCGTTCGAATCAATGATGTAGCTGGTCGGAATCGAAATGGCTTTGTACACATTCGCCACTTCTTTATCGGGATCGAGCAAGATCGGGAAGGTAATGCCATACAACTTCACAAAATCCGCCACCGCTTCCGGGCTCGACTCCGTATCGGTCAGATTGACACCGATAATAACTACGCCTTTTTCTTTGTTCTCTTCGTAGTAACGCTGCATGTCCGGCATTTCTGCACGGCAAGGAGGACACCACGTCGCCCACAGATTGAGAATGACTTTTTTCCCCCGTAAATCGGACAGCTTGACCGTACCGCCGCCTATCTGCTGCAGCTCAAAATCCGGAGCGGTATTTCCTTTTTCAATTCCAATCTGCCCGTTGCCTTGCTCGCCAGATGAAGCGGTGGGCTCCTGCCTGTTCAAGTATTCCGCATCAAAAATGCCCCATCCCAAAAGCCCCAAGAGTACGACGATCGCCCAAGCATTATGATATTTCTTCATCGGTCGTTCCCCCTATCGGCTTCACTCGTCTGGACAAAAAGAGCAGCAAGAGAGCGAATGCATAGTACATGAGTTGATCGCCGGAAAGTCCTGCAAACACAGCTTCTCGATTCGGCACAAAAAAATGCACATAGACTTGGCTAATGGCAAACCACATCACGGGTGCAAGCCAAGCCACTAAATGAATGAGTTCTTCCTTTTCCCGATGAACCCACCAAAGAAAGAAGGCACATATGGCGACCTGCTGTACGTGATACCACATGCTGCTCTGTTCTAACACGACCGTGAGCAGCTGGTAAACGCCAGTTGCGGCAAGAAAGCCTGTCGCCATTCCCAAGGCGACGAAATGAACAGGTATCGCTTTTTTGCGTACCGTCTTGGTGAGGTACACCACAACTGCCACTACTGCCAACATGGCTCCGTTTTCTCCCCCGGAAAAATAAAGAATGGATAAGGGATTCTCCACCGCTTTCGAAAAATCAAACAGGACGTAGCTGAACTTCCAAACAAGAAATGCCAGCAACAGTGCATTACTCAACAGCTCAATAACGGCTGATTTCATTTCTCTGTTATGTGTAAGCTGAGCGGATATAGCCACAAAGCCGAGCGAAAGCGAAACAATGACCGCCAGCATGCTCATTTTCAACAAAAAGGGGCCTATTTGAATAGCATCCGACATTTTCGTTTCCTCCTTTAGAAAAATGTCTTACTCTAGGGAGACAAGTATCCAAACAATTATCACCATATCAGGAAATGGGGAATAAAGGAATGCTCACGAATATTTTTACTTTGCAGGAGCGCTATGCCCTTGCTTTTTCTACGCGAACGGAGCATCCACAAGTGCGCGTATATCGCGATGAATCGGTCCCGGACATGTATAGCCATAATTTCACAGAAATGATGTCGGTTCCCACCCAAGACTGGGTGCAAGCTTATATCGAGCAAGAGCTTCGGCGTGCCAAAGAGCAGCAGCTCGGCCACTTGAAGCTGGAACTGCACCCGTCGTTACCTTTTTCAGAAGAGTTAGTGTCTTTTGCGACCCAGCTTGGGTTTGAGGTAAATACGATGCTGTACATGCTTGCTCCGCTGGATGTTGCCGATAAACTAGCGCCGAATCCTCAATGCTCCGTTTTGCGAGGGGATTCAGCTGACGTCATGGAAGCAGGCATACGCTGCCTTACTGCTTATGATTCCGTTATGATCAATCCTGATTTTGCTGTCCGTAAAGCGAACCGGAAAAGACAAATTTATGAAAGAGGTGAGATCATTCCGTATGTGTGCTTTGTCGATCAAGAGCCAGTCGGTGCATGTGAATGGCATCTTTACAAGGAACTTGTTCGTATGGAGGAATTTTTTATACTGGATTCCTGGCAGCGTAGAGGATTCGGCACGGAAATCATTCGGGTCATGATGCAGGACGCAAAAAAACTCGGCGCCACCCATATGTACTTGACGACTTATGCAGATGATACGCCGCAGGAAATGTACAGCAAGCTCGGCTTTCAAGAGGTCAGGAGGCATTTAGAAATGATCTGGCTAAAGAATTAATTAAAAAAGCTCCCACCAAGTAACTTAGTGAGAGCCATCCTATTTCCAGTATTGATCTACTCTTTTGTGGTGTTAAGCAGCGCTTCTGCCTCCCGATCCCTTCGGTCGGTTTCACCGTTTTTGGTCCATTGCAAAAATCGGTCGTCCAAAAGCTCTGCCAAGATTGCCCGTTTGTCCGCTTCGCTCACCGCCAGTGCGAGTACTTGTCTTCTCATGCTGCCAAGAAAAAGCGTGTAGTCCTCGTATTCGGGTCCCACCGACTCTTCGAGCTGGCGGCGCATTTTCTTCGCCAGACCCGGGTTGTTCCCACCCGTAGAGATGGCAATCTGCAAGTCTCCGCGCGAAATGACGGATGGAACGGTAAAAGAACAGAGGTCTGGGCGATCGACGATGTTGATCCACTGATTCGGACGGCACGCTTCGTATACAGCCAGATTGACGGCGGGATCACTCGTCGCCGCGATGATGAGCACTGCTTCCTCTACGTCCTGTGGGGTAAAGGGGCGTGGTGCTACCATCAGCCTCTTAGCGTGTGCCCATTCAAGGATGGTTGACGTACAGGAGGGACTCACAACGGCGACATCTGCACCAGCAGCAAGCAGACTCCCGATTTTCCGCTCGGCTACCTGCCCGCCACCGACCACCAAGCAACGCTTGTTTTGTAGATTGACCATCATGGCATAGTGCGTCACCAGCGTTCCCTCCCCTCTGCTTCCTATTGTTGCACTTGCTCCATTGCAAGCGTAGCTTCAAACCAGTTGATTTTCTCGCGCATCTTCACGACATCACCGACCAAAATGATAGCAGGATTCGTGATGTGACTGTTTTGCGCCAAACGTTCCTCAATATCAGCCAATGTACCCGTTACCACCGCTTGCTGCGGGAGTGTTCCCCAAGAGATGACGGCTACTGGCGTATGTGGATCGCGTCCGTGCTCGATTAATTGGGTGCGGATCAACGGCAGATTGGCTACTCCCATGTAAAAGGCAACGGTGTCTATCCCATTCGCGAGAGCACGCCATTTTTCTACCGCCAGCTCCGGCTTGTCTTCGCGCAAATGTCCCGTCACAACAGCAAATGACGAGCCGTGATCGCGGTGTGTCACCGGAATACCCGCGTACGCCGAGGCTGCAATCCCAGCTGTTACTCCCGGGACGATTTCAAAGGCAATTCCTCGCTCAGCCAAATGCTGCGCTTCTTCTCCCGCTCGTCCAAACACACAAGGATCGCCACCTTTTAGCCGTACGACGACTTTTCCTTCCTGCGCTTTTTCCGCCAATAGCTCGTTAATGGATTCCTGTCTCATCGTGTGATGATCCGGCAGCTTGCCGCAGTAGATGCGTTCTGCCGTCTGTGGCGCGTACTCCAGCAGGGCTGGATTTGCCAGACGATCATACACAACCACCTCTGCCTTTTGCAGGCATTCCATTCCTTTTACGGTAATCAGCTTCGGATCGCCAGGGCCAGCTCCTACGAGATAGACTTTGCCCGCGCCGCTCATCGGTCACTTACTCCTGCTGATGCAAATGTCGCCATCTCACGAACCATCCGTGTCGCTGCTTCCACGATTGGAAACGCCAATGCTGCTCCGCTTCCTTCGCCCAGTCGCAATTTCAGGCTGAGCAATGGCTCCTTGCCTAATGCTTGCAGGACAAAATCATGCCCCGGCTCCTCAGAACGGTGACCGGCGATCAAGTAATCAGCAACGAGTGGCTCCATTCGAACAGCAAGCAAAGCCGCTACCGTAGCGATAAAGCCGTCCAGCAGCACAGGGACACGGCGAGCGGCTGCTCCCATGATCGCCCCAGTCATTGCTCCGATTTCCAGTCCGCCGACTTTTGCCAAAACGTCCAACGGGTTGGTTGCATCCGGACGATGCAAGGCAAGCGCTTCGCGAACAACTGCCTTTTTACGTTGCCAGCCTGCGTCATCCAGCCCTGTTCCTCGTCCGACGATTTGCTCAGGATCAGCTCCGGTTAAGGCTGACAGGATCGCACTGCTGGCTGTCGTGTTGCCAATGCCTACTTCACCGACGATCAGGACTTTGGCGCCTTCCCTGATAATCGCTTCTGCCATTTCAAGTCCAACTGCGATGGATCGCGTCGCTTCGTCTGCGGTCATCGCTGCTTCTTTCAGCATATTGCCCGAGCCTGCTCTGATTCGCTTGTTGTAAACGCCCGGTGCTTCGACCTCGACCGCTACACCGACATCTACGATTTTTTGGATGGCTCCGATTTGTCTGGCGAAGACGTTGACTCCAGCTCCGCCATGAACCATATTCAACACCATTTGCGCTGTCACTTCCTGCGGATAGGCAGAGACACCTTCCCGTGCCACACCGTGATCGGCCGCAAAAACAAGCACGCCCGGCGGCGTCACAACAGGCATTGTCTCACCTGTCATCCCAGCCAGCTCAATAGCCAATTGTTCCAGGCGTCCAAGGCTGCCAAGCGGCTTCGTCAACTGATCCACATGCTGTCTCGTTTGCTCACTTGCTTCCTGATTTCGTGGCTCAATCGCCGGATAAATGACTGACATTATACTGCACCTCTTTTTCTTGAAAAGCCTTCATATACTCTTCGATCGTATCCAACTTCACATGGCGACGAACGGTATCTGCCAACAGATCATACCCCTGCTCTCGTAGAGCGACAAAGGATGGGCGATCCGTGATGGGTGGGAGTCCTTTTTTCTCACGGATGCTATTCAGCAACAGCGTGCGGAAGTGGTCATTGTGGAACAGGCCATGAAAATACGTGCCGATCAACTGCCGCTCCTCCTGGCAATAGCCCTCTGTACGCTCCTCCATTTGGATAAACGGAAAATCATTGCTCGAATAAGCGGATTGCCCCATGTGAATCTCGTAGCCTTCCACCGTCAGCTTTTCCTTCGCAAATACTGCTTCACCGCGGGACAACACTGTCGTTTTCTTCTGCTCCATCGTCGTGATCATCGGGATGAGACCCAGCCCATCAAGCTGCTGCAACGGAGACTCGACCCCAGCCGGATCGTGAATAGAATCTCCCAGCATTTGATAGCCGCCGCACAAACCGACGATATACGTCTTGCCCTTATGATGAAGGTCTTTGACCGCCGCGGCAAGACCTGTCTCTCGCAGAAATTGCAAATCCTCGAGTGTATTCTTGCTGCCCGGCAAGACAATCAGGTCAGGTTCACCCAGCTCTTCCACCCGTGTTACAAAGCGCATCCGGCAATCCGGCTCTACAAAAAACGGGTCCACGTCTGTAAAATTGGAAATTCGCGGGTAGCGCAATACCGCAATGTCAATCTCCCGCGGCGTCTCACGCTGACCTTGATAACGGTGCAAAATCAGCGAATCCTCCGCATCAATCCACAAGTCTGGAATAAATGGCACGACACCAAGGACAGGCTTGCCCGTATATTCTTCGAACCAGTCGAGCCCCGGCTGCAATAGCGTCAGGTCTCCACGGAAACGGTTGATGATGACACCGATCACGCGGTCCCGATCTTCGGGTTCGAGCAGCTGGAGGGTACCGACCAAGCTGGCAAACACACCCCCACGCTCGATGTCTGCCACCAAAATGACGGGCGCGTTCGTGAGACGGGCGACCCGCATATTGACGAGCTCGCGGTCATTCAGATTGACCTCTGCCGGACTGCCAGCCCCTTCGATGACGACCCGCTCATAGGTGCTGGCGAGTCGTTGATACGCTTCCTCAATGATCCGCAAGCCCTCGTCATAAAATTCTGTCCGATAGGCAAAAGCTTTCATGTTGCCGTATGGCTCGCCGTTTACGACAATTTGCGATTCGGAATCCCGCGTCGGCTTGATCAAAATGGGGTTCATGTCAGTCGTCGCCAGAATTCCCGCTGCCTCTGCCTGAACGCCCTGTGCCCGCCCGATTTCTTTTCCATCCAGCGTCACGTAGGAATTCAAGGCCATATTTTGCGATTTGAACGGAGCTGTCTTGTAGCCATCTTGGGCAAAAATCCTGCACAGCGCTGTTGCAATCGCACTTTTTCCTGCATCCGAGCTGGTACCTTGCACCATTAACGGGAGGGTTTTAGGCACGAGCGGCCACCTCCGCGCAACGGTTCAACCAACGCTCAACCAGGTCGGGATTGGAGCCGAAATGCAAGTGGGTATAGCCAGCGACCAGATTATCCTGGGCATAGCCCTCCGGCTTTGTGCCGCGAAGTCCTTTCGTCTCATATGCTGTTGGCAGCTCTTGATCCGAAGCATACGTAGAGTAGTGGAATTCATGCCCTTTTGCCTGTTCTTCGGTGTCGAGCAAAAAATTACCTTCCTTGCCGCGCACTTCCCTATAGCCAAGCGCTGCGAGCTTTTTCTGCATGGTCACCTTGCCTGGGATGAGCCCCACCATCGGATAGCTGTCGCCCTCTGTCGTCACGATGGCCTCTGTCAAAAACATGTAGCCGCCGCACTCAGCCAAGGTAGGCAAGCCTTTTGTGATCGCAGATCGGATCGATTGTTTCACCGCTTCATTTTGCGATAGCTCTGCTGCAAATTCCTCCGGGAAGCCTCCCCCGATGTACAAGCCATCCGCGTCCTCAGGCACTCCCTCTCCGGCAAGCGGAGAAAAGAACGCGAGCTTCGCGCCATATGCTTCGAGCAGCTCCAAATTTTCCGGATAGTAAAAATGAAAAGCAGGGTCCTTCGCTACAGCAATGGTGACGTTGGCAGATGCTTTTCGCGGAGCAAACAGCGTAGGTTCCGCTTGCAGCGGTTCTGCCTTTGCCAGCTCCCAGATTTGTTTCAAATCGACTGTCTCCGCGATCAAGTCAGCCAGCTTTTCAAACAAGGGAGTCAACTCTCCACGCTCGACAGATGGCACCAATCCGAGATGACGTTCCGGTATTTCCAACTCGTTCTCCCGTTTCAGGTAGCCCACGACCGGAATCCCGCACTCCTGCTCGATCGCTGCCTTCACGATTTTGTGATGCCCTTCACTGCCGACCTTGTTCGCGATGACACCGACGATTCTCGCCTGCGGATTGAGCAGTTGAAAGCCTTTGACAATCGCAGCCGCACTGCGCGCCATGCTCTGACAATTGACCACCAACAGAACCGGAGAGCCAGTCAAGATGCTGATTTCGGCAGTACTGCCTTTATCGCTGGTCGCTTCCTTGCCATCGTACATACCCATGACACCCTCGATAATCGAGATGTCTGCACCCTCGCTGCCGCGGACAAATATCTCCTTCACGATCTCGTGCTCCAGCATAAAGCTGTCCAGATTGCGCGAGGCTCTGCCTGTCACAGCCGTATGATACGTAGGATCGATGTAGTCAGGTCCGCACTTGAAGCCCTGAACGGTATGCCCTTTTCTTTTCAGGGCAGCCATCAGTCCGATGGTAACGGTTGTCTTACCCGCTCCACTGCCTGTTCCGGCAATCACAATACGGCGGCTGTCCGTCATGCGCGCTCCTCCTCGTGATAGGGCATCAATCCGACCGAAATGGTGGCATTGCCCGACTTCTTCTTGGTCAAAACGAGTTCCCCCACGCCTGCGTATAACTTCGCGGCAGGCTCGCTCACTCCGTACGCTCCAGTGAATTTGAAGACAGTATCAGACGGATCGCTGATCTCTACCTGATTCAACTCTTCAGGCGAATACCAGACGAACGGCCAGCCGTATTTTTCGCAAACGGCGATCAGACCCGCTTCATCTTTTTTCAGTTCGATGGTCGCCAGTGCTTTTACACTTTTGATCGAAAATTGCAGTTCATCCAGCGTTTCCTTAATGACTGCCTCAATCTCCTCTGCGGAGGTTCCACGATTGCAGCCCATCCCGAGCACGATGACCTTCGGACGATAAAGGACGCCGTTGTCCAAAATCGATTGTTCCTCCGGTGTGAGCAAGCGGTGTGAGACAACCAGAGCAGCTTGCGGCTGATCGGCTTTGGCCTCCGCGATTGTCGCGTATTCCTTGATGGACGGCGGCATCGGCGTGTCATGCATCCACCAGTCGCGTTCGCCGGATTCATTAATGACAGCTACACGCTCCTCGTTAACGACAGAAGCACTGACTGGCGTCAGCTTTTCAGCGGAATCCCACTCCCAGCCAAAACGTCTGCCAAATAGATCGACCGGAATCGTCTTTTGTACGTCAGATGCTGTCGTGATAATCGGACGAGCACCCATGACTGCTGCTACCTCGCGAGCCAGCTCATTGGCACCGCCCAAATGGCCGGACAGCACACTGATGACATTCTCCCCACGGTCATCGACGACGACGACACCCGGGTCTTTCTTTTTGTCTTCGAGCAAAGGTGCGATCATCCGAATAACCGCACCCAGTGAAATAATGATGATTAAACCTTTATAAGCAGGCCAGAGAGCGGGAAACAGCATCCGTACACTGTTCGAAAACAGCTGGATGCCGCGCGCTTCCTCATCTCCACGCTCGAACTTGCTCATGTAGTACAGATCTGTCCCAGGAAATTTCTGTGCCAGATCGCGCGCCATCTCTACTCCATGCTTCGTGATGGCGACGATCGCATAGTCTCCGCGCTGCTCGATAACAGGGATTTCTCCCTCGATCAGTTCGATGATCTTCATTATTCCTTCACACCTTTTCTGAACCCGTGTGTAAAGGTTTTATCATACAGCTTGGAACGGTACTGCTCGCTCTTGTCGTGGATGTTCGGGTCCAATGCCCAGCCAGCCAAAATCATTGCGTGCTTGCGAATGCCGTTTTTGCCCATGTCTTCGTCCAAATTTTTCAGCGTGGTGCGAATGATCAATTGATCCGGCCAGCTTGCACGTTGTACGACGGCGACAGGCGTATCCTCGCTCCAGCCAGCTTCGATCAGCTCACGGACTACTTTTTTCGTCAAAGTCGCACTCAAATAAAGTGCCAGTGTGCAATGATGCTCAGCAAGTGCACGCAGCTTTTCTCTTTCTGGTACTGGTGTGCGACCTTCTGCGCGGGTGAGGATAATCGTCTGTGTCAGATCAGGAATCGTCAGCTCGGCTCCTACTGCTGCCGCTGCCGCAAATACGGAGCTCACACCTGGAACGATTTCTACCTCGATGCCTTTTTCTTTTAATAGGGCGATCTGTTCCATGATCGCGCCATAAATGGACGGATCACCTGTATGCAGACGTACGACTGTTTTTCCGCTGCTAATCCGTTCTACCAATTGTTCTACCATTTCTTCCAATGCCATCCCCGAGCTTTGCAGTACTTCCGCATTCGGATTGCCGAGCGCAACCAACTCCTCGTTCACGAGAGAGTCGGTATACATAATGACGTCTGCCTTTTGCAGCAGCTTCAAGCCTTTTACCGTAATCAAATCAGGGTCGCCGGGACCCGCTCCCACTATGTACAGTTTCATTACTTTTTCACCACCATCAGTGTAAGATAGCTAAGCTCTGCCCGCTCCAGTTCACGCATATCGGTCCAAACCATTTCCTCGGAGGAAGTGACCTTGGTCGCTACTGCTGCCTTTTCAGCCAGCCCCATTTCCTTCAGCAAGCCAATGATCATTGGCAGTACTTTCGCTACCTTCAGGAACACGACGGTATCGTGGTTCTCAAGCGCTTTGCGCATAGCTTCCTTGTCTTCTGTCGCCGGGATGATGCCGATCTGCTCGTCGCCATCCGCCAGCGGCAGATTGAAGCGGGACGCTGCTCCCAGAAACGAAGAGACGCCTGGTACGGTCACGATTGGCACTTCCGGGTGCTCCTCATGCATGACACGCATCATGTGGATAAACGTGCTGTAAAACATCGGATCGCCTTCCGTTACAAAAGCGACATCCTTGCCTTCAGACAGTCGTTCCCAGACGATCTCCACCGTGTTGTTCCACTCGCGCTCCAAAATTTCTTTGTCCCGCGTCATCGGGAATACGAGTCCGAGCATTTCCTTGTCTGGTGACTGCACGTACAGCTCCGCGATTTGATGTGCGTAGCTTTTGCTGCCCATGCGTTTTTTCGGGTACGCAATCACTGGCGATTGCTGCAATAGACGAAATGCCTTGACGGTAATCAATTCAGGGTCGCCGGGACCTACGCCCAGTCCGTACAATGTTCCGATCTTAGTCACTAGAATCTCCTCCTTTGTTCTTTAAGCCTGCTTGGCCCATGCGGTAATGATGTAGATCGGATTCAATGCTTCAAAGCGCGTCAGGGACAAAATCGGCTTGCTGCGCGATAGCTGCGCCAGTGTCACCGATGTCTCGAATCCTTCCTGCGCGAATGCTTGTGTCGCTTCGTACAATGTCTCAATGGTCGCTGCGTTCACCACAATCCGGCCATTCGGGCGCAGTCGTGTGCAGCAGATGTTCAACAGCTCGCGTAATTCTCCGCCACTGCCGCCGATAAACACGGCATCCGGGTCTGGGAACTCCTCTAAACCATGTGGGGCACGGGCGCCTACAACCGTCAAATCCGTGCGAAACTTCGCCATGTTCTGGCGGCAGTTTTCCAGATCGTCCGCATTCTTCTCTACGCCGTACACTTCACCCTCACGTGCGATCCGTGCCGCTTCGATTGCGACAGAGCCTGTGCAGGTGCCGATGTCCCAGACGATGCTTTTGGCATGCAATTGCAGCTGCGCAATGCTTAAAATGCGTACTTCTTTTTTCGTAATGAGTCCCTTGTCCGGCTTGCGCTGGGAGAACTCCTCATCTGCGATTCCGAACGGCCATACCGGGCTTGGACGGCGTTTTTTCAAAATCACGACATTCAGGTCAGAGAAGACACCATCTGCCATTTCCTCAAGGGAATACCAGCCTGTCCGCTCTTCTTCACTACCGAGATTCTCCGCCACGAATGCATCGTACTCGGTCATTTGGAACGAAAGGAGGTACTTGGCAATCGCTGCTGGCGAGTTCTCTCGATCCGTCAGCAGTGCGACCTTATCCTTCCCGTCGATCCGCTGTGCCAGGCCTTTGATACTGCGTCCGTGCACACTAGCAAGTGTCGCATCCTGCCATGCTTCTCCCATTTTGGCAAAAGCGAGCTGGATGGAGCTCAGGTGCGGGTAAAGCTCTACGTTCAGCTTTTTGGCAAGCAAGCTGCCGATCCCGTAAAAGAGCGGGTCGCCTGACGCCAGAATGACCGTCTTTCGCGTCTCTGTGCGCAGCTCCTCCACCATCGCGGTCAGTCCGCCCTTCAGTACACGCTTTTCTCCTGTATACTCTGGGAAAAAACTGAGGTGTCGCTCTCCTCCAACCAACAATTCACTTTCCTCTATCCAAGTCCGGTACAACGGCAGCAGACTCTGCTGTCCATCATCCCCGATTCCAATTACTTTCATCGCCTGTGTCATTGATCGTCACCCTTCCCAACAGGGACCCTTTCATTGTGATGATGATGGTTTCGACCTCGATGCCGCCACCCACTTCCTTCAGTGCAGCGCGACAGCAGTTTTCGCACATGATCTCGAAAAAGGCGGGCGTGTCCACCATCATATCGCCTACCTGCGAAGCGGTGTTGGCTCCCAAAATTTCGTCAATACGCTCCTGCGAAGCTCCTGCATCTGACGCCATTTGAGCGAGGAAGCCGAAATCGACGGGTGCGCTTTTGGAATGAACCATCATGACGCCCTGCGCCACTTTGGAAAACTTGCCCATCATCCCGACCAAGGTCACTTTGCGCATCCCTTTGTTCTTGCACTGCTTGAGGGAAAAGCCGACGAAATCGCCCATTTCCACGAATGCTTCTTCCGACAGCTCTGGATAAGTAGCGACCCCGTAGGATTCACTCTTTCCGCCCGTCGAAAGCACGATATGATCGCAGCCGGCTTCCTTGGCGACATTGACTGCTTGCGCCACACTCGCCTTGTAGGCAGAAGTGGAAAACGGCACCACGATTCCGCGCGTCCCCAATATGGAGATGCCACCGAGTATGCCGAGTCGTCCATTCAATGTTTTTTTGGCGATTTCCTCGCCCGCAGGCACGGAGATGACGATTTTGATCCCACGCTGGGTCCCGTACTCATCCAGAACAGCCTGCGCGGTTTCCCTGATCATTTTGCGCGGGACGGGATTGATCGCTGCCTCGCCAATCGGAACGGGCAACCCTGGCTTGGTCACCCGTCCCACTCCGAGTCCGCCATCCAAAATAATGCCGGGCTCATCCGACCATTCCACGGTAGAGAGAATAAGGGCACCGTGTGTCGCGTCAGGATCGTCTCCTCCATCCTTGATCGTGCCTGCTGTCGCCCTCACCGATGAAATTTCACAGCTCTCCATCTGAAAGGTGACGTCCTCGCCGATTGGCAGGCGAATGGTCGCTTGGCTTTGCTCTTCCTGAGTAATCAGCGCGATCAAAGCAGCCTTGGTCGTCGCCGTTGCGCATGATCCAGTCGTATATCCGTGGCGGAGGGGCTTTGCCTCTTTTTCGTCCGTTGCTGCTTTGGCTGCCATCTGCTTAGCCCAACCGTTCCGCCATGATCGAAATGGCATTCAATGCTGCTACCGTTACTGGGCTTCCGCCTTTGCGTCCCATGTTCGTGATGAATGGGATATCGAGCTTCGCCAGCTCTTCCTTGGATTCAGCCGCAGATACGAAGCCAACTGGCATCCCGATCACCAGACCTGGCTTTGCTTCGCCTTCCTTCACCATGCGGATCAGCTCCAGGAGTGCCGTAGGTGCGTTTCCGATGCAAAAGATTCCGCCATCCGCTTCCTTGATCGCTTTGCGCATGGAAATGATCGCACGGGTCGTATTCAGACGCTTCGCCTCTTCCATCACATCACGGTCAGAGATATACACCTTCACTTGTCCGCCGAATTTTTCAATGCGGTTTTTGCTGATGCCGACTTGCACCATCTGTACATCTGCTACGACGATTTTGCCGCTGCGGATTGCTTCGATTCCCGATTTTACTGCGTCCGGGTGGAAAACAAGGCTGCGTCCAAGGTCAAAGTCTGCGGATGCGTGGATGACGCGTTGTACTACCGGATATTGTTCTTCTGTAAAAGAATGCTCGCCCAGCTCATCTGTAATGATTTGAAAGCTCAAATCCTCAATCTCTTGCGGTTGTACGGTCATCGGTTTAAATTCTGTTTTGAAATCCATGGTTAGTTTCCTCCAGTCACAATTTAAATGCGCGTTCAAAAAGTCGGCTTTTCAGCACCGAGAAGATGGCGAGAACCGGACTTTGACGGTGAACGCCATATTCGATGTCGAATATGCTTCACGAACCACTTCGTGATCAAAAGACGACTTATTGAACAACCTCTTTGAGTTGTTCTAAAACACTGGTAAAGTCGGAAAACTTCGTTCCATAATCGATCTTCGGACGACCAATGACGATTGTTTCGATGCCCATTTCCAGTGCCGCTTCCACCTTTTCGTCAAAAGCACCTACCTTGCCGCTCTCCTTGGTAATCATCAGCGTGACACCATAATGATCGTAGAGTGCTTTGTTCAGCTCCTTGGAAAAAGGACCTTGCATCGCGACGATGTTTTTTTGCTCGACACCGAGCTCTTCGCATTTCTGCATATTGTCAAGACGCGGCAGCATGCGTGCTACTACCGTCGTGTCTGGCAAGCCCAACAGCCGATCCGTGAACGTTTTCAGCGTCTTGCTGCCTGTCGTCAACATGATGACACCACGCTTTTCTGCCGCCAGCTCAGCCGCCTGGACGTAGTCTTCTACCACAATCAGCTTCTCGCTGCCCGGTGAGGAGAGGCTCTCCCGCTCGTAGCGAATGTAGGGGACTCCTGCGCCCTGTGCTCCTGCCATGGCGTTTTTGGAGGCTTCCTCTGCGAAGGGATGACTCGCGTCGACCACGCATTGTACGGCTCTCTCTTGGATCAGCTGCTGAATATCTTCGGCGGTCAGGCGTCCGACCTGGACAGGCACGCCCGCCTCCTCCATACTTTTCGCAGCATTGTCAGTGACGACCGTCGTCAACAGTTCGTAGCCCTTGTCCTTGATTTGCAAAGCCAACTCGCGCGCGTCGCTTGTTCCAGCCAGTACCAGAATCATGCTGTCTCCCTCCTACTTGGTAACGTGGTCGTGCTTGTGATCATGCTTGTGGTCATGATCGTGGTCATGGTCGTGACTATGGTCGTGATGATGGTCGTGGTCATGGTCGTGGTCATGGTCGTGATGATGATGGTGGTGACCATGGTGGTGATGATGTCCATGCTCGTCATCGTGGTGGTGATGGTGATGGTCGATGTGCTCCATCGCTGCCAGTCTGTACTGACAGGTATCACAGTTCAGCTTCACTTCACCGTGCAACGCTTCTACGACACGATCCTTAAGCACTTCTTTCAACAACGGATGGAAGCCAAAATACTCGGCCATTTCGAACTGGGCTTCCGGATATTGCTCACGGAACTTCTCCAGCTGGTCGCTCATCCGTTTGATCAACACACCCGTGAACAGGAAGTACGGCAAGAGAATAATGCGCTTCGCCCCAAGCTTCAGACAACGCTCAACGCCCTCGTCGTACAATGGATACGTCACACCCATAAAGGCAGTCTCTACCCACTTGGCTTTGTAGCGCTCCCAGAACAGTCGGGACATTTTGTAAATATCGCTATTGGCATCTGCATCGCTGCTGCCGCGTCCGATTACGAGTACAGCCAGGTCATCATGGTCTTCCCCGGAGGCAAAGCCTGCCTCTTCCATGCGTGCGGTCAGGATATTGATGACTTCGTCGTGAATGCCGATCGGGCGTCCGTAGATGAACTGAACGTGTGGGTGCAGCTCCTTCGCCTCGTCGATGGCAGCTGGAATATGAATTTTGGCATGTCCGGCAGAGAACAGGATGATTGGAATCACCGCCACGCGGGTTGCACCCCGTGCCACGCACGTATTCAAGCCTTGCAGCATGTCAGGACGAGCGAACTCCAGAAAGCACGTCTCGATAATCGGTACATCCAAGTCCGGTGTAAGCGTCGCTACAAACTGGCGAATCTCTTCATTGCCTTCCGGGTCCTTGCTTCCATGACCTACAAATAATACTGCGTCCATTTTATGTCCCCCTCGTTTATATTTGGTGTTCTTGCATTAATCTCCGCATGCAGCGTTCTCAATTTCAGCTTTTGCTGGCTCGTACCATGCGAAGCCCTCCAGCTCACCTACTCGTTGGAAAAATTTGTGGAACCGCTCGTTTGGAAACGCGTCTTTTTTGAATCGGTTCACGATTCGCTCCACGAGTGGAACAATCTCTTCTTTTTCGATGCCTTCTGCTACCGGAATGCCGGAGTGTGCATTGCGTCCCACCGTTTTTGCTCCCAGGAATAAATCGAATTTTCCTTTGCGGAATACGATCCCGATATCCTCTTGAACCGCGCCATAGCAAGCCATCCCGCAGCCGTTGAAGCCGATCTTCAGCTCCTTCGGCATTTCTTTTCCACCCAGCTTTTGGTGCAGCTCGTCAGCATAAGGAATGCTGTCTTTTTTCTCGCCGTCGCAGAAATCACACGCTTTTACCTGCAAAACGTCTCCGATCGGGCTGAGAATCAATCCAAGTTCTCGCAAGCGGCTAGTAATGCTCTCAGGGTTGGCAGTTGGCACGCGCAAAATCATTTGGTGGTGTGGGGTGTATTCGATCTCGCCTTTTTCGCCAGCAACTTCGGCAATCGCCATCATTTGCTGCGGGGTGATTTTTTTGTTGGCAACACCCGGACTTACCGCGCATTCGAAAATCATCTCTGGTGTAAAGGTAGATACTGGACGATGGACCTGCCCTGCAGCTGGCTTGGTCTCAATGCCTTTCGCCGCATTGATAGCCGTCAACGCCTCCATGGCCCATGCGAAAGGAGCTTTTGGTGCCGCGTCTTCTGTTACAGGCGGCGCTTCCAATACTACCGTGGTTGTTGCTGCACGATTTACTGGTTCTGCAGCAGTTTCTTTGTCCTCGGTAACGGCGATTGGTCTTTCTGCTTTCGGTGTTGCTGGTGTTGCCGGAGCTGACGCAAGGCTGCTTTCCTCGGATGCCTCCAGCGACCAAGGCTCGTTTTCTACACGCAGACGCTGATGCGGCTTCAGTGGCTGCTCATCGGCAGACAGCGTGTATTTGCGCTGGTAGCCGCGCGGTGTAATCATTTTGCCGTCGTATACAAACGTCGATGTATTTCCGATAATCACGGTGGTCAACATGCCGATATCATGCTCCAGCATTTGCGCCAAGGTCGTCACGACAACCGTTTCGCGTTCGCGATAAGCACTTTTCACGATACCGACCGGCGTATCTGGTGAGCGGTACTGCAACAGGATGCGTTGCGCTTCGACGATCTGGCGAGTACGTCTTCCGCTGCGCGGGTTGTACAACGCGATAACAAAGTCAGCCATCCCTGCTGCGTCAATCCGTTTGGCAATCAGTTCCCACGGCGTCAAGTGGTCGCTCAGACTGATCGTGCATGCGTCGTGCATGATAGGCGCACCGAGGATTGCCCCACAGGAATTGATCGCCGAGATGCCCGGTACGATTTCGATGGGCACGCCGGTGGCTTCTGTCCAGCCTTTTTCCACCAACACCTCATATACGAGACCTGCCATCCCGTAAACCCCTGAGTCTCCACTGGAAATGACCGCTACCTTTTTGCCTTCCTCTTCCGCTTGACGAACGGCTTCCCGTGCACGCGTCACTTCTTCCGTCATCCCTGTGCTGACGATTTGCTGATTCGTCAAAAGTCCGCGGATCAAATCTACGTAAGTGGAATAGCCGATAATGACATCGGACTCCTGCAGGGCTTCCCGCGCCCGCTTGGTGATGTGCTCAAAACTTCCTGGACCAAACCCGATCACAAACAACTTGCCGCTCATAAGGCCCCTCCCCTTTTCGCTTACCTGTTTATAATAAAATCGATATCATCACGCTAACGAGCAAACATAAGAGCGAAACGAGATACATCAAACGAATCGTCGCGACAATATCACTTGCCTGCAATGGTCGCTTCGCATCTCCCATTTTCGCCCGATTCGACGCAACACCTTGGTAATAATTCAGTCCCCCGAGCTGCACGCCTAATGCGCCAGCGACTCCGGCTTCCGGCAAACCGCTGTTTGGACTCGGATGCAAATGCGCATCTCTTCTGATCATTGCCCAGCACTGCTTCCAATCCAATCGCTGCAGCCAGCTTGCGCCAACGAGCAACAAAGCTGTCAAACGGGCCGGTATGTAATTCAGTACATCGTCAAAGCGGGCAGATGCCCAGCCGAGATTCCTATACTGCTCGTTTTTATAGCCAACCATGGAATCGAGGGTGTTGGCGGCCCTGTACGCCATTGCCAATGGCGCTCCCCCAATCGCTGCGTAAATCAGTGGAGAGACGATCGCATCTACGATGTTTTCCGCCACTGTTTCTACTGCTCCCCGACATACTTCCGGTTCATCTAACCGCTCTGTATCGCGTCCGACTACCATGGACAAGGAGCGTCTTGCCGCTTCCATATCTCCAGCAACGAGATGACGGGCAATCTCCATCCCGGCATCAGCCAAGCCTTTTGTCGCAATCGTCGTGGAAATCAACCAGGCACCCAAGATCCAGGCAAGCACCGGATGGATGAACGTCACTCCCCACAAAAGCAGCCAAACAACAGCGTAGCTGCCGCAAACGATCACGAGCGGGAACAGGACTCCTGCCAGCTTCAAATGAGACTCCTCTTTGACGAGAGAACGTATGACCTGCTCCAATCGTGTAATCCACCAGCCCATGATGATCACTGGATGCGGCAGGCTCCGGGGGTCTCCCACCACCCGATCAATCAAGTAGGCCGCGCATAATATCCATACTTCTGTCATGTTGTCCCTCTCTTACTCTTCAGGGGTTGTCGCATCCAACTCTGCCCTTCCGCATCCAAGCATTCCGCTACTAGAGCCTCCCCATGCTTAATGCCATCGACCTGCCAATATCGGTCAGGATTGTTTTCGAGCCACGCAGCCTGGAACCAGCGGATCACGCCGCCATGTGTGACGATGACGATTGTATCGGATGCCTCCTCCTCGCCTGCTCTCTCCAACAAGGAATGTAGCCAACGATCCACGCGCATTCCCAGCTCTTCCAGACTCTCCCCTTGTGGCGGTCGATTTCGAAAAGGATCATCGTACCACCTCGTTGCTCGCACAAGGTCCGTCTGCATCAGCTCATCGTAGGTCATCAGCTCCCAATCACCAAAAGACAGCTCTCGCAAGGCTGGCTCCGGAATAACCGATCGCCCCCAAGCAGCTGCGAGCGGTTCGGCCGTCTGGATGCATCTGAGCAGATCGCTTGCGTAGATTGCAGCAGGTTGCCCGATGAGTACAGGTAATTCCTTTGCCAACTCACTCGCATGCAGATACCCATGTTCATTTAATGGAACGTCGCTATGCCCCAAATATCGATGCTCACGATTGCTGTCTGTCTCCCCGTGACGTATCCAAACTAGCTTCATAGCCACCAGCTCCCGACCAACACCAGCAGAACGACCGCTTCACTGCTTTCGATAACAGCCCCGTAGCAGTCTCCATTTAAGCCGCCCAGTTTTTTTGCAACCGAGCGTGAAAACAACAGAGCGAACAACAGTGACAGGAAAATAGCTGTCATGACCTGCAAGCCCCCAAAATACCATCCTGCGGCAAACACGATGATGTAGCTCACGATGATAGAGGAAACGGAAAGTCCAGCACTGATGCCTTTTCCGATCCCTTTGTCCGCCGTAAGATACGGCCAGAGCTTGATCGACAAAAGCACATGTGTCCGTGCTGCCACTGGTGCTACGATCAAAAAGCTGCTCCATCCCGGTTGTGCGAGCTCTGCGACTGCACCCGCCTTGATCAGCAACAGCATAATCGCAGCAAGAACGCCCATCGCACCTACACGGCTGTCCTTCATAATCGCAAGGATTTGCTCTCTCGGTCTGCTGCTGCCAAGACCGTCCGCGAGGTCCATCCACCCATCCATATGAAGACCACCGGTCACGTAGACCCATGCGACCAGCGTCAAAATAGCGGCGATCCATGGACTAAACAACACCAGTCCTGCCTGATGCACACCCCATAGCAATAAACCGATGACCAAACCAACTGCGGGATACCAGTTGACGCTTTTTCTCCACGCCTCCTCTGAAGGACGAAGCCATGGAACCGGAATACGCGTAAAAAACGAGATCGCGTGTAAAAATGCATTCATCCTTTGATCCTCCACGGTATCCCTGACAAAACCGCGTAGACGGCGTCCGCCTGTCGCGCACTTCTCTGATTGACATCGCCCAGCACATCCGCGAACCATCTGCCTAAACGACTCAAGGCTACACCGCCCAATCCGACCTCGCTTGTGACGGCAATGACTTTTTGCGGGGAATTCTGCACGAGGGACAGCCATGCCTCTGCTTCCTGGAAAAGGGCTTGCGTGTGTGATGCACTTCTCCATTCCGACTCATCCACGCTCATCAACCGATTACTCACCCAGGTAGACAGACAATCGATCAACACTACATCATACTGCTCACTGAATGCGTGGTAATCGGTTAATCGCTCTCCTACCTCCACACAGCCCCATTCCAGCGGACGACGTGCCTGATGCAGCTCGATTCTCTGCTTCATTTCATCATCCCAGGCCTTGCCTGTCGCCACGTACAGGACTCGATTGCTCAACGTTATCGCAAGCTCTTCTGCGTAGCGGCTTTTTCCTGAGCGGACACCGCCTGTTACCAGCACCAAGCTCATCGCTGTTCACTTCCTTCCGCATGGACCTCGCGGAGCGCTGCCAGAAGTTGTTCATTTTCCTCACGTCCACGCACGGCGATTCTCACATCATGTGCCGTCAAACCGGGATACATAGCACAGTTGCGGATCAGAACCCCTTTTTTGCCGAGCCGTGCCTGCAATTGTTCTGCTGGCAATCCTTCTGGCGAGCGCAGCAGCAAAAAGTTTGCCTCCCCTGGCCATACCCGCCATCCCAACTCACCGCTGATGCAATCGGTCAAATACGCACGTTCTGCTTTTATGAGCCTGCGCGTCTGTTCCTCGTATGCCTGCTCCTGCAAGCACAGCTCTCCAGCCAAAAGGGCCAGTGCATTCACGCTCCAGCTCACTTGCTTCTTGCGCATCCTCGCAATGACATCTGGGTGCGCAATCGCATAACCAAGGCGCAATCCCGGGATCGCGTACATTTTCGTCATCGAACGCATCAAAATCACACGGGGAGAGCGCTCCAGCTGCGTCGCCAATGTATACTGCCGCTCTTCGTCCACAAAATCGAGAAAAGCCTCATCCACAATGAGCCACGTATTGGTCTCTTTCGTCCATTCCGCCATTTGGCGCAGCTCATCCGGTTGATACAGGATTCCTGTCGGATTGTTTGGCGACCCGACAAAGACGAGATCAGACTGCGTAAAAAGAGCGTGCAGCTCTTCAGGATCGGGCTTGTACCCGTTCGCTTCCTTCCCGAAGCAGCCAATGACACGAGCGCCATACTGCTCGGAAAGTTGCGCGTATTCCGAAAAGCAAGGATACACCACTCCAACTGTTTGCGGCGAAAGACCGAGAATGGCCAGTGCCATTGCCTCCGCTGCACCATTGGCAGGCAACAACCATTCCTCCGGCACTAGCAGTCGTTTCGCCAGTACACGACGAAACACACGATGCCCAGGGTCTGGGTAATGCGCTACAGCAGCGAGCGAAGTCAGCAGCATCTCACGGACGCTTGCTGGCATTCCCAGCGGATTAATATTGGCACTGTAATCCAGAAACTGCCCGGGCTCTCGACCAAAGCGTTGCGCTGCTGTCAGCAAGTCTCCACCATGACCGTACGTCTCTATTACACCTGCGCTTGTCAAAACTCTACCCCCAGCACAGCTGGAATCCCTTCATCGTAGTAATGCTTGATTGGCTTCATCTCTGTCACCAAATCTGCGATGTCCAAAATCTCCTGCTTTGCTGCCCGTCCCGTAATCACGAGGTGAATATGGCTTGGCCTGTTTTGAATCGCTTTCAACACATCAGTCAATGGCAGCACATCGTCAATCGGAAAGCGGTCAATCGCCAATGCATTATTCAGCTCATCCAGAATGACGACATCGTACGCTCCGGAAGAGAGCTTTTCGCTCGCAAACGCCCAAGCTTCTTTCAATGCCAGACGATGCTCCTCCGGTGTCTTCGTCCATGTGAAGCCGACACCCTTTTGCACAATTTCGATGCCCAATTTATCAAAAATAATCTTTTCTCCGTACGTACGCTCCGGCGACTTGATGAATTGAACCATCAGCACCTTTTTCCCGCGCCCTGTCGCCCGCACAGCCAACCCGACGGCTGCCGTCGTTTTTCCTTTGCCGTCTCCTGTGTAAACGAGGGTCAAGCCCCGCTTCTTATCGTTTTTCTCCATCGTGACCACCTCAAAAAGTGATGTATTTTACTCCGCTGTTTCCTCCAAATACTTTCCGAAGCCAATAAAAAAGCGCTCTGTTTCCCCAGAACGTAAGGAAAAACAAAGCGCGGATAGCTGAAAAGCCACAATCCTCACCTCTTCCTTTGACCCGAAGGAAATCAGTGTAAACATAAAAACAGGCAGGTCTCCTGGCTCGAGGATCATCGCTCTTCTTCTCCTTCCCGCTCCCGGATGGGCAGTGGATGGCATGATGCCTTGAAGAACAGCTACTCTCTTACAGTGGCGGGACCGCGTTGGCTTTTCACCAAACTTCCCTTTTAACCTTGCTCCTGCGAATCGGTTTCGCAAAAACAAGGACCTGTTTCTCTTCCATATGTAAATGTCATTCGTTTCGTTGACAAGCACTTGCTTTAATAATAGCAAAAGCTACCGAGGATTCAAGCAAAAGCTGCCGATTCGTCGCAGGTGTCTATTGGCAGAAAATTTAAGATAATGACCGTTTACTTACTTGACGTTTTTCGTTACCCTATTGGCAAAACACTCGAAAGTGGTGTGCAGTCATGCTATTTCCGCCAATTCCAAAAATAACAGACATGGTCCTGCCCAGCCCACTCCCCATCAAGGAATGCGGCGAACCGATGATCCCACTCTCTTCCCTTTCTGCCCAAATCACGGTCTATCCAGCCTACTACCACGAGGGCTATGCCGGAACACAGCCAGAAGCTTTTTTGCGAGAAGGGGCAGCACGCAAGCTCGCCATGGCAGCCGCGCAACTGCCTGTTGGCTACAAGCTCGTCGTGTTGGACGGCTGGCGCTCGTTCGAAGTACAAGCCTCGTTGTATGAACGTTTTCGTGAAGCCTTGCTTTTACAAGGCTGGCAGGAAGGACCCGCTCTCACGGAAGAATTGAGCAAATTCGTCGCTTATCCAACAACAGACCTCTCCAAACCGTCCCCTCACCTATCCGGTGGCGCAGTCGATCTGACTATCGCAGGACCTGATGGATGGCTGGAGATGGGGACAGCCTTCGATGATTTCAGTGAAAGGGCTTCGACTCGCCATTATGAAGAACTCGTACAGCCTACACAAAAAGACATCGAGATTCGAGACAATCGCCGACTGCTCTATCATTTGATGAGCGATGCCGGATTCGTCAACTATCCGAAAGAATGGTGGCATTTCGAATACGGAACGCGCACCTGGGGACAAAAAACGCAGCAAGAGCCCATCTATGGCGGGGTTTTGTCGATGTAAGAAATAAGATTCAAGAAAAAGACCGTCAGCGCATACTGCCTGACGGTCTTGCTTATTCCTTATAAATCAATCACTGCATAAAATCCGCCATGATGATCTCCGTATCAAACGGCGTAATTCCCTCTTCCAAGGAAAATACCGTATCTGCCTCTTCAGCTTGATCAGTCAGGGTCCCTCTCGCCTGTGCATGAAGCATGAACAACTCATGCAGGGTAGGCTTCACCAACGAGGTGAGCGCTCTTCCCATCAGCTCCACCCCTCCGGCATTGGACTCCACATTGTTGGCAAAACGCGGATCGGAATTCAGGGCGATATCCGTCCAAATCACTTTTCTCTCCACGAGATCCAGAATGACCGGGATACAAATCCGCGTGTTTGCGGCGAGATCAATCTTGTCCTGTACCGTCTGCGGCTCGAAAATTTCTCCTGTCTGTGGCGCCGAACGAATCATCCAGCCTGCGTAGCATTCAGGCAAATCGCAATAAGGCTGACTCGTAAACGAATACAGGTTCATGACGACATATCGACCGCCATAGCGGATGACAGATTCCATGTCGATGTCGATGAATTCGCACGCGCCTTTGGGCGCCTCCACAATATCCCCGCTGTGGCACGCTTGATACTTGTCGGAACGCAGATTGGTATAGGATATATGCTCCATGTATCTCCAGTCTTCGTTATAGAGCACGGCAGACAAATCGATATCGACTCTGCCTGTAGGGACATCGTTGACAATCCCTTCTCTCCACCACAGGAAAAAGCGAATCGTTCCTCCATCCGGGATCGTTAGCCGGGAGCCGCGTGCAATCGTACGCAGTGCTTTGCTGGCAGATCGCATCGAAAACGGAACGAGATGCTCCTGCAGCCGCGGGTCGATATAGACGTTGCCCAGCGCCGGCAATTGGGCAAAACGGTTCAACAACGATGTCCGGCAAATATCCGCTGCCTTCTGTCTGATGTCCTCTGGAAGCCCTGGCACTCGGTTTTCGATTGCCTGTACTTTCGCCACTTGCCCTTTCGGAAAAAAGGTCCGCCATTCCCCGTAGCTATCCCGTTTGTCGAAGTGATTCATGACTTGCAGAAGAACTGGAGTCGATACACCACCCGCAATTTTCTCGAAGGCTGAAAGAACTGGATTCCCCTGCTCCGTCAAACGCAATAAATGATCCAGACGTCGGGCAAATTCCCCTGGACGCTGTTCGAGCAGCTTGATCGCTGTATTCACATCCGCACGGACCAGCGCCTGCTCTACTTGGCTATTGAACGTCTCGACCTTGTGATTGTTGCGCAAAATATCGAATGCTTCTGCCGCTTTCGGATAGCGATCCTTATATTCAAACGGATGCAAGATTTCCCCGAGACGAATCCATCTGTTTTTGTAACGATTCATGTCTTCTACGATATTCGAGCTGGCTTCCAGCAGGCTAAGGAGCAGCCTTCTCTCCCCGCGTTTGAACTTGCGAAATTTTGCAGGCTCTGCCAAGCTCACATCCCCGTCAGACAGCGCCACTGCCAGACGCAACACATCTGTCGCGGTCTTGCAATAGTGGGCAAAAAAAGCAGCAGGAAGCTTGTCATACTTCAGCAACAGGCTCGCAGCAATCGCCACGTTTTCCTTTTGGGGAATCTCCGCTGGCAGAGCTTCTGCGATTCCTTCATAGGCCTGAATCAAGCCCTCCAAGTCTTCCCTGTCAGTAGCAGAGAGCGAGCTATTGGAGCGCAGCAAGTTCATTCCTATCTGAATCAGCTCTTCGTCTGTGCCCAAATGAATCAGCTTCAGGCGAGATTCTCTCAGCAGAGGCAACCGTTTTTTCACTTCGTGCACAGGAAGGTTCCACGTCAAATAATGAATGATCGCATTTACAAACAGCTCACCCTCGCTAGCCTCCATGACTTGCTTAGGAAAATTCGGATACATCGGCTTGTACTGGCGGGATGACCCGATCTTTACCTTGAGTACAGCTATTACATCCGAATAGAGCGCGAAAAACTCTCCTTCCGACAGCGTCCGGATTCTTTCTAGCAATTCCAGTGAAAAGGTATAGCCTAAGCTCTCAATATTGCGCAAAGCCGCAGCTAAATAAGAGGTAGGCAGTTCATGCTGCCCCTGATGTACGATGATTTTATTTTTCCGGCGAAGGTAGATTTGATTTTTCATTGGCATCACGAAAAAAATCAGGAAAGCAGTACCCCTAATGGTGAACCAAACCTTTAGCTCAGAAGGAAGGTGTACAATAGCCTGATTTTTTATTCCTTTTTGTCATTTTTATACAGTTTACTTCAATTTTTCCTGATGGTAAAGCTCTCCCTCAGGAACGAGAACAAATCCGTCCCTGGTCCTAATTCGATTTCATTCCGCTGCCCGTTATTCCGTATTCTCCATCCCTGTAAAGTGAATAGCAGAGTACCAAAACTTTACAGGAGGGAGAACTCGATTCATGAATCAATCTGTTATGGAAAGTCATACAGCACCCCCTTTCTTTCAAGGGGAGAAATGGTTAGTGTATACCGGCATGCTCGGCTTCTTATTGGCTGCCATTTGTGCAATCTGGGTCATGCTGCACGGAGGACCCGTCGCTCCAAATGGCGATGTCTCGAAAGCGTTTTCCTTTAATGCCGCACTCGGAATATTTTTATTGTCGACAGCCGCAATCATTCCGTTATCTGCCCTGGGCACGCGAAGTAGAGCTTTCTTTCGCTGGTCTTATATCTTGCTTGCTTTATACTCTTACGGAGCGGAAACCGTACAAAACTTCCGCGGCGTGGACCCGAGGTTCGTCAAAAATGGCACACCCTTCGACGTCGCTGTCGGTTCCATTTTTACTTTTGTGGCTCTTCTCTTGGTCCTCTTCTATGTATTCATTGCCATTCAGTTTTTCCGCAGAAAAGCTTATTCCCTACACCCAGAGCTGGCAGTTGGCATCCGCTATGCAATGATTGCGATTATGCTCTCGTTTGCGGCAGGCCTCTGGATTTCATTCAATGATGGTCGAGTGGTCGGGCAGCAGGGGAATATCATTTGGCTCCACGGTATTGGTTTTCATGCTCTGCAAGCAGTTCCTTTTGTCGCTTGGTTAGCTGAACGTAAAAAACACGTGTCCACTGGCCGTACGGGATTCATCCATCTCACAGGTATCGCCTACTTGCTCGGTTTAGCTGCAATCGGCTGGCAAACTTATCTCGGTCGTGCTGTTATGGAGATGTCCGTATTGCCGATTCTCGCCGCCTGTTGTTTCTTGGTTGCCTTCATTCCAATCGTTTACTTCCTTCTACAAAAGAACGATGCAAAAAAGCTCCACAACACTTCTGATATTCCGAACTAATTGATTCTCCTTATCATTCGTGATACTTTGTTACCAGTACCTGACATACGGTATCAGAAACGAGGAGATTGATCTATGACAGCGCGTATTGGACTTCCTGCACCTGATTTTACGATGGACACCGTTACGTTTGACAACGGATTTCCCTTGTCAAAGAGCTTGGTAGACTATCGTGGAAAATGGCTTCTTTTGTTCTTTTACCCGTTTGACTTTTCGAAAGTATGCCCGACGGAAATCCTCAGCCTCAACCGCCGGATCAAGGAGTTCGCGGATTTGAATGTCGAGGTGCTTGGCATTAGCGGCGACAGCATACATACACACAAAGCATGGATGAGATCGGGTGAAGGCATCGGTCCACTCTCATTCCCGCTCGCTTCCGATTACAGCAAAGAAGCGACCCTTGCATACGGTGTACTGGACGAAGCAACCAAAGCCCCGCTGCGCGGCAGCTTCATCATCGATCCAGAAGGCATCCTGCAATACGCAGTCATCTCCAACTCCAAGGTTGGCAGAAGCGTAGATGAGACGCTCCGTGTGATCGAAGCTCTGCAATCAGGCGGATTGTGCCCTATGGACTGGAAGCCTGGGCAAAACACGATATCCTAATCGATCAACATAAACAAAGGCCGCATGATCGCTTGCACAGGATCATACGGCCTTCTTTCATTTTAGAATAGGCATAAAAAAATCAGGAAAGCAGTACCCCTAATATCCAGTAATTGTAGAAGGAAGGTGTACTATAGCCTGATTCATCCACCATACCATTATTTATCTTATTTGTAAATACTCATCTGGACACGACCGGGTACGGAAACAAGTCCACCACACGCATGGTCTCCCCGCTTTCGTTGGTAAACACGACATGCTCTCTTCGAAGCTCAGTCGGACTCTCCAAGCCACATGCTGCCGCCAGCGAGAACAAGCCTTCCCTCAACTGCAAAATATAGTTCATGACTCGCCACTGCTTTTCTGCCGGAACTAACGCCTCCTGATACTTGGAATCCGTCGTAGTGACTCCTGTCGGACATTTGCCCGTATGACATTGCATCGCCATGATACAGCCAGTTGCAATCATGAAGCCGCGCGCGGAGTTGACGCAATCCGCTCCCAATGCCATGGCGATCGCTACTTTGTCAGGGGTAACGAGCTTGCCAGCAGCAAAAATCTTGATGCGGTCCCGTACGCCGAATTTCCTCATCGTATCATCGAGAATGATCAGCGCGGCGAAAAGGGGCAAGCCCATGCCGTCAGCCATTGCCTTAAACATTGCGCCTGAACCGCCCTCAGAGCCGTCAACCGTAATGAAATCCGGGTAAATGGACAACTCCAGCATTTTCTCAAAAAAATGCTCCAACCGCTTTGGATCGCCGACGACGATTTTTACTCCCACCGGCTTGCCTCCCGCCTCCTGCAAACTGCCGATGAAACGCAATGCTTCATCCGGATTTGTAAGGAATTCGAAGCGGTTCGGTGAATTGACCGTTTGTCCTACAGGTACCAGCCTTGCTGCCGCGACTTTTTCCGTGACCTTGGAGCCTTCGAGGTGCCCACCGCGTATTTTGGCCCCTTGATGAAATTTCAGTTCGAACGCTTTGATGTTCGGGATGCTTGCCTTTTTTTTGTATTCTTCGATCGAAAACTTGCCCTTGTCATCACGGAAGCCAAACATCCCCGGCCCGATTTGCGAAATGATATCCGCACCCGTGGAGAGATGCACTTCTGCGACGCCACCCTCTCCCGTATTGATCCAAGAACCGCCTGCCATACGTGCCCCATACCCAGTGGACATGATATAGTTCTCTCCCACTGCTCCAAAGGAGGTAGCTGAAGCACCGAACATCCCTTTTAGCCGCCAGGGCTCCCTTCTGTTTTCGCCCACGATAATGACATCCTCGTCATGCAGCAGCCACGGCTTAACCTCTTGTTCCTCGATAAACTTTTCTCTTCTTGTAAACAGTCCCTCATGGGTAATCTCATATTTTTTGCCAGGGACGACTTTCTCGTTATCTACCCGCAGCTCACTCGTCAGCTTCGGGAACATCGCATTGGACAAATAGAAGCCGGGCTTCTCGTAATCGCGTTTCCCTCCGAACGAGATCAGATCCGTCCGGTATTTTGCCGCATACATGAGGCCCACGAAGTCAGCTCTGGAGAACGGCCTCCCGTCTGTATCATCGTCAAACCAATACTGACGAAGCTCAGGCCCGAGCTTTTCCAGCAAATAGCGCATCCACCCCAAAAACGGATGGGATCGAATAATGGAGTGCTTCGGCTGTTTAGACAGGGCATACATGTACCCGAAAAATACAATGGGTGGTAAAAGTATGATGAAGATAATGACGCATAACAGAGTAGGTACCACTTGTGCTTACCCTCCCCAAACACAATATTCTAGTAAATCATGTCAAGGATAGGATGCAACAAGTCACCTGTTTTTAATCGTATTTCTCATCATCCTCACGTATTTGCCCATCTACGATCAATTCCAGCTCGGTTTCAAAATTCAGCATGATCTCTACAGGCAGCTCCTCCGCAACCTCCGCCATGTCCGGAAGAAGCAGTGCATCCTCCAGCGTATCAGGCTTCTTCTCCAGCTGATCGTACCATTCGCGGATTTGCTCCATCATGCGGTAAAACGAAGCCTCAAACTGATTCGCATCGTCCTCCGCGTCGTCCTCGTGGCTCTTTTTCATCCGCTCCCAATATTCCAGCGTCGTGCGCAGTGCTTTCTCTATGTTTGTATCCATTTATCGTCTCTCCTTTTCGTCTCTTCCTTCTCTCCCATTTAGTATGACCGCTTTGATTGCACAATGCCACCTCAGACGTCTGGCTCTCACACCCTTCCATTTTTTTATAATCGTTGCGTTTTTTGACACGTTTTATAGCCCGGTTGAGTCATACGAAAATGAAAAGAGGCTGTTATCCTAAATGTAGCTAGCAGCCGATTATCCGGCAATAAACAAGAGAGCTCTCTAGTGGAATAGGGGAGGATGCGCCCTGTCTTTACGATGGATTAATCGAAAATTATCTCTCTCGCTACTTTTCGTCTCCGTCATTTGTATCGTTGCTCTACAGCTGCCGATCACAGCCAAGGCAACGCTTGCGGATTCTGACTCCTTGCAGGCGATGATTGATCAAGCACGCCCTAACGATACCGTTACCATCCCATATGGCTTGTACAAAGGTCCTATCCGTATTACCAAGCCGATTCAATTGGTAGCCGGTGGTCAAGTGAAGATCATCAATCCGACCGAGGAGGAGGCAACGCTCACGATTGAAAGCGACAATGTGAGCGTGCAAGGAATCCATATCGTGGACAAACGTATCAACAGTGATGTTGCCGCTCTTGTCATCCGTGGCGATCAAAACTTCCTGGAGAACGTCATCGTTGAAACGAAAGGGATCGGTATTCAATTACGGCAAGCAGACTACAACACGCTGCACAACGTTCAAGTCATCGGAAAAATCAAAGGCGATGGCAGCCCAACGACCAGTACTGGACATAATCACGGGGCACAGCCCGAAGTAAAGCCAAAGCAAACGGAAAAAGCGAGACGAGGAAACGGAATCGACCTGCGTGAATCGCATCATAACCGTTTCATTAAAAATCAGGTGACGAATGTCGAAGATGGCTTTTACGTCGAAAATAGCGATCGAAACCATCTGGAACAAAATCTGGTGACGAAATCGCGGTACGGCTATCACTTCATGGGTACCTCTGATACAACGGTCATCAACAACATTGGGATGGAAAATGTGACGGGCTCCCAGCTCATGGAATCGCGCAATCTGACGGTTACCGGGAATCAATTTTTGAAACAGCAAAAAAATCCTGGTTCGCAAGGAATTCTTCTGATTACCGTACAGGACACGCTAGTTGCGAACAACACGATTGAGGGGAACCGCGTTGGACTGTATTTAGAGCAATCATCCGGCATTACGGTCAAAAACAATTTACTCAGTCTCAACTTTATCGGTATGCAGTTTTTGGCCTCTTCTGACAACGTATTAACCGATAACCAATTTG
Source organism: Brevibacillus sp. AG162 (assembly GCF_006715575.1). Lineage (NCBI taxonomy): Bacteria > Bacillati > Bacillota > Bacilli > Caryophanales > Paenibacillaceae > Brevibacillus > Brevibacillus sp. AG162. Next base: position 880,730 of record NZ_VFNO01000002.1, read on the forward strand.
TCTCCAACGTCATCCAAGCGCAAGCCCAGGATAGCCAGAACAACAACTTAAACAAAAACTACTGGGACAATCTGCAAGGACTCGATGTGAACGGGGATTCCCGCAGTGATTTGCCATACGAGATGAATCCTTTTTACCTAGGTTTGACCGATGCGGTTCCTGCCTACCAGCTGTTTTTTCAAGCCCCGGGATTCGTGTTTCTGGAAGGCTTGTTTACAAGTGGGGCCGGCTCAGCAATCAAGGACGCATCTCCTTTAATGCAACCCTCGGATACCGTGCTAATTGAATCGGGAAAAACGAGCGGTTGGGGTGCAGGCATTCTTGGACTTATCTTGTTAATAGGAAGCTGTTCGATCATTTATATAGGAGTGAAAAAATCATGAACAAAATAAAAACATGGTGCACAACAATCGGAGCAATTATCGGCATTAGCCTGCTTATGGTCGGCTGCGGAAGCGAAGAGCCGAAACCTGTAGATATCGCGGAAGGCGTAGACAAATGCGACCTTTGCAAAATGCATGTCCCTAACGATCACAATGCTACTGAAATCGTCTTAAAAGATGGAAAAGCACTGAAGTTCGATGATCTCGGCTGCATGCACAACTGGACGAAAGAAAATGGAACCGATAACGTGGCTGTACAATTTGTCCGTGATTACTACACAGCAGAATGGACAAAAGCAGAGCAAGCTACCTACGCTTACGACAAAGACTTCAAAACGCCAATGACGTATGGCATCTATTCCTTCAAAGAGAAGTCTGCTGCAGACAGCTTCGTTCAGGAACAAAAGAAAGGCATTGTCATGAGTGCGGAAGAGTTGAAAAATCATAGCTGGGAAAACAGCATGAGCAAGCACATGAACAAAGACGGTCAGTCTTCCGAAGGGCATCATAATGGCGGTCACGAAAGCAAGCCAGCCGATCACGGCAGCAACAGCACTACCCCAACCACACACAACTAACAGAGGAAGTGGAGTCTTTGCACATCAATCTGATTGCCAAACGAGAAGTGAAGGTAGGCTTTCGCAATCCATGGTCCTACTCGTTTATGGCTCTGTTCTCCCTGTTTAGTTTGGGACTCTTGATCATCCAATCGCAGTCCTACATGAAGGGTTATACGTATACGACAGGTACCATGCTGAATCTGATTTTGTACTTGCTGCCACTGATGACGATGCTTCTCTCCTCTTTTTCCTTAACAGCGGAAAAAGAAGAGGGAAGCTGGCAGCTCCTCTCCACCTACGCCATGACAACCTCCTCCTTCTTGTTGGGAAAATACTTGGGACAAGCACTCGTGTTAGTCGCAATCGTCAGCTTTGGGTATGGGTTGTCTGGTGTGGCTGGCATGCTGTTAGGAAAAAGCTTTGCATTTTCGACTCTCTTGTTTTTGCTTGCCTTTTCCATCTGTCTCATTCTGTTATTTTTGGGTATCGCCATGCTGATTGGCGCCATCAGTAAAAACCGTTGGCAGGCTTTGACAATGGGGGTCAGCGTCTGGTTCTTCTATATTCTGGCATGGCCTACTCTGCTCATCTCTGTGCTCAGCTTCGTCCCTTATACATGGATCAAGCCTCTGCTTCAGCTCGCAACATTTCTCAATCCAGCGGAGTTTGTACGAATCTTTTCCGTTGCCAGGTTAGGCGGAGGCTCGATCTTTGGACCTGAATACTACAAATGGGTGTATTGGGCTGACTCTCCGCTTGGTGATCTCATCTTTGTCGCACTCAGTCTGCTCTGGATCAGTGCGACCTTGTTCATAGCCATCCGGGTATGGGAAAGAAGGTAATGCGATGAATACGTTAGGACTTACCATCGACCAGGTCAGCAAGGAAATCAATGGCAAAACAATCGTCCACCCATTCAGTATGAACATTGAACCCGGTCAGGTCGTAGCCTTATGCGGCGGTAATGGTGCAGGGAAAAGTACGATCCTGCGGATGCTGGTTGGTATTCTCCCTCCTTCTTCGGGAACCATTCAGCTAAACGGATTGAACTGGAACGACAATCGCGTGGAGTATCTTCAAGAAATCGGTTATATGCCGGATCACTTTACGTTTTCTGCCGGACTTACTGCGAAAGAAACGCTCGAGTTTTACGCTTCCCTGCGCAATCGCACCCCAGAAGAGGCGGATCGACTGCTGAAAATGGTGGGATTGCATGAAGTGAGAAACAAACGGGTGTCTCAGTTCTCTAAAGGCATGCAGCAGCGCCTCTTGTTTGCCCAAGCGATATTGGCCAAGCCTGCACTCGTCGTCCTCGATGAACCGACCAACGGACTCGATCCGTATTGGATGGATGCCTTCGTCGATCTCGTCCGCGAAGTAAAGCTCTCGGGTCAATCCGTTCTCTTTACGACGCATCAGCTGCAGGTGGCAGATGCGGTGGCGGATCGGGCGATTTTCTTGATGAACGGGAAAATCGTGCGGGATGGGTCGATAAAGGAGTATCAGCAGCAGTATGGGGCAATTGGGTTGTACGGCGCCTTTTCTGAGCTTGTTCATCAGGCAAAGGCGTGAATAAGAAAAACGCGGGAGATTTGATCGTTTTGATCGGCTCCCGCGTTTTTGCTATTTACAACGCCTTTGCTTCCATATAAAAGACAGATAAAAATTTTTTCACGCTAATCCGGCACTTCGTCGTTTTTTCGCCCGCCTCCAGCTCTTGCATCCGTTGGCGAATTTCTTGAAAGTCAAACAGTCGTGGTGCAAAGTGTTCGAAGGTAGGATTGGCATAATCGGTCAACCCCAATGAGGAAAGATGCGTAAAGGCTTGAAGGACCATCCGGCGAATCCGTTGTTCCATGGCACGCACCTCTTTGGTAATCCCATGCTCATCCAAGCTGGCATGCACCTTCAGCAAAATTTGTGTGTACAGTTCCTTGAGCTGCAATTCGTGCAGCTTGTCTCCTTGTCGCTCATCCTGTACGAGCCATTCCATGATCAATAGCAGATCGGGAGCACCAGCTTCACTCGCGATCCCTAGCTGCAACAGCAGTTTTCTCGCTTTTTGTGCCAGGTTGTCCTGAGCGGAAGACTGACTTTTCAAACCGCTGGTATGCGGTTCTTTTGCTTTGACATCCAGGATTTGCAGCGATTTGCGGATGGTTTGCAGAGATGCCTCCAGCGATAAGTAATCCGATACCCGCTTCAGTACAGCCATGACTTCCAGGCGGTTGATCGGTTTTTGAATAAAGGTATCAATCCCTTGCAAATAAGCCTCCCCGATCATTTCCTTGTTTTCCACCTGTGACACCATGATGAAGCGGCCCGCGAAGCCATCTGCCTGCAACTTTTTGATCGTTTGGATGCCATCAAGCCCCGGCATTAGCAAGTCGATCAAAATGACATCGACCCCGTACAGTTGATCGATCGATACGTGACTGCCGTCGCTGGCTTGCCCTACAATTTCGCCCAACCCGCTGTCTTGAATAATCCGTTCGAGCATGCGGCGCACTACAGCATCGTCTTCAATTAAAAAGAAACGTATCATTGCTTACACTCCCTCCTTTCCGAGCAATTGATCGGTCGGAATTTGCACTTCTAAATGCGTCATTTGCCTCTGATCAGGTAAAATACGCAGGCTTCCTTGCAGGCTTTGGACAATTCCGCGGGCATGCGTCAGTCCAATTCCGGTAGATGCATTTCCCTGTTCATCGTATTTGGTCGTATACCCGGGCTGAAATACCCATTCCTGCTCTTCTAACGGGATTCCCGGACCGCTGTCAAGTACACTGAACACCAGATGACGATGAATCAGCTTCACATTCAGCTCAATCCGTCCCGACGCGGGAATCGCCTCTACCGCATTGGCTACCAGGTTGTTTAGCACGGAGAGCAGCGCATAGATTTGGCTGGTCGACAGGTTGATGTTACAGCTCCACTCTATTCGTATATCTTTTCCCAACATCTCAGCGTATTTCTGATTCGCGCGAGCAACCAACTCACACAGCTCTTTGATCGGCAGCTGTGGTGCTAGTCCCTCCTGATTAATCAGCTTGGAAATGCCCGCCAGCATCCGCTGCGAATCTTTTTTCACCTCATGCACATTCTCGGCAATCGCCAAGGCCGTCGGGGACTCCGCATGATCCGAGGTGAGCAGACGCCTGTAGAGCTGGTAGCTCTCTCGCGTGATTTCCTCCAGATGCGTCATTGATTTGCGCAAGTAAAAGGCTTCTTCATACAGCTCCGTATTGATCATCCGCAGACGCTCCAACTCCTGCTGACGCACCTCTCCCACTGCCCGCAACTGCCTGATCGAAAAGCTGTTGTACAAGCCGACAGCAAAAAAGCTGCGCAGGACTCCAAAGAAGAGAAGCATCAAAAAGCTATGCCAGGTGATCGGAGGAAAATCTGTGAAATACTGTCGTACTTGGATCTCTACCACATTGGAGACGAAATCAATGGATGCACCTATCAGCCCCAACCATAGAGGGAACTCGCGATAGCTACGCGCACGGAGCAAATAAAACAGAACGGTAAAGCTGAAATAGTAAAAGGCGGAGGGAAGATGAGCAGCCACACTCTCCATATAAGGACGGTACGCAAAAAAGACATCCATTCCGACGCGAAATCCAAAGATAAACGTCCCTGTTAAAAATCCCGTCAGCAATACAGGTACGGACGAAAACCACAACAACCCGAAAAAGAAAGCAGCGATACCCAAGGAAAAACGAAAAGACCCTCCTACGGGGTTTACCTTCATCTCTCCAAAAAATGCAGTTGCCAGCATGATAATAAACAGGATCAAAAGGCGTTCTCGCATAGCTGCTCCTTTCTCATGGAAAAAGATCTCCTATTCTTATTTTACTAAGAATCGGAGATCTGCAAAGATAGAACGATTAAGCGTGCTTGTTTTCCAGTCGCTTGGAGACGACTGACAACGCGTAGTTGACGACAAAGTACATCACTGCCACCATCAGGAAGGTCGGGATGACATAGTTGACATTGCGTCCGTTGATGATTTGCGCATGGTTCATCAACTCTGGCAAAGCGATTACGACGGCCAGCGACGTATCCTTCAAGAGCGAAATGAACTGGCTCACAATCGGTGGCACCATTCTTCTGAGAGCCTGTGGAAGGACAACATGCCACAGAGTCTGGACATAATTCAGGCCAGAAGAACGTGCAGCTTCAATCTGTCCTTTTTCGACCGAATTTAAACCGCTTCGCACGATTTCCGACAACATCGCTGCTTCGAAAATAACCAACGCCAGAACAGCGGCCCAAAACTTGTCCAGCTTGATTCCCACTTCCGGGAGAGCAAAATACGTAAAGAAAATAATCAACAAGAGCGGCAAATTGCGAATCAGCTCTACGATTGTCCCGAGAGCTTGTGAGACTCCAGGAATTTTTGCGTAACGCAAAACCCCGACGACAATCGCAATGGAAAAGCTGAGGACAATTGACAAGAAAGCGACCTGCAAGGTGACCCAAAAGCCTTCGAGCAGGAAGGTCAAATGACTGGGCGTATAGGCTCCGATAAAGTCCATGATGTCCCCTCCTTCTTAGCGGCTTCCAGCCAAGCGTCGCTCCAAATAACTGACGAACGCGCTCAACGGAAGGGTCAGAATCAGATAGAAGACAGCTACAAAAATGTACACATCAAAGGTAACAAACGTATCAGCGGAAATCAGGTCTCCGAAATACATCAGGTCAAGACCTGCAATCACGCCTAATACCGAGGAGTTTTTTACGAGATTGATAAACTGGTTGCCCATCGGCGGGATCACGACCTTGATCGCTTGCGGCAAAATGATATAACGCATCGTTTGTCCGTACGTCAATCCCGAGGAGCGAGCGGCTTCTGTCTGTCCTTTTGGAATCGCCAGAATGCCTGCGCGGATCGTCTCCGCGATAAATGCTGCCGTATACACTGTCAAGCCGAGCGTACCTGCAATGAAAGGCTCCAGAACGATACCCATCGCCGGCAGACCCACAAAAAAGAGGAAAACGACGAGAATCAGCGGGATATTACGCACAAACTCGACGTAAGCCGTAGCGAGCCACTTGAGTGGTCGAATCGGAGAAATCCGAAAGATTGCAAAGAGCGTCCCCAGTGCAAAGCTCCCGACGAGAGCAAGCAGGCTCGCCTGCAAGGTATTCCAAAAGCCTTCGAGATACATATCCATGTGATCAAACAAGATAGAAAAATCGATCATCTCTTATGCGATCCCCCTTGTATACAAACTTCTGTTAGGAATATAAGGGAATGAGCGGCAGAGTAAACCGCTCATTCTTTATGGAGTCGAACCGCATTATTTTTTAGGTTTTGTTCCGATCCATTTTTCATAAATCTTGTCGTATTCGCCGTTTTCTTTCATTTCTTTCAGCAGATCGTTCACCGTTTTCACGAATTCAGCGTCACCCTTGCTGATTGCAATACCATATGGTTCTTCAGTGAAGGTCTCTTCTGTTACACGGTAGTTCGGATCTTGCTTCGCCATGCCGTACAGGAGAGCGTTATCAGTTGTCAGCGCGTCACCTTGACCAGCTTTGAGTGCTGTGAAGGCTTCCGCGTAGTTTTCGAATTCAAGTACTTCTACATCAGGAGCGCTTGCTCTGATATTTTTCGCAGAAGTAGAGCCTTTCGCGGTCACGATTTTCATGCCTTTTTGCATGTCTTTCAGACCGTTGATCGAGCTGTCCTTTTTCACCAAGAGAGATTGACCTGCCAGGAAGTACACGTCAGAGAAATCTACTTCTTTTTTGCGGTCTTCTGTAATGGTCATCGTCGCGATGATCGCGTCAATTTCTCCATTTTTCAGCATCGGGATACGCGTTTTGGAGGTTACTTCCTTCAGCTCGATTTTGTTTTCGTCCCCGAGTACTTTCTTTGCAATCGCTTTCGCAATATCGATATCAAAGCCTTCTACATTTCCGGTTGCCGGGTCTTTCAAGCCGAACAGGTTCAGGTCGTACTTAACTCCGACTACAAATTTGTCTCTTTCTTTGATTTTTGCCAATGTGCCTGCAGCTGGTGTACCTTGTGCACTGCCTTCTGTTGTACTGCCGCCACCACAGCCTGCCAATGCAGTTGCGCTCAGCATCAGAACGAGACCCATACCTGCTACTTTTTTCCAAAGCTTGTTTGCTTTCATCTGAATACCCCTTTTCTCTATTGTTTTCTTTTTTTAGTGATTCAAAATCCGACTCAAGAACAAACGTGCACGCTCTTCACGCGGACTTGCGAAAAACTCCTCTGGTGTAGAGTCTTCGAGAATCGTGCCCTGATCCATAAACACGATGCGATCTGCCACTTCGCGGGCAAAGCCCATTTCGTGCGTTACGACCACCATCGTCATGCCTTCCTTCGCCAGCTTCTTCATGACATCGAGCACTTCGCCGATCGTCTCTGGGTCCAGTGCAGAGGTCGGTTCGTCAAACAACATGATTTTTGGTCGCATAGCCAGTCCGCGTGCGATCGCTACGCGTTGCTGTTGACCGCCAGATAGTTGCGTTGGGAGCATTTCTGCCTTTTCCGGAATCCCTACCTTTTCCAAATAGTAGAGAGCCGTTTCTTCAGCTTCCTTCTGCGATACGCCCAGTACCTTGGTTGGTGCCAGCGTAATGTTTTGCAGAACGGTCTTGTGCGGGTATAGATTGAAGTGCTGGAACACCATGCCGATGTCCCGTCGCAGCTTGTTGATATCGGTGCTTTTATCGTTCACTTTTACCCCGTCTACCACCAGTTCTCCGCTTGTAACCGTTTCCAATCTGTTGATGCAACGAACCATCGTGCTTTTACCCGATCCTGACGGGCCAATGACCACGACGACTTCTCCCTGGTTGATATGCAGGTTGATGTTCTTGAGGACATGAAAGCTTCCGTAATGTTTATTTACTTGATGAAAACTGATCAACCTTAAATCCCCCCTTGCTCTATGTCTTATTTTGTATACTAATGTCGAACTACTCAAAACTACTGAAAAAGACAAAGAAAAGTTTTTCTGTTTACAATTTTCTAATAACACACAATAAAAAAACGAAGTGAACCTATCAGGCAAATGGGAGCCAATATATCATGTAAGACCTGAATGGAGGCCGGCCTATGAAAGAGGAAAACGTAAAGCCAGCCCTCTCTTGCTTTGTATCCGCAAAAGAGGACTGGCTGCTTTTTTGTTTTCGTCACAAGCGATTATCCCCGTAAGCGGTTTACCCAGAAGCCACCCTTCAAATGTTTCGGTTCAAAAGAGATCACGAATGCTTTTGGTGCAATCTCATGAATGAGGTTCCACAGTTTTTTCTCGTTGCTGCGCTTCGTCAACACTTGCATCATGAGACGATGTCCGTCGCGTCCCTCTGCTACCCAAGAAGTAACACCAAAGCCGTGTTCACGGAGCTTCACAGGAACCTCCAAATCAACGGAATCCACAACGACTTGCAGCGTGACATAGCCCAAGGCCAAATACTCCTCGATCTTGCTGCCGATGAATACACCCATTCCCCAACCGATACAGTAGGCTGCGAGATTGATCGGATTATCCAGGTTATCCAGCACAATCGCCAACCCTTTCAAATACACGAATACTTCCACCATCGCCACAAGGGATGCCAACACCCGATAGCCTTTGATCACCATCAGTAGTCGCAGCGTAAAAAACGAAACGTACAAAATGTTGATCCCGATGATGATCAAAACAAACGCCAAGCCCATTGCTCTCCTACCCCCACCCAGACCGGGTACCATGATGATTTGTAATCGAGATAATCATATTATTGAAGATATTTTTATAACAGCGGTAAAATTCGGGTATGTAGGAAAAAAAGATAAAAAACCAGTTCAACGCTCTCCATGCGATGACTGGTTTTTTTCCATTTAACCTATTACGCATTCAGATCATACAGTCCTGGACTGTGCTCATTAGGCTGTTCCGGCATTATAGGAACCGGGAAGCCCTCAGGTGGCGGAACTACTTCCAGACTGCCGCCATTTCTACTTGGCGACTGTCCATTGAAGATTTCTCCAATCTGTGTGTTATCCAATCGGAAATTGAACTGAGCATTGTGGAAACCCATTTCTACATACTTACGGCATTCCGGATACTTGTTTATGTCGTAGTTGGGGATAGGGAACAACTTGCCCCAATTCACGCCTAATGTCTCCAGTGCCTTTGCAAATGCGTTTTGATGGGCATTATCCCGAACGATCAGGAAAGCAAGCGTTTCACGGAATGTTTTGTTCGAGCTCATTTCGTAGATGCGTGACTTTTGCAGAACACCGGTAGATTCCAGCACCAGATTGTCGAGAAGATCGCTAATCAAGTTGCCATGATTATACACATAATTCCCCATCCATGGATTCCCTGCTGCATCGACGGGCAAGGAGCTTTGCGCACCCACGATAAAATGGTGCGGGTTCGCGTGCTTGACTGCCTCATCAAGCGGTGCTCCGTCAACCCCAGCATTACCGGGAACCTCTTCACCACTCCCCGTCAGCAATTGATTGATTGTGTGCTGTACGAGCTCCACATGCGCGATTTCTTCCAAAAAAACACCCCGAAGCAAATCACGATACGGGATTGCGTTCCCACGGAAATTGTTAGCCTGAAAAAAATATTGCATCATGGTGCGCATTTCCCCAAAACGACCACCCAAAATCTCCTGGATGACTTTAGCTGCCGCCGGGTCTGGTTTATCCGGAACGATCATATTAATCAAATCTTCTTTGTAAAAATACAAAACGCACTACCTCCTGCCAAAGTAGATGAATGATACGTCTTAGTTTGGATGATGACGATCTACTTTAATCGGAAAGAGCAAGAAAACGGTACTTGTATAAACCTAACTATTTTGTAAAACAGTAAGCACTATATGATGAAGGACTCTTTGTTCCAAACTGTCATAAAGGAGAGTAAAAAATGACTCGATTTTTAATCAAGACTGCTGTTAACGGTATTATTGTTGTCGCTTGTTTATGGTGGTTTGCAAATGCATCCTGGACTTCCGCTATTTTAACGGCACTCGGCTTGACCGTCATTGCGTACCTGATTGGCGATCAATTGATATTGCGTGCTACCAATAATATTACGGCCACGATTGCAGATGCAGTGATCGCTGCTTTATACTTATGGGCAGTTGCCAATTGGATGGATTGGCCACTAAGTTTTGGCGAGTTAATGATTACGGTAGCCCTTTTAGGCGTGGCAGAACTTGTGTACCATCGCTTTTTGGGAATATACGATCATAATCGTATCAAGAAAGAACCCGGAAAATAATTCTCCGCTTCCTTAGAAGGGATATATCCTGTCCAACTAGTTAACCTTATCTTTGGGTTACATTACAAAGTTAGGAGAACCCATATGGATATGAAAACTCTACTGAGTACTGGGAGGACAATAATGGGTATTTTATCAGGCAATCCACAAGATGAACCCATGCATTATGGTGAGGTTTTTGGAGTATGGATGTATCTGGCAACAACAAAGGGATTGATTGCTGCTTATCAGACAGCACTCAACCAGACTGGTGATCATGATCTGAAAAGCTATCTCGAAGACATTACGCGAAGCATGAAACAAGAAGTAGAACAACTGGAAGAGTTACTCAAATTGAATGGGATTGGATTGCCACCTACGCCACCGGATCGCCCTGTAGCTAATCTGGAAAGCATTCCGGCCGGTGCTCGTCTTAATGACCCTGAGATCGCTACCGGTGTGTCAAGGGACATTGCAGCCGGATTGCTTACTTGCAGTCAAATGATGGCTCAATCCATCCGAGAAGATATCGGAATGCTTTTTGGTCAGTACCATGTTGCAAAAGCCCAATTTGGTCTCAGATTGCTGCGGATTTTAAAAGAAAAAGGCTGGTTGGTTCCGCCGCCACTTCATATGCAAGCGCCAGAACTTGTCCATGCCTAATCTTGGTGATAAGCACTGCCTGATTGGCAGTGCTTATCGTTTTTCACCTATTTTGGACTGGGGGATACTCGATTGAGAAAAACAATGATCGGCGCCTTTCTTTTTGGAGTAGGCATTATTGGCATGCTGGATGGCATTATCTTTCACCAAATTTTGCAGTGGCATAGTGTAGACATGTATGGAGATCGACACCATCAAATCATGAGTGATGGTTTTTTCCATTTATTCGTGACGGTCATCATTTTCATTTCGGGCATTCTTCTGTGGAAAAGCAACCCTGTAGGAACAGCGTATTATTTCTGGAGCAGTTTTTTCCTCGGAGCTGGTACATTTAACTTGATGGAAGGAATCGTTAACCACCATCTCCTGCAAATTCACCACGTCAAGCCGGGCCCATCTCAATTTTTATTCGATATTTATTACGATCTTTTTGCACTTCTGCTGATTGGGATTGGATGGCTACTGTATAGGCGAACTAAATCAAAATAAGCCATTCCATTCTGTCGGTTAACGGGTAGCGTGCTCGTACAATTTCTGCGCGAACTCCTCTATTAATTCTCGCTTGGCCAACAGCGCAAGCATCCGTTGAGGCAAGCCCTCTACTCCGTAATAAGCACCTGCCAATTGACCGTAGACTGCTCCTGTCGTATCCGCATCATCGCCGAGGTTTACCGCTAGGAACAGGCCTTCTTCAAAAGAACTACTGGAATAAAAAGCCCAAAGCGCCGCTTCAAGCGAATCGACGACATACCCCGATCCTTTGATCTCTTTCCTTGTTTTCCTTTTGTAGGAACCATTTGCAACACGGGCGATATCAGGATCAAGCGGTTGCTTTTCCCATAGATCGGCTACTGGAGAGAACGAATCAGCAAGCAAATCCTCTTTGGAAATGCCCTGTAGAGCCCCCAGAAGCAATGCCCCGAAAAACCGACAGCCGTCTACTGCCTTTGCCGTTGCGTGTGTAGTGCGAGAACTTTGCGCGCAGTAATCGATGGCGAGCGCCGGTTGCTTGGCAAAATAGAGCGCGACAGGTGCTAGTCTCATAATGGAGCCATTCCCTGCCGACATCGGATGGTCAGATCCGCTGAACGGATTTTTTGTCTGCTCAAAACGCCACAGCGCTTCTTTGGTGATATTCCCGATATCGAAGCAATGATCCTTGCAGCTCATATACCCCTCTCGAAACCAAGCTACATATCGGTTCATCTGATCAACCGGATCGAAGCCGTTTTTCGTAATCAAGCTCTCAGCCAGGCACAGGGCCATCGACGTATCATCCGTCCATTCCCCCGCCTTTAAATGGAACGGTCCTCCCCCGACCATTTCTGTAAGCGGCTCGAAGGTACCCGGTTTGCGAAATTCTAAAGTAGTGCCAAGTGCATCGCCAACGGCCAACCCTAGCAGACTCCCATTATAACGGTCAAGCAGTTCCACACCTATCCACACCTTTTTTCGGAATTATCTGTTCAAATCAAACAAAACATCTGGCAATGACATTTTGACCGAAATATTGTTCGTTCAATTCATCTGTCGCTACCTTTTCTTCTGTACTTGCAAGCGTGATAATCTGCGGCAGAACCAGCTTGTAACGGTCCTCCATCACGGTTTCGAGAACATATTGCCCCTCTTCGTCCCACAAAAGAATTCCTGCTAAAATTCTGGTCTCCACACAGATCCCCTCCATTTTTTCTCTTTTGAATATGTACGAAAGACGGGTACAATGACCCGCCTTCTAGTGCCTTACTTAATGTTTGATGTGAATACTTACTGCTCTTTTTTCAGGCGTGCATCCAGAACAAAGTTGCCGAACGGCAGTAATGAAGCGATAAAAGCACCGATCACTTTCATGAAGGACCACTTATTGGTCATTGTAACATGTGCCAACGCCAAAATATACAGGACAAAAAACAATCCATGAAGCGAGCCGGCAATTTTCACTGCGGCTGGATAATCCCAAAAATACTTGAGCGGCATAGCAATCCCGAGAAGTACCAGATACGAGATACCTTCGATCAGGCCGATGAGACGGAAGCGTCCGAGGGCAGATTTCATCATGTGCGGGTACCATCCTTGCCATTGAAATTACCACTATTATAAACGAAAAACTATCATAATGATGAAAATAGGCCAATGTTCATAATATATTCAAAATCAACGGCCCCAGGCATCTTCTCGGATGCGTTCCATCCAGCGCATCTCTGCTTGCAAATGCTCAATGGCTCCGATCAGAATCGTTCGTGCTCCCCAACTAAGCCTCTCTCTTTTTTGCTCCTGAATCGATTCCAATAATCCAGCTAACCGTCTTACCTCCCGGATGTTAACTTCCAAGGCCTCATCCATTTTCTGTGGATCACCGTACGATGCAAAAGTAAGAGCTGCGTAGATCGGATTGGTCAGCTGCATCGGTTTTTGCAGTTCTTCCAAGAGAAGCTCTTGAAATTGCTCTTCGCCTTTTGGCGTGATCCCATACATCGTCTTATCTGGGCGGCTAGTCTCACGAATGACTTCTTTGACCTCAATCATCCCGCTCTTTTCCAGTTGGTCGAAGGCATAGTAAAGGGAACCTTTGGCGTATTTCATGTAACAATCCATTCCCCTGGCCTTCACCTGCTGCTGAACCTCGTAGGGATGCTTCTCCCCTTCCATCAGCAATCCCAGAACAAGCAATTTTAGACTCATGACGATTCTCCTCTATCCGCGTTCCAGTTTCGGTTTCGGTGCGGAAGGCGATTTCGCCAGCGCCCGATCATTTCCCATCAGCAAAATGCACACGAGAGCAAGAACAGCAGGAACGAGCGCCCACATAAACGTATTCGCAATCGAAGAAGCGAGAATATCGATCATTTGATCCAAAACAGGAGCCGGAATGGATTCGCGTGCTTCTGGTGTCAAAATCGCTCGCGGGTCCATAATGGCATTCGTCATCTCTTGACCTCCGAAGGCAGAGAACATGCCGTTTTCAAACGAGTTGCGTTGCAAGATCCCAAACACGGTGATCCCCAATGTCATCCCCAATGAACGGGAAAAAGAGTTCGTCGAACTGGCCGATCCTCTTTGTCGCATATCAAAGCCATGAATCGCTGAAATTCCCAAGGTGGAGAAAGAAAAGCCCACGCCAAACCCTGCAATTACCATATAAAGCGTAACGATCGAACGAGGAATATCAGGCGTCAGTGTACTCAAAAGAAAAATACCTGGTATGAAAAAGACTGCGGACAGAAGCATAATATTGCGGAAGCTGGTCTTCGTCGTAAGAAATCCGCCTAGCTGGCTGCCGGCAACCGAGCCGAGCATCATCGGTGTCAACAGCAATCCGGCATTCGTCGCTGAACCACCATATACCCCTTGGATAAAAATCGGCAGGTACACCGTAGCGATAATGAAAGCAGCTCCATACAACAGTGCAATCGCATTTGTCGTAGCAAATAACCGCTTCTTGAACATGGAGAACGATATAATCGGATCAGATGCCCGCTTCTCGACAAATAGAAAAATCACAAACAACAAGAAAAAGGAAGAGAACAAGCCAATAATCTGCATCGAATCCCACGCGTATTGATTGCCGCCCAGCTCCAGTGCAAACATCAGACTCACTACAGCACCGACAAGCGTAATCGCTCCCCACCAGTCAATGCTCTGCTTGCGGTATTCCAGCGACTCCTTGTAATACATCGAGATCAACCAGAGGGACACGGCCCCAATCGGCACATTGATGTAAAAGATCCAATGCCAGCTGACATATTCCGTAATATACGCTCCAAGCAATGGGCCAAATACACTGGAAGTACCGAATACAGCTCCGAAAAGTCCCGTCATCTTTCCGCGCTTCTCCGGCGGGAATACGTCAAAAATAATCGTGAAGGCAATCGGCATCAATGCTCCGCCGCCAATCCCTTGAATCGCGCGATAAATGCTCAACTCGACGATGCTGTTTGCCGTCCCGCATAAAATGGACCCTAACAAAAATACAATAAGACCAAATACGTAAAAACGTTTTCGCCCATACATATCGGAGAGTTTGCCAAAGATCGGCATCCCCGCCATCGTAGCGACCATGTACGCTGATGTCACCCAAACAAACTTATCCATGCCGCCCATCTCGCCGACAATCGTGGCCATCGCCGTCGCGACAATGGTATTGTCCATGGAAGCCATCAGGAGACCAAGCAGCAGCCCCGCCACCACCATATTCACTTTACTTTCTCTTGCTATCATTCTTTCACCCTCCTGAATGGTCACATCAAAGTACTATACATTATTATATTCAAATTTGACTATATATCGAAAAAAACTGCTCCTTTTTCTCGGAGCATTTTTTCGCGCTTTATTATCGCCCGAATGGTGACGGGCTAAATGGGGATGGCTGCTGGGGCTGTTGGGCTTGATTGCCCTTCCACATTTTATACGCCGCTTCTGACATCGGCTCCACTGTCGGCTTAATCTCTCCAGTGAAGGGATTTTTATCATAGGGCAAGTTAAACGTCCGTGTCCCATCGCTCTTACGCAGCAAAGAACCATCCGACAGCCTTACCCAATTGCTTCCTGGTCCTCCATCGTCTACGACATAGAGGCCATTATCATCCCAGGCCGGATACGTTGGTACGTTATTTACCGGAGAACGTGTAGTCTGTTTCTTGACTGGTTTTGTTGCGGTTTTCGTCTTTTTTGTTTTCTTCTTCGGTGTGCTCGTTTTAGCAGCTGCTACCGCTTTTGCTTTTGGCTTTCCTTCGCTTTGTTTCTGCGCTGACGCTGGCGCAGGTGCTGACACAGCCTCAGGCTTTTCAACCGGATAGGCGGAAGCGTTTGCGGCGCGCGGACCTTGATTGGCCAAATCCATAGCGGGCTTTGCAGTCCCTGCTTTTTGCGAGACAGATGCTGTTTTTGTATCCGTTCGTCCATCTGTTTTTACCGCGTGAATCAGTGTCGGCCACAAATAGGCGTTGAAGCCTAGTAAAGCGACCATCAAGGCAATACCTATGATTTTTTTCATAATAAGGACTCCTATGACTGAATAATTGTGGTAATAGAGCAATGACTTCTGGCCTATATCAAAAGTTTAGACGATTGGAAGAAAAAAGAAAACACCTTACATAAACAAAACTCCCTCTCAAGTTGGTCTTGAGAAGGAGTTTGTTTGGAAGGAGATTTATTTCGGAGCAGCTTCTTGCTCCTGGGAATGTTGTTTGATTAGCTCCATGGTGTGATCAAGTAAGTTTTTGCCTCCCGTTTTCCCATGTCCAGGTACAACGGTTTCGACCTGTGGATATTTTTCGATTATCTTCTGAACGGAGTCATCCCACTGCTCTACATTGGCATCTGAAAGATTTCCGAGGTCGTTAGCACCCAATGCTTTGACGAAGCATCCACCGAATAATATTTTGGATTGGGGAAGCCAAACGGTAATGTTATCTTTCGAATGCCCTTCCCCAGGATAATAGGCTTCTAAGATGGTGTCGCCTACCTTTATTACCGGCTTTTCATCAAGTGTCGGATTGGGAGAAGGATATCCATATTCTTTCGCTAGTTTTGCCGTCAAACGTGTACTGCGTACGTCTATTTTTTGATCGAGTAAAGCCCGGATACCTGAAATGCTGTCATCATGTGCATGCGTAATCAGAGCCAGTACAACGTCTTTCTTCCAATGCTTCTTAATCATCTGTAATAGCTCTTCCGTTTTTTGGTTGTCCCCCCAGGCTGTATCAATCAGGACGACTCCTTTGGAAGTAGAAACGATTACGCCATTGTGGTCATAGGTTGTGCCATTCCACTCATGATAGGATGTATGTAACCATACTTTGTCATTTAATTTTGTTAACACAATGCTTTTCCCTGGATTGGTAATCTGAGTGGGACTTGATGTTGTAGCTTGGGCAACCGTTTGATCAGAAAAAGATGTCAGAGCAACAGCGACTGTCAGGAACAAACTACATACAGCTTTCCCTATCCAACCCTTATGAGTCTTCAAACGAATCTCACCTTTCTAAATTGGATTTTACTTTTCCCTGTTTCAAACATCTAAGCGATATCCATATCGCGGAATCGTCATGATTTGCTGCCCGTAGCGCCGAAGCTTTTTCCTTAATCGATACACGAGCGCATTGACTTCCACTCGTCCAACATCTGGGACATTCCCTTCATGCAGCATTCGCTCCGGCCAGACTGTCAGCATAATTTCTTCAAAACTAACGGCATTGTTCGCCTTTTGGTAGAGAAGCTTCAGCAGATCCATATCTTTTCCGGTCAAATGCAGTCTGGTCCCGTCGACACGAACTTCTCTTCTCTCCAGATGAATCTCTAAACCTGGCAAAAGCGAATCGCTCTTTGGCTGCGTGAAAGGGAGCTCTACCGTATCATCCAGTCTATTGACCTCTCGTAAAAAGACGAGCTCTGCTACCCCTTTTGACAAGCTTATTTGATCCCCGTGACGAAGAATGTGAGAGGAATAATGAAGCGGCGTCCCGTTTACCTCTGTGCCATGCTTGCTTTCCAGATCGATAATCTTGTAATCGTTCCCGATCCTTTGAAAGGCTGCATGCATTCTCGAAATGTACGGACTGTTAAATGTAATGTCCAGTTAAAAAACTAGTTCCCCTCCGACCGATTGTACAGCGATCCTTGGTGAGATATTTGCGCGTGGCAAATTGGCTGGGGTCCCCTTTTTTTACGAGTAAGTATGCACCGTTGTCTATCATCTGGTGATCACCTCACTGGTTGATCTATTACGGTTTTGCAGCCGTCAGTGCTTCAACAGCAACCTTGGTAGCTTCAGCAATGAGCGCATCATCATAAGTGGCGTCCTGCTTATCTCTGCTAGACAACACTGCAATGACAATGGGCTTTTTATTCGGTGGCCATATAATACCTATATCGTTTCGCGTTCCATAGCTTGCGGCTCCCGTCTTATCTCCGACCTTCCAGTCTTTGGGGACACCCGCCCGAATCAACTTGTCTCCCGTCGTGTTGCCT
The DNA here is from genome assembly GCF_006715575.1 of Brevibacillus sp. AG162. Lineage (NCBI taxonomy): Bacteria > Bacillati > Bacillota > Bacilli > Caryophanales > Paenibacillaceae > Brevibacillus > Brevibacillus sp. AG162. The sequence continues at coordinate 898,550 of NZ_VFNO01000002.1, forward strand.
TGCAGCCACTCGATAAGAATCGTCTGCTTGTCAGACGGCAGCACATCCCCTACCGTATAGGCTCTTAAGCTCGTTGCAAGTGCTTTCGGTGTGCTTGTATCGCGAATATCTTCTGGTTTAGCCTCGTTCAATTCTGTCTCATAGCGCTCGGATGTCGTCACACTATCACCAATCTGTCTCAGGGCTGATTCAAAGCCTTTAGGTCCACCCAATTCTTTGAACAACAGATTTCCCGCCGTGTTGTCACTATAGCGAACCGCGGCGTCTGCAACCTCGCGAAGAGTCATCCCGGTCGCTACGTGTTTTTCTGTGATGGGTGAATAAGTCACGAGATCATCCTTCGTGTAGGTGATGACTTTGTCTAGCTCTTCCAACGGTTTCTGATGCAAGACTGCACCTGCGGCTAAAGCCTTGTACGTAGAGGCAAAAGCGAATCGTTCATCCTGACGGTAAGCAACTGCCAAATCTGTTTCGGTGTCAATCGCATATACGCCGAGCCTCGCATCAAACTTGTTTTCCAGCGCAGCGAACTTTATATCCATAGCAGATGCTGGCGTTTCCGTTTTTACGACAGGTGCTTCTGGAGAAGAGCAACCAGTGAGCGTGAGAAGCGTGAGAAAAATCGTTTTCACTGTGAATCCGAACAGTCTAGATTGATAAACTTTCATGGATGACAAACCTCTTTCTAAGAAGATATAACCCCGGTATTACATGCGTAATACAGTACTACATTTGTAATCAACAGATTTCACGATAATATTACACGCGTAATCCACTTGTGTCAATCTCCTTTTTCTCGCAAGGAAATGTGCTGCATCCATCCTTTTTTGAAAAAAAGACGCCCTTTCAAGAAAACTGGATAACCGTAAATGGTTTTTCCCAGTCAGCTTGAAAGGGCGCACTCTATTTTTTAGGATGATCGGTCGATGCTTGTTTCGCATCCAAAATGGAACGTAGCTCCTGAATCTCCTCGTCCGACAAAGATTCCTTCTGAATGAATTGGACGAGCATTGATTTTAGAGCCCCGCTGTAAATCCGCTCCAAAAATGACTTTGCCTCGGCGTGCTGGCATTCATTTTGTGAGTACAACGGATAAAACGTATAGACTCTTTGGTTTTGATTGACTCCAACGGCATTTTTTTGAACCAAACGATTCAAAAGAGTACGTACTGTTTTTGGGTTCCAATCCGTTTGACCTTGCAAGGAGGAAATAATCTCGTTGGCCGTCAGCGGTGACTTTTCCCATAGCACGTTCATGACTCGCCATTCCGCTTCTGAAATACTTGGCATGGATGTAGACACGGAAGTCTCCCCCTTTCGAAAATAATGACTGTAAGAGCAAAGGCTAGTAGAGACCTTTCGCTTTCAAAATAGACAAGGTTATTTCTGCTGCTGCAGGTCCATTCGCGTCATCTTCGTTTTGTATATTTGTAGCAAAGAAGTAGGTGCCTTCCTTGTTCTCTACATACCCGACAAACCAACCGTTCACATCTTTTTGATTGACGGTGCCCGTACCTGTTTTCCCGGAAAGGATCGAACCCGCCTTTTCCGATAACCGGATGGAGTCTTTCACCGCCTGGATATTGTTTTCTTGAAAGCCAATCTGGTTCGTATAGAACGCTTTTAATATTTGTACCTGCTCCACCGGAGAAATCTTCAAGGAAGATTCTATCCAATATTCGCCGATTCCACCAGATGTATTGGTATTCCCATAGTTCAATTGTTCCAGAAAAGCTTGAATCATATCCGGAGAGATGCTCTTATCCATCTCTTTAAAATACCAGTTCGTGGAGTTTCGCATCGCTGTCAATAGATCTTGATCCCGGTTCCACTGCTCATATGGATAGTGGATTCCATCCCATTTGAACAAGGAATCTTCGCTCGAAATCACACCGGCCTCCAAACCAAACAAGGAGAGAAAAATCTTGTAGGTGGAGTTCGGTGAAACTCGTTGTGTACTTCCTGCCTCGTTGTAGATCCGATACTGGTCGGCTTTCAAATCATATAAGACAAAACTGCCTTCGAAGCCACCGAAATAGTTGTCCAAATCCTCGTAAATGGTTCGATCATGTTGAAAATGATAGCGACTGCGATCGTCGGCTAGAGCGGAACCAACCAGAACCTGACTGGCAACCAAAACGACCATCATGAGAAAAATGACTGTACTTTTCAACTGCAACAGCTTTGATTCGGCCTTGTGGGATGCGATTTTCTCGATTCGTTTTTTAACTGCCTTCTTGGAACCGTTTAACTGATTGGCCAGAACGACATTGCCGGCTCGACTTTCTTTATCCAAAAACTTAATGATGGTATGACCATATTCCACATAATTTCTCTTGTCTAAAAAGTTCAACACAGCTACATCACAAGCAATTTCACGGTCCACTCTCATTTCCCGAAAAGCAAGCCAAACCAATGGATGGAACCAATACAAAAGCTGATACACGACGGTCACATAGTTCATGACGATATCATGGTTTTTCTGGTGCATGAGTTCATGCAAAAAGATGTACTTCATTTCATTGATCGACAGCCATTCATCAAAATGACTGGGAAGGACAACATACGTCCTAAAAACGCCAAACGTCATCGGAGATTTGACCTGATTGGATTCTGCCAACACGATGTGCCGCGTTATTTTTACATCCTGCTTGCATTGTTCAAACAAATCGATAATTTCTTGATTGGTGATCACAGATGCTGTCCGCTTGATCTGCTGGATTTTTAACCAGGCTGATGACGTGATTAAAGCACAAACGATCATGCCGACTACCCATATGCTGACGAAAATCGTAGAAAAGGAGTCCGGTGTATAGCGACTTACCGACAACGTTAAATCCTGTACCCAATTCGCATTTTCAAAGGCAGTAGCTTGCGCAGCGAGCGTCGAGCTGCCAGCTTCATTACGCTGATTCATGCCTGAAACAAAAAGATTTCCAAAATCAAAAAAGGATTTCGGGATAAAAGCTGGCGTCAAAGCGACCAGCAAGAGAAACCACAAATTGTACTTCCATCTAGCCGACAGCTGGGAGCGAAATACTTTTCGAATCAAGAAAATAAGTGCGATCGTGCAGGAAGAAACGATCACGCTTATCACCACATGGTTGACGAACATGCTACCTGTCTCCCTCCCTTCTTACACAGGGCCATCTAGATAAAAATAGAATCCGTATCAATATTTCCAGAGCAACAGGAACGCTCTTCAACCTGACAGGATTCTTCTCTTCGCATAGCACAATTAGCTTCATTATGTCAAAAACGAGATCACGATACAAGTTTTCGTCAATTGGAAGAAAAAAGAAAACACCTTCTTTACAATGGTAAGAAGGTGTTTCTAACCTGATTTAGTTTGTTTTCAAAACATCGTGGTCGACGTAACGCTCGCCATTCAGTTCACTGATGACATTGATTGCAACCTTGGCGCCATCACCAGATGTAATAATCGTATGTACGCTAACTCCCGCGCACGTGCCTGCTGCCCAAATTCCTTCGATGTTCGTCTTCCCTTGTACATCGACATCGACTACGGTTTTAATCCGTGGCTCTGTACCTTCTTTGGTTTTTACCCCAATCGCTTCTGCCAAAGTCACGAGCGCTCCAGTTGCAAGAATCACATGCTTAGCCTCAAAGCTGCCTTTTTCCGCTGTCTCTACGAGAAAGCCTTGCTCTGTTTTGGTAATGTTGCTCACTTGATCGGCTACCAGCTCCGCACCGAATTTCGCTGCTTGCTTCTTACCAATCTCAATGAGATCTGGGCCGGAGATTTCCATGATGCCGTAGTGATTCTCCATCCACGCGCGCTTGGTCATGCTTTTGTCATTATCAATCAGCAACGTCTTCTTACCTGCTTTTGCAGCAAACAGCGCTGCACTTCCTCCCGCCGGGCCTGCTCCAATAATTACGATATCAAACAAAGAAATCTCTCCCTTCCAAAATAACTTTCACAACATAATTATATACTAAGTATGGTAAAAGTAGCAATATCTTTGACAAGTTTATGATGTCTATTGGAAAAATATTTATTATTATAAGGTTAAAAGCATGAAGTTTCAGATAAATGGAACTTGGTCTAAGGAGTGAATCCTATCGAACTGCGAATAGGTTTTGTGATCGGAAAAAAATTGGATTTGAAAAGAATCGACGAGATTTTATACACCCATGAAAACAAACAAGCTGCATCTTGTAAGGTAGTATTAGATTTTATGGAAATGGACCCAGATATTTCCTTGAATCGTCCCTTTTCTTCCACCGAAGAGGTACCCATTAAAGATCCCGATCTCCTTGAAGCTGAACTTTCCCAGTTGTATGATTTTGTATGGGTTGAAGTATTAGGCGGCATTGAGAGGCACGGGCACCCTTCCGTTACTATCTCTGATATAGAATATGAAGGTAAACTCATCCATACGTTAGACAATAGAGTGCTAATCTTTTTACGAGATATCATTATTGACAATCACGGGAGAGAACTGCTTAGGAAAATCTGCCACGTCCCAAAACCATTACAATGGCTCGCCCTCCCAAAAAAGGACGGAAAAACTCCACCCCCAGACTATATTCTTGACGAGATGGAGCAATGGGTTCGCAAGTTGATTGCATATGAGGTAGATGATAAATAGGAAAGGGCTATCTCAAACGTCATACAAGCTGACGTTGAGATAGCCCTCTTCTTTCACGAATCTCGCGTAAATCCAGATTAATATTACGAGAAAAAAATCAATTTTCAGAACATTGGGGAGAAGATTAATGTATAGATAATTGAGGTACTTCGATTTTCTCTTCTTCAATAAGGAGTGAATGACAATCGAACTGCGAATCGGCTTTGTGATTGGCAAAAAAATTGATTGCAACAAAGTCCGGGAGATTTTATACACCTATGAAAACAAACAAGCTGCATCTTGCAAGGTAGTATTAGACTATATGGAAATGGACCCAGAGATTTTTTTAGATCGTTCCTTCTCTTCCACATGTCCAGTCCCTATTAAAGATCCCGATCTCCTTGAAGCTGAACTTTCCCAGTTGTATGATTTTGTATGGGTTGAAGTATTAGGCAGTATTGAGCGGCATGGCCACCCTTGCGTTACGATCTCAGATACAAAATATGAAGGCAAGCTCATCCATACGTTAGACAAAAGAATGTTCATCTTTTTACGAGACATCATCAGTGACGATCAAGGAATACAACTTCTTGAGAAAATCTGCCATGTACCAAAACCATTACAATGGCTCGTCCTCCCAAAAATAGACGGAAAAACCCCACCCCCAGACTATATTCTAGATGAGATGGAGAAATGGGTACGCAAGTTGATTGCATACAAGATAGATGAATAAATAGGGAAAGGGCTATCTCAAACGTCTTGTAAACGGACAATGAGATAGCCCTCTTCTTTCACGAAGACCGTGTAATCCAGAATCGGCGAATGACCAAACCATCATCGTCTGTACATTCCGACTCAAAGACGCCCCCGTTCTTCCGAATCGTTTTTTCCGATCCAACATTATCATAATCACAAATCAACAATACTTCGTTGATACCCAACTCGCTCGTGATGTTTAAGGCTTGCGCTAAAATTTCCGTCGCATATCCTTTGCCTCTCTCAGAAGGTCGGATACCATATCCGATGTGCCCGCTGTTTTTGTGTAAACGCTCGTTGAGACGATGCCGAATATTGACCACACCCAATATACGTTGATGCTCATTTACGAGCCAATACGTTGAATGAGGAACATAGCCATCCGGAAGATTTTCTTCGTTGCTCTCCCCCTCCAGAAATTCCAGATACGCAGCAAAATCATAGGGCTCTCGATCCACCACCCACGGTACGATAGGCTCTCCACTTTCTTTCCACTCTTCGTAAAAGGAAATATACTCTGCTTGAAGTTCTGCACAAGGCTTCGTTACATACAGTTGCCCAGCCATCGTCTCGCTCCCCTTGCATATTTTGGCGTAAAATTCTTTCTATTATAGCTGCAAGAAGATAGTGTTACCAGCTAAACACTTTTTTACCTTCTTGAATTACTTCCATTAGTTGACTAAAAGCCGCGTAGGAAGAAGCGCATTTCCAGTCCAAGCGCCTCTGGAGCCCAACTCAGCTTCGGTAAAAATGGCGGGGAATTTCAGCTTCATTTATGGAATCCTTCATCGAAACTACAACGTTTGAAGCGCTCCCGCCATTTTTTCCGAAGCGGACAGTCAATCCCCCTTGCGGGGCGTAGGCCGAAGCGTAGACTGGAAATGCGCTTCTTCCCTTCACTACCGCTACTATCAAAAAAACAAAAAAAACGCGGCACAAGCAACGAATCGCCTGTGCCACGCTCTTAACTGATTAATATTTGTTAAACAACATGATCCAGAGGGAACCTGCAACGATTGTAAATACAATCACAAGTCCAAGAATCAATGTCTGTACGTTGTAGCGCGGTTTTTCTCCTTCGCGGATGTGCATGAAGAAGACCAACTGAACTACGAACTGCAAGACCGCCATTACCAAGATCGCGATCACGGTCGCCGTTTTACTCAAAATCTGGTTCATGACCAGTACGAGTGGGATAATGGTGAGCACGATCGACAGGATAAAACCGATCACGTACTCTTTCATCGATCCGTGACTATGATGTCCGCCATGGTTTTGATGTTGTGCCACCTTACATCACCCCCATCAAGTAAACGACTGTGAAGAGGAAGATCCACACAACGTCAAGGAAGTGCCAGTACAAGCTCAGGTTGGTAATTTTGCGGCGAGTAACCGCGGTGATTCCACGACGCTTCAACTGCATGATCAGCGCAGTCATCCAGAACAGACCAAGCGTTACGTGCAATCCGTGCGTACCAACCAGTGTGTAGAAAGCGGACCAGTAACCGCTAGTCGCCATGGTTGCGCCTTCGCTCATCAAGTGCATAAACTCAGTAACTTCCAACACTACGAACGACAGTCCCAAAAGACCAGTTACAGCCAGCCAAGCAATCAGCTGCTTGACATTGCCTTTGTTCATCGCCAAGACAGCGAGACCGCTGGTAAAGCTACTTGTCAACAAGATAAAGGTCGAAGCAATAACACCTGGCAGCTGGAACAATTCCTGTCCAGTTGGTCCGCCAGCAAAGCTATTCATCATTACCGCATAGGTTGCAAACAATGTACCGAACAGCACGCAGTCTGTTACAACGAAAATCCAAAAACCAAGAACCTTAAGTTGCTCATGCTCTTCATGATGGTCGTGGCCGTGACCATGGTCATGATTCGTAGCCATCGTTACACCACCCTCCCCAGTGAAGCCTCAGTGCGACGCACTTCCTCCACCGGTACGTAATAATCCGTGTCGTATTGGAAGGAGCGTGCCCACATGCATGCGAATACTCCAATGAATCCAATAACGGCCATCCAAACCCATCCAAATGTGAAACCAAAGCCTACCAAGAACCAGAAGTTCGACATGATAAACGGAATTCCAGAGTTCTTCGGCATATGAATCGGCTCCAGTTTCGCCGGTTGTTCTTTATAGGTGCCATTTGCTTTTGCTTCTTTTGTTGCCCACCAGTCATCCATTTCTTTCACTTGTGGTACAACAGCAAAGTTGTAGAACGGTGCAGGTGACGGAATCGACCACTCCAGCGTACGACCATTCCATGGATCGCCTGTCGTGTCGCGCTCACCATGCTTGATGCTGTAAGCGATTTGCCATACTTGGAAGATGAAACCGATACCCATCATAAATGCCCCAACAGTGGATACCAAGTTCAGGTCTTCCCAACCGCGATCCCAACCGTACGTATAGTAACGGCGAGTCATACCCATGAAACCGAGCGCGTATTGCGGCATAAAGCACACGTAGAAACCAATATTCCAGAACCAGAAGCCCCATTTGCCCAGTTTCTCGTCGAGCTTGAAACCGAACAGTTTTGGCCACCAGTAGTAAATACCAGCCAGGTAACCGAACACTACCCCACCGATCAATACTTGGTGGAAGTGGGCAACCAAGAAGTAACTGTTGTGATACTGATAGTCTGCCGGAGCTACTGCCAGCATTACCCCTGTCGCTCCACCAATTACAAAGCACGGGATAAAGGCAATGGTCCACAGCATTGGTTGTTTAAAGGATATCCGACCACGGTACATTGTAAACAGCCAGTTAAAGACCTTAACCCCGGTCGGGATCCCAACAACCATCGTTGATATCGCAAAGAAGGCGATAACACTTGCGCTCGTACCCATCGTGAAGAAGTGGTGAGCCCATGTAAAGAACGATACAACGGCAATGATCATCATCGCCCAAACCATTGATTTGTAACCGAAAATCTTTTTACGTGAGAACGTAGCTACGATTTCGGAGAAGATACCGAAAGCTGGAACTACTACGATATATACCTCAGGGTGACCCCACATCCAGATGAGGTTGAGGTACATCATCGGATTACCGCCGCCGTCCATTGTGAAGAAGTGGGCACCTGCGAAACGGTCAAGGAACAACAGAGCCAATGTTACAGTCAAAATTGGGAAAGCGAAGATAATCATAATGCAGCTGGACAATACGGACCAGCTAAACAATGGCATTTTGGAAAGCTTCATGCCAGGTGCGCGCATTTTGAGAATCGTTACGATAAAGTTAATCCCTGTCGCCAAACTACCGATACCGGAGATCTGAATCCCCCAAATATAGAAGTTCTGACCTGGTCCAGGGCTGAATTCATTCTGTGACAGTGGCGGGTAAGACAACCAACCAGCGTCCGGGGAGCCCCCGATTACGAACGAAAGGTTGAACAGCATCGCACCGAGCATAAACAGCCAGAAGCTGAGTGCGTTCAAGAACGGATACGCTACATCTCGAGCACCGAGCTGAAGCGGTACTACCATGTTGAACAAGGCAAACATCATCGGCATCGCCATGAACAAAATCATGATCGTACCGTGAGTTGTAAAGATGGCATTATAGTGTTCCGAGTTCAGGAACTCTACGTTCGGGAATGCCAGTTGCAAACGCATCAGCAGGGCGTCAACCCCACCGCGGAACAGCATCAGAAGCGATGCGATCAAGTACATAATACCAATACGCTTATGGTCAACTGTAGTCAACCATTCACGCCATAGCCAACCCCATTTTTTATACTTAGTCAGAACGAATACGATCGCAATGATAGTCAGTACAATCGATACGTCCGCACCGTAAATCAGTGGGTCACCTGTTACAAAGAACGTGGATGCAAAATCCTTAATGTTCTCCCACACGTGGTATTCCTCCTCCCTCTCGCCTAGTGGTTCATACTGGAATGATTCATTCCAGGCATGTTGTGCGATTCAGTCTTTTGCTGCGTATTTTGCGAAGTCTCATTAGAAGACTTGGCACCTGCAGGCGCAGGGGTATTCTCCATGACGTAGTCCATATCGTGACCATGGCCATATTTAGCAACGATCTCTTCAAACATTCCTTCTGGGAATGCAGAGTACGTAAACTTATCTGTCACACCAGGCTTGCGGAGTTCTTCATAATCTGCCTTCGTCATAGCTGGTGTCGTGCCTTTTACTTCTTTGACCCAGTTATCGAACTCTTCTTTCGGTTTTGCCACTACATTAAACTGCATTTTGGCGAAGCCTTCACCAGAGAAGTTGGAGCTAAATCCAGCGAATGTACCTGGTTCATCTGCTTGCAGATACAGCTCGGTAGCCATTCCCGCCATCGCATAAATCTGTCCACCCAATTCTGGAACCCAGAAAGAGTTCATCGGTGCATCAGCAGATACCTGGAAGCGAATCGGTACACCTGCTGGAATCTCCAGATGGTTAACAGTTGCGATATTTTGTTCTGGATACGTGAACATCCATTTCCAGTCCAAAGCCGTAACCTGAATGGTCATAGGAGCAACTTCTTTATTTGGGTTCTCTTTTAACACATAAACATCACGGACAGTAAAGTAACCCAGCAATGCAACGATAATAATAGGAATAATCCACCAAATTACCTCTAGGGTTGTACTGTGTGCCCACTCCGGCTTATAACTTGCTTTATTGCCCGGTGTATCCCGATAGCGGTATACAATGAAAGCGGTAAGCGCAATAACCGGAACGATAATGACAGCGACCAATATCGTGGAAATAATAATGAGATTGTACTGCGTTTCTGCTACAGGTCCTTTTGGATTCAAGACGAGGTATTCGCTACCACAGCCTGTCAGCAGAACGGTGCCCAACACTGCCAAGATCCAAAATTGGATATGCCTCAGCATTTTTCCTCCGCTCATTCTCCTAATCCCTCCTAGTCACAAACAACGAGCATGTAATACTTTGAGAGCGCAGTTCTTTTCAGGTGAACTTAGCCTCACATATGTCGATAGTGCAGTCACTCTCTATGGAGAGTTCTCGTGTATTCACACTTTTCGAGAGTTCCTCACAATAGAGGTTTTTTAACACAAGTGAACTTCACTATTTGCCGCATATACATACTATCAGAGTCAGCGAGCTTTTGTACTCGTTTTTAACGACGTTCAATATTTCGTAGCTTTTCTGTTACAAAGTGTTCACATAGCATTCACGAGTTGATCATATTCTTGTTAGGATTCTCCTCTAATGAAGTCCACCACCCATTTTTGGTCATCTCACCCAATCTGGAATGTCAAGGTTTCTTTTCACTTTTAATAAAAAAATCAAAAAAACGCCAGCGCATTTGGCTGACGGTAAAATTCCGTATAAATAAAAAAACCTCTCATTTATAAGAAAGAAAATGAGAGATTTCTATGGGACTATTTTTATCTTGTTAGGCGTCAGTTCCTTTTAGTGTCATCAAGCGAAACACCGTGCTCATAATGAAGATATTCATACCAGCGATCAAAAATCCGATCGACACCATCAACGGCAAATTCTGCGATCTGAAATCGCTTGCAGTGAAAGCCATAATCACAGCACCAACAAATAATACTGTCCAAGCCATCCATCTTAATACATCTGCTGCTTTTCGATCGTTATTCATAACACAAAACCCCTATCATTATAGATTTTTTGCGTGACCGTTTTTGTTTTATGCTCTTATTGTAACATAATATTCACTTGTTGTTCATATTTTGTTCATTTTTTTATAAAAAAATTGTCAAAACTTTTTTCATAAACCTATTGGCTATCGTGTTGTTATCTTTTTACTTTGTGTCACAAATGTGAAGGCGTTATTGTTATAATGAATGGAGTAAACGGTTTCATACATTTATCGCATCTTGATCTGTCATCGAAGGTGGTTTGCCCATGGTTCATACACCCGAAAAAGCCCGCATCAGCCTTTTGACCCAAATGGTTCTGCTCATTTCCATCGTTGTCCTGATCAGTATGGGGATAGGGACTGCCTTATTTTCCTTCATATTAGATGACATTTTGGATCGTTATATTGGACAGCAAGCCATGACGGTCGCCAAGCTGTCGGCCATGGACGAACGCATCATTGCAGCCTTCGAAAACGATCATCCTTCCAAAGTGATTCAACCGATAGCCGAAACCATTCGGAAGGAAACGGGTGCCAGTTATGTGGTGATTGGAAACAAGGACGGCATTCGGTACTCTCACTACGACCTAAAGCAGATTGGATTACCGATGGGAACCAGCAATGACCCCGTCTTTTTAGAAAACCGCTCGGTCATTTATCGGGGGACAGGCATTTCAGGTCCAGCCATCAAAGCGAAAACACCGATCGTCAACAAGAAAGGCGAAACCATCGGCGTCTCCTCTGTCGGCTATGTTATGAGTGATGTAGAGAAAAAGGTCGCGGAATACAAGGAAAGGGTCGTCGCCTTATCCCTTGTGCTGCTGGTTATCGGAATTATTGGTGCTATTATCATTGCCAGACGAGTCAAGCGATTGATCTTTGGTCTGGAACCAGAAGAAATCTCATTTTTGTTTACGGAAAAAGCAGCTATTCTTGAATCGATTCGCGATGCTACGGTAGCAGTCGATATGCAAGGGCGTGTCGTCTCGATGAACAAGCGCGCTCGTTCCCTCCTTCAAGAGGATTTGACCGTAGGGAAATCGATCGCTAGTCCGCAATTGCGCGACATCATTCATTCCGTCAATCGAAATACGCAAGAAATGAACTACAAAATTTTGCTGGGGCACGAAATTTTTATAACCGACTACTCTCCTATTTTGAGCAATAATGAAATCAGAGGCGTGGTCTTCACATTTCGTCCAGAGTCTGAAATCGAGCAGCTCACCGAAGAAATTACGAAGATCAGTTCCTTTTCGAACAATATGCGTGCACAAAATCACGAATATTTAAATCGTTTGAACACCATTTACGGTCTACTCAAGCTAAAAGAGTACGACAAAGCAATCGAACTCATCAGCGATGAAGTAAAGGAACGGCAGGATATTCTCGCCTTCATTATGAGTTCAGTCAAAGAGCCCTTCATCGCAGCTTGTCTGCTAGGGAAAATCAATCGCTCCAAAGAGCTGAAGGTATTACTCGAAATTGATCAGGACAGCTATTTGGGGAATGTACCTGACAGCTTGGATACAAAGGTATTGGTCACGATTCTCGGCAATTTGATCGACAACGCGATGGAAGCTGCCCTCGAATACAAAGGCTCTGACGCAATGGTTCACGTATCCTTTACTGATTTAGGTGGCGATATCATTTTTGACATCGAAGACAATGGACATGGGGTCTCAAAAGAATTGGAGCCTCACATCTTTGAAAGCGGTGTCACTTCGAAATCAGGTGAAAATCGAGGACTCGGTTTGGCTATTGTGAAAAACGCGATCGAGCTGTTAGAGGGGCAAATCTCACTCGGAAAAAGTGAACTTGGCGGAGCTCGTTTCACCGTCGTCGTCCCCAAGAAGTGGGACAATGCAACTAGAGAGGAGGCAATCCACGATGTCTGAGAAACCCATTACCGTCATGATCGTGGAAGATGACGAAATTGCAGCTAGAATCTATGAACAATTCACAAGTAAACTGGAAGGATTCCAGATTATTGCCACGGCCACGACTGGAAAACAGGCATTGGAGATGCTTCACGTCGTTACCCCGGATGTTCTGCTCTTGGACATTTATTTGCCAGATATGAACGGGATTGACCTGTTGCGTGAAGTACGGAAACATTTTCGCGGGATCGATGTGGTTATGATCACAGCCGCAAACGATGTGGAAACCGTGAGAGAAGCGATACGTGGCGGGGCGTACAGCTACATTATCAAGCCGATTATGATCGATAAATTCATGTCTACCTTGGAGCAATATGCAAATACGAGACGCCAGTTGCAGCAGCATACCACCATTGATCAAACAGCAGTGGACAAGCTGTTTACAAAAGCCGCACACACTCCTGCTGCCAAAACCGTGGAGACTGTCACCACGCTTCCGAAAGGCATCGACAAGCTGACGTTAAAGCTGATCCGGAACAAGATGCAGGAGACCACCCAAAGCATGAATGCCGATGATCTGGCTGCACTGGCTGGCATGAGCCATTCGACGGTGCGCAGATACCTCGAATTTCTCGTCTCTGTTAATGAAGTAACTGTCGAGACGTTCTATGGAACCGTCGGACGTCCGGAACGAAAATACCGCTGGGTGCCGCAAAAAACGGCCAAATAATGCCTGATCACAAAAAGAAGGGGAAGCTTCATTTATGTACCTGAAGCTCCCCTTTTTCTTTTCTTGCTACCGGTTGTGTCGCACCTGGACTCTTTTCCCGAAACATTGTGATGATGACAACGGATGCGATGATCATGACAGCAGCAATCAAGGTTTGGCTTGTCAATTGTTCATCAGCGATCAGCCAGCCCAGAAATACTGCGACAATCGGGTTCACATAGGCGTACGTGGAGACCAGGGAAGGCTCTGCATTTTTCAAAAGCCAAATGTACGCCGTGTAGGCGACAATGGAACCAAATCCAACTAAATAGCCAAAGGCAATCCAGGACCGCAGGGTAATCTCCGATAGATGCAGCTTCGTCCAATCGTCGAGAAACAGCGACGCGATCCCCAGCAAAATTCCTCCGATGATCATTTGCAAGGCCGTCGCCATCACAGGTGATGCTGGAAGCTTTGCATAGCGCGAATACAACGATCCCACTGCCCAACAGATCGAGGCAAACAGGAGCGCCAAGATTCCGATCGTGTCCATCCCTTGATTGCTTGTGCTCTCGGGATGGACAACCAGCACAGCGATTCCCGCCAAGCCAAATAGGATGCCTCCCATGACTCCAGCTGTTGGCTTCTTCTTGCTGCCACCGATCCAGTTGAAAACGAGAATCCATAATGGAACCGTAGCGATCAGCAAGGACGCGATTGCTGACGGTACCTTGAGCTGTGCCCATGCAACTACACCGTTACCTCCGAGAAGCAGCAACGCCCCAACAACTCCTGCTCCCTTCCATTCTGCAGCACTGGGCAGCTCTGCCCCTTTCCAACGCCCGATCAGGAACAGGATCGATCCCGCCAGAAAAAATCGAGAACCCGCCATAATAAAGGGTGGCATCGACTCAATGGCGATCTTCATTCCGAGATAAGTGCCTCCCCAAAACAGGTAGACCGCTAGCAATGCAATCGTAACGACAAATAATTTCGAATCTTTTGTTCCTGTCATTGTGTTTCCACCTTGGTTTTCAAATTTCTTTCCAGCCATCCTCGTAGATCGTTGACAAGATGAAAGTCGTGGAGGTTTCCAGTATTTCGTCATACTGTACCATTTCATCGATCAGATTGGTGATATCTTCCGGTGCCGTCGCACGTACTTTTAGCATCATACACCACTCTCCCGCGAGCCGCTGGCATTCGATGATGGTCACGTTCGGTACCTGAACGTTCACAATCTTTGCTGTGATTTCTTTGAAGTCCTGACATCTTGCTTTGACGAAGATCAATACCTTCAGCCTTTGCTCTAATTTTCGCCAGTCAATGATGCCTCGGTATCCCTTGATAACGCCATTCTTTTCGAGCTTGGCAACCCGTTGGTGGACAGCCGGTCGAGAGATGTGCAGCAGTTTGCTGATTTCCTCATGAGATATCCTTCCGTTTTCCTCGAGCAATTGAACAATTCTCAGGTCAACCTCATCCATCACATACCTCCTGTGGTTATAGTAGCATATTTTCCTTCATATAGACCATTCGTACTCTATATTGACCGAATTCAAACGAATAGTAAATACAGAGTAAGATATCCCCAAAAAATAATGCCAAAAACCGTCGTGAAAGCCCCTCTATCATTACGAATCGTTACTTAGGTACCCATACAAAAAAGAACAAGCCCCCGCTCGATTATAAGCGGGGACCAGCTTAGAGCATTGTCCTTATCATTCTGGTTTCTCAAACAACGCCATCCACTCATCAACTTGGATGGAAACGACTTGCTCTCCTTCTTTTTCAACTGCGAAGTAGGCTTGGATTTCCTCATCGGCGCTTGTGATATGCGCCGTTACTTGCTCAACCTGCTCCTCAGTCTCAGTCGTACGTCTGACCCAAGTCGCATACGGGAACGTCTTTTTACGGATGCGAGAATGACTCTCCACTAGTCCCACTTGCTCTATCCATGCTAACCATTCGGAGCGTGAGTAGCTTCGTACATGACTGTGATCTCGAAGTTTCTCCAGTGTATTCACAAATTGATCGAGCTTTTCATCCTCTGCTGCGATATTGTCGATCAGCACGAATTTTCCACCCGGCTTTAGGACACGGGCCACTTCTTTTACAAACGCCTCTGGGTTCGGGAAGTGATGAGCCGCGATTCTGCACCCGACTGCATCAAAGGATTCACTCAAAAACGGAAGTGCTTCCGCATCCGCAACTACATAAAAGACATTGCTTGCGTGAGACTTCAGATGGTTTCGTGCGGCTGCAAGCATCGGCTGTGTCAAATCAGTCGCAAAAGCTTGACCGACATGTGGAGCGATTGCCTTGGTAAGATGACCGCCGCCCGTTGCCACATCGAGAAACACCCAATCAGACGAAGGATTCAGCCAAGGTATCAGGAGAGCGAGATCCTCTCCCGTAGCATGCGTCTGGCTATTCACATACTTTTCGGCATTCGCACCGAACTGCTGTTTGACTTCCTCTTTGATCTTTTTGTCATCGCGCATGAGAATCGCCCTCCTCTATTCTTCGTTTACGATTACTTTCTTCCCTCTCATTTTCATGATCAAGGGAACGGTGATCCAGAGAACCGCAATAATCAGAAATACCAGGGAAACTGGCTTTTCAATAAAGATAGAAAAATCACCATTTGACGTCGTCAGCGCGCGCCGCAAATTGTTTTCAATCATCGGGCCCAAGACCAAGCCAAGAACGAGGGGTGCCATAGGGAAATCGTTTTTCGCCAAGAAGTAACCCACCAATCCACAGAAGAGCAGCAAGACCAGATCAAATACGGAGACACGGACTGCGTATACACCAAACACAGAAATAGCAACGATCATCGGGATCAAATACTTAGGCGGTGTCTCAATCAGCTTGGCAAACACCTTTACGAGCGGCATATTGAGGATCAAGAGCATCACGTTTCCGATGAACATACTGGCGATCAAGCCCCAAGCGATGGTTGGATGATCTTCAAACAAGAGCGGACCTGGCTGCACGTTGTACATAATCAGTGCGCCCATCAATACCGCTGTCGTCCCTGTACCCGGAATCCCCAAGGTCAGAAGCGGAATCATCGCCCCGCCAGAAGCTGCGTTGTTTGCCGACTCTGGAGCCGCTACCCCAGCGATTGCCCCTTTGCCGAATTTTTCAGGCGTTTTACTGATTTTCTTTTCCAGCAAATAGGCGAGGAAGGATGCCAGTGTAGCACCAGAACCAGGAACAATTCCTTTAAAAAATCCAACCAGTGATCCGCGGAGAATCGGTCCAGCACTTTCCTTCAAGTCTTGCTTGGTCGGTACAATTCGGGAGATTTTGGCGATCTCACCCTCATTCACATCCCGTTCGAGGATCGTCTTGAACACTTCCCCAAGCGCAAATACCCCTACGGCAATCGTCAAAAATTCCAAACCGGAATAAAGCTCGGGCATATCAAAGGTAAACCGCGCCACACCGGATACATTGTCCAGCCCGATCGTCGCGATCAATAAGCCGAAAACCGTCATCATCAATGCTTTGGTCACGGACTTGCCTGCCAGCCCGCTCAGTGCACATAACCCCAGGATCATCAGCGAAAACTCATCTGCCGGACTGAGCTTGAGCGCTACTTCTGAGAGTGGCTCTGCCAAAAATACCAGACCGATAAGCGAGACAAGCCCTGCAAAAAACGAACCAATCGCAGCGATGGAGAGGGCGACTCCCGCTCTTCCCTGCTTAGCCATCGGGTATCCGTCCAGTACGGTAACGACAGAAGATGACTCACCAGGTGTATTCAACAAAATCGATGTGGTAGAGCCACCGTACATCGCTCCGTAGTAAACCCCTGCCAGCAAAATAATGGCGCTGGTCGCCGCTGCTTCTGGCGGCAGTCCACTCGTCAACGAAGCTGTCACCGGAATCAACAAGGCTACGCCACTGATTGGCCCAATCCCTGGCAATACCCCAACTACTGTCCCGATCAAGACACCGACAAACGCAAAGATGATATTTTGCCATTGCAAGGCAGTGGCAAATCCGTTCAGCAAATAGTCAATCGCACCCATTTCATCCACCTCCTACAAGCCTAACCATGTTGGTAAACCGGGCAATGTGCCATCGAGAACTTCCACGTACAACAAGTAGACGCCGAACGAAAACGCACCGGAAATGAGCACGCTGTTGAGCCATTTCCCTTTCTGCATCGTCTGAAATCCAACGATAAGGAAAAGGAAGGTGCTGATCACATAGCCGATTTCCTCCAAAAGCAATACATAGAATAATGCCGCGACAAGAATGATGAGGAACCGTTTGTAATCGAGCTTTTCCTTCTCTTTCTTGCCCTCTTGCTTGTATTTGAATGTCTCATAAAATAATCGCAGGCTGAGCAGAATCAGCAGACTTCCAAGTCCCATCGGAAAAATGTTTGGTCCGACATTGCTTCCGTAAGCGCTCGCCGAGATGTTTTGGCTTCCGACCACAAATGCTACGCCCAACACGAGAAAAATCAGACTGGCGAAGCGATCAAATGTTTTGCTCACGTATGTTCCCTCCTGTTCGTACAAGAATCCAGAATGAAGGAGGAGAAGAATCGCTCCTTCTCCATCCCCCATCAGACCTTTTTATTTCGCCATTCCGAGCAAGCTCAGGATTTCCTTGAACATTTTTTCTTGCTCACCCAGATAGCTCTTGAAGTCTGCACCGTTTTTGTAGCCATCGTCCCAGCCGTTTGCTTCCAGCTCTGCTTTCCACTCAGGAGCCTCTGTCATCGCTTTCAATTTTTGCTCCCAGTAAGCAACAGCATCTGGGGTCATATCTTTTGGTCCAAATACACCGCGCCAGTTGATCAGCTCCGTGTCATAACCGGATTCTTTGTACGTCGGGATATCCTTGAACATACCTTTCAAGCGCTCAGGGGAAGAAACGCCCAAGATTCTTACTTTGCCAGATTTCAAGTATTCACCCGAACCAGATACATCTGTAGCCAGTACGTCAGCATTGCCACCCAAGAGTGCAGCGATTGCTTCTCCGCCGCCATCGTAGGAAATGAATTTCACTGTTTTCGGATCAATACCCGCTTTTACGGCAGGCATCAGGAAGGTCAAGTGGTCAAGCGAGCCTGGGGCTGATCCTCCTGCAACAGTTACTTTTGTTGGATCTATCTTGACTGCTTCCATCAACGATTTCAGATCTTGATAGGGAGAATCAGCCTTTACCACGATGGCTCCATAGTCTTTGGTCAATTGCGCCAACGGAGTCATATCATTGTAGGAATGCGGGCTGTTTCCTTCTTTTTTCACATTGTTGATGACGATTGGTGTAGAAGGAAGCAGGAGCTTATAGTTGTTTTTCTTGTCCTGCGTCACGAAATCAGCCAAGCCTACAGCCTGTCCGCCACCTGGCTTGTTTTCGACGGAGATCGTCTTGTCTACCAGCTTCGTTGCTGACATTACCTTTGCGAGGGAACGCGCTGTTTTATCCAAGCCGCCGCCTGCCCCCGATGGAGCGATAACCGAGATAGGTTTTTCCGGGTAGGTAGAAGCTCCTCCAGAGGATGCTGTCTGCCCACCGCCGCCTCCACAGGCTGCGAGGCTAAGTGCCATTGCTGTTGTGAGGAGTGCTCCAGTCCACTTTGTCCATTTGTTTGATTTTTTCATCTTTATAACCCCCTCGATTGATAGCGCTTTCAAATAAGTTAAGGAGATCATAGCATTCGATAAAAATGCTTCCTAGTTTGTTCAGATAATTTGGATAAACACCATATTTATGATTATTTTCATTTTTTTCACACCAAAAAGACCTGCCGTTCCGATCCAGGAACGTACAGGCCTTACCATTGATTCGACCTCTAAAACTGCGTCAGGCGCTGGTCTCCTTTGGCTGTTTGATCCTGCTGTGGCGGTTCGTCCATGCACGAGCGCCGAAGGAAAACAGCGTAAGGACAAGGACCAAACGAAACAGATGAAACGCCGTCACTAAGAGCGGATCGGCTCCTGTCGCCAAGGCAGTCAAGCTCATTTCGGCGAGTCCACCTGGCACCGTAGCCAGAATCGCCGTCACGATATCGGTAGCAGTCACGTAAGAAATACCGATAGCAAGCGCAATCACCATGACGAACAAGAACAGGGAATGCATAAGACCGAACAGAAAGAATCGGCGGTTTTGGGCGATTTCCTCTCGTTTGAAGCCAAGACCAATGCTGACCCCGATGAATATTTGCGCTCCTTGGACCAAGATGCTTGGCAACACAGGACTCTCTCCCACAAGCGATGTGTTCATCGAAATCAAAGCGGTCACGAGCAAGGCACCTAGCAAGAATGGTGCAGGTATATAACAGCGTGACGCAATCAACGCTCCAATGACACCAGCCACAAGAATCATGACTGTCTGCCCAATCCCCAGCATGTGTTCTGTAGCAGCTGTCTCTATGGCAGCATGGGTAGGCAGAAATGTCACCAGATAAGGGGTACAAAGTACGACGCTGATCGCACGGATCGAGTGGAAAATCGTAATGACTTGTTGATTTCCTCCCGCCGTTTGCCCCACCGACACCATTTCCGATAATCCGCCGGGAATATTGCTGAAGATTGCGGTTATCCCGTCTACTCGGCAGACCTTGTAAAATATCCAAGCGTTTACCAAACTGATCAAGATGGTCAAAATCGTGGTGATGAGCATCAAACCGATGTGACCCGTCATCGTGTTGACGATTTCAGGTGTCATTCGCAGACCAAGGGTGATCCCGATCACTGTCAACCCTACTTGACGAAACCAACGAGGAATCCAAAGATTTTTGACTCCAAGCATATTACAGATAACTGTCGTGACTAACGCTCCTAGCAGCCAAGGAAGTGGGCTGTGGATGGTAGCAAACAGCCAACCTCCCAGTGATCCGAGCAGCAATGTAAACAGAATGCGCAGCAGCATAAGCGTTCCCTCTCCTACTATCCGACGTTGTATGAAGCTTCTAGGGTGGGGGTACACCTAGTGTAAAACAATTGTTCTCGCAGCAAAAATACAAAATGGTTATCGTTGGCGATTCCTTGTGTGAATAACAAAAAAACTGCCGGCTCCCATTCAGAGAGTTCCCAGCAGTTCCTTTTCCTTGCTTAATCGATGAATGCTATCTCACCCTGCTCCATAAAGCGCACAAATGCCTTGACCATTTGCAGGTCCATTGAGTCGGCATGATAAAACATCCAGGTACTTCGCTTGATCGGTTCCCCTTCTGCTGTGGTCAGCTCAATCATGTGCAGATCGTCTTTGCCATTCAGCACGCCTCGTGGAAGGATAGCGTACCCCAAACCGTTTGCTACCATTTCACTGCATGTATCAGCCTTGTCGACCTCCATGCCGATCAGTGGTGGTTGGGAAAATCGTTCGGTCCACCAGTCGTCCACTAACGCCCGCAGCATCGGATCGGTCTCATAGTCAATTCGCGGCAGGGTCGGCAGGTCATCGATATGAATGGGCTCCGTGGAAACGACATAGACCGATTCCTCGAACAGCAAGTGCTTTTGATCGGACCAGTTGTAGCTTCCCCGGACGAAGCCTACGTGCACGTCCTGATTATACACGGACTTGTAGACGTCTTTGCTCCATCCGGTCATCACCTTGTACTCGACGTTTGGATAGGCTTCCTTGAACTTTTTCAAGATCATCGGGAGCTTGTACCGTGCAAAATAGTTGGAAACCCCCAGCCGGAGCGTACCATTGACCTCGTCTCCCATGTTCAAGACATGCTCCTTGATATTGCGCAGTCTGAGGAGCATTTCATCCGCACATTTAGCCAAATACTCGCCTTGAGGAGTGAAATGAACGCCTCTACTCCCCCGTTGCACGATCTGAACGCCAAATTCTTTTTCAATCTGCCGCAGTCTTTTGGTCAGCGCAGGCTGGGACAAATACAAGCTTTCGGCTGTTTTTGTAATGTTTTGTTCCTGGTACAAGGTTTGGAGAATGTACCAATCGCGATATTCCATAGCTATAGTGTCTCCGCATGATTATTTGTCACTTCTTTATTTAACACATTTTTCTCCTTTCTTTTCAAATAGTTTCCAATCACGATCACCAGAAGTGCCAATGCTACCGGCAAAATCATATGCAGCGAAGGCATTACCCCCTCCAGGAAGCTGCCAACGGCTTTGTCTCCTACAATCATTTCTCCTGCTGTATATCCGAGCAAAGCCGCCCCCAATAATACGATGATGGGAAACCGGTTCATCAGCTTCATCAGCAGCTGGCTTCCCCAAATGATGAGCGGAATGCTGATGGCAAGACCGATGATGACCAAAACCAGGTTCCCGTTCGCTGCTCCCGCTACGGCAATGACATTGTCCAGACTCATAATCAGATCGGCAAAAATAATAGTTTTGAGTGCCTCAATAAAGCTCGATCCGCCACCAATGTGACTGTCCTCATCTTCACCTTTTAACAGCTTGACCGCAATCCAGATGAGCAAAAGTCCTCCGACTACCTGGACAAACGGGATTTTCAACAGCCAAATGGCAATGAAGGTAAGGATGATCCGCAGTCCGATTGCACCGAAGCTCCCCCAAAAAGTGGCTTTTTTCTGCAGCTCTGGACTCAGGTTGCGACAGGCAAGAGCAATAACGACTGCATTGTCGCCGCTCAGGACCAGGTTGATCATAATGATTTGTAGTAAGCTAAGTAAGTATTCTGTCATGATGTCTCCCTCCAATATTGCTGATACTGACAATAATAGACCTATCTTTTCGTTAGTGCAGTATTATTTCTATTATTTGCATATATTTTTTTTGAAAGCGCTTGTTTGAGAATAGAAAAAACCTGTCAGTCAAAGACAGGCTACTTCTTGTATCCATACACAGAATAATCCGCCCGCACTTTTCGAATCGCTAGCCAAACCGGCAATCCTCTCGCTACCCAACGCAAGGCGGACATAATATTTTGTTCATTTTCAAACTGCTCGACAATGATGAAGGTCTTTTCATTGATGTACGTCTGCAGCTCCTCCCAGCCCATTGCCGAATAGCGGTCATTACCGTACGTTTTCAGCGCCAAAAAGTCTTCGCGTTTTGGGTCCTTCAGCTGGAGGAGATGTTGAATGGCTCTCGCGCATTCAGGATGAATGGTGTTATTCATGATGCCATGCCTCACTTTGGTACGGGATGACTTTTTTCCAGCACCTGATATTTTTTGCTTTCTTTCCTGACGATTTCGATTGCGATTTTGTTCTTATCTGGTACGTCTTTTATCGTGTAGTATGTACTGCCCGGGATGTAGTAGGGAGTATCCCCCTCTCTGAACTCCTCCCATTCGCCTATTCTGCTGACTACCCCAAGCTTGCTATCTAGATTGGTTTCATTTAGCTCCTCTTCAATCGGAACGTAATAGATTCCATCATGAACAAGGTATTCAAAAGATCTTTCCTCTGATTTTTCAAACCAATTGGCATCTTGCGAATCTAAATTTGTAGTTTCCATGGTGGGAAGAAGAGGGGTTGCCTGTTGCGCTTTGATCGAGTCTTCCATTTTGACGATCCCCATGCCCGCACTGCCAATTCCAAGAACGCTCATGAAAAGAATGACAAAAAGCCATTTACGATTCATCCATCACCCACCACCCAGCACAAGATACACCATCTTCCTCCATGTTAAACGATCACAGCAAGCTTCGCACGCAAATAAAAAAGGCCATCATCACTTTGGTAGGATAACGACCTTTTGTGCTTCTGCTGATTCAGTTTTTCTGCTCGAGTCTTCGTCGTCCGTTGTCTCATGTCAGTGAATGCAAAGATACTTCTGTTGAGCTCTGGGTTTCTTTTGCCTTCACGGGCCAGCTTTTCCCGTTGCTTGCGTGCTGCGCTTTTTGCCATTGTCTTTCACTCCTTTTTACGGCTCTTACAATAAATACCGTCCTTGATGTTATCATAGAACGCTTCCTGTGTGGTTGCAACGAAAATAGTGAAATTGCCTATAACTCTTGTCCGCGTGGAAAACCAAGTGTATTCCAATCGGGTTCTGCGCTCTGAATTCGACCGAAACTGGCGTACGGTAATCTCCAGAACTGGTTACGTTATTTATATTGCAACAGCGAATCGGGCAAAAATCACTGTACTGCTCTCAGATGGATCTAGTATTGGTTGGCGGTGGGGGTACCAGTCATTATAGCAAACCGCATATTGCAAAGGACTTGTAAGATGTGGGAATCGCCCTGCTCAGTATTGCTTGTGGCAGGGCGATTTTCATGGAACGGATAGCTCACCTCGTCTTAATGATCACCGTCATTTTTTGCTTCATTTTTGTATCCTGAATCATTCCGATGATCTCCGCTCGTTTCCACACAACAAATTTATACTCTTGTCCGTTATGCATCTTGATTTTCATTCCGTTTGGGATCACGAACAACGTATTCCGCTTTTCAACTGCCGCAATATCTTTCAAGTTTAATTCGAGAGGTTGTGTTTGAATATTGAGACTGTGTGGTTGAAAATAGAGTCTTTCACTCGTAATCGTTAACCTCCCACCTACTCCTTCCATTCCTCTGAATAGGTTTGCCGCTATATTCTCTTGCACGATCGATTCGTTTCCCCTGAGTTCCATTGCTCCCTTTTTCCCCTCCGACATACGATTCGTTTTTTCTCGAATTGGTAGGCACTTCATATTACCATAATTAGGAATGGAGAGACACAGTAGATGGCTTCAACGATCTACTGCGCTTCTTTTCATGAACAATCCCTACCTATTCAAAAAAAGCACGAGAGTATTCAACAACTCCAGAAACATTGGCCAAGGCATTTTCTCGCAGCTCCAATGCCATAAATACCTCATCCGGTACTTCGAAAGGTGCTTTTATTCCCCATCGAGAAGCTTTTTGGAAGCCAAACTTCGGGTAATATTCGGAGTGCCCGAGGACAACAACAGATTGGTATCCCAGTTCTTTGGCTTTTTGGAGGGCTTCGAGAATTAACTCCTTTCCTATGCCTTTGCTTTGGTGATCGGGCAAGACGGAAACGGGGGCGAGCGCAAGTGACTCTATGCTCTGATTGTCGTTGCGAATGTTTATTTTCGACAAAAGAATATGTCCCACGATCTTTTGATTCTCTTCATCAATCGCGACTAGAGATAACGCAGGGATGAATGCATCCGATTTTCTGATGCGAGACACCAATTCATGTTCTTTGTGATCGGTGAACTCCGCATTCGCGAATGCATTTTTTACGACCTGTTCAGTAACGGAATAATCATCTACCTGTTCGACTCTAATCCTCATGTCCATTGTTCACATCTCCTATTCGCTACCGATTGTGTTGCCCATATGTTATCACATCTATACGGCAAAACACCCTGCTCGTATGCCTTGAGCAGGGCGTTTCGTTTGTGTAAGGACACAGGTTAATAGGTAAACTTATTGATCAATACTTTCAGCTCTTCCGCCAATGACGATAAGGATTGAGCGGAGGATGAGATCTCTTGCATGGATGCGAGCTGCTCCTCAGTAGAGGCTGCTACTTCCTCGGCTGTTTCTGCATTGCTTTTCGCGATGGTGACAAGCACATTGGCTGTCGCGGTTACTTCCTGAACAGCAGCCAAGATTTGCTGTGCGATCAAGGAAACCTCTGCGATATGTGGATTGGTCAGTCTGGTGCTTTCCATAATGCCTTCAAACTTGTGAATCGTCTCCTCCGAAACGTTCAAGCCTGCTGCAACATCCAGTCTGACTTTTTCCATGTTGTCGACGGATTGCTTGGTTTCCCGCTGAATCTCTGTGATCAATTCAGAAATTTGCTTGGCCGACAATTGTGATTGCTCAGCCAATAGCCGCACCTCTGTAGCTACAACTGCAAAGCCTTTGCCATGCTCACCAGCCCGCGCCGCTTCAATCGCTGCATTCAATGCCAGCAAATTCGTCTGCTGGGCAATTCCGCTGATGACATCCGAGATCGTGCCAATTTCTTTCGAACGATCATAGAGCGATTTGGTCATGCGATCCGACTGTTCTACCGATTCATGAATCGACTTCATTTGACTCATGACCTGAGCGACAAAGCTGCCACCTTCTTCCGCCTGAACCGTCGTTTGCTGAGCGGTATCCGACAACACATTGACACTCTCTACAATCCGTGTGACCCCTTCCGAAATGTCCTGCAATGAACGAACATTTTGGTCGATTCCGCTCGTTTGTTGTTCTGCGCTGCCAGCTACGTCCTGAACAGCAGTCGTTACATGCTCGGTTGTAATGCTCGTCTGCTGCGCACTGGCAGTCAATTGCTCCGAAGACGCTGCAACTTGCTCCGCTCTGGCCTCGACATCGGAAATGAGCGTGCGCAGGTTATCCTGCATCGTGTTAAACGCATGGCCGAGCTCACCGATTTCATCGGTTGACCGCACTTTAATCGGGTCAGTCAAAATACCTTGGCTCACTCTGACTGCATGTACCTTCACTTCCTGGATGGACTGGAGAAGGGAACGCATTACAGCTGCTACAATGAGTCCTCCCAGCAGCAAGCAGATCGTGATCGTCCAAAACGTTTGTGCGAAAATCGGCTGTGCAGCATCCTCAACCTCTGACAGATGCATCGACCCGGCGATTTTCCAGCCTGTAGCCGGATTCGTCACATAGTAGATCTGTTTCGGGATGCTTTTCTCCTCGTATTGGAATTGACCTGTTTCTCCTTGGTACATGTTGTCGTAAAAACTATCTTGTGCCAACGTCCCTGCCTGATTTTCCGGGTGGACGACATACTTCTTATTGCTGTCCAGTACGATAACATCTCCATTGGAACCGATGCTGACTGAGTTTGCCAGTTGTTTGATCTGTTCAATCCCAACTGTAATGCAGATAACCCCTGCTCCATCCTCCGTCGTTCTTGCTACCGCTACTAAAACCTCACCGGATACTGCCGAAATATATGGCTCCGTAACGACGACAGTCCCCTTGTTTTCCATCGCTCTTTTGTACCAGTCTCTCGTCCGCGGATCAAACCCTGCCTGCACTTCTTGCTTGGGTGCGCGGAAGTACTGTCCGTCAACCGTTCCCAGACTGATACTGGACGCTTCTGGATGCATACCCATATAGGAATCAAAATGATGCATGATTTCTTCTTGAACATCAGCTGATTTTACGCCAGGTGTGATATCTTTTGCCAAATAGTTAGCATCCTTCTTTTTGCCCTCAAACGTACTGCTGACGATGGAGTTGACCAAATCTACGTTTTCGTTGGCGCTGTCCATGATCTGTTTTTCAATTTCTTGTTTCGCTTGATTGTAAGCCAGGCTTCCAACGACAAGAGAAGGGACTAGCAGAATCAAGAGAAATGTGATGATGAGTTTGGTTCGATAGCTTCTGAACCAATTCCTAAGGTTAACTTTCACTTCATTTCATCTTCTTTCTAAGTTGTATTAGGATAAACGTTTCATATTGGTGAAGTCCTAATTTTTTATATCGGAAACGAAGAGAGGTTAATTAAGTAAAAAATATATAGAACTGTCATAGGTATAAAAAAGCCGGAATTATACAGCCCCCGAGGCCATAGAAAAACCGCCCTGCTTATGTGTGATAGGCAGGGCGGTCGTAATTGGCTGACTATTTTGTTTGCTGCGAAATTCCACTGATCACTTCGGAGAAGGCGACAATGTTTCAGTGGAAATTTTACGAATAAAGTATTTATCTGTAAACCATTTCAACCGCGCTTCATTTTCCCCAAGCGGATGAACTGTTCGTCACGTACACGAAGCTTCAGCCGTATCCTTATACGAGTAAATACCTGCTCCGGTCTTGGTGCCGAGATTGCCTTCTGCTACTCGTTCCTCAATGATCGCGGGTGCTTTTGTCGAGCCATCCAGCTCAGGCGCCAGGTTATCCATCACGCGCTTCCACGTATCGAGTCCGCCAAAATCTGCCGTCTCAATAGGCCCGACAAAAGCCCAACGATAGCCAATTCCATCCTTCATCACCGTATCGATCTGGGCTGCATCTGCCACGCCTTCTGCGAGCAAATGAAAAGCTTCTCTCATCAAAGCTGTTTGCAGCCGATTGGCGATAAAGCCCGGTACATCCTTTTTCAGCAAAACTGGGGACTTCCCGATCTCTTCCATCATTTGCATCGTTTTATGAACCACTTCCTGCGCTGTCCTCTCGTGCCTGACTACCTCGACCAGCGGAACCAATTGGGCAGGATTGAAAAAATGTGTAATGATAAAGCGTTGTGGCGTAGTTGCCTTTTCGATCAGTCTCGCAATCGAAAACGTAGACGTATTGGAAGCAATAATCGCATCTGGCCTTGCGTAATGTTCCAGCTTTTCAAACAGCTCCCACTTTAGCTCGATGACTTCTGGTATTGCTTCTGTGATAATTTCTGCAGCAGATACTGCCGCTTGCAAATCCGTGGTCAGGACGATATGCTCGAGCGCCGCTACTCTAGACTGGTCTGCAATCACTCCCTCTGCAACCAGAAGGGAAAGGCTGTGCTCGATGCTAGCTCTCGCTTTCATCAAAAACTCTTCCTGCAAATCGTAAAGAGAAACACGAAATCCAGCCAATGCGAATAGCTGCGCGATTCCATGTCCCATAACACCTGATCCGATAACAGCCGCATGCTTTTCCATTGAAAGAGCCTCCCAAGGTGAATTAGGTTTACTAACAAAGCTTCTACGATCAAATACCTAGTTCCTTCCAGCAAATTCCTACTACTTTTACCGAAATTCATTCCTATGGCGCTTGCTGGTAAGGGCAAATTTTTGTACCATTAAAAAACGTTTAGTAAACCCAGTTATTGGCATGAACGTTTCATATACGGAGGTACACATGAAACTACTGAATAAAGTCGTGGTCATCACAGGAGCCAGTCGAGGATTGGGCCTTGAGATGGCAAATGTTCTCGCAAAAGAAGGAGCGATCGTTTGGGCAACCTCTCGAACCGCGCCTCATCCGAACGAAATTGCACACGCTGAACCGGGAAGTGTGACGAATGTACAGCTAGACGTCACTGACGAGCAAAGTGTCCATGCCCTATTTGCACTTGTACAAAGGTTATACGGACGTCTAGATGTCCTCGTCAACAATGCAGGAGTCGGCGTGTTTAAGCCTGTCGAACAAACAAGCTTAGAAGAATGGGAGAATGTTTTCCGCACCAATGTAACCGGACTCTTTCTTTGCAGCCGCGAAGGATACAAGGTAATGAAAGCTCACGGAGGCCGTATCATCAATATCTCTAGTGTCTCAGGCTATATTCCCATTGCAGAAAACGGCGTATATGGCGCTTCGAAATTTGCTGTCCAAGGCTTTTCCCAAATTTGCAATGAAGAATGGAAAAACGACAATGTAAGAGTCTCCACCATTTTTCCCGGCGCCGTTCATACAAACATGACGGAGGACCGGCATTTTTTTGATCCGAGTGCGATGCTCGTACCAAAAGATGTGGCAGATACTGTGTTAGATATCGCCTCCCGTCCCCTCCACGTTCGAATCGATGAAGTCAAAATCCTTCCGCCTAAAGGCGTTCTCTAAATGACAGATGAAAAGGAGAGTTTACCTATTATGCAGCAAGTAGCAATCATCACAGGAGCAGGCAATGGTATCGGGGCCGCAGCAGCAAAGCTTTTGGCTCAGAATGGGGTCTGTGTCGCTGTTCTTGATGTACAAGAAGAAAAGGCACAGTTCGTCGCTGAAGAAATTAATCAGGCAGGTGGTCAGGCCTTGCCCATTCGCTGTGATGTCGGTCAACGAACGCAGATTGAAGAAGCCATCCAGCTTGTAGAATCACATTTCGGGGATATTACCATCATGGTCAACAATGCTGGAGTTGGCGGTCCATTCCACCGAGTCGACGAAGTCTCCGATGAAGAGTGGGATTGGATCATGAATACCAACTTGAGGAGTGTATTCCTATTTTGCAGAAACCTGTTGCCCAAGATGAAAGAAAGGAACTACGGGCGGATCGTAAACATCGCTTCTATTCAGGGCTTGCTAGGCTCTGCGCATTCATCCACCTACGTCGCTTCCAAACACGGCATGATCGGCTATACGAAAACAATTGCTGCGGAATGGGGAGAGCACGGAATTACCTGTAATGCCATCTGTCCGGGGTATGTGGATACGGCGATGGGCGTACGTCCGGAGGATATTTCGGATTACATGAATCGGGTCATCGCCAAAAGTCCGGTGAAACGCGTAGCTCAGCCGTTGGAAATCGCCCAGATGATTTATCATCTCGTCGGACCGCATAGCGGGTACATCAACGGATCGAGCATCACCATGGACGGCGGGATCAGCAGTCATATTGGAATTACGGATCAGTTGTCCTAGTTCAGACACGTAGAAAAGGCCGCACGCTCGGTCAGCTTCCACCGGGCATGCGGCCTGTCTTTCCTCCACCCTTATAGTCCAAATAAGTCATCCATAAAACCACCGCTACTGTGATACCTACAGAAACTTTTTTACTTATTCCTATGCTAACGTCAAGATCGAAAAAACTGAATGCTAACAGCCCCAGAAGTATAACCAAGAGAATTTTTTTGATAATATCACCTCATTTATCAGTCTTCGTAATTATATTTATGGTAATCGTTTAAAATTTTCGTAAAAAACGTCATAAACTCTAGTGGGAATAAACCCGGGTAAAGGTCAAACTAGCCACCGCCACGTTACTCTTGTTACCTGATCACATTCCTCTTGCAAGCCAAGCTCAGTAGTCAAATCAAAGGCAAGAACATATGCCGATATGTGCTTCTTATTTGTTTTGTCGTGTTCATGCATTCCCTCTCAATCATAATAGACTGATTAATTTTGTTTAATCTCATTAATTTTATTTGAAGAATATAACCTAAATTCGCCGATTACAGTTTTTCCATCTGATTTATACAGTGGAATCGATCTGAAACCAGTAGCTTCTATAATTTTTTGAAAAGCAATAGCCTCTTCTGGTGTAGAAACTGCTGGACTCAAGTCAGAAGATCTTACATATCCTTCAACCCCTTTCTCCCCCTCCGCCTTTATCAAGTCTGGTTCTTGAGATGCCCCTTCTGGGAAAGGACCAGCTCCAAAAGATTGTCCTTGTTCGTTGACTGGATAATTAGAAGGAGAATCTATGTTTGAGGCGTGATTTATAATAAATACAGTGGGTGTAGCAATTGTAGTTATCGCCAATATTGCGCCAATAACTATGATGTTTTTCTTCTTCATAATCAACACTCTTCCTTTCTTTAAATGCTTTCGAATGTTAATACAACGGATGACTGGCAGATGCTACGGTTTGTTCAAAAAATCTGTCTCTGCTTTCAGCACAAGAAAATTCAATATCTCTTAGTCAATCGGAAATTATAATCTCGATTATTTTGTAAAACATAACTTACTTCAGTAGATTAACAAGGTTATTGTGGGGAATACTGTAAAATTTGTGTTGTTCATATAAAGTTCCAATTTAGTTATATTTTCTAATTACACTTCCTTTTATAATTGACGGAAAAACCTGTATAGAGTTTCACAAATTTACACAAAATGATATTACAAATCACTTGGGAATTGTCGTTTCGAAAATTATCTCTAAACGAATGAACCCCAATCTCATAACGGATCAGTTGTCCTAGTTCGGACACGTAGAAAAGGCCGCACGCTCGGTCAGCTTCCACCGGGCATGCGGCCTTTTTTCCCTATAAAAAGCGGCGGTGCACTTTCTTGCCGTCATACGTAAACAACACTTGTCGATCCTCCACCATCGATTCCAGGTGGACGGATTTTCCCCACAAGGTATAAACGTAGGGCAATGTTTTTTCTACGTATTTGACATCCAGCTCCAGCCCCTCAAAATGGTGCTTCAAGTACAGCTCGCCGGAGCGTAAGTAATCCCCATCGTGCACGAGTACATAAGGGAATCCCCCATTAACCCGTGTGCCCGCAAGACCATCGCGTACCTTCTCCCACTGCTTTTCCGCGACAACCCAATCGTTGCCCTGCTTGCCGAACATATACAAATCCAGATCACTGACGAGGTCCTTGGTCAGGAAGTTGCGAATGAAGCTGATGTCGGACTCCAGCTCGCGCACCTCGAAAATTTTCGCTCGTCCCTCTCCTGGCTTGCGTCCGAAACGCTCCTGTTCTTCCTTCGTCGGATTATCCCAGCGCTTTTCAATGTCCTCCAAAATTTTCAGGCCCAGATGATACGGATTAATGCTCGTCGTCGAAGGCTGAATGACGGAAGAATGCAGCTTGGCAAACTCGATCGTCTCCGATTCTGTCAGCTCCATTTCCCGCAAAATGCGCATATGCCAGTAGGTGGCCCAACCTTCGTTCATGATCTTCGTTTCCATCTGCGGCCAGAAATACAGCATCTCATCCCGGATGATCGTCAGCACATCCCGCTGCCAATCGTCTAGGATATTGCTGTATTCCATAATGAACAGCAGCAGGTCTTTTTCCGGCTCTGGCGGGAATTTGCGTGGTGCTTTTACCGGCTCTGCTTCCTCTTTTGCTTTGCGGTCCAACCCCCAGAGATCGTCATAAGGGGAGTGCCGTTCGTTCCTCGTCTTTTTGTTCGGCTCCTCTGGCTCTCGTTTCCAACGCAGCTTCGGACGCAGCAAGCTCGGATCGATATGCTCCTGAATCGCCAAGCTCGCATCGAGCAAATTCTCGACAGCCTCCTTGCCATACTCGATCTCATACTGGCGAATCCGCTCTCCGCTGGCCGCCATGCTTTCGACCATATCCCGATTGGTGTTGGAGAAGCGCACATTGTTTTTGAAAAAGTCGCAGTGAGCAAGGACGTGAGCCACAATGAGCTTGTTTTGGATCAAGGAATTGCCGTCCAAAAGAAACGCGTAACAAGGATTGGAGTTGATGACGAGCTCGTAAATTTTGCTCAGATTCAGGTCATATTGCAACTTCATACGGTAAAAGCTCTTTCCAAAACTCCAATGAGAAAATCTAGTGGGCATTCCATACGCGCCAAATGTATAAATGATGTCAGACGGGCATATCTCGTATCGCATCGGGTAAAAATCGAGATTGAACCCTTTGGCGATCTCGGTAATTTCGTCAATGGATCGCTCCAGTTCTTTTCGCTCGTCGTTGGTCAAATCGTTTCGCCTCCCCCTTTTGCCGTCGATCTACTTTATGTATATGGGAGAGCGCGCTAAAAGACGCCAGCCTTCCGAAGAAAAAAAGGCATCCCCGACTGGAGACACCCTTGATTTGCTTTTTCGTCTACCTTCTTAGCCTTGGAACCAGTCGCGTACACCAGAATAAATAAGAGCTCCCGCGAATACAACCACAGTGATCAGACCAACTCCATCCACCAACGGGTCCAACCCATTTAGGAAGGAACCTTCCAACGGCGCTTTTAGCAATGCGTAGCCACCGAGGAGTCCTCCAACATTGGAAAGCCATTTGTTCATATTACGTCACCTCCCGTCGCAGCAGCCTGTAAGCGTTACCACTGCGATACTTTACTCTATGTCGGAGGTTGACAAGCGGTCTGTACGGTAGTCCAAGGCGTGTTCACCAAATTACAATTGGGCAATGTCTATCTTTTTACGCTAAAATAGAGGTCGGACAGATGTACAGGTAATGCGAAAAAAGGAGTGACGCACTCATGAAGCTGTTTTTGATGCTTGGCAGTATCAGTGGATTTCTTTCGGTTGCGTTTGGAGCATTCGGAGCACATGCACTGAAGGAAAAACTGGACGCCTATTCGCTGGGCATTTTCCATACGGGCGTGACCTATCAGACGACACATGCGCTGGCTCTCGTGCTGGTTGCCCTGTTGCTCAAATGGTACCCGGATTCTTCCGGCCTCGTCTGGGCAGGCTGGTGCTTTACAGCCGGAACCTTGATCTTCTCCGGCAGTCTGTACACGTTGGCATTAACCGGAATTAAGGTTCTCGGTGCGATTACGCCGATTGGCGGTGTACTGTTCCTCGCTGGATGGGCGCTGCTTGCGATTCATGCCTGGAAAGCCGTATCGTAAAGGAAAGAGCTCATATGCTTGCAAAAGGTTGGGATATTTCTCCCAGCCTTTTTTCTATGCAAAAAATCGAAAGCCGGATGTGTCGATTCTCTAATGCTTGGCGTCTAATTCTGTTGAAGAAGGGAGGGAGAAAATGGAATCCACACCTTTTGATGAGAAGTACTGGATTTCGCGTGCCAAAGAAAAGCGAGAGGACTTTGCTCCTATTTATGATCATTATGTAAAGCGAATTTACCGTTATTTTTCATTCAAAGTGGGGAAAACGCTAGCGGAGGATCTGACACAGCAAACCTTTTTAAAAGCAATACGTCGGCTTGACAGCTTTCGGGAAGAGTCGCTTTTTTCCACCTGGCTGTTTCAGATTGCCAAGTACACGCTCATGGACGAACAACGCAAGCAAAAGCGGCGCCCGAGAGAATTGGAGCTTGATTCTCTCTCTGCCAATTCGTCTGCCTGTTATGCAGAGCAAGCAGCCACTCAACTCGATTTAACCTCTGCCCTCCAGCAAATCAATGAGATCGAACGGGAAATTATCATGCTTAGATTTTTCGGTGAATGTACCTTTGCCGAGATCGCACAAATCATGCAAATGGGCGAGAGTGCGGTAAAAAATCGCCTGTATCGTGCCTTCGAAAAGGTAAAAGGAAATCTACGAGGATCGGAGGATTCTAATGAACCGCAATCCAGACGAGATTGTTTCTGAACAAATCGAGAGCTTTGCCAAGTGGCTGGAGGCGCCTCATTCGGAGTTGCGCAGCGGGGCTCTGGCCCATGAAGCACCTGAACTTATTGGCATCGTCAAACAGCTTGAACGAGAAAACGGAATACACACCCCGGACGAAGAAACCGTAGCACGGATCAAAAGCAATTTATTCCCAACCATGCCACATGAGCAGTCATCCGGTCCCCGTCTCCGCATGAAAAGGATTTTCATGGCCTCTGCAGGCGTTGCGTCTTTCCTCCTTTTCACTCTGCTGGCGCTGGGATTTTCCTCACCCACATGGGCAGAAAAGCTGAAACATGTACCGCTCATCAGCTCTGTCTTTGAACTGTTTCAAGAAGATGCTCTACACATCGCCAACGAAAAAGGGCTAATTACCGCAGTCAACCAAAGTGCAGTCGTCAATGGCATTACGATAACGGTCAACGAAGTATTTTACGATGGGATTCAATTAGGTATTGGCTATTGGATTCAGATGCCCGAAACGACCGAAAAAGCATCCGCCAAGGAAATCGCAGAAAGAATCGTGCTAAAGGATTTTACCTTGGCTGAGCCCATCGATAACACCGGAGCTGGCTGGAGCAGTGAGGTCAAACAGATGGAGGATTATTTGTTCGCAGGTGTTACTACCATTACCCTCAATGGCACGTGGCCCGATCAGTTTACGATGCAGGCGCAGTTGTATGACTATCAAAATGCACAAAGCACATGGAACCTGAAACTTCCTGTTGTGAAGCAGTTTACGAAGATTGACAGCAATACCCTGACGCCTCGCATCAGCCAAACCTTGCGGAGTAATTTTGCATTTCAGGTCAAAGAGGTTACACTCACGCCGGTATCCACAACGGTTGTACTAAAAGAAACTCCGCCTGACGACAAGCTGTATGAGCCGTCGTATACCCTCCTCGATCCCAATGGAAAGGAAATTCGTATTGAGGAGGAAAGCACTGATTACGACGAGAATGGGATTTCGCGAAAATTTATCGTTTCCTTTAAGGAAAAACCCGCGTACATCCAATTAATCCCGCATATGAGTGGGGAAGCAGAACCGGATAAAGCAGTAAAAATTTCGTTACAGTAAAGGAGATCGACCATGAAAATACAACCTTTTCAAGTAATCGGCAGTTTATTGTTGGCAGCTGTTATCGGTTTGACAGGGGTCGCGACTGTAAGTTCGGGGCATGCTCCCGCCGCGCAGCCAAGTGATGCAAGTAAGCAGGAATCATTACCTGCTCTCGTAGAGGCCAGTTTTCAAAAGCTGCTTGAAGTGGAGCCCTCGCTGAAAACGTGGAAAATCATGGGGATGCATAAGTCTCCCATGTCTATATCAGGAGACATTCGGGGAGTATGGACGATTACCCTGCAAGAGACAGGGAATGCAACGGATAGAGGGAAACGTTTTGCCGAAATGCAATTCGACAGTACGACAGGCATCTTGCTGCACTATCACGGCGGCCCCTTTCCTGCAGCGAAATTAGCGTCCCGCCAAAAGGATTACTACCAGCGTCGTGGACAAGAGCTTATGAACCAAATACTTGGCAGCGAAAATGCGAAGCTGTTTAAAACCGTTAGCGACCAATCCATTGAAACAGGAGATACGAACGGATTTACACGAGAACTAAGCGGGATTACTTTTAAAGCCGAGAAGGAGCAAATTGAACTGTCCATTGACTCAGACGGCCGCCTGGAGCAATACCATCGCGTTCGTCTTCCTACCCAGAAAAAGTAATCCATTTCAAACTCGTTCAGACACCAGCTACAATGGTGTCTGTTTTTTTGCTTCCTGACACCCTCCATGGACGATTGCCATATGCTGTAGAGTTAGCAGTTACCCCACTCACAAGGAGAGGAAATCATGACGAAACCCTCCTACACACGCTCGTACTTTTATGGCGGAATACCAGATGTCTACATGCAGATGGGGTACTATCCGTTTCCCACTCCTTCTGCTACGGAACAGCTGAGTCGGAGTGTTCACATTCCGTATGCGATGTCGATGGCGGATCAATGTAAATACTTCATGGGGCAATCGGAAAAAATGATCGTGAGCGATGGAGCTATCGGGATTGCTGCCTTGTCGAATCCCTTACGCTCCGGTGTTCATTTATTTGTCCATCACTGGATGATCACCAATCCTTCCCCGCACCCGATAGAAGCACATTTCTTGTTTGGCAAAGCCTCCTCTATCACAGGTACGACCCTCTCTCGTCAAGTGACTTCAGGTTATGTTCAACTCCCTGCTTGTCCCGCCGCTCAAGGGCAACTTTTGCATGGCACTGGTATGACGGATACCTTTTCTGATCACATTCATACCGCCACGCGAATCATTCCGGCGTCCTCCACCGTTGAGGCGACCCCTGGCGGACAGTGGATTCTCGGACCAGGAATGGCGCTCATCGTTCGCGTTCCAAGCACAGGTGAGAGGACATCCTTTTACTTTTCAATAGACTGGTGGGAACAACCCGTATATGGGTAGCTCTCACTGGAATGCTTGGCGGACAAGTCTAACCGCAACAAAAAGGGAACCCCCAAAGGAGTTCCCTGTCATTTCACTTTGTATTTTTCCTACACCATGTTGAAAAGCCAATTTTCACGTGATAGAATGAGAATTGGTCTGTTGATCAATCAATAGGATGTGACTATTTTATCTCCAATATAATAGTACCACATTCACTTTCGATTGTCAAACCTTCAGGCCAAAAATGGGGAACGAAAAAGGAGCGGTACCATGAGCGTGACTGATCAAGATAGGCAAAACGAACAACAACGTGTTGAACGAGTCATCTCAGAGATAAAGAACCGAATAGATGACCTCAAAGAGCATGTGAATGTCGTGAGCGAGGATATCATCGGAATTCGCAAGCATTTTTGGGACGATGTGACTGTCAACTTCGAGGATGCCATCGAAGCTGTCGAGACTTACGCCAGTATCAAGCAGCAAGCGGAAGTCCTGTCCGAGCGTGAACGCATCCATCGCCATGCCCAAAATCAGTTGCGTACGCTGCAGCGATTGTTGCACTCTCCCTATTTTGGCAGGATTGATTTTCAAGAAGAGCTGGAATCGAAGCCAGAAGCCATCTACCTCGGCATTGCTTCCTTGCTGGATAAAAACGACGAGGAGTTTCTCGTCTACGACTGGCGCGCACCGATCTCCAGTCTGTATTACGACTATTCGCCGGGGCCAGCAGAGTACAATACCCCAAGCGGAAACGTAAATGGAGAGATTACGTGCAAAAGACAATACATCATTCGCGACGGCAAATTGCTGCACCTGTTCGATACGGGCGTGACGATTGGCGACGAGCTGCTTCAGGAGGTACTCGGCAAACAGGCTGACTCTCAAATGAAAAGCATCGTGGCCACGATCCAGCGGGATCAAAACCGCATCATCCGCAACGAACGCAGCCGACTCGTCATCGTCTCCGGAGCTGCCGGCAGCGGAAAAACGTCTGCTGCTTTGCAACGAATCGCTTATTTGTTATACCGTTATCGCAAGACATTGACCGCGGAGCAAATCGTCTTGTTCTCGCCCAACTCTTTGTTTAACAGCTACGTCTCGACCGTTCTTCCTGAACTCGGCGAGGAAAATATGCAGCAAACGACTTTTCAGGAATACGCGGAGCATCGTCTCGGTGACGACTTCCGCCTGGAAAACCCGCTTGAACAGATGGAGTACGTACTGACAGCAAGTGATCAGTCTGGATACGAGGCGCGGCTGGAAGGAATCCGTTTCAAATCAAGCGCCTTGTTTTTGCAGGCTATGGACGAATACGCGAATAGCTTGAAACAATCTGGTATCATGTTTCGTCCTGTTACATTTAGAAACCAGACTTTGATCAGTGCTGCCCACATCCATGAGCTGTTTTATTCTCTCGATACGAGTCTTCCGATCCCCAATCGGATGGTACTCGTTGCGAAATCACTGCTGACGGAGCTGAAAAAGCTGGAACAGCGAGAACGATCAAAGCCATGGGTAGAAGAGGAAATGGAGCTGCTTGACCGAGACGCTTATGTAGCTGCCTATCAATCGCTGCGCCGCAAAAAACAGTTTCGGGAGGACACCTTTGATGACTTCGAACGCGAGCAGGAGCTCTTAGCCACATGGGTCGTCAAAAAGCAGTTTCGGCCTCTGCGCGATTTTATTCGGGAACTTCAATTTATTGATACTCGCTCCATTTACCGCCAGCTTTTCTTGTCACCTGACTTACTCGGGACACTTGCGCCAAACACTCTCCAACACGATGTAATGGACAATTGGCCCGCAGTGTGCGTACAGACAGCAGAGCGTTTAGAGCAACAGTATTTGGCTTGTGAAGACATCCCTCCCTATTTGTATTTGCAGGAACGATTGGAAGGCAAGCAGACGAATAACCTCGTCCGTCATGTCTTTCTCGATGAAGCCCAGGACTACTCCGCCTTTCAGTTCGCTCTCATCAAGAGCTTGTTTCCCCGTGCCAAAATGACTGTGCTGGGAGACTGGAATCAGGCGATTTACGCCCATGCTTATCACCAGAATAGCTTCGAGACTGTCACATCCCTGTTTGTGCCTGAAGAGACGGAGACCTTCGTCCTGACCAAAAGCTACCGCTCCACCTATCCCATCGTCTTGTTTACACGACAGCTTTTGCGAGATGGGAATACGATTGAGCCTTTTATGCGCGACGGTCGCTTGCCCACTCTAACCAAAGTGACAGCACCTCAAGCTCATGCCGATCAAATCGAAGCACGCATACGTGAGCTCGCCGATCGTGGTCATCAGACCATCGCTGTTATCACCAAAACGCTAGAGGAAGCCCAAGCCGTTCATGACACTTTGCAAGAGAGATTGCCGGTTCGCTTGATCAAGCCTGCTACCCTTTCCTTTGAGAAAGGAATCTTGATCATTCCCTCTTACTTGGCAAAAGGAGTCGAGTTCGATGCGGTTATCCTTTATGATGCTTCCGCCACATGCTATGGCGAAGAAAGTGAACGCAAGCTTTTTTATACGGCATGTACACGTGCCATGCACGAGCTGCATCTTTACTATTCGGGTGAAAAAAGTCCATTTTTAGATAGCGTTTCTCCTGAGTGTTACGAGCTGTTTGTTTAAAAAAAGAGATCCAGCTGACCGCTTACTGGTTCAGCCGGATCTCTTTTTCACCTTTTTAGACCCACACAAATCGTGACAAGCAACAGGATCAAATCCAGCTCATAACCGCCCACGAACCCTTTCGCCCATTTCACCGTCACAATCGCTCCTGCCATGATCGCAGCTAATCCCCAGGCAGCATATCTCGCCCCGACTCCGATGATCAGCGCGAGACCGCCGATCAATTCTACGATCAACACCAGATACGCCAGCCACCCCGGCAAGCCGAGATCGCCAAACGTCGTCACAACGGCAGCCATCCCTCGTTGCAGCTTGGCTATGCCATGGATGAAAAACAAGATACCCGTCCCGATCCGTAATACAGCAAACGATTTTTCGTAAGCCATCTTATCTTTTTCTCCCTCCCCTCCACCACTACCATATGACCACTTGCGTACAATCAGTCTTGTGCTCTCCAGCGGGACAACAGCTCAAAGCTCTGGTGTTTGCAACGAGGGCAGCCTCGTTTTTTCAATTGTTCGATCGTCACTATTTTTGCCTGTGCCCCAACCTGGATCGATCTTTTGCAACGCTTGCATTGATACTCACGTTTGGAAGGAGCCTCCTCGCCTGTGTACAGCGACTCTAGAAATGGATGCTTGATCGTCGGAGCCGTCAGCTCTGTAGTGGTGAGCACGATCATCTGTCCCTTATTTCCAATCATTTGCGCCGCTTCGTATTCATTGAAATGACTGAGCACCTCTCGTACGGTCAAGCCTGCCAGCACGAACTCCCGCTGCATATTCAGCGTGAAATCAGGCGATTTATGCGCAAAGGACAGGAAGATGGACAGTCCTTTTTGCTTTTGCAGCCCACTGATTCCACGTGATAAAAACAAAGCCATTCCTTGCAGCGTGTAAGGGGGATCGGTAAAAAAGCAATCGTACCCACCCTGCAGCTTCTTTGGCAGCGGCTGCCGCAAATCAGCCTGATGGCATACTATGGACAATGATTTTTGCTTGGACACATCCGTAATGTACTGGAGAAAGCGTTCATCGATGTCGACTACGTCAATTTGCTCTGGACGTTGCTGATTCCCTGGAAACAAGCGCTTGAGCAAAAGCCCTAGCGAAATGCTGACCAAATCATCATCCCCGACGCATAATATTTTTTTGCCCACCAAGCTCTGATGCCGCAAGCATAAAATCGCCCTGCGCAAGCTCGTCTCGACTGTGCATTTGGACTGATCGATCTGTACATCGACTTGCGGACGCCCAGCAAAAATCGTCTCCATCTCCGCTTGCAGGTCAGCCAGCTCGGTTTTCCAAGCTTCGTCGCCTCTCATCAGCTTCTCGTACAGCTCCCGATCCAGCCCACCATACCCTAGCTTTTGCTCAATGAACGCTTCCCCTTCTACGGTGCATCTCACCCCGCTCCCCTGCTGTATGGCACCTGCCTTGATCAGCTCTTTTTTAATGGCAGTCGCCACAGGTACAGGCAAGAGTACTTTTCTCGCCAGCTCTTTCGTAGGCAAACCCGGATGAAAATAACACGCGAGCAGAAACTGTTCGATTACACGTTGTCCTTCTTGCAAACGTACTTGTTTATAGGTGTCTTCGATATAATTTTTCATGTGGAGAACCTCTCTTCAAAAGGGATGGACCCATCGATGCATGCAAAAAAGGCAGAGCATGAACATTCGTTCATCTCCGCCTTGAGGGCATACGTTCGCTACGTGCGCGTGGATAGTCACGCAAAAAAACCGTGCGTAAGAGCACGGTTCCCGTAGTCGAGCAAATGGGTAGATGGATGACCGTAAGTTCTTAACTAATCAAGGCCTCCCTTTTTCCATAGCAAATAAGCCGACATGAAATGTGGTTTTTGCCAAAAATACTGGGAGTACCCTATCCAATTGCTTAGTTAAGAACACACACCGACATCAAAACTTCCCCTTTTGAAAAAGATACTTTCTATTATACGGCACTCGCAAATAAACGGCAAGAAGCTAAATGGCAGTCTCTACAATCGCATTTCCAGGCTGCTTCCGCTTTTCATGCAACCTGCGTCCAAGCCAATAAAAGATCAAACTGACCAGCGCCAATACTGCCATGACCAAAAACATTACGGGGCCACCATATGCGGTGAGCACCATGCCACCTGCCCATGGACCGAGGAAGCTGCCCAGCATCGTTGCGCTTTGTGCCCCATAGTAAGTCCCTCTCATATTCGCGGGACTGATCTCGTCGATTTGCGCATACTCCGCCGGTACAATCAGGATTTCACCTAGCGTAAAAACGATCATCGCTGTAATAAACCAAGCCCAGTTTGGCGAAAAAGCAAAGCCGACTTCTCCTATGGCCATCAATACAGCGCCACCTGCTATCCGTGTAAACAAGGAACAACGCTCAACCAGTCTCGTCAATGGAATTTGCAAAAGCAAGACGGTAAATCCGTTGACGCTCATCAACGTTCCAAACAAGGCGACTCCTTCCGAAAAGTTTTCCCGCAAGTATTGGGAGAGCGTAACAGACATCTGACCGTACACCGTCACTAACAGGATTCCGCCTGTGACAAATGTAAGAAGGACGACATCCCTTCTGAGCACTTGCCAGATCTCAGGCAAACTGGCTCTTTCTACCTCACCGTTCCCCCCGCCATCATCGGTGACGCCACATCTCCGACATGCCACTAATAAAATGACGGCAAAGCTCACCAAGGATACCGCAGTCAGAATATACGCCAGATTGCTGCCGGAAATCCCCAAAAAAGCACCGAGCATAGGACCAATCGCAAAACCTAGATTGTTCGCAAGATAGCGATTCGAGAACACACGAAAACGTTTATGCTCGGGAGTCAAGTCACCCATCAGCGCTTTTGAAACCGTCGCAAAAATTGAAGCCGCCAATCCCATAACCAAGCTGATCAACAGCAAACCGATCGGATGAGCCACCGTAATGAATCCGATAATCGAGCACGCCATAGCAAGCAAGGAAAAAAACATCAGCTTTTGTCTGCCAAACAAATCCGAGAGAATCCCGCCAGCAAATCCCCCTACTGTTCCAGCCAAAGGACCTGCACCGATAATAAGCCCAATATAGGCGTGAGAGAGCTTCGTCGTTTCACCGAGATAGATGGCTAGAAAAGGGATACTCATCGATTGGGTGAGCTGAACGAACACCGACCCTGCCATCAACAGATGAACAATCGGGTGATACGCCTCCCACACTTGCCTCATTTTGCTCATACTGATTCAACCTACCCTCTCAACAAAATCATGTCATTTCCGTAAGCAAAATTACTCTGATGTATGGAAGAAGGAACGAAGCAAGACCGGGAGACGCTCGACGAAGGCTTCTCGCAGACTGTAGTAGGAAATCGTCGTACTTCCTGTGTAGTGAGCACGAATCAGCCCCGCTCTACGCAACGCCGTTACATGATGATGGACGGTGCTTTTTGCCAGTGATACTTGCTTCTGTAATTCACCTAGAGTGCACGTCTTTTTTGCCAGGCAGCGCAAGATTTGCAGGCGCTTCTCATCCGCTAGGCACTGTGTGATGGGCAACAGCTCCAGGAGCGGCTGTGGTTTTGTCGTTGCCGCATCTTTGACAGGGTACATGCAAGTGGCAAGCCCCCGATAAAAGTCGAGAACAGAAGAATGGGCACAATGATATTGCGGGATCAGTACAACCTCGCGCAAATCTGCCATTGGCTCAATCCAGATACCGTTTGTAACATGATCGACCAAATCGATTGGAGGCGTTTCTTTGGCGCGGACTGTCAGCTCATCGGCGCTCCGTTGCAGACTCTCCAAAATGCGTGAGTCCACTTTCGAAAAATAATGTTCATTCCACCGGGTAAGCAACGATAGGCTGTGATCACGGATTTCCCCCAGGTTCAGCGGGATTGTCTCCACCCATGGCGCGAGGCGCTCATAAATTTCACCGGGAGGGATGCTCTCCAGCCACCCAAGAAATTCTTCAACGGATTTGGTCTGGGGCGATTGCGCTACCAGCAGCACCAAACGGTGGA
Organism: Brevibacillus sp. AG162; assembly: GCF_006715575.1. NCBI lineage: Bacteria > Bacillati > Bacillota > Bacilli > Caryophanales > Paenibacillaceae > Brevibacillus > Brevibacillus sp. AG162. The sequence goes on from NZ_VFNO01000002.1 coordinate 941,825, forward strand.
GCACCTCCCAGCGTTCATCTGCGAGTTCATCTGCAAAAGACGCCGGGAGCTTTTGTTTTGTCTCCTCTTTCCAAGCAGAACCAAGCAAATAATGCTTGCGCTCCTTTTCGTAAATGTAAGTGTAGAGGCTAATGATACATTCATACGCAGGAGACCATTCTACTCTAATCGAATACATATCATTCATTCTATCACCATCGAACGTTTTAGTTTTTCTCAGTGTATCATTCTTGCTGGATTTTGCATAGCGCCATTTCGTTAGAATAACTTATAAAGGTCCTTATGAATGGGGTCAACATAGTGGAGGAGAAGAAAAAGCACAGTTCTCTTCGACTCTGACACGCCAGCAGGGGTGATTCACTGTCCGTCTCCACTTCCAAAAGGGGAGGCGCTATCAAGGTCTACAAGCCCTGTGTTTTCTTCTCACCAGCTTTGTTGGTGTTATTGTTATAAATGTCCTTACACAAAAAAAGTAAGCCCCCAGCTTCACCAAACTGACGGGGCTTACCTATACTAGCTTTCCTTATACAAACGGCGGGTCCCACGCTTTTTTTCGCCAGCCCAACCGATGATCAACGACGTTCAAATCACGGTCCAAGACAACATCTACGCCAAATGGCAGCTTGCGGTTGTACCAAAAGCGCACATCGCTCCACGTGACTTCATAACCGTCGGCAATCTCCTTCCACGTGACGTGGATGCGTTGAGCAAATCCGAGAAAAGCACGAACTCCGTCCACACCGACTGTAGCCTGAATGATTGCATCACGCTGCTGTTTCGGATACACATCCTCCAGTATTACACGTGCATACTCGATCCTCCCTGTGTAAAACAGTTCCTCCGTCTCTACGACGAATCGCCAGTGAAAAGGATGTATGCTCGGGAAAACATGGGATATGCCTCTTGTTTCCAATGCCCTTGCTACCCGCTTGACGTTACGGTGATGCTGCCAAGCCCGCACGCCAATATACAGGAGCGTCATGCCATACGCTATCGGAAATAGCACGCTGGGATTTCCGTTAAAAGCTATCCACCATATCGCCGCTGCCAGATGAACCGCGAACACCAGTGGCTCAAAAATCGCGAGTACATCCAAATGCACCCAGCGCCTGCTAATAGGACGAATACATTGAACTCCATAAGCGTTTAGCATATCGAGAAAAACATGCAGCACAACGGCCAGCAGCGTCCACCCGTACAAAATCCCGAACTGCCCCATGAGACCAAACCCCCAGGCAAGAGGAAGACTGATGATGAGGGGCCACAGAAACAAGGCGGGAATCGAATGAGTAATTCCCCGATGAAAGCGAATGTAAAAAGAAATACCGCGAAGTCTGGCCACAGTGTCGAAATCCGGGGCATGAGATCCCACTACCGTTGCGACCATCAGCGCCTGAGCAAGCGCCGGATCATGTGCCACTGCCGGCGTGATATGGGCTAAGCCCGCCAGTGTGACACCCAACAAAAGATGACTGCCAGTGTCCATTACGATGCCTCCCTTTGCAAGTATTCCCTTCCCTTTTACTGTACGAAAAAATGGCGAGGATTCTATAAACCGCAGGTAAAGGTTATCCGAAGATTTCGTCTGCGATATTAACAATCTCTCAACGAAAAAGCAGCCTGTCGGAAAAGCGACAGACTGCTTGGAGCTTATTTATTCCTGAATTTATGCTTCTTCTGTCAGGCGCAGGAATTCGTCGATGTCTGCCACAGCCAGATCAACAGCTTTTTGCCAGAACTCGACTGTCGTCATATCCTCGCCGAGATGCTTCTTCGCCAAGTCTTCTACCATCAGGCGGCCCGTATCTTGGAGCAGTGCATCGTATTTCGGTGCGAAGCTCTCGCCTTCTTCAAGCGCACGCGCATAGACACTCATGCTGAACAAGTACCCGAATGTGTACGGGAAGTTGTAGAACGGATACGACGTGATATAGAAATGCAGCTTGGATGCCCAGAAGTGCGGCTCGTAATCTGCCAAAGCTCCGTTGTACGCTTGCTTTTGCGCCTCTTCCATGATTCGGTCGAGATCAGCCGCGCTAACAAGACCTTCTTTGCGCTTCTCATAGAAGTTTTTCTCGAAAATAAAGCGAGCGTGGATGTTCATGAAAAACGCGACAATGGATTGCAGCTTATCTTCCAAGAGCACCAGTTTCTCATCATCATTGGCTGCATTTTTCACAGCAGCGTCAGCGAGGATCATCTCTGCGAAGGTCGATGCTGTTTCCGCTACGTTCATCGCGTAGTTTTGGTTAAGCGCCGGCAAATCCCACATGACTTGCTGATGATATGCATGCCCCAGCTCATGTGCCAGTGTGGATACATTGCTTGCGCTTCCCGCATACGTCATGAACACGCGGGACTGCTTGCTGACTGGGAAGCTCGTGCAGAATCCGCCTGGGCGCTTGCCAGGACGATCCTCTGCCTCGATCCAGCCTTCATCGAATGCCTTTTGCGCAAACTCAGCCATGCTCGGATTGAAGCGGTTGAAATGCTCAACGATCAGGGCAGCTGCTTCATCGTAAGACACTTCTTTATGTACCTTACCGACTGGAGCTCCTACATCGTACCAGCTCAGCTTGTCTACACCGAGCAGCTTTGCCTTGCGCTCCAGGTAGGCAACCAGACGATCCTTGCGATTTTCGATGGCCTGCCACATCGCATCGAGTGTTTTTTCCTGCATCCGTCCAATATCCAGCGGCTCACGCAGGACGGAATCCCAGCCGCGATGTCGGTACAGAGAGAGACGAAAACCACCCAAGTGATTCAGCGCCTGCGCGCACAGCTCCGTTTCCTTGCCCCAGGCTTCTTTCCACTTTTCAAATACTTGGGCACGTACAGCTCGATCAGGACTGCTCATCAGGTTAGAAGCTTGCCCGACAGACATCTGCTTCGTCTCTCCATTGACCTCAACCTCAATGGTCATACGTCCTACGACCGCATTGTACAAATCTTGCCAAGCGTGATACCCGTCTACGGCTAAATCGTTTGCCAGCACTTCTTGTTCAGGCGACAGTTTTTCCTGTGCACGGCGGCGGCGCTCATTCAGCACAAAAGCAAGCGGTTGCAATTCTTCGTCTGCCAACAGCTTCTCCCATGCAGCCGCTTCAATAGCCAGCAGCTGTTCTTCCCAGCGCGTCAATACTGCACCAAACGCAGCCGAGATACTCTTCACACGACCACCCATCAGCTTGGCTGGCTCATCTTTTACATTTTGAGCAGTCAGGCAGGAAATGAATGCACCTGCTTGTCTCACACGCACGGCAATGCTTTGGACATGAGTGACAACTTCCTTGAAAGCCGCTGTCTCATGCAAACCAGCGCCAGATTGCTCCAACCGTGCTTTCAGGTTCGCAATATCCCCTTCCAAAGTCCCTAAAAACGCCCGAAAATCCTCCGATTCACTCCCACCAGGAAAAATCACATCCATATCCCAGCGTTGTGGCAATGCTTTTGTCATATGTACCCCTCCTCAACAAACTCCTTCGATAAAAATATTTCTATAATAAGGTAGCTATTCCCTCCCCGTTTATTCATATCAATTAGAAAAGCGACTGCTATGTACGCAGTCGCCAACTTTTCACACCTATTGAACAGGGAATGAAAACGTCTCCCCTTGTTTTTCAACAACAATCCTGTCCCTCTCGTCCCCCGCTGCTGCCAACAGACGCTCGAACGGCTCATCAACAGGCTCACGCGAGAGCACAAACGTATTCCAATGAATAGGCACCAGCCACTTGGCTTGGGTCTCCTTGAACATTTGCCATGCTTGCTCTGGCGTACAATGCGCTGCTTGATACGAGTCTGGCTTGTAGGCGCCAATCGGCATGAACACCAGATCGATAGCCCCGAATTGTTTCGGCAAATTTTCCATGGAGATATAAGCAGTATCACCTGGATAGAGGATGCGCACGCCATTTTTCTCAATCATATAGCCGTTGTAGCCATATCCATGATTCCATGGAAAGCGGTTGCCCCAATGGCGAACAGGAATCGCAGTAATCGTCATTCCTTCTTTGGTAGTAATGGCTTCTCCCGGCTGCATTTCCTCATACGAACCAAATGGCATATGCTTGAACAGCTTGCTCGTCTGGTGCGCCGTAATGACATGTGTGGAGCGATTCGCTATTTTCTGCAAAGTAGGCAGATCGACATGATCCAAATGGGCATGCGATAGCAAGATGATATCTACCTCGCCAATTTCAGCAAAGTCGAGGGCAGGAGGTGTAAAACGCTTGGGACCAAAATGGACACCTGCAAGCTTAATCCCGAGCTTCTCGCCCAAAACCGGATCTGTCAGTATTTTCGTACCAAACATATTCAACAGAATCGTCGAGTGGCCGATCCATGTAAACATAACCTCATCATGACTCCAGTCGGCAGGCACTGGTTTTTTCGTGTCCAGATGACGAAACTCCGGCTTCGGAAGCTGTCCCATATGGTACCAGTAGCGGTAAGCCACATAGCCAATCAATCCGAGTGTGAGTACCCCCATGATGGAGCCTACCCATGTAAAAAAGTTGAACATCAGACAACTCCCTTTATTCATCTGTGATTTCCCCATTATAGCAAAAGGCATCCTTGCTGTAGCAAGCCTAAAAAAGCGGCAAACTGCTTTTTACGCTTGCTTACTTCCTCCTGCCGGGCTTGCTATAATTGCTAGAGAAAGACTCAGAGAATCGAGGAGAAACCCATGATCCTGCACAAGGGAGAAGTTTTGTTTCGACAAGGAGAATCTGGACCGCTCTATCATTTGAAGAGCGGTCTGTTAAAAATCGTTCGGGTACATGCAGACGGAGCATTGACGCTGGTTAACATCATCGTTCCGGATGAGATCATTCCGCATCATTCGTTGATGAGCCCGAATCCCTATTACGGGACAGCAATCGCTCTCGTGACCTGTGAGGTCGAAGTACTGTCTGCCCCGGATTGGTATCGCCATCTGGATGACAATCCTGAAAAATGTCGTGATATCGCGTTACAGCTGCAAGGGAAGCTGCGGATGATGCAGCAGCGTATCGACCAACTGACCGAAGTCTCTCCTGCTGAAAAGCTTCGCAAGCTCCAGCTTTGGTTTCAGACATTTATCCCTGTCGCTTCGCTTTCGGATTTGCTGACTCAGGATGAAATCGGTCAGCTCATCGGGCTTCGCCGCGAGACGGTAAATCGGCTGCTGCGCGCTCAAGCTGCGAATCGCGAGTAAGCTTGGGCTTTTTTTGTAAGAGCTCTTTATGCCAAGGTCGCTGCCGGACCAAAGAACTCATAATGAATATCGGCAGCTGGCACTCCCCATTCCAACAGAGCACCGTTGATCGTCTTCATGAATGGAATTGGACCACAAAAATAGTAGCTCGCCTCTTTTGTATCGATGACCTTTTGCAGCCATGGCAAGTCGATATATCCTTCTTTCTGAAAAGCACCGTTCAATCGATCTTGTTCAGTCGGCTGTGTATAGCACCAGTGAACAGAAAGCTGTGGATGTTTTGCGGCCAACTCCTCTACTGCCGGCTTCATGGCATGCACATTTCCGTTTTTAGCTGCGTGAATGAAGGTGATCGGACGGTCTGTTCCCGAATTGATCAGTGTGTTCAGCATGCTGATCATTGGGGTCAATCCTACACCGCCACTGAGCAGCACAACCGGACGGCTGTCCTCTTGCTGTAAGGTAAAATCTCCAGCCGGAGCAGACAGCTGCAGGCTATCTCCTTCCTTCACTTCCTCTGACAAATAGACGGATACTTTTCCTGCCGGCTTATCTTGCATCGCGTCCTCGCGTTTGACAGAAATGCGGTAGTACGCATTCCCTGGCGCATCAGAGAGACTGTACTGGCGAATGTGTGTAAATTGCTCGCCCGGTAATTCTACCTTGACGCTGACATATTGCCCTGGCTCAAAGCTGGAAATCGGTTGACCATCCGCCGGAACCAGATAAAAGGAAGTAATCACGTCACTTTCCTTCACCTTGCGTTGGACGATAAACTCTCTAAAATCTACCCATCCTCCAGTCTGACCGCTTGCCTGTTCATACATTTCATGTTCTACACTGATGAAAGCATCTGCAATGACGCCATACGCTTCCGCCCACGCCTGTAAAATCTCGTCCGTAGCGGCATCCCCAAGTACATCTTTGATCGCAGCTAGCAGGTTTTCCCCAACGATTGGGTAGTGTTCAGCCTTCACTCCCAAGCTGCGGTGCTTATGTCCAATCTGCTTCACCACTGGCAAAATCGTTTCCAGCTTATCAATATACAATGCCGCAGCATACACCGCATTGGCCAAAGCCATTTGCTGTCTTCCCTGCTTTTGATTAGCGTGGTTGAAAATATTGAGAAGCTCAGGGTGCTTGGCAAACATCATTTGATAAAAACGTTTTGTAATGGCAGTTCCGTGCACCTCTAGCACAGGAACGGTTGATTTTATAATTTCAATGGTTTTTTGGCTTAACATCGTAGAACCTCCTTGAAGTGCTTCGTACTTTCTATATTTCAAGTGTACGGGAGGTTCACAGATACACATGTGATTCTGGTCACAGGAAATAGAAACAATTTGTGACAATTGCAAAACATCCTGGCAGCAGGCATAGCAGCTTCTTCGACTTTTCCAATCCTTCTTATGCTACAAAAAAAGATCATCCCAAATCAAGCTGGAATGATCTCAATGTTTCTAATCAGTTTTGAAATACCAACCAGATACCTGTTCCCTTACAAACTTGGCCAAGTTGTCTATGTCATTTATATCGAAAAAGGGCAACCCCGGCTGACGATTGTCTGACCAACCTACGATCCCTACCAAATCAGTAACGATCGATAAGAGCTCCTCATCTTCTGGCCTGCGAAGCAGCACGAGCTTGGGATAGCCTTCACGCTTGAAGCCTTCTACCAAAACGAGCTGGGCCCCAGCATCTGCCAAGCGCTGGATAAGGACGGACAGCTCCTGCGGCTTTTGCTCCACGATGGCCGTTTTCGTTTTGGATGTGATCGCAACCAGCGAAGCTCCGGCTTCACGATAACGCCAGGTGTCCTTCCCTGGCTGATCCCACTCAAAATCGTGTCCGCCATCATGCTTGATGACCCCGACCCTTATCCCTGCCTGTTCGAGAATCGGAATGAGCTTGGTGAGCAGCGTCGTCTTGCCACTGTTCGAATAACCGACAATCTGCAAAACACAAGGTGGCTTGACCATTCGCTATCCCTCTCTTCTCCAGGTTGGGGCGGCATGCGTGAGAACATCAACCAGCTCTCCTGCTTTTTGCCCGCTTCCCCCGGCTGGTATGATCATAAAGCATTCGCTGTCCTTCAACGTCCCAAGATTCCCTGCCTTTTCATTGAAATCAGGGATCGCGTGCAAAACCCCGTCTTTTTCGAGGAGCTTCCCTCGCAGGTAACGCGGGTATGGACAAGGCTTCGTATAATCGACGCCAAGTCTCGCCTTAATCACCTGTTGCACTACATGGGCTTCTCCCGAGATGCGACGAATGGCTGCTCGCGCAAATAGCTCAAACCCGAGAAAACAGGCCCCCGGATTACCTGATAGGGCAATAAAAGGCTTGCCTTCCATGATCATGGCTGTCGTCGGACTTCCTGGACGTATCGCAATCCGATTGAACAGAAGCTCCACCTCAGGCTCATCCACTAAAGCCGCGATCACATCAAAATCCCCAACGGACACACCGCCGCTTGAAATGACCAGATCCACGCCCCGCAAGCATTCACTGATTTTCGCCTTTGCCACAGCCAGATCATCCGGCAGTCTTGAAAACGAAACAGGGATGCCCCCTGCCTCAGCAATCAAGGCAGTCAGCATCACCGTATTACTGTTGCGAATTTTGCCTGGAGCAAGCGGCTGATCAATCTCCAACAGCTCGCTTCCAGTCGAAATCAGACCGACACGCGGCTTGCAGAAAACCTCGACCTGCGAATAGCCAAACGTAGCCAAGCTGGCGAGAGTACCTGCGTTGATCCGCTCGCCCGCCCTGGCAATGATCGTTCCTGTCGCCATCTCTTCACCGCGACGAGATACGTTTTCCCCAGGCTTCATCTCCCGCTTGATCCGTACCGTATCCGCCTCTTCCGCTGGGTTGTACGTTTGCTCAAACATGATGACCGCATCCGCACCCGCAGGCATCATCGCACCTGTCATGATCCGCGTAGCATGGCCCTTTTTCCATTCTCTAGTAGGTACTTGCCCAGCCGCAACCGTCTCTAGCACTGTTAGCGTAATCGGGTGGTCAACGGAGGCCCCAACCGTATCCGCAGCTCTCACGGCAAACCCATCCAGCGGCGAGCGGTCAAAGTGCGGCAAATCGTATGTTGCACGTAGATCAGAGGCCAGTATCCGCCCGTATGCCTCCCCGATCTGCACTTGTTCCGTTCTCCCTGTCAGCAATTTTGCCAACAGCTTGCTCATCGCTTCTTCAACCGAGAGTGTTTGTCGTGAAAAACGCATGGCTTGTTCCTCCTAATCTTGACCACCCATTGCTGCAGCTCGTCAGCCGACGTTTACTTCCAAATCTTCTACTTCTCTCTCCACGTATTTCAAATCTTTGTTGGCGTGGAAAGTGTCCGCTTTTTCAACCTTCACGGCTGTATTGTATTCAGGAATACCTGCGTATGTCTCGTATACACCCTTCGGAATGAGTACGTTTCCTTCCGGCCAGTGCACTTGAATGTTGCCGCGTCTGGTGTCCTCGAATTTGGCACGTCCTTGGAACGTTCCATATTTATTGTAAACGACGATATTTTCGCCTTCTGCAATGCGCAGTTCTTTTGCATCCTCTGCATTGATCAGGATATCATAACGGTCCGCATTGTTGAACGGGTCTTTCTTGCTGTAAATCATCGAGTTGAACTGCTTGCCGCGACGAGTCGTTACATAGAAGTGTCCCTCTGGCTTGTTCAAATCCGGAATCTCAATCGGAATCAGATTCGCTCGGCCGTCCGGTGTCGGGCATACGCCACCTTCACACAACCATGCACCGCCCCATTGGAAAACATCTCCGCGGTTTTTCAGATGCTGGATACCGTCATAGTTCGGATTCGCTAGGGCAATCTCTGCGCGAATTTCGGCTGCGCTTGAGAAGTGCATCAGATGCTTTTTCTCTGGATTTACCCGTGCCGCCAGATCTACGTAAATCTCCCATTCCGAACGCGCTTCTTCAATACGTGGCCCTTCCACTTCGGCACTGAAGTAAACCATGCGCTCTGTACTTGTCGAAGTTCCGCCACCTGGCTGCTCATAGCGAGTCATTGCCGGCAGTACGATCACTTCTTCTTTTGCATCCACCAACGTAGATGTATTGAAAATGATGTCCTGATGCACACGCACTTCTATGCTCTCCAAGCATTTTTGCATGAAGTCCGGATCTGGCATCGTCTCCAGGAAGTTGCCGCCGCTCGTATAGAACAATCTGGTCTTGCGCTCGTGACCATCTGGCAACACGGCATTTTCCAATGAAATACCGACGATATCTCCTTGCCATTTCGGGATCGGGAAGTTCCAGATCTTTTCAATGCGGTTCCATGATTTTTCTTCAAAATCTCCACCCGGCAAGCTGAACGGGTCGGCACCCATTTCACCGGAGCCTTGTACGCCGGAGTGTCCGCGAATTGGCATAAGACCCGTGTGCTTGCGACCCAAGAATCCACGAAGAATGGCCAGATTGGCTACCTGAGAAATATTGTCCGTACCGAATTTGTGCTGGGTCAGACCCATACTCCATACGAATACACCATTTTTGGAGTTGGCGAGCAGTTGCGCGAATTCTTTGATACGCTCGCGGCTGAGACCGGAGGATTCCACGATCTTCTCCCATGATTCATTCATCACATGCTTGCGCAGCTCTTCGATTCCGTTCGCGTGCTCCTTGATGAATTCATGGTTGATCGCAGAACCTGGCTTGGCTTCCTCCATCTCAAACCAAATCTTCATCACGCCGTTCATGAAAGCGATATCGCCGCCAATGTTCACTTGGTAGAAATCATCCGCAATCTTCGTTCCGAACAAAGCACTATCCGGTACAGATGGAATCCAGTACTTTTCCATCGCTGGCTCTCTGTACGGGTTGATCAGGATGATTTTCGTTCCTGCTTTTTTCGCAGCATACATATATTTCGTCGATACAGGCTGGTTGTTACCTGGTACAGAGCCCCAGAATACGAGCACATCTGTACCGATCCAATCCTGATAGTTACAGCTCGATGCACCAATTCCAACCGAACGCTTCAATGCTGTCTTACTCGGCGAGTGACAAATACGCGATGCGTTGTCGATGTTGTTGGTTCCGAGGAAACGAGCCATTTTAGCAGCCGTGTAGTATACCTCGTTGGTAATTCCACGAGCGGTCAAGAAAAAGGCCAACTGTTTCGGGCTGATGTTTTTGATTTTTCTCGCGATGCGGTTCAACGCTTCATCCCAGCTGATGCGGGTGAACTTGTTTTCGCCTGGCTTTCTTGAAAGCGGATACGGAATTCTACCCAGCTTGCGCAATTCTTCGCTGGACAGCGTGCGCAGCGCGTTCACGTCTTCAAACCATTTGGCATCCATGGCAGGCATGGTATTGAGACGCAATACGTTCAGTCGCGTGGTGCACAAATGCGGACCAGTCAACGTCTGATCGTAGAGACCGGATACGCCGAGGGCGCAGCCATCACATACCCCTTGCGTCAAAATGCGATAGGCATAACCCAAATTATCGCGATTGTCATAGGCCACCTTCATCGTATCGCGAATGTGATGCGGCTTGATTTTTCCGAGTCCCATCGGCATTAGTGAAGCCCATAAGGAAGGCTTCCACGAAGTATCCAGCTTAATTGGTCCGCCATGCTTGGTCTTGCCCATTTCTTTTGTCTCCCCTCTAATAAACTCCATTGAGACGAAAAAACCACCATGAAACCGTCCCTTGTCCTATAGGAAAAGAGCGTGTTCACGGTGGTTGTCTACGGCAGGTTCGCTACCTAGTCTCAACTTCGTGTTTGCTTTCGCGAATTCCGTTACGTCTAAGCCGGTGAACAGGGACGCTGCTTCGTTTAGACTTACGGTTCGTTTTTCATTTTCTTTTCAATGTCTTGATCAAAAACAAAGATCGACATTCCAAAATCCCGTTCAATGTCAATATCGACGAAAAGATCAACGAGTTTTGCTCCAAGAAACGCTTCCATGTCAACTGGCTGGTGTTTCCGATAGATCTCTTTGACCATTTCGGTTCGGGCAGCTCGTAATGTCTGCTTTCCGTCTTCCGAAGTGGCGATGAACTTTTCCACCGGAGAAAGGTTGCCTTCCATCTCGCAGATCGCCCAGTTCTTGCAGAACGTGGTGCTGATCTTGCTAGGTCCCTTTCCCATATGGCGCTTTCGGAAAGCCCTGACCAAATTACTGAATTCTGCTTCGAACTTATTCATCGAGGAAAATCACCTTTACTTCAAATCATTCTCTACTTAAACTTTACCATTGATTAACTAGCCAATTCAACAGACTTTTCTCTTTGTTTGGCTTCTTCCTTCAGTTTTTTGATATCCAGTCGGACAAATAGCGAGATCACCAGAGCGACAACGAACATTCCTGCGAAAACACTCATAGTTCCTGTATAGCTTTCTGTCGTCTTGCGAACCCATGCTGCAAAGATCGGTCCTGCCAAGCCGGCAGCTGCCCATGCCGTCAGAATATAGCCGTGAATCGCGCCCAATTGCTTCGTTCCAAACAGGTCACCAATGTACGCCGGAATGGATGCAAAGCCACCGCCGTAACAGGTCATAATGATAAACATCGCAACCATGAACAGGATGGGATTGGACATATTCGGCAACAGGAAGAACAATACCATTTGGATAGCAAAGAAAGCTGTATACGTATTTGGTCGTCCAATGAAATCAGACAGAGACGCCCATCCGATTCGTCCACCACCGTTGAACAAACCGTTTAGTCCTACCATCAGGGCTGCTGTTCCAACAGACATGCCTACCATTTCTTGCGCCATCGGGGATGCTACCGAAATAACGGCGATTCCACATGTCACGTTGATAAACAGCATCAGCCACAGCCAGTAAAAACGGCGTGTCTTGATCGCTTCGTTAGCAGTTAATTGGCACATATCTTTTTTGATTTGCTTGCTGCCAGCTATGCCCTCAGCGGAAAATCCAGCCGGTACCCAGCCTTTTGGTGGTGGAGCCAAATATTGAGCCGAAGCCAGCATCACAACGAAATAAATAAGGCCCAAAATATAAAAGGTGTTCGCGATTCCTACATTTGCAATCAAAGCGTTCATAATCGGACTGGCAATCATGGAAGCAAAGCCGAAGCCCATAATCGCAAGACCTGTCGCTAAGCCACGGCGATCCGGAAACCATTTGACCAGCGTCGATACTGGCGTAATATAGCCTACCCCAAGTCCGATACCGCCCAGCACGCCATAACACAAGTACAACAGAGGCAAGCTGCTCAATTGAATCGCCAAGCCTGCCCCGACAGTTCCTACTCCAAAAAAGATAGATGCGAGAATGCCAGCTTTGCGCGGGCCATGCTTTTCTACATAATGACCGAGGAAGGCAGCAGACAGCCCCAAGAACAAGATCGCAATACTAAACGTAAATTGAACGTCTGGCAAGTCCCAGCCGAACTGCTCGGTAATTGGCTTGGTGAATACACTCCATGCGTATACCGATCCAATCGAGATGTGGATGCCTACCGCAGCCAATGCAATGAGCCAGCGGTTTTTCACTTTTTGTTCCAAATCATTCATCTCCTTTTCAATGGTCTTTGGCATGCTGTGGATCCATCAGCAGCCTTCTCGAAAAAAAGAAAAACTGCTGATTTCACCGACTCACCCAGGTCTCCACAAATGGAAACGAGAGCTACGATGAAACACAGCAGTTAATCATCAGCAGGAACGCTACATCAGCATCAACAAGCATTGTGTTCACTATGTAATTCGCTGCAAGGCTACAAAATAATCGGTGGCAGGGTCGCTGCTCCGTGTCAATCTGTCCTTACGCTATGAATACATGGAAAGACGAAAATTTTATGACACTTTTCATCTCACATAGTATACTACCATGTAAGCGTTCACTCGACAATATTTTCCTCACAAAATAGCCATGAAAACTTCATAATTTCGACAAAAAGGAGGCCCGTATGTCCGAACTAACCATCACCACCCGATTGCCCGTGTTGAAAATCTCGGCTGACCAACACGGCTGGGAAGACGACGAAATCGTTACCGAGTACCCCCTGACGATTTTCCTCAATGATGAGGAATTCGCTACAATCGTATGTACCCCGGCCGACTTGGAAGAAATGGTCATCGGTTTTCTCGCAGCCGAGGGTGTCATCAAGAGCTACTCGGAAATCAAACAGCTTACGATGAATGAGGCCCAAGGGTTTGCTTACGTTGATTTGCATAAAGAAACAATTTTGTCGCAAAGCTTTTACTCCAAACGCAGAATTACTTCCTGCTGCGGAAAAAGCAGACAATCCTTTTACTTTTTTAGCGATGCACGCACAGCAAAGCCCGTTGAAAGCACAACAACTGTCACTCCCGCTCAATGCATGCGCCTGATGAAGGAATTGCAAGCGTCGTCTGAGATCCACCGTCAAACAGGTGGCGTCCACAATGCTGCCCTCTGTACACCGGATGAAGTTTTGCTTCAGTTCTCCGACATCGGACGTCACAATGCTCTCGACAAGATCTATGGGAAATGCTTGCGAGATAACATATCCACCACGGGCAAAATTCTTGTATTCAGTGGACGCATCTCGTCTGAGGTGCTGCTCAAGGCTGCCAAGATTGGTGCTGGCATCATTCTGTCCAAGTCCGCTCCAACTGATCTCGCCCTTCAGTTGGCAGATGAGCTGAAGCTCACCGCAGTCGGTTTTATCCGCAATGACAAAATGAACGTGTATACACAAGCCCAGAGAATCCTCCTACCTTAGCGAAGGAATCAAGTAAAAGCGGGACAAGCTTTGCGCCTTCCCGCTTTTCTATGTTTTTTTCATCTGGTAATCTCAAAAGCCCGAGTTAGCCTCTCGGGCTTTTGTTCTTTGTACGTGGGAATTTTTTATTTGCAGCAGCAATGTTTCTTTTTGTGATGCTTGTAGTGGTCGTCGTCATCATCTTCGTCCTCGTCATCTTCTTCATCTTTTTCTTCGTCTTCGTCGTCGTCCTCTTCTTCGTCTTCATCATCTATTTCATGCTTCTTGCAACAGTGATGGTCATGTTTCTCAAAGCCTTTGCAATCATGTTGTTTGCAGCAACAGCAGTGATCGTGGCAATGTTCATGCTTTTTGCAGCAGCAATGCGGCTCATCGTATTGGCTGTGTTTTTTGCAGCAGCAGTGAGGCTCGTAGTAATCATCGTGTTTCTTGCAGCAGCAGTCGTAGTCGTAATATTTGTCGTGTTTTTTGCAACAGGAGTGGTGGTCGTAATACTTGTCGTGTTTTTTGCCGCAACAGTGGTGGTCGTAGTATTTGTCGGGTTTTTTGCAACAACAGTGGTGCTCGTAGCGTTTGCCCTGTTTTTTGCATTTTCTTGTCATTGCGCTTCCCTCCTTTCGTTAGCCATCACTACTATTCATACGGTTTGTCCAGAGAAACGCTTGTATGATAGCCCTCTATGAAAAGCCCCTTTTTTCCAAACAAAAAACAGGACACGCCTCAAGCATGTCCTGTCTTTCTGCGTTTTTCTTCAAGCTTTGCCTGTTCGTACTCTTCGGGCGTGTTGACATTAAAAACAGACCAAGGGTCCAACCTTTCATCAGGCAATGGCACCACGCGCAGCTCATCTAATGTCCGCATCAGTTTTCGCTGTCCATGCAACAGCGCCTGCTCCCAGTTCGCCTGTGTTCTACGATGGTACACGGCACATAATGGATGGATTCGTCCCTCTGATTGGGCGACAATCACATCCCACTCGTTGCTCTCCCTAGCAAATTCAATGAGCTTGGCGATTTGCACACGATCCATAAAAGGAAGGTCACAGGATAGTACCAGCAAAGCATCCTCGGAACTTATGCGAAAGGCAGTAACCAGCCCACTGACAGGACCGCAGGATGGTACCAGATCAGGTGTTATTGTGACGGGCTGTTCATCAATTTGTTCCTTTTGTGTCACTTGAGTGTCCGAAAAATCATTCGCTACAATGAAACAAGACAAGCCAACCTCCTGTACTTCCTTTACCAGTTCTGTTAAAAAGGTTCCGTCCCTCCACGGTAATTTTTGCTTGGGCGAACCCATTCTGCTGCTTTTTCCGCCAGCTAAAATAACCGCACCGATTCGCAGTTGCTGCATAAATTTCCTCCTGGGTGTTGACAATAATCCTTATTAGTTTATAATAAGTTTAAACAAATAATTATTATAAATAAGGAGAGATTCTCGATGGAAAACACACTCTACAGCGTTTTAAATAAACAAGTGGCGAACTGGACAGTTCTCTATACGAAACTACACAATTTTCACTGGAATGTAAAAGGTCCTCACTTCTTTACGCTCCACGCAAAATTTGAGGAATTGTACAATGAAGCAGCAGCGAATCTCGATTCCCTCGCTGAACGTGTTCTCTCCATCGGTGGAAAGCCTGTAGCGACTTTGGCTGCATGTCTGAACACAGCGAGCATCACCGAAGCAGAAGGAAGCGAAACAGCTGAGCAAATGGTAGAAACGATCGCGAGAGACTTCTCCATTCTCGTAGACGAGTTGAAGCTGGCTATGGAAACAGCTGACCAAGCTGACGATGAAGCGACAGCCGATATGCTGCTGGGAATCCGCAGCAGCCTGGAAAAACACATTTGGATGCTCAAATCCTTCTTGCAATAATCAAGAAAATCGAAAATCAATAGACACCAAAAGGCGATTGTGCATAGACACATCGCCTTTTTTGGGTCTTGCCTCCCGTTGAACTGCCTATCTCACCCTGGTTGCCTAGAGTGAAAAAATCAGTTTCCGCCCGTCCTTTTCTACTTTTACTTGGGGTAGATACTTTAATGACTTCTGTACACCTATGTAGGGACTCGCAAACTCTACCTGGTGCCGTGCTTTCAACACGGAACAGAGATCAGCCAATGACATCGGAGACATCGCTTCCCGTAACAGGTTTTCGATGTGCTTCGCAACTTCCACATAATCGTGGCGAATGTGAGCCTTTCTTACTTTCATTCGCTTCATCAGATCATCGGAAAATTCCTCAGTTGACATGGCTGTATCCTCTGGGCTTTCATCGACTCCGATCCCGGCTTCGTTATCCAACTCGCGAATGCGGCTCAAAAGCTGCTTGATGTCAGCTCCCAACTGCTTGTCCTGATCGACATACTGTCGACGCAGTGCCATACGCTGCTCTAGCATGGCCTGCAATGTCATTTGTAACGCTTTCCGTTCGTTAAACATTGCGTTATGTATTCCCCTTTTCGCAAAAAGTAGAATGATGAAATTATACCCAATGATAATATAATTCTCACTAGTTGGAAATGGGAAATTGAAGTGCCCAATTTAGCAAATAAAAATAGCTTTTTACAAAGCCGTAATCTGCTTTCGTAAAAAGCTATCTGCATTTTTTAAGGCTAATTACAGATTGTTCAATGAGAGAGTGTAATCAGACTTTCCAATAGACCAGAGTCTTATATAGTATGTTTCACCAGCAACTACATCGAATTCTGCTTCACCAGAACTCATTGCAAGAGTGGTATTTGTGTCTGAAGTCATTACAACGTATGGAACAGCTGATGCTTCCTTATTCGTAAGGCTCGTACTCATTTTTCCGGTTTGGTTTGCTACAAAAACAAAATGATCAAAATCACTGTTTCCCGCTTGCCCTGAGATAGAGGAGTTAACCTCTAAAATATCTGCTGTTGCAATAGTATCGTTAGGCTCTGTTTCCGTATTCGCAGCAGATGCGGATGAGGATAGTGCAAATACTAGTGTCAATGCGAGTAAGATTTTTTTCACAATGATTGCCTCCTATAATATGGAATAATCGAAATATACCATTATCTGCAAATATTGTCAAAACATAATGTTTTTTGAATTTATTTGTTGTTTTTCGTCAAAATTCCCCAAAAAAGACTCATCCAATAATGGACAGGTCTTTTGGGACTGTTCCCCGCCCGTTTCTATCCCAACGTACCATGCTTTCACCTGCGTTTTGTTCTTGATACAGAGGTGCTCCATTACTTCTCTCCGCAGGATAACTTACTCTCGTTGCCACATAATAAACACCTCCAAGTTGTCCCCATGCGTTCGAAAATAAAAAGATAGCTTTTTACAAAGCCATAATCTGCTTTCGTAAAAAGCTATCTGCGTTTTTTAAAGGCTATTTACAGATTGTTCAATGAGAAAGTGTAATCAGATTTTCCAACAGACCAGAGTCTTATATAGTATGTTTCACCAGCAACTACATCGAATTCTGCTTCACCAGAAGTCTCTGCAAGGCTGGTAGTTTTATCTGAAGCCCACACAACGTATGGAACTACTCCTTGGGTCTTATTTGTAAGGCTCGTTCTCATTTTTCCGGTTTGATTTGCTACAAAAACAAAAGTATCCCAATCACCGCTCTCCCCTTGACCTAAGATAGAGGAGTTAATCTCCAAAGTATCCGCCATTTCAAAGGTATCGTTAGGTTCTGTTTCTGTATTCGCAGCAAATGCGGAAGAGGATAGTGCAAATACTAGTGTCAATGCGAGTAAGATTTTTTTCACAATGAATGCCTCCTATATTATGGGATAAATGGAATATACCATTTTATTCAATAATTGTCAAAACATAATGTTTCTTGCCTTTATTTGTAGTTTTATGTAGACTTTCACATGAAATTGTCGAGGTATAGCATAAGCACTCAGAATCAGATAAAAAAGACCCATCCCAAAATGGACAGGTCTTGTTCCCCTACGCCTTTCTATTTCATGATCAAGCCGCCTTCTCCTCGCTCAAACGATCCGTAATCACTGCAATCGCACCATCACCTGTTACGTTACAAGCAGTACCGAAGCTATCCTGGGCGATGTACAGAGCAATCATCAACGAAGTCAACGTGGTAGTAAATCCGAGCATGGACTCCATCAATCCGAGTGCTGCCATGACTGCTCCGCCCGGCACACCAGGTGCAGCGATCATCGTTACGCCCAGCATCAAAATGAACGGAAACATCACGCCAAAGGATGTCGTCATGTCATTTAGCATCATGACTGCCATAGAACAGCTGACAAGCGTAATCGTGCTTCCGGAAAGATGGATCGTGGCACAGAGTGGAACGACGAAATCCGCAATCTTTTCGCTTACACCGTTTTTCTTGGTCTGGTTCAGTGTCACAGGAATGGTGGCCGCAGATGATTGTGTTCCAATCGCTGTGAAGTAAGCTGGAAGCATATTTTTCATCAGCGTGAATGGGTTTTTGCGCCCCATCTGGCCCGCTACCAAGTACTGTACGAACAAATAGAATAGATGCAAAGCAATAATCATCACGAAAACTTTAACGAACACGGACAAAATCATGGTGACTTGTCCACCATAGGTCAGATTGGAAAATACAGACAGGATATGGAATGGAAGCAACGGGATAATGACGGAAGCGATCAGCTTCTCGACGATATCTCTCAAGTCTACCATCACATTTTGCAGTGCGTTTCCTTTGATGACAGTCGCTCCAAGACCAAGGGTGAAGGCGAGCAATAATGCTGTCATCACACCTACAATCGGCGGCATGTCCACGGTAAAGAACGGCTTCACCAGTGCTTTCTCCGGGTTGGCATACTGATTGACCAATCCGCCTATCTCAAGAATATGTGGAAAAATACTCGTACTGACCAAATAAGCAAGCACTCCTGCAAGGATCGTAGACAAGTAAGCAACCCCTGTGGTTACCCCAAGCAAACGCCCTGCCCCTTTGCCCAGCTCACCGATGCCTGGCGCGATAAACCCAATGATAATCAACGGAATTGCAAATCCGAGGAAATTTCCAAACAGGCCACTAAATGTAGCCAATCCTTTCACAACCCAAATCGGCGAAATGGAGCCGATCCCGATCCCAAGGACAATAGCGATCAAAATTTTGGGTAGTAAACCTAGCTGTTTCATGAATTGAACCCCCGTTACGTGTTGGTAAAGAATGTCCACGTGGAATGGACTATGTCTCTTTTACATGGACTAATGAATAACAAGGTAACACATTCGGGATGAGATTGTCATGGATCATAAAAAAGTAAAAATATTAAAACGAAAGAAAAACCCCCAATGAGCATTGCCTACTCACTTGGGGGAACGATATTATTTGGCGCAAACCACTTGGCGAAATTCTTCTTCGATATCTGCCAGCACGCACATGGCATTCGCTAGCTCTTGCTCATTCTTTTCCACAATCAGTGTGTGACAACGACCGAATTGCTTCGCCTGCTTCTCTTTGATTACCGCCAGCTCTGGCGCATGCTTCGAGAAGAACACAGCGAAATCGATGGCTCTCCTCGCTCCCAACTGGAAAGCAAAATAGGAGAGATGACCAATTTCAGCTGGGGAGAGTCCGCCTTCTTCTTCTATCCGTTTTACTACCCGCAAAATCGCTTCCTTTCCGTATAGGACCGAAGGGTTTGGTTTTGCCGATGCACTTTCCTGATAAATCCCTTGGAATAAACGAAGTGCTTTTGCAGCCTGTTCCTCCTCTGACGGACTCCCTACACGCTTTGGTGCTGTCCAGTAGTGATAGGAAAAGAGGCGATCGAAGATTTTTTCGGCTTTCCACGCCAAGACAAACTGAGCCAACGGCAAGCTCACAAACGGGAATCCTGCTGGATCATGCAAATAGATCGTTTGCTCATCCATCTCGTACGCGAGAACAAAATGGTCAGCGCCCCCCAAATAAGCAGCATTGGGATTATACGTCAAATAACCCATATCAAGCGGTCCAAGCAAAACAGGCCCATGTTCCAAATCACGCCGTAATTCCTCCAATGGTGGCTCGCTCTCAGCATCCCCTGACCTCTCCGTCCAGCGAAACCCTAGTAGCTCCAATGCATGACTTACACCACGATCGGGAATCACTTGTCCGAAATAAATGACTTTCTGCTCCTCATGCCACGTCGCCCCGATACCAACCCCAGAGAGTACTTCAAGTACAGCAGGCGAAACCTTCTCCCCAATCGTCTCTAAAAGCATAGCTGAAGAATTTGCGTAGCAGTACGCGCCACTTCCGATGTACGGTAACATGCATTTCTCCCTCTTTCTCGTCAATGTATGGCTTACCTATCATTGACTTCGAGTCGCATGTTTTTCTGACAACGCTTTGCAAAACACTTCTCGTTCACGTGAAATATTTTTTAAAAAATTCCATCTTCTCACTTAAGAAAGCATCATCCGATTCGATGCTACCCATGATATGAGGATCATGCATGCACAGCCCCATTAGCCATAATTGGCGAATGCCTGTCATAAGCGACACCGCAGCCCGATCGTTTTCAGATAGGGGACGAACCTCGGTATATCCTTTTAGGAAAGCACTCCATAGTGACTCCACCAGTTCGTCATCTTCTTCGATCAATATTCGGCTCAGCTTGAAAGCAGCCAGATCATACGCTCGCCAGCCATATCCGCACAGGTCGAAATCAAAGTGGGTATAGGTGTTGTCCTCACAAAAATTCGTATTAAAATTCCCTTGAAGGTCTCCATGGCAAATCCCCCAGTCGAGTCCGGCACGGATATGCGCATTCAACTTAGCTTCCAGCTCCATCGCCAGCTTTTGGAGAAATTGAAAATCTTCCTTCCGATGCTGCAGACGCGCCTCCATGATGGCTAACGGGCGATGAATCAGCGTCTTGGCGTCCCATACCTCACGAGCTTGTTGTGTGGAAAAGCCTTCTGCTTTAACATGCAACTCGGCAACAGCCCTGCCAAATCGTGCGCTCAGTTCCTCGCTATCGATTTCCTGCTCCTTGCCCTCGGCATAAGTGAACAGCGCACCAAAGCGATTGCCTTCTGCTGCTTGCAGTCTCAAGACATGCTTTCCTGAGCCGTCCGCAATTGGCACAGAAACAGATACTCCTTGTCTGTCCAAATGGAGCAACAGCTCCATTTCGAACGCGACTGCTGCTTCCTCTGTTCGCCAATCGCTGCGATACAGCCTGAAAATTCGTTTCTGATCGATCGTCTCCACAAGGTACGTATCGTTCATGCCTCGAAGCATGTAGTGAACCGATTGTATTTGTTCGGTTGGATATGCTTCCTGAAGTACTTTCTGTAATGCTTTTTCACAGATGGTTGAGTAGACGACGGGTAAATGCATAGTCATGCTGCTCCTTTTTGCTAAGTATTGGATAAGTTATTATGATAGACGTGTGAATGGGGGAAAGGACACAGCAAGTAAAAAAGGACCTTGAAGGGCTAAGAGCCGATTCAAGGTCTGGTACAGGCTGCAACCATTTGTCTCCCTTGCTGTATAAGCTTTTCAAGGAATCGGGCAACATAAGTAATGGATTTGTATTCGTCACGCTCATCAGAAGGTTTGCTGTCCCAAAAGCTTTATTTCTTCACTTTTCCTTTGATCTCGCGCAATTCCTCGAGGATCAGATCGTATTTGTCGCTGTATTTGTCCAGCAAATCTTGTAAACGTCCCTCGCGCTCGCGATTTGCTTTCATAATATAAAACAACAACCAGACAAACAAAGCAGCAAATGGCCCTTGCTGAAGTAATACGGTTGTTACTTGATCTTCCATGTTTGATCTCCCCTTTTGTCACTGTACAGAACGAGTGTTCCTGCAACGTTCTTATCTGTATTTTGTACAAAAGGCTTGTACATAATTCGTTGAAAACAAAATTAATATCCATACTTTTCTTTTTCCCTCTCATTTAGTACAATAGGCTTGTACATCCTCACAGGAAGGACTGGCACGCTCATGCTATCTCAGCGCTTACGCACAGCTCGTAAGACAAAAGGTCTGACCCAGGAAGAGTTGGCAGAGCATGTCTGCACGACCAAGGGGACGATCAGTAACTACGAGAACAACCACAGCACACCTCCGAATGACATGCTGCGGCAATTGGCTGATGTGCTGGACGTCACGACTGATTGGTTGTTGGGCCGCACAGATGAAGTCACGGCCTATATTCTCCCCGCAACTGAGCAGACAAATCAACGTTCGTTGGACGAGCTCTTGCAGGAAAAGATCGATGACCCGGACGACTACTATTTCCTAGACGGGTATCTGGACGCTTCAGAAGAGGAGAAAAAAGAAATTCGCCGCTACTGGTACGACTTGAAGAAACAGTGGAAAGTCCGTAAAGTACGCGAGGAGCGACCTCCGTCTTTGTTTGACATCACGGAAGACATCAAAAAAAAATAACCCCAGTGCGGGGTTTTCTTTTCAGTGAAATACAGAACGTACGTTCCTTACCATTCATTTAGGAGGTCCTTGATGCTTCACTCCCTTTTGAAAGAAATCTGCGAACCGCAAACATGGCTCGAGAGCCGCGTGTACTTGCTGCTTCAGCATCACGGCATCGATTCGCCCGAACAAATCGATCTGCATCTCTTGTGCGAGACATACGGCATTGAGATCCATCGTATTTGCGGCAGGAGTCGTGCACATGCGCATCCCTTTTTGCCGGGACGTTATGTCATTGCGGTGGACGAGCGACTCGATCTGGCTACCCAGCGAGTTAAAATCGCGCATGAACTCGGACATTTGCTCCTTCATGAAGGCATTCAGCCCCAGAGCAGCGAATGGATGATTGACTGGCAAGAATCGCAGGCGAATCATTTTGCCGAGCATTTGCTGCTTCCTATTTACATGATGAGCCCCCTGCTTGCCGATTGCTCGCGATACAACGCTCCTGCTATGTTGGCTCAGCGCTTTCAGGTGCCGATGCCTCTTGCTCGTGCCCGTTTTGAGCGCATACTGAGCCGTCTGTATGCCAAAGGCTTTCCCGTCTATGGGTAAATTACGACGCTATATGGAGGAGGCGATACCTGATGAAACGAGTCTTTATTGCCGGAGATGCGTACACGACTCATTTTTTTGATCTCGCCTTGGACCAAGAGGAGGAGCTGTCGCTGTTACCCTCCTTGCAGGTAGCCAGCTATCACGTGGCCCGCTTTGCTCTCATCATGCGAGATGACGGCCTTCGTGGTCTCGGTATCTTTCCTGGTGACGCCCTCTTGATCTCAGACTTTTCGATGGAGCCAGTAAAAGACAGACCCGTGTTGATCCGACAGGAGGGGCAGTTCCTTGTGCGCATTGCAGCAGACGTCAATCCATTGGAATGTCTGTTTACAACCACACGCGAGCAAGACAGCCCCATGCTACTCCCCTCGGAAAACATTCGCATTACAGGTGTTGTATCCGGTATTATTCCACGTTCATCATTGTAACCTCATTAAGCAGCCAATCCTTGATCGCTGCCACCGTTTGCTGCCACTGCTCCTGCGGGGTAATGGCAGCGGGCTGGTCGCCCTCCTGCGATCCATAGCTACCGAACTGGGAGTGGTTCCCCCCTTCTATGGACATGTACACGGTACGCTCCGGCAAATACTGCTTGCTATCCTCAAACGCTTTCATATCGATCACACCATCGCGAGACCCAATTAAAGACAGCACAGGCAAATTCGCGGTCTTCAAGTTTCCCTGCCTGTTCGGATACGCCCCCAATAAAAACACACCCTTGATTCGGTCTGGATGGTTTGCTGCGAATTGTGCTGCCATGGTCCCACCGAGCGAATGTCCTCCGATGACAAACGTTTTATTTGGGTACGCCTTTAATACTTGTGTGGCCCGCGTCATATCACTTACAGCCAAATTCAGCGGCATTCGTGCGAGAAAAACATGATAGCCGTAACCTGCCAAGGCACGGGCAATCGGTGCATAGCTCTCCGGTTTGACCAGTGCTCCCGGATATAAGATGAGTCCCGGTTCGCGTGACTCCCCGCCTTGGAAAATAATCCAGTCATTCGTATCCATGACCGTAATCCCTTCACCGCCTTGCATGGCCGTTAACGCTGCTTGATCGGGCTGATATGGCTGCAAATACCATATAGCCAGACAAATGGCTCCAAGTGTCACCAATACGATTGCCTGAAACCACTTTTTGCGTGCTTGACTCATCCTACCCACCTCGTTTCCGTTCCCATGCATGATGCTACTTATTATGTCTTAAACACTCTGCGCATGTGCATGAATTGTAAATCTCGACAATTTCGTGGTGTTGACGAACTGATTTCGTCATAGTAGTATTTAAAAATACTACTCAAATTTATTTAGAGGTTTTCCTCATGATTGAGCGCGTAGAACGACTCAATTTTTACCAAAAAGAGAAGGGATGGGAATTGTTATGAATCAACAGGATGTGCAATTTTGCGAGGAACTGGTAAGAAGCGTTGGAAAGGAGCTGCTAGTGGAATTTGAAAAAGGCGCGCCCTGCCACAGCAAGGCAGCAATGTCTAAACGCTTTGAAGAGGTGAATCCCGTGGTTGAAACTCGATTGAAGCGCTCATTGTCCGAGCGTTTCCCCACCTATGAATTCTCGGACGCAGAATTCGATCTGGCTGCACAGGAAAAGCCTGAATTCACAAGTCCTTATTGGGTGATGGATGCAATCGATGGAGCGGTCCACTTTCTGCAAAATATGCCGATGTGGGCTACCTCCCTCTGCCTGATTGACGGAGGACGCACGGTTGTTTCTTTTGTCTATGATCCATGCCGTGATGAGCTGTTTACAGCCATTGACGGACGCGGAGCTTTTCTCAACGGACAAAAAATCAGTACCTCATCCAAATCGCAGCTGAGTGAATGCATTCTCGGCACGCTCTTTGCTTCCTCCGAACCGATGAACCTCTTGGTCGGAAAGTATACGGCGAATTCCTTGACGCGAGTGATGCCAGAAGCTTTTGCCATCCGCATGCAAGGCGCAGTATCACTCCATCTCGCCTACGTGGCGTGCGGACGACTCGACGGTTACTGGGAATACGGTGAAGGGGTGTATGATTGGCTGGCTGGTGCTCTTTTGGTCCAGGAAGCCGGAGGCAAAATTACGGATACGCAAGGAAATGATTTTTGCTGGAAAAGCACAGGCATCGTAGCAGCAGGCTCGTCCATCTACCCTAAACTGATCCAATTGACCCCAGCTTCCTAACAGACAGATAAAAAGGGTGAGCCTATGCGCATCACCCTTTTTCCTTTTTCCGCTCACGAAAACGGCGCACCTTCATCAAGTTTCCGCACATTTTGTCATCACACCAGCGGCGCACCCGGTTGCGGCTTTCATCATAAAACACCCAGCGGCAATCCTCGTTATCACATATTTTGATTCGCTCCAGATGCTGCGGGGCAAGCAACTCCGCGAAAGAAGCCGCAATTTGTGCCATGACGAGGGGCCAACCCTCTGTTGAGCTAACATGCTTTTGCCTGTAGCCGCCCTCCTCATCTACATACAACACCTGCATATGAAAAGGGGCGAGAGCCAACGTGTTGTTCAATTCCGCAAGGTCCTCCTCTTGGAATCGGTCTCCACGGACAACGGCTTCCAGCATACGTCTCAAACGTTCGCGCAATCGCAAAAGAGACGCGGCACACTCCTCCTTCATCGGCAACGGAGCAGTTAGATTGTATGTTTGCAAAAAGGATGTCAGCCATTCCTGGTTCTCCAAGCGATTTTCCGCACGACCAGAACCGCGCCAATCACGCCAATCACTATTTAAAAAATCGATACAAAGCCAGTCCATGTCATCATCTCTCCTGACGAAACCCTTCATTTTTCTCTCTTGTATGACTATACAGGATATGGTAATATCTATTTGTAACTATCGTAATTTAATTAACTGGTTACAAGTTCATTTCTTACTGCTATTATAGCGTTTCATCAATCTGTTTCACAGACGAGGAGGAAGCGTATGAATCGGAAGGAATTGCTTTTGCACGGATGGGAATGTACGTATGACAAGGAAGACTGGTATCCACCCTTAAAAGAAGCGCTTTCCGGAGTGTCAGCTGCCGAGGCTAGCTGGCGCCCTGTGGGAGAAGCAGCCAACACGATCTGGGAAAACGTCAGCCACCTTCTTTATTACAAAGAACGCCTGCTGCATCGTCTATTGGGCACCGAATTTCCTGGCTCCGCTGAAACGAACGATGATACCTTCATCCCATCCGGCGGTCCAGATGATGAAAACGCTTGGCAAGCTACCCTTTTGCAAATGGAAAGCGTCCATCGCCACATTCATGAAAAGCTTTCCTTGCTGACAGACGAGGATTTAAATCAGACGGCTACCTATACGCCCATCTACCAAACCGTGATGAGTCTCGTCCTGCATGATGCGTTTCATACGGGACAAATCGTCCAAATTCGCAAGCTGCATGGCTCTTGGCCTGCCAGACGCTCATTTGAATAACAAAATTTCACATTGATTAATCACAAACAATCCTTTATAGTGAATGAATCACATAATTTCATACATGTTATCCTCATCTTTCACGGTGAGGATAGAGGTCGCGGCTTTTATATCATCCTGTACGAGATTCAGAGAAAATCAATGACTCCAGGTAAGGAAAATCCGCCGAAGCTCATATCGCGTCTCTGTGCGATTGGGTTGGGGCTGTACTCGAAAGGGGCAGAACTGTCACGTTTGCATGCCAAGCAAACGTGGTGAGCTATCTTCAGTGAAGGCTTGGTGGGGATTGGATGATACCGCCCTATGCCATTTTTTTGGCTATGGCGGTTTTTTC
This sequence comes from Brevibacillus sp. AG162, assembly GCF_006715575.1. Classification (NCBI taxonomy): domain Bacteria; kingdom Bacillati; phylum Bacillota; class Bacilli; order Caryophanales; family Paenibacillaceae; genus Brevibacillus; species Brevibacillus sp. AG162. The sequence goes on from NZ_VFNO01000002.1 coordinate 968,495, forward strand.
GTTTCCGACCTTCCTTCTCAAAAATCAAGAAAGGTCGTGCAAGCAGCTTATGTCACAGAATCAATTGCAACGTGGTTTAAAAGCCCGACACCTGACGATGATCGCCATCGGCGGCTCGATTGGGACGGGATTGTTTCTCGCCAGCGGAGGCTCGATCCATTCCGCCGGACCAGGTGGAGCTTTAGTCGCCTATCTCGCTATTAGTATCATGGTTTACTTCTTGATGACCAGCTTGGGGGAAATGGCGGCCTTCATGCCTGTGTCCGGTTCGTTTTCGACGTATGCCACACGGTTCGTCGATCCATCTCTCGGCTTTGCTCTCGGCTGGAACTATTGGTACAACTGGGCCATTACCATTGCCGTCGAGCTGTCAGCTTCCGCACTCATTATGAAATATTGGTTCCCGGATACCCCAGCGATATTGTGGAGCGCTTTATTCCTCGGATTGCTGTTTGCCTTGAATCTCCTGTCTGTGAAAGCCTATGGAGAATCTGAATATTGGTTTGCTTTGATTAAAGTAGTAACGGTTATCGTCTTTATTATTGTCGGTGTGTTGATGATTTTTGGCATTATGGGCGGCCAAGCAGTCGGCTTCCAAAACTTCACCAAAGGCGACGCGCCATTCAATGGCGGCTTCATGGCCCTGCTCGGTGTCTTTATGATTGCCGGATTCTCTTTCCAAGGGACAGAGCTCGTTGGTGTCGCAGCTGGGGAGAGCGAAGACCCTGCCCGCAACATTCCAAAGGCCATCCGTCAAATTTTTTGGCGCATTCTGCTCTTCTACATCCTCGCTATTTTGATCATCGGGTTGTTGGTTCCATACGATAATCCAAATCTGATTAGTGGCGACCTTACGGATATTGCAATCAGTCCGTTTACGATTGTTTTTGAAAATGCCGGTTTTGCTTTTGCAGCCTCCGTCATGAATGCCGTTATTCTTACGTCTGTATTGTCTGCTGGTAACTCTGGCATGTACGCCTCTACACGCATGCTGTGGAACTTGGCGAAAGAAGGAAAAGCACCAAAATGGTTCGCAAAAGTAACAAGTAACGGCGTACCGATCAATGCTTTGATCTTGACTGCGCTCATCGGCGCTCTTGCTTTTCTGTCCTCTCTGTTTGGGGAAGGCGAGGTGTATGTCTGGCTTTTGAATGCGTCCGGTATGTCAGGCTTCATCGCTTGGCTGGGAATTGCCATTAGTCACTACCGTTTCCGCAAAGCGTTTATCGCTCAGGGCCGTGACTTAAGCGAACTGCCTTATCGGGCAAAGTGGTTCCCGTTTGGACCGATTTTTGCTTTCATCATTTGCTGCATCGTTATTTTGGGGCAAAACTACTCCGCATTCATGGGTGGAACAATCGACTGGTATGGCGTCCTGGTCTCTTACATTGGCCTGCCACTTTTCTTAATCATTTGGCTCGCTTATAAAATCACGCAAAAGACCAAGATCGTCCCTCTTGAACAAGTAGACTTCAGCATGGATGAATACACGAAATAATAGAAGAAAAATTACGGACTTCCGTTATCTGAACGGGAGTCCTTTTTCATGTTTGCCAGCATATTTAAAACTGCCCAAAAATAGCCGATAGTATAGACAAGAAGCAATTGAGATCCGTTTCCTTCCGTTCTCACAACTCATCCCAGTCATCTAATAAAAGGTAACCATGATCTCCTTCCATCACGACTGAACATGAATCCATGTGAGGAGAGTAGAACATGCACATCCAATCGAATACCCGCTACCTAACACCTCAGTTATCAACTAACCAAGCTGCACCCAAAATGGTGACAGGACCTCGTCTAGGATTGCCCGAGCACGATACAGTAGACCTTCGTTCTCACCAGGCACGTGAGCTCCCTGCTGGTGTCATCGAACATCATAGCGTCCAATTTTTCTTTAGCACAGAGATTAATGAGCGTTTGGATAAACTTTTTGCAGATAAACCGCCCGAGGCTCGCAAAGCCTTTGACCACATCCTGGAGCAAAATTTTTTCAACTCCCAATCCATCTACACGGAGGAAGAAAGAGCTGCTTTGGTAGAAGCCGGTTTAACCCAAGGCAAATATTTGGCAGAACAATTCATGGCTGACGATGAAAATGCTGCTGAATTTTTGGATACCCTCCATCTGCTCGCTGGCGTTGCCAAAACACGGAAGGCTGACCCTGCCACTGGCAGTGTCAGCTACGTAGAGCTTCCTCAAAAACCACATGGGGCTCCGAACGACTATGTCAATCCATCGAAACTGATGGAGCGGTATGATCCAGAAGCCTACAAAAAAATGCAAGCGACTACCAATCAAACAGAGAAAGTAAGCATGCTGATTCAATTCGTCAAAAAGCTGCAACATCGTCCAGACTGGATCTCACAATACCGGAACGAACAAGCTACGCTTCTCTCCGATTTAAAAAATACAAAAATCGCTAACCGCTTTGAGAATGTCAATACAAAGGACGCCACTGAATTTGTTCATCAAATGAATACGCTCACTGAAAATGCTTCCTTTTCTGCCTTCACACCAATGCTACAAACGAATCTTGCTTCTTTTATGAAGATCCTGGCCAAGAAAACGAGTTAATTGCACAAAGACGATCGTCACAGCCTCCGCCCGAACTTCCCTGGGACTGGGGCTGTTTTTTCTTAGTACCAGTCTCGTTCCTTTTCCATTTAAGGAAATGTACAGGCAGATGGTGGACATACTAACCAGTAAAGGAGGAGACGAACATGGACGACAATCGTGAAAACGACCTGCCTGATTTCAAACAACTGGACGACAGACTGATCGCTCAACCTCCGAATAGCCCAATCATCGCAATCCGTACCAATCTGGACAAGGAACCAAATAACGTCGACAATCCGTATGTGCAGCAAGACTCTAAATCTGGACAAAATAAGGGGGAAGCAAATGACTGATCGCATCTCAAAGGAAAAACCGGACATGGGTTATAACGGAAGCAATATGCATGGTTATTCCCTTACACCAAAGGAAGGGACATTGGACCAAACTGCCAAGGCGGCTGCGGAAAACAAAGAAAACAGAGAACAAGAATAGTTCTTTCCCCACTACGAAGAACAAATCAAATCCCCTTCCGGAAAACAGGCAGATGCTCACTTTGCCTTTTTCCGGAAGGGGATTCTTTTGGATTTCTGACCAAGAACACGGTGAAAAACATTTTTTTATTGACGAAATTCTGTTGGAAATATATACTTTTCATGGATTTGATAATGAGAATCGTTATCATATTCTTGTATATATGATCAGGAGGTTGCCCCATGAAATCCAGGCTCTTCAAACACATTTACAGCACAACATTAGTCACTTCTCTCCTCACAGGTGGCGCCCATTTGGCTCTGGCCGCTCCACTCGTGGCCACTGCTGAACAGACGGATGTTTCCCCTTTGTCGCTAGATTTCGCAGTTGAACAGGCACTAAAGAATAGCGTTGATCTGGAGGTGCTTCGGCTTGACTTAGATACTACGAAGTACGAAACATCCATCACCCTGAGAGAAAAAGCAGAAATCAAAAAAGCCGACATCATGACCTTGGCTGATGCAAAAAAGAAATTCGAAGACGCAGCCAAAGCGATCAAAGAAGTGGTTGTCGATGAAGTCGCCCTGAATACGCAAAAAAATACCCTTCAATTGCAAGTGCAAAAAGCATTCTTCGAAGTCCAATCATTAGACGCCAAAATCAAAGCGCAGAAGAAAAGCTTGCAAAGACAGTACTGGTTGGACTCCCAAGAAACAGAAGCTCACAAAAATCTTGCTGCCCTTGAAGCCAGCTACAAGCAAGCATTGGCCAAGCTCAACGATTTAATGAATGAAAAAGCGGACAGACAATGGAAAATGATCGCCACTGATCTGACCCGCCATGAGCTGCCTTCCCTGGAGCAATTGCAAGCAAAAGCTTTTGAAAAACGTCCTGAGATGCTCAAGGCACAAGCAGAAATAGACTTTGCCCAAGTAAGAATTGATTACACAGCCGAGTATTCCGCACTCAGTACACATAAAGGTACAATCGCAAAAAATGAGCACAAAAAAGCGGAACTGCAAAAACAAAAAACACAAAAGAAAATCGGTCAAGAAGTAAGTGACAACTATACGAAGGTACTGGCAGCGAAAAAAGCCTTAGAGGAAAGTACAACAAAGAAAGAAGCCGCATTGGAGCGCTATCAGGCAACAATCGATCAATATAGATTAGGAAAAGCATCGATGAAAGAACTGATGGAAGATGAAGCAAACCTGTTTGACTCCGAAACAAAAGCAATCGAATCGGTTTATCAATACAATCTCGCTGCTTCCACCTTGAATCAGTCAAGTGGCTATTAATATTTCGTGTTACGAAGGATCTTATTTATTCATTTAACATAAAGAAGGCTTCATCCCACAGGGTGAAGCCTTTACTCATATAACAGCCTCTCAAAAACTCTCGGCATCACCAGACGACCGCCGTCTACACCAAAATCCTCTATGAACCACCAAGCCGACAGCACACTATGGCAATAGGCCCACGCCAACACTCTCTCTTTTTGCAAAGACAGCGCCTTTGTCAGCCCATCGACTCGCTGTTTCATTACTTCTTCTACCCCAACCTCGGGCAAATGGTTCAGCAAAAACGGAATCACCTCGTATTCCGTCTCCCCGATCAGCCCCTTTGGATCAATTGCCAACCACGGCTCTCTTTCTGCTCGTAAAATATTTTCATGATGAAGATCACCATGCAGCAGACACTGTTCTTTTTGTGTGAAAAGAAGTTTTTTGTACCATCGCATGGCCTGCTCCACCATTTGTTCGGGAATTGGTCCTGTCCCCCCTTGGAAATGAGGGCGAATCTTTTCCAATCCAACAGCCCAGTCCGCGATCGTCGGAAACGTAGGGGCAAGCTTACCAGCTCTCGAAACGGGGGTATGCATCCTTTTGATCACGTCCGCCAAGCATTCAATTCGATCGTCTTCGCTGCTCAGCTTATCCAGTGTCTCCCCTGGCATGATGCGCTCCAAAAGCATGATGCCTTTTTCCTCGTCAGCATCGAGCAGCTGCACCATTCCCCGCCCTGCAAAAGCTCGAATCACTGCTAGCTCTCTTTGCCATTCCACTCCAGGCAAACCAAGCTTTAGCACTGCGTTTCTCCCATCCTGCAACACAACTGGTGCGACAAAGTTATAAGAAAGTGGAAATGGCTCAAGCACCTTTAGAGACCACCGTGCTTCGCAATCAGCAATCAATTCATGAAAGGAATCCAGCCATAGACGCCCCTCTTCTTTATGTACGCCCGTAATTGTTTGTATAAAATGGGGTGGCAATGAAATCATTAAGGAATCCCCTCCTCGAACTACTTGCAAAACATCCTCTTGCACCAACTTTCAAGCTGTTCCCTTCCCACAGCCGCGTAAGAAGAAGCGCATTTCCAGTCAAGCGCCTCTGGAGCCCATACCAGCTTCGAAACACTTCATCGAAACTTCTACGTTTGAAGCGCTCCCGCCATTTTTCCCGAGGCGGACAGTGAATCCCCCCTTGCGGGGCGTAGGCCGAAGCGTAGACTGGAAATGCGCTTCTTCCCCCCACAGCCACTCGTTAAAAAAGGGAGCAGCTTGAAAGCCGCCCCCCTTTATTTCCCGGAAAATGTTATGACAGTCGTCCCATCAAGCGCTCCATACGATCCAGCGCCTTCTTCAACTGCTCCATCGATGTTGCATAAGAACAACGGATATGCCCCTGTCCGCTTTCGCCGAACACATCTCCAGGTACAACAGCTACCTTTTCCTCCATGAGCAGCTTCTCCGCAAACTCAGAAGAGCTGAGACCTGTAGAAGCTACAGACGGGAATGCGTAGAATGCGCCGTCCGGCTCATGGCAAGTCAATCCGATTTGACGAAATCCATCTACCACATAATTGCGTCGCTGACGGTAGCTCTCGATCATTCGTTCCATATCAGAACGTCCGTGGCGCAGGGCTTCCAACGCAGCCATCTGAGCCATTGTCGGTGCACACAGCATGGTGTACTGGTGGATTTTCAGCATGCCTGCGAGCAAATCAGGTGACGCGCAGACATATCCCAGACGCCAGCCGGTCATCGCGAACGCTTTGGAAAAACCGGAGATCAGGATTGTCCGATCTTTCATCCCTGGCAGAGCCGCGATACTATCATGCATTCGTCCGTAGGTAAGCTCCGCATAAATCTCATCGGAGATCACCATGAGGTCATGCTTTTCAATGATCGGCAAAAGTGTTTTCCACTCTTCAGCCGCCATGGTCCCCCCGGTCGGGTTATTTGGATAGCAGAAAATGATTGCTTTTGTACGCGCGGTGATGTGCGCCTCCAACTCTTGCGGTGTCAGCTTGAACTGGTTTTCCATCGTTGTTTTCAGGAATACTGGCACCCCGCCAGCCAAGCGAATGACTGGTTCATAGGAGACATAGCAAGGTTCTACGACCAATACTTCATCACCTGGATCAAGAATGGCACGCAGAGCGATATCAATCGCTTCGCTGGCACCAACCGTCACGAGAATTTCTGTCTCTGGATGATAGCTGACAGAAAAACGTTCTTCCAAGTATTTCTGAATTTCCACACGCAATGGCAACATACCTGCATTGGATGTATAAGCTGTATGTCCACGCTCCAACGAAGAAATCGAAGCTTCTCTCATGCGCCAAGGAGTGACGAAATCAGGCTCCCCTACACCTAAGGAAATGACTCCCTCCATCGATGCTGCCAAATCGAAAAAGCGGCGAATACCTGATGGCTTCAACGATTGAACTGTACTGGATAAACGGTTTTTGACTTTGACTTGTGTACTCACGGTGTAACCACCATCCTGTGATCTTCGTCACGATCTTCCAGCTCAATGCCATCGTGCTTGTAACGTTTCAAAATAAAATGTGTAGCTGTTGAGACAACCGAATCGAGAGTGGACAGCTTTTGCGAAACAAAAGTGGCTACCTCTTTCATGGTTTTGCCTTCCAAAATAATCGACAAGTCATAGCTTGCACCAGACATCAAGTAAACAGCCTTCACTTCTGGGAAACGGCAAATTCGTTCCGCTACTTCATCAAAGCCGACGTCGCGCTTCGGCGTCACTTTCACATCAATCATGGCATTTACGTACGGATGATCGTCCACACGCTCCCAGTTCACTAGCGCTGGATATTTGACAATGACCTTCTCGGCTTCCAAGGCTGCAATCGTCTGCTCAACGACCTCGGTTGGCTCCCCGATCATTTTTCCGATTTGCTCAGCGCTCATGCGACTGTCTTCTTCCAACAGGTGCAACAGCTCTCTTTGCTTCAAGCGATCCATGCCCCACCACTCCAGTTTTCTCTTTATTTTTGTACATAAGTGCGTATTCAAGTAGTCGACTTTTTGAACAACGCCATCATGCAAAAAGCCCCAGCAACCAGGCTCATGATTTCCATGAATCCGGTTGCTGAGGCGAAGGTATCGCGGTACCACTCAGCTTTTTTGCCTCTCTCACAAAAGGCAAACTCGTGCTGTCTACAAAGACATGCGCCCCATAACGTGGGCCATCCGCTGCTTTCTACTTGGCATTTTCAAAAGCAGAGCTCCAAGGTGGCTTTCAAAAAGAGTTCGCGGCTGCCCTCTCAGCTAACAGGCAACTCTCTGGACGTCAAAATCCCTTTTTTACTTTCCTTTTCACGGCTGTGTTGGTTGTTTTATTGAATGTCTCAGATTATAAATGAGGTTTTCTCTCATTGTCAACTAACAACTTCTGTCTTCTGACCCTCTTTCAAATCGTTAGGCAACCATACGCGAAACACGGTCCCTGTTCCCAAGCTGCTTTGTACGTCAATTTTTCCCCGATGATTTTCTACAATGGATTGGGTGATCGACAGCCCCAGACCAGCCCCTCCGCTTTTGCGTGCACGGGAGGATTCAATCCGGTAGAAACGGTCGAATACATGCGGGACATGCTCCGGTGCGATTCCGGCCCCATTATCTCTGATCGTCAGTTCAATGCCATTGGCAATCTTGCTCAATGTAAGCTCGATTTCACCTTGGACAGGGTCAGTATGCTGCACCGCATTTTGAAACAGATTGAGAATAACTTGCTTCATTCCATCACAATCGAAAGCAACCGTAACATTCGGTTCTACGCGGAAATGAACGTTTCGGTCACCCGCCAGGACCATGAGCTGCGATTCCATACTGTGCACGACCGCGTCCAACTGCCCTTCTTGCAAAAGGAAAGCCGGTTCCCGATCCATCCGAGCCAGATACAGCAAATCGTTGACGAGTTTGTTCAGCCGCTCTGTCTCGCCGTGCATGCTTTTCAATGCTTTCTGCAAATGTTCGGGATTTGCCGCCGCACCACGCAGCAGCACTTCCAAAAAACCATGGATGGATGTCAGCGGTGTTCGCAATTCGTGTGAGGCATCTGCTACAAAGCGCCGCATCCGTTCTCCAGCTTCTTGCTCGATTTTAAAGGAGGTTTCCAACCGCTCCAGCATTCCGTTAAAGACCGCCGATAATTGATCAATCTCCATCTGGCCTTGATCCATCGGCAGCCGCTCATCCAAATTACCCGCATTGATTCGCTCAACGGTAACCTCAATACGCGAAAGTGGGTTCAGTGTACGGCGAAGCACAGGCACATAGGTTAACAAGCCGATTAGCAAGGCGAGTGCAGATGCAGAGAAGAAAATGATCAACTGTGGAAATAGCACTTCCCGCATCGAGCCGACAGGTGTACTCAGTTGTACGATTCCTTGCAGCTGTTCAGATGATTTGATCGGTGCCAGCACGACCAAATAATCCGTCCCAGTGCTACCTTCCAAAATTTTGTATTTGAAAGTGCATACGCCACTAGCTAAGATCTCGCGGTATAAACTATCAGGAAAGCGCGGGGAATACCCTTCGCTCGGAATCGCAAACAGCTCCGTCACGTTGGCATCGTTGTCAATAAAGGCATACTTGATATCGGGTGTACGCAAGGAGAGCAACGCGCTGACATACTGATCGTTTTTCGGGAGTGTTTCCGTATCTTCCAAGACCTGATACGGAACGGTAACTGCCAGATTTAACAGGCTTTCGGCTTTGCTGCGATACAAGAATTGCTCCATCAATAAGTATTGAATCATGCCGATTAGAAGCAGCAACCCGGATAAGATAAATAACGAACGAGACAACAGCTGATAACGCAAAGAGTTCGGTTCTAGGAAGGAGGCCCATTGATTGTTTCGATTCATTGTCATACAAAATCAACCCGATAGCCCGCACCGCGCAAAGTGCGAATGATCCGATGCTGACGATCGTTCAGTTTGTCACGCAAGGAGCGAATATACACCTCGACAATATTCTCCTCCCCACCAAAATCATAGCCCCATACGTTATCCAGAATCATTGGTTTGCTCAGCACCAAGCCGTGATTCGTCACCAAATATTTCAGCAAAGAGTATTCCGTTGGCGATAGCTCCAGAAGTGTGTCCTCGTAGGTAATTTCCTTTCGTCTGTCATCGATCTGGAATGGGCCGAGATGTACCTTGGAGAGCAGATGTGGGTAATGATTGCGAATACGCGCATGGATACGGGCAAGCAGCTCCTCAAAGCTAAACGGCTTGATCATATAATCATCGGCACCCAGCGTTAGCCCTTTTACCCGATCCTCCACGTCTTCTCTGGCTGTTAGCATGATCGTTGCTACATTCTGTATCTTTTTCAGCATCCGGCATACCTCGAAGCCGTCCATGCCTGGCATCATCACATCGAGAATGACGACATGGGGCTGATGCTCCTTTACCATGGTCACCGCGGTCATCCCGTCTTGTGCCGTCAATACTTGGAAACCTTCATTTTCAAGACCCATCTCCAAAAATTGCAGGATGGTCGGCTCATCATCGACAAGCAATATTTTAATGCCTTTGTTTTGGCTCATTTCTTTCACCTCACCTCCATTTTACCTGATCAGGCCAAGAGTAGCTGAATGTTTGCTGAATATGCCCTGAGTGCAAGCTGAAAGCTTTTTGCAGAATAATAAACCAAAAAATGTAAATTAAACACAGAAAACGTTGATTATTCTCTTCCCCTTGCACTTTCAACAAACTTTCAGCCAGCTTTCAAGACCCATTCAGCTTCCTCTCTCATAATGATCCCTGCGCAGTCAAATACATACGACTCAAGTCTGAACACTTCAAAAACATGGAGGTTATCCAATAATGAAAAAGAATTCGGTTATCCTGACAGCTTCAGTTGCCACGCTCGTGGTCGGTATCGGAGGCTACATGCTCTATGACTATTTTGTGGGAAACCATGTGGAGATTCAGCCTGCAGCTGCGGTAACCACAGCCTCATCTACCGCTTCATCAACGGCTCTGACAGCAGATCAACTGAATAAAAAATGGACGATCAATGACCAGTCCAAAGTCTATTTCTCCGTAACTACGTCGAAAGAAACGGTAAACTTTGAAATGGACGGCATTACCGGCAGCTGGGATGTGAACCTCTCTGCACCCGATCAAATGAAAGCAACGGCTTCCGCTGACTTGAATCACCTGAACTCCGGTAATGAAAAGCGCGACACGCATATCAAATCGCCTGATTACTTTGATACAGCCGTCCATCCAGCTGCTACCTTTGAAGCGAAATCTTTTGAGAACTGGCCTACCACATGGACAGAAGGACAAAAGGCTTCGTTCACCATCAATGGTGTTTTGACTCTCAAAGGAATTGCCAAAGACGTGAAAATTGATGCTGACGCGATTTATTCCCAAGGCAAGCTGCAGCTGGAAGGCACGTCTGTCGTAACGTTTGGTGACTTCGGATTAACCAGCCCGCATACGATCGTGGCGAAAACGGAAGAAAACATTAACATTACATTGCGACTCGCGCTGGATGCTGTTTAATCAATCCTTTTCGCGCGAACTGCTCCGAGAGACGTCTGACATTCACAGACGTCTTTTTTCACAGTTTTTTACATTGTAATATTGACATTGTTAAAATGATATCATAATATAAAAGCATGAGAACTGATTCGAGCAAACGGAAAGGATGATCTTGTGAGTACATCTCCCCTTCGAGCCAAACGCATCCGCTATCGGACCAAAAAGTACCGCTCGCCGGATGGACTTCCAACAGATATTTGCCTCTTTACGATCCTTTCCATCCCGCGCCAAACGAAAACCAAATCGCTGCCACTCAAGCAATTGGCCGTTCTTCTGATCAAGCGTAAAAGCGATACTTTTGGGGAGCAATGGGCCTTGCCTGGCGGTTTTTCCCATGAATCGGAGACACTGGACGAATGCGCCTATCGTGAGCTGAAAGAAGAGACGAATATTGACCGCGATGTACACATTGAGCAGCTGAAGACGTACTACAAGCCGGGTAGAGACCCTCGTGGCTGGATCCCAAGTGTTGCCTATGTCTCCCTCGTTCATGAAGATTTATTGAAGCACGCACAGGCAAACGACGATGCATCAGACGCGCAGCTGTTTCCGATTGAGAAAGCTTTTGCCCTCAACCTTGCTTTTGATCATCGTGAAATTTTGACTGACGCCTTACAGCGAGTTCGTGAGCAAATGCTGCAAACAACTATCGCCAAAGCGTTTTTGCCAGATGAGTTTACCTTGAGCGAACTGCTGCAAGTGATCGAGACAGTCGTTCCATCCTTTTCGGCAAAAGATCGCGGCAATTTTGAGCGGCGCTTGCTTGCGACGACCAGACGGCAAGGACTTCTCGAGCCAGTTCTATCGGCTGATGGACAGCCTGTCTACTCGACCGAGTTCTCGAATTCCCCAGCCAAGCTGTATCGTTTTACCGGCTTCACCCCTACTGCCATGATTTACTGAGCAAGTCCACACTCACATTCAGGAGGTTTTTGCCATGAAAGCTTTGATTGTGATCGACTACACGAATGATTTTGTCGCGACAGATGGTGCATTGACTTGCGGCGAGCCTGGTCAGGCTATTGAAGGACGCATTGGAGAACTGATCCGCGACTTCCTCGCAGAAGGCGACTTTGTCGTCATGGCAGTCGACGCTCATCGAGAGCAGGACCCGTACCATCCTGAGACAGGACTCTACCCTCCGCACAACATTATCGGGACAGCTGGCAGGAATTTGTATGGCAGCATTCAGGAAATTTACGAAGAATTCGAAGATACGATTCACTGGATGGATAAGACGCGTTACAGTGCTTTCCAAGGCACCGACCTTGCACTATTGTTGCGCACGAGAGGTATTACTGAGATTCATCTGGTAGGTGTCTGCACAGACATTTGTGTGCTGCATACAGCGATTGAAGGCTTCTATAACGGCTTTTCTGTCGTCATCCACGAGGATGCCGTAGCGAGCTTTCTTCCAGAAGGTCATAAATGGGCTCTCGGTCATTTTCAGAACCAGCTTGGTATGACTGTTCGAAAAAAATAACAGGCTCATGACGATAGGAGGCAATTTTCATGCGAATCGGCATTTATGGCAGCAGCTTTGATCCCATCACGTACAGCCATTTGTTCACGGCAGCGACCGTCGCTCACCGGAGACGACTGGACAAAGTCATTTTCGTACCATGCTCTTCAAAGCGTCATGATAAAAAATTGCAGACAGAGGACGTCCATCGCTTGCACATGCTCAAACTGGCTTTGGCTGGCAGTGCACACAAAACAAACAAAAATGGCGAACCTCTTTTCGAAATATCTACAGTCGAGATCGATGCCTTGCCAGGTGAAACCTATACGTATGATACGATGATGCACATGAAAAAGAAGTACCCAAACGACGAGCTCTTTTTCATCATGGGGTCAGATTTGTTAGAGGGACTATCGAACTGGGGCAACGCTGAAAAGCTGGTCGCAGGCTTCAACTTCATCGTGATGTCGCGCGAAGGCTATCCGACCGCTGACCTGATCGCAGAGGACGCGCTGCTGCGCAATCACGACGAGCATTTTCTCATCATGAGCAAGGGCATCAACATGGGAATCAGCTCTACCTACATCCGAGACGAAATCCGCAAAGGCGGCGACCCCAGCTTCCTGTTGCCGGATGCTTGCCTCCAGTACATTTATGAAAAGGGAATCTACAAAGAACCTTACGTATAATCTCAATAAGAAAAACAGCCGAACCTGTGAAGTGTCGGCTGTTTTCATTGTCGTTTCCATCAACGATTGAGCGTATTGGCAATGACAGGCTTTTGTATCTTTTTCTGATAGTTCACCAAGTAAATACTGCACACGATCAATACAAGACCGGCGATGAGTGAATACGTAACCGGCTCGTCCATGAAAATGGTGCCAGTGACGACTGCGATGAGCGGCACAAGAAACGTAAAGGCGGCCACCTTGCTCGCTTCGCCTGCATTCACAAGCCCAAAGTAAATGGCAATGGCAATCGGCACGCCAAATGTAGCACCATAGCTGAGACCGATCAAATACGGTACATTCCAGACAATGTCGGACCAGCTTTCTACGCCTGTCCCCAAAAGAGTTAAGGCCGCGCCACCAATCATGCATTGCATGGCAACCATCCACAGCGAATCTACCTTGGCACTGACTTTTTTCACATAGATCACGCCCAGCGCCCACGTCAGAGCCGTCAACAAACCTAAAATGACGCCCACGATGGATACCTGTCCTGTCAATCCATCTGCACTGACCGCAAGTATCCCGAGGAATCCCATGACCAGCCCAATGATCTTGAGCACTGTCATGCTCTCACCCAGCCACAACCAGGCAAAGAGTCCAATCAAGATTGGCTGGAAGTACACCAACACAGAGAATAATCCACCTGGCAAATACACGAGTCCAACCGTCTGAATGCCGTAAAAGCACAATGTATTCAGAAAGGCAGATATACAATAGCGCAACCAGTTTTCACGCCAGTTGATCTTTTTCCATTTCGGCAAAATGAATAAAGCGAGCAGAAGTCCGCCAATCAGCGAACGCATTCCTGCGAATAAAATCGGTGGCGTATAGGCGAGTGACATTTTGTAGATCGACCAGCTTAATCCCCACATCAACACCAAACTTGCGATAGCTAATACAGTCTTTCCCGACAACTTTCCCACGAGGGGCCTCCCTTTCTAGCTGCACACTTGCTCTTGTGTTTTTGTCCGCCTCCTATAGTACCACACAAAAGAAACAGCCGGATGTACTCACCCGGCTTTGCTTCCTGCCATTTTATTGCTGTTCTTGACGTAGGAACTGGTCGAAAGCATCTGTCGGAAGCGGCTTGCTGAACAAATAGCCCTGACCGTGATCGCAGCCATTTTCCTTTAGAGCCGCTACTTGATCATCCAGCTCAATTCCCTCTGCGATGACATTCATATTGAGACTTTGCGCGATCGTGACAATCGCTTTTACAATCGCTTGACTCTCTTGGTTGTGATGAATGTCGCGAATAAAGGAGGCATCAATTTTGATTGTATCGACTGGCAAGCTTTTAATATAACTAAACGAGCTATAACCTGTACCAAAATCATCAATCGAAATTTGGATACCGATATCCCGAATCTGTTGCAGGACTGCCGTCGCCTCTTCCATTTTAACAAAAATGCTCTCCGTAATCTCGAGCTCCAGCCAATCAGGAGACAGATTTGTTTCCCGAAGAATATCCTTGATCATCTCGACCAGATCTTTTTGATAGATTTGTCTCGCCGACAAATTCACAGACACCTTTAGCGTATAACCTTCATCGTGCCAAATTTTATTTTGTTTGCACGCCTGTTTCAAAATCCATTCCCCGAGCGCCAGAATCATCCCTGTCTCCTCGGCGATTGGAATAAAGCGATTCGGCGGGATGATGCCCAGCTCTGGATGCACCCATCTAACAAGCGCCTCCATGCCTGTCATCGCGCTTGTTGCGATATCGATTTTGGGCTGGTAGTAAATTTGGAAGTGCTCTTGTTCAATGGCTTTCCGCATCTCATTTTCCATCAAGATACGCTCGAGTGACTTCGCCTCCATCGTCGGATCGAAAAAGTCGTAGCCATTTTTCCCGCGCGATTTCACTGTATACAATGCCGTATCGGCCCGTTTCAGCAAATCTTCGGGATTGTCCCCATCCTGCGGGTACAAGGCAATGCCGATGCTGCACGACACGTTGAACACATGACCATCCAATTCAAAGGGCCGCTGCAACTGATTCATGATCTGCTCTGCCAATGCAGCCGCTTCACTTCGATCTTGCAGCTGGTTCTGCATAATCGTAAATTCGTCTCCACCCAGCCTGGCCACGACATCTCCCGGCTTGAGGCACGCCTGTAGACGTTTTGCTGCTTCGATCAGCAACATATCCCCTACGTCATGACCGAACGAATCGTTTACATCCTTGAAGCGATCCAAATCCAAAAACAGCACAGCCAGATTCGATTGGAAACGCTTAGCCTGCATCATTTCCTTGCTGAGCTGTTGGACATACATCCGGCGATTCGGCAGGTCTGTCAACGCATCGTGATAAGCCAAGTGGTGAATCGTCTCTTCGGACTGTTTCCGGTCTGTGACGTCACGGGTAACGAGGAGCAGCTTGGTCACATTTCCTTCTTCATCCATAATCGGATTGATTTTGCTTTCTGTCCAGATTACATCGTTTATTTGGGTGTTAATCCGGCACTCTACCATGTACTCTTTACGCGTAGAGAAGGCATGCTGAATTGCATAAGCAAAAATATCCCGATCATCCTCCACAATCCACTCGAACAGGTTATGGATTTCCTCATCAGGAACGGTATGCTCCCATACACGCTTGTGAGACGGGGACAAATAGAGAAAATCCCCATCCAGGTTGATGATGCTGATGATATCCGACGTATTTTCCGCGATGATGCGATACTTTTCTTCACTCCGCTTGAGCTCGTCTTCCATCTGCTTGCGTGCTGTGATATCGCTGCGAATGGACAGGTATTGATAGATTTCGCCCGCTTGATTCTTAAATGGCACGATGGTTGTATCGACCCAATAATAGCTGCCATCTTTTGCGCGATTGCGAATTTCCCCACGCCATACCTGGCCAGATCGAATACAGGACCACATTTCTTTAAAAAAGCCTTTCGGATGGTAACCCGAATTAAGAATACGATGGTCCTTTCCAATCAATTCACTTCGTTCGTATTTCGATATGCGGCAAAATTGCTCATTTGCCCGCAAAATAATCCCCTTATGGTCCGTAATTGCCAAGATCGTGGATTGGTCCAAAGCGTATTTGACATCTGCCAGCTCATTCACAACCATGTTCAGCTCACCATCTTTTTCACGTAGTAGCCCTGCCCAATCTTGGGGTGTCAGTGAAGATATCATTTGGTTTTTCATTTCCATCACCTGCTTTGGATACAGTCAAAAAAAATGATCCTTACAGAAGGATCGTAACGTTCTGAATACAAGTTCGTTCCATTTTACCATGTTTTTCCGAAAGATCAACGAGAACACCTGCGGTAGAAACAACATTTTTGCAAAAAAATGAACCAGTGCATGAAGACTGGCTCCCTTTTTTCAATGGGTATGAACGAATTGTTTCCCTTACAACCGGGCTAGAATGCTGCGATTGAGGTCTGCGACAGAATTGCTGCCAGACAGCGCCATCGCGACGTCAAATTCATGAATGAGTGTATCTAACACACTCGCTACGCCCTGCTCTCCAGCAACAGCCAGTCCATACAGGAATGGGCGACCAATCAGAATGGCATCGGCACCTAAAGCAATCGCTTTAACGACATCTGCTCCTGTACGCACGCCACTGTCGAGCAAAACAGGTATTTTGCCAGCTACCACCTCGGCAATCGCTGGCAACGCATCCAGCGTAGAAATAGCTCCATCCATCTGCCGTCCACCGTGATTGGAGACGATGATTCCATCGACACCATGCTCTAAAGCAAGTCGCGCATCATCCGGATGCAAAATGCCTTTTACCAAAATCGGCAGACGAGTATGCTCACGCAAAAACGCGATATCGTTCCAATTCAGTGCTGGATGATAAATGTTTTTCAACACTTCCTCTACTGCATTCTCCGGTGTTACCTCAGGGAGTCGCGAGCAAAAAACAGGATCTGTCAAGTAATTCGCCAGTCCTCTTCCTTCGCGCAGTGGCGAATAGCCGTTGCGGAAGTCTCTACGCTTCCACCCTAGCATGACGGTATCCACCGTGAGAACAATGGCAGAATAACCAGACTTTTCCGCTCGTCTGACCATGCTCGCAGAAACCTCTCGATCGTTCGACCAATAGAGCTGGAACCAGCGATAGGCATCGCCCATCACTTCGGCAATCTGTTCGAGTGAGTGAGCAGAAACTGTACTGGCTACGAACGGTACTCCAGCTGCTGCTGCCGCCTTGGCAGACGCCAGCTCTCCATCGGGATGTGAAATCGTCTGCATACCCACAGGAGCCAAGAAGATCGGCGTGCGCAACGCTTGATTGTACATTGAAATACCAAGGGTACGATTCGTCACGTCCCGCATCATCCGCGGAATGATTGCCCAACGGGAAAAAGCTGTCCGGTTTTCTACCAGCGTTTCTTCTGCCCCTGATCCCCCGGCAACGTAATCAAATGGCCCATCCGGCAAAACCTCTCGCGCCTTTTTCTCCCAATCTTCAATGGAAATCGGCAGTGCCTGCGTGTCCTTGTTCACACGGGTAAATAAGAGTGTTTCCTCATTTGTTTTCGTCATCTGGTTTGCTTCCTTTCTGCGATCGTCTTTCATCTTTTTTATCTCAATTCTCATAAATTCGCAATAGTCTTAATCTCAATTCTATTTCAGAGCTTGTCCACTTTCACACGCGCCTTTTTCAAGGCTACTTTTTCTTTTTGCCTTTTCGGGCTGCTCGACGGACCCGTTTCTTTGTCTTCACTGTCTTCATCGTCTTCATTCCAGCGGCTCCTGAACCCACCCATGTATTGGTTTGGCTATTTTCATTGATGACCTTCACTACGTTGCCGCTATTGTTTCCACCCGAACCGGAAAACGCTTTGGTTACGCTTTTCGGAGAGTTGTTTGCCGTGTCGCCAAAGTTGATATTTCCGACATTATTGGTGATGATCACCTTGCCCATAAAAGTCGGCAAAACTCCTCCCTCCCCGCTGCGTAATGGCTTTTTCCCATCATATTCGAACCGTTTTGCGCCCGCTTGGACGATGGTTGAGGGCATTTGTCTGATGTGGTCTTGCCAAAAAAAAATCTCCCCGAGCAGATAATTCTACGCGAGGAGAAAGACCTTTTTTATTGCGCGGTATATCCGCCGTCGACCAGCAGGCTCGTCCCTGTGACAAAGGAAGCATCGTCGCTGGCAAGGAACAGAACAGCCTTGGCGACTTCTTCTGGTTTACCCAAGCGTCCCATCGGATGCAACCCGATCAGGTGCTCATTCAAGGCTTCATTTCGCCCAGCAATCAGCGGTGTATCAATGTAGCCCGGGCAGACCGCATTTACGCGAATCCCTTGCTTTGCATACGTAAGTCCCAGCGTCTGAGTCAGGAGCTTCACGCCGCCTTTTGCGGATGAGTATGCGGTTACGCCTGCTTTCCCCGCATGACTATGGATCGATCCGCAGTTTACAATCGCGCCGCCAGTCCCTTGCGCCAACATTTGCTCGATGACGTATTTATCGCACAAGAACACGCCGGTCAGATTGATATCAATCGTTCTTTGCCAATCATCCATGCTCAACAGATGACCTGGTGCGTCTTTCGCTATTCCTGCATTGGCAAACAGAATGTCTACCTTTCCGTACTTTTCTACTGTGGTGCTCACCATGTTTTTGACTTCGTCTTCTTTCGTTACGTCCGTTTTCACGAACAACGCATCGAAGCCTGCTTGATTCAGCTCTTCCGCTAATTCATTTCCACGTGGGGAGAAGTCAGCAATCACTACTTTCGCCCCTTCTTTTGCGAAGAGACGGACGGTCGTTTCACCGATCCCACTTGCTCCACCTGTAACGATCGCTACTTTTCCTTCGAGTCTCGCCATTGTAAATACCTCCATTCGTTATGTCTCTAGTACCTGATCTCTTGCCTTGCTTTCATTATAGGACTCTTTTATATTTAAAAATATGTAAACATGCTTACCCTTCCTTAAGTACGACTAAAGGATGTGATATTACCAAATGCATCTGGAACAACTGGAATATATCGTAGAAATAGCGAAGGCAGGCTCCCTGACCAAAGCCGCTCAGAACAAGCATGTCACACTCTCCGCCATCAGCCAGTCGCTCTCCAGTCTGGAAGCAGAGCTGGGCGTTACTCTTTTTTCACGTTCGCGCCTTGGAGCGGTACCGACCCCTGAAGGGCGCATCATCATCAAAAAAGCGTTTGAAGCCTTGGGCAAGATCCAGGAGATCTGGGAGGAAGCACAAAATTATACGAACACGTTGAGTGGAGAGCTGAGGCTCGCCACGATTCCCGGTCCCATGAATCTTCTGGTCGATGCCGTCGCGAGCTTTAAAAAAGATTATCCTTACATCCGTACGGAAATTGCAGAAAAAGGCACACAGGAAATATTAGAAGACATTCTTCAGGACAAGCTGGACATTGGTCTGGTCATTATCCATGAGAACCTGCTCAAAAAGAGCGCGGGCCTCGGGTTGGTGTTCGAACAGTTGCTAGAGGGAAAAATGGTCGTAGGTGTAGGCAAAAACTCGCCGCTTGCCTACCAGGATTCCGTCACACCTGAAGAGCTTCGCAAGCAGTCCTTCGTCCTGTACAACGACGACTACGTCAAATGGTTCGTAGAGGATTTTGCCGCTACTTATGGTCCCGTCGACATTTTGTTTACGTCGAACAACACAGAAGCGCTCCGCAATGCAATCCGGCAAAATCTCGCGGTAACCATCGGACTGGACTACTCTTTTGTTCATGAACCCCATTTGCAAGACTCCGATTCAATCACGCTTGATTTGGATATTCCTTATCAACAACCCATCTATTATGGGTGGGTGCGCTCGGAGGAACGGCATTATTCCCGTATTTCGATGAACTTTATCAATCGACTCCAATACGATTTGAAAAGCAAGAAATCCCCACCCACTCCTTAGCAGAAAAAGGCTGCCGCTTCATTTTCGCGGACAGCCTTTTTAAAATCGTTCCTACTGCGCAGGGGCAAGGAAGGTCTGGATATCGTTACCGTCGATGATCAGAACTGATCTCGCCTTCACCACTTGACCCTCGTACGTGAAATCTTGCTCAGAGAAGTTGGCAATCACTTGCAGATCATCCCCGTAGACTGCCTTCTGCACGAGCCTGTCTTCGGACAACACACGATAATCAGTCATCTCGTGCTGCACCGCTTTTTTGTGGAAGGGAGACCACACCTTCAAATAGTTCGTGATCAATGGTTGGTTTGCATCCCACATCTTTTCATCCAAATGATAGAGTGGCGGTACATTGTAAAGCAGCTCCTTGAGCATACGGGTACCGACTTCACCCTTAATCTTCAGGCTGCCCCACTCCCAATGATGGCTCGTGATCACTGCGTTATTGTACACCAGCTTGTATAGCGGCAAAGAATACGCAGGATCAATGTATACATGACGATACTCTTCCTTGATCGGAACCTGTTTGGCGTATCGTTCCGGAATCTCTCCTGCCGGGGACCAGTAGCCTCCTACATAATACGGGCTTTGCTTGTTTTTTCGCATGTCTGGATCTGCCCATTTGATGACAGGCGTCTCAATGCCATGGGCATAGGCGATGCTTCGGCTGGCGAAGTCATTTCCAGTCTCAGAGCCGATGACCAAATTCTTTTCATCGCGAATGTAGTCCATACGCGCAAGCTTCGCCTTCATATCCTCTGCCTCAGTCGTCGTGTGCTGTGGCGAATAATCATCGTTGAAATCTCCTGCTGCATCCACATCAATAAACCACGAATTAAAAGCGACATCGTTACTCATGATTTCATCCATGCGCTGTTTGACACTTGGCAGCGATAGAGTCGGATTCAGCAATCTCCCCTGTTGGAGAAAACCAGCTTTCTTCTCTCCATTTTTCTTCGTGATCGTCGCATTCTCATACAAGCTCTTATCCTTGAAAATAGCCGTGTTCCAATCGGGATTTTCTTCCTGATGAATCGAATGGTAGGAATCGTAGCTGGCGATCAAATAACCTGCCTCATTCACCTCTTGAATGAATGCTGGCTTCATGTAGGCAGCCGTCCAATCCGGCAAACCGATCCATGCCTGATCAATCCCCGCCGCTTTCATTTCTTTCAAGAGATGAGTAGAGTCGGCATTCCCCCACTGTTCCACAGGTGGAACGACATCCTGCAGCACACTCTTTAGCAGCCTTTTATTCAAGTCGTACAGCTTTGATTCCGTCAACGAGTCGCTCCCTTTTCCAAGCGCTTTCTTTGCCTCTTCATCGATATGTGGAAATAGCTGCGGATTGTAAAACTCACGGGAACGCAAAGCGTAATTCAACCCGCCCAGGATCGCTTTCTTTTGATAATCCGCAACGTAATCCTGCTGCTGAATCTCGCGGAATTGCTGGATGCTCTCTTTTCCGTCCACTCCATTGGAAGCCAAGATTTGCTCAAGTGCCCCGATGAAGCTCTCACTCAGTTTCGTTTTCAGCGCATTCCATTTCACATCGTTGACCGATAGGAAGCTCTTGTTCCACAAGTAAAAATGAGGAGCGCCGTAAAGCTTTTCGATATTCGGATTGGCTTTGGCTTTTTCAGCAAGCGTCAGCAGTTCTCCCTGCTCTTTGACATATTGCTTGTACACGCCCGCTACACTAACCGGATCGTTGTCTGTGACATACAAGCGGAACCCGTAGGTCTTGTCCGGGTTAATCGCGGGGAACTCGTGCGAAAACGTAAACGCAATCGTCGGATTAACGGCAAAATCGACGGTGTTGTTAAACAAATTGTCCACGACGTACATCAGCGCATACTTGCTCTTGTTCACAGCAAAAAAGCGCATGGAAAAAGACTCGGCAAAACTAAGACTCTCTTCTTTAAAAAAGGACTGCCACTTGCTGTCATCCGCAGGAATCCATTTCCCCTCTCCCAAAGGCAAGATGTAGCTTGATCCTTTTACTGTCGGCCAGGAAAAGCTCTCTGTTCCTGTGGAGGTCAAGGTGATTTGCAAATGATCCTCTTTCTTTTTGATCGAGACATTCAGCCGATCGTCCGGGTAGCTCCAAGCAATTTCTTGTACACCTTTCTGTACATTCGTTACCTTGCGCGCAGGCATGGACTCCGAAGCACTTTCCTTCACTCCGTCTCTCTCGACGAACACTTCGAAGGTCTCCGGCTTCACATCAAAAGTAAAATCTGAAAGCTGCTTCGTCTGCACCTGCTCAGTAGCATTATTAGTCTCACAACCAACTACGACCTGGAGCAGGAAAACAACTACCATGAGGAAAATCGCTGTTCGTTTCATAAAAGTCCTCCTAAATCGATTCACTATGTATATCGTATTACGATGTACATATACAAAAAAATGGCCAAAGCCTTTGCCAAGGCCGCCTCACAACTGTGCGACCCCAGTCAAGCAAAAGGCTTTTACGACTCTTGTCCTACTAAGACGATGTGGCTGACAGATCGTCATCGAGATTACTGTTTTTCCGTCTCCTGTGGATCAGCGCCGACCCGACTCGAAACATTCCGTAGCCAATCAGTCCGCCGAGTACATTTAGCATCAGATCATCGACATCAAAGCTGCCTAACGAAAACAATAGCTGCAAGATTTCGACGATGAGACTCGCCGAAAGCGTGAGAAAAAACACGCGATGCACGCTTTGGAAGGACATAAATATCAGAGGCAGCAACAGCCCGAGCGGAACAAACAACATGACATTGCCAATCAGGTTATACATCACAATGCCAAAGCTGTAATTGTCATAATGAAAAACGTAATCCACCAAGGTTTGAAATGGTTTCGTATTTTGGAACAGATGCGTATATTGCGGGACGCCGTATTCCAGCATCCTTTGCTTCCATTCCACGGTAAAAGCTCTGCGTCGGAAGCGATCCGGTGACAATAGCAAGAGATAACTGGAGATAGCTACATACAAGAAAAACAACGACAGGAGCCATTTACGGATGTATTTATCAATAAGCGGCATGGACTCAGACAGTTGCCGACTGATTGCTTTCGTCGGACCAAATCGTTGAATGGTCAGTAAAACGGCTTCCTGTTCTTCACAGCCTTCTTCGACGAGCTCACTCTTCATGCTGTTCAAATGATCCATCAGCTCATCTTTGACATCCTGCTTTTCCCATTTCGAGCACGGCAAGCGACTGACGACCTGCTCTGCATATTCTTCGAGCTTCATTCGTTTACTCACTTCCCTCATTGCAAAGCAAAATGAGTCTGCTCAAGCTCTGCCAATCCTTCATCTTGTCTTGAAGAAGTCCCTGGCCGGTCTTGGTAATCCGATAATATTTGCGGCGTCCGCCTTCGCTGGCTTCCCCCCAGTAAGACTCTACTGCCTTTTGCGTCTCCAGCCGCTTTAGGGCAGGGTATAGTGTACCTTCACCGATTTCATACAGCTCATCGCTTTTATCGCGAATCTTCTTGGCCAACTCATAGCCGTACTGATCTTTCTGTGCGATCAGCGAGAGAAGCAATAGATCGATGCTTCCTTTCAACAACTCCTTGTTCACAAAAGCATCTCCTCCCAGTGACATGCCTAGAGATTATCACACTATACCTCGTGATACAAGGTAGTTGACCAAGGAAATTTCCGGAAACAAGTTTTGGTGCTATGTAATTATTGACAATAATAAAATAGGTAATATAGACTATATTCGACAACATTTTTCATGAGTCTACATACTTTCGGATGATCATTCTTTTCTATACACAACCAGATCATAGGCCCATAGAACGAATAAAAAAGAAGATTTTCACTTTTTTGGATCAGGTTACTTTCAATTCGTGACTTCATTCTCTCTAACAGGAGGCACTTACATGCTTGCCGACTTTTCAATGATTGTTCTGAATACGGTTCTCTTAGCCTATTTTGCAATCGGTGTGCTATTTTTGTATTCCGAATCCAAATTTTTGCGTAAAATGAAGACTCGTAGAAATAGATAAGCCGATTTTTCGATAAAGGAGTTTGCACGTACATTGAGATCTTTTTTCCGCCAATTTCTGCCACGTCAGAATCAACCTCACGAAATTACATACAAGAAACTGGATTCGAAATTGATCAAAGCTGCTCGCTACGATCTGGCTGCAAGCCACCTCTACATCCGTTTTCACGATGGACGAGAAGTCGTTTACTGTCGGGTCACTCCTTACGCTTACAATGCGTTTTTAAATGCTGACTCGTTCAGCGATCATTTTCATTCGTTCATCAGCCAACGGTACTTGAACTATCAGGTGATGTAGCCTGTCTATACAAAATGCCCTCAGTCTGTCTTCTCGACACTGAGGGCATTTGTTGTTGAACTTCTCTACTTTAAGGCGCGATGCAAAAAAGATTTGGTCCGCTCAAATTTGGCGTTTGTAAACAATTGCTCAGGCGTCCCCGACTCTACGAATTCCCCGTTGTCCATAAACATGATTTGATTCGCCACCTCGCGCGCGAATCCCATCTCATGCGTCACAACCATCATCGTCATATGCTCCTGGGCAAGCTGCTTGATGACTTGCAGGACCTCACCCGTCAGTTCGGGATCGAGCGCAGACGTAGGCTCGTCAAACAACAAGATTTGCGGATTCATCATCAGTGCTCTGGCGATCGCCACACGCTGCTTCTGTCCGCCTGAGAGCTTCGCCGGATACGCGTCTGCCTTATCAGACAGACCGACCTTCTCCAAGAGATCTGCACTCTTTCTGTGGATGTCCTGGGGCGCCTCCCCCTTGACTACGCGTGGTGCGATCTCCAGATTTTCTTTTACGGTGAGATGAGGAAACAGATTAAAATGCTGAAAGACCATGCCCATTCTCGATGTGATCTGCTTGATTTCCTGGTTGCCGGCATAAACGCCGTCCTTCACCAAATAATCATCCTGCACACGAATGCTGCCACCATTCACCTGCTCCAGATTGACCAAGCTGCGCAGCATCGTACTTTTGCCGGAGCCAGAAGGCCCGATTACTGCCACGACTTCGTTCTTTTTCACCGAAAACGAGACATCTCGCAATACTTCCTGATTGCCAAATGATTTCTTTAGATTCGATACTTGAATGATATCCATATTACGCCAGCCCTTTATTCGAATTTGAACCTTTTCTCCAGCCACTTAAAGAACAACGTCAACAATAGCGTCATCAACAAATAAATGATTCCGGCAATAAAAAACGGAACGATGGTAAAGTCGCGATTCACAGCCGTTTGTGCAAAGTGAAGCAATTCTGGGACGGCAACTGCATAGAGCAGCGCTGTGTCTTTTACGAGGGTAATGGATTCATTTGCGACGGCAGGCAAAGCCACGCGAAACATTTGCGGCAAAATAATCTTGTTGGTTGTCTGCCATTTGCTAAAGCCGAGGACCTGCGCCGCCTCGTACTGTCCTTTGTCGATCGACAGCAGTCCTCCACGGAAAATCTCCGCGAAATACGCTGCGTAGTTCAGCACGAAGCCGACACATGCAGCTACGAACCGATCCATCACCAAATACTCTCCCACTACGGGCAAGAGGGGCAGCCCGAAGCAAATAAACAACAGCTGCAACAAGAGAGGCGTCCCGCGCATCACATACACATACGTATGCGCGAACCAGGACACCGCCTTATTACTGCTCTTTGCCATTAAGGTGATCAGAAAACCTAATGGAATGGAAAGCAGTATGGCGATGATAAACAACAGCACCGTCATCTGCGCCCCTTCTAGCATGGGCTTCGTAATGGAGAGAATGTAGTCTACGCTCATCTTGGTATGCTCCTAATCCTGAAAATAAAAGCGTGGCTTCGCCAATCATGCGGCGAAGCCATCGCTGTTCTTCTTATTTCAATACACGATTTTCGCCGAACCATTTTTCCGATATTTTTGCAGCTGTACCATCCTGATTCATTGCATCCAGCGCTTTTTGCAGCTCATTCAACAATGCCTCGTTGCCTTTTTTGACGCCTATTCCATATTCCTCAGGGGACAGCGATTCTTCCAATTGCTTAAAAGTTCCAGGCTCTTTTGCCATATAGTAATCGGCAACAATCTGGTCGATGACGACCGCTTCTACACGACCGATCTTCAAATCACTCAGTGCCAATACGTTATCAGGGAACTCGGTAATCGATTTGACCTGATTTTTGATATCGCTCGCATTAATCGCGTCAGCTGCGGAAGACAGCTTTTGCAAACCAATTCCTTTACCGGCCAAGTCTGACAGCTTGGTCAAGTTGCTGTTTGCCATCGTGACAACTACTTGTGCGTTTTTCAGATAAGGCTTGGTAAAGAGAACCTTCTCTTTTCTCTCATCTGTAATCGTATATCCATTCCAGATCAAGTCAATACGACCGCTGTTTAGTTCAGACTCTTTTGCACTCCAATCGATTGGTTGAAACTCGACTTGTTTTCCCATTTTTTCGCCGGCCGCACGCGCATAATCAATATCAAAACCGACTAGCTCATTTTTCTCATCCCGAAATCCCATTGGTGCGAACTTATCATCAATTCCGATAATCAGCTTGTTCGCGTCAGCGCCAGTGTTTGCGCTGGAACAGCCCACTACCAATGAAACCATCGCACTCAACAACAATGACATCCATGCTATTTTCTTCATCGTGATGATCCCCCTCGTTTCCCTACTCTATATTTTACTCTGATAAAGTGGTAATACGTTAACAAGGTATCATGATAGCACATTAGCAAAGAATAGTC
This sequence comes from Brevibacillus sp. AG162, assembly GCF_006715575.1. Taxonomy (NCBI): domain Bacteria; kingdom Bacillati; phylum Bacillota; class Bacilli; order Caryophanales; family Paenibacillaceae; genus Brevibacillus; species Brevibacillus sp. AG162. Next base: position 995,197 of record NZ_VFNO01000002.1, read on the forward strand.
GATACTTTAGTAAACAAAAGCACCTTAGAAATATACGCCAAATGAACGAGAAAAATGCCCGACTAGCAGATGCATGTCTTTTTCTTTTTTCCGACACTCCCTCGTTCCTCTATCTTTTTGATATACTCCGTAGCCAACGGAACCTTGCACGCTGTCTGTCCAACGTCCACATGTACTTTGCCAATCGCTGCGGCCACTTCCAACGCTTCCTGATGAAGTTCCGGTACATACGCGCCTACTGAAATAACGAATTGATTCATGGTGTACCGAACGCGATTTTGTTCCTGGTGAATCGTCTCCTTCACTCTCATGAGGAGCCGTTTGATTTCTTCTTTATCTAGCTGTTCATCGGGAGTAATCGACAAGTAGTTCGAATACGTATTCCACCCACATGTGGCTACCATCTCTTCCTTTGACTCGATCCATTCCCGTGCCAACTCCATGGCAAAATGGCTCTCAGCGGCTACACTCGCAACCGTATATTCGGCGGGGGCGTACCAAGACGCTTCCTGGACCCAAGCCTGCAGTCGCTCTTTTGTCATGCTCTTCGGGTCAACCGTCAATCCGGCCAAGTACATGGCGTCGTAGTTTCCCGTATCGTATAGCGCCTGAACGAGCTGCTGATCACGCTTTACCTCCTTGACCAGCTTTTTCATATCACCGATTCGCACGCCAAACAAAGGCTCTTTCGCCCCATGCCGCAATAACGTTTTTTTCGTCTGTTCTGTCCCCATCGCTTCGAGCTTCTGCATGACTTCTTCCAACGTCATCTTGCCACCCTCCTTTTTCTTCTATTTAATAGGATAACCAGCAGCGCTACCTCCAACACGAAAAAGCCCTCCACATTCAAAGGAGAGCTTTTTCGTGTTGGAGCTTGACGCTCTTTTCCTATCCTTACGCCTTATTGCGTACTTTGATATACGAAACATTTCTGACGTTGATGACAACATCATCATACTGAAGCCATCCGTCGTTTTGATTAGCGACCATTTGAATGATCTCTTCCGGTTCCGTCGTTTCGACGCTAATCGTTTCACCGCCTCCGGAAAAGTAAAATTGAATCACTTTTACTTCCTTCATAAAAATCCCCTCCTATTCCTTCTAGTTATCGGATAGTTGGAAAATTTTTGTTACGGGTGATTTTCGGGAAATACTTTATGAACAATTAGTTTCTTTTCCCTACCAAAACTTGACAAAGATACATCTTTTGGCTTATATTTTGCTAGATTATATCTAGCAAATTTCGACACAACTTTACAAATTTTGCTAAATAATGCAAAAGGCAAAGTCATCGAAAGGTGGCGACGCAAAACCACGGGTCTACAGTCTTTGACCATGATAGCCGGGTTGCCATCATCTTGTGACCATTTTTTGATGTTGGTAGCTTCGGTTGTTCCATTTCGATGGAACGGCCTTTTTTTGTGTTTACTTTTTTGAAAGGAGGATGAAAGCATTTTCATTTTCGTAACGGATGGAAACACATAACTTTTGAGACGACAAACATACACAACATAGTTCAATCAGAGAAAATGATGGAGTGGAGAAGTTATGTACAAACAAGTAGAAACCGTACAAGAGTTAGCTAAATTTCATGAAATCAAAGAAACAGTATGGACCAGCATGGGCTTCGAGATGGAGTACGCGAAAGAAGGCTCCGCTCAGTTCCTCTTAATTGCCGAAGATGGTGAAGCAGGCGGAACATTTGAAATGACGCCCTTTTCCAAATCAAGTGCTTATATGAAATCACTTTTTCAGGATGTTGTTACAGAAGATATGAAAGTAATGGAGGTAGACAGTCTCGCTGTTTTGCCGAAATACCGCGGACAACTGGGGCAAAAAGGAATTTGCCTGATGATAGATTACGCTGAAAAGCATGGTTATACCCACGCAATCGGGGTAGCTGATCCGACCTTTTTTAAGTTCATCAACAAGAAATATCAAGTAAAGGCGACTCAGACCAAAGATATCGTCTTTTACAAAGGGGCCGACGCCATTCCGACCCTCTTTCATCTAAAAGATGTCTATGACAATAAGCACGATCCGAAATATTCCTGGTACAATTCGTCGTCATCCAACCAAGTAAAAGTCGAGGTAGGTGGGTAAAAAATGGATAACATTGATCTATTGAGAAGAAGAAACAATTGGGTCGTAATCGTATTCGCAAGTATTATTACGGTTGTTCAAGTCTTAAACCTCTTTCTAGGCGTACCGTACACATTCGTTTTCACGGTGCTAGGTATTTTGTATGGCGTGCTGGCACCTTTTACTTACATCTCCAATCGCCCGAATTTCCGTGAAAAAGCAGCGCCCTTTATGAAGTTTTTCAACTTCGCCGTAATCGGGATCTTTATGTTCATCATAGTTGGACTGGACCCGCATATGATCAATATCATGACCATTATGTTCTTTGTAGCAGTCATGGGGATTTATCAAGACCGACTCATCAATATTTTAACGATTGTATCGACATTGGGTATTGTCTCTTACTACTTCCTGACACAGAGAGAAACGATTTTCCATTCGACAAGCAATCTTGATCTGATGTACTTCCTGCTTACCTTCTGCTTCGTCTCTGTCACGAGCATGATGCATGCTGTATTCAATAACAAGCTGCAAGAGGAAAGTGAACAACAAAAGCAAGAAGCGATTGCCTCGAAGGAATCGTTGCAACGTGTTCTGGATCAGATCAATGAATCACTCACCTCTATGCAAGACTATCAAGAGAATTTGAACAAGGTGACGGACGGTGTAAATGTTCGCGCTGTCGAAACCGTCGCTTCCCTGCAAGACATTATGGAGTCCTTTACGGTCCAGACCAGCAATACGGACGAGCTGCGTCGGGAAATGAGCTCGACGAATCTGCAAGTTGAGGATATGACCCGCTCTGTTACAGAGATGCATGAGTACGTAGAATCGACCAAAGAAGCCACTAGCGAGAGCGGAAAACGCATTGGCAACATCGGCAATGACTTTGAACGATTCATCAAGGACATCCAAGGCACGAACCAGCTGATTCAAGAGCTCAATAAAGAAACCGAATCGATTGGGAAGATTATTCAAACCATTTCCGAGATTTCTGCACAAACCAATCTGTTGGCACTCAATGCCACGATTGAAGCGTCTCGCGCAGGCGAACACGGCCGAGGATTTGCTGTCGTAGCAGATGAAGTACGCAAGCTGGCTGAATCCTCCAAGCTATCCTCCGAGTCGATCTCGAGCCTGCTCATGACCATTCGCGAAAAAATGAAGCTCGTATCGGATATGATTTCTGAGTCCCAGACTTCTTTTGAGAAAAACAGCGAGGGCATTCTCGAAGTACAAGAAATGTTTACCAATGTAGACAACTACATGCAAAACTTCGCAGATAAAACGAAAAACCTGCAAGAGTTCATCATCCATGTTCACAGCATGATTCAGGAAGTCGGCGCAAAAGTTGAAGTCAACGCAGATATTACCGACAAGAACAAGGAGAGCCTGGAAGAAGTGCTTGTTCTCGTTTCTGAGCAAAAAGAAGAAGTCGTTAAGGTTTCTGGCGGCTTTGAGAAAATCGAACAGCAAATGCGTGGTCTCCATATGTAACCTTCCTGCAACCGCCTTTCACGGGCGGTTGTATTCTTTTTCATTTTGTAACCGAACAGATATATAATGTAAATATTCTGATATTTGTTACCATGAAAGGAGGCACATCATTGATGGATGGACGTATCGAAACGAAAACCATTCAGACCAATCGCCTGCTCGTTTCCTACCTGACAGCAGGCGTACCGGAGGGAGAACCGCTTCTTCTCATTCACGGCAATGCATCATCCAACTTGTTCTGGGATGATACCATTGCGGCGCTGTGTGACCAGTACCGTGTGTATGCACCTGATATGCGTGGCTATGGAGCAAGCGAAGCATTGCCCATCGATGCGACACGCGGTTTGCGAGACTGGTCGGATGACCTTCATTCGTTTATTCGGGCATTGGACTTGCCAACACCTGTCCATCTTGCCGGCTGGTCATTAGGTGGAGGAATCGTGATGCAGTTTGCCATCGATTACCCGCAGGAAGTCCGCTCCCTGATTCTCATCGCCCCCATGTCCCCTTACGGCTTTGGTGGAACCAAGGATATAGCTGGCACCCCATGCTATAGCAGCTTCTCCGGATCAGGTGGAGGAGCTGCCAACTCCGAGCTGGTCAAAAGAATAGCAGCCAAAGATATGGGCAATGAATCTCCCTCCAGTCCTCGCAATGTCATGAATCAGCTCTATTTCAAGCCCCCGTTCCAAGTTGCCCCAGAGCAGGAAGATCGTTATGTGAGCGCGATACTCTCTACGCGAACGGGAGAGGGCTTTTACCCCGGTGCCTTTGAATACGTAAACGATTGGCCCGGTGTTGCTCCTGGAACGACGGGGATTACGAATGCGATTTCTCCCAAGTACGTTAATTTGTCCGGTATTGTCCAGATGGAGCCGAAGTGTCCGATTTTATGGATACGCGGTGCGGATGATGCTATTATCTCGGATCAGTCGCTTGCTGATTTCGGTACGCTGGGCAAGCTTGGCTATGTCCCCGGATGGCCCGGAGAAGACGAATATCCCCCGCAACCGATGGTCTCCCAAATTCGTGACGTGCTCGAACAATATCAGTGCGCTGGTGGTTCTTATCAGGAGATTGTTATGGAAAATGTGGGGCACGCTCCACACATCGAGAAAGCGGCAGAGTTTGTAGAGCTCATTCGAAAAACCGTCAGGGCATGACCCTGACGGTTTCTCGTTGTCCGTTTTCATCCCGCCCAAATTTGGTCACATTGGGCTAAAAGCAGACGATCTCGGACACACCTGTTCGCGTGCTGCTGACACTAAATGATGTTCCTCTGTATCAAAGCTTATCCTTCGCTCGTCTGAAAGACTACGCGACCTGGATATCCGATAGGAACATCCTGATAAGGGCTATTTCGGCGTATCTTTCTCCGCTTTCGATACCTTCAAGTTAAATTCTCTTTCCTGCTCCTCAATAATCGCTCGATCCTCTGCATTATCTCTCACTACTTTTTGCGTCAAAATCGATCCAACTGCTACCAGAAGCATACATGCGATATAATACCCCTTTTCGTGGAGCTGAAGACCTGTTGCATTGTATAAACCGATGGAAAATAGCAGTACACCTGCGCCCAATGTAAAGTACGCCAAGAAAGTGAAGGCTCCCGTGTTGCGCATCCGATGCTTTTGTGGATACATAGTAACACCCCTCACATTTTGTTCATGTGACTCATGCTAAATATAAGTCAACCGGACGATTTCTCGCCCGGTTGCCTCTAGAGATTACTTCACAGCTTCTTTCTTGCCAAAGAACGTACGCAACGCCTTGTATACCTCGCCCTTTTCCCGAATGACACAATGCATGAATTTCGGCTCTTTGATGTGGCGATACGCTGACATGAGGGTGGAATGGCGATTATACTGATTCACTTCACCATAGCCGAACATATTGCATCTCTCCATGAGCTCCTTCACCAGCTTTACGCAACGCTCATTATCAGACGTGAGGTTGTCGCCATCGGAAAAATGGAACGGGTAAATGTTGTACTGCGATGACGGGTAGCGGCTATCGATGATCTCCAACGCTTTTTTGTAGGCAGAGGAGCAGATCGTCCCCCCGCTTTCCCCTTTCGAGAAAAAGGTGTCCTCCGTCACTTCCTTCGCATCTGTATGATGGGCAATAAAGACGATCTCGACTTTTTCGTACTTGGTGCGCAGAAAACGTACCATCCAGAAGAAAAAACTGCGGGCGATATACTTTTCAAACACGCCCATACTTCCTGATGTATCCATCATTGCAATAATGACAGCATTGGAATGAGGCTTGATGATCTCTTCCCACGTCTTGAAGCGCAGGTCATCATCGGTGATCCCCAGCTCCATATCACTGTAGCCTGCCAGCGCATTTCGGCGGATGGCCGCGATCAGCGTACGTTTTTTATCAATGTTGCCCATCAAGCCTTTTTTCCTGACATCATTGAACCGAGTCTCTTCCACGACGATTTGTTCCTCGTCTTTTTGCTGAAGGTTCGGCAGCTCCAGCTCGGCGAAAAGCATCTCCTGCAATTCTTCTACGCTGATTTCAGCCTCGTAGTAGTCTACACCTGGCTGGTCGCCCGCTCCCTGACCCTTTCCAGGCCCTTGCGCCGGATCGCCGTCACGGGCTATGACATCGCCAACTTTACTGTTTCCTTTACCTTGACCGCCATGTTTTCCCTTTTGGAAGTTAAAACGCAATCGGTATTCATCCAGGGAGCGAATAGGGATCTTAATGACTTCCCGACCATTCGACATGATGATGTTTTCTTCGCTGACGAGATCGGGCAGATTTTTTTTGATCGCTTCTTTCACTTTTTCCTGGTGTCGATTTTGGTCCTGGTACCCTTTGCGGTGCAGCGACCAGTCTTCCCGGGAGACAATGAACGATGATTCATCTTTCATGCCGTCTCCTCCTAGCAACTGGCGCAATCTGCGCCGAATATGACGTGCTCCTCATGTCGCCAACGTTCTGTCATCTGTTCAACAGGCTTCCCACGTAGCGCAGCAGCTCATTTGCGCAAACCGGGCAATATTGATGCTCTTCGATAAGGCGCTTGGTGACCTCATTAATTTTCTTGAGCTGATGCTCATCTGGTGTTTTGTTCGAGGTCGTAATCTTGACGACATCCTTCAGATCAGCAAACAGCTTCTTCTCGATAGCTTCCCGTAGACGATCATGGGTGCTGTAGTCAAAACGCTTCCCTTTACGCGCATAGGCCGAGATACGGATGAGAATTTCTTCACGGAAGGCCCGCTTGGCATTTTCCGAGATACCGATTTGCTCCTCGATGGAACGCATCAGGCGCTCATCTGGATCCATCTCCTCACCTGTAACGGGGTCACGGATTTTATTCATGTTGCAATAAGCTTCCACATTGTCCAAATAGTTATCCATAAGCGTTTTTGCCGACTCTTCGTAGCTGTAGACAAACGCCTTCTGCACTTCTTTTTTCGCCAGCTCGTCGTATTCCTTGCGCGCGATAGAGATGAAGTTCATATACCTCTCCCGCTGCTCCTTGGTGATGGATGGATGCTGGTCAAAGCCTTCTTTTAGCGCCCGAAGAATATCAAGGGCATTGATGCACTCGGTGTCGCGGCGGATCAGTGCACTAGAGATACGGTTGATGACATAACGCGGATCAATACCGGACATTCCTTCATCGGAATGCTCGTTACGCAGCTCTTCCAGATCGGCTCCCTTGAAGCCTTCCACCGATTCACCGTCATACAGCCGCATCTTTTTCAACAGATCGGCCCCTTGTTTTTTCGATTCTTTCAGGCGGGTCATAATGGAAAAGACTGCTGCTGAACGGAGCGCATGCGGTGCAATATGCACATGCCCCAAGTCAGATTGCTTGATTAATTTCGCATATATTTTTTCTTCATCACTGACACGCAGATTATACGGCATCGGCATGACGATAATCCGAGATTGAAGTGCCTCATTTTTCTTATTCGCAATAAAAGCCTTGTACTCCGATTCGTTTGTATGCGCAACAATCAGCTCATCTGCAGAAATAAGGGCAAAACGACCTGCCTTGAAGTTTCCTTCCTGTGTCAGCGACAGGAGATGCCACAAAAATTTCTCGTCGCATTTCAACATTTCCTGAAACTCCATCAATCCACGATTGGCTTTGTTCAGCTCACCATCAAAGCGATACGCACGAGGGTCGGACTCAGAGCCGTACTTCGTAATCGTCGAGAAGTCAATGCTCCCCGTCAAATCGGCAATATCCTGTGACTTCGGATCGGAAGGGCTAAATGTACCGATCCCGACACGGTTGGCTTCGGAAAACAAAATCCGACGAACAGGGAAATCCTCGATGCACCCTCCGTATTCAGTCTCCAACCTCATCCGGTTATAGGGCGTCAATTCTCCTTCAATCTTGATTCCCAGCTCTTCTTCCACCTCTGGACGTAGCTCGTGAGGGATGAGATGGAGCGGTTCTTCGTGCATGGGGCAACCATCAAGAGCATAGATCGCTCCGGCTTCCGTCCGTGAATACTCTTCCAGTCCTCGCTTGAGCATCGTCACGAGCGTAGACTTACCGCCACTGACAGGTCCCATCAAGAGCAAGATGCGTTTGCGGACATCCAGACGACGCGCAGCCGAGTGGAAATATTCCTCCACTAGGCGCTCAACAGAACGATCCAATCCAAAGATTTCTCGACTGAAAAATTGATACGAACGTGAGCCGTCCTCGTTCTCTTCAACTCCCGCGCTTTTAATCATGTTGTATACGCGTGAATGCGCCGTTTGGGCAATTTGCGGATTTTTACGTACTAGTTCCAAATATTCGGCGAATGTTCCTCTCCACATCAGGTTTTCTTCGCGGGCCCGGTGCTCAGCGATCCGTTTTAAAATGTCCATGTTCGACACTCCTCCCTCTTAAGCCCTCTCTCTTCCCAACGACAATGTACTCTCATGTATATGTCCGCCTGCGGTCACGCATTCACGTGCAAGCCGTTTTCTCCGGTTGCCAACAGGCTCTTACAGCCTTTACATATGTGTATGCGCGACATCAGCACAAGTTTCAGCAATCTTCCCATAAAAATCCGTCACATTACTTTTCTCACGCTTGGAAGATTACGGAATTGTAAGGTTTAACGAGCGTAGCTGTAAGCTGATTCGATGGTTTGTAATCCCTACTCCCCTGTAAAATACAATCATAAGCAGCAGACACGGAAAGCCAATATGGATTGGCATAACATACAGGAGGAACGATCATGGATATTCAAGCAGAACGCATTCAAGTGAAAAAAGGACTTTATTTGACCGGCATCGCAACCTTGGTGATTCTTTCGGTATTTATTTACCAAGCAGTGACAGGAATGGAACTTGATACAGGAGAAATACTGAGTGTGCCCATTGCGCTTAGTGCCTTCTTGAAACTTGTGAATGACCATCGAAAATTGTCACTTACGTAAGGAAGCAACAGCTTTAATTCGTTTGCAAAGTGGGCAGGCTACGCTATAATGGGAGTAGTTTGTTTACGAAAGGAGCTGTCAAACGTGGGTACATTTATCGTAGCATTGGTCTTCGGAGCTTTTCTGTTTTTCATTCTGACAGCTGGCTACAACGAGGACAAAACCTGGAACATGTAAGGATCATCCAGGGAAAAAAGCAGGCTGCCTACTGTGGCAACCTGCTTTTTTTGTTTTCTTGTTATTTCTTATTCTCTTTCTTTTCTGCTTTCATCGCTTCGATATCAGCCTTGATTTCTTTTGCGCTCTTGCCTGCTGTGTCAACGCCCCACTTGGCCGCCTTTTCTTTCAGGTTTTGGAGCTGTTCTTGCTTCTTCGCTTCTTTTGCTGCCTTTTTCTCAGCGTTTTCTGCTTTTTTTGCTACTTTTGCTTCTTTAATAGCCGCTTTTACTTCCTTCGCCGTTTTACCTGCCGTGTCAACACCCAGCTTCACAGCTTTTTCGTTTAGCTTGGCGAGTTGTTCTTGCTTCTTCGCTTCTTTTGCTGCTTTTTTCTCAGCGTTTTCTGCTTTCTTTGCCGCTTTTGCTTCTTGAATGGCTGCTTTTACTTCCCTATTTGCTTTATCCGTGGTTTCGACACCCCACTTGGCAGCCTTCGCGTTCAGTTTTGCTCTGTTTTCTTCCTTTTTCTCCGCTTTCGAGTGCGTAACCGCAGCATCCGCCGCAGTCACACCAGAGATACCGCTAAACAGCAAGGTAGCCATTACCAGAGACGAAACAAGTTTTTTCATGCAGGATTTCCTCCTTTATTATGTAAAACATGGTCGTACACATCTAGCCTACCTGATGATTTTGGGAAAAGTATGTGAAAAAGCAGGCTTGACCATTTTTTCAAACGGACAGCCTGCTTCTCACCTATTCTTTCATGCTCATTTCTTAACGCGCAAACACACCGCTTTTTTCAGAAATCGCCGTAAACAGCTCTTCTAATGATCCACGCTGATCTACCTGATACTGAGGCTCACCACGGTCTTCCATCCAATTGGTTACCAGGAACGTTTTCATCCCCAGCTTGGATGCGACCATGTCCTCCTGCATGTGATTCCCGACCATGACACAATCTGTCGGTTCAACCCCGAGCTTTTGGCAAATCTCCTTGTAATAACCAGGATTCGGCTTCGTGAAATGCGATTCCTCATAGACAGTGACCAGCTCGAAATCATCCGGGGACATCCCGATCCAAGCGAGGCGATGGTGAATCGCATCACGTGGGAAAACAGGATTCGTCGCTACTGCAACCCGAAATCCTTGCTCTTTGGCGGCAGCAATAATCTGCTTTGCCCATGGCGAAGGATACGTCAAGTGAGAAAGTGTCGGAAACACATCGCGATAAAACGAATCGAACAGAGGCCATATTTCCTCCCGATCCCACTCACTGTGTTCCGTAAAATGCTCGATAAAAACTTGCTCGTTCGTCTTGTCAGGCTCTTGGTTCATGATCATTGCCTTGGTCGCATCCCAAATCAGCGCCAACAGCTTTTCGGTATCGTACTTATCTCCGACATGACGCCCTACTTCAACCAAGTAACTTTTGACAAAGGGTTCTGTCTGCATCTCTAATAACGTACCGTCCAAATCAAACAGGATGGTGTTTACAGTCATAATGGATCTCTCCCTCCCAAATGCCTTACGATAGCGATGGAAAACCTAACTGACGAAGTCCCTCAAACAAGACAATAGCTGCACAATTGGACAGGTTCACAGAACGGGTCGCACCGCTCATCGGGATACGAATAGTCTGTTCCCGATATTTTTCTGTCAGCTCTTCCGGCAAGCCCGTCGTCTCCTTGCCCAAAATAATGTAGTCGCCATCCCGGAAAGAAACGTCCGTATACAACTTTTCCCCCCAGGTCTCCACAAAGTAAAAGGTACCCGCACCTTCTCCTTGTGCCGCAGCAAAGTGCTCAAAGCTCTCATGATGGTGAACGTTAACCGCATGCCAATAATCGAGACCAGCCCGCTTCAGGTAACGATCATCCGTTGAAAATCCGAGCGGATGAATCAAATGCAGATGCGCTCCTGTCGCTGCACACGAACGGGCGATGTTTCCCGTGTTGGCTGGAATGAGCGGCTCATGCAAAACAATATGTAACGGCATATCTGAAAATCTCCTTGTAAATTGCGAACTTGATACCTGTACACGTCCTATTATACCACCGTGCCCAGCTTCTGTAACAAATGGAGTGCCTGCTGCATCTAATCAGAAAACTTTGGCTATCGAAGGAGTGACGATTAGATGGGGACACCCATTTCTTTTGGGCGACGCCTTGTCGCACATTTGAGCATCCTGAGTTTGATCCTGTTAGGCACCAGTTGGATGTGGGCTGATTTTTCTTCATTCCCTGCACTGGAAACATGGAGTATGATTCTCGGCTATCTTTCATTTATTTTGATTGGCTGCACCTTATTGGTTGGTCCACTCCAGTCCTGGCTCCCTGCTGGCTGGATGACTGTCAGCTTGTCCATCCGTCGAGATATCGGCATATGGGCTGGGCTAACTGGACTGTTGCACGTCATTCTTGTGCTCGTCCTTTTTGAAGGTGAGCCTCGCCTGATAATCCTACAAGAAAACCGTTCTGAAAAGGCGGATGGATGGATGGGTCTGTTCTTTTTCGCTTCCTCTGATCCAAGCATGTGGCCATCTCCCAACTGGACCCTCACAGGCGTTGCGAACTATCTTGGTCTGCTTGCTTTCTTCATTCTACTACCCCTGTGGCTGACTTCTTCTGCACGCGCAGAAAAATGGCTGGGTGGCTCCAGTTGGAAAAGGCTTCATCTCGCCAATCCATGGCTTTTTGTCATCGTCTTGTTCCATGGCTTGATTTACATCCAATCCATTAAAGGAGAGCCGCATACCTTTTCAGACATGCTCGTTTTCGCAGCAATGATTTGGATCGTTCGAAGCATCTCTTTTATACGAAGAGCTTTTTTTCGCAAGCGGTAATTATACCCCTCTTATATGAAAGAAGGCATAGCGCATTTTGGGCGTATAGGCTGTGGAATCCTCATATGCCCAATAACGCATGCTGCTATCTGTCGTATGGGCATTCACTAACGGCATCTGATTTGCGTCTTTTGCGACCACAATCGTATTGTGCTGAAAACGCCCATCCCCGTTAAAATCATAACAAATGATATCACCTGGGACCAATTCGGCCGCAGAGCTTTTCATAACCGCCCGCATAGGTGGTCCCCCCGATTTCAAAAGCAAATACAAGCTATGTGCTACCGTCCAGCTATAGCTCCAAGAGGCTCCTTTTCCCGTGCGAATCCACCAGCCCTTGCCCATCTCTTTCGACAACAGCATAGGAATTCCACCAGCGTGTAAACATTGCGAAATAAAATTCGTGCAGTCATCCGTAAAACGAGGATATACGGGATTGGTCGTATTCCAATAGCGTTCCGCATACGCGACTGCATTTGCAGCGTTGTATCCTCCCGCTCCATGCACAATCAGCATTGGTTGGTTAATGGCATCCTCGACACCTGACACAACGATGACAGGCTCTTCCTCTTCCTCGACCACCAATTTTTGATCACCATTCGACTCCCTTGCCCCGATTATCGACCATTTTTCATTCGTTTTGAGCAACTGGAGCTGGAACAATCGTTTGTTTGCCTCTTTATACTTGGTATGCTTGATCCCCAGTGTTTTATTTTCTTGCCATCGAACCGTTACTTCTATGGTGGCATCGGTATCTACCCAGCACATGGGCGTTACTTGTCCTTGGACAGCCAATAATTTGACTCCCCGCTCCTCGATCTTCCGCTTCTCCCGGTTCAGTCGATCCCATTCTTCCTGTACGCCAGACTCTCCTGTGCAATAAAAAGGCAGCAGCCGCTCATACTTTCCGTCCATCGATGACTGGTGAACTGCTTGAAAATATTGCTGAACAAATTCACGCCACTCCACTTTCCCCTCCTCCTTTCCGCCTCCAGACTGCGACATAGACTCATGAACCGTTCATCTCAATGAAGAATATGTCACTCGTGGAGCATTCAGAAGAAAAAGAAAAGCTGTCCGAGCAAGCAGACAGCTTATTAGGAAGAAGCATGAGCAAATAGTGGCCCTTCTTCTAAGGAAAGCAAATATTTTTTAATCGATAAGCCACCGCCGTATCCGACCAAGGCACCATTCGAGCCAATGACACGATGGCAAGGTATAATGACAGGAATCGGATTCCGATTGTTCGCACCGCCAATGGCACGAACAGCTTTCGCCGCTCCAATCGCCAAGGCAATATCCTTGTAAGAACGAGTTTCTCCATAAGGGATGTTCGATAGCTCATTCCATACATCCTTTTGAAAGGGAGTGCCGTACAATACGGTTGGAACATCAAACGTCTTTCTCTTGCCTGCAAAATACTCTTCTAATTGTTTTTTTGCAGACTCATTGATCGCATCGTTACGCGTTGGGGTAATTCCTAAGAACGTTTTTTTGCACCAGCGCACAAGCGGCGCCAATCCGTCTTCTTCATTGGCAAACTGAATGTAGCACAGCCCTTCTTCTGTAGAAGCCAGGAGCAATGGTCCAATTGGTGAATCCATCATGGTATAGCCTAATTCCTTTGCCATTTTACGTCCTCCCTCTCTCGTTCAAACTAAGCCTCAGCCTGCGCGCAAATCAAGCTCATGCCTTTTTCTATCTCTTCCACCACTTCTGGTGACGTCTCTTTTGCTTTTGCGGTAATGAGCGCTTCTTGTGCCTGCTCTCCCCCGATTTTTCCAAGCGCCCATGCAGCAGTTCCGCGGATGACTGGACGAGGGTCTTCGAACAAAAGACGCTCCAAATGAGGAACAGCGGTCCGATCCTTGAAATGCGCAAGTGCTAGTATGGCATTGCGCTGAATGGGCTTTTTACCCCGCCAAGATGAAGAGGATTGACCGAACTTTTCCTTGAACTCCTTATTGCTCATCTGAAGCAGCGGAATCAACAAAGGCTTGGCAATCTCCGGATCGGGCTGAAATTCAGCATGATGGTCGTTGTCGATGCGACGGTTCTTAGGACATACTGTCTGACAAGTGTCGCAACCATACAGCCGATTCCCGATTTTTCCCCGGAATTCATCTGGAATAAAATCTTTCACCTGTGTCAAATAAGCTACACATCGCTGTGCATCAAGCTGCCCGCCCTGAATCAAGGCTCCGGTCGGACAAGCGTCTACACATATATTGCAGTCGCCACAGCCTTCTTCGATCGGTTGGTCGCTTGGCAACGGAAGATTAGTCACAAGTTCCCCCAAGTACACCCATGAACCGAACTCCGGCGTTATAATGGCACAGTTTTTTCCTACAAACCCAATCCCAGCCCGCTCGGCTACCGCACGATCTGACAGTGCTCCCGTATCCACCATGGATTCGATCCGAGCCCCTGGCTCCAGCTCCATAATGAATCGCGTCAGCTTGTCCAGCTTGTCGCGCAGAACGTGATGGTAATCGGTTCCCCATGCTGCACGGCATAAGATTCCCCGATACGCACCAGTCTCTGACTTTGGTGGATTTTTGAGCTTGGATGGATAGGCCAATGCTATAGAAATCAGCGAACGTGCCCCGTCCAACAACAGTTCCGGATTCGTCCTCTTTTCTAAATCAGACTCTTCGAATCCAGATTCATAACCCTTTTCTCGATGTACAATAAGCCGTTCTTTTAAGGTAGTGAATGGATCGGCACTGGCAAACCCGATCTTATCGATTCCGATTTCCTTGGCATAGTCAATGATGGACTGCTTTGTCTGCTCCCAGTACAGCAAGTCGTTCACAGCTGTTTAATCGCTCCTGTCGCCAATTCGTCGCAGCGGTTGTTCCATTTGTTGTCGGCGTGTCCTTTGACTTTTACGTACTCTACCTTGTGGGTGTCCATCAATTGCAGCAGTTCTTTCCATAAGTCTTGATTTTCCACCTGCTGGCCTTTGCTGTTTTTCCAGCCATTTTTCAGCCAGCCTTTATACCAGCCTTGCTTGAAGCAGTTAACCAAGTATGCACTATCGCTATACAGCGTCACCTTACAAGGCTCCTTCAATGTAGAGAGCGCCTTGATGGCCGCCAACAGCTCCATTCTGTTATTCGTTGTATGCGGTTCGGCACCGGACATTTCCTTGATGTGTTGGCCGTACATCAGTACAGCTCCCCAGCCACCTGGTCCTGGATTGCCGGAACAAGCTCCGTCAGTATAAATATCAACCTCACGCATCGTCATCGTCAGGGGTTCCCTCCTCTGTTCTCTTCTATTGTATCGAAGCTTAGTCGCTTCCACAAAAATTTTTTGTTATACTACCAAAAATAGGATTAGTAAGGAGTGTCTATAGATGAAAGTTCAGCTAGATCCTTCCGTGTCCGAGCGTCTGCCGCAATTTTCTCTCGGCATTTTACAATACAACAATGCTTCCGTCAGCGACTCCCCCAAAATGCTGCAGGGACGCATTAATTATTATGTGGAGAGTTTGCGGCTGGAGCACGACACTGCAAACCTGACAGAAATCGAAGGCATCCGCGAGTGGAGGGCCTGTTTTAAACAGGTTGGCATTGATCCGTCCCGATACCGCCCTTCCTCCGAAGCATTGCTGCGCCGACTGCTGCAGGGAAATCCTTTTTTCTGGATTAACAGCGCTGTTGATGTTAATAATTTTTTCTCGGTTTTGCACGCACTTCCTTTTGGAATTTATGACCTCAATCACTTAGCGGGTGATATCACTTGTCGTCTCGGCCACGCCGAAGATGTCTATGAAGGATTAAATGGACGTGAAGTCAACATGGAAGGAAAACTGCTGCTCGCTGATGGTAACGGAGCATTTGGGAGTCCCATCGTCGATTCCAAGCGTTCATGCGTGACGGAACAAAGTACCACGCTCCTCCAAGTCATCTTTTTCCATGAAAAAATGGAACAATCTAAAAAAGAAGAAATCGTAGGCTCAGTTGGTCGCATGTTCACGGAAATTAACGGTGGCGAGCTGACTCACTCCTCTATTGTTACCGCCTAAGAAAAAGACGGCCCGTCATGCAGCCTGGCCGTCTTTCTTTACGCTATCTTCTTCCTTTTTTCTAAAAATGATATGTTCCAGGACCAAGCACACAATAACTCCGAGCAATAAGCCATTGCCGAACAAGAAGCTGGCTAGTGCAGGAAGTTGCTGCCAAGCTACAGCAGGTACGAACATGACTCCGATCCCGACCAGTAGCGAGCTGCCCCCAACAATAATCGTACGTTCGTCCATCTTCACATTTACGTAATCTTTCAAACCGAAGCCAAGCAGTTGCGTATAGGAAATGAACATCGCCGCATAAGCCACTGGAGTAGGCAAAGCCGCCAAAAAATGGGCAACAGTGGGAATCAGCCCAATCAGCATCATCCCCAGCATCGCTATCACAAATGGCAGGCGTGAAGCCATTTTCGTCGTTTGAATAACCGCTGCTGCCAAGGAAAGTGGAATCATACCTACCACACCGCTCAAGCCTGACAGGAAATGGGATACCCCTGTAAAAATACCACCGCGATTGTACTGCTTTTCAGTAGGCACAGTGTCTGTCGCTTTCCCCATGACCGACAAACTCGTCATGAGGTTTGTCAACAAAACGAATCCTGTCAGCATACTCGTTAATACAACGCCCCAATCCCAGCGTGGGGGTCCCCAAAAGAAAATAGAAGGCCATGAAAATATTTGTTCAGTAGGCCGAACTGGTTCTGTCCATCCAAGTAGTGCGTACACGATCCAGCCCCCAACCATGCCAAACAAAACGGCAAAACTTGAGAATCGCTTCGTTCGCATAATGAACACAACAAGGGCTACAATCCCTATGGACACAAGTGCTACACCCGGCTGTACCTCTTTTGAATGCTGAAAACCAATACCGAGCATGCCCGTGAGAATGTTACTACACAAAGAAACAGCAAGCAAAATCATATACGTACCAGAAACCAGCGGCGTAAACCACTTCTGTAATTTGCCAATCCAGCCTAATAAGCCAAAAATGAAAAAGAGTAGACCTGCTAATATCATACCCACTTGAAAGGATTGGCCGATTTCTTGTGGATGGAGACCCATGCTCGTTCCGAGTTGAGCTAAAATGATAAAGATCCCCCACCATAATCCAGCCGGTCCTTCTATCATCGGATAGCGGTGTCCAATCCATACTTGCAGTAGTGACGCAAGTCCAATGTAAAACATGGTCTGCTGCATCAGCTTTCCAATTTCATCAGCCTGCAAGCCGTACATATCTCCAATCATTAGTGGTACCGCCACACTGCTTGAAACAGTTACGATCATCCATTGTAATACGGACAGCGTCGTGATCCCCATTGGCGGCTTGTCTTGCAGTTTGTAAAACACCTCAACCACCTCGTCCTGTTACTTACACAAGTGACTATTTCCCTATGCGCATATCAAAGCAGAAAAAAACCCCAATCATCAAGAGTTCTTGACATTCAGGGTTAGCTTGTAAATGTATGGTGCCGGTGAAGGGACTTGAACCCCCACGGTTTCCCTCACGATTTTGAGTCGCGCGCGTCTGCCATTCCGCCACACCGGCAAATATTTTGGAGGAGGCACCCGGATTTGAACCGGGGGTGAGGGTTTTGCAGACCCGTGCCTTACCACTTGGCTATGCCTCCATGATAAAAGGTGAAACAATTTGAGAAATGGAGCGGACGAAGGGTCTCGAACCCTCGACCTTCGCCTTGGCAAGGCGACGCTCTACCAATTGAGCTACGTCCGCATTTTAATGGCTGGGGTACTAGGATTTGAACCTAGGAATGACGGAGTCAAAGTCCGTTGCCTTACCGCTTGGCTATACCCCAATAAGTAATCCCCAACTATGAATTTATGGGGCGATCGATGGGACTTGAACCCACGAGTGCCGGAGCCACAATCCGGTGCGTTAACCCCTTCGCCACGACCGCCATGATTACTGCTATTGTCTTAAAAAATGGCAGGGGCAGTAGGAATCGAACCCACACCAAAGGTTTTGGAGACCTTCGTTCTACCGTTAAACTATGCCCCTATAAAGGTGGCTCGGGACGGAATCGAACCGCCGACACGAGGATTTTCAGTCCTCTGCTCTACCGACTGAGCTACCGAGCCTTATATCCATGCTTTACGCGCCAATTTCACTTGATTAGAAATGGCGGAGCTGACGGGACTCGAACCCGCGACCTCCGGTGTGACAGACCGGCGTGAACTCCAACTTCACCACAGCTCCATATTTGGTTGCGGGAGCAGGATTTGAACCTGCGACCTTCGGGTTATGAGCCCGACGAGCTACCGAGCTGCTCCATCCCGCGATAATCAGGACGATCGAGTGTCAGTGTTGCCACAGGACGTAGCGCATTTAACTGACCTTCCTTGCCCTATATAAGTGGTGGAGGCTGACGGGATCGAACCGCCGACCCTCTGCTTGTAAGGCAGATGCTCTCCCAGCTGAGCTAAGCCTCCAAATCACCTACAAATATGTAGGGATTTTTCTAGGTGACCCGTAGGGGATTCGAACCCCTGTATGACAGCGTGAAAGGCTGCTGTGTTAAACCGCTTCACCAACGGGCCAAGATGGCGGATGGAGTGGGATTTGAACCCACGAGACGGTTCGACACCGCCTACACGATTTCCAATCGTGCTCCTTCGGCCGCTCGGACATCCAT
>NZ_VFNO01000003.1:0-910716 GCF_006715575.1 Brevibacillus sp. AG162
CCCTCATAGACGATGAGGTTGATAGGTTCGGTGTGGAAGCGCGGTAACGCGTGGAGCTGACGAATACTAATCGGTCGAGGACTTATCCACACACTCTTAGCAATCATGCATATCTAGTTTTGAAGGTGCATATAATCACGGAGAGTTACCCAAGAGGCCGAAGGGGACGGTTTGCTAAACCGTTAGTATGCGCAAGCGTAGCGAGGGTTCGAATCCCTCACTCTCCGCCATTTTTATTTTGGCGGCGTAGCTCAGCTGGTTAGAGCGTTCGGTTCATACCCGAAAGGTCGGGGGTTCGATTCCCTCCACCGCTACCAAACTATATAAAAAATATGGCGGTCGTGGCGAAGGGGTTAACGCACCGGATTGTGGCTCCGGCACTCGTGGGTTCAAGTCCCATCGATCGCCCCATAACAACATGGGAGTATAGCCAAGTGGTAAGGCACGGGTCTGCAAAACCCTTATCCCCGGTTCAAATCCGGGTACTCCCTCCATTTTAGTCCCAGTAGCTCAGCAGGATAGAGCAACGGCCTTCTAAGCCGTCGGTCGGGAGTTCGAATCTCTCCTGGGACGCCACGACTTTTCAAAAGATAGCCTCCATAGGACGTTGTGGCGTCCGCAGGGGGTTTTTTTCGTAGAAGATAACGAGTCTTTCAGGTTGGTAAACAGAAGCAAGTGATAAGTCAAATGGCCTATTTCAAAAAAATAGTTAAAAAACTTCCAACCATAACTGGAAATATTTTGTCTAATTTGTCATAAATTATGTAAAAAAATCACGGAATATGGCTCCCTTTCTATTCGGAATATGTGACGAAACGATGATATTTTTGTAGAGAGACGCTTGCTTTCTTTCAAAATTTTTGCGACATGTAACTTTCTTTTTCGACAAACGTATTTAATTAGAAGACTGAACAAAAAACGATAGTTTGACAGGGAAAATATGGACTCCATTCAGTCAAAAACGATATTGACTTGCGAAAATTGATTGTGTATACTCAAAAACGTACTTCGTGTCAACAGAAAAACACGAGTAAAATCAGCGTTTATAGGCGGTCGTGGTGGAATTGGCAGACACACCATCTTGAGGGGGTGGCGGGGCGACCCGTGCGAGTTCGAGTCTCGCCGACCGCACCAATCCCGGAAACAATCAGGAAGTAATGGAAACGAGTGTTTGTATTTTTCTAAATAAACGGAGCCTTTTTCGACAAGGGCTTTTTTTTCTGCCGACTGCCAAGCACTGTCGAATAGAAAGAGAAAAAGGTGGGAAAGGTGATAGCAGTGCCTTATTTTTTCCCACTTTTGGGTCATTGCTTATGAATCGCATTTGATGTAAACTGCCAATTGAGAGAAAAACAATAGAGAAATGTTGGAAAAACAACACTACCTAAATTCAGATCAGACCCAATCTGGTTTAGGTCGAGGAGAAGAACCCATGAGTATAATTAGAGAGATCATTGAGGGATTATTCATCGGATTTACTTCTGCGGTGGGCGTAATCGGCACATACCAAACACTGGTTTCTTGTGCAGGCCTGTTCCGCAAAAAAGAGCAAGTAACAACTGAGCCGCAAAAGACATTTGCTGTGCTCGTGGCTGCTCACAATGAGAGCGCCGTAATTGCTCCGTTAATTGAAAACCTGAAGAAACTCGACTATCCACGTGAAATGTACGACATCTTCGTCATTTGCGACAACTGTACAGATAACACGGCAGAGATTAGTCGGGCGCATGGTGCAATTGCATGTGAGCGTTTTGACACATCCAAGCGTGGGAAAGGCTACGGCATCGAGTGGATGCTGGAGAACCTCTGGGCAAGACCTAAGCAGTATGATGCTGTCGTCATGTTTGATGCTGACAACCTGGTTGAGAAAAACTTCCTGAAAGTAATGAATGACCGTCTCTGCAAAGGGGCGCGTGTGATTCAAGGTTACCTCGACTCCAAGAACCCGTTTGATTCCTGGATTACGCTGTCCTATGCGGTTACCTACTGGTTTACAAACCGTATGTGGCAACTGGCTCGTCACAATTTGGGGCTGCCGAACACTTTGGGCGGAACTGGCTTGTGCATTGAGAGCAACCTGCTCAAAGAAATGGGCTGGGGAGCAACCAGTCTCACGGAAGACCTGGAATTTGCAACACGTTGTATTGAACGCGGTATTTACCCGACATGGGCACATGACACCAAGGTCTGGGATGAAAAACCGATTGATTTAAAATCGTCTATGCGCCAGCGTTTGCGTTGGATGCAAGGGCATTACGATGTAGCAGGACGCTACATTCGGGCAGTCTTGTTTAATGGTTTGAAGTCGAGAAAGCTGGGAATGCTTGATGCAGCCTTCTACCTCTTCCAACCGATGTATGTGCTGATGGTGACGATGATGTCGGTATTGTTCCTGGCAAGATTTTTTGATATCGGTACGCTGTCAACGGTATCCACGATCTTGCCTACATGGCTGGTATACGGTTCTACTGCCGTGTTCTACCTGTTGCCGATCTTGGCCCTCTATTTGGATAAAGTTCCGTGGAAGGGGTATTTCGGGCTCCTCTTGCTACCGTTCTTTTTCCTGACCTGGCTTCCGATTATGTTTTACGCGTTCTTTACGAAGAAAAACCAAGTGTGGAGTCATACCTCTCACACACGCGCGATTCGTATCGAGGAGATCCAGCAATAGTGACGTAAACAAGCAAAACCACAGGGGGAATATTCACCTGTGGTTTTCCTATTATCTTAAAGTAGCGAGATCGTTGCCGAATTTGGTATAATGACGTGATCAAGCAAGTAGCGTTCGCCAACGGGATTAAGGCACCAGCTTCAGACGCAGCGGTGCTAATAGGAGGAAAACAGCAATGAAGCTCGCGACAGATATTCACAACAACGACGTCCCATTGTTGTGGGGCGATAAACGATACCATACATGGAATTATCATTTAAGAGGGACTTTTCACGAAAAGATTTTCAAGGTTCCATTGGATGGCGGCTTTAGCTGTCCGAATCGGGATGGGAAAGTAGCGACAGGCGGCTGCACGTTCTGCAGCGCAAGAGGATCTGGAGATTTCGCTGGTGACCGCAGAATGGATCTGGAAAGACAGTTTCATGATGTGAAAAACCGCATGCACGAGAAATGGCCGCAAGCCAAGTATTTGGGCTTCTTCCAAGCATACACGAATACGTATGCACCTGTGGAGGAGCTGCGGGAGATGTACGAAGTCATCCTCAAACAAGAAGGTGTAGTCGGACTATCCATTGCAACACGTCCTGACTGCCTGCCAGACGACGTCGTGGAGTATTTGGCTGAATTAAATGAGCGCACTTATTTGTGGGTGGAGCTCGGTCTACAGACAGTCCATGAGCACACGGCCCAGTTAATTAATCGAGCGCACGATTATCAATGCTATGTGGATGCTGTAGAAAGGTTGCGCAAGCATAACATCCGTGTTTGCTCTCATATCATCTACGGATTGCCAGGAGAGAGCCATGAAGAGATGATGCAGACGGCAGATGCTGTGGCACATCTGGATGTGCAGGGGATCAAGATACATCTGTTGCATCTGCTGCGCAAAACGCCGATGGTGAAGCAATATGAAGCAGGACTCTTGGAATTCCTGTCGCAGGAAGAGTACACAAAGCTCGTTGTAGATACATTGGAGATTTTGCCTCCAGAAATGATTGTCCATCGAATCACGGGTGACGGACCACCTGATCTCTTGATTGGACCGATGTGGAGTCGCAAAAAGTGGGAAGTTCTGAATGGCATTGATGCAGAACTGAAAGCGCGGAATAGCTGGCAAGGAAAGTTTTTCGTGCCACGCACGTAAATGTCACAGCAACAAAAAGGGGGCCTTTTCAGGGCTCCCTTTCTTTTTATAGATTTCGAATCAGATTTCTCGCACGTTTCGGGTAATTGGTGATCAGACCATCTACCCCACAGTCAATAGCTCGCTGGATTTGCCGACTGCTGTTCACCGTCCAGCTCAAAACCTCAAAATGCTGCTGCTTTGCTTGTTTGACCAAATCCTCAGTCAATTGATCATAAGGGACATGCAATTGATCGGCTCGATAGCTACTGGCTACTTCCCAAGGCTTGGCGAGTGGTCCAATATATAAAAGTCCCGTTGTTTGCGTGGCATCCAATTGCTTGACTCGTAAAAGGCTGTCGAAGTTAAACGTTGAAATGATGGTTCGCTCTGTTAGCTGATAACGCCTAATTTGCTCGATGACGAGCTCCTCTAAGAGGGGTTGATCCAGGAAAAAATTTTTCATCTCGATGATGAAGCGCAGTGGTGTGCCGACAAACGCCTGAAATACCTCCTGCAAGGTTGGAATATGGGCTTTTGGTACGCGTGTAGACGAGTCTTTATCTGCACGTAGCTGACGCAGTTCGCGCAATGTGTAATGTCGCACCAATCCGGCACCATTGGTCGTACGCTCCAAGCTGTGGTCATGAATGACAACCAGCTTATTGTCACTGCTAAGCTGAACATCCAATTCGATCCCATTGGCTTTTCGTCGGACGGCTGCTTGAAACGATTCCATCGTATTTTCCGGAAACAGGCCGGAAGCGCCACGATGGGCATAGACAAGTGGGGGCACGAGGGCTTCCTCCCTTCTCGAGCGTGTAATTACCTATTACCATGATATGTAAAGGGCCCCTCGATACGACCTGACATGAGAGGCATCTCCAGAAGTCTATCCGATTACGACGAGTACGATGACCAAAAGAACAAAGAGGACAAGGATCAGGGCAAAATTGTTATTGCAGCTCACCAAAAACACCCTCCTTCTCGCACATGAAGCATCTACTTTTATGGTATGAAGAACGAGTAAATATGACCCAACAGAATGCCCACCTTGCGTTTTTTTGTGCATGAGAAAGGCTTTTTTATACAGATTGGCAGATGACGGCCTTACTTGTTTTGCTACAATGAGAATAGGAGTACTGTAGGGGAGGGTGAAGACCGTGATAAATGTTGTAGGCGCACAGGACGCTGGCGACCTGATCATTGATCGACAAAATCGCCGGGTAAAGCTGCACGTGTATGAACCATCACAAATCGAGCAGTGGGATCGAGTCATGAAGGAACTGGCCGAAGAGTCAGAGGCAACAAAAGTCATTGTGTACGGGAAGAAACAAGATGTTCCGCAATGGAAATCCTTGGGTTATGAGCTGGAGGGAACCATCGATGGGTTTTTTCAAGGGGAAAACGCACAGATGCTCACCTACTATCTGACAAATGAGCGGGCTACCTCTGGCGCAGAAAAACTTGCCGAGGAAATTCTTGCGCTAAGCCTGTCGCGAGCGGGGAGTACGATAGAGAAATCGCTACCCGAGGGATACAACTTGCGCGAAGCAACCGAGGCAGATGCGAAGGAATTGGCGTGTTTGTATGGACTGGTATTCGCGACGTATCCTACACCGATGAACGATCCGTCCTACATTCGCAAAACCATGCAAGAGGGTACCATTTACTACGTCGTTGATTTTGACGGCAAGATTGCATGTGCTGCGTCAGCTGAAGTATCCGAACGATTTGGTTCAGCGGAAATGACGGATTGCGCGACCCATCCAGACCATGCGGGGAAAGGTCTCCTCCAGCCACTGTTTATCGCGTTGGAACAAAGGATGGAGGAGACGGGGATTTACTTTTTGTACACCTTGACCCGGGCACAATCTGCAGGAATGAATGTGACGGCTGCCAAGATGGGCTATTCATACCGCGGACGGCTGATTAATAACTGTACGATTTTTTCCGGCTATGAAGACATGAATATATGGGTAAAGCCACTTCGCCCGACGAGGGAATAACAGGCTACCTGTTTGTAGGATACAACTGCTGTTGCAGACGACGGGCCATCAAGGCCAACTGAAGCTGCCAGCGTTGATGAGCATCCTCCAGGCGGTAGCCTGTTTTTTCTTCAATTTGGGTTAACCGGTACTTGAGCGTATGTCGATGGATATACAAGGCTTGCGAGGTCTGTAGACCGTTTCCATTCTGGGCCAAATAAACCTCAAGTGTTTCGAGAAGCTGTTGATTGTATTTCGTATCATAGCGGATTAATGGGTCCAGCAATGGGTTCCACAGGCGGAGCAAGCTTTCTTTTTCACGATGATACGGAAACAAAAACTGATAGCCCTGCATATCCCGGTATCGCAAAATTTGCGGGGATTCGGCCAACAGCGGATACGCTTGTAGAGCAAACATCGCTTCTTCGGAGGCACTGACGACGTTTGGCAATTGCTCACAGGGATTGCTCAGTGCGATTTGTAGGTCAAGTGAAGGGTGCAGCCCTCTCCAGCGGGATGTGAGCTGTTCCAACAAGCGTAGGCTCGTCTGATCATCCGGCAAAATAAACAAGAGGCAATGTGGCCGCTCGCGAAGCAAATAAGAGCGCTGATGACGGTCGCTAAGCCTCCGCATCAACGTAATGACACTTTGATGCATGTCTCCGAGCATCGTCTGATCGGCGACCTCTACGCGAACAGCGACACAGAGATGATGTCCAGCAAGCGGGTACCCCAGCATGCGACAACGGCTCTCCAGCTCCGTATGGGTCATCTGCTGCCCGTTCAGCAACTCCTCCACAAAATCCCCTTTTAACCGCCATTCCGTTGCAGCTACGGCCCTTTCCTTTACATATTCAAGTGCACACAAGGTAGAGGCATGCTGTAGAGCGACGTCATCGAGCTCTTTCCAGGCGTGCTCGGGCTTTGTTAAGGTCAACGTGCCAAAATGCTCACGATTGGCGCGAATCGGCACACGATGTGCGATCTCCTGGGACTGATCATGCGACTGTGCTTCCGAACTGCCATGCTGTGTGACTTCAAAGCCTAATGCATCGATGAGCGATACGACGCCTCCCGTAAGTGCAGCGAGCTCGCCAGCGATGGCGGGAAGGCCTCCTTTGGACAGGGCAGCGTCAATCATTCGGTTATGAATCGCCGAGGAATAGGCCAGCGTCTCAAATTGCCGATTCATGATCGGCTGCAAGATGGCTTTGGTTATGGTCGAAAAGTTAATTTCCGTGGGAATTTCAATCAATGGAAGCTGATAGTGATCCGCCAAAGCCAAAAAGGTCTCGGGAATTTCTCGTAAATAAAAGCCCGTATGAATCGCCACGCCACTCAGCTTTTGCTTCGCCAACGAAGGAATAAAAGAAGCGAGCTTTTCCGTATGTTCAGCCAGCCCAAAGCCGGTTGTAATCAAAAATTCGCCTTCCTGCAAGCGACTCGTATCCTCCAGCACCTCGACAATTGTCACCCAACGAATCGGATTGTCCAGTCCGCCTGCTCCTGCGATCAGCCTGGTGTGAACCATGTCCGGCAGTTGCAGCGCTTCTCTTATCGTGATGGTCATCAGGTATCTCCTCCAAAAGCCTCGGTAAAGGTTCTCTTATACAAAATGTACAAAAGATTTTGTCTCTTTTCCATGTTTTTTTGCCAGCACGTAGGATGGCTCTTGCGTGCTGGTCAGCTAGGATAGAGGTAGAGAATAAGCGAGGTGGCGAGGAAAATGACGAAAAGCTATGTAATCAAGCCTGAATTGGGCAAACAGTATCCAGTTATTTCTCACGGAAAAGGCATCTATCTTTACGATAAAGAGGGGAATCGTTACATCGACGGTTCCAGTGGAGCGGTGACGGCAAGCATTGGTCACGGTGTAGAAGAAGTGGCTGAGGCGATGTATGCGCAAGCCAAGGAGGTTTCCTTCGTATACCGGTCGCATTTTAGCAGCGATGCTGTGGAGAAGCTGGCTGCGAAGCTGGCTGAGTGGGCACCAGGCTCATTGAACTGGACGTTCTTTGTCAGCAGCGGCTCGGAAGCAACGGAGACTGCACAAAAAATCGCGATTCAGTACTGGCAGGAAAAAGGAAGACCAACGAAAAACCGGATTATCTCCCGCTGGATGAGCTATCACGGGATTACGATGGGTGCACTTTCGATGTCTGGACACGTCTTGCGGAGAAAGCGGTTCACTCCATTATTGGCTGACTATCCGGCAATCACAGGCCCATATCCGTATCGCAAGCCAGAAGACATGTCCCTCGAATCGTATGCGCTTGCGTGTGCAAACGAGCTGGAGACAGCGATTTTGCGCGTCGGACCTGAGCAGGTAGCGGCATTCATCGCAGAGCCTGTCATCGGGGCTTCTGGTGGAGCGGTCGTGCCACCAGACGGTTACTTCCAACGCATTCGCGAGATTTGTGATAAGTATGAGGTTTTGTTTATCGCAGACGAAGTGATGACAGGGGTAGGTCGCACGGGGAAAGCGTTTGGAATCGACCATTGGGGCGTCGTACCTGACCTGATGGCATTGGGCAAAGGCATGAGTGCCGGTTACACGCCTATGGCTGCTACGATTGTCTCGGACGCAATCATTGAGACCATTACAAAAGGCAGCGGCTCGATTATGGCAGGACATACGTATAGCGCCAATCCACAATCTGCTGCTGTTTCTCTGGCTGTCCTTGACTATGTGGAGAAGCATCAGCTAGTCGACAAAGCAGCAGAACAAGGTGTCTATTTGCTTGCCCGCCTAAAAGAACTAGCCGACGAGCTCCCGTTGATTGGAGATGCACGTGGTCTTGGCATGCTGTGCGCGCTGGAATTTGTGAAAAACAAGCAGACAAAAGAACCGTTTGCTCTTTCTCAAGGTGTAGGCGTGAAGGTCATTGAAAAAGCATTTGAAAAAGGCTTGCTTATTTATCCGGCAATAGGCGGAATCGAAGGGATGGCAGGAGACGCTGTCATCATCTCACCTCCACTAACCATTACTACGGAGCAAATCGATGAACTGATATCTCTGCTGAAAGAAGCGGTGATAGCTGTTCAGCAAGAGCTCCAAGACAAGGCACTGATCGGATAGAGAAGGAGGAACGAGAATGACAAACCGATTTGAAAAGGTCGTCTCCCTGTCCGAAGCGCTCACCCATTTTCGCGATGGGATGACGCTGTTGGCAGGGGGATTCGGTGGGGTAGGCAACCCGCCTACATTGATTCAGGGGATTTTGGATAGGGGCGTGCGTGATCTGACGCTGATCAGTAACGATACTGCTTTCCCGCATATTGGAATTGGCAAGCTAGTGACCGAAAAGCGCGTCAAAAAAGTGATAGCTTCCCATATTGGCTCAAATCCGAACGCAGGGGCCCAAATGACGGCTGGAGAGCTGGAAGTAGAGTTCTGCCCGCAGGGGATACTTGCAGAGCGTGTACGGGCAGGTGGAGTCGGTCTGGGAGGCATTCTATCGGATGTCGGCATCGGGACGATCGCGGAAAAAGGGAAGCAGAAGGTCGTTCTGGATGGAAAGGAATATCTATTGGAGACACCGCTCACTGCCGAAGTGGCTATCGTGCATGCGAAAAAAGCGGATCGTTTTGGCAATTTGGTGTTTGATACTAGTGCACGCAATTTCAATCCGTTGGTGGCAATGGCCGGAGACATTACGATCGTGGAAGCGGATGAGATTGTCGAGGTAGGCATGATCGACCCGGAAGAAATCGTCACCCCGGGCGTTTTCGTGAACTTTATCGTCCAAAGTGAAGGGGTGAACTGGCAATGGGCATGGGAGAAGTAAATGAAACCGAGAGCTATCGTGAACGTATTGCCCGCCGCGCAGCAATGGAAGTAGAAGACGGCATGATCATTAACCTGGGAATCGGCATTCCAACGTTGGTTGCGGATTTTATCCCAGCTGACAAACGGGTCATGTTTCACGCGGAGAACGGCATTCTCGGTACAGGACCGAGCCCTGCGAAAGGGGAGGAGAACGCCATGCTTTGCAATGCGGGTGGTTTTCCTGTCACGCTCGCCACAGGGGCATCCTTTTTTGACAGTGCGACTGCTTTTGCCATCATTCGCCGTGGACTATTGGACATGACGATTTTAGGAGTCCTGGAAGTAAGCCAAAATGGCGACATTGCCAACTGGATCGTCCCAGGCAAACGTGTCCCTGGCATGGGAGGAGCTATGGAGCTGGCACAAAAGGCTAAGAAGGTCATGGTTGTGACTACGCATCTGGATAAAAACGGACGTTCGAAAATCGTTCGGGAATGCTCGCTGCCGTTAACCGCGACAAAAGCTGCGGACTTGATTATCACCGACATGGCAGTCATGGAGGTCATGCCAGACGGTTTGTATCTACGAGAGGTCATGTATCCATACAGTGTCGCTGACGTGATTGGAGCAACGGAAGCCGAACTCAAGATGGACGGAGAGGTTGGCGTTTTCCGCTAAGCAAAGACAAAACCATGGAACGGGGGATAAACATGGCAAACTGGCAGGCGCTTATACGGGAGCAATTGGAAAAAGATCGTGAGGCTGCGGTTCAACTGCTGCAGCAATGGGTAAAAAGCCCGAGCGTACAAGGGGAAGAGCAATCCATCCAGCAAAGTATTGCGAAGCTTTTGGGGCAGATGGGGCTGGACGTTGACTTGTGGGTCATGGAAGGAGAAGAGTTGGTGTCACATCCGTATTTTGTCTCCCCGCGTACGACGTTTGAAGGCAGCCCGAATGTCGTCGGTGTGTGGAAGGGGCAAGGAGATGGGCGTTCCATCATTCTAAACGGACACGTAGATGTAGTGCCCGCAGGCGATCTGGCACAGTGGAGCGATGATCCGTTTAGCGGGAAGATTGAAGACGGCAAGCTTTACGGACGCGGAGCAACGGACATGAAGGGTGGAAACTTATCTTCGCTGTTGGCGATCCAGGTTCTACAGAAGTTGGGTGTGCAACTGAAAGGCGACGTCATTTTTCAGAGCGTCGTAGAAGAAGAAAGCGGTGGTGCAGGAACATTGGCGACGATCATTCGCGGGTACAAAGCGGATGCTGCCCTGATTCCAGAGCCGACCAACATGAAAATTTTCCCGAAGCAGCAAGGCTCCATGTGGTTTAGATTGACCGTCAAAGGTCGTTCTGCTCACGGAGGGACCCGCTACGAGGGAGTCAGTGCCATCGAAAAAAGCATGCTCGTCGTTCAAGCCATTGGCCAATTGGAAAAAGAGCGTAACGATCGACTCGACGATCCGCTCTACGCCAAGCTGCCCATTCCGATCCCGATTAATCTCGGGGTGATTGAGGGGGGCAAGTGGCCATCGTCTGTAGCTGATCTCGTCAAGCTGGAAGGAAGGATGGGGGTTGCCCCAGGAGAGCAGATGGACGATGCCAAAGCGGAAATGGCAGCAGCACTCAAAAAGCTGGCAGAGGTCGACCCGTGGTTTGCTGAACAGCCTGTCGAGCTGGAGTGGTTCGGCGCTCGCTGGGTTCCGGGAGCAGTGGAGCTCGATCATCCGTTGATGGACATTCTGCAAGCGCAGTTTGAAGCTGTGACGGGAGATCGAGCCATTGTGGAAGCATCGCCTTGGGGAACAGATGGCGGTTTGTTGACTGCTTTGGCCAATACGCCAGCGATTGTTGTCGGGCCTGGAGTCACACAGGTTGCACACTACCCGAATGAATACATCGTTTTGGATGAGGTATTCCGTTGTGCTGAGATCTTTGCGCTTACGTTACTGGAATGGTGCGGTGTGGCTGAAAGTGTGAAAGAGTAAAAAGATATCCAAATATTACAAAATCAAGACAGGAAGGTACGCGTAGGAGGGAGAATGATTGGAAGGTGAACGCCAATCATTGAGAGTGGGGATATGCCGATGAAAAAAACGTGCTTTATCGGGGGAGAATGGGTGCCAGCCACTGCTCATGCACCGCTACTCTCTCCATGTACAGGTCTAGAAATTGCCCAAATTTCGCAAGCAGACTCATCATTGGTTGAAAAAGCAATTGCTCAGGCCCACGAAGCGACAGCCGTCATGCGGCGCCTTCCTGCTTATCAACGCGCCTTCCTGCTTGAAAAAATCTCGATTCTGATGAATGAACGTTTGGAGGAAGCGGCACGGATCATCGCAATAGAAGCGGGGAAACCCATCAGAACAGCCCGCGGTGAAGTGATTCGAACTATTCAGACGTATAAGTTTGCGGCAGAGGAAGCCAAACGCCTCCACGGAGAAACCGTACCACTCGATGCAGCTATCGGGGGAGAGGGACGCTTGGCTTATACCGTGCGTGAACCATTGGGAGTCATCGGGGCGATTACACCCTTTAACTTTCCCATGAATCTCGTCGCTCATAAGGTCGGACCTGCTCTCGCTGCTGGCAATACCGTTGTTCTCAAGCCTGCATCACAGACACCGCTTAGCGCATTGTTTCTGGCAGAGCTCGCAGAGCAAGCTGGTTTGCCCGCTGGCGCTCTAAATGTGATCACGGGCAGTGGGGCGAGTGTTGGCGATAAAATCGTGACTGACCCGAGAGTCAGGGCGGTGACGTTTACAGGGAGCCCAAGTGTTGGGCTGGACATACGCAATCGAGCGGGCATGAAAAGAGTCACGCTCGAGCTGGGATCGAATTCGGCCGTGATCGTTGATCGTGATGTGCAGCTGAATGAAGTGATTCCCCGATGCGTTTTTGGTGCCTTCGCTTACTCTGGGCAGGTATGTATCTCTGTGCAAAGAATTTATGTGGCCAAAGAAATCTATCAAGATTTCATCCAACGTTTTGTTGAACAAACACGAGCACTTCGCGGTGGTGATTCGCTCTCTGAGGACGCGGACTATTCCGCCATGATCAATCCTCGCGAAACAGAACGTGCGATGGAGTGGATTCATGAGGCGCTCCAACAGGGGGCACGTCTGGAGTGTGGGGGACAGGTCGTGGATCGGATGCTCCAGCCTACCGTGTTGACGGGTGTTCCGGCAGATGCAAAAGTATCTTGTCAGGAAGTATTCGGCCCTGTTGTTCTGATTAATCCAGTGGAATCCGTTCGGCAAGGCATTACGATGGTCAACGATTCCCGCTATGGATTACAGGCTGGTGTCTATACCAATAATCTGTCGTTGGCTCTGGAAGCGGCAGAAGAGCTGCGCGTGGGCGGTGTGATGGTGAATGATATTCCGACTTTTCGCGTGGACCATATGCCCTATGGTGGCGTAAAGGAAAGCGGACTTGGTCGGGAAGGTGTCAGATACGCGATAGAAGAAATGACGGAATTGAAATTCGTTGCCATTAAGCGATAAAGGAAAAGGATATAGGCTCTTGCAAAGGATAGTAGAGCTGTGATATAGTATATATTGTTGAAATACGGAGGGATACCGAAGTGGTCATAACGGGGCGGTCTTGAAAACCGTTAGAGTGCAAGCTCACGCGGGTTCGAATCCTGCTCCCTCCGCCATAACTACAAATGAACCGACTCCAGTTGAGAAGCTGGGGTCTTTTTTATGGTTGAGAGCTTTGAGAGTAAGTTGTCGTTTCTTTTTTGTAAAAATATCAGAAAATAAAGAAAACTATTATATAATGGAGATGAGACTATAAGTGATGGGGGAGTTTGCATGCTCGAAGCGCAAAGGGTTCGTAGAAATGCACTTGGCGATATTTTGCGAAGAAGTCGTGGGCGAAATCCTGATAAGCCTGCCCTGTACTTTGAGGAAGAAGTATTGACCTACACGCAGCTTGATCAGCTTGCAAATAAGACGGCTCATACGCTTCTTTCAATAGGCTTGCAAAAAGGGGAGCGGGTAGCAGTCCTGTCACGCAACTCGATGGATTTTGCGATTCTGAACTTTGGACTAGCGAAAGCAGGAGTCATCATGGTACCGATCAACTTCATGTTGAATAAGGAAGATGTCGCCTATATTTTCGGGCATGCGGAAGTGAGTGCGTGCTTCGTTGCTCCCGAATTCCTGCAGCTCGCTCAAGATGGACTCCAATTAGCTGGAATTTCCCCCAAGCTGCTTTCCCTCATGTCCAAACCAGCAGTACAAGCAGGGGAATGGTTGCCTTTTCGCACGCTGATTGAAGCGGCAGACAATCATGAGCCTGAAGTAGACATAGTGGACGAAGATGTTGTGCAAATTTTGTATACGAGTGGAACAGAATCAAAGCCAAAGGGCGTTATGCTCACTCATAAAAGCATCATCTCCGAATATGTCAGCACGATTATCGAAGGCGGGATGACGCAGGATGATGTGGCTGTTCACGCACTTCCTTTGTTCCATAGTGCGCAGCTTCATTGTTTTTTGGGACCGTACGTGTACCTGGGTGGGAGCGGAATTATTTTGGAACAGGCAACACCTGCGTTGATGCTGCAAACGGTAGAGGCGTACAAGGCTACTCAGTTGTTTTGCCCGCCAACCGTGTGGATTGCTTTACTCCGTTCTCCTGATTTTGCCGTGCGTAATTTGAGTTCTTTGCAAAAGTGCTACTATGGTGCAGCAATCATGCCAGTAGAAGTGTTAAAAGAGCTCGGTCAACGCCTCCCGAACGCACAGTTTTACAATTTTTACGGGCAGACGGAAGTGGCGCCATTAGCAACTGTTTTGCCACCGAAGGATCAGATGAGAAAAGCAGGCTCTGCAGGCAAGCCAGCGTTAAATGTGGAAACAAAAATCGTCGATGATGATGGAAATGAAGTCCCTCGTGGAAGTGTTGGTGAGATTGTACACAGGACCAGTCATGCGATGCTGGGTTATTTCCGAGATGAGGAAAAGACACAGGCTGCCTTCCAGGGAGGGTGGTTTCACAGCGGGGATTTGGGCATTATGGATGAAGAAGGCTATATCACGGTCGTTGATCGGAAAAAGGATATGATTAAATCGGGGGGAGAGAACGTAGCAAGCAGGGAGGTTGAGGAGCTTATTTATCAACATCCGAAAGTGTCTGAGGTCGCAGTGATCGGAGTTCCCCATCCGTATTGGATCGAAGCAGTGACGGCTGTCGTTGTGCCAAAAGCAGGTGAGTTACTGACTGCTGACGAGATGCTTGCTTTTTGCAAAGACCGTCTTTCCTCCTTCAAAGCACCCAAGTATGTAGTGATTGCCGATAATCTTCCAAGAAACCCTAGCGGCAAAATTTTGAAAAGAGAGCTGCGCCTCCGATACGAAACACTGACGACTTAGCTAGTCACAAGGTCCAAAGCACAGAAAAACCCGCTCTATTACGGAGCGGGTTTTTTGCTGCTGCAATTATTTTACATTGGAAACAGTCGGACGATCGGCTTGAATGACTTCAAAACGATAGCCTTTTTCTTTCAAGTACGAAATGATTTCGGGGAGAGCTTCAACCGTTGGCGACTTGGTGCTGGAATCATGCATCAAGACGACGATTTCTTTTTGTGACTTTACTTGCTGCTTTATATTGGCTAGTGTTTGAGCGGCTGTATATTTGTTGCTTCTTGCATCGCCGTTTGTTACATTCCAGTCGATAAACGTATAGCCACGTTGTTTCGCCTCTGCTTTGATCGCCTGCATGACTGTATGCTGCTTGTTATAACGTTTGGGATCTTGATATTTCAAGCTAACGGTATTCGTACTGCCACCTGGATAGCGGAAAACGGCTGGTTTTACGCCGGTTGCTTTTTCGATCATTTGACTGCCTTTTTCCAGGTCTGCAAAAAAGCTCTCCATATTTTTGTAAACCAGCTGATAATTATGGGAATACGAATGTCCTCCCAACGCGTGCCCTTCAGCTACAATCCTTTTGAGAATGGCCTCATGACCAGCTACCTCACGGCCTACAATAAAGAAGGTGGCTTTGACCTGATGCGCTTTCAGCGTATCCAAAACGCGTGGAGTTACAGAAGATGGTCCATCGTCAAAGGTTAAATAAGCGATCTTCTCAGAAGACTTCGGTGTCTGAGGGATCGGTTTTGTAGCTGGTTCAGGGTTCTTCGTTTGATTGGTCGTTCCATTATTATTGCCAGGCTTCGGTGGAGTCGGTGTCTCTGGCTTTCCTGGTTTGGATGGTTTTGGTTGTACTGGTTGCTTTGGTTGTTCTGGGTGTTTCTGTTGAATAGGCTGCATCGGGATAAACGGTTCATCGCCATAGATCAAATATTTTTGCCGCAGCTCTACAAATTTCTTAAGATCCGCTTGATAGGAGGAAACAATCTCCTGCGGGGATTTGCCTTGTTCGAGAAGCAGGCCGATTTTGTTGGTACCCATCACCTTGTCGAACATGGCGATTTGCTTACTCGTACTTTTTGGCACAGGGAATGGCTGCAATTGCTTGGCATAAGCCAGCGCGTAAATACCTGTTTTTGCCGGGTTAAACTGATGTAGATCGTTGATCTGAAGGCGTACGCCCCCAGCAGTGCCTTTATTCTCAGGAATAAAGATGACGCCAGGTAGAAGACTTCCATTTAACAGATCGGCATACTTGTGCGAATCTAGACCTTCTGCCCCGATCCAGGTGAAATGGTCGCCTTGACGAATGGGTGTACCCTCACCCAAACCAGTTGCCATATACCCAAAAACCGAGGTCAAGCTAGGGATGTGCGGTGAACTCGGAATCCAAGCCAAGCCTGTCTGTTGATAAATCATGTTGCGTGTATACCCTTGCATCGGTACGACGGTAAGATCTACACCAATGGTACGGTTGAAAAACAATGCCAGCTCTCCGATGGTCATTCCATGTGCAAGCGGGAGGGTATCCACTCCGAAAAAGGAGCGGTAAGGCAGTTCAACTACAGGCCCCTCGACAATTGCTCCGCCGAGTGGATTCGGTCGATCCAGTACTATTACTTCTTTTCCTTGTTCCTTTGCAGCTGTCATGGCGTATTGCAAGGTAGATATGTATGTGTAGGTTCTCGATCCGATATCCTGCAAATCGACGAGAAAAATATCAATGTCTTTCAGCATTTCTGGTGTCGGCTTGCGAGTTGATCCAGATAAGCCGTAGACCGGTATTGCGTAGACGGGATGAACAAAGCTCGTTACTTGTTTTCCGGCGACCGTTTTTCCGTCGAGGCCGTGTTCAGGTGCATAGAGAGCGGTTAAATGGACGGAGCGATCACGTCGTAACATGTCGATCGTGCTAACCATTTGACTGTTCAGACCTGTTTGATTCGTAATCAACCCGACTTTTTTGCCTTCAATGAGATGGTGGAACTGATTGAACAGTACATCACTTCCCAATTGGATGGCAGTCGTATTGGCGGAGCTACCTACTGGGGGAATTAAGGTTAAGATAAGTGCCAGGATGAGGAAAGGGAGAAATTTGTTCATCATTCATTGCCTCTTTCAAGATAAAATACTGTCGCTTCTTGTCTATTGTAACGGTTTTGGAAAGCAAGATGGTTGCATTTTTGTAACAATTTGAAATTAGGTCAAAAGTAGGAGGAAAAAATAACGAGAAAGAGGAGAGGTACTAGGAAAGAACGATCTTTTGAAAGGGAGATTGCAGGAAATTCTTGAAACAGCCTTCAGCCTATAGTAGATTAAGAATCGTGTGAACCTTTTTGGAAATGGAGTGAATGTTTTGCTAAAAAAAGTAACCGCATTACTGCTAGCGATCGCCCTAGTACCAATGGCAGCATTTTCTGCAGCGGCAGCGCCTGCAACTGTAGCGCCTAAAGCAGCACAGACTGCTGTTAAAGTGGAGTACAATAAAAAACAAATTGCGTTTCCTGACCAAGCACCTATTATCAGCCAGGGGCGTACACTGGTTCCGATTCGTCCGATTGCAGAGAGTCTTGGTTTTGAAGTGCAGTGGAACGAACTTACTCGTACCGTAACGATTAATAAAGGGAAAGATAACATCAGACTGGTCGTTACACAAAAAATTGCCAAGAAAAATGGACAAACGATCAACCTGGACGTGCCTGCACAGATTGTGAACAAACGTACTGTAGTACCTGTTCGTTTTATTGCGGAAGCGCTGAGCTACAAAGTAGATTGGGATCCAAAAACTCAAACCGTTTTGATTGCAGATGTGAACCCTAATCAAGTCGGACAACAGGAAAAACCAAAAGATCCGACGAAACCAGCAACAGACGAGAAAAAGCCTGAGCAGGTTGCATATATTGACAAGGAAAGTGTTGAAGGTAAGACCTTTTCTTTAGCCAATTTAGGAGTGTACCAAATCGTCGGTAAAGTAGAACCTGGAACAGAAGTTACCGTTACGTTGGAAGACAAAACATACGAAGTTGAAGTAACGGCTGAAGGTACTTTTGAATTTTATCAATCCACGAATGATGGAATCAGAAGCTACACTCTCCATGCTGAAAAAGACGGCAAAAAAGATACATTTGAAGGTGACTTCAAAAAGACGAATTAAGGCAGCTACTTCCTGAGTAAGAACACCTCCTGCACATCACACTAAGTGCAAGGAGGTGTTTTTGTTGTGAGACGAATGAGTGGGAGTATCATAGCTGTACTCCTGTTTGCCGGCTTGCTGACAGGGTGTTCGCCTAACAAAGAACAGGGCACCGAAGATCAGAACGGAAATAAGGCCAAATTTGAATCTCTCGGGATTAACTTCCAGAACGATAACGTCGCTAGGGACAAAGGACCGGCAGCCATGATTAGCCAAAAGATGGTTCATCAGCGAGAGCCGCAGCTCGTGACGCACTTGGAAGGGCATGCGGAAAAGCTGCCAGGTGTAGCTGATATCAAGGTGTTAGCGTACAAGGATAACTTGATCGTAGGTGTGCTTCCAGTCGATACACCAAAACCTGACGAAGTCAATCCACGGACATCGATCCCGTATACGCCTGGTAAAATTGTGCGAGTCGATAATGGACATCCGGATTCGCTGCATAGACGTGTTGTGGATCGGATGAGGTCGCGCTTGCAGGCGGAAACACGCTTCAACATTTTGTACGTGACTACCAATCGGGCTGTTTATGACCGAGTTGCAGATTTGCATTCTCGAATTACGAACGGAGAGCACATCAGTGACGAAGAATTCCAAGTCCTGTTAAATGATATTGGCTATACAGTCATTGGCTATAATTTAGTGGATTGACAGAGCGCCACCTGGACTCCCGGGTGGGCTTTTTGTCGATAAAGGGTTAAATGGCAGGAGAATAGTTAGAAATGGGGAAATAGTCAAAGAAGAGCAGGAGAACGGCAAGGAGTGCACATGTTATGATTCCAATCCACATCCCTATATCCAAAATAACTCCTCCAGGACAGAAGCCATATGTCTTACGGCGACCTGCATTGGCAAAAAAATTACGCCTGTTGAAATATACGCAGCTTTGTCTCATTCATGCAGGAACAGGCTATGGCAAAACGACTTCTTTGGGTACATTTCTACATGATGAAGCACTGGCTGCGTCCTGGTATACCATCCAGGATGGAGACGATGCCCTTCTTACGTTTGTCATCTGTCTCGTCGAAAGCGTTCGTCAGGCTCATTCCGATTTTGGACAGGTATTGCGAGAGCAGCTTATACGTATCACAGAGCAAAGTCCAGTGCCCCCCATAGACAACAAGGTACTGGTCGACTGGTTCGTCGGAGAATGCGTACAGCTTCAGGCGGACCACATACTTGTTTTGGATCATTACCAACGAATTGGTAACGGGAGTGACGTCGATCGATTTGTTCAACGGTTAGCCGAGGCTCTTCCACAAAAGGTTAAGCTGGTCATCTTAACACGCTCTCGACCGAAATGGTCCAATCTCGACTTGTTGTCCGCAAGAGGAGAGTGTCTGGAACTTACAACAAATGACCTTTCTTTTACGCTGGAGGAGAGTGAAGCCTTTTATTCCGATCAATACGACATCACACTGTCCGACGACGATTGGGGTCGTGTCGAAGAGGTGGCACAAGGCTGGGTAATGGCGCTGCGCACCTTTGGTGAAATGGTAACGAGGGGGCAGACGGTTTCTGACAGTCTGCGTGAGCTATCGCGATTGCTGCATTTGCTGGAAGTGGAAGTCTGGACACAGTTGGATGCAGGTATGCAGCGCTTTTTGATGGAGGCAGCGGTTCTGGAACAATTCGATCTGGAGGATTGCAAGCAAATACTCGGGGAAGGATGCATGGACTATCTGCTGGAAGCACAGCGCTGTAATCTTTTTCTTCACGTCCATGCAGGATCTCATTATTCCTTTCACCCGCTTTTCCAGCGTCTCCTGTCTAGCAAGCTGGCTTCGAATCAAGCGACGTACGTGCATGTCAATCAAAAGGCCGCAGGATGGTACAGACGTAAAGGAGACGAGGCAAAAGCTTTTGGACGGTTGCGTCTCGTCGAGCAGTGGGAGGTGCTGGGTGAATGGCTGTGCCAAGCATCGGAAAGGTTGCTGCAAGCAGGGAAGCTGGACTTTTTATATGAGTGGATAACGCTGTTACCGGAGCACATCAAGAGCGAACAGCATTGGCTGTTGTTTTATCAGGGCGAAGTGGAACGCTATCGCTGTCTATATGCGAAGGCCTTTTCTTCTTATGAGCAATTTTTGAAACAATGTGAACACAAGCAAGATCAAATCGGGTTGTGCCGCGGGTTGGAAGGGCAAGCACGCGTTCATCTCGACAGCGTACAAGGCGTCCGGGCAGAAGAACTGCTCAAGAGGGCGATTCAACTTTTGCCCCCATTTGAGCAAGAGAATGAAATGGCGCCGAGGCTGTACCGCTTGCTGGCAGAAATTTATACGAATCGCGGAGATGCCAAACAGGCGGCAGCTTGGTACGAACGGAGTCAGGAATTAGAGCAGCAGACGGAGGTTGAGCTGGAATCACGCTTGTTGTTTCGTACTGGCCGATTGCAGTCCTCCATTCAGCTCTTGGAGAGTAAGTGGCAGGTAGAGCAGATGAAGCATCCTCCGCTGACCAGATCGTATCGGGAAACCTCATTGCTGCTATCTTTTGTGTATGCATTGAATGGCGAATGGGAGCGAGGGTGGGAATCCGCAGAAACTGCCATACAACTCGGACGAGCAGCGCATTCCCCTTTTGTAGAGGCAAATGGCTATGTTAGAAAAGCCCATGCGGCCCTCATCAGTCAAACATTATCTACGGACGAGATTCGCCAGCTTTATGAAAAAGGTTTGCACATCATGGAGGAGCTCCAGTCGACACGCGGAAAGTCAGAAACGCTTCTGGGACTAACCCTGCTACACGCAAGAGAAAAGGCACTCGACCAAGCCCTTTTATATGGCAACAGGGGGATCCAAGAGACTGAGGCAATGCGCGATGACTGGTTAGGCAGTCTGGTACGCATGGCGATTGGGATTGCTTATGCCAAATACGGGAAAGAAGAGGAAGCGTGGGCTACCTTTATCGATTGTGCCGACCGACTTAGTCACTGCGGGGATAGCTACAGTGTCGTTATTTGCCAATTATGGCTGAGCTTCTTGGCTTATCGTAAAAAACAATGGGATTTGTTCGTTCCTGCGGTGACACAAGCTCTGTCCTTGATGAAGTCCGGTGAATATCAATTCCTTCTGCAGCGACCAACCCTGCTTACACCACATGATGTCCAGCAGCTTATGCCGATTCTGATTGAGGCAGAGCGCCGAAAGGTATCGCCGGATTACGTCTCCCAGCTGTTAAATGATTTGGGCTTGCAAAACGTGACATTCCACCCCGGCTATACCCTTCGTATTCAGACGCTGGGCGCATTCCGTGTATGGCTGGGAGAGCGGGAGCTGAGCGAAAAGGCATGGCAGCGTGGGACGGCCAAGCTGTTGTTTCAGCTTTTATTGACGAAGAGACATCATTTGTTAGCCCGGGAAGAAATCATGAACCGACTTTGGCCAGAAAGTATCGAGGAAGCGGCAATCCGCGATTTTAAAGTGTCACTGAATGCGTTGAACAAAGCCCTTGAGCCAGATCGTGCTGCCAGAACAGATACATTCTTCATTCAACGCCATGGCAGCTCTTACGGTTTTAACCTGGCATCGGGCTACCATATGGACGTCGAGGAGTTCGAGAAGCTCGTAACCCTGGGCTTGGCAGAATCAGATCGGCGTCAGGGCGCCATTCTTTTGGAAAAAGGGCTTGCGTATTACTTGGGCGATTACATGCCGGAATGCCGTTATGAGGATTGGTGTGTAGAAGAGCGTGAGAGAGTGCAGTCGCTGTTTTTACGCGGAGCAGAGAGGTTAGCCAAAATCATGCTTGAGAATGGGCAATTGGAAAAAACAATCCGCTGGTGTGAAGCCATTCTGCGGGTGGACGATTGCTGGGAGGAGTCGTACCGTTTACTTATGACTGCGTATTATCAGCAAAATAATCGGACACAGGCCATTCGCTGGTACGAAAAATGTGTAGCAAAACTGAGCGAGAACCTCGGGGTCGCACCAATGCCTGCAACCATAGAGACTTACCTTCAAATTATAGAGAAGTAAAAGATCGCCCACAAAGCGATCTTTTTTTTGTACATAGAAGGAATGGCCGCTTGACAAAACTAGGAAGTATTCGTAATATAATCTTTGTACTGACCAGTCAGTTCAAAAAATCGAAAGGGGACAGGAGTGATGGCACCAGCAAAAAAAGATCAAATTGCGAATGGAGCTTTAACCGCATTTGCCCAATTGGGATATAGCGAAACGACCATGGATGCAATCGCGGAAATGGCGCAGGTGGCAAAAGGAACACTCTATTATCACTTTTCCACAAAGGAAGAGCTGTTTTTGTACGTGATAGAAAAAGGCGTGAAGATGCTGATTTACCATGTAGATAATGTAATGCAAAATGAAGAGCTTTCCTTGGAGGATCGCATTCTGAATGTGCTGGATGAGCATCTTCGCTTCTTTTCCGAGAATCAAGATTTGTGTTTCCTGTTGCTGAGTGCGTTCTCAGGAGATGGACAGCGCGACAGGATGGTTGGCAATCTGTTAGGCGGCTATTTCAGCACGATGGAGTCACACATGCTGGAACTGCAGCAGCAAGGGTATATCCGGGCGGATATCGATATTCGCACACTTGCTTCCGCCCTGTTTGGCATGGTTGGTTTTACTGTGCTTCGCAAGCAATTTCGCAAAGAGCCAGTGAACAGTGCCGCAGATAAACAGACGCTTCGTTATATGCTTTCAGGAATGTTTCAAACCAAATAACGTCTAGAGAAACGTAAAACAAGAGGAGAAGACAGATGAATAAACGTGCATGGATCGGTGTAGGTAGCTTTGTAGTCAGCATTGCAGTACTTGGAACCGTATTGTTTGGTTCAAATGTAAGTAGCATGGCTGGTCAGAATACAACAAAATTAGCAGGTGTAATCGAGGGAACAGAGGTAGACCTCTCTTTTAAAATGGGCGGTTCCATCGAACAGCTCTCACTAAAAGAAGGAGACGAAGTAAAAGCAGGGCAAGTAGTTGCCACGCTAAACAGCGCGGAAATCCTTGCGAAGAAAGAACAGGCTGAAGCTGCTTACAGGCTCTCACTCGTCAAACTTGATCAGGCGAAAAAAGGAGTATCAGTGACGGATAACTCCAGCAATGCCCAAGTCGACCAAGCAAAAGCAGCAGTCAACTCGGCGCAAGCCCAGCTTGACGCGAACAAAAATGGAGCGCGTTCAGAAGAAATTACGCAGCTCAAAGCGAAATTACAAGCAGCACAAACTTCGAATCAAATTGCTGCGACGAATTTGGAACGCATGAAAAAATTAATGGCAGAAGGTGCCGTTCCACAAGTGAAAGTGGAAGAGGCGCAGATGCAAGCAGATAAGGCGCAAGCGGAGTTTAAAGCAGCAGAAGAGCAGTTGAAAATGGCTCAAACTGGATCGCGCAAAGAGCAGGTCGATGCCGCACAAGCACAATTGGATCAAGCAAAAGCTGCATACAACCAAGCTGTCGCAGGGAGAGGTCAAGTAGGCTTGAAGGAGTTGGATGTTAAATCCGCAGAAGCGAACGTCATGCAGGCAAAAGGTGCGCTGGCAGAAATGGAAGCCTATGTGAACAACACCAAGCTGACAGCTCCAGTAGACGGTATTGTAAAATCAGTTGCCGTTCAAAAGGGCGAGCTGGTTTCGCAAGGCTTTACCGTTTTGACGATCCAAACGAAATCAGACAACTATGTCAAATTTTATGTGAATGAATACATGCTTGCGAATGTGAAAACAGGCGATCAAGTGAAATTGTTTGTCCCAGCCCTGAACAGAGAAGTAGACGCCAAAGTGGTTACCGTAGCTCCTGCTGCTGACTTTGCCGTAAAAAAAGCGACACAAGAACTC
The DNA here is from genome assembly GCF_006715575.1 of Brevibacillus sp. AG162. Lineage (NCBI taxonomy): Bacteria > Bacillati > Bacillota > Bacilli > Caryophanales > Paenibacillaceae > Brevibacillus > Brevibacillus sp. AG162. The sequence continues at coordinate 23,938 of NZ_VFNO01000003.1, forward strand.
GGTGATCGTGACATTCGATCCTTCCAGGTGAAGCTGCTGGTGTCCGATCCGGAATTGCGTCCAGGCCTGACGGTTGAGTGGCAACTTGAAGGAGCTGGTAATGGTGAATAGTTTCTCTCACCTGTTCTGGAGCGAATGGAAAAATCTTTTTGCAAACAAGACCATTCGTAATATTCTCTTCCTGGTTCCGTTGATTTATTTGACGATGTTCGGCTTTCTGTACAGTGAGAAAAAAGTGATGGAGATCCCTACTGTGATGGTGGATGCCGATCAAACCGAATTGAGTCGTGAGCTCTATCGCGCCTTTGAGGTCGATCATACATTTCGGATCACGTCTATTGTAGGAACAGAAGAAGAAGCAATGAAACTGGTTGACAAGGGCGAAGCGAATATCGCCCTGATCATTCCTGCTGGCTTAGAAAAGGATGTGAAGGCTGGGAGAGAGGCAGAGGTACTGACTGTTATCGACGGCAGTAACATCATGATTTCGAATACGGCAGTACGAGCAGCGAATACAGCCATTAAGTCTGTTTCGGCAGGAACTACGCTGAAGAAGATGGAAGCACTTGGCGGCTGGGGAGAAGAAGGGAAAAACATGTTTACGGGTATCGACTATCGATACAGAGTGTTGTATAACCCGACCTTCAGCTATCTGTCCTTCATGGTATTCGGACTTGCAGGTACAGTGCTTCAGCAAGTGCTGTTCCTCGGAATCGTATTGTCGGTTGCCCAACAAAAAGAAGAGGGTACCTGGAGGGATACACTCTCTCGCCATAGCTTCTTCGCGATTACGGCGAGCAAATTGTTGCCGTACTTTCTGGCAGGAACCCTCAACATGTTCCTGGCGTTTACACTGATGTTAAAAGGTTTTGCTATCCCTTATTACGGAAGCACGTTTGACCTGATGCTACTGGCTACTATGTTTAACTTGGCGGTGTTGGCTATCGGTTATGCCATCTCCTTTGTGTCCAGCAGCCAGCTCCAGGCTACTCAGATCGGGATGATGATTGCAGTACCTTCGTTCATGTTATCTGGCTATACTTGGCCACTCATGTCGATGCCGACCGGGATTGTCGCGATTGCAAAATCTTTGCCGCTGACGTATTTCTTGAATGGTGTCAGAGAAATCTTGACGAAGGGACATGGTCTGTCAGCTGTCAGGAACGACTTTGTCGTTCTCGGCTTCATGACACTCATCGGCTTGTTCGCAGCCTATCTCATTTATTTGTTGCAGATAAGGAAAATGAAGGGGAAAGTTAGTGAGCAAACGGCGGTATAAATAGCGATTGCATCGGATAACTGGGCTGCGCCAAAGCTTTGGCGTAGCCTTATTTGCGCTTATACGATGTTCCCTATCATCTTGTCATGCAATTTGGTTGTATAAAAATAACCCTTGTGTAATAAATAATCTTTCCTTTATACTTATTATAAAAAAGGCAGATTCTTCAACATTAGGGGGACTTTATGTCAGCGACTCATCTAAAGCAATTGTGCGAAGAGACGTACACCAAGTTGAAAAAGATCAGCATGGAAGTGGAACGTTTTTTGAATCAGGTTACCCTAGCTGGTCTTGTATCCGCGTCAGGTGATCCTGAAGAATTTGAAACGTATTACCGTAACTATCTTTCCGACTTGCGCCACCTTTTGGTCTACTGCGAAAATGCATACGAAAGGCTGGGAGTATCCCTCCGGCGTGCACGATTTCATGAGGAGTTTGCCGAGGAAGTATTGTATCAGGTATACCATACCTGTATAAATAACTTCTATTATCCCAAAGGTGAGGTTTACGAAGAAGATGGGCGGTTGGCCTATACAGGTCAGGACTGTATCATTTTCCGCAAGCAGGTCATCCCTGAATTGCAGCAGTTGACCTTGTCCCTGTCCAGAGTGTTCGAACCGATGCGTAATGATTTGCAGTATTACGAGACAGACTATATTGCGAAAAAACAGATGCAACAAGAAAAAACACGAGCTTAAAAGATTCGTGCTCCTATATAAAGCGAAAAAAAGGTGGAATCGACCACCTTTTTTCTTTTTGTGCTTTTTTCTCGATTAGCGTACGAACCCAGAATCAGTTCGTACGCCTTTTAGTTCACTGAACTCATTGCCCACCGAAGCGAAGCCGTTGAAAGAACTTATTGAGCAAACCGCCTATTGTTTGTGGCGGTTGTTCCGTTTTAAGTTGCTCGGCCGGCTTGGCTTGGCGAAGGGCCTGGTTCACATTGATTATACCGTACCCATATAACCGATCGTGACCAGGAGCACCGAGGTCAGTCGAGGATTGTCTAATAAGATTCATCACGTCTTTGGTATTCATATTGGGATGAATGGAACGGATGAGCGAAGCGAGTGCAGCGACATGAGGGCACGCCATTGAAGTGCCTGATAGAGAGGCGTAGTCGCTATAAATGTACGTGCTCGGAATATCGACCCCGGGAGCAGATACATCCACATAATCACCAAAGTTGGAAAAATCGGCGCGTTCCTTACGGTGATCAACAGCAGCAACAGCAATGACTTCATCATAGGCAGCAGGATAGCTAGGCTGATCACTCGCATCGTTTCCGGAAGCCGCGACTAAGACGACATTTTTATCAAAGGCATAGCGACAAGCTTCCCGCAGAGCAGCAGAGGAGGTATAATTGCCCACACTCAAGTTGATGACATCCGCTCCGTTATCTGTCGCCCAATAAATGCCTTGTGCAATGTCCACGGCTGATCCTGAACCGTCTGCGCCAATGGCTTTGATCGGCATGAGCTTGCTATTCCAGGACATCCCGGCAATACCATCAGCGTTGTTCGTTTTCGCGGCAATGACACCCGATACGTGCGTTCCATGACCATTATCATCCTGAGGGGTGTTACTGCCATCTAAAACGTTGTAGCCTTTGACCAGCTTACCAGCAAATTCTGGATGCTTCATATCAATACCTGTATCGACGACGGCAACGGTAACATCACTGCTGCCTTCACTGACGTCCCAGCTTTGTTCCATGCCGATCAGAGAAAGATTCCACTGGTAATCATTATAGTACGTATCGTTAGGCTTCACATTGGGGAGTAGGAGATAATTCGGTTCGGCATATACCGAGTCAGGGTGTTCAGCCAGTTTTTTCATGAGCTGCTTGGTGGTTAAGCTCTTTGATTTGATAATGAGAAATTTGTCAAAATCTCGTTTGATCTTGGCATCCAACGAAGAAACGAGCTGATTAATTTTTTCTTGCTTGGGGCGTGGTGAAAAGCGCACGACGACTTCATTTTCTACATAATGACTGCGATCACGCTGGTTATGATGAAGCGTTTGAATATGGCTTTTTTTCTCCAGGTCACGACGAATGTCTTTCACCTGTTCAATGTAGTTAATCCGGGGAATTCTCGCCTGAAGCGATGTCACGTGAGGATGAGGTTCGCGCATTTCCTGCTCTGCATTCTGATTCATCCGATACGGGACAGCTACGAGACCGACCAAGGCAATCGCGGCAACAAAAGGCCAGACGCGCAAAAAAACTCACTCCCTCCAGTGCTGTTGTCTATATCGTGCACATGAAGGGAGTGATTATGAAGGAAATAGCTTACAGTTAACGTGACTAGATTAAACCAAGCGTAGCTAAGCCATGTTGGATGCCACTGTCGTTTACGTGGCGCGTAATCATGTTGGCGTACGGCTTCAATTCATCATGAGCATTACCCATCGCTACCCCCATGCCAACATAGGAAAGCATCTCTTTGTCGTTCAATCCGTCTCCAAAGGCAACAGCATCCGCAGGAGATAGTCCAAAATGTTTCAAGACGGCTTCAATTCCTTTTGCCTTGGAGCCGTTTGGGGGCAAAATATCCATGCAGTGTTCATGCCAACGAATGTAAGAGACGTCATGGAATTCACCCGTGTATCTCGATTCATCAGCGCCACAGTAGAGAAATGCTTGATAAATCGGCGTTTCCTCCCAGTAGCGATGGCGATATGCTGGGTATTCCAGTCCTAACCAATCAAAAGACTCGATGATATGGGGGTGGTCCATCGCATTGGCATAGAAGTGATCTGCACTCAAAAATACCATGGGATGGGAATGACCCTCAGCCATTTGTTCGAGCTTTGCCAATGTATCTGTAGCAATTGGCGTGTGATGGATGATCTTCCCTTCGCTCTTCACATACGACCCGTTAAAGCCCACGAATGTCTCAATGCCCAGTTGCTCAGCGATTGGCATCAAATGATAAGGAGCTCGGCCGGTTGCGATCGCGACATGGACACCGTTTTGTTTTAATGTTTGTACGGCGTCCACCGTTGTTTGTGGAATGATGTGATCGGTGTTCAGTAAGGTTCCGTCAATGTCAAAAAAGACGATTTGATAAGCCACTTCATATCCGCTCCTCTCCACGCTATCTCTCTAGGTGTTCTCTCTATAAAGGTTTTGGCACAAAAAAATAGGAAAAGGAATGCCGGATGGGACACTCCTTCTCACGTCGCTATTAGAATACAGCTACATCTGTCTCGCTGTCAAATACATGACATTTGGCAAGATCCATCGCTAGTTTTACCTTCATCTTTGGTTTTAGGGCTTCACGAGAATCTACACGCGCTACCATCTGGGTATCCCCGATATTGTGGAAATAGACGTACAATTCGGAGCCCATATTTTCTACGACTTCCACTTCTGCTTCCAGCAGGCTCTCAAATGGATTTGCTTCCATAAAAGAGGCGTCACTGTAAATATCCTCAGGGCGAATACCAAAAATAACCTGCCTATTTACATAACCTTTTTCCCGTAAAGTCTTGGCTTTATCTTCCGGGAAGCGTACATGAATATTTTGCGCATCAAAATAGAGTGCCCCGTCTTTCTCGGAAAGATTCCCTTTTACAAAGTTCATCGCGGGGGAGCCAATGAAGCTCGCTACAAACAGATTGACTGGATGATTGTAGATTTCAGTCGGGGTTGCCACCTGTTGGATGAGGCCGTCCTTCATGACGACGATCCGATCTCCCATGGTCATGGCTTCCGTTTGATCGTGCGTCACATAAATGATCGTCGTATTCAAGCGTTGATGCAGTTTCAAAATTTCCGTACGCATTTGTACACGCAGCTTCGCATCGAGGTTGGACAACGGTTCATCCATCAAAAATACTTGCGGCTCACGAACAATCGCACGGCCCAATGCGACACGCTGTCTTTGTCCCCCCGACAGCGCTTTTGGCTTGCGGTCTAGCAAATGCGAAATATCGAGGATTCGAGCTGCATCTTGAATTCGCTTATCAATATCGGATTTGGAGAATTTGCGCAATTTCAGGCCGAAAGCCATATTTTCGTACACATTCATGTGTGGATAGAGAGCATAGCTTTGAAAAACCATGGCGATGTCGCGATCTTTGGGAGCCACATCGTTGACTCGGCGATCGCCTATGTATAAATCACCCTCCGAAATCTCTTCCAGACCTGCAATCATGCGCAGCGTGGTAGATTTTCCACAACCAGATGGTCCGACTAGAACGAGGAATTCGCGATCTTGAATTTCCAAGTGAAAATCGTCAACTGCCGTAACGTTGTTTCCATATCGTTTATAAATGTGGGAAAGACTTACCTTTGCCATGAAAAAGGCACCTCCTCGGGTTTGTGAAGAGAGCATATTCTTGGATGACTGTAATGGTAGGGTACCAATTCACTTGCAAGATGGATACGGACAGTATATACGAAATGTTTTGTTAATTTTGACGAAAGAGAAGGTATAGCTGCAGCATGACGGCATCAGGAAACAATCGCGGGTCTAATCCAGTTTGTTCCGTCAGCTTGTCCAATCGATACAACAGTGTATTCCGGTGAAGGAAAAGCTGCCGGGCTGTATCGCTTACATTCAATTGTCTGGCGAACAACGTATCTAATGTTTCCAGCTGTTCCTCTGTCATGTGCGGAACGGTTATGACAGCGGCAAGCTCGTTGGCGATTGCAGCTGCTATTTCTTTGGGGAGAGAAGCTGCCCATCGTTCTAATGGATAAGACCAATCTCCAGCGACCATCATTTGTGGTCGATAAGATTGAAGGGCACGGGCAAGTGATAATTGACGTACAAGAGTGTCACCCAATGCAAGTGGACTCGTGATTGGCGACCCGACAATAAGGCGAACGGGTTCCATCCATTCCATCGAAATCAGATCATGCAGGCCAGATGCCCACTCCAAAAGCTCTGAAGCCGTTTTTTGGTGATCGAGCATGGAGACAGGGACGATGAGAAGGGCATGTGTTTGTGTCAACGGAATGAAATCGGGTACTCCTTCAAAAAAATCTTGCAACAAGGGCTGCAAGGAATCCCATTCTCCCGGGCGATCTGATCTGCATCGCTCCAATAAAAAGGAGACGCGCGCTTCTTTCCACGGCCATTTTGCTTCCAGCTGAGCAGGGATCGCTACAGGGGAGCCAGAGACAATGCCCGAAAGCCAATTGGATATCTGTTTGGGGAGAGGAAGCGTTGCTGGATCATCCACATGAGGAAAAATCAGATCCAACAACGCTCGGGCTGAAGAATGCCACGATGCCGTTTCGATAAGGATCAATGTCATCACACTGTTGCTCGAATGGAGGGCAACTTGCTCCCAGCCTTTTTCTACCCAATCCTGCAGGGCTTGTGCTGCTTTTGTTTGTGAGACTTGTACATATTCGATAGGTAAATTTGTCGCTTGTCGGATGTGCTCGACATCTCTCTTCCATTTTTCCACAAGGTGACCCCCATCTCGACACGAAAGTAAGGCCATTATACCTTAGTCGAGGGCGAGCGTGGCAGCTGTTTCTTGTAGAGCCGGGGCTGGAACGGCCATCTCGTTACATGGAGCATCACTGCCCAGTACATGCAAAGTTATCTCAGGACGGGAACGCAGACGGATGTTTACTCCTGTTTGTCCCAGACCCTCACTGATATAAAAGAGACGACCATCCATCTCGTGAAGACCTTTTACCATGTTCAGCTTCGGCAGTTTCCCCATCGTTGCAAGATGAAAGGGGCGAGGCCAATGGATCTGTCCTCCGTGAAAATGTCCTGACAGCAAATAATCGTAAGCATACTCTTTCATATGCAAAACTATATTAGGATCATGAGTCAAGACGAGCCTTGCTCCCGTTTCGGGTACACCTGAAAACGACTTGGTCAAGTGGCTGTGACGGGTACTGAAATCATCCACACCAATAATGTGCAACGGTTGTCCCTTGTGATAGACCGTTTCATTTTGGTTGATCAAAACACGACAGCCAATTCGCTCAAGCTCAGATTTTAGCTGCGCGAGCTTTTGAGGCGAGAGGACATAATCATGGTTGCCAAAAACAACAAAAGTTCCTAGTGCTGGATTTAGCTGCTGAACGGTTTGCACAAAAGAAACAGCCTTCGGAATGTTTTTTTGTCGATCCAGCAAGTCTCCAGTAATTGCTATCAGGTCCACCTGACGATCCGAGAAATCAGCGACAACTTGTTCGGGTTTTACCGACAAATTTTCCATGTGCAAATCAGACAAATGCAGTATCGAAATCGGCTCAAAATCATGAGGATTTTGAATGCGCAAAGACTTTTGCAAAGCAACGGTTACATCCTTTATTTGAACATCAAATGTATTGCGATAGGCTCGAAAAAGCAACAAGGCGATAGCCCCAAGCAAAATAAGCCAGATCATCATGGTAAGCCATCTCCTTCGCGATAAGAATACAATCATTATACAAGAAAATGTTCGCAATCGAATAAGTAGGTTCTGGCAGGAGGAATTATGCAAAAAATGTAGAAATATTATGAATGTTGCGTAGTGAGAAAAATGATCTAGAGTGGGAGAGTGAAGACATGAACGTGGAGAAAATTCCAGCAACGGAAGGCCCTTTTAATTTGGAAAATTATGACGAAGCATATGCGAATTTTGATTGGGCAGATGTAGAGAAACAGTTTTCTTGGTATGAGACCGGGAAAGTAAACATGGTATATGAAGCCATTGATCGACATCTCGCTACTGATCGGAAAGACAAAATCGCTTTGATGTACAGCAATGCGACGAGAGACGAGACCTATACCTTCGCGCAATTAAGCGAGCTATCCAATAAATTCGGAAATGTTTTGCGGAATTTGGGTATTGGAAAAGGGGACCGCGTTTTCGTCTTTATGCCGCGTTCGCCGGAGCTTTATGTAAGCGTTTTAGGAACGATCAAGGTTGGCGCAATCGTAGGACCTCTGTTCGAAGCGTTCATGGAAGCGGCAGTGCGTGATCGCTTGGAAAATAGCGAAGCAATTGCGATCGTAACGACACCAGCACTCTTGCCACGCATTCCCGTAAATGACCTGCCTGCGCTAAAACACGTAATTGTTGTAGGAGCAGAAGAGGAGCTAAAAGAAGGTCACATCAGCTTTGAAAAAGCGATGGAAGAAGCCTCCTCCGAGCTGGAAATCGAATGGGTTGATCGTGAGGATGGAATGATCCTCCATTACACCTCAGGCTCGACGGGCAAGCCAAAGGGTGTTCTGCATGTTCACAATGCCATGATCCAGCATTACCAGACTGGGAAGTGGATTCTCGATTTAAAAGAGGATGACGTTTATTGGTGCACAGCAGACCCAGGCTGGGTAACAGGTACTTCTTATGGCATTTTTTCACCGTGGTTGAATGGAGCGACTATCGTCGTACGTGGTGGACGTTTCACTCCCGAAGACTGGTATAAAGTCATTGAGAAAAACAAAGTATCGATATGGTTCAGTGCTCCGACTACGTTCCGCATGTTCATGGGGGCAGGGGATGAACTCGTTAAGCAGTTTGACTTATCCAGTCTGCGTCATGTCCTGAGCGTTGGCGAACCACTCAATCCAGAAGTCGTTCACTGGGGCATGCGCGTGTTTAATCAACGCATTCACGACAACTGGTGGATGACGGAAACAGGTGCTCAGCTGATTTCCAACTATCGCTGTATGGCAATCAAGCCTGGATCGATGGGCAAGCCGTTCCCAGGTATTTATGCAGCGATTATCGATGACCGTGGTAACGAACTGCCGCCGAATCGTATGGGTAACCTGGCAATTCGTAAGGGCTGGCCGGCCATGATGAGACAAATCTGGAACAACCCAGCGAAGTACGAAGAATATTTCAGCATCCCAGGCTGGTACGTATCCGGAGATTCAGCATACAAGGATGAAGAAGGCTACTTCTGGTTCCAAGGCCGTATTGATGATGTGATCAATACTTCCGGTGAGCGAGTCGGTCCGTTTGAAGTAGAGAGCAAGCTCGTGGAGCATCCAGCAGTAGCAGAAGCAGGTGTCATCGGCAAACCAGATCCGGTTCGTGGCGAAATTATCAAAGCATTCATCTCGCTGCGAGCAGGTTATGAGCCAAGTGAGGCGTTGATGGAGGAAATCCGCAAGTTTGTGAAAGAAGGACTGGCTGCACATGCTGCTCCTCGTGAAATCGAATTCCGCGACAAGCTGCCAAAAACACGTTCCGGAAAAATCATGCGCCGCGTCTTGAAAGCGTGGGAATTAGGTCTTCCGACTGGTGACCTGTCTACCATGGAAGATTAATCACAAAGTAAAACCATCTCTCGAAAATACCGGGAGATGGTTTTCTTTTGTTAGGATTGGCTATGTTGCTTATGATCATGCGGATGGTCATGGTCATGGTTGTGGTCGTGATCGTGATCATGGGAATCGGAAGTTGCCTGGCAATGTAAGTCACTGTGTGTAGTAGACGAGTTCTCAATTTGGATGGTAGCGTGTGTAATGCCGAATTCTTTTTCCAAAAGGGCCAGCGCGTCATTTAACACAGGGTAGCTGGGCAAATCGTCCTCAACAACGAGGTGGCATGTCAGAGAATCAAATCCGGAAGTAACCGTCCAAATGTGGAGGTCATGCACTTTGATAACTCCCGATAGCTGACTGAGTCGCTCTTCCACTTTTGTTGTATCCAGCCGTGAAGGAGCGCCTTCCAGCAAAATATTGACGGATTCTTTCGTTACGCGCCATGCGCTCAGCATGATCAGGATCGCTACGACGATACTGATGATCGGGTCGGCAATGTACCAGCCAAATGCCCACATCAAGATACCACCCGCGATTGCACCTACGGAACCGAGAAGATCGCCGAGAACGTGAAGATAGGCACTGCGTACATTAACGTTATTTTTGGTATCACCACGCATGAGTACAAAGGCTGCAGCAATATTTGCCAAGAGACCTACACTGGCGATGAGGATCATGGAGCCACTGGCAACCTCAGGCGGATTCCACATGCGTTGGAATCCTTCCCAGAAAATGAACAAGGAAATCAAAACAAGTGTCACACCATTGGTCAGTGCAGCCAATATTTCAAAGCGTTTCATCCCGAATGTTCTCTTTGCCGAAGGTGGCCGTGCAGCGAAATGAACAGCGATCAAGCTCAACAGTAGCGCTAATGCATCGCTTAACATATGCCCAGCATCAGAGAGCAATGCCAAACTATTGGTGAGGAAGCCCCCGATGGTTTCTACAACCAAAAATACAGCAATAATGAGGAAAGAAATGAGAAGAGCTCGTTTGCTGGCTCCTTTTCCATGGTGATGATGATCGTGACCATCTCCATGATCGTGATGGTGAAAGCCCATGATTGTGTCCTCCTAATAAAAGAATCATATTTATAGATGCTCTGCTAAATAAAGCGCGTCATTCCCTACACCGCCCATAAGTGCTGATCCTCGTGTATGCTGCCAGGGCAGCCCGAGAAAGGATAGGCCAGAAACTTTTGTTATCCCTCGATGATGAATCGGTCGGCCATGGGAATCGAGCACATTGGGAACATTTAGCCAATCGTAGTTCGGTCGAAAACCGGTAGCCCACAATATGTTGTTGACCGTTGCTTGTGTTCCATCTGCAAAAGTAGCGGTATTTCCGTTCACCTGTACTGCTCGGGAAACCAATCGCAATGCTCCGGTTCTGGACAGTTCGCGGACCTGCTTTTTGTAACCGAATATCGGATCGGGTGCTTGACTCATTTTTTGTCCAAGCCAGCTTGAGCGGGGGGCATCGAGTAACCCGAGTGCCTTCATGTAATCAAATATAGGTTTTCCAAAAATAAAGAGCGGCAAGTAAGAACGTGATTCTCCCTGTGAAAAAACAACGGGGCGATGAGCGGCGAGCTCTACTGCAATTTGTGCCCCAGAATTGCCGCTGCCCACGACGAGGACAGGACCGTCAATGAGTTGGCTTTCATTTTTATACTGTGCGGTGTGCCATTGACGAATGGTAGGGTCCAAGCTGTTTGCGATAGCCGGGATATAGGGTATATGAAAGGGACCCGTAGCTATCACTACCTGGTTCGCAAAGAGCATGCTGTCTGGTGTCCGAACCTGAAATCTAGATCCGGTATGGCTTAGTTCCAAAACGGTTGTACCCAGCATGACTGGCAATTCGAAATGTTTTGCGTACAATTCCAGATAGTCTGCTGCATCGTCTTTGTTTGGGAGTGTATGCGGCTCTCCTGGGAAAGCGAGACCAGGTAGATGATTATATTTACGTGGTGTGAAAAGTACGAGTGAATCGTACCGCTGCCGCCAACTATCACCAATCCGTTTGTTTTGCTCCAAGATGACAAAGCGGCGATTTTTACGCTTGAGTGCATATCCGAGAGCAAGTCCTGCCTGTCCTCCGCCAATTATGATGACGTCATAGTCGTTCATGATTTGGGCCTTCTTTCCAGTAAGGGTTAACTAAATCATACCACATTCATTATTATGTTCAAGTAATTATTTGAATGTTTTTTGAGCATCAGCAAAAAAAGGCCGTCACTCATAGTGACGGACCAGTATAAAAGCCAGTGGATTTACGGTTTTGATTGCTTCAATTCGGAAGCATGCTCAATTCCACACATGATTAAATGACGGACATGATCATCATCGAGTGAGTAATAGACGAGCTTGCCGTTTTTGCGGTACCGGGCGAGGCCCATGTTTTTTAGCAAGCGCAGATGGTGAGAGGTATTGGGGATCGAACTATTGATGGTTGCTGCGACATCACAAACGCATAGCTCTCCTTCAAGTGCAAGCGCGTAAATGATTTTTGCTCGCGTATCGTCTGCGAGAGCCTTGAAGAGAGGGGCGACACCTTCCGTTTCCATCATTCTGGGCCGAAGCCTGTTTACTTTATCTTCATCGATCGTTTGTACTTCACAAACCTCTAGATCAGTGGGAATGCGCTGAATGTCTTCACTCACTTCATTCACCCCGAACCGTTCCATTTTTCACCATTATAAGACGGAAAAAGGGGGAAGGGAAGGCTGTACAACCTGTTCATCTTGAAAAAAAGTATAAGGACAAGAAGGAAATTTAAATGTCTGTATATAAATAGGAATGATACTTATTTGTAAAAAGAGAGGAGAGAACTCCCACTTGATTCTGAAGATTCGCCAATTCCTGTTTGAAATAATCGGGGCGCTCCTGCTTGGACTAAGTGTCGTTTGGTTAACAATGGGCAGAGACAGCAGCTGGTTTTCCGGTTGGAGCATAGAGTGGTCTCCTTTGTGGCTTGATGTGAAAACCTTTTTCCTTAGTATTTGGCTGGAAGCAATCCCGTTTGTTCTCTTGGGTGTATTCTTTTCTGCGTTTATCCAGACGTTTGTGACAGAAGAACAGGTGAGGCGCTGGACACCGAAGCATCCACTCGTGGCCCTGCCGTTTGCCGGGTTGCTCGGGTTTTTGTTCCCCGTATGTGAATGTGCGATTATCCCAGTGGTTCGTCGCTTGATTCAAAAAGGGATGCCGCTGTCAGTCGGGATTGTTTTCTTATTGGCTGGACCGATTGTGAATCCTGTTGTTTTGTCGTCGACCTATGTGGCTTTCGCCCGTCAGCCGGAAATGGCTCTCTACCGGGGCATTGCGGGATTCGTTGTTGCGCTTATTGTAGGCATGCTTGTCTTCCTGTTTGTCAAAAAAAATCCGATACGGCTCGGCATGGAATCGCAAATCAGTCATGAAGCCGACCATGTGAAAGGGACGAGTGGAAAGCTGTCCTCGACATTTGCCCACGCGGTGGACGAATTTTTTGACATGGGAAAATATTTGTTGTTTGGTGCGTTTATCAGCGCGCTTTTACAGGTTTTCATCAGCCGGGATACGCTCATGGACATCGGACAAACGCCGCTCACCTCCAATTTGGTCATGATGGGGTTGGCGTACTTGTTTTCGCTTTGTTCAGAGGCAGATGCGTTTATCGCTGCTTCCTTTGCCAATACGTTTTCAAGCAGCTCGTTGCTTGCCTTTCTGGTTTTCGGTCCCATGCTCGATTTAAAAACGACGTTGATGTTATTTGGAACGTTTCGTTTTGGCTTTGTTGTCAAGCTTGTCGTGGCTATTACGCTTTTGGTGATTTGCGTCACTATGCTCATACCGATATAAGGAGGAAAATATGGATCAGAACAAATTGAAGCGTCATCATATTATGCGCAGTCTGATTTTGGCGGGCATTACAGCGTTGTTGGCCTATTTGATCCTGTCGGAAACGCTCAGTCATTATCTCGCACCGCGATTGCACATGTTCAGCTATGTCACGCTCGTCATTTTGGCCCTGTTGACAATTGTCAGCATACGGCAAATTTTTGTAGGCAGCAGTGTTTACGATTGCGATTGTGAGGAGCAGCACAAAGTACCGCGTACACCTATGGGCTCCCTTTTGGTTTATGGATTGTTTGTGCTTCCTATCGTGATGGGGTTTGTCATGCCGGATAAAATTCTTGGCAGTGATGTAGCCGAGAAGCGGGGGATCACGCTACTCAGCAATGATGTACGAAAGCTGGCGGATGTTACTGCGAACGCGAATGCAAATGCAAATGCAACAGAGAATGAGAAGCAGAACGCAGAGGTAAAAGAAGATGCCGAGCCAAACGTAGAAACACAGCCAGAGGCTACCAAGCAAGCAGCATCGCCCCCGGTACAAGCGACAAACGACGAACAATTGCGGCAGCGATTCTCGAACGGGGGATTTGGTGACTTTTACACGGATATCGCCGTCTTTTTACATAAACAGCCAGTGATTGAGCTGGATGACAAAGTGTTCCTGGACGGTCTCACCACGATGGAGCTATATGCAAAAGAATTTGCTGGAAAAGAACTTGAGACGATGGGATTTGTATATCGGCAGCCTGATTTTACGAAGCAGCAGTTTGTCGTAGCGCGTTTTTCCGTCACCTGCTGTACAGCAGATTCCAGTGTTTATGGCGTACTGGTGGAAAAGGAGGACGCGAACAAATGGGCAAAAGACAGTTGGGTAAAAGTTCGCGGAAAGCTCGAGCTGCGTCAGGTAGACGGATACGACATGCTCGTTCTCAAAGCCTCTCACGTTGAAGCTGTCTCCGCCCCGAAAGATCCTTATGTGTACTATAGCTTTGAAGCAGCACCAGACAGTTAAAATACGGGGGAAAATGAAATGATCGTACGACTAGATTTACAGGATGAACAAACGGTACAAAAACTTTGGAACATGCAGCAAAGAGCATATCGTGTAGAGGCGGAGCTAATTGGAACGGAAGATATTCCTCCCCTGCGAGAATCAGTAGAACAACTGAGAACATGTGGAGAAACGTTTTTTGGCTACTTAGCGGAAGGTGAGCTTGCAGGGGCTGTTTCTTTTGTGATTGAAGGAGAAACGTTAGATATACATCGGATGATCGTGGACCCTGTTCATTTTCGAAAGGGAATCGCGAGTCAATTGCTTGCCTCTGTCCACGAGCATGGCTGCAGCAAGATAGTCGTCGCGACTGGTTCCTTGAATGAACCGGCCGTTCGATTGTATGGAAGACATGGATTCACTCTGGCGGATCAAAAAGAAGTGAAGCCCGGTCTGTGGCTATCTTTTTTCGAGAAAGGGATGAAGTAAGTCTCCGCACATCCACTGCTATCGATTGCTTGACACCAACTTTCGTTGTTAGTATATTAGTTACAACGAGGGGTGGTACAATGAAAATCAGTAACAGATTCACCATCGCAGTACATATCCTGTCGCTTATCAGCGTCCGTACCGATAATATGACCTCAGAGCAAATAGCAGATAGCGTGAATATTAATGCGGGATATATTCGGCAAATCAGTGGGCTTTTGAAAAAAGCCGGATTAATCGGAGTGAAGCGTGGATCGGGTGGAGCTTACTTGTTAAAAGAACCAGGTTCTATTTCTTTATACGACGTTTATCAAGCCGTCGATGTTGTCATCGAGGGTGAACTCTTCCATTGGCATGAAAATCCCAATCCAAATTGTTGGGTTGGATCAAATATCCATGATGTTTTGGAAATCTATTTATTGAAGGCACAGCAAGCTATGGAAGAGGTCTTGCGAGCAGTCTCCATCCATGAAATTACTGAGATCATGATTAGAAAAAAAAATGCTTCTTCGGGAGCATAATTTTTTCGACTTCGTTGTAAGTGTTTTACTAACAACGAGCCCGCCTTCTCAAAGAAATGATTACACAAGGAGGATTTAGGAATGGTTAGTTATGAATCTGAGATTAAAGAACTTCACTGGGATCAAGATGTAAATTCATTTGTTCAACTCATTCCAAACATCATTTATTCCGACAAAGGGAACAACCCTTTAAAGCTAAACTTATTGGTATATAGAAATCCGATGGATGCCTTATTTCATCGAGAGGGTAACAAAGAGGTTTATCCATTGATTATTTATTTGCAAGGTTGTGGATGGGGATGGAGCGACCAAGATTTGTTCGCCTTTATCCCGCAGCTATCTGAATTTGCCAAACGCGGGTTTGTCGTTGCAAGCGTGCAATACCGCCTTAGTTCAGAGGCTATTTTTCCTGCTCAACTCGATGATGTGAAGGACGCGATACAATTTCTAAAATCAAATGCTGCGATGTACAACATAGATCCAAGCAAAGTAGGTCTATGGGGAGATTCCTCTGGTGCACACTTAGCTTTACTAGCAGGGTTAGATGCTTTGGGATCAGAGGAAAATCAATGTGTGGTTCAAGCAGTTGTGGATTGGTTTGGGCCAACCGAATTACTGTCCATGAGCAAATACCCTTCTGTTTTTGACCATGATTCTCCACATTCTCCTGAGTCCAAGCTAGTGGGAGGAGCCATTCAAGAAAATCAGGCGAGAGCTAGAGAAGCGAGTCCCATCGAGTATGTTCGTCCAGATGCTCCGCCCATATTGATTATGCATGGTGACGCAGATGATGTAGTGCCCTATGAACAAAGCGTTGAATTTTTTAATGCATTACGCAGAGCTGGAAACAATGCATATATGTATAAAATTAAGGGAGCAGGGCACAACGGTTTCACACAACAGCAAACAATGGATGTTGTTAAAGCTTTTTTCGACGAACATTTAAAATAAACGCTAGTGACCTAATAGAGTAGCATCTCATAAAAAAGGAAGTCCCGTCTAAAATTAACGTGCACCCCTTAAAGTAGACATTGGAAAAACACTCTGGTGTTAAAACCGATGAATATTTTAGGGGGAGTTTTTCTCGTGGCTAAAAAGGGGCCAAAATTCCAGTCATTTCGTTTTGGCGGAGTTGATGAGGTAGTATTGTTTTAAGAAAAATGAAACGATCAGGTAGGGGTCAACGTAAAAGGTATCATGAAGGATTTCTTGTTTTACAGCCAAAGATCTTGTACACGGAGGATTAAATTGTGAGAAAACAATGGGTTGGCAAAATCGCTATTGTATTAGGGATGGTGCTGTTTGTTCTGCAATATTATTTTCAGACCTTTGAATATAACTATATTTTAATAGGGCTAGGGGTGATTCTCTGCCTGTTGGGAGGGTTCCTGGTTTCGGGCGATTCTCCCAAAAAGGAAACAAAGATGTGATCCTGTCAACATTTTCCGGACTCATTCCGTAGACAGTTTTTAAAGGTTAAGATGGTGATTGGACTGGATAAAGATTACTGTGATACCTTTCCACGATAAGGCGAAAGCCCGCCCAAAGTGCTTGGGACGGATAGAGTTGCACAAAACAACCCGGAGGACGGGCACTTTTTCAAGTGTCTGTTTCCGGGTTTTCTTTCTTTTTACAGCATACGCTTATTTGGTATCATCTGTTTCTTTCTGTTGGTCTTCATAAAACCAGAGAGGATCATCGCAATCCTCAGCACCATTGTAGTTGATTAAGATTTCTTCACCCGCTTGAATATCCGTATACGCATAAAAATCAAAAGTGTGGTTGTCGAAGTTAATCTCATACGTGGCATTTGGCGTGTAGGAATGATTAAATAGCATGCCATAGCCTAACAAGAAGGCTGTGTGATTAGCACCGTACTCAAATGCATAATCCGCGAGTAAGGTTTTCTCAATATGCTCATGCTCTTCGTTCAAATAGGGCAGCACGGGCGCTTCATGAATCAGGTCGCCTTTTCGGATATCTTGCGTTGCAAATACACCTCTATTTAATTCTCCATTGCTTAGTTTGGAGGTCTTGACTTCGATCATGCGGATCACCTGCATTTCTTATGTCTGTGGAAAACGTATCTTTCTAAGGATGACAGTTGATCGAGCAGAAAGCAATGCTTTTTGTTTTATTTTTTGACCAAATGATGGCGAACCGCATAAGCAGCGAGCTGGACGCGATTAGCCAATTGCAGCTTTTCAAGAATGTTTTTTAGGTGGTTTTTCACAGTGTTTTCTGCGATGATCAGCGCCTCGCTTATTTCTCGATTCGTTTTTCCAGCTCCCACATACATGACAATCTCTCGTTCTCGTGGGGTTAGAACATCTGGAACCATTTCATCCGTCGCCTCTTCTTGGCGGAACCGGTACATGAGCCGGGTTGCCATTTCGCGAGTCAACTCACTGTCCTCGCCGAGCAAGGCATGCAAGTAGTTTATCCAGTCGTCTGGCTCTAAATTTTTCAGTAAGTAACCTTGGGCGCCGAACTGAATGGCCGTGATCAGGTCAGCAACGTCATCGGAGACGCTGAGAATGACGACCTTGATGTGCGGGTATGCTTTCTTGACCTCGCGGGTCGCTTCGAGTCCGCTCCATTTCGGCATGTTGATGTCCATGAGCACAAGATCCGGTTGTATTTGTCCGCATAAGAGAAAGGCTTCCTCGCCATTTTGCGCTTCTCCGATGACTTCAAAAGAGGGATCGGGATCAAGCAGGCTGCGAATGGCCATACGAGCCATCGGGTGGTCGTCGGCGATCAATACACGGTAAGCGTTCATTGTATTTTTCCTCCTGAATGAGAAGATAAGCGGATGATCGTACCGCCTGCCGGTCGCAACTGAATATCGATGGATGCGTTCAACTGGCGTGCTCGCTCGCGCATCATGGACAAACCGTATTTTTTCGTATCGGGAGAAGGGTTGGAAATCCCAATGCCATCGTCCTCAACGGCGAGAACCCAGCCTGTTGCTTCATCTGTCGTCAGGTGAATCCAAGAATGCTTGGCTTGAGAATGCTTGCGAATGTTTGCAAAAGCTTCTTGGATGATCCCAAACAGTTGTACTTCTGCGGTAGGAGTAAAAAAGCCGTCTTTGACATGCAATTCACTTACGACATCAATTCCAGATAAAGCGCTCCATTGCGCCAGCCATTTCTCAAGGCGTTGATCCAGACTGCCTTCTTCTGGCAATGAGCGCAAGTTAAAGATGGCTTGGCGTACATGATTGTCGATAGCAGAAACAGCGACCCGCGCATCGTCCAAGTGCCCCTGCTTCAGCTTTACGTTGAGGAAGAACAGAGACTGCGCAATTCCATCGTGTAATTCGCGGGCAAGGCGTTCCCGTTCTTCATAAACAGCGCGACGAGCTTGTTCCTCGACAATTCGTGCATTCATTTGTTTCAGGGTGTGAAACATCCACGTAGCGAATAAAAAAGAGAGAAAGAGCGTCAAGAGGGTAATGTACACATTTCCGGCTTCCATAGACATATAAGGCAGCAGAAAGTCGTGACGGATGAATTCAAAACCCCCGATGATGATGGTTGGAATCAAAAAGGTCAACCAATAAAAGATCCGATAGGACATGCAGATGCCTCCTTGCATGACTGTTGGCAAACATTCCTTTAGTATACCGAATGGGACGAGCGGATGGTATACTCAGGTGAGAAAAGGTGGAAAGCAGGAGGGAATGTCATGAGCACGATTGCGAAAGCATTGACGATAGCGGGTTCAGATAGCGGTGGGGGAGCTGGGATTCAGGCAGATCTGAAAACCTTTCATCAACTCGGTGTGTACGGGATGAGTGCAATCACCGCAATCACTGCACAAAATACATTGGGCGTAGCAGGCGTTTATCCGTTGCCGACAGAGGCGGTTGCCCAGCAAATGCATGAGGTGCTGCGTGATCTTGGCGCTGACGCGGCGAAAACGGGAATGCTGTTTAACGCTGATATTATTCATGCTGTTGCGGAAGAGGTCAAAGCATTTGGCCTGAAAAAGCTGGTGGTAGACCCGGTGATGATTGCCAAGGGAGGATCAAAGCTACTTCTGGATGAGGCGATCGTTGCCCTGAAAAAAGAGTTGTTGCCTTTGGCGGAAGTCGTCACACCTAACTTGCCGGAAGCAGAATGCTTGACTGGCATGAGAATTGAGACGACAGACGATATGCGCGAAGGGGCAAAAGCGATGCATGCGTTAGGCGCCCGCAATGTCCTGATGAAGGGTGGACATATGCAAGGGGACGTTGTCGTTGATATTTTGTTCGATGGTACCGCATTCCATGAAATATCCCATGAGCGTATCCATACACGCCATACGCACGGAACAGGTTGTACGTTTTCAGCGGCTCTTACAGCAGAGTTAGCAAAAAATACACCGCTCATCACTGCGGTTGAAAAAGCAAATCGCTTTATCTTCGAAGCGATTAAGACAGCTCCGCAATTGGGTGGCGGGCATGGGCCGACCAATCACTGGGCGGTTATAGATTAATTCGACGAACAAAAAATGAATGCCCCACAGTGATGCAGGTCACGCAATCACTGTTGGGGCATTTTTTATTTGACTTCAATAGAAAAAGTACCTTGAAGTCGTTCAGGATAGCTGGACAGAGGAAAGGAATAGGAAGTAGGCGTACCTTTGTTTGTTTTTCGTTTGAACAGAATGGAATAGTTTTGAATGGATTCATCTTTTGTGGAGTAGTTGCTTCCTTGCACATAATCATATTCATTTCCTAGGTCGTCAGTCAGGTCATACCCTAAGGATATATGAGAGTGTTTATCTTGAGGCGGAACCTTCAAAGAAAAGTCCATACCCACCACATCATCGACTTGACGCAGCGCCGTTAGTGTCAGGCGATCATTCGGGACTTTTGTGAGTGTACCTGTCTTCGCATCAATCACGATTTGCAATTGATCTTTGTCCAAAGCACGAATGCCATCTGCTTTCAGGTACAGCTTTTCGGGTTCCACAAAATAGATGCTCTCCAGATGGTATATCCTTCCGTTTCCTCCGTTGTCACGAACAGGAACCCCATTCCCCCAAAAAGCGAACATCTGTCCTTTTTCATCCTCAAGTCTTAGTTTATCAAAGTCAAATACATGTTTTTTATTGGCTGGGTTAAATCGGATACTCACTTCTGTTTGTGTAGGAAAGACTGCAATTTGTTCAATCGTAAAACGTTGTCCGTCAACTGTGACTTCCTTCATCACCGGATACACTTTTTTCTCAAGGGTCTTGTACTTGCTTTTGTCGACCGCAAAGTCAATCGATAGGGGAGTCTCTTGTTTGATATGATCGATTTCCAGCGTAACCTTTGCTGTCATTACATCAGGTATTTCGGTAGCTTCATTGATGGTAATATCAATGCGGTTTCGGATCACAGGGTCTTCGCTGCCCATGCCGGACCAGGAAACACCGTGCTCCCACTCCTTTCCTGATTGATCGAACAACTCGATTTTGTGAAGTGCTACTTCTTTATCGGGGAGAACATTCTTCATTGTATAGAAGAGGAGCATCCGTTTTTCATCTGCCAATACCTGATCGATCGTAAAAGTGACACCCTCAAGTGAACCACTGGCGCCAATATTTTGGACAAGATTGTGTTCTGCTGCCTTTTGCAAGCCTTTATCATCCCGAAGAAACTCAACGATCCTTTCCATTCCAGGAATCGAGCTGACATAAGCAGCAACAGCAGGTGAAAGGCGAACGGAAAAAATAAACACGAAAATGAACAAACAAGCAACCAGACTAGAACCAACGCGTATCCACCGATTGCGGTTCCGATTTTTACGCAGCTCTTTTGCTTGTTCCATCCCTCTTCGAATGTATTGGTCAATCTCAGCGGGAACCATGAATGGACTCGCATTCTTCTTTTCATTTTCACTCATTAAGCTCACCAGCCTTTCCCGAGATCTTTGCGGAGTGCACCCAAAGCCTTATGCAGCCAAGTTTTGATGGTACCTTCCGGATGACCGAGTACTTCTGCAATATCGCGTATCGTCCGATCTTCAAAATATTTCAAAATAATGATGTGGCGATAATTCGGACTGAGACGAGCGAGAGCCTCTTCGATTTGAATACGCTCGACATTCTGGTCATCCATAGGAATACTTGTACGAAATTCGACGTCATCTTCCATCGGATCCAAGATGATCCGTTTTCGCCGCTTTTGCTCATCCAGACAAATATGAATAAGGATGCGGATCAGCCATGTGCGAAAATACGCAGGCTGTTTCAATCGTGCCAGCTTGAGATAGGAACGGCACGTCGCTTCTTGAATGGCTTCCAATGCATCCGTCTCGTTACGAAGAAAGGCGAAGGCGATTTTATATAATTGTTCTTTATGAAGGCTGACGAGTTGAAAAAAGACATCATCATCTCCATCTTTTGCGCGTGAAACGAGCTGTTCCAGATTCACTTTTTCCCCCTCCTCTAGCATTAGACGGCGCAGGTGCCAAAACGGTTTTCATAAAATGTCTGCCAAGGCGCTTTTTTTTGAACCAATCGCCCGTCCACTGCTTACTGTAAAAGAAAGAAGTGTGTAAGGATGGGGTGCAGGTGCATGTGGATCAAATGGGTTACGATTCATGAATCGTATGGCCTCCCGCGGATTGCTCAGGAATGTCGGCGTTATTTGGAAATGAAGGGGATTCGTGTCAGGCTTTTGTCCAGACAGACCAAAAAAGCAGGACATGTCTATACACTGCAAGTACCGCTCGCTCAACAGGAGCAAGCAATGGCGCTGCTACGCGATTTTAAGAACACTCTGAAATAACGGGCACAGCCATACTTCCCCTTACGTCCAGTCGAATGGCACGGGCATACTAGGTGAAGGGGGGATGATGGATATGGGAACGACCCTTTTGGAAAGACCTGAAAAGACGGAGCAGAAAGGCAGCAAGCTGTTTGTTCCAGATTATATTTTCGTCGAGCCAAATGCACTGAATTATCCACTTGGTCAAGAGCTGTATCGCCATTTTCAAAAGGAAGGGATTCCGATGCAGATGACGACCAGTCATAATCAGGTCCGTGGCATCCCTGGGGATACGGAAGTGGAGAAATATCGCAATGCGAAGCGGACATTGGTCATTGGTGTACGCAAAACATTGAAGTTCGAGACCTCCAAGCCTTCCGCAGAATATGCCATTCCACTGGCAACCGGATGTGCTGCCCACTGTCACTATTGCTATTTGAACACAAATATCGGGACAAAGCCGTATGTTCGGGTGTACGTCAATACAGATGAGATTCTTGCGCAGGCCGAGAAGTATATCCAAGATCGCCCAGGTGAGATCACTCGTTTTGAGGCAGCCTGTACATCCGATCCAGTTAGCATTGAGCATCTTACGGGCAATCTGAAAAGAGCAATTGAGTTTATGGGCCAGCAGGAGTTTGGGCGGTTGCGCTTCGTGACCAAGTTTCACCACGTGGATTCCTTGCTGGATGCCAAGCACAACAAGCATACCCGATTTCGTTTCAGCATGAATGCAGACTACGTCATCAAAAATTTCGAACCAGGCACCTCCAGCTTTCATCAGCGACTGGAGGCCGCAGGGAAGGTAGCCAAGGCCGGTTATCCACTCGGCTTTATTTTAGCGCCTTTGTATTGGTTTGACGGATGGGAAGCAGGGTATACCGATTTGCTCGAAAGGCTGCGTTCGCAGTTGGTTCCCGAAGCGATGGAGGATTTGACGTTCGAGCTGATCCAGCACCGTTTTACCAAGATCGCCAAAAGCTTGATCCTCCAGCGCTATCCGAAAACGAAGCTGGAGATGAAGGAAGAAGAACGCAAGTACAAATGGGGAAAATACGGGAAAGGGAAGTATGTCTACCCCGACATCCAAGCAAAGGCGTTGCAGGCCCATTTGGAAAGTGAAATTGCCAGACTGTTTCCGCAAGCTCGCGTGGAATATTTTACGTAAGTACCAGACTGCTCTTGATGAAGAGCAGTTTTTCTTTTTGAAAAATGAGTACCAAATGATACTAAACGACACAATGCGAATGTTTTCGACAAACGCTTACATACGTGCTAGAATATGGAGTGCTCTCATTTTCTTGAAAGGAATCGAAGCATACATGAAGTCCATATTGATTACCGTTGAGGGACCTATTGGTATTGGGAAAACCTCTTTATCGCGGGAACTAAGCCGTGCATGCAACTTGCAGCTACTGGAAGAAATCGTCTACGAAAACCCGTTCCTAGGCAAATTTTATGAAAATATTGCCGAATGGAGCTTTCAGCTCGAGATGTTTTTCCTCTGCAATCGTTACAAGCAGTTGCAGGATATACATTCACAGTTCCTGAATCAAGGTATTTCCGTTGTTTCTGATTACAATATTTTCAAAAATACGATTTTTGCTAAACGGACGTTACAAGGTGATAACCTGCCAAAGTACCTCAAAATTTATGATATCCTGACAGAGGATTTGCCTCAGGCCCATTTGGTGATCTACATGACAGCTTCGATTGAGACCGTGATGAAGCGGATTGCGATGCGAGATCGTGAAATGGAGCGTAGTATGGATGTCACCTATATGGAGAACCTGATTGCTGACTACAACGAGTTTATGGAAGCGTTTGAAAAGCATCATCCGGATACGCCTGTCATCAAATTCGATTGTGACGATTTGGATTTCGTACATAGACCAGAAGATTTGAAGGTTGTACTGGATCGAATTGTGCCACGAATTCAAGAGTTGATGGGACAAGAAGGATAGGGAACGAAGGAAAAGTAAGCATGGGGATAAGGAGTTGCGTACATGTCGAGGTTTCAAAGCAGCACGCTTTGTGAAAAATACGGGATACCAAACAACGCAGTGATTACGATCGGGGGGACAGTAGGGGTAGGAAAATCCACCTTTACACATGCCTTAGCAGATCAGCTCGGATTTCGTGTGTCCGTAGAAAAGGTTGACAATAACCCGTATTTGGGCCGTTACTATAACGATTTATCGCGTTGGGGCTTCCATTTGCAAATTTTCTTTTTGGCAGAACGCTTTAAGGAACAAAAACGGATGTTTGATTATGGCGGCGGTTTTGTTCAAGATCGCTCCATCTATGAGGATACCGGGATTTTTGCCCGCATGCTGTACGAGCAAGGCAACATGACAGAAGAAGATTACCGCACTTATACAGAACTTTTTGAAGCGATGGTCATGACGCCTTACTTCCCGCACCCGGATATTTTAATCTATTTAGAGGGAAGCTTCGATGATATTATTGGCCGCGTAAAAGAGCGCGGGCGTCCGATGGAGCAACAAACGCCGGTGGATTACTGGCAGGATTTGTTTGGCCGCTATGATAGCTGGATTGCCTCCTTTACTTCCTGTCCGATTTTGCGAGTCAATATCAACGAATACGATGTTGTGGAGGACCCATCTTCGGTAGAGAGCATTATTGCTCGGGCTGCTGAAAAAATTCGGATTGGACGAGCTACCCGCTTTTCATCATAAAAACCCTTTGCAATGACAAAAAAGCACCCCTGCATTTTGCCGGCAAGAGGCGGAAGCAGGGGTGCTTTGCTTTTATTTTGCGCGATATCCTTCCAAGAGAAGGGTCATCGCTGCTGAAATTTCCTCAAGCGACTTCTCATGATCAGGCGTCTCCGAAATCCATAGCACCGCTTCATTCATCGCACCAGACAGCAAATGCGTCAGAGCATCGATGGAAACGGGTCGTAGGCACCCTTGCTCCTGCATCGTTTGAAGCTGCTCCTTGAGATGCCGCATGGAGTTTTCCTCGTCCATTCGTCGCCACGTTTCCCACCCGATGACAGAAGGGCCATCGATAAGCAATATCCGCTTGTTGCGATGTTCGACGGCCGAGGAGACAAAGGCCAAGCAACCCAAGATCAATTGTTGCCAAGGATCATCACTTTTCGCAGCTTCAGCTTCTACGCGCTCTCCGATTTCTTGTTGGACAGAAGCCAGTACTGCCTGAAATAATCCTTCTTTGCTCCCAAAGTTATGGTACAGTGCGCCACGGGTCACCCCGGCTTGTTTCACGATGTCTTCCATGGCGGCATCCGCGTAGCCTTGTCTGGAGAACATCTCTCTTGCCACTTCGATCAGTTTTTGCATCGTCTGCTGTTTTTGCTCTGCTTTGGACATCTTCATGTTGTACGATCTCCTTACTTATTTCATGCCAGATGAAACAGGATCAACATAACTGTCAGCAAATGCTTCAGTAGGCGGGATTACCTTTATGATATCAAGCAAAATGCCATTCGGATCGGATGTAATAAAATGCCGCTGACCGAAATCCTCGTCTCTAATGTCGAGATGGAGAGGAAGACCTGCTTTCACAATAAGTCTCTCGTATTCAGCGTCAACATCATCGACTTCGAAATTAAGGATAAGACCGCCATCTACGGGCTTTCGGAACCCTTGAGGAATCGTGTTGTGAGAAAGAGCCAAGATGGCTAGCTCAAATGGCGGAGTGCTGCTCTGATTTTGCAGGCTCACATACCAGTCTGCTTCGAAAACCATTTCAAATCCAAAGTGCTGTTGATAAAACTTCGAGCTAGCCTCAACTTGTTCTGTCAAGATAACAGGATAAAAGCTGTTCACTTTCATTATGGATCTCTCTCCCTCACGATTGGATGAGGTTAATTTAACATACATACAGTATGTATGTAAAGTGATTTCTCTATTTTTCAACAAAGCTTACCTACACTTTGCCACATGCAAATCGGCTCCGGATAAACCCCGCTGTGGTATAATAAGAACATCTTGGAATTAAAGGGGCTCAGACATGGCAGAAGAATGGTTTGAACGCAGCTTTCGCGAAGATTATGTGCTTGTGTATCGTCATAGGGACGATTCGGCAGCAGATGGAGAGATCGCTAATCTGTTGGAAAGATTGCCGGTAAAGGACACAGGACGCGTACTTGATCTTTGCTGCGGGAGCGGGCGTCATTCGCGTGCGCTGGCTCGCCGGGGGTATGAAGTAGTTGGTGTGGATTTGTCGCCTGTTCTTTTACAGTTGGCTGAGGAACAAAACACCTATCCACAGCTAAGTTTTGCCCGCTGTGACATGCGCGACATTCCGTTTCACGAAGAATTTGATATCGTGGTGAATTTGTTTACCAGCTTTGGTTATTTCTCCACCGATGAAGAAAATGCTAACGTTATTCGTAACATGGCACAAGCGCTCAAAACAAAAGGTGAAGTGGTCATCGATTTCTTAAATGCAGCGTACGTTATCGATAATCTCGTGCCGCACTCTACGAAGGAAGTCAGTGGGCTGTTGATTAAAGAAGAACGCTGGATCCAGGATGGATTTGTGAAAAAGCGGATACTGATTTCTGACGAGTCATCGAACGAACCGCGTGAGTATATGGAGCAGGTTCGCTTGTTTTCTGCCCAGCAAATGATGGCGATGCTTGCAGAGGCGGGATTCGAACAAATTCAAGTATTTGGAAATTATCAGTTTGACGAATATGTGGCCCATGAATCACCTCGAATGATTTTTTATGCCGTGAAGCAATAGGGTGCGGATAACCTGTACGTCTCGTGAATATGATGGTGTAACAACCGTTCATCGGGTAAAAGGGGGCATTGCTACAATGAGCAAGCTGTCTTTGGAACAGGTCAAATTGTATCTGAGCAAGGTGCCTGGCTGGAAGCTGGTAGAAGACCGAATGGCACTATCACGCACGTACCACTGTCGTGACTTTTCCACTGCGATCAGTTTCGTCAACCGGGTGGCAGAGATGCTTGAGCATGACAATCAGCACGTGGAAATTCATTTGGCAGGGGGAACGGTCACATTTACGTTAGCCACCCGCGAGGCAAAAGGTTTAACTGGCAAAGATTTTGCGTTAGCCCAGACCATCAGCAAAGTGAGCTAACAGGCAGAAGAGAAAGAGCCGCTTCCCACAGCGAAGCGGTATTTCTTTTTGGCTTTTTAAGAGCTACTTTGTTATGATGGGCAGTATGAACCATTTCGGAGGGATTACAAGATGGACATTCAACAACACGAGCAATTGATTCAACTGTTGGCGGAGTATAAAAATCAAAAGACTTCCGTGACTTTTACCCAATGGGATACCGAGAGTGAAGAAGAGGAAGAGGTAACACAGTTTCAAGCTCAACTCCTCGAAACCAAGCTGACTGACAATGAATTTGAGGAAAAAGATCTCCTGCTCGTGTTTACGACAGAACAGGGCGAAGAAATGGAAATCCTGATGGAGATTCCGGGTGATGAAGTAGATTTGGCTAGCTATGAGGAAGGCCATTTGCGCATTTTTGGAACAGAAGCGGAGATTGTTTTGCAAAAATGAAAACGAAGCGAGCTTTTCGTTATGTAGGCACGCCCGATTCCATGTCTGATAAAGAGGCGTACCACTGCGAAAAATATATAAAGAAAAACAAGCATTCCTTGGTGAGAGCAGGACAATATTTGGTTGATGTAACAGCCCTCCATGCCTTGTTTCACTTGGACTGTTGGAATTGCAGGACGGTCCATCGCGAGACCTGCTGTGAGGGTGGACAACCGTACGCTGTAGAAGAATGGCAGATTCCGATCATGGAGGGGGAAATCCCCTCTATCTCTGCTGGACTTCAGGATGAGTCCGAACGCAATCATTGGCTTACGCATGGGGTATGGGATCGCAATGAGCGTCCAGGAACCATTCGCATGCGGCATGGCAATTGTCTTTTTTATCAAGAAAACAATGGGCGTTACGGCTGTGCGATCCATGCTTATGCCGAGCAGGCTGGTCGTGAAGTTGAGCCTCTCAAGCCATTTAGCTGTCAACTGTATCCAATTGATTTGATTGATACAGGGGAGGGGATTCTGTTAACGGCAGTTACTAATGAAACTTCGTCCTTTTCCAGATGGGGTACGGATTATTTGGAGCAGTTTTACTGTGCCAGCCCGGCTCGCCGAGAGCTTGCTACGCACATAGATGACAAGCTGTTTGCTTTAGACGGCTATCGCCCAGCCTATGAGTGGAATCTCCCTTTGTTACGTTACATTTTGCAAGAAGAGGCAGAGAGAATAGAAGGCATGCTTGCGAGCAGCTATCAATTGGAACGTTGAATGCCTTGTGATATGATGATGTATGCATCAAGTAGATTGATAAAGGAGCAACAGCGATGAACGTCAAGACAACTCAAGAATCTCGTACAATTCAGGCATCACTGGTTCAGCCATCTGATACGAATTACCATGGGACTATTTTTGGTGGTACGATGATGGCTTATATAGATGAGGTAGCTGCAATCGCTGCGATGCGACATTCGCGTCGCCCTGTTGTGACAGCATCGATTGACTCGATTGACTTTCTTGCTCCCGTGAAAATGGGACATTCCATCTGCCTGGAAGCGTATGTTTCGTCAACAGGCAGAACGTCTATGGAGGTTTTCGTAAAAGTTATCTCGGAAAATCTCCAGACTGGCAAGCGCATTTTGACCGCGACATCTTTTCTCACCTTTGTTGCACTGGATGAGGAAGGGAACCCGACTGAGGTGCCAGCCATTGCCCCTGAAACAGAGGAAGAAGAGAGATTGATGGCCACTGCGGAAGAGCGCAAGAAAATGCGCAAGGAACGAAAAGGGAATCTGCAAGATTTTGTGAGCCAATTGAACATCGAGAAAAACATATAATTTTTTTTAGTCTTCACCCTGAGCGAACATTCGTTCAGGGGATTCGCGTTTATCCATAATGAGGAGGAATCGGGCAATGAAGTTCCGCAGATTAGGAAAAACCGACCTGAACGTATCCGTAATCGGTGTAGGTACCTGGCAATTTGGCGGGGAGTGGGGAATGGATTTCTCCCAAGAAGCTGTTGACCAGATTCTCGACAAAGCAAAAGATCTCGGCATCAACTTGATTGATACAGCAGAATGCTACGGAGATCATCTGTCTGAACAGCTTATCGGGGGATATTTGAAAAAAAACCGCCGCGAAGACTGGATTGTGGCGACGAAATTCGGACATCATTTTCATGACAAATTTTCGCGAACCAATCATTACGGAGCAGCTGAAGTTCAGCAACAATTGGAAAAATCGCTGCAAGCCTTGCAGACCGACTATATTGACTTGTACCAATTCCACTCGGGACCAGACGAGGCTTTTGACAATGATGACTTGTGGACCTACCTCGACAAACAGGTGCAGGCAGGAACGATCCGTCATCTCGGCCTCTCGATTGCGAAAAATGACAACATGCATCAAACATCTGCCGCTACCTCGGTGAATGCAAAGGCAATCCAAGTGGTGTACAATCGTCTGGATCAAAAGCCGGAAGAAGGTGTTTTTGCTTCCTGCCAGCAGCAAGACCTGGGTGTGTTGGCTCGCGTTCCGTTGGCGAGTGGTTATTTGAGCGGAAAGTATAAGCCAGGTTCTGTATTCGGTGGCAACGATGTGCGGCATCGACACGATCAGGAGCATGTCAACAAGCTGCTGCTCCAAGTAGAAGAAATCAAGAAAAATGAAGTTCCAGAAGGTATGGATATGGCGCAGTGGGCATTGGCGTGGTGCCTCAAGCATCCGGCTGTCACTACCGTGATTCCAGGCAGCAAGAGCCCAGCACAGGTAGAGGCAAATGCCAAAGCAGCTGACTATGTGAGCGATGAGCATCCACAAGCGACGTCGAAATAAAAAGGAATCGTGCTATGACAACTTCCAAAAAAACGGTAAGAACTTGCGCGAATGGTCATTCATACAAGAAAAGTAGTGATTGTCCGACTTGCCCAATCTGTGAGCAAGAACGCAAACCGGATATGGGATTTCTTTCTCTGCTCTCGGCACCAGCAAGAAGGGCATTGAAACACAATGGCATCACTTCCTTGGAACACCTCGCTAGTTACAGCGAAAAAGAGATCCTGAAATTTCATGGGATGGGGCCAGCATCTATGCCGAAACTTAGGACAGCATTAAACGAAAAGGGATTGTCATTCAAGAATGAATGATTGGGCATAGCAAATAAAAAAGGAGGAGTCGCGATAGGATAGCGGCTTCTCCTTTTTCTTTTAATCTAAAAAGCGGGATCTGATCTGCGGGGTAGGAAGCATGCATTGTTCTGCTTTGCCCATCCACCGATAACGATTTCTCGCCACCCAATCATAAATCGGATCGCGGATAGGTCTAGGGATGAGCCGAGCTGCGTTTGACAACAGAGGCCATACACCTTGAAGCTTGCGGCCAACGTGCAAGATCGCATCAGACTTTGTATATAGCTGTCCGTTGGCAATAAAAACCACGGAGGACATGTCTTTTTCCTGATAGCTGTAATGAGACAAAATTTCCTGTGCTCTCTGTGATTGCAAGGAAGCAAAGTGAATGTGCCCATGCGGATCACGCTTCAAAATAAACTGCACAGCACCGTGGCACAGATGACAAACCCCATCAAACAGCAACAGGTAGTCAGGATGGTCCAGTTCTCTGCCTGCTTTCATGAGACAGCCCTCCATACGTCAAGTGGTTTGGTCTACATGCTTATCCTTAGCTCCATCATAGCAGAGAAAGACAATGGTTCCTATACACGAACGATTATTCCGTGACAAACGCGAGTGTCCCTTGCTGGATCAGCTCTTCAGCCTTTACGAGATCAGGATGCATTTCGCGGTCTTCATGCAGGCGGGGAATCACTCGGCGCAATTGCTGATAGGCTCTCGCTGTGCCGGTCCCGAGATCTCCCGAACCAAAATCGATAGCTTGTGCTGCTGCCAAATATTCAATGGCAAGCACCTTGGTGACATTCGATACGATCGTGCGAAGCTTGCGAGCAGAAGTCGTTCCCATGCTGACATGGTCCTCCTGATTGGCAGATGATGGAATCGAATCGACCGATGCGGGATGGCAGAGCACTTTGTTTTCAGAAACAATGGAAGCGGCTACATATTGCGTGATCATAAATCCAGAATGGAGCCCGCCATTTTCGGTTAAGAATCCGGGAAGCCCACTTAGCTGTGGATTGACGAGACGTTCGGTGCGTCTTTCGGAAATATTTGCCAGCTCGGCGATGGCAATGGCAAGAAAATCAGCTGCGAATGCCATTGGCTGACCATGGAAATTCCCGCCGGAGATGACATCGCCTGTTTCTGTAAAAAGGATAGGGTTATCGGTGACGCTATTGCATTCACGAGTCACTGTGGTCCATACATACTCCAGCGTATCACGAGTTGCACCGTGCACTTGCGGGAGGCAACGAAGGCTGTAAGGATCTTGGACACGTAGCTCACCCTGCGCAGTCGTTCGCTTGCTGCCGGATAAGTGCTGGAGCAAGCGCTTTGCTGATTCCTGCTGTCCTGGATGCGGGCGGACGAGATGAAGCTGGGGATCAAACGCTTTTGGAATTCCACGCAGCGCTTCAATCGTCATCGCCGCAATCAATTCAGCGCTTTCAAGCAGAACTCGCGAATCATACAAAGCGAGGCAAAGCTGTGCAGTCATCGCCTGTGTACCGTTAATCAGAGCCAGACCTTCTTTTGCCTCCAGTCGAATTGGAGAAAGACCCACTTCACTCAGTGCTTCTTTGCCGGATAGCCGCTTGCCATTGACGAGCGCTTCACCTTTGCCGAGCATGACCAGTACCATATGAGCGAGAGGGGCTAGGTCGCCACTGGCACCAAGGGATCCTTGTTGAGGAATAATCGGATGAACCCCTCGATTGCATAGTTCTACAAGCTGAAGCAATGTTTCTTCCCGAATGCCCGAATACCCCTTTGCCAATGCATTAATGCGCAAAGCCATCATTGCACGGACAACTTCATCGGCATAAGGGTCTCCCATCCCGCAAGCATGACTCATAATCAAATTTTCTTGCAGCTTGCTTACGTCTTCATCGTGGATCATGACATCAGAGAATTTTCCGAAGCCAGTGGTGATTCCGTATACGACTTCCTGCTGCGATACCATTTTCTCTACCATGGCACGTGAAGCACGAACACGATTCAATGCTTCTTCGGTCAATTGGATGTGAGTGGCTCTTCTTGCAATGGAAACAACATCTTCAATACGCAGTTGATCCCCATCTACTTTTACAACGTTTGCTTGCTGATTCATCTGTAATTTCCTCCTTTAGCAGAGCAGAGAACGAAAAGAGCGAGGGGTTAGGATATATATCCTAACCCCTCGCTCGAGAGCATGTATGTGATTGGATGAAAACGTGTAAGCCTGCATTCGTCGCGGCATACGTTCTTCCTCACTTTCGTTCATGTGCAACTGTCTGATTATTTTAGCTATTGCTATCATTGTATCAAATGCCTACGTGCAGTCAAGATGATCTTGTCACGGCGGCTTCCCTAGAGAGGAAAAAAAGGGCTTAGTCCATTTTTTCAAACTGGGCGAGAGTCGTCTCTCGAGTTGGATAAATGTCATACCATGTACTGTGTTATTTCATCCGAAAGGACGTGTAGATCCGTGGAAAAGCGACGTAAGATGCCGCCTATGCCTACCGCACTCCCAAGGCGTCCTAAAGAAATGCCGAAGCCGCCTTCTTCAGCGATGCCATTGCCGTCTCCATCGATGCCGTCACCTATGAAGCCTTCTCCTGAAAAGCCCAGGTCGGAAAGTCCAATCAATCCGAATCATTCCATTCCTGCGCGCCCAATGCCGCAAAAACCGATCATGCCTGCTCCCAATCTGGCTAACCCGAACGTGCCAAACGTAATGCCGCCAAATCGGATGCCAGCGAATCCAATCCCACCCAATCTCATGCCGTCGAATCCAATGCCAATGCCACCGAACCGGATGCCAGCAAACCCTATGCCTAACGCTTCACCAAATGTAAGGCCAAATGAGAGCCCGAACTTGAGGCCAAATGTAAGACCCAATGTCAGACCAAACGTGCGGCCGAATGAGAGTCCAAACATGAGACCGAATGTTAGACCGAACGTAAGACCAAACGAAAGTCCAAATATGAGGCCAAATGTCGGACCGAATGTCAGACCAAATGTCAGACCAAATGTGCGGCCGAATGAAAGTCCAAACATGATGCCAAATCTAAGACCGAATATCAGGCCAAATATCAGACCAAATGTCAGGCCGAATGCGCGACCGAATGAGAACATTGGAAGGGAACTGGAGCTGTACCTGTTCAAATTCCAGTTTCATATGGACCGGATGCAGTACTTCCGCCACAAGTGCGATGAGCATCGTGAAAATCGCCGCAAATACATGGAATACCGCAGACATTTCAAGCATCATGAACGGAGAATGCATCATTATCATGACCGTTGCCAATTATGGAATGACGGTAGCAGTTCCTTTGGGAGAGGTTCATCATCTTCGGGTGGCAGTAGTTCTTCCTCCGGATACACTTATCGACATAGACGGGGTCATAGACGAGGGCGTGGGTGTGACTGCGGATGTTCATTTTGAAACGCATGAGGAAGGACGCCAGCTAATTAAGCGGCGTCCTTTTCATACTCATTTCGTAAATGCTTCAACAGCGACTCCTTTTTTCTTTAACTCGCGTCTTAAAGTAAATAGAGCATCATCTTTGTTTTTGCATTCCAATATGATGTCCACATTGTAATCCGCAAGCGCACTGACAAATGTAAGGAACGCTTCTGGGTCAATATCGTCTGCATGAGCCCGAAAGTCATTCGCTGACTTAGGTGAGGACATATGCATCTTTGGTGTTCGCTCTCCCCACGTTTGAATAATGCGTGGAAGGTATTCCGTCCAATCCTCGCCATCAGAATGGCAGTTGTGGTGGTGAATATCGAGCACCATCGGCACACCGATCCGTTCGCACAGCTCCAGTACCTCGCGCATGGTAAAAGACGTGTCATCGTTTTCCACGACTAAACGTCGCTTGACGTTTTCGGGAAGCCGCTCGAAGTTGGATGCAAAACGATCGAGAGAAGAGGCTTTGTCTTCGTATACCCCTCCCACATGAGTCACCAGGACGGAATTGTCGTCGAGTCCCAGTAAATCAAACACTTTTGCATGGTAGGAAAAATCGGCAATCGTCGATTCCAGCACAGAAGGCTTGTCGCTGTTCAATATACTGTAATGTCCGGGATGAGCTGTCAAACGAATACCATAATTGCGGATATAATTCCCTGCCTTTTGGAAGTCCCATGCGAATTCTTTTGCCCAATCCCATTCAGCTGCTACTGGATGAGTAGCAAGCGGAACAAATTCGGAAGGAAGTCGATACAAAAAGATGTTGTTTTCAACATTATAAGCAAGCAAATCCATTAAATTGAAAAAGTTTACCTGCATAACTTGCCGCAGTTTTTTTAATCGGGCTTGTGGGTCTAATTTATTTACTTGGGCAACTGTCGTTTTTTTGTTTGGATTGTTTTTCGTCTTTACACTGATGCAGGCATAGCCCATACGGATCAAGGAAATCCCCCTCCTTTGCAGCAGCATTCCTTTGTAGTATCTCCAAAACGGGAACGTCGCGGCTTCTTGCCAGGGAATTATAAAACGGATAAGATGGGAGAATGTCACAGGCACGCCTACAACCTTTCCGTGAAAGCGCGGACGTTCCTCGTGAGTAGACTTCGGTAGAGGTTTTTGAAGGAGAATGCAATGAATAGTCTTGACCAATCCTATAGTATGACTCTGGTTTTTCTCTCCTATTTTATTTCAGCAATGGCGTCATACACAGCATTAGATCTGGGCGCACGTCTCCATTATGCAAAAGGCAGGGGACGTGTGTTTTGGTTATGTGCTGGAGCCGTCTCCATGGGGCTGGGTATTTGGGCTATGCATTTTGTTGCCATGCTTGCCTTGCATCTGCCGATTGACGTCCATTATGATAACCTGATTGTATTTTTCTCGATTGTTTTGGCCGTTCTATCATCAGCGCTTACATTATGGATTGTAAGCGAGCAATCCATGTCCAAAACGAGGGTAATAACAGGATCGGTTGTTATTGGGTCTGGTATCGCTGGAATGCATTATACAGGGATGGCAGCGATGATGATGAACGCCATTATTCTGTACGATTGGCTATGGTTTACCGTATCCATTTTCGTTGCCATCCTGGTTTCAATGGTTGCGTTGATTCTTACGTTTCAATTGCGTTCGGTGGATCCAGTAAAAGGTCTCTGGCGTAAAATTTTAGCAGGGCTGTTGATGGGGGCAGCCATTACCGGTATGCATTACACCGGTATGTACGCCATCACATTCGTCGCTCACGAGCACCTGACAATCGCAGTGATCTCGGATGATGACTCGGGGCTGATCGCTACCATGATTGGTATTGTGATCGTGTTGATTCTGGTCGTGACCTTGGCTTCTGTCTACGTGGACAAGCAATTCGCAGGGAAGACCTTGCGCGTGCTGGAAAGTGATCAACGCTATAAATCGCTATTTGAGCACAATTACGATGGGGTGATCTTTTACTCGATCGATGGTAGCCAAAGCGTCATGAATCCTGCGGCGATGCGATTGACAAAGGAGCAGAGCTTGCCTCTCGAAAAGTTAATGGCGATGTGTACTTCTAGAGATGCCGAGCTCATATCGACACATTTTATAAATGCAGTGCAAGGTGAGGCGCGCAACTACGAGATTACCTTGACCACGAGCGAGGGGCGTCAGCTTCATCTGAACATGACCCATACCCCCGTATTTGTCGATCAGCAGATTACGGGCGTATTTATGATTGTACGAGACATTACCAATAAGAAAGAATACGAGGCAAAAATCAATTATCTCGCTTTTCACGATTCGTTGACTGGTTTGCCGAATCGCCGTTTTGTCGAACAGCAACTGGATCAGGTGATCATGGAGGCACAAAGAACGGATCAGCAAGTTTACGTACTGTTTCTGGATCTCGACCATTTCAAACTGGTAAACGATTCCTTGGGGCATGATTTTGGTGACCTATTACTTCAGGAAGCCTCCTTGCGTTTGCAGGATTGTGTGGGTGAAAAAGGATCGGTGAGCAGGCTTGGCGGAGACGAATTCATGGTGATTCTTACGGATGTCACGGAAAAAGAAGTATTTTCTATGGCGAATGAAATCAACCAAAGGATTGAACAGGCCTTTTTTATCCATGGGCAAGAGCTGTACATAACGACGAGTATCGGGATTTCTCGCTATCCAGCGGATGGGCAAGACAGAAGTGTCTTGATGCGTAACGCAGATGCGGCGATGTATGCAGCCAAAGACAAAGGGAAGAACAGTTTCCACCTGTATATACCGAATCTGGAGCAAGCAGTGAATGACAAAATGAATATTCAAAATGAATTGAATCGCGCTTTGGCCAGGCAAGAATTTTTATTGCATTACCAGCCACAGGTAAGTGCCAAATCAGGCGCAATTGTTGGTGTAGAAGCGTTGATTCGTTGGAATCATCCTGAACGAGGCTTGCTTTTGCCAGACCAGTTCATCTCTGTAGCAGAAGAAACCGGGTTAATCGTACCGATTGGAGAGTGGGTGCTGCGGACGGCCTGCAAACAGAACAAGCAATGGCAAGAACAAGGACTCAAGCCGCTTCGGGTGGCCGTTAATTTTTCTGCGCGTCAATTCCTCAAACAAGACTTTACCCAGATGGTCGCTGAGATTCTGGACCAGACAGGGTTGGCACCGGAATACTTGGAGCTAGAAATTACAGAAAGCAGCATGATCGACGTCCAACGCGCCACCCAGGCACTTAAGGAACTGAAGCAATTAGGGGTGCACGTTGCGATTGACGATTTTGGAACGGGCTACAGTTCTCTCTATTATCTGAAAGAATTTCCGCTGAATCGTTTGAAAATAGATCGCTCGTTTGTGCGCGACATGATCGAACAGCCTTCCAATCAGGCCATCGTGTCCACGATTATTTCCATGGCGCATCATTTGCAACTGCATGTGATTGCGGAAGGGGTAGAGACAAAGGAGGAGCTTGCATTTTTGCAGGAGCATCTGTGTGAAGAAGTTCAAGGCTATTTATTCAGCAGACCGTTACCGAGTGAAGATGTAGCGTTTTATTTGCAGGCCCAAAAAGGCGCTAGTTAAACAAGAGGAGCAGCTCTCATGAGTTGCTCTTTTGTTTTGCATCTGCCAGCCAAATGAGGTGGTATAGCTGTCAAATTGGCACGTAAAATGTACTATTCCTGCTATCTTGTCAAGGAATTGCATCTAGGACGAAAGGAGGGGGAGAATGCTGGCTCTAGGTGTCATCTTATTGCTGTTTACCATTGGAGTTGCGATTGCCATCGGGTATCGGGCAAACGAAAGCGTCCGGCAATTTGATGAAAGCACGCATGAGAGCTTTATCGGTTCCCAAGCTGAGAAGGGAAGGGAGGGATAATAAAGTGCGGCAGGAAAAAGAACAGCAATTACTCGAGGACAAGAGAGACCTGAACAAGTTTGGTTATGCGCAGGAATTACTGAGGGATATGGGTGGCTTTTCGAACTTTGCGATCTCATTTTCGATTATCTCTATTTTGACAGGTGCCGTATCCTTGTACGGGCACGGTTTACTGTATGGCGGGTCTGGCATGATGGGCTTCGGATGGACCTTGGTAGCGTTATTCGTCATCCTGATTGCAGCATCGATGTCTGAACTCGCATCTGCGATCCCTACAGCCGGAGCCTTGTATCACTGGGCAGCTATTTTAGGAAGCAAACGGTGGGGCTGGTACACAGCGTGGATCAATCTCATAGGCCAGATCGGGATTGTCGCAGGCATTGACTATTCGTTCTCTTTGTTTGCAGATCCGCTGCTCGCGAGCGCGTTTGGCTATACCTCAACAGAAACGACCACGTTAATCCTGTTCGGGATCACACTCCTTTTGCACGGCACGTTTAACCACATTGGAATTCGACTCGTTGCCCGGTTAAATGACTTCTCCGCTTGGTATCATATTGGCGTCGTCGTCATACTCGTCGGAAGCCTCGTCTTTTTCTCCCGTCATGATTTGCAACCGCTTGATTACCTCTTTCAAGTTGGTCAAACCTTCTCAGACAAACCGTACGCAATTGCTTTTTTAATTGGGTTGTTACAAGCCCAGTGGACGTTTACTGGCTACGACGCATCGGCGCATACGATTGAAGAAACCATTAACCCGCGGGTTCGTGCTGCTTGGGGGATTTATACGTCTGTGGCCTTTTCCTTTATTTTTGGATTTATCATGCTTGCTTTTGTCACCTTATCCATCAAAAACGCAGCGGCTGCGAGTGAAGCGGAAAATGCATTTATTTATGTGATTAGCGAGGCATTAGGCGGCACATTTGGTTCGGTTGTGCTGTGGCTGGTCACCTTTGCGATGTGGTTCTGTGGCTTGGCGTCGATTACTTCCTTTTCGCGAATGTTGTATGCGTTTTCACGTGACAAAGGAATGCCGTGGAGCCACCAATGGGCAGAAATATCGACCAAGTACAGAACGCCGGCAAAAGCAATTTGGCTGGTTATCATTCTTTCCTTTGCGCTTGCCTTGTTCGATTACATCGTGAAAAGCATCAATCCTAATACGTCGTATACCACTTTGGCATTTCTTACAGCGGTAAGTGTCGTTGGGCTATATGTCGCCTACGGGATTCCCTTGTATCTCAAGCTCCGGGCAGAGTCGCGAGGACTATTTCAGCGGAAACATTACGGTCCATGGCATTTAGGAAACTGGAGTAAACCCATCAACGTGTTGAGTCTGACTTGGATCGTCTTCATCTCGATCATGATGGTGATTCCACCCAATCAAACTGCTGGGTATGCCTTGATTGCCATGTTTTTTGTGCTTCTGATCATGGATTTGGCTTATTACCGGAAGCATTTCAAGGGCCCGCAAGCTGCGCTGGGAAATTCGGAGGAAGACATTAAACGTCAGGAAGCAAAATTTCGGGACTCCTAATTGAAAAGAAGTTCCGCTTCATGAAATGTGAAGAGCCTCCCTTATGTCAGTATTGGCATAGGGGCTTTTTTCTAGAAAAGCTTCCAATCTAGCAGAGTAAATGTTTTTATTGTTCCAAATAGTATATTTTACATGGACATTATCGATAGAAAATTCTAAAATAACAAATAAATAGACACATACGGATGCAGATTCGACAGCTTTGTCCTCGTGGAATGGACATTTGTTATTTTCATCGTTCCGTGATAGAATTCACAAAACGATATTTTTTTTAGCTAAACTTAACTGACTCGGAAAATTTTGAGGAGAAAAACAAAAAAAGGAGTGATTGTGTGAGTTTGGAAACGAAGAAATGGGCGGATGAAGTAGCTGAGCAGGTAGTCTCATGGCGACGATATCTCCATCAGCATCCAGAATTGTCGTTTGAAGAGGAGAAGACATCCCAATTTATTTACGAAACGTTGGAATCTTTCGGGAATTTAGAGCTTTCGCGGCCAACCAAAACGAGTGTGGTCGCTCGACTGATCGGATCACAGCCAGGAAAAGTTCTTGGCATTCGCGCTGACATTGATGCTCTCCCCATTCATGAAGAAAATGATGTGCCATACGCATCTGGAAAAGCTGGCGTGATGCACGCATGCGGACATGACGGTCACACAGCGATGCTGTTGGGAGCCGCAAAAATTTTGTCCCAGTACAAGGATCAAATCAAAGGTGAGGTTCGTTTCTTCTTCCAGCATGCCGAGGAGCTCCCGCCGGGTGGGGCTGCCGAAATCGTAAGAGCTGGTGCAGCGGACGGACTGGATTCGATCATTGGCATTCATTTGGCATCGTACATGCCTGTCGGGAAATTCGGTGTTCTTTACGGGGCACTTACTTCATCGACAGATCGCTTCGATATCAAGATTCAAGGAAAAGGCGGGCATTCCTCGCAACCGGAAGCATCCGTTGATCCGATCGTTATTGGGGCACAGGTTATTACTGGATTACAACAAATTGTATCCCGCAATGTGAGTGCGTTGGACAAGGTCGTTATTTCGGTGACGATGCTGAATGCAGGGACAGCGTATAACATTATTCCGGATTCGATGACACTGACGGGCTCCACACGCTGCTTCGATGCGGAGATTCGCAAAAATATTCCGATGTGGATTGAACGAATTGTCAAAGGAATTACGGAAGCGCATGGCGCAAGTTATGAATTCACGTTCTCACATGGCTACACATCGGTTGTCAATGACAAGCAGGTGACCAAGCTGATGGAGGATACGATCCGCGAGCGTTGGGGAGAAGAAGAGATTATTTACATTGATCCTTTGATGCCGGGTGAAGATTTCTCTGAGTATTTGAAAAAAGCTCCAGGCTGTTTTATTCAATTGGGTGCTGGCAATCCAGACAAAGGCTTTACATACCCGCATCATCATCCACGCTTTGATTTTGATGAGGATGCAATGGTACGTGGGGTGGAATTGTTTGTTCGTGCAGCTCAAAAGGTCGTCATGGAGTAGAGCGAGATAGAATGAGGGGGATGTTGTATGGCAGAGCCACGCGTCAATGAGTACAAGCTGCATTTTATCGTACTTATTCTCGTCGCATTGACAGAATTTATCGGGACAAAAAAAATCAGTATTGGCATCGGGGTTATCGCTCTGTTTCCGATGCTCTACGCGCTCGTTTTAGGCGGGGCAATCAGCTGGCCTAAGTTTAAATTTTTGAGCGAAAAAGAAATGAACGTCGCAGCCAATATTTTGGGTGTTTCGTTTTTGATCTTTATTGCGAAGCTGGGAGCCAATATTGGTCCTGAGCTGCCTAAGCTACTCGGCTCTGGTGTATCCTTAATTGTCCAAGAGATGGGACACATTGTAGGGACAATTGCACTTGGTTTGCCAGTCGCATTGTGGCTGGGTCTGAAGCGTGAAGCCATTGGGGCTACATATTCTCTCGACCGTGAGCCAAACTTGGCAATCATTGTAGATAAGTTTGGAGCAAACTCTGCCGAAGCTCGCGGCGCGCTGGGTGTATATGTTTGCGGAACCTTGTTTGGTGCCATTTATATGTCGATTCTTGCAAGTATTTTAGGAAGCAGCGGGTTGTTCCACCCAATTTCTCTAGCGATGGGAGCCGCAGTTGGTTCCGGTAGTATGATGGCAGCAGCAACAGGCTCATTGGCTGTTATTTTCCCGGAAGCACAAAAAGACATTGCCTTTTATTCCGGAGCGGCAAACTTGATGATGAGTATCGTCGGTACGTACATATGCATCTTCTTCTCTTTGCCGGTCACACAAAAGCTGTACGCATGGCTTGAGCCTATCATTGGACGCAAAAGCGCTTCTTCTGCAGCAGAGGGGGGGAGAAAAAGCGCATGAATCAAATCTTGACGATTTTTATCATTGGCTTCATTGCTCTCATCGGTAACTGGATCGGTTATAAGGTACCAATCATGGAATCTTTGCCAGGTATTTTGCTCTTGGCGGTTATTACGTTGATCGGAATGGGCTTCACTCGCATTCTTCCGTTCAAATCCCCCGTCATTGTATGGATCTCTTTGTTTGCGATGCTTGCGACATCCCCGTTTTTTCCAGGGAACGAATATACGGCTGCTGCGATTGCCAAGATCAATCTGCTCGCATTGGCCACACCGATTCTTGCCTATGCAGGTTTGTCACTCGGAAAAGACGTTCATCTGTTCAAACAGCTTAGCTGGCGTATCGTAGTGGTGTCTCTCGTCGTCTTTACCGGTACGTTCCTGTTTGCTACGTTGTTTGCGGAGATTGTATTCAAGTTTCAAGGCGAATTTTAACGAAACTGTTTTTGTGTTTGGGCCTCCGTGTGCTTTCATATGCCATGGAGGTTCTTTTCACATACAACTGTGAGAGTCAGGAGTGGAGAGAGCATGATCATTGATGTGAGAAAGGTTACCTGGCAAAGAGATGAAACAACCATTTTGCAAGACATTGCCTGGCAAGTGCAAGACAAGGAGCATTGGTGTTTAGTCGGTTTAAACGGCTCAGGTAAAACCAGTTTGTTGAATATTATTTGTGGCTATGTATGGCCGACAAAGGGGGAAGTCAGTGTATTAGGCAATCTTTACGGAACAGTCGACTTGCGCGAGGTGCGTAAATCAATCGGCTGGGTAAGCACGGCACTGATGGCCCAGCTTCACGAGCATGAAACCGCACTCCGTGTCGTCTTGAGTGGACGGGAGGCAACCATCGGCTTGTATTCTGTTCCAGAGGAGGCGGACGTAGAGAAAGCGTCGGATTTACTCGATACGTTTGGATGCCGTGCATTAAAAAACAGGCGTTTTGCCGCTTTATCACAAGGGGAGAGACAAAAAATACTGATTGCTCGTGCGTTGATGGCTTCCCCTCGATTGCTCATCCTAGACGAGCCTTGTACCGGACTGGACTTGCTTTCAAGAGAACAGCTGTTGGCCATGATTGAACAAATCGCCAAACAGCCGAACGGGCCCACTCTCCTTTATGTCACCCATCATATCGAAGAAATTTTGCCTTGCTTCACGCATACCTTGCTGCTAAAAGCGGGGGAAGTCGACCAAGCTGGAAAAACAGATGAGGTCCTAACGGCTGAGCGTCTGACAAGCTTTTTCGGTGTACCTGTTCACATTCAACGATCGCAAGGAAGATCTTGGGTAAGCTTAGGGGAAGAGGCGACTGTTTGATCGTGTAGGATAAGTTTGGGCACGAGTCAGCACGGTTGTGTATGATTGTGTATAATAGCTATAAGAAACTGTATCTGGGAGGAGAGGAGAGATGGAGGCATGAACAATGTGATTGCACCAATCACAGACTCCACCTGGGCGATCATCACCTACGAGGAAGCGTGGAATAGCTACGTGAACAGCTATGTGATCAAACAAGGGAATGCCTTTGTATTGATTGATTCTCACCAGCGCAAGCAACGTTCATATTTTCAACAGGCGTTGGAAGAGATCGGGGTCAAGCCAGAGCGAACGGAATATGTCTACTTCACTCATCGACATGCTGATCATATTGGAAATGCCGATATGTTCCCTTCTCGAAACAATTGGATTCACCTCGACGATTATTACGAACTGGACGATTTTTCACAGACGCTATTCGGCCATACGTTTACAGGGAGTGGGGGAGATCTGCCTTCCCTGCGTTTCCGACAGCTTTCTTTTCATACAGAAGGCTCTGTTGCCTTCTTTGATCCCCAGACGAAAATATGCTTTGTTGGCGATCATTTGTGTTTTGAAAACACAGAACTCGGTCAAATTGTTGGCGGAGAAGTGGATTGTCGGACTGCTTATCAAGAACAATTGAAGCAATGGGTAGCTCGTGAACCAGAGCGAGCGGTGGAGTTTACGGAGGGCTTGGAGATTTTGCTGGATTGGCCTATTGAGTATTTAGCCACTGGTCATGGTCCGATTCTGCAAGGAGAAATTGCGCCGTTTTTGCAGGAACTCATTGCGATTGCACGTACGTAATATATACAAAAAAGACTTGTGCGCCTCAACTGGCTGACCACAAGTCTTTTTTGTGCGAATTATTTTGACGCAGGAAGTTCTGCTTTGTCCGCTTCTTTCTCTTGATCCTCTACTTTTTCAAATGCCTTGTCCAAAATTTGAACATTATGCTTTTGCTTCAATTCCTTGATCCACGTACTCATGTTGGAACGTTTGTTTTTATCTTTTACTTTCTCCGTTACCTTTGGACGTACTTCTTCTAGCGTACCCTTGAGCTTTTCTTTGTTTTTCTCATAGTATTCCTTGATTTGCTCTTCCGTGATCGGGTAAGCTTTCTCAAACATCTTGTCCCTTAGCATAATCAAACGTGATCTCTCACGCAATTCATCCTCGGTAATTTCTTCTTCAGTCAAATACTCTTGGAATTTCTCTGGCCCCATTTTTTCTTTGATTGGGTTAATCTTTGCGTCCAGTTCCTGATCACTTACCGTGATTCCCTGTGCATTCGCTTCTTGTTTATACACTTCCTTGATGATGAGATCAGACATCACGCGTTTCCCAGCTTCTTTTTTCATAGCCTCGTATGCTTGATCTTTGGAAATAGAGACATTCCCCACTTTAGCCAGTGTTTCTGTAGAGGAAGAAGCAGATTCTTTGCCAGATGTACAGCCCGCTACAGCGAGACCGAGTACAAGTGCTGAGGCAGCAAGTATAGATACATTGAATTTTTTCATTAAAAATACCTCACTTTCTTGATAGTAATACGACTGTGCATAGAGCAGCGTTACGGGGACCGAAAATAAAAACCGCACACATAAAGCAATGTGCGGTCGTCAATCATTTAGCTGGCTTGTGTAGAGGCTTTTTTCCACTCTTCCAAGCGTTTTTCCAGTACGGTGTGATTCAGATGCAAAAGACTGGCTGATTTGTCCATCAATTGCTTGAGATGGGAAAGAGCTCGCTCGTAATTTCCTTTGGCAGCTTCAATCTCTGCCAAGCAGAAGAGCTTCCAGTCTTTTGCCGATCGTTTGCTTGCGATCAGCTGGTAAGCTTCTATGGCACTCTCGACTTCACCCAA
Organism: Brevibacillus sp. AG162; assembly: GCF_006715575.1. NCBI lineage: Bacteria > Bacillati > Bacillota > Bacilli > Caryophanales > Paenibacillaceae > Brevibacillus > Brevibacillus sp. AG162. The sequence goes on from NZ_VFNO01000003.1 coordinate 68,573, forward strand.
GCGGGCGTGAGAGCAGGCAATAAGAGCTAAGGAATCAGTCATTCCCTGATCACGCTGGTAAATACGAAACGCCACTTCCAAGGATTCGTTGTATCGTTCGGATGAATAGTAAACGATCGCCAGGTTGTAAAACAAGTAGTGAATCATCGCTTGATTGAATAACGTTGGTCGTTCTTTGCAGACGTTGATTCCTTGAACGATATATTTTTCGGCCATTTCATAATTGCCAAGCATGATCTCATGTGTTGATTTATCCAGCATAGCGACAGCACGGGAACGGTTCTTCCGATAGGAAGCCTCCAGCCAGCGCAATCGAATATTCAAACGGCGTTTGAAAAGATTGGCGATGTACTGAAAGCGGAAGGGCCAGTGCAGGCGAATAAACATAACCAACAGCACAGCCGCAATCCCTGCCAGCGTTGATGTCAAATTAAAACTCAAATACTCCACGTAGTGACACCCTCTCTATTTACGCTGCATCTATTACCCCATCTTAGCACAGAACCTGTCCGCATGACAGAGCATTACCGCTATTTCGTCAATGGCAAGATATTCTCTTTTTTGGGGGTAGAGAGCTGCTGCGTTTTGACGAAATCGTCGGAAACGGTATAGAGCGTGTCGCCAATCGTGAGTATCCGCTTAATGTTACTGGAGCTGTCGTACCAGCCTTCGCCTGCTCTCGCGATATCTTCCTTCGCCAGATGAGTGATCTGATCTGTCAGTTGAAAGCCTTTTTGCAGATCGAGCTGATATACATAGGCACCCTGGAAAGTAAAGTGGCCGTACTCGCGCATATCGTTTTTGGCTTTTTGTTCAGATGTTCGTTCGTGAACTGTGACAGGAAAGGCTAGCAGATTTTTTTCTTTCGAGAACAGCAGAGCCTTGTGATTGCGCAACAGCTCGGAGTCCGTTCCTCTGTCCCCGATAACAGTCTTGAACTTTTCCTTCGGTTTCGTTACATCACTGACGTCAAAGAGGGCAATTTTCATCCCTTGGTAGTACGCCCAGTCTTTATCTGCTTCTGCTTCTTTGCCAAAACCGATGATATGGTTTTCATCATACGGGTGTAAATAGTCGCTGTAACCTGGAATTTTGAGGGCACCTAGTACGCTTGGAGCAGAAGGCTTCTTCAGATCGAGAACGAACAGCGGGTCGACTTTTTTGAAGGTGACCATGTAGGCACGATCTCCCATGAAGCGGACAGAGTAAATGCGTTCTCCTGGTGCGATGCCTTCCAGCTTGCCAAATACCTCAAGTTTGTTGTCCAGTACATACAAGTTGTTTTTCGACGTATGCTCATCATCTCGCCACATGTTTCCGCTCGTGGTGGCGATTCGGAAATAACCATCGTTTTCATCCATGGAAAACTGGTTCAGAATGCGTCCAGGCACCGACCCTTTTCCCGTATACCGAATGTCTCCCTTGTTCATGGCAAAGCGGTAAATGGTTGTATCTGACTCCATGGGAGGGGCAATCAAGGGAGTTGTCGCTCCTTTTTGCTTAACAGCTACTGGCTGGACATTGTTCTGGGTGACGGCTACATACAGATTTTTGGTGGATGCATAGATGTTCTCCCCAGCACCAAGATACGTATTCAGTGACATCTCTTGTTTCGTATCATCCAGATTCACGCCAGCGACGATCAAATACTCTGGACGAAAATGATCCGGGAAGTAACGAATCTCGCTGTAGGGAATGGTTTGGTATTGGTTATGATGGACGCTGTCTTTATACGTTGGGCCGGGCACTTCTGCTTTCTCTTGCAGAATACGATAAGCATCCATGTAATGGTTGGCTGTCACGTACAAGCTCGCGCCGATTTTGCGGGACGACATGTACTGGCCTTCCAGCTCCAGTTGACGAATGAGCCTAGGCTGTTTTTTGTCCGTAATATCGTAGATCATGGTTTTCACTGACTGCATGCCTTGGTAATGGGGGATGCCTCTTTTGGAAGCAGGACCAGGAGGATAGGAGATAGTCTCATCCGCTTGCCCGATTACAATGAGTCTACGATCGTCTACGTACATTTCTTGCGGTACGAATTTTCCATTGTCATAGCTGATACGGCTTGCGACTTTCATCTCGGTGGCAGGATACGCTTTGACGATGCGCACTTCATTTTGCGTGGATTGATAAAGATAAGTTCCGTCTGATTTTACGATATCTGCTTCATCGACGCCCTGCACTTGTGTGTTCGTTGTGGAAAAATCACCCCGAACAGCGCCGCTGGAAGTGTCAGCTACTTTGTTGGCAGTGCTAGGTGCGGATGCAGGCAAAGCGGAACTCGTTTCCAGGGTGGCGTAATGGTAGCTGTCCAGGTTTGATGATTGGATGAGCTTTTTTAGCTCCGCATAGGAACCGACTACTGGCAAATCCTCTGTAGATGCGGCTTGAACGGCTGGCTCCGCGACTGTACCCGTCGAGAACAGGAAGGGTATAGCGGTCACCACCAGTACGGAGGCGAGAAGCCCGGCAATTGTTTTTTTCATTTTGATCCCCCTCATATGTGCTTCTTGCCAAAATTTGTTGTCGGTAATTAGACGACGCACGTTTACGGAATGTTTCACACACTCTTTGGGCAGCAATCTACGGACAGGTGGGGGAGCGTGTGCTATAATAATAGGCGGTTTATGCTACCATTTACACCACTACGTCAAAAGGGGCGTCATAGATGGAAAACTTGAAGCAAAGCATTCTGGAACTGATCACGGATACTTCTACGAATCTACCACCAGACGTGCGTCGTGCCGTCAATGCAGCTAAAGTGAAAGAGGATCTTGGCACGCGTGCAGCGCTGTCTTTGTCTACGATTGCGCAAAACGTCGTCATGGCAGAAGAAAATGTTTCTCCGATCTGTCAAGATACGGGGATGCCAACTTTCGAAGTAAAAACTCCGGTTGGAGTCAACCAGCTGATCATTAAACAAGCAATCAAGGAAATGATTGCAGAAGCAACCAAAACAGGCAAGCTGCGTTCCAACTCCGTAGATTCCTTGACGGGTGCAAACACAGGGGACAACCTCGGACCAGGTACGCCTGTGATTCACTTCGAGCAATGGGAAGAGAATGAAATCGAAATCAAGCTGATTCTCAAAGGCGGCGGCTGTGAGAACAAGAACATCCAATATTCCCTGCCCTGTGAGCTCGAAGGCCTGGGTAAAGTGGGCCGTAACCTGGATGGCATTCGCAAGTGCATCCTGCACGCAGTTTACCAAGCGCAGGGACAAGGCTGTAGTGCCGGCTTCATCGGCGTAGGAATCGGTGGCGATCGCACTTCCGGTTATGCACTGGCGAAGCATCAATTGTTCCGCAAAGTAGATGATGTCAATCCAATCGCTGATTTGGCTGCATTGGAAGACTACATCATGGAAACAGCGAACCAGCTCGGAATCGGAACCATGGGCTTCGGTGGCAACTCGACTCTGCTCGGCTGTAAAATCGGCGTGGAAAACCGCCTGCCAGCAAGCTTTTTCGTATCCGTTGCGTACAACTGCTGGGCATTCCGCCGTCAAGGTGTTCGCCTGAACCCGGAGACTGGCGAAATCCTCCGTTACCTCTATAAAGACGAAGAAGTGGCGATGGACTTGTCCCCAGTAGCAGCTAAGGACGATGCGGGCGAAAAGCGCCGAGAGGTTGTTCTGGAAGCGCCAATCTCTGAAGAACAAATCCGCAGCCTGCGAGTGGGCGATGTGGTCATTATCAATGGAGAAATGCACACAGGACGCGACGCCCTGCACAGCTACCTGATGGATCATGACTGTCCAGTAGACCTCAATGGAGGGATCATTTACCATTGCGGTCCAGTTATGCTGAAGGACGAAGCAGGCGAGTGGCATGTAAAAGCGGCTGGCCCGACTACCTCTATTCGCGAGGAGCCGTACCAAGGCGAAATCATCAAGAAATTCGGAATCCGTGCCGTTATCGGAAAAGGCGGAATGGGTGCGAAAACCCTGAAAGCATTGAACGAGCATGGCGCTGTGTACTTGAATGCGATTGGCGGAGCGGCCCAGTATTATGCAGAATGCTTGGAAAAAGTAGAAGGTGTCGACTTCATGGAATTTGGTATTCCAGAAGCGATGTGGCACCTGCGCGTAAAAGGCTTCGCAGCAATTGTCACCATGGATTCTCATGGCAACAGCTTGCACGCGGATGTGGAAAAGTCTTCTGCAGAGAAATTGGCTCAGTTTGCGGCACCTGTATTTAAATAAGGAATGTAACACGAAAGCCTCTGGCGCACTTCACGTGCTGCCGGAGGCTTTTTTTTCAAACTAGGCGGGAGAGGGGAAGGAAATCGTTGGATAGATGATGAACTTTCGAGGGACTAACCAGGATTGCGGACAGATGGATTTTCATTTTTGACAGGGGGGACAGGAATGAAATGGTTGATTGCTGATCGTGTCATTATCGGAGATGGAGAGCATGTAATCGAACAAGGCGCTGTTGGGATTGATGAACGAGGAAAGATTGTAGCAGTAGGGACAGAATCGGAGCTTACGGATTCCATTTCGGAAGGAGAGGTAAAGCGGTACAGCGGATGCTCCATTTTGCCAGGCTTGATCGATTTACATGTTCACATCGGGTATTGGTGGAGCAAACCAGACTCGGCTGAGTATCGCAACAACGATGGACTCGTGGCTTTACTTGCGACAGCGAACTTGAAAGAGGCACTTTCCTTGGGGGTCACGACGATCCGCGATGTAGCAGCACCGGATGGATTGTGCAGTACGCTGAAGCTGGCAGCCAAGAACAAGTTCATTGTTTCTCCTCGTCTTTTTCAAGTAAACCAAGGGATTATTATGACCGGGGGGCACGGCTGGCAATTAGAGGGTGCCCTGCGAGAAGCAAATGGCCCGTGGGAAGTGCGGACAGCCGTGCGTGAACAAGTGAGAGCAGGAGCAGACTGGATCAAGCTCATGACGAGCCATCGTACACCAACGCCGGAGTTCACACAAGAGGAGCTGGATGCGGCGGTTGATGAATCTCATCGCTTGGGACGGAAATGCTGTGTGCATGCCTCACTCCAGCCGGCGATCCAGATGGCGATTGATGCGGGATTTGATACGATCGAGCACGCGACGTTTATGACCGTCGAACAGGCAGAGCATATGAAAGAAAAAGGACTCGTGTGGGTACCGACCATGATCACCTTTTTTCAGATTGCTGATTATTACAAGCATATTTGGAATGAGCAACAACAGGCGAATCAAGGCATATTGAGCGAAGGGATTATCGAGCAAGGAGCCTTTTTCCTCGAATCGGAAAAGGCGTACCGCGAGAACTTCGCACGATTGATGAATACAGGCGTAAAGATCGCTACGGGTACGGATATCGTATTGGAAGGCTATCCGATTACACCTGTGGCAGAAGAGATCAAGCTGATGGTGGAACTGGGGATGGAGCCAATTCGGGCGATCCAGGCTGCTACCCAAAACGCTGCAGAGGTGCTGGACCAAGGAAGCAAGATCGGAACGTTAGCGCCAGGTTATTTTGCAGATTTGCTTGTGGTAAAAGGTGATCCGCTACAAGAGATAGAGGTATTGAAGCAAGTAGAAGAAGTGTATCTTGAGGGTGTGACTGTGTTTTCCAAGTGTTAATGGGGCAGAGCCTTGCCATTTCAGGTTTGTAACGGCGTTTGTACTGGGTGTTTGACTATTCTTTGCCAAAATGGGTATTGGTTTATTGCGCGTGTATCAAGGCGGGCATAGGTTAATAACGAATGATCACAGATAAAAGGAGTGAGATTCGTGAACTATGTAGTCCGTGCCGGAGATACGCTGAACAGCATTGCGGCTCGTTTTGGTGTATCCGTTCAGGAATTGATCCGCGTGAATAATATCGCCTATCCTTACTACATTTACGTCGGTCAAAATTTGTACATCCCGACCACAGCGACACCAGCACCTGGAGTGGAAGTCAATCGGCGCTTGGATCGTCTGGAAAGGCGAGTAGATGCGCTGCGAGAAGATTATCGCAGACTGGATAACCGCGTAGATCGATTGGAGAACCGTGTCACTCGAGTGGAGCGAGCCATTACGCCGACACCACCTCCGCGCCCACGTCCGACCGTTACGCCTCGTCCACGCTAAGCAGCTGGATAGAGGGTCGAATAATTTTCCACACTTCGCCATTTCCTCTTCGCCCGAACCTGCATAAAGTGATACGAGAGGATTAAGAGGAGGTGCGGCCATGCTAGGGTTAAATGGAAAAAACATCCGACACCATTTCATGGGCGTCTATGGAAAAGTGGTGCAGATTCGGGAACTGGTGGATGTCATCGATCAAGTTTTTGACTCTGTAAACAAAGTGGGCGACATTGGAAAGGCGATGCTTGGACCTCGGAAGGCAAGTGCCAAAAAGCTCGACAAGCTGAGATGAATGGCGAAAGGAATTGCATAACAAAAAAACCGCGTCCGTAATGGAGGCGGTTTTTATTTATGGTTCGTTCATAGTTACTAGGGGCAGAATCTATCATCAGAATAACTCATTTGAAAGAAAAAGTCTATTCTTTTTTTGGAATTTCCCTTATATTTTTGGAGCTGTTATCAACTGACTTCAAAAAGGGGAGTGATGGAGATGGAAAAGGAAAAGCGTCGGGTTGGATTGGTTACGGGTGGAGTGCTGATGGGGCTAGTCTTGTCATCGTTGGATCAGACGATTGTATCAACAGCCATGCCGACAATCACGAAAGAGCTCGGAGGTTTATCGTTTTATAGCTGGGTGTTCGCCATTTATATGCTCGCATCGACCACGAGCATGCCCATCTATGGGAAAATGGCAGACTTGTTTGGGCCAAGAAAAATGTATTTGATCGGTTTGCTTCTGTTTCTGGTAGGATCTCTTTTGTGCGGCATGGCTAATTCTATGACGGGTCTTATTGCAGCGAGAGGAGTCCAAGGCTTGGGCGCTGGGGCATTAATGCCGGTTGCATTCATTATTGTGGGTGAACTGTATCCACCCGAAAAGAGAGGCAAATTTCAAGGTCTTTTCGGAGCAGTCTTTGCCATGACGAGTATACTCGGACCCTCGTTGGGAGGAATTCTCGTGGAGCATCTGCCGTGGGGATGGATCTTCTTTATAAACCTTCCTATCGGTATCGCTGCCTTTTTGATCATTGCCCTAGCCTGGAGTGATCAGCGGCACTACGATAAGAAGCCTGTCATTGATTGGTATGGGGCGATTAGCTTGAGTGCAGCTATCATTCTCATCCTGCTGTCCCTTGTCATGGAGGGGAGGGAATACAAAATCGGGTTAGGGGGAGCGGGTATCTTGCTTCTCGGCATGTTCATTTGGATTGAAACCAAAGCAAAGGAACCCCTGCTTCCGCTTTCCCTATTTCGCATCCCGGCCATTGGATATGGCAATCTCGTAGGATTCCTTGTGAGTGCCGCTTTGTTCGGTGCAATCGCATACATCCCTCTGTTCGTCCAAGGGGTACGCGGTGCGACTCCCTCAGAGGCTGGATACCTTTTAGTGCCACTCATGTTGTCCGCAGCGATTTCTTCGACGATTGGGGGAAGATGGATGGCAAAAGCTACATTTCGGGCGATTCTGATTCCCAGCTTAATCATTATGGCGACAGGCTTTTACCTTCTGAGCACGATTGATGTAGGGACAACCAACACACAGCTCGTCATCTATATGATTGTCACAGGTCTAGGCATGGGGGCAATCTATCCTGCACTCGGTACAGCAGCACACAGCGCTGTAAAACCGCAAGATCGGGGCGTTGCCATGTCGACATCGCAATTATTTCGTTCTATTGGGGGGACGATTGGAATCAGTGTGTTTGGGAGCATCGTAGAAGGGCGGATGCGGGCAGGATTGGTGTTTAGTGAAGCTTTGCACGGCGTCTTTATCACTGGTTTGATTCTGATTGGAATCAGTTTGGTAGCCAGTGTCCTACTCGGCAATATTCGATTGCTGGACAAAGAACCCCGCCATTCGCATACATCAAATAGCGGGGTTCCCAAACAATAGGATCACGGATTTTTATTCATGCCTTCCATTGCCATCCGAACCATCTCTCTGACCATACTGCCGCCCAAGCGTCCTCCGATTCGACCGGCATCGTGAGAGGTTAACTGTCCATTGTAGCCCGGCTGCAAAGGAACATGAATTTCTTCTGCGACTTCGAATTTTGCCTGCGCGGGATCATCAACGTGTGCAACCTGCGCTTTTAGGGCGTCCAGTCCTTTTCTCGCCTCGGGGACGAGAGGGCGTTTGCGTCTGCTCATGGTAGATCACCTCACGCCCTAGCATGCCCAATTAGACGAGTGCTTTGCGTAGAGTGAAATCAGTCTCCTGATAGTAAGTATTGGCAACGAGCAGGTTCGGTCCTGCACATGCAGCAGCAGGGCAGAAGCAATTGATCTTCTGATTCAGCGTGTGTTCTTGCCATTTTTCAAACATCGACTGGAGCTGATCGGTTTGAATATTGCCCAATGGCTCTACGTCTCCGAAATCGGTCACGATGACATCGCCGGTGAAAATGTTGATGTTAAGACGATTGCGACCATCTGGATCATTGCGAGTCGTCACATTTTTCGCAGAGCGCAGTCTGCTGATCAATTCCCTGTCTGCTGCTTCAGGACTACAAGCGAAAAACGGAAGCGTCCCGAAAAGCATCCACAAATCTTCATTACGTACATCGAGCATCCGATGAATGGCTTGACGAAGCTCATCGAGTGAAAGTACATCCAGATCACGGGCAAAATCACTCGCGTACATCGGGTGTACTTCATGTCGCTTGCTTCCCATCTCCTGAATCTGACGGTGGAGGGTATCGAGCTTTGTCCATGTGCGATGATTCAGCATCGTTTCGGCTGAGACAAATACACCTGCTTCCGAGAGTTTGCGAGCATTTTCCATCATCTCATGAAATTGTGCTTCCGCTCTTTTGATTGAAACCGGCTGCCGTGCTTTTGCGTAAACAATATCATGGAATTCCTCGGGAGTAGACCAGTTCCACGAAATATGCATGACATCGATGTAAGGCAGGATCAACTCATACCGAGAAAAAGGCATGGACATGTTGGAGTTGATTTGCGTCCGCAGCCCACGATCTGCTGCATATTGTAGAATAGGTGCGATCACAGTTTTCACGGTGCGCTCGCTGTACATCGGTTCTCCGCCTGTTATACTGATAGTAAGCAGATCTTTTGCTTCATCGAGACGACGGAGTATAAGATCGACAGGGAGAGCGGGATCGTCTTTGTATCGCAATGTATCACCAACCGCGCAATGCTCACAGCGGAGATTGCACAGATTCGTTACAGTAAACTCGACGCTGGTAAGTTTATAGGCGGGGGGTGTCGCATTGAACAACGGCTCCCATGGATCGTGTAAAGGTGTTAATGGTGTAGTTGGAACCATGCGGATCAATTGTGGAAACCTCCTTCATTCTGCGTACAACTCAACCTATTATAACGACATTGGGGCGGAAGGAGAATAGCTAACGAGATGATTATGGGGATGTCTTTTGGACGCGGTGTGCTTTTTCATGATCGAAATGTGCTGGCTTGCGCGGAAGTAAAAGACGGAGTCATTCATATGTGGGCGGAAAAAATCACATTGAAAACAATAGGGAAGCTCTGGTATCGAATATTTTTCTCCTTTCCGTGGTACTATCAATTGTTTCACCTCATGCTTGCTTGTTATGTACTGGCAGCGATTTTGAAGCCAGACTGGGCCATCATCGATCCGATGTGGGTAGCTGTATACATCGCAGGCTTTCACTTCGTTTTTCCGAAAAAGATGAAAAAATTTCACGGTGCGGAGCATAAGGTGTTTAGCTATGGAGGGAAGAAGTCGCTAGCAGCACTGAAAGAGATTCAACGGGCAAATATCGTAAATGACGGTTGCTCGACGAATCTGGTCGTGTGGTTTTTTACGGGGTTCCTTTTGTCCGTATTCTTTTTACCCTTAGAATGGAGCGTCGCATGCGGGGTAGCAGGGCTGCTTGTCGGCATGCTCGGGGATCGTTACGTGCGTAAATATTTCGGTTTTCTTTACAAGCTGTCGGCGTTCTTTCAAAAATACAGCACGACCAAAGAACCGGATCGGCTTCATTTAGAGACAGCGATTCGCTCGTATATGCTTTTTGAACACATTCGCGAAGTGGATCGATTGCAGAATGCTTCGTAAGGAAAAAGCGGTGTTTCCACTAAGGATACGCCGCTTTTTTTGTTCCAAGCACAGGTCTGTAACGTCATTGAATTCATTTTCCTACTCCCGTTCTAGCGGGCTTTCTTCCAGTTGACGATACATCTTTCCTTTATCCACATACGATTGGCGAATGCGTACGAATTCTTTCAAGTCTGCCTCGTTAAGTTCGCGTTTTACTTTCGCTGGATTGCCGACAACAAGCGAGCGAGGTGGCACTTTCATGCCTGGAGGAACGAGTGCACCCGCAGCAACCATCGCTTCTTCCCCGATTTCCGCCCGATCCAATACAATTGCGCCCATTCCGATCAATGCGCCGCGACGTACCACGCAGCTATGTAAAACGGCATTATGTCCAACGGTCACCTCGTCTTCGAGGATCAACGGATTGTTCGGGCTTTGATGCAGGGTGCTGTTGTCTTGCACGCTGACGCGTTTTCCGATGACGGTCGGAGCAATGTCCCCGCGGATCACAGTGTTGTACCAAATAGAAGAATCCTCGCCGATTTCGACATCGCCAGAAACGACGGAGCCTTTTGCCAGGAAAACAGTAGGGTGAATCTTCGGTTTGATGTTTTCAAATGATAAGAGCAGCATAGTAACCTCCTAATCAATGAGTAAGCGAGCAATCTGTTTGCATCGGGCGCGGATGGAAAATGGAGAAGCGGCCAGTTGCAGGATCGCAGTCGATGACTGTCCCGGAGAGCTTGTCTATCTCATGCGTTTGATAAAAGAAACGAATTCCACTTATTTCTTGTTCGAGATCATGTTTTTCCGCTTCCGTAATGGCGATGCTATATGTATAGCTGCCACAACCCGTCGTAGTCGGAACGAGTCTGATTCCGAGCTGCTCAGCATCCGCTTCTTCCGCGATCATTTGTGCAAGACGTACTGCCGCAGTTGGAGTAATGGTGATCATCGTCCTACCTCCTTATCGCCTATCTATTGTACTACAAATGGAACCTTTGTGACTGAAACCATATATTTGCCTCATCGGCAAGGTAATGCTTTATTCGAGCGTAAAGCCCGTACCACTAAGGTACAGGCCACCACATTGTAAGCTCAAGCAACTCTGTGTCCATTATAAATGTTACCGTACAATTTCCCCGACATGATAAGCTCGCTTTATGAGGGGTAATTTCGTAAGTTTGTGTTCTGTTGTGCAACCTTTTCTTTTAACATAACAATTAAAAATAGGGAAGCAAGGATGGCGATCGCCACGCTAATCGTACCCAACCATGTAATCGAAGACAGGGAAACTTGCTCAACCGCAATGCCTCCGAAACCTGCCCCTGCGGCCATCGAGAGCTGCATCATGGATTGATTAAGACCAAGCATGATCCCTGAATTATTCGGTGCAATCCGTACCAAATTAAACTGTTGCGTAGGCCCGGAAGACCATGCAGCGAAAGACCATAATACCAAAATGGCGATAACTGTAAACGGTTGAGGCGAGATAGCAACAGTAACTGAAAGCAAAATGAGAGCAACAACGTGCAGGATCATTCCACCAAGTAAAGTGGGGGATACTCCCCATTTGTCAGTGCTGAAACCACCCAATTTGGAACCGATCAGACTAGCTACGCCGAACGCCAATAAGGCGCCGCTCAACAAATTCTCATTCATGCCTGCGACTTCGAGAAGATAGGGTGAAATGTAGGTATATGCGAGGGAATACCCACCCAGCCAAAAGAACGTAATCGATAAGCCAAGTGCGACCTTCGGGTTTTTCAATAATGCTAACTGCTTAGACAGAGGTACCGGCTCATCCCCTTGCACTTGCGGGATCGTCCGGGACAGGACAAACATCGCCAGAAGTCCTGCCAGCGCAATGATACCGAAAACGGATTGCCATCCAAATGTAGCGGCGGCTGCGCGTCCGAGGGGAACACCAATGATTAATGATGCGGTAAATCCCATAATGACGGTTGCAATCGCACTTGCCTGTTTACCTGCAGGAGCGATCTTGGACGCGATATCTAACGCAGTCACAACAACCATCCCTGCTCCTAAAGCCATGATCACACGGGCTAGAACAAACAATTCAAATTTCGGCATAGCGAATGACAGTATATTGGCTAACACGAAAATACCTAGTGCACTAACGAGAAGCCTCTTTCTATCCATTTTCGCAGTTAGTGCCATCATGATCGGGGTGAAAATGGCATAAACAAATGAAAAAATAGTAACAAGCTGACCCGCCGCTGTAATTGAGATGCCCATGGTACTGGAGAGTTTATCAAGGATGCCTGAAATCACGTACTCGGATGTCCCAACTAAAAAACTGACCAATGCCAAAAAGTAAACCTTCCATGTATTCGACATGTATTTCACTCCTGTTAAAATATTTGCATCTTTCATAAGATGTTGTCCAATAATACTGATTCAAACCGCAAAATATTAATATATCGAGATATATCGAAATGTGCTTTTGAAATAAAACTGAATACTCCATGAAGCATTCAGCTTTATTTCGATCATATTTGACTACTAAAAAAGGCTCCAATTTCACGTATTTTTTCTTCGTCCCTGGTATAATACGTGTATTTGCCAATACGCTCCGTCTTGATAAGGCCGGCTCGTTGGAGAATGGACAAATATTGGGATGCGGTTGATTGGGTCATATTCAATTTCTCAGTTATCTGGCTGACGCATACCCCGATTTTCCTCATATCAACTCCTTCATGGGGCGTAAAATGTTTTTCAGGCTCTTTTAACCAATACAAAATTTGAAGTCTAGACTCGTTGGACAGCGCTTTAAAAATTTCAATTGGATCCATACGCATAATTATATCGAGAATTATCGATATGTAAAGACCTCCGATCGAAAATAACGAATAACCATACTCACTAACCTTCCAAATCCTGCTTGTTGACCATGTATGAGCCATGTGATAGAGTAAATGTTACTGATTCTGATGTGCAGGAAATGTGGGTAGTCGCTGCCGCAATCGTTTCGACGATTGGCGGTAGAGGAAAGTCCAGGCTCGCCCAGGCTGAGATGCCTGGAGTGTTCGTACCTGGTGCAAGCCAGGGCAGTGAGGCGTCAAGCCTTGCTGACGGCGTGGAAAGGGCTCTCTCTGAGGCCCGAGTACGCTGAAAGTGCCACAGAAACGTAGCTTTTCTGGCGACAGAAAAGATGGAACGCGGTAAACCCTGCGAGCGAGAAACCCAAATTAGGTAGGGGAACCGTCCTGAAGGAATCAAACGGAAAGGACGGATGGTATCTTCGGATGCCATAGATAGATGGCTACCGCTCTTGGTGCGAGGGATTGCCCCGCTTGAAGCACGGGAGAGACAGAACCTGGCTTATAGCATTTCCTGCTGGAATGAAACGTAAAACCACCTGAGATCTCAGGTGGTTTTTTTACGTTCAGCGAAATATCGTGAACCCGCTACCTATCAATGTTTAAGAACAGTGGAATGAATTACCGTGAACAAGCCTTGAAACTTTTTCGGAAATCTTGTCGTCTAAAAAGAGCATTCGGCAGAAGAAAACAGTTCTACTGTGGACTTATCTATCATCTCTTCAAATGGGAGTGTCTGCTGGAGAGAAAAAACTGATGAAACTGTTACATTAACGGAGGGGTTTATTTTGCAAAAAGCAAAGAATCGGGCAAGCAAGGATTTCAAAAAATTATTGGCGACAGCGGTTCTGGCAGGTTCGCTTGCATTGCCGGGGACCGGATTGGCTGCTACGGCACTGCCATTCTCCGACATCGGAGGAAACGTTAATAAAGACGCGATTCTGAAATTGAATTATGCAGGTGTGTTAAAAGGATATACCGATGGCACGTTCAAGCCGAATAAAGAAGTGACGAGAGCGGAGTTCGCCAAAGTTGCGGTGCTGGCACTCGGGTACACAGATGCGCAAGCAAAGCTCTTGCAAGGAAAAACAGTCTTTAAAGATCTGCCTGCAGATCACTGGGCGACAGGTTATATCAATCTCGCTGTATCGCAAGGCATTATCAAGGGCTATCCAGATGGCACCTTCAAACCGAATCACAATGTAAAAATTGCGGAAGCGTTGACTGTTTACGTTCAAGGCTTGAAGATCGACGTTCGTCCATCAGCATCAAGCGAGTGGTACATCCCGTACTTGCTGGAAGCGGACAGAGCAGGTATCTACGATGCAAAAGAAACACCGACAGCAGCAGCTCCGCGTGATATCGTCGCGAAGTATACAGATAAGTTCATGGAAACGCCTGTATACGCAAACGGCGCATACTACGACAAAGATGGCAATGCAAAAGGAACCATTCAAAAGCTGCCAGTAGTAAAGGGAGCAGTCGCTTCGTATGACAAGTCTGGCAAAAAGCTGAAACTAGTCGGACAAAACAAAGAAATCGAAATTGCTGATTCCGCGCAAGTATACGGCAATCTGGTCGTAGGCGCGCAAGTAGAATACATCACGAAAAACGGCCGAGTGGCTTTCCTCACCGTTGTTACTTCTGACTCCGAAATCGTCGAAGGGATCGTGAAGACTGGCCTTAATTTTACAACGGCTGTAGGCGATGAGAAGAAATTCAAGGCAATCGTCAATGGAAGAGAAGTCGTTTTGGAAGTAGAAGATGGTGTAAATGTAAGCCGTTCTCACATCGGCCAAAAGTTTGTGGCAGTCGTTGGCGACAATGGCAAGATCAAGTCCATCACGATTAGCGACAACACGACAAAAGGAATTGTGGAAAAAGTATCTTCCGTGAGCGGTTCCAACTCGAAGAAAGAGCTGAGGGTAGACGGCACGACTTATGTTCTGGATTCCAAAGCAACGATCAAAGGCAAGGCGCATCCAGAGGCGAAAGCAACAAGTGCATCGTTCTCTGACATCGAAAAAGACGACTTGGTCGAGCTGACACTCAATGTAGACGGCAAAGTATCCGAGCTTGTTTACACGAAGCTGAGCTTCACGGATACGATCACCGTTGATACAAACAAAAACCTGATTCGCGTTGCTGGCGTCAATTACGAGGTGCATGAAGATACTGAGTTGTTCGTAGACGAAGACGAAGTAGATGAGCTGGATGAGTTGACGAGCGGCCAAATTGCAGTGCTTACGTTTGACAAGAATGGAAATCTGGTGAAAGTAGAGCAGGGTGTAGGAGCAGCTACGAACAAGCTGGTCTCCGACACAACCGCGTATGCAGCAGGAAAGCTGGCAACTGTGAAAATCGACGGGAAAACCTACGATATCTTGACCAACGCGAAGCTGACAGTCGATGGTGACTCCGTATCACCAACCATGGTTAAAACCGATCAGTTTAATGACCACCGTATCCTTACGTGGAAATACAATGTCGGCACGAATGACATTGTGGAACTGACTTTGGAAAAGCAAACCGTAAAAGGATACGTGACGAAAAAATCCGGTTCCAAAATTACCGTGAACGGGAAAGTGTATGAGCTCTTGTCCGGCGTCACAATTGACAGCGATGCAGCATCCAACGACAAAGAGTACACGCTGACACTCAACAACGCTGGCAAAGTAAAAGCCGTTACAGGTGCGCCTAGGAAAGTAAGCGGCGTGGTTGACTCTGTTGAGGTTCGTAACGATGACGGCAAGGTGACTTCCGCGAAAGTAGAGGTTAACGGCAAGACGTACGATGTAACGGATGAGGACGCGATTGAAGACGTTGATCAATTTGAGTACGTGACATTGACTCTTGATCGTGACGGCGATGTCATTGCTGCTTCCATCAGTGGAAAACTTGCGAAAGAAAACGTGAGTTTCGTCGGAATCGAATCCCGTGTGAACAAAGACAAATACGTATTCTTCGGTGACGTATCGACGAGCTTGAAGATGACGGAAGACGCAAAGATCAAATACTACAACGGTAATGACTTGAAAGAAAGCGATCTTTCCACCAAAGACAAAGTGGATTTGTGGACAAATGACCAAGGTCATGTCTATGCCATTGTTGTAGCAAAACGATAAGAAAATAGAAAAAGGCGATCTCTTCCTCCATTCGAGAAGGGGTCGCCTTTTCATTTGCTGGCATCGTCTTTAAAAAGTTTTTAATTGAAAATGGTTTTCAATTAAAAAAAGATGTGATATATTCATATTGTTTCGTGCAAAACAAAAAAGAGGAGTGGTTTCAATGCAGGTTGATTATGACGTGATTATTGTTGGTGGTGGACCAGTTGGCATGATGGTGGCTGGAGAGCTGGCGTTGGCTAAAATGAAGGTGTGCGTACTTGAGCGGTTAAAGGAAACGACTCCGTATTCACGGGCACTCACTGTACATCCGCGCACACTTGAAATCCTGGATTTGCGCGGGTTGAAAGCGAAATTACTTGATAGAGGAAAGCCGATTTCGACGGGGCATTTTGCTGCGCTTGATACACGCTTGGATTTTTCTGTCTTGGATTCTTCCTCTAACTACACACTGATTATTCCCCAACATGACACGGAGAAGATACTAGAGGAGTGGGCAAAAAGTCTAGGGGTGGAAATACGCAGAGAAGTGGAGGTAATGGCCGTACACCAAGATCAGCACGGGGTTGAGGTTGAGGCTTCCGGGCCGAATGGAAAGGCTGTGCTTACGGCACGCTATGTGGTCGGTGCAGATGGAGCTGCCAGCATTGTCCGCAAGGAGGCAGGCATTCCGTTTATCGGCAAAAATGCTACTTTTACAGCTATGCAGGGGGATGTTGTTTTGAAAAATCCCCCAGAATCAGGAGCTGCTTCACACTTTAATGAGCATGGTTTGGTCATGATTGTACCCTTGCCAAAAGGGATGCATCGGGTGGTGCTGATCGATCCGGAGCGAATGGCAGTGCCAAAGGAAGAACCAGTTTCGTTGGAGGAATTGCGCACTAGTTTACTGCGTATTCTTGGCGACGATTTGGGGATTTCCGACCCGTTTTGGATGACTCGTTTTGGAAATGCGACCTTGCAAGCTCAGCGTTATCGGGAGAGACGGATTTTCCTGGCGGGAGATGCGGCGCATATTCATTTTCCAGCCGGAGGACAGGGGATGAACGTTGGCCTGCAAGAGGCAATCAACCTAGGGTGGAAGCTGGCGGCCCAATTAAAAGGTTGGGCACCGGATTGGCTGTTGGACAGCTATCATACGGAGCGTTTCCCCATCAATACCGCATTGCTAACGAATACTCAGGTGCAGTCGTTGCTGTTCGGTAGTATGGAATTCTCCCCATCCGTTATCGCTTTGAGGAATATGGTGTCCGACCTGCTGCAAATACCCGAGGCAAATTATCTGCTGGCTACCCAAATCTCTGCGTTCAATATCCAATATGAACCGGATGGGGAGATGCAGCCGCATGTATTGAATGGTCGACGTTTTACAGAGTTGAATCTGCGTCTGGAGAACGGTGAGTGCCAGAATGCATACGAGCTTTTTCATTCCGGTTCATTCCTTTTGCTACATTTAGGATCGGATGAACGATTGGACAATGCTTTCGATTGGTCGAAATACAAGCATGTCCATGTGCTTCGCGCTTCGCTTGCTGAGGGAGCTACTGATTGGCATGACGTGCATACAGCGCTGATTCGACCGGATGGATATGTCGCTTGGGCTGTTTCCCAGTCAGAGTCTAATCCTATGGAAGCCATTCGGAAAGGAATTACTCACTGGTGCGGGCAAGTTTAATTGTTGCAGAATTGTTTTGTGCGAAACAAAATAAATTGTTTTTCTCGAAACAATCAGTATATAATGGAGAGGAGATGGTTATTTAGGAGACATGATATGCAAAACACAGAGCTTTCCAAGCAGCGGATTATGCAGCTTTACATACAGCTCGTTACGCAGCAAGAGCAGCGAGAAAGCAATTTAACTACACGAATGGCGGAAGAGATGCAGAAGCTGGAATCCGAGATGGGAATGAAGCTAAACCTTACGCTATCCGAAATTCATTTCATTGCCTGTATCGGAGATCATGGTCCCATTAACGTCACCACGATTTCGGAAAAAGTCAACTTAACGAAAGGGTCCATAACACGGATCAGTAAAAAGTTATGGAAGCTTGATTTAATTAAAAGGCAACAGCTGGTTGATAATAAGAAAGAAGTGTACTATCGGCTAACCGCAAAAGGACAAAAGCTGTATAAGATTCATCACCAGGTGCATCAGGACATTGAACAGCGATTTATGGGTTTTCTGGATAAATACACACCGGAGCAATTAGCATTTTCCCGCGAACTGCTGGAGGACTTGCTGGATTGGGATTTCTGAAATCGTAGAAAAAGGGACACCATCACACAGATGGTGTCCTTTTTTGGCTCTGGGTCCTCTTGACAATTAAAATCCGCCTGCATAAAATTTGAATGACCAATCAATTTTTTGATTAATCGACCAAAAACTATCCATCAGGAGTGGAATAGCAATGACTGATTCTTTTATTGCCGAGGCTAGAAGAGAGCAAATTGTTCTTGCTTGTATTGATACATTGGAAGAGGTTGGCTATCACAATTTAAGCTTAACGAAGGTAGCAAAAAAAGCCAGGATTAGCACAGGGCTTATTTCTTATCATTTTCGTGACAAGCTTGATCTTATGAATCATACCTTACTGTTTTTGATAGCGAAGCAACTTGATTTTATTCGTGGGAACGTTGTGTTATCACATTCTGCAATGAAACAACTGGAAGCTTTTATAGAGGCACATCTGACTTATCAAGAAACCCATTATAAACATACAATTGCCTTGATTGAGATTGTTTTTAATGCTCGGAATGAAAATGGGGTGCCATATTACAGAATGGAAGACGAACCTGAAGAGGACGGACTTAGAAAGATGGTAGTGGATATTCTCAAGGAAGGCCAACAGAATGGGGAATTTACTCCATCCTTTCAAACAGAAATAGTAGCATCCTTTATTATCGGGGCGATCGAAGAAAGAATGCTTAAGCCGAATTCATCTATACCCATGGAGCAATACGCCGTTGAGCTCGTAAAAATGGTGATGAAGCTCATTGTCTAACGATACCGTTGAACTTTTGGCAACAAACAAAGGAGTGGATCGTATGTCCGTTTTACTTCATATGATAACGGCGGAGACAAAAAAACGTGCCGTTTCATTAGATCTGGCCAGAGGCGCTATGTTACTACTTATTGCACTCGCACATGCCCCGCTGTATCTGTACGCTTTGGAACCCGGGATCGTTCACAGAATGGAAAGTCAGAATTTCTTTGATCAAGTTGTCAATCTTTTTGGCATGTTCATCATTGATAACAGAGCAAGAGCGATGTTTGCCGTTTTATTCGGTTATGGTTTGGTACTGGCTTTTAATAGTCAAATGGCGAAAGGAAAAAGAGAAAAAGATGCTGTAAAGGCGGTCCGGAGGCGTTCCTGGTATTTGATAGTATTTGGAGCAGTTTTAGTGGTGATCATTGGCGGTCAAGATATTTTAATGGCCTATGGGGTAGCTGGTCTTCTCGTCAGTTGGCTGTTAACACGTGAAATAAAGACGCTGATCCGAACCTTTATTGTTATCACGGTATTCTATATCATCGCAAATCCGATAATGTGGGGCTTCACGATGGAATCCATCGGAGATTATGGGTTTCCTCCAGAGGTGTTAGCTACAGACACCTATCTTAGCACACTGCTACTTAGTTTGACTTATTTCCCGTTTATTCCTATTTTTATTCATGGCATGTTCCCGATTCTTCCTTCCGTTTTGCTGGGAATGTGGATTGCCAACTATCAATTATTAACCAAGCCGGAGCAACAGATACGAACGCTTACTTTCATAACAACTATCGGCTTAGCTGTTTCTATACTAGGAGCATTGCCTTTAACCTTTATAGGGAACATATGGAACCCGAGTTTTTTTCTCGCTGGTTTCGTGTACGGATTCCACATTTTAACCGGAATTGCTGGAGGATTAGCTTATGCGGCTTTCTTTGGAATCAT
Source organism: Brevibacillus sp. AG162 (assembly GCF_006715575.1). Taxonomy (NCBI): domain Bacteria; kingdom Bacillati; phylum Bacillota; class Bacilli; order Caryophanales; family Paenibacillaceae; genus Brevibacillus; species Brevibacillus sp. AG162. The sequence continues at coordinate 88,603 of NZ_VFNO01000003.1, forward strand.
GGGGGCAAAGTTAAAAAAAGCGGGGCCTTTACTCCAGTCGTTTATGGCTTTAGGAAAACGTTCCTTAACATTCTATGTATGGAATGAGGCGATGCTGGTTTTATTGTTTTCACCAGTAGCATTTGATTTAGGGGGACGCGTTAGTAACGGAATCGCTACTTTGATTGCCGTTGGTATTTGGGGTTTGTCTCTCCTATTGGCCACGATTTTAGAAAAACATAATCTGAACGGACCATTAGAAATCGTAATGAGACGATTCGTATATAAAAAGAAAATTCATTAACTTCTCATTCGCGCAGGGGTAGTGCCTTCTTTTTTCAATCGATTATAATAGCGTATAAAAGCCAGTTATGGTTAGGAGAAAGAGGGGAACTCCATGACTTATACCACGCAGGAAAACGGTGTTTTTCCAGCAGTCTGTTCACTTGACTGCCCGGACCAATGTGGATTGCTCCTTCATAAAAAAGAGGGGAAAATCATCAAAATTGAAGGGGACCCCAACCATCCGGTGACGAAGGGAAATATTTGCAACAAAGTCCGAAACATGACAGAACGCATTTACGATCCCAAGCGACTCACGCATCCGCTGAAACGCACTGGCAAAAAAGGAAGCGGGGAATTTGTCCGAATCAGTTGGGAGGAAGCGATTGCGACCATTACCGAACGCTGGCGTGCCTTAATCGACTCAGACGGTCCCGAGAGCATTTTGCCTTACAGCTTTTACGGAAACATGGGGCGGATTAGTGTGGAAGGCATGGATCGCCGTTTTTTCCATCGTATGGGGGCCAGTCAACTTGACCGGACGATTTGCAACAGTGCAGGGGCTGTAGGGTACAGCTACACGATGGGCGGAGCCTTTGGAACAGATCCGGAAGACACCGTTCATTCCAAGCTGTTCATCATGTGGGGGATCAATACGGTTAGCACCAACATGCATCAAGTGGTGTTTGCAGAACAGGCTCGAAAAAACGGGGCGAAGATCATCGTGATTGATGTCCATAAAAATCAGACAGGTCGATGGGCTGATTGGTTTATCCCGATTTTACCCGGAACAGATACGGCTTTGGCTTTGGGCATCATGCATGTGCTTTTTGCAGAAAACTTGGTGGATTCAGCCTTTATGGAAAAGTATACGGTCGGACATGAAGAGCTCAGGGAGCATGTACGTACCTACGATCCTGCTACCGTATCAGCCATAACGGGTGTCCCTGTCGACGATATTTACAAATTGGCGAGAATGTATGGCACCACTTCCCCGTCCTTTATTCGCATCGGAAACGGCATTCAGCATCACGACAATGGTGGAATGTGTGTAAGAACGATTGCTTGTCTTCCGGCCCTGACAGGGCAGTGGCTCGTCAAAGGTGGTGGGGCCAATAAAGGGAATAAAGGCTTTCTGGAGCACAACAAGCTTGCCGTGCAGCGACCAGATTTGCTGGCCAATAAACAGACGAGAGTCATCAACATGAATGAACTTGGAAAAGCGTTGCTCGATACAGAACCGCCGGTGAAGTCGCTATTCGTCTATACGAGCAATCCAGCCATTGTCGCACCGGAAGGAAACAAAGTACGGCAAGGCTTGGCGAGAGAGGACCTGTTCACGGTCGTGCATGACTTGTTTTTGACAGAGACGGCTCTCTATGCCGATATCGTTTTGCCAGCGACGTCTTCTTATGAAAATACGGATTTTTACACGTCGTATTGGCATCATTACATTCAGCTTCAGCAACCGGTGATCGCCCCATTTGGAGAGAGCAAATCCAACACGGAGGTTTTCCGCTTGCTGGCTGCTGCGATGGGATATGACGAACCTGTTTTTCAAGACAGTGATGCAGAGATGGTAAGACAGGCGTTGGAGGGACACGGCAATCCTCATCTGGAAGGAATCACGTATGAAACTTTGGTCGAAAAACAATATGCCAAAGCAAATAGGGAACCTTTCTTTTTGGAACACCTTCCAACCCCAAGTGGCAAAATTGAGCTTTACTCGCAAGCAATGGCAAAACGAGGGTTGCCCCCATTACCGACGTACACGCCATTGGTGAATGATGGGGATTTCCCGTATTTATTTGTCCCGGGGCCCAATCACAATTATTTGAACTCCACGTTCTCGAATAATGAGAAGCATAAGAAAATGGAGAAAATACCTCGTTTGCATATGAATGTGGCAGATGCGTCTGCATCAGGCATAAGTGACGGAGATACGGTCCGCATATGGAATAAGCGGGGAGAATGCGAGCTGGTTGTATCGATAGGAGAAAATGTTTTACCGGGAGTGGTGGTCAGTCAAGGCTTGTGGGCTGATGCTCCTCACTCAAAGCATTATGTAAATGCGCTGACCCCGGATCGCATCGCGGACATGGGGGGAGGAGCTACCTTTTTTTCCGGACGTGTCGATGTGGAGAAGGTCATACGATAAAATATCAGCGAGTGTCTCGATTGTAGCCGGACACTCGCTGGTTACTTTTATTACCCGAAAGGATAGGAAGGGTTATTGTGAGGGAGTTGTCCAATGATCATAGTTGCTGTAGAACCAATTCACCTTAATTATTCTGAGCTTTACACGAAAGCAGCATGTCCTTAATGATATCTACGACAACATCTGGCTGATCAATATGAATGGCATGTCCAGCATTTTCAACGATGATATGTTTGCTGCGGGTTGATAATTTCGTAAGCTCTTTATGTAAGTGGACCCAAGCAGCCATAGATTCAGGATTATGATGAGATTGTAATGTACCCGATACGACAATGAGTGGCTTGTTGCCAAGTGATTTAGAATTTCGAGCTTGTTCAAAGCTTTCTTCCATCTCTTGAATAGAACCTTCAAGAACAAACTGACTATAGTACGCTGCCTGAATTTCTTCAGAGAACAATGGAACCATGACTTTATTTTGATCTTCATGACATGGATCTAATAAAATCACTCCGGCAACCTCTTCTGGGAATGTACTTGCATATAGTCGGACATTCAATCCCCCAAAAGAGTGCCCGACCAAAACGTAAGGGGGGGACACGTTTGCTTTTTGAAGCAAGCTTCTAAGATTCTCGATGATTTGCTGACTATGACGAGGTCTTTCATCACTTTCACTTTCCCCTATGCCTGCTCGGTCATAAATGAACATCCTAGTATGCTTTGAAATGTCACCGCCAATCGAACTCCAGTAGTTCAATGTACACCCATAACCAGAATCAAAAACCACCGTCGGAAAATCACTTATTTCACCAAAATATTTAAAACATAGTCTAACTCCACCGATGTCGAGCTTTTGACTCGTTTCATTTATTCCAATGTCACTCATTTTATCTCCTCCGTATATTTTTTCATTCGGTTCATTTCCACAAACTACGCAATCATCCTTTTTTTTCAAGTTGGATTGGGTGAACCATAAGAAATTAGGAGCTTTGCATACAAAAAAGTGTCCCTACTGCACATGGCAGTGGGACACTTTCTTATGTCACTTACAGGACGAAGCTGACGACGACACCAGACAAAAGACTAACCAGCGTGGCACCGAACAGCAGCTTCAACCCAAAGCGAGCGACCACATTGGATTGTTTCTCATTCAGACCTTTCACCGCACCAGCGATGATGCCGATAGAGGAGAAGTTCGCGAACGAAACGAGGAAGACAGAGAGAATTCCTACTGTACGTGGGCTTAGTTCAGATACGACTTTGCCCAGCTCGATCATCGCCACAAACTCGTTCGTTACGAGCTTCGTCGCCATGATACTGCCAGCCGTCATCGCCTCCGCAAAAGGAATGCCCATCAAGATGGCAAAAGGAGCGAAGACGAAGCCGAGCATTTCTTGGAACGTCCAGCCGAAAATCATGCCGAACAAGCTGTTCACAGCTGCGATCAAGGCAACAAAACCGAGCAGCATTGCGCCCACGACTACGGCAACCTTGAAGCCGTCCATGATGTACTCGACGAGCATTTCGAAAAAGGACTGCTTCTCATTGCTTTGAATCTCCAGTAAATCTTCTTCTTCGTTCACTGTATAAGGGTTGATGATGGAAGCGATAATAAAGCCGCCAAACAGATTCAGGAACAGTGCTGTGACGACGTATTTTGGCTCAATCATCGTCATGTATGCACCGACAATCGACATCGAAACAGTCGACATGGCTGACGCGCATAGCGTATACAGACGGTGCTCTGGCAACGAACCGAGCTGTTTTTTCACAGTGATGAAGACTTCATTTTGGCCGACAATAGCGGAAGCGACAGCGTTGTAAGACTCCAGCTTACCCATGCCGTTAATTTTGCTCAGAACAAAGCCAATTGCTTTCATAACAATTGGCAAAATCTTGAAGTGACGCAAAATACCGATCAGGACGGAAATGAAGACGATGGGGAGCAATACTCCAAGGAAAAAGGACATTTGTCCGTCGTTTGCCAGATTGCCAAAAACGAAATTGATCCCTTCCGCAGCAAAGGCAAGAAGTTTTTCAAACGATTTGGAAATGGCTGAAACGAATATAAACCCAAACTTGGTATGCAAAAGAAGAAAGGCAAGCAAAAATTGCAGAGCAATCATGACGAAGATCGGTTTGTATTTGACCTTTTTACGTCCATTGCTCCCTAACAATGCTAACCCGATCACGATGAGTAAGCCAACGATGGGAATGATGTAATTCATTACAACCTCCGAGAAATTTAATAATGCTAAACTTGACAGGCAAAAAAACGCACTTCCCGACAAGAGAAGTGAAAGCGGTTTATATTCTATCATCTCGATAATATGATTGCAATTTATATGTATGTTCAGAATTCTTATCCATTACGCTTGGAAAGCTGAAATCGGGCGTACTAGCATAAGCCCACCACCATACGGTTTATGGAGGAGGTGAAATCCTTGGATGAGTTGCAGAGGCTCAAGCAGTTAATCACTTCAGCAGAGCATGTCTGGACTCAGATCGCGAATTCGCCGAGAGGAAAGCCTGTGTATACCGTAAACGGTGTGGATTACACGCCATTGCCCGAAAAATACAACACCAAACGAAAAATCTCCCGTATTTTCCGTCGGTATTGGGGAAAGCAATTGACGGAAGTGATGATTCGGAATCTCCATTTACGGATGCTAAAAGGTAAGCTCTGTGTTCCTTATCGTGATATCCCACCTTTTCCTGCAACCGTGCTGTCGTTGCAGATAAAAGTGAATCTGCCGGATCATCGGACCGTGGCTGCGATACTGAGCGGGGGAGGGAAAAAAACACGAGTCGACTACCGTTTGATCCGAGTAGGTGCAACCAAAACGTTCACGATCATGAAACGCTCAGGCGAGCAGTTTGATCTGAGATATCAATCTCTTCCCACCATTCCCCTCAACCCGAAGGCACAACCCGTACGTAGAACCAAGAAACGGGGAAAGACCAGAAAGTAACGAAAAGCTCCTCAATTCCCCCGAAACATAAGGGGCGAGGAGCTTTTGATATTTCGTTAGGCACGAATGGAAACACGGTATTCCCGCAGCCAATAATCCAGCTGGCCGAGATAGGCGAACAACTGGGGTGTACTCATGAGCTGACCGAAAAACGGAATGCTCGAAGCCTGTGCATCTGACTCGGCAATTTTTCGAATCGTTGGAACATCTACCAGTTGAAGCAGTGGAGAGGAAGGGTCGTTTAAAATATCCAGCAGCCAAGAGCGAACGGCTTCCGTATAGGCGGGATTATGTGTTTTCGGGTACGGGCTTTTCTTGCGATACAGAACCTCATCCGGCAAGATTCCTTCCATGGCTTTTCGTAAAATGCCTTTTTCCCGATTCCCGTACGTCTTCATATCCCATGGGATGTTCCAGACGTATTCCACGATGCGGTGGTCACAGAACGGGACGCGCGCTTCCAGACTGGCCGCCATACTCATTCGGTCTTTGCGATCCAACAGCGTGTTCATGAACCACGTTATATTCAAATAAAACATTTCCCGTCGGCGAGCTTCAAGTGGATCTTCGCCTGGAAGATGTGGGACTTCATCGAGAGATTCCTCATACCGCATGGCAATGTATTCCTCGGGTTTGACCCAATCGCGAAGATCAGGGGATAGCCAGGAGGCACGTTCTTTCGTCGCTCTCGACCAAGGGAACGTTCCGGCATTCAGCAGTTCCTCGCGATGAAACCACGGATACCCGCCAAATACTTCATCTGCGCATTCTCCAGAGAGGACGACGGTCGTCTCTTTTTTTATTTCGCGGCAAAACAGGTAAAGGGACGCATCCACATCAGCCATCCCCGGCAAGTCGCGGGCGAGTGTCGCTGTTTTCAGGGATGCAATCAAATCGTCTGTGTCGAATTCAATCGTGTGGTGCTGGGTTCCGAGAAATTTTGTAACAAGTTGCACATAAGGTTCATCCTCATTCGGTTGAAAAGCACTCGCCTTGAAATGCTTTCGGTTGTCGACGTAATCGATGGAGTAGCTGTGCAGAGTTCCACGGCCTGTTTTTTGAAAATGATCTGCCGCTACGGCTGTTATAATGCTCGAGTCTAACCCGCCTGACAATAGGGTCGAAACGGGAACATCCGCAACCAATTGGCGTTCAATCGAATCCGTGACTAACTCTCTGACACGTTCTGCAGTTGTCTCTAGGTCATCCGTATGTGGGTGGCTTTCGAGCTGCCAGTATCGTTTTTGCTTGACGCTATCACGCGTCACCAACAGATAGGAGCCGGGCCGAACCTCGTGTACGTTATGAAAAACACCATGGCCAGGCGTGCGAGCGGGACTGATCCCGAAAACCTCCGCCAAGCCTTCACGAGAGAGCTCTGGTTTGACTTCGGGGTGAGCGAGCAAGGCTTTTAGCTCGGAGGCCAGAAGAAAAGAACTGCCTCTTTGCGCATAAAACAGCGGCTTAACCCCCATACGGTCACGACCAACAAACAATCTTTGTTCGCGTTCGTCCCAGATCGCAAAAGCAAAGATGCCGTTTAACTTTGACAGACAATCTGGCCCCCACTCCAAATACGTGTGCAAAAGCACCTCCGTATCCGAGTGAGATTGAAAGGTATGTCCGCAGGCCAGCAGTTCTGCTCGCAAATCCTCGGTATTATACAATTCACCATTGTAGATCATGGTGCAGGCATGTTCGTTTTTGAGAGCCGACATAGGCTGCTGTCCACCAGCAGGGTCTACGACCACAAGGCGGCGATGACCGAGGGCCGCGCGCGGAGTCAGCCAAAAGCCTTCTGCATCAGGGCCTCGATCCTTGAGGCATTGGGTCATTTTTTGCAGCACATTACGTTCACCAGATAAGTCCTTTTCCCAATCAATCCATCCTACAATTCCACACATGGTATGATCACCCTTCTCCTGAAGCATTGCACACACAGCGTATGCAATCAGCCTAGCGAGGTTGTCTGTCCAGCAGGGAATTGAGGGCAATATGCGGAATTTATAGAAGATTTAAACTAAGGGAGGCTGCGGTGGACAATCTCACGTTATTGCTCATTGAAAGAATGGGCATTCTTTTGACGCTGGCATTTATTTTGACAAGAACACCGTTGTTTCGCCAGCTTTTAGACCGCGAATTGCACGTAGGGACGTCAATCGCATTTTCCGTGATGTTCGGGTTGTTTGGGATTGCAGGTACATATGCAGGCGTGGTCGTGCAAGGGGAGAGCTATCTTCCTGCGTTTTGGATTTTTCGTTTGTCGAATGACGAAATTATCGCCAATTCTACGTTGGTAGGGGTCGTTATTGGAGGTTTGCTCGGAGGGCCTCTCGTTGGCCTGGGGGCAGGTGTCATTGCTGGGCTTCATGTCTTCCAATTGGGAGGATTCGCCGCAGCATCGATGGGCTTGTCAATCCCGATCACGGGGTTGCTGGCAGGATACGTAGCGCGTTTTTTCTCACAGGAGCGGGTTATTTCTCCGTCCAAAGCCATGTTCATCGGCATGTTCGCGCCCATTATTCAGATGTCGCTTTTATTGATCATGGCAGCTCCGCCCGAGCTGGCGCGAACCATGGTCAACGTGATTGGGATTCCCATGGTGCTGACGAACAGTGTTTCGATTGCCATTTTTACGACGATGATACGGGTTGCCTTGCAAGAGGCAGAACGTTCGGCAGCCATTGAGGCGGAGCGATCCTTTACGATAGCGGAAAGAATTTTGCCACACCTGAAAAGGGGGCTTACACCGCAAACGGCTCAGTCAGCAGCCCTCGTCTTGCAAAAAGAAACGAAAGCAGCAGCTGTCGCGGTAACCGATCGAGAACGGCTTCTTGCGCACGTGGGAGTGGGGGCAGATCATCATCATCCGGGAGAAGCGCTCCATAGTGAGCTCGATAAGCGGGCTTTGTATAGCGGTGGAATCGACAAGGGATTGACGCGAGAGAGCATCGGGTGCAAGCGCAAAAGTTGTAGCCTGCATGCAGCGATTCTCGTGCCGATTAAAGAAGGGGACAGCGTCGTCGGTCTGATCAAACTCTATTATCGGAGGCCGCAACAAATAGGAAAAGTACAGGAAGCACTAGCCAAAGGACTTGGCAACCTGATCTCCAATCAATTGACCCTATCGCTCACGGAGCAAATGAAAGGGTTAATGAAGGATGCAGAGTTGCGAATGCTGCAGGCACAGATTCATCCTCACTTTTTGTTCAACACGTTGAATTCCATTGTGACCTTGATACGAATTGATCCGCAGTTGGCCCGGCATATGACCATTCAGCTTGGCGTGTTCATGCGATTCAACCTGAAGCTCACAGCGAGTCCGCTTGTCACCGTGAGACAGGAGTTAGATCATCTGCATGCTTATTTGGAAATTATCAAAATCAGATTTTCCGAGCAATTCGTCGTTCGCACGAGCATTGATACGGGTGTTGAGGAAGCTCTTATTCCTCCTGGCACGTTGCAGCCGTTATTTGAGAATTGCATTCAGCATGGTGTTCGGGACATCACGAACGGCGGTGAGATCGTCCTCCATGTGAAACGAGAGAATCTGCACGTTGTTTTTCAAATCGAAGATAATGGCCAGGGCTTTCCCGACAACTTGCTGCCAGTTCTGGGAAAGGTGCCTATGGAGAGTAAGGAGGGCAACGGAATTGGCATTCATAATGTCAACCAACGTCTGATCAGCTTGTGCGGACAAGATGCCCAACTTCATTTTGCCAATAAAGAAGAAGGCGGCAGTTCGATTACCTTTACCATTCCCATTATAAAAGAGGTGAGTGCCTGATGCCGATACGCGTCATGATTGCAGAAGACGAGCGACTAGCACGCGAAGAACTGAGCTATTTACTGCTACAAGAAGGAGACGTAGAACTGCTGCCCTATGCCACCAATGGACGAGAGCTGTTGGAAATGGTCGATGTGCACGAACCGGATGTCGTCTTCCTGGATATGAAAATGCCTGAACTGGAAGGAGCGCAGGCAGCGAGAATGCTCGCATCACGCAAACAGCACCCCCTCATCGTGTTTTGTACCGCGTATGAGGAATTTGCCATCGATGCGTTTAAGCTGTACGCCGTCGATTATTTGTTGAAGCCTGTGGAGCCAAAGCGGCTGGTAGAAACGATGCAACGGATACGTGAGCGTCTGGTCAAGCCGAAAGCAGAGCCTGTCCAGACAAAACGAACCAAGCTGTTGGTAGAAGACAACAGCAGATTAGTGGTCATCGATCCAACGACGATTGTCTATGCGGTGCGGGAGGAGCGATATGTGCAAATCGTCACCCAAACGGCTACCTATTCGACGCGGATGACCCTGACACAACTGGCGGATAAGCTTTTCGCATATGATTTTTTCCGTACGCACAAAAGCTATTTGGTCAATCTTCAATTCGTGAGCGAGCTCGAACCATGGTTCAACGGTGCCTACAATCTGATTCTGAAGGGAGAAGGAAGACCGCGTATTCCCGTATCTCGGACCTCTGCCAAGGATTTGCTCAAACGTCTCGAGGAGTAAGCCTGGTGATCCATCGTTTGCAGATCGTGGTTAAAAATCTGCCACTGACACGCTCTCCCCGACATCTTACGCAGAAAAATACACGGATAAAAAAGCATTCTCTACAATATAGGAAGCGCTTACATTTCTGGAGATGAGGGGGAGGTTCCCATGGGCAAATCCGCTTCGGCAAAAAAAGCCGAGGATCAGAAAAAGGATGCTGTTGATTATGCAAAAGTGATTCAGTCAGCCACTTTCAAAGAGCTTTTGAGAAGAAAAAAAGCGTTTATTTTGCCATCTTCTATTTTTTTCTTCGTGTTTTACTTTACCCTTCCGATTTTAACCTCCTACTTCACCGTACTGAATCAACCGGCGTTTGGAGCCATTTCGTGGGCGTGGGTATTTGCCTTTGCTCAGTTCGTCATGACATGGGGTCTCTGTATCCTGTACACCAGGCGGGCAGAGCAGTTTGATCAACTCGTTGAGAAAATCAAACAAGAGGCAGGTGGAAGGGGCTAATGAACGTTACTGCATTTTTACTCTTTCTCGTCATTGTATTGTTGACACTTGTCATTACCTTTTACGCCTCGAAAAAGACGAACACGACCAGTGAGTTTTATACCGCTGGAGGAGGCCTGACGGGTTGGCAAAACGGCCTCGCGATTGCGGGAGATTACATGTCGGCAGCTTCCTTCCTGGGGATTGCCGGGATGATTGCGCTGAGCGGGTTTGATGGCTTCTTCTACAGTATCGGCTTTCTTGTCGCGTATCTCGTTGTACTCTACTTGGTGGCAGAACCTTTGCGTAATTTAGGAAAATACACGATGGCAGATATGATAGCCGCGCGTTTTGACAATAAAAAGGTGCGTGGTGTCGCCGCTCTCAATTCGATTGCCATCTCGATTTTTTACATGATCGCGCAATTGGTCGGAGCAGGGGCCTTGATCAAGCTGCTCTTGGGGCTGGACTACACGACCTCCGTATTGATCGTAGGGGCATTGATGACAATTTACGTCGTCTTTGGCGGGATGACGGCAACCTCGTGGGTGCAGATCGTCAAAGCGGTTTTGTTGATGGTCGGTACATTCATCATCTCCATGATGGTTTTTGCCAAATTCGATTTTAATCTCTTGAAAATGTTCGAGCAAATGAAGACAGCGACACCATTGGGAGAGCAATTCCTCAATCCTGGCAACAAGTTTAAAGTAGGGCTTGATACCATTTCGCTGAATCTCGCGCTTGTGCTCGGAACAGCGGGATTGCCGCATATTTTGATTCGTTTCTTCACCGTAAAAGATGCCACGACTGCTCGCAAATCGGTTGTGTATGCGACATGGATCATTGGGGCCTTCTATGTCATGACGATCTTCCTCGGCTTCGGGGCGGCAGCGTTTGTAGGAGCGGGGAATATGGACCCAGCAGGCAACATGGGAGCTCCACTGCTTGCCCAAGCACTAGGCGGTAACTTCTTGTTCGCTTTTGTATCTGCGGTTGCCTTCGCTACCATTCTCGCGGTAGTGGCTGGGCTGGTGTTGACAGCGGCTTCTGCCTTTGCGCACGACTTTTACGGACACGTATTGCGACAAGGAAAAGCAACTGAAAATGAGCAAATGAAGATGGCCAAATGGGCGTCTGTCGGTGTCTCGATTGTCTCTATCTTGCTCGCCTTGTTTGCGCAAAATCTGAACGTGGCTTTCCTTGTTGCGCTGGCTTTCGCAGTAGCGGCGAGTGCAAATCTACCAGTGATTTTGTTCACGATCTTCTGGAAAAGGTTCAATACAGCAGGAGCAATCACCGGGATGCTCGTCGGTCTGTTCAGCTCTCTCATTCTGGTTGCGATGAGTCCGAACGTTTGGAATCCGGTAGCTGGAAAAGCCATTTTGGTCGGCGAAGCGTTGTTCCCGTTGCCGAATCCGGGCATTGTCTCGATCCCGTTAGGGTTTTTGGCAGCATGGATCGGAACCTTGTTGTCCAGCTCCCGTGATGATAAGAAGTATGAGGAAATTTTGGTGAAAGCGAATACAGGAATGAAAGATTCAGCGTAGAAACAGTAAATGTAGGAAGCTCATGCCACGAAGAGAAGGCTAGGGTTAACCCCTGGTCTTTTTTTCATTTTTGCAAGAAGGGAGAGGTATTGTCCGTGACGACGATCATCTTTTTCCTTGCCGTCATTATCGGAACGATGGCCATCACTTATTCGGCTGCCAAACAGACGGGTACGACGAAAGACTTTTATGCAGCAGGCAATCGCTTGAATGGGTTACAAAATGGCATTGCCATTGCAGGCGATTACATGAGTGCTGCCTCGTTTTTAGGGATTGCGGGAACGATTGCGATGTACGGCTTTGACGGGTTCGTGTATGCGATTGGCTTTTTTGTCTCTTATCTGATTATTTTGTTTTTAGTTGCGGAGCCGTTGCATAATTTGGGGCGCTATACGTTGGCAGACGCGATTGCCGTCCGATTTGACAGCCTTTGGCTGCGTGGCGTTGTTGCCTGTACGACGCTATTAATTACGATTTTTTACATGCTGGCGCAATTAGTTGGGGCAGGTGCCCTCATTCATTATTTATTGGGAGTGCGTTACGATACGGCGGTCTTGATTGTCGGGAGCCTGATGACATTTTACGTCGTGTTCGGCGGGATGGTGGCGACCTCCTGGGTTCAGATTATTAAAGCGATTTTGCTCCTGACAGGGACATTGATCTTAAGCCTGATCGTGTTTGCTCGTTTTGATTGGAGCTTCTCCGAAATGTTTTCCCATGTGAGTACGATTACACCTCTTCAGGAACAGTTCTTGCAGCCGGGAAATCAACTTCATGATCCGCTGGAAACGATTTCCCTGCATTTGGCTTTGATTCTTGGTACAGCCGGACTCCCCCATATTATCTCCCGGTTATTCACAGTCAAGGACGCAAAGACGACTCGTAATTCGATTTACACCGCTACGTGGGTCATCGGTGCCTTTTATCTGATGACGATTTTTCTCGGATTCGGGGCGAGTACGTTTGTAGGCTACGAGGCATTGAAAAATGTGGGCTTCGGGGGGAATCTGACCGTCACGCTCTTGGCAGATGCTCTCGGTGGAGAGTTTTTGATGGCGTATATTGCTGCTGTCGCCTTCGCGACGATATTGGCTGTCGTGACAGGTCTCGTGCTCTCCGCCTCTTCTGCGTTCGCGCATGATGTCTACAGTCATCTGATCAGACGAGGGGTGGCTTCGGAAAAAGAACAGGTCACCATGGCAAAGCTTTCGTCAGTTGCGGTGGGCGTGATCTCCATTTGGCTGGCGATCGGTGCAGAAAAAATGAACGTGGCGATTCTCGTTGCGCTGACGTTTGCGGTAGCAGCATCATCCAATTTGCCACTACTGTTGTTTACGTTGTATTGGAAGCGGTTTACCGTCCGAGGAGCGATTTGCGGCGTCCTGACAGGGTTAACGGCATCTGTAGTCCTTGTCATTTTAGGACCGACTGTTATGCATCCCCTAACCGGTCTTATTCGTGCGGAGCCACTCTTTCCACTGACGAATCCTGGGTTGGTCTCTATACCACTCGGCTTTTTAGGGGCAGTTCTCGGAACACTATTGGATCGGCCTGATCCGGATGCCGAGATGAAATACCAACGCGTACTGTTTCAGGCGTTGACGGGAATCCGAGTTCCGCCTGCGAAGAAAACGGAACAAGAATCTGCATAAAGCCTCGCTGCGTGCCCCACTCTAGGAGTAGAAGGAGGAGAGGGCAATTGGGTACGACCAAAGAGTCAGACGTATTATCACATGACCAGCCGGATGTTTATGAGCGCGCAAGGCTGGCACTGGATGATCTGATTGGAGAGCTATGTGAAGCACTGGAAGAGGAAGATACCGAATCCTATAAGCGAAAAGGCTATGAGATGATCGGAAGCTACTTTCGTGAGCCGGTCAATACCGGGGAATTAACCTTGATTTATGCAGCGGTCCTAGCCGATATCCTCTATAAGCTGGAGTTGACACAGCAAGAGGAAAACGTAACGATGGTCCGTGATCAGTACAGCATGATGAAAAAAGACGATTGAGTGGCGACCCCGTTGAGGGTCGTTTTTTGATTGACGCGATCCTGCCTTGCATGATTCATTGGGATACCATTCATACTACGGATAAACGACATCAAAATGGGTGATTTGGTATGGAAAAGGTCGGGCTCGTTTTGCAGGGAGGAGGTAGCTCGTCGTCACGACGGATTGCGCGACAGGGGAAGCCGTTTACTTTGAGAAAGACGACTGTGAGGATATTTTTCAAGTGATTCGGGCTTCGTGCAGTCTGCCGTTTCTATCACCGAAGGTTACGATCAACGGACGTAAGCTATGGGATGGAGGAATCGCACACCCGGTACCTTTCATGAAGTCCATGCTTGATGACAATCAAAAGCATATTATTGTGCTTACTTCTTCTTGTCCTCCTGGTGAGTGGATGCGCAAGCTTTCGCGTGTCGAGCGTCTTTTTTGCAGAAGTACGCGCCTGTGCCAAGCATTCATTCGTCATTTTCGCATCTATTACGAGGCTATCGAGCAGGTCAAAGAGATGCAGAAGGAAGGCAGAGCGTTTGTCATCGCACCTCCAGTAGATACCTTTCTACGAGGTTTTGAACGACAGGAAGAGAAGCTCGAGCATTATTACAGACAAGGCTACCAGGATGCTCGTACCCAATTTTCTGGGCTTTGTACATGGCTTGGTCTTGGCAGCAACAGCTGAAAATTGAGGAGACATCTGTCCCGCGGATGTTTTTTCGGCAAAAACATGTGAAACAGGTTTTTCCAAAGCGAAGATAGGGAAGAAGCATCAGGGGAGGATGGAATCAGGAGGAAAGACCCCATGAAATATGTGAATGTAGACCTAGTAGAGCCAGGAGACGTTTTGGCTCGAAGCATTTATACAAGTGAGGGCTTGACGCTCTTGCATGCAGGTGTCCAGCTGACTGTCGGAATGATTAATAAATTGCGTCGGTTTGGCGTCACGATGTTAAGCATCAAAGACCCGCTGCTCGATGAAGTGAAAGAGCAGGAGGTCGTCACGGATACCACACGGAAGGACGCAATCCGCAATCTGTCACAAGCGATTTCGTGTGTGCAGTCTGGAAAAAATTTTGATGTCCGCGGCATTCAAAAATCAGTGGGAAGTATCATCGACGAAACCTTGAAAAATCGTCGCGTGCTCTTGAATCTGGGAGAAATTCGCACGAGCGACAACGCGATGTACATTCATTCTTTGAATGTGTGCATGATGGCGACAGTAATGGGCGTAGGATTAGGCTATAATACGGCTCAATTAAAAGAGCTCGCCATCGGAGCCCTTTTGCATGACATTGGAAAGCTGTCAGTCGACAAGGAAGCACCAGCCTACAAAAAGAACAGCAAAACCAATCATCATACGTGGCTGGGCTTTGATCTGTTGCGAAAAAAACATGAGATGAGCATTGTCTCCGCACACGTTCCTTTGCAGCATCATGAATGGGTGGATGGCAGTGGGCAGCCACGAGGACTGACTGGCGATGAGATTCATGATTTCGCCAAGATTGTTGCGATTTGTAACTACTATGATAATCTCATCTCGCCTTTTTCAGAGGAAGAAGAGACGTTGCCTGCGTATGAGGCTTGCGAAAAAGTTATGGGACTCGCGGAGAAACGCTTTGATCATAAAATGGTCATTCATTTTTTGCGCTCGATTGCCATGTACCCGACAGGAACCTCGCTGAAACTCTCGACAGGAGAAATCGGTGTGATCATTGATCAAAACAGAGGCTTGCCTTCGCGTCCAGTCGTTCGGGTCATTCGAAGAGACCAGCAGGCGAATCGGCGGATGGTGGATGATCATGAGATCACGGACATTGATTTGAGTGAAAAGCCTACTATTTTTATCACAGCTGTCATGGACTAGGGCATTGAAAGAATAAGACTCCCTATCAGGGAATATCCCTACCAAGATCAGGGAAAACCCCTACATACACGTAGGGCTCACAGGGCTACAATGGACTCAAGGCAGATGGATACATAGAGCTTTACCACATTTGCCAGATGAAAAAGAGGAAGGACGTGTCATTATGTCCCGTATTCTAGTCCCTGTTGATTTCTCCGCGCAGTCCATTCAGGCGGTCCGCTTCGCGCTGGCCTACGCCAAAAATAAGCATGATATCACATTGCTTCATGCCATTTCGCCGTTCCCTTCACGCAATGTTGTCAGAAGGTTGGGACGAGATGTCGTAGAAGATTATCAATTGGATGAAGCAAGAGAAGACCTGAAAAAATTCCTGTCGATCGTTGAAGAAGCCGGTATCACGTATGAACTGGAGATTGAGTTCGGAGAGCCGCATGAAGTCATTGCGAAGCACGCGGCGAATGACTATGCCGCCATCGTAATGGGAACACATGGCTACGGTCGCATCACAGGCTTCCTGTTGCAGAGCGTCAGCTATCCGACACTCCACGATGTCAAAGTCCCAGTATTCCTCATTGCGGAGGAGACAGATGAGAGCCGCTTCCCTTGGAATAAAGTACTCATTGCAGTAGATGGCTCCGACCATTCGATGGAAGCTGCGAAAAAAGCCATCGAGATGGGTCAACACCTCCCGGATGTATCGTATACGCTGCTGTCCGTTGTCATCCCACCAGTCACATACGCAGGTGTATATGGCGTAGGCTGGGATAACATGAATACACTCGAAGGTTGGGGACGTGAAACGTTAAAACCTTGCGAGGAGATGCTTGAAGCTGCATCGCTTCCTTTTGAGAGCAAGGTCGTGGTTGGAGATCCAGCTACTGTGATCCGCCAGACGGCTGAAGAAATCGATGCTGGACTGGTTGTGCTCGGTCATCATGGCCAAGGTGCAGTTGCAGGCACGCTGCTTGGCAGTGTTACATTTAAAACGATTCATCGTACGAAAACACCACTCCTGATTGTGAAAACATAGCATTTTGCCAGAAAAAGCTGTCCGCTTGGTGGACAGCTTTTTCTTGATTGAGCTCCCTCAAGATAAAGGTTGCGCTTGTTTGTGTTCGAGCAGATGGTTAGCCCCAACTTGTGCAACCTCTGGCGAATCCCACTTGATTCGTGCACATCCCCATGCAGCGAGCAAAATGATTACGGATGCTATCAGAAAAACCGTGATCAACGAAGTTATCTGCATGAGTGGACCTGCCAAAAAAGAACCGACCATCATGAGTCCGATCATGAGCGGTGAAATCGTTCCATTCACCCGTCCGATGAACGCTTCATCAACGAGCTTGATCATGAACGTACTGATCACGATCTGTAAAAATGCCATTCCAATTCCGGTGAAAAAGCGCATCGCTGCGGTTACGTATACCCATACAGAGAGAACTTCTACGGCGACGGAGAGAGCGAAGAAGATTAATCCACCTGTAATAACCCAGCGACCATTCAGGCGATCGAGGTAAATGGAAGCCAAAATGCCGCCTAACAGCATCCCCAATCCGTCTAAAGCAGTAAACCATTGAATGGCTTCTTTGGAGAGTAAAAGACGATCCGTGACGACGAATACCTCTAGCGAATTAATAAACCCCGAGGATAACCCCAAACATGCAAAGGTAATCGCTACTCCGCTCAAGGCAGGTCGCTTTTTTACATAGGAGAAGCCTGCTTTAATCTCAGAAAGGAGAGTTCCGCCTTCTTCTGTTGTACTGGCAGTTGAAGGGGGAAGTGTCAAGAGAATCAGTGCCGAGACGAAGAACAGGCCGGCCATCGTTAACAGGGAAGGGTAGATGCCCCAATGTTCAAAGAAGAAAGTACCGACAATCGGGCCAACCAGTAGAAAAATAGAACCCGTACTTTGTGAAATAGACACAGCTGCTGCAACATGCTCATCAGGAACATGACGCTTCATCATCTTGGCAGACGAAGGCTGGGAGAACTGCGACACGACAGCTGAGATAAATGTCGCAAAGAATACAGCGACCCACATCCCTTGCCAGAGCAAATACACGATAACCAGAACAGAGAGAGCGCTTAACAGGTTCCCGGCTATCATCGTTCGCTTCGGATTCCAGCGATCAGCCAGCGCCCCGCCAATGATTGAAAAAACCAAGATCGGCGCAAGTTCGATAGCAGTCAAGAGCGATACGGCGGTCGGATTGTTGCCGCTCGTCTCCATCACATAGTAGAGCAAGGCCATGTTACGAATCCATATACCGATATTTTCTAATGTATCCGTAATAAAAACGGTGAGAAAAACTTTGTTTCCCCAAAGACCTTTCATAGGTCATTTCACTCCCGAAAAATTTGTACCGAACGTCCGGTCTAATTAAAGGTGAAAAAAATGCTACTTGGCAATAATGCCATGCAGCAAAACGTCAATGCTCCTTTTCAACAGAGCATGAAGACGCTCGTCTTCCATCTGATAACCTACGTTAATGATTCCGTTCATAAGACCTTCCAGTATCATCGCCATTTCTTCGGGATCGCATGGGGCGAATTCGCCTCGGTCGATTCCTTCTTGGAAGAGCGAAGTATAGAGGGTATAGGTGGAGCCGAGCATTTCCAGCACTTGTTCCAAAATGACTGGATCGGCGAGCTGGCTGCCGGAGAACTCTTCGCCTGCTTTTTTTAGAGGGTGGGACAAAAAATCCTCCAAGAAAAAAGCAGCTAAGCCGTACAGTTTATCGATGGATGTCTCGTATTCTTTTTCTTTTTCCTGCCACAGATCTACCCATTCGTTGTACTGCTTTTCAAGCAAATACAGGAACAACTGCTCCTTGTTTTTGAAGTGGTAATAGAGGCTGCCCTTACTCGCTCCAGTTGCTTGGCAAATGTCCTCAATGGAAGTGGCTGAATAGCCTTTCTGAGAAAATAACTCGGTGGCTTTCTCTACGATATGTTGTTTGGTTTTCTCCCCATCGAGACGACGCTTTGACATTTGATAAATGCTCCTTCTTCTAGACTGAACGTTCGGTTTGGTTTTAGTTTATTCGATCTGACAGAGAAGCGCAAGTGTTCGATTGAGAAGAAGGGACAGAGGGAAAAGTAATAGGAAGCGAGGAAGGGAGGGATTACTTTGCATATCGGCTGTCATGTCAGTATTCGTCATGGATACGAGGAGGCGGCGAGAACTGCATACAAAGAAGGAGCGTTATCCTTTCAATTTTTCCCGAAAAACCCGCGAAGCTTAGGTGTTAAGCAATTCGATGCCCGGGATGCAGAACGGTGTCGCGCTTTTTGTCAGCAAAACGGCATGCTGTCGATCGCTCATACGCCATACCCGGTGAATCTTTGCGTCGAGGAGCAGGAGCTATTCGCCGTCACAGTGGGCTCCGTACGAAATGACCTCGAAATTGCCGAAGCTTGTGGAGCGTTGGGCGTGGTCGTTCATTTTGGCCAGTATAAAGGTGCTGATGTCCTTACCGGTTACAAAATCATGATCCAGATGGTCAATCAAATATTGGATGGCTGGAATGGAAAAGCCCAGCTGTTAATCGAAAACAATGCCGGACAAGGCAACCGCATGGGCACGACACTCGAAGAGCTTACGCAGGTTCGACAATTATTTGCTGAGCCACAGAAGGTAGGCTTTTGCCTGGATACGTGTCATGCATTTGCCAGCGGATTGTGGAAAGGGAATGATTGGGGAGAAGTAGCCGATCGGATGCGAGAGCTCGATTATTTTACGAGCTTGCGTGCCGTTCATCTGAACGATTCCGTTTATCCGAGTGGTTCCTTTCGAGACCGGCATGCCTCCATCGGAAAAGGGATGATCGGTGATGCAGCCATTGCCGCTTTTTTGCAAACACCTGAATTGCAAGGACTTCCCATCGTTCTGGAAACGGCGAGAGGCTCAGAAGGGGGACATAGCGAAGAGATCAAACATGTTCGTCTGCTTCGAGACAATTGGCAGGGCTGACCATGTTGTGGTAGAGTGTGAAATGATGTGTTCAACACGGGAGGGGTACCTATGAAAAAGCGTATTAAGGTGACAATTGCGGATTTTACTCATCTTACAGAAAACTTGAATAACCCGGAGGAGCTCGCTCTGTACGAAGCGGCGAACGGAAATACATACGATGCTGAAATCGAGCATGATGGATATGCGATTGTGGATGTGACAGACGAGGATTACATCGAGCTGGCTCCGGGGGAATATCAGCTGATGATCGAGGAGTGGACAAACGCCGGACAAATCGGCGAATGGACACTGCAAACCATGTCTGACCCAGCAGATGACAAGGCTTTGCTGTATCGCACAGTGGACAAGGCTGGAACGGAAATACAAGCACCGCAATCATTGCCGAAGCAAGTAGTCGAGCTGGTTGCAAATACGTGGTTTGGCAAAAAAGCGAAAAAAATTGAGGAATAATTCAAGAAAGAAAAGGAGCGCTGCGAGGTAGCGCTCCTTTTTTGATATACCAATCTGAATAGATTAGGATGATCTTTTTAAAAGGTACCGATGAACAAAAAAAGCTGGTGAGAAGAAAAAGCGCAGGACTCGTAGACCTTGACAACGCCTACCCAGTCGGAACTTCAAAAAGGGGACCACGCTTGTCGAACACTTCTTCCCTGAGAAGCATCCGCCCGTAGGGTGGCTTTGGCTCGACGGTCCCCTTTTTGAAGTGGAGACGGACAGCCAATACCTCTTGCGGGCGTGTCAGAGTCGAAGAGAACTGCGCTTTTTCTTCTCCTCCACTATGCCGACTCACTCGTCCTCAGAATCCAGCTGAATCCCATACTTTTTAATCCGCCGCATAAGCAGGGACTGGGTTATGCCGAGGGCCGCTGCTGTTTTGCGAGTCGTTTTATGCGTGCGCAATGCTTGCAAAATAAATTCCATCTCGATTTTCTCCATCCGCTCTGTAAGAGAAAGAGAACCAAGCGAGAGAATACCGTCCTCCAGCTCACGAATACTCCGCAGCTCTTCTGGCAAATCACTGACTTGGATTTCATCCAGCTTCGACGTGATGACAATCCTCTCTACCAAATTTTCCAACTCCCGCACATTTCCAGGCCATTCGTATTGATGCAAAACATCCAGCGCTTCCGGGGAAAAACGTCGTTTCTGGTTATGCTTGCTATTGAATCGTTGTAGATTGTGGTGCAGTAACGGGAAAATATCGTCCTTTCTCTCCCGCAATGGCGGAACATTGATTGGTAAAATATTAAGGCGATAGTACAGGTCGTGTCTGAATTTGCCCAACCGTACGAGCTCCTGGAGGTTGGCATTGGTTGCCGTAATGATGCGAATGTCAGCTGTGTATGTTTTCGTGCCGCCGATCGGCATAAACGTTTTGTTTTGCAGGAGCAGCAATAATTTCGATTGCAAGTGATAGGGAAGCTCGCTGATTTCATCCAAGAAAAGCGTCCCTTTGTCCGCCATTTTCACTAATCCGATTTTCCCCGAGTGACTCGCCCCCGTAAAGGCCCCTTTGTGGTAGCCGAACAGCTCTGACTCGATCAAGGTTTCGGGAATGGCGCTACAGTTGACGTGGACGAACGGCCCGCTGCTTCGTTCGCTCAATTGGTGGATTTGCTCCGCAAGATAGCTTTTTCCTACGCCTGTTTCACCTGTAATAAACACGGTCGTGTCGACAGGTGCTGCTTTTTTCATTAACTCCAACAGGGCGAGATAGGAACGGCTGTTGCCAATCAAGGTTTGGGAGGAGCTCTGGCTCGCTTCCCACTTCATGAGCTGGATTTCTTCGCTGTACCGCTTTAGCAAAGCGACCGTCTCTTCCAGTTGCGAACTGGCACGGGCTGCCTCCGTAATATCCCGTGAGTGGGAAACGATCAGCTCTGGTCTCCCATCCTCATCCGGGATGATATGTCCGGTCACCAGAAATTTCCCCTTATTATTGACGAGCTGAATGGTTGTGGTCGGTTTTCCCGTTTCCAAAACCAAGCGGGTGACAGAAGGACTGAAAATCCCCATTTCTTCGAGGTCGGATACGTTTTGACCGATGAGTTCGGCTTTTGGTAGACCACACAGGTTTTCACTGGCATTGTTTAACCATAAAGTAGTTCCCTGCGCATCAGCAATGAATATGCCATCTGCAAGTGTGTTCAGGATGTCAATAAAACGATCAACAGAAGACAGTGCTAGTATCTCCGCAGCTTTTTCCATGTTGAGTAGCTCCCCGGTTTTTCAACTGATTGTACAAGATCAAATTGATCGTTGTATAGTGAATCGAAATTAAAAATAGTTGAGTCGAAATAGATTCAAGCGAAAAGTTAGACTTTTCCTACTTTTCGATTCAAATGTGAGTCTACTTCGACTCAGCAATAAGGAATTGCTTTTCGCTTGATTGCGTATTCTTGCCGTTTTGAGGCTTGGCACAAGAGTTGCTATTACTACATAGTTGGACGTAAGCGATTTACCCAAGAATAAGAGATAAGGAAATGCATGCGATGTTATCAAAACTGGTGACGCACGAACAAGCAGTGGAGCATGTTCTGGATGGCACCCGGCTGATGTATGGCGGATTCGGCACGATTGGCTCCCCGGCACACTTGATTGATGCGATCTTGCACAAAGGCGTGCAAAGCTTGACACTCATCGGAATTGATGCGGGGTATCCGGAAATCGGAATCGGAAAGCTGATCAGTCATGGACGGGTGAGGCAGCTGATTACTACACATATTGGCTCCAATCCCGATGCCGGTCAACAGATGATGGACGGAAAGCTGGAAGTGACATTCTGTCCACAAGGAATTTTCGCAGAAAAGATTCGGGCAGGAGGTGTTGGTATTCCAGGAATCGTTGTGGACGCGCATGTGGGAGGAGAGCGAATGGAAGGAGCAGAGCCGTTTGCCTTTGCCGGAAGAACTTGTCAGATTGAAGCCGCCCTTACAGCGGAGGTAGGGATCGTCTATGCGAAACAGGCGGACACCTACGGGAATCTCATTTATGACAAGGCGGCAAGAAATCTGAATCCGCTCGTAGCGATGGCCGCAGATATCACGATCGCTGAGGTGGAGGAGATCGTTCCCGCAGGAGAGCTGGACCCGGATAAAATCGTGACGCCTGGCATTTTTGTGGATTATATCGTGGTTCGTGGCGGAGGAAACAGCTAATGGGGTTGGAAATGGATCAGCGAAATATGGTTGCGTGGCGTGCAGCCAAAGAGGTCGCTCCCGGAATGGCGGTGAACTTGGGCATCGGGATACCTGAGCTCGTCGCTGATTTTATCCCGCATGAATGGCAAGTCATGTTTCACTCGGTGAATGGAATCCTGGGAGTCGGACCTACGCCGTTAAAGGGAGAAGAGGACCAGCATATTTCCAATGCAGGTGGAGCACCTGTTACCGTTGTACCGGGGGCATCGTACTTCGACAGCAGCATAGCGTATGGCATGATCCGAAGAAGAAAGCTGGATGCAGCGTTTATCGGGGCTTTGCAGGTGAATCGCCGAGGAGATCTGGCAAACTGGATTGTTCCTGGCTCACGTGTTCATGGAATTGGCGGAGGAGCGGAGCTGGCTTATTACGCCAAGAAAGTAATCGTGCTCATGAGTCATGTCAATCAGGCAGGCGAGCCAAAAATTCGCAGGGAGTGTACATTGCCGCTGACGGCGAAGGGCTGCGTCGATCTCATTATCACCGAGAGGGCCGTTATCGAGGTCACACAAAGAGGCTTGCTTTTGACAGAGGTAATGTACCCATACACCTTGGAAAATGTCATTACGAATACCGGGGCACCTCTGATGATTTCAGAAAATTTACAAATCGTAGAGTAATGAAAAATGTAAGCGCGAACATAGAGAATTGGGGGATGGAACACATGAAAAAAACAATCCAAACAATCGCAGGAGTCGTATTTTCGTTGTCACTACTAGTAAGCGGATGTAGCCAAGGCGCTTCTAATAACAGTGCGGGAGGTCAAGCGGGTGGGGCTACTGCTGGAAATGCATCGTCCATGACAAAAGAGGCAGGCGTATTTGTATACGCGGCTTCCGGTGAATATCAGCCATTCAGCTACTTCAAGGATGGTCAATTGACCGGATTTGATGTCGAGATCGGCAATGAGATCGCCAAGCGCTTGGGGCTTGAGCCAAAGCCAGTCACGTCGCCTTTTTCCGGCATTATCGCAGGGGTAAAGGAAGGACGCTACGATGCGGCGATTGCCAGCCATGCGATTACAGAAGAGCGGAAGCAGCAGGTTGACTTCGCCGACCCGTACTACTTGTCCGGTGGTCAGCTCTTCGTTCGCCCGGATGGGACTATTAGCACGCTGGAAGGATTAAAAGGCAAGGAAGTGGCAGTCGCACTCGGCACTACACACGAAAAGATGGCACGGGAGTATACGGATAACATCAAAACGTATGACAGCGATGTAACGGCTCTGCGTGCCTTGGAGCAGGGAAAACACGATGTCGTGATTACAGACAGCGTCGTAGGGGAGATTGCCATTGCGCAAGGCTTGAAGCTCAAGAAAAGCGGGTCGCCACTCTCGGAAGTCAAGCATGGAATCGCAGTGCGCAAAGGAAATACGGAATTGCTGAACAAGATCAACGAAGTCCTCAAGCAAATGATGGAAGATGGAACCTACGTGAAATTGAGCGAAAAGTACTTTAATCGCGACATTAGCAAAGCTGAATAGTGAGTTGGTTTGACAGATAAATTCCATTACGAGTGAGGGGTGGCATCAAGTGCCCAGTTTTGCCCATCTGACAGAAGAGTTTTTCCGGACATTGCCGTTTTTTTGGAAGCCGTTGCTGCTGACGTTTCAGCTGACGGTTGCTTCCGTTATCGTAGGATCAATTATCGGATTGTTTGTTGCCTTGTTAAAGGTATCCAAGCTTCCCATTGCACGTTTCGTAGCCAATGCCTACATCATGATCATTCGCGGTACGCCGTTGATCGTGCAGATTTTCGTCTTGTATTTCGGCTTTTACAAAATCATTGACCTCGGTCAATTTTGGTCGGCAGCGCTCGCTCTGGCAATTCACAGCGGAGCCTATATCGCAGAGATTTTCCGGGGCGCTATTCAGTCGATTGATAAAGGACAAATGGAGGCAGGGCTGTCTTTGGGCATGTCCGCCCGTCAGACCATGCGTCGGATCATTTTGCCGCAAGCGATGAAACGATCGATCCCGCCGCTTGGCAACCAGTTTATTTTGTCCTTGAAGGAATCGTCTTTGGCCGCTTTCATTGCCATGGATGAGTTGTTCTCACTGGCCCGCCGCTTGTCTGCGGAAACCTTTGATGAAATGACGTACTTTTTGATTGTGGCGCTCTATTACTTGGTGATTGTCATGGCGTTTACGTATGTGGTCCACATCATGGAGAAGCGTCTGGCCAAAGGAGAGGCGTAAAGCGGAGGGGAAAGACGATGGATAAGCAAAGAGAAATGATACGCGTGCAAAATTTGAAGAAAAGCTTCGGAAAAGTGGAAGTTCTCAAGGATGTTACCCTGCAAGTCGGAAAGGGCGAGGTTGTCGTCTTGATCGGTGCCAGTGGATCGGGGAAAAGCACACTGATCCGATGCATTAATTTTCTGGAGATCAAGGACGGCGGAGAGATCTATATCGAAGGGAAAAGCATCGACCCGAAAAAGGATGACTTGACCAAAGTACGGCAAAAGGTAGGCATGGTGTTCCAGCACTTCAATCTGTTTCCGCATAAAACGGTACTGGAAAACATCATGGAGGCACCGCTGATTGCGAAGAAAGCGGACAAGGAAGAAACGAAGCAGGAAGCGCTCCGGCTGCTGCAAAAGGTAGGTCTTTCTGAAAAAGCGGACGCCTATCCGTCCAGCCTCTCCGGTGGACAAAAGCAACGTGTGGCAATTGCTCGTTCATTGGCGATGAAACCGGAGATCATGCTCTTCGACGAGCCAACCTCAGCGCTTGACCCAGAGCTGGTAGGGGAAGTGCTGGAGACAATGAAGCAGCTTGCGCAAGAAGGAATGACGATGATTATCGTGACGCACGAAATGGGGTTTGCCAAGGAAGTGGCGGATTGGGTGGCGTTTATGAATCAAGGCAAGATTATCGAGATGGCTAGACCCCAAGAAATTTTCAACAACCCGAAAGAAGAGCGCACGAGAGAATTTTTGAACCGTGTACTGTAATGGCGTAAAAACGAAAGGGAGCTGGGGCATGAGAGACGTGGTCATTGTCGCGGGTGTGCGCAGTGCAGTGGGTGCATTTGGAAAAAGCCTGCGTGACGTACCGGCAACAGAGCTGGGACGGCAAGTATTGGAAGGCTTGATGAATAAGGTTGATTTGCCGAAGGAGCAAGTCAATGAAGTGATTTTTGGCAATGGGTACGTACATGGGGGAGGACTCAATGCTGCTCGAATCAGCTCGCAGCTGGCGGGATTTCCACGCAATGTCTATGGTCACATCGTCATCAAAGCGTGTGGTTCAGGATTGAAGGCGATTGGCAACGGTGCGCTAGCCATAGCAGCAGGTCAAGAAGACGTGGTGATTGCGGGGGGAGTGGAGTCCATGAGCAGTGTTCCCTACCTCGTGAAGAACCGCTGGGGCAGCAAATTCGGCAATTTGTCCATGGAGGACGCGCTCTTGTCCGATGGCTTGATCTGCTCGCTGACGGGTGAGCATATGGGGATGACCGCAGAACGGCTGGCTGTACAGTACGGTATTTCCCGTGAGGAGCAGGATCATTTTGCCTACGAGAGCCACGTAAGAGCAGCAGCAGCAATGGAAGCGGGCACATTCGAGAGTGAGATCGTACCGATTGAAATCAAGGATCGTAAAGGTACCCGCGTTTTTGCGCAGGATGAATCCGTGCGCCACGATATCAAGCTGGAGGAACTCGCCAAGCTGAAAAGTGTTTTTCAAAAAGAAGGGACCATCACTGCCGGAAATGCGTGTCCGATGAATGACGGCGCAGCCGCTGTATTGATGATGTCTCGTGAAAAGGCGGAGGAAGCGGGTTTAACTCCGCTCGTGAAAATTAAGGCTTTTGCCAGCGCAGGAGTCGAAC
This sequence comes from Brevibacillus sp. AG162, assembly GCF_006715575.1. NCBI lineage: Bacteria > Bacillati > Bacillota > Bacilli > Caryophanales > Paenibacillaceae > Brevibacillus > Brevibacillus sp. AG162. The sequence continues at coordinate 115,409 of NZ_VFNO01000003.1, forward strand.
CTGACGTGATGGGGATCGGACCAGTTCCCGCCACAAAAAAGGTACTGGAGAAAGCGGGATTGACGGAGGGGGACATTGGACTCATCGAATTGAACGAGGCATTTGCCGCCCAGGCTTTGTCTGTGATCAAATGCCTGGAGTTGGATACGAGCAAGGTGAATGTCAATGGAGGCGCGATTGCCTTGGGTCACCCTGTGGGAGCCACTGGTGCCAAACTGACTGTGACGTTGATGAACGAAATGATGCGCAGACGCGAGAAGTATGGCATGGTGACGCTATGCATGGCAGGTGGCATGGGAATGTCAGTGATTTATGAAAATTTGACGATGTAAACTACACATGTGCAAATGAAAAAGCCCCGAACGTTGATAGGTCGGGGCTTCTTGCCATGAAAGCGTGATCGCTTATCAGGGGGCCTTTTGTTGACGTACGTATTTTCTCAATGTGGCCGCTACTTCTGTTGGGTTTTCCAGCTGTACAATCACATGCTGATATTTGACATGACCCTCTACTTCTAGAATCAACAACGAATCAGTCTGGGTAAAAGAAAGGAAGTACCATTCATTTTTATACTGAAAGCTTCCTTCATATATGTTCAAAGGTGAAAGAGACGTCCCAGGCATGCGCAACATCCATTTTGGCGGAACAAAAGAACCGACCTCAACATGCTTGATCGATTGATACGGTAACGTGATCGTGCTCTTCAAGGCTAAGAACGTATGCAAGCCAGTGAGACGCAAGGTAAAATCCGTCTTGCCGAAATGTACACTTCTTCCCATCGTTGCTCACCTCTTTCATCTGCCATCGCTCCATTATCTCACAGATGATTGAGGATGACACGGGACAATCAAAAAAGCCGGCGCTTCCCCAACGAGGAAGGCAACCGGCTTTTCGTATTCTTTCTTACATTTCTTCTGGAGCAGCCAGACCGAGCAGACGCAGACCTTCCTTCAGCACAGCAACGACTGCTGCTACGAGCTGGAGACGGGATGCTTTCACATCTTCTTCCTCAGCCAGGATGCGTACATTGGCATAGAACTTGTTGAACGTTTGCGCCAAGTCGATTACATACTTGCCGATTTGCGACGGATCGAAGTTATCGGCAGCACGTTCGATTACCTCTGGGAACGCGTTCAAGAGGGTAATCACTGCCCAAGCCTCTTTGCTGTCGAGCGCACCGGAAGCCAGGTTCGCCGTCGTTGCTGGCTGGTAGCCACCTCTGCGCAGCAGCGAGCATGCACGTGCGTGTGCGTATTGCACGTATGGTCCCGTTTCCCCTTCGAAGGTCAGCATCTCTTCCCAGGAGAAGTTGACATCATTGAGGCGGAAGTTTTTCAAGTCATGGAAAATAACTGCGCCTACCCCGACTTGACGAGCCACTTCTTCTTTATTGGACAGCGTAGGGTTTTTCTCTTCGATGACTTTTTGGACATCAGAAATGGCTTGTGCCAACACTTCTTCCAAGAGAACAACTTTCCCTTTACGCGTGGACATTTTCTTGCCGTCCTTGAGCATCATGCCGAATGGGATGTGGTGCATATTCGCGGACCACGCATAGCCCATTTTTTCCAACACTTTATAGAGCTGCTGGAAGTGGAGGCGTTGCTCGTTTCCTACGACATAGAGTGCTTTTGCAAAATCGTATGATTCGTGGCGGAAGAGGGCAGCAGCCAAATCACGCGTTGCGTACAGGGTAGCGCCGTCTGATTTTTTGATCAGGCATGGCGGCATGTTGTATTCATCGAGATTCACAACCATCGCACCGTCGGATTCAGTCAAGAGACCTTTTTCCTCGAGCAACGTAACCACGCGATCCATTTTGTCGTTGTAGAATGCTTCACCGTGGGTGGAGTCGAAGGCTACGTTCATCAGGTCGTAGATCTTCATGAATTCCTTGAGGGATTCATCACGGAACCATTTCCACAGGTGTTGTGCTTCTTCGTCGCCATCCTCGAGCTTTTTGAACCATTCACGGCCTTGGTCTTCCAGAGTAGGATCGTTCTCGACTTCTTCGTGGAAGCGTACGTAGAGGCTGAGCAGCTCCTTGATCGGTTCTGCTTTTACCTTTGCTTCGTCACCCCAGAGGCGATACGCAACGATTAGTTTACCGAACTGCGTTCCCCAGTCACCCAAGTGATTGATGCGCACTGGCTCGTAGCCTTGCTTTTCCATGATATTGGCAATCGCGTTTCCGATTACAGTAGAGCGCAGATGACCCATGGAAAATGGCTTCGCGATATTCGGAGAGGAGAGGTCAATTGGTACTTTGCGTCCTTGACCGATGCTGCTGCTTCCGTATGTGCTGCCTTGGGTTAGGATGGTTCCGATTACTTGCTCTGCCACATTTTCTTGATCCAGGAACAGGTTCACGTACGGACCAACTGCTTGCGATTCGCGGAAGGGTGCACCAAAGAGCTGTCCAGCCAGCTCAGCTGCGATCATCGGTGGGGCTTTGCGTAACGCTTTTGCCAATTGGAAGCAAGGGAAAGCAACATCGCCCATTGCAGGGTTTGGTGGGGTTTCCAGCATGCCGTATACGGCTTCTTTTGTCAGTGTGTCTACGCCCATCGAGGAGAGCGCAGCGGCAATCTTTTCAGCGACTTGGTGTTTGTAGCTCATCTAAATTTCTACCCCTTTCAAATAAAAAAACCTCTACGTCTCCTGTGAAAAAGAGACGAGAGGTTATACTCCCGCGGTGCCACTCTTGTTGTTTTTCCCTCCCATGAAACTGGAAGGCAAAAACCGCTTGATCTGCTGTAACGGGCAGTCCCGGCATAGCCCTACACGATCCGTTGCCCATGATGGCTCATTGGATGTTCAGGTCGCATCTCCGAGGGGCGCTTCCTCACATGGCTTGGCATCGGGCTCACACCGTCCCCGACTCGCTTTCGTCCTCGCACAAGGAGTACTTTCCTCATCAACGATTCATTTGTTTCTCTAGAATTATAGCTGTTTATACCGTCAGGATGCAAGAGTGCCTCGATCAAGGTTTTTTTAAAATCTTATCTAATTCCGCGAAATATTGCTTGGTCAGCTCTTCTCTTTCTTCCGCGCTGAGGTTATCTGCGTTCATCATTTGCTCTTTGTACTGTTCCAGCTTTTCGAGCATGGCCAGCTCGGCAGCAGCGGCCTCGTCCAGATCGTAATTTTCCGATGGATCGAAGGGGATCAATCGATTGTCATTCCCACTGCGCAAATAAGCGGAGCGCCAGTTTTCCGGGAACTGATACGGCTGTTCGCCAAACATGATCCCTAAAATATCGTCGGATTCAATTGGCAGGAAGTGATCGTAATCGTCTCTTCTGCCTCCCTCGGACAAGTTAATGTGGGACAAAAAATAGTGGAGATAATGTTCCCCGGTTTCGGTATTCTTAACGATGGAATAGGTTTCAAAATCGGATTTGGATAGTTCTTTTATGGTCTCCAAACAGGACAGAAATTTGTCTTTTTCACGTGCTTGCAAGGCATCCATGTCATCTCGTTCCTTTCGCTCTACAATAAGCCTCATGATAGCAAAAGCAGTGTGCGCTGACAATGAAAGTGGGGCAACCGGGTGCAGCAGAGGGGCAGAAAGAAAAAACTTTTGGATAATCCTGTCACAAAAACAAGCCAGCTGGATCAAATACATATCACATCAGGAACAACAAGGGGGTGAACAGTGCGTGAATGCAAGTGCCAAAAGCAGTGAAGCCGACTGGACGCTGAAACTGACCAACGAAGAAAAGCTGACAAGGCTAATGAACGACTATGGGGATAACATCGTGCAGCTCGCATACCTGATCGTCAAGGATCGGGGAATCGCAGAAGACATTACCCAGGAAGTGTTTCTAAAGGCATATCGGGGGCTAGATCAATTCCGCCATCAGAGCAGTGTGAAAACGTGGCTTTATCGAATCGCGATCAACGAGTCCCGCAAATATTTGCGTTCGTGGTCCTTTCGCCAAATTTTTTCTACATACCTCTCCAAAGAGGAAGCACCACCGGAAAAAGTAGACAAGTCAAACGTTGAATCGGCAGTCATCGGACGAATGAGCAAGGTACAAGTAGCGGAGCAGGTGATGAAGCTCTCGCCGCTGTACCGAAAAGTCATGGTACTTCATTACTATGAAGATTTGTCGATAAAAGAGATTGCGCAAGTGTTGGATATTTCAGAAGATGCCGTACGAACCCAATTGTCCCGGGCCCGAAAACATTTTAAGGCATTGTGTGAAAAGGAGGGATTGGAATGGACGTAGATAAGCAAATGCGTGAAGCGGTACGAAGTGCAAGTGAGGAATCGGTGGAGGAAGTGAGGTTTACAAAGGAGATGGAATTCCGGATCAGAGGTGCGATTGCACAGAATAAACACAAGAATCGAAACAGATTATTTATGGCTGGATCGCTGGCTGCGTGCTTGGCGGTAACAGCTGTGGGCTTGCATCAACAAGGTTGGTTTCCACAGATGCCGAGTGGGAAAAATGGAACGAATGCGGTGGCAACAACTGCAACGGATAAAAAGAATACAGAGGCCAATCAGAGCAGCGTAAAGGTTTCGCCGGAAGAGGCTATTTTACCATTGAAAAAGGCGATTCCAGCTTTGAGCAACATGAGAATAAGAGTGGATCGTACAAGCCATGGAATCAGTGACCTCATGTTACTGGAAGGCGATAATGCTCGTGCCAATGTTGCTTATGATATACAGACAGGACAAATTGAGAGCTTTACAATCAATGGTGATCGGGGAGAACAGAAGGAAGGGAAATTGCCATCAGCCAAGACTGCGGAGAATGCAGCAAACGCATTTTTACAAGCTTTCCTTGGGGAGGGAAGCAAGTCCTATCAGTACGTCGAGACTCAGATCTATACCGACGAGTATAGGGTAAAAGGCCCATGGATGAGCGTGAATTATCAACGTATGGAAAACGGCCAGCCCGTTCCGTTCGACGTATTGTCGGTTGGAATTGACGAACGTGAGCAAATCGCGTTTTTCGGGCGATTGAACAAGAGCGAACAAGCCTTTTTCACCAAGCTGACAGATGCCATGCCCGATTTGAGCCCATCCCTTCTTCTTTTGGATAAAGAAAAGAACCACGATGGCATGTCATTCATCTTGGGGAAAACGAACAAGGAGGGGCATCAGGTTTCTCTTGTGATCTATGGAAATGGTCAAGCACTGGAATCGTATAGGCTTTTGAATAGGGATGAAAAGGAAGCAGCGAGCCGGAAAGAAGCAGAAGGAGAAAAAGCCTTGCAGCAAGAGCGACAGTTCCTGAACAAACTGCTCGGTGCGGATAGTGATAACTATCGGTTATTGGACGCCAACGATCCAGGGGTGTATCTGCGCTATCATAACGAACTGCCAGTGTTGTCTGATGAAATTAGCATAATAACAACTGACTCTGGCCACGTCCAATATTTCAGGATGGAGCCCGAAACATTCGAGCCGTCGCAGTACCCGGATGTATCGACTGCTGTGTCAGAAGAGGAAGCCATCAAAGAGCTGAGTGAGCATATGAAGCTTCGATACGTGCAGAACCCGAGAATACGGTCAGAATCAAAACAAGGGGAGAAATGGCAACCTATTCTGGAGTACACACCCGCTGTTTCCTTCATGCAAAGAGGACGTGAAGATGGTACGGAGTGGCATATCGACGCGACCAATGGCAAGATTGTGTATGGAACGGGAGATAACGGGCTTGCTTATGATCAGTTGAATACGAAGGAAGCACATCCGATCGAATCTCCAAAGGAATACGTCAAGGTTCGCTCCAAGGATGAGGCAAAAGCACTGCTGCAAGCGGAATTCGGCATACAAGTGGATGACTCGACCTATAGAGAGAGTGAGAGTAACAGTGACGGACGCAAGGAATACGTCTGGAATGATAAAAATGACAAGTATATCGGCGTAGAAGTCCTTGCAGAAACAGGCAGTGTCGTCGGGCTGGGAACACCGCGTTCTAATACAGCAGTGACAGTCAAACGCGAGCAAGCGGAAGAGGCTGCACTCGCCTTTCTGCATAAATACGTCGATCCAGGCGTAAAAGAAGTGCAGTTGGCACAAGTTATACAGCCAGGCGAAGCGAATCCTGTGTCATCGGGCGAATGGGAATTCAGATATTTCATCAGCAAGGATGGCATTCCTGTACAGGATCGAGCGCAAAAAGCGGCTTATTCGGTAACAGTCGATCCGTCTTCTGGCAAAGTGACAATGTTTCACAACTACAGAGAGACACACAAGGTGGTGGAGCTTCCAGCATCCGACCAGATCGTTTCGAAAGACAAGGCTGTTGAAGTGTATTTACGCGTCATGCCTTTGAAGCTGGTCTATTTGATGAAAGATGTGGATGGGCGAAAATTATCTCAACCAAAGCTGGCGTATGTGCCGTGGAGTGACGAAAAGCTGGCGCTTAAATATATTACTCTGGATGCCGTGACAGGCAAGATCATCACCAAATAACAAGAAAAAAAGGCTATCCCGCAGCCATTCCTCATGGCTTTTGGGATAGCCTTTTTTACACACTTATCTAACAGTCGTCACACGAACACCCAATAATTACCAACAGGATAAACAGCACGAGCACGATTGCGAAGCAGTCACCGAAGAATCCGTTTCCGCAGTAAGATGTACTCATCTTTGTTTCCCCTCCTTTCCGTTATACTCCAGTCTATACACGAATGCCGATATTGGACTGGGCGGATGCCCAGCTTAGACAAAAATGGGCGCGAAAGAGAAGAGGTTCAGCAAAAAATAGACAATTCACAATTGACGGGGAGACAAAGGGGGTGTTAAGATACTTGCAAACATTCAAGACATTTCGTAAAACAACTAAATGACAAGTGTACGACTCTTATCCAGAGAGGCAGAGGGACTGGCCTGATGAAGCCTCGGCAACCGGTAAAAATCCGGTGCCAATTCCAGCAAAGCTACGTGCTTTGAAAGATAAGAGGATGTCTCAGGCGTTAACGTATCTGCTGACAAATCCTCTTCTTTCAAAGAAGAGGATTTTTTTGTTTACCCAATTACGGAGAATAAGCCGATGCAAGGGAGAAAAGGGGCACGTCAATGAAACCAACTTTTCGCGAACAGCTTTCCCGGAAAATTCTGATTCTGGACGGTGCAATGGGCACCATGCTTCAACAGGCGAACCTGACTGCCGATGATTTCGGCGGTGAAGCCTATGATGGCTGTAATGAACTTCTGAACCTGACAAGACCAGATGTGATCCGTTCGATTCACGAGAAATATTTAGAGGCGGGCGCAGACATCGTCGAGACAAATACGTTTGGTGCTGCTTCCATCGTTTTGGCCGAGTACGATGTGCCAGAGAAAGACCTTGAGATCAATATAGCGGCAGCTCGCTTGGCCAGAGAAGCGGTGGATGCCTATTCCACGGAGGAGTGGCCGCGTTATGTAGCAGGTGCAATGGGACCGACGACCAAAACCCTTTCGTTGACAGGCGGTGTCACTTTCGAAGAACTGGTCGAGGCGTATTATCGTCAGGCAAAAGGTCTGATTATCGGTGGCTCCGATGTTCTTCTTTTGGAAACCTCGCAAGATACGTTGAACGTCAAGGCTGGCGGAATCGGGATTCGCAAAGCTTTTGAAGAGCTTGGGCAGGAGCTCCCCATGATGCTGTCAGGTACGATTGAGCCGATGGGCACAACGCTGGCGGGCCAAAACATCGAGGCGTTTTACATCTCCTTGGAGCATATAAAGCCAGTCTCTATTGGTCTGAATTGTGCGACAGGACCAGAGTTCATGCGTGATCATCTGCGGACACTGTCTGGAATAGCCCAATGTGCGGTCAGCTGTTATCCGAACGCAGGCTTGCCAGACGAGAACGGCCATTACCATGAAACGCCACAGGGACTCGCTTCGAAAATGCGGGCGTTCGCTGAACAGGGCTGGATAAACGTCGCTGGCGGTTGCTGTGGAACAACACCAGCCCATATTCAAGCGATGGCAGAAGCCTTGAAAGACTGCAAGCCGCGCAGTGCAGATGTAGAACCGCTGAGCGCGGTCTCCGGGATTGAGGTCGTTTACGTCGAAGATGATAATCGTCCCCTGCTGGTAGGGGAGAGGACCAATGTCATCGGTTCCAAAAAATTCCGTGATCTGATTGCAGCTGGTCACTATGAAGAAGCATCTGATATTGCCCGGGCCCAAGTGAAGCGCGGCGCACATGTCATCGATATATGCTTGGCTGACCCCGACCGTGATGAATACGAAGATATGGAAAAATTCCTACAGTTCATCGTGAAAAAAGTAAAAGCGCCCCTCATGATCGACTCGACAGATGCCAAGGTCATGGAGCTGGGACTTCGCTATTCGCAAGGGAAGGCCATTCTCAACTCGATCAACCTGGAAGACGGGTTGGAGCGTTTTGAGGAAGTGGCGCCGCTTATTCACAAATTCGGTGCCGCTGTTGTCGTCGGAACGATCGAGGAAGCGGGTATGGCTGTCACTCGCGAAAAGAAGCTGGAGGTCGCGCAGCGCTCATACGACATTCTCGTCAACCAGTATGGAATTAAGCCACAGGATATTATTTTCGATCCACTCGTCTTTCCAGTAGGGACAGGGGATGAACAATACATTGGCTCTGCAAAGGAAACGGTAGAAGGCATTCGTTTGATCAAACAGGCGATGCCTGCTTGCAAGACGATCCTGGGTGTCAGTAACGTTTCCTTCGGCTTGCCTCCTGCGGGTCGGGAAGTGCTGAATGCGGTCTTCTTGTACCACACCACTCTCGCAGGGCTTGATTACGCCATCGTCAACACGGAAAAGCTGGAGCGCTACGCTTCGATTCCAGAAAACGAGAGAAAGCTGGCAGAAGCCCTACTATTCGAGACAAATGATGAGACATTGGCGGCCTTCACCGAATTTTATCGCCAAAAGAAAAAGGAAGTCCGCGTGGAAGTCTCCTCGTTAACGCTCGAAGAACGCTTGGCTCGTTATGTAGTCGAAGGCTCCAAGGATGGTCTGGTGGAAGACCTGAAGCTGGCTCTGGATAAATACACACCGCTCGAGATCATCAACGGTCCGCTGATGACAGGGATGGAAGAGGTCGGTCGCTTGTTCAACGGCAACCAGCTGATCGTGGCAGAAGTATTGCAGAGCGCGGAAGTTATGAAGGCATCCGTATCGTTTTTAGAGCCATTCATGGAAAAAAGCGATGCCGCTGCCAAGGGGAAAATCTTGCTGGCGACCGTCAAAGGCGATGTGCACGACATCGGAAAAAACCTCGTGGAAATTATTTTGTCAAACAACGGCTACAATGTCGTGAACCTGGGGATCAAGGTACCGCCAGAGCAACTGATTGCCGCATGCAGAGAAGAAAAGCCGGATGCCATCGGTTTGTCTGGACTCTTGGTAAAATCCGCGCAGCAAATGGTCATTACAGCACAAGACCTGCGTGATGCAGGCATTGATATTCCAATGATGGTTGGCGGTGCGGCGTTGACGCGCAAGTTCACATCGAACCGGATCGCACCGGAATACCGCGGAATTGTTTTATACGCAAAAGACGCCATGGATGGTCTGGAGCTCGTGAATCGTCTGCAAAATCCGGAAGAACGTGATCGCTTGGTAGAGGAACAGCAGCATCTGCTGGAAGCAGTCGCAACGGCTCAGCCTGTTGTCGAGGAGAAAAAAGCACCTTTGCCAGCGCGCTCAGCCATCAGCAGAACGGTTCCGATCCATCTGCCGCCCGATTGTGAACGACATGTACTGCGACAATACCCGCTCAGCCATCTGCAACCGTATTTGAACTTGCGGATGCTCCTTGGGAAACACCTCGGTGTTCGCGGAAATGTAGATAAATTGATCGAGGCAGGCGACGAGAAGGTACTGGAACTGTACGGCATTGTGGAAGAGCTATTAAATGAAGCGAAGCAAAAAGGAACCATTACGACACACGGTGTGTATCAGTTCTTCCCGGCTCAGTCAGATGGCAACGATATTTTGGTCTATGATCCAAAAGACCACAGCAAGCTGCTGGAGCGCTTTTCGTTCCCGCGTCAGCTGGAAGAACCTCATCTTTGCCTGTCCGACTTCTTGCGACCAGTGGAGAGCAAGGAAATGGATTATGTCGGATTCCTGACCGTAACGGCTGGGGGAGGGATACGCGAAAAATCTACAGAGCTCAAAGAGCGTGGTGACTACTTGCGCTCTCATGTCCTCCAAGCCTTGGCATTGGAGCTGGCAGAGGCATTTGCAGAGCGAATTCACCACGTCATGCGAGACGTGTGGGGCATACCGGATCCGGTTGAGATGACGATGCTCGAGCGCTTCGGTGCTAGATATCAGGGCATTCGTGTCTCCTTCGGCTACCCTGCTTGCCCGAATCTGGAGGATCAGGCGCAGTTGTTCCGTCTGTTGCGTCCAGAGGATATCGGCGTTCAGTTGACAGAGGGCTTCATGATGGAGCCAGAAGCTTCCGTATCGGCGATGGTATTTGCTCATCCTGAAGCACGTTACTTCAACGCAGGTCCATCTATTTTTGAAGTCTAAAAACCGACCACGTATAAATGAAAATAGGAGAGAAGGGATTGAGTTGACGACGAGAAAGAAAGATTTACGAGCCTATTTGAAAGACCACCTGCTTGTCGGAGATGGTGCGATGGCGACCCAGCTGCACGGGCTGGGCGTCCCAGTTGGCGTCAGCTTTGAGGAGCTGTGTTTATCCAACCCTCGTTTGGTGCATGAAGTTCATACCTCTTACTATCAGGCCGGTGCACGTTTCCTGGAGACCAATACGTATTCTGCCAACCGAGATGCGTTGAGTCGTTACGGTCTGGAGCATAAGGTAGCGCGGATTAACCGGCTAGCAGTCGCCATTGCACGGGAAGCCGCACAGGATGATGCTTATGTGGCTGGGAGCATCGGATCGATTTTGGCTGGACGGGTGAAGAAAAAGGTTTTGGATGAATACCGTGACCAGTATGAGGAACAGGCAATTGCTCTGTTGCATGCGGGGGTAGACGGAGTGATTCTGGAGACGTTCCTGGACTTGGAGGAGCTGCTTCTGGCGATCGAGGTAATCCGCCCGCTCACAGATGTGCCTGTAATCGCGCAGTTAGCCACTTTGGAAGTAGGGCGCACACGTGATGGCTACGCTTTGACAGACGCTTTTTCCGAGCTGAAAGCAGCAGGCGCTGACGTGATTGGACTAAACTGTCGCCTTGGTCCCGCAGAATTGCTACGTTCGTTTGAAAATACCGTAATTCCAGAAGATGCACTTTTATCCGTTTTCCCGAATGCGGGGCGTCTGGGGATGACTGACGGGGAATACGCCTTTAAATCATCACCTGAATATTTTGGACAGAGTGCGCTTCGCTTGCGTGAGCAGGGGGTACGGTTGATTGGCGGATGCTGCGGAACCACGCCTGCCCATGTGAAGGCGATTGCGGATGCACTTGAGTCACTTGAGCCACAAGTGCGTGTGAACCCGACCATCGTAGCTGGAGAGCGTCCTTCGATTTCTGTGCAGAACACGAGGGAGAGGGAGAAACCAAGCATTGTCGAGCGCGTAAAAACAGCAACGACGATCATTGTTGAGTTTGATCCGCCGCGTGATCTGGATGCAGACCAGTTTCTCCACGGATGCTGCGAGTTGCACAAAGCAGGAGCGGACGCCATTACGTTGGCGGATAACTCGCTGGCGACAGTGCGGATGAGCAACATGGCTCTCGGGGCACTCATGAAGAGCAGGCATGGAATCGATCCGCTCTTGCACATTGCCTGCCGGGACCGCAATCTGATTGGGCAGCAATCGCACTTAATGGGGCTGCACGCTTTGGGGATTGACCAAATATTGGTGATTACTGGTGATCCATCGCGCTTTGGTGACTTGCCAGGTGCCAGCTCGGTATTTGATGTGACCTCGTTTGATTTGATTCGCATGGTGAAGCAATTGAACGAAGGTGTTTCGTTCTCTGGACGTCCGTTAAAGCAAAAAGCCCAGTTTATCGTGGGCGCAGCCTTTAATCCGAATGTCCGAAATATGGATGCTGCCGTTTCCCGCTTGGAAAAGAAGGTCGAGGCAGGCGCGGACTACATTATGACGCAGCCTGTGTACGACGCCGAGTCCATTCGGAATGTGTACGAGGCGACGAAGCATATCGGCATTCCTGTCTTTATCGGGATCATGCCGCTTACCAGCTCGCGCAATGCGGAGTTCCTTCATAATGAAGTGCCGGGAATCAAGCTGTCGACCGAAGCTCTGGAACGGATGAAAAAGGTACAGGGAGAGGCCGCCAGACAGGAAGGAATCGCAATCGCGAAGGAATTGGTCGACACGGCCGTTCGTTACTTCAATGGCATCTATCTGATTACACCTTTCAATTATTACGAGATGGCGGCGGAGCTCATTCAATATACGCGCCAGCAAAGCTCATTGGTGAAGATAGCCCAGACTTAACCGTATACACCAGTTAAATAGGGAAGGCCTATGTGAATAGACAGGCTATAGCCTTGTGTCTAATATACATGGGCCTTCACTTCGTCTAACATAAAGGCGGTTTTGAGGGCTTCCCTATTGCAAAACTGTTGAATCTCAGCAAGGTTCATCTGGGCATACAGCTTCTTGCGTAAAAAACGCTCAATGATATGCGGGAAAGCGAGATCGACAAAGAGCAAATGCAGTTGCTCAATCGATAGGGGATTTTCTTGGAGATAGCCACGCAATATATGAGAAAACAATTCCTCGTTCCACTGGTTACTTTTTCGCATAGCAAGCGATAGAACACGTGCAATGTCTTTGGACGGAAAATCGTAACGAACGTCCTCCCAGTCAATGATCGCAATTCTTTGATTACTGACGAGCAAATTCCCATTGTTAAAATCTCCGTGACAGAGAAAGTGGTTGGTCAGTGGTTCCCTTTTCCATTTCGAGAAGTATGGAGAGGATATCAAGTGTTTCTTGGCTGTCAGCCCTGCTTGTTTAAAAAAAGGAAGGTATTCCGCGATAGTAGCGTATTTTTGATTATTCTTCCCGGCGTGTTTAAGCTCCCACTTCTCAAGGGCAGCTAAATCTGTCTTGTACTCCAGGGACCATTTTTCTGCGCCATTGTAAAGGTTGCCATGCTTGGAGGAAAAACCGAGCGACCTCGCATGAAATTTACCTAAAACCATGCCGACCCGTTCCATTCGAATAGGAGAATTATACGCAATATTTGACCAGGATAATCTTTGGTGGAGAACGTAAAGATTATCTTTATGAGTTATGTAGCGCTTTTGATTTTTGGTACGTTGAATGTCGGGGATGAGTACGCCGTTTTTGCGCAAATGCGCTTCTGCATTCAGAATGAAATGTAAACGTTCCTTTTGCAGAGGGAAAGATTTTCCGATGAATTTGCCATTGGTTGTTTCCAAGTAAATGACGAGTGATTTGGATGTATCGCGAATGGTTTTGTGATGCAGAACAGTCATGTCGTATTTGTGCTGGATTTTTTTGATGAGGTCGTCCACAGCTGATGCCCCTCCTTGCATACAGAGCTACAAGTATTGTACGGAAGAAGAGGAGTAGTTGACACTGAAGGATCTACTTAGCAGGGCGGGGAAGAGGGTGCCAATTCATCTCGCGTAAAAAATGACTTAGCTCAGTAAATTTGGCAATCCGTTCCTCACGTGTAAATGATGCGTTAGCCCCACTGGTAGACGGGATGACGAATACATAGCTGCCAGACCAATCTTCTGTCCCAAAGTACCTGATTGGCTGCAGCCCCAGTGAAATTGCCTCTTTTTTTTGTCCGGTTGCGTGACGAAAAGCAGTTATTCCGTTAAAACAAATGACACGAGGCCGGTAGGTCTGGATCATTTGGACGAACAGCTCTGCCCCTGCGGCATAATCCTCGTTACGCAGGTCTGTTGCGGAGCGGGTAGGGCGTGAGACCAGATCGGTAATGCCATAGTTGTAGTCCAAGAGAGTAGCGGTCTCCTCGGGCAAGAGCTTGTGAGGTGTCAAGCCGCCTTCGTACAATCCGCGCCAAAACAGGTTGGCTGGATTGGCATAGTGGAAACCCGTCGTAGCCGATATACGTCCTGGATTGATACCGCAAAACAAGACCGCTAAATCGCGGCGAATGTATGTGGGCAACCATTTTTCTGTGAACTCGACCAAAGCGAACCCCTCCTGTTTACCACATTGTAGCACATCAGTGAGCGCTTTCAGAAAGAAGCAAAAAAAGCTGCCAGTTTCGGCAGCTTCAGATTATATTGGATCAAGTATTGGATCTTAGAGCTGGGGATGCGGATACGGCAGCACTTGCTGTGGCTCATTGAACGTGAATTGCTCCATTTCATTCCGGACGTATCTTTTCGTCTCGAATGGAACGACTTCTTGTTCTTCATTCCCCCACAACCAATTCGACAGCATTTGTATCATAAGGATACCCTCCACTTTGTGGAAATGTTTTACATGTTCATCATACTCCAGTTGAGGGCATTTTTGGTTGGGCAGGTGTGAATAAGGCGTGAAGAAATCGTGGATAGAAAGTGAACAAAAAAGAAGCGTTTTCACAGGGCTTCGAAAAAAAGCGAAAAGAAATCCGCCTGTATGAACGGACTCTTTTCGCTTTTTTGTCATGTGATTTCTATGGATTGGTGGACCACAGTCCAGCGGATTTCACAAAAATGCGTTTGTTCAGCTTCAGCTGGCTAACTACGAACTCAGCAATATCCTCAGGCTGCATAGTCTTTTCAGGATTTCCGTCGGTCAGACCCAAGTCAATTGCCATATCGGTTGCTACTGTGCTAGGCGTAAGTGCCGTTACGCGAATGTTGTGTTTGCGCACTTCCAGAGCCAACGATTCAGTCAGACCAAGAACACCAAACTTGGACGCACTGTACGCGCTGGTGACAGGAGCTCCTTTTTGCCCAGCAGTGGAGGAGATGTTGATAATGTCACCGGAGTTTTGGTCAATCATGCCCGGGAGTACAGCGCGAGTCACGTAGTATACGCCCATTAGATTGACTTGGATGATTTGCTCCCATTCGCTTGTTTCAAGCTCCAGGAACTTGCCGAATTTAGCGACGCCTGCATTGTTGAGCAGGATATCAATTTGACCCAGTTCGTTTTTGATAGAGGTAACGGCTGTCGTGACATCATCATAGTTGGAGACGTCTGCTGTCGCAATCGCAACCTTCACGCCGTATGCTTCTACTTCCTTGGCTACTTGCTTCAAATTTTCCTCAGAGCGAGCCAAGAGGCCGAGATTCACGCCTTCTTTTGCCAAAGCAATTGCAGTAGCGCGACCAATGCCTTTACCTGCTCCTGTAATGATTGCGGTTTTTCCTTTTAGATCGATAGCCAATCGATAACACTCCTTTTTCAAGACAATAGGAATCTCATGTATATTGTGCAGTGTACTAGCATTTATCCGCGGGGGGAAGGATGCACTTTTATGTACGTAGGTTACGAAAGGTAACTGCATATAATAAAAATGTCCTCCCTGAGCAGGGAGAACATTGGATAGCAAGGGTAGAACTGCTTACAGCTTGTATACGTCTGTATATTTTTTCTCAAGATAATTCATCAAGTAAGTCGCATTTGTGCCTTCGCCAGTAATTGCTTGAACGAGTTCACGAGGACTTTTCATTTTGCCGTATTGATGGATTTTTTCCTTGAGCCATTCACGGATCGGTGCGAAATCGCCTTTTGCGATCAGTTCTTCGTAGCCGTCGATCTCACTCTCCATAACGTGTACGAACTGTGCCGCATACACATTACCCAGCGAGTAAGTCGGGAAGTACCCGATCATTCCGCCTGACCAGTGTACATCCTGAAGCACACCCAATGCATCTGTTGGAGGCTCGACACCCAGGTATTCTTTCATTTTTTCGTTCCAGATTTTTGGCAGATCAGCCACTTGAATGGTTTGATTGATCAAGCCTTTCTCGATTTCGTAGCGGATCATGACATGCAGGTTGTACGTCAACTCATCTGCTTCTGTCCGGATAAAGGAAGGAGTAACAGCGTTAACCGCACGATGCAGGTCTTCGACAGACACGCCTTCAAACTGGGTAGGAAACGCTTTTTGCAAGTCAGCGAAAAAGTGATTCCAGAACGGCAGACTGCGTCCGACCATGTTTTCCCAGTAGCGGGATTGAGATTCGTGAATCCCCATGGAGGTACCATCGCACAGTGGTGTGAACAGCAGGTCTGGATTGATGTTCTGCTCGTACATCGCGTGGCCAGCCTCGTGAATACAACTGAAGAGCGCAGAATTGAAATCATTTTCAGCGTAGCGTGTCGTAATGCGGACATCACCAGGGTTGAAGGTGGTGCAGAACGGATGCGCACTGCGATCCATGCGGCCAGATTTGAAGTCGTACCCGATTTTCTCGAGAATATAACGGCTGAAAGCTTCCTGGTCGGCCACAGGGAAGTTTTTCGTCAAGAATGATGTGTCTGGCTTGTTCGGGGAGTCGGCGATCGCTTTTACCAGCTTGACGGTTTTCTCACGTAAGGTGGCGAAGATCGGATCGAGCTGATCGACAGTCATGCCAGGCTCATACATGTCCAAGAGGGTGTTATACTTGTTTTTGCCATCATGTCCCCAATATTCGATGAACTCGAGCTGGAAGTTCACGATTTTCTCCAGGTACGGCTGGAACATGGAAAAGTCGTTGTTGGCACGAGCTTCTTCCCACACCGTTTCTGCCTTGGCGGTCAATACGACGTACTCCTGATGCCTGTCAGCAGGAATTTTCTTGTTGCGGTCAAATTCCTTTTTGCATTCCAGTACACTGTGACGGGTAATTTCATCCAATGTTTCGAGAACAGATGGCTCACTCAGCTCCGTCAAAAGCGCTTCCATTTCTTTAGACGTCGCCAGCTTGAATTGCTCGCCAGCCAATGTCCCGATGATTTCGGAACGGGCATCCATTCCATTGCGAGGCGCTTGTGTAGCCTTGTCCCAATAAAGAACGTTCAGTGCTTGCGTGTAGCTGGTTATTTTCTTCACATAGTCCCGGAATTCGGCCGCACGTGTTTCAACAGTCGTTGACATAGGGTTCCTCCTGTAGATTTGTCATATTCTGGCAATCAATATGTAAGTCATGCAGTCAAAAAAATTTTACTACTGAATATTATATCGGTTTTTAGGAAACTTGGCTACGCAAAGCCTTTTGCGTGGCCTTCGATGCGCTTATACGATCATCTTTGAAATCATTATTTTTGCCGATCCTGCAAGAAAAATTACTAGGTGGATGCGGCAAGCATTTGTCGGTATAATCGTAGAGGAAACGAATGTGTTACTTATTTGCGATGACAGGAGAATGAAGATGAGTCAATCCAATCCCCAATGGGAAAATGAGATAGCAAAGCGCCGTACCTTCGCCATCATCTCCCACCCGGATGCGGGTAAAACGACAATGACGGAAAAGCTGCTCTACTACGGTGGAGCCATCCGTGAAGCAGGGATGGTCAAAGGGCGCAAAAATTCCAAGCATGCCACCTCTGACTGGATGGAGATCGAGAAAAAGCGTGGAATCTCCGTTACGTCCAGTGCGATGGATTTCGAATACAACGGACATCACATCAACATTTTGGATACACCTGGTCACCAGGACTTCAGTGAAGATACGTACCGTACGCTGACGGCTGCTGATGCTGCTGTGATGATTATCGACGTAGCAAAAGGGGTAGAGGCACAGACGATCAAGCTGTTCAAGGTCTGTCGGATGCGGGGTATTCCAATCTTTACGTTCGTGAACAAGCTGGACCGTCACGGAAAAGATCCATTCGAGCTCTTGGAAGAAATTGAGCGCGTACTGGGTATTCGTTCTTATCCGATGAACTGGCCGATTGGGATGGGCAGTTATTTCAGCGGCGTATTTGACCGCATGAAGTCTCGTGTCGAGCTGTATCAAAGCAATACACAGCACGAGGAAATTTCCTTTTTCCCTGTAGAGGGAGCAGAAGATCCATTGATCGGTGATCGTGTCGGTCAAGACCTGTGGCAGCAATTGCAGGACGAAATCTCCCTGCTGGATGTTGCGGGAGATGAATACGATCCGGAACTGATCAACAAAGGACAACTGACGCCTGTTTTCTTCGGTAGTGCCATCAATAACTTCGGTGTACAAACATTCCTGGACAACTTCCTGCAAATGGCGCCAGCACCTTCTGCGAAGAAGAGTACAGAAGGCTTGATCGATCCATATTCGAACGCGTTCTCCGGCTTCATCTTCAAAATCCAGGCCAATATGAATCCAGCTCACCGAGATCGCATCGCTTTCTTGCGTATTTGCTCCGGCAAGTTTGAGCGGGGAATGTCAGTCAAGCACGTCCGTCTTGGCAAAGACATCAAATTGGCGCAGCCGGTACAGTTTATGGCACAGGATCGCGAAATAGTCGACGAATCGTTCGCGGGAGATGTCATCGGTCTTTTCGACCCGGGCATTTTCCAGATCGGCGATACGCTCTGTGTCGGAAAATCGTTTGAGTACGAAGAAATGCCGCACTTCTCGCCGGAGTTTTTCTCCAAGGTGATGGTGAAGGACGCGATGAAGCACAAGCAATTCCAAAAAGGGATCATGCAATTGACCGAGGAAGGAACGGTACAGTTGTTCCGCACCCATCCGATGGAAGAGCTGATTCTTGGCGTGGTAGGTGTGCTGCAGTTCGAGGTACTGGAATACCGATTGAAAGCCGAGTACGGGGTAGACATCATGCTGACGCGTATGCCGTATCAAATCGCTCGCTGGCTCGAAGGGGAGAAAGCAGACCTCGATGCTGTGAAGAACCGAACCGTTTCCGACCGTTATGGCCGTCCGGTTATGCTGTTTGAGAGCGAGTACCAGCTGCGTGTCGCGATGGATAAGTACTCGAATATCAAGTTCCACGAGAGTTCTCTCGGTTTGAAAACCGTTCATTCTTAATTGAAAAAGGAATTGCAGGGCCTCCCGATCACGGCGAGGCCCTCTTTATCCGCCATGAGGGGGCAAAACGATGCAAATTTTGTTGATTCGGCATGGACAATCCGAAGCCGATATTTTGAATGTACATGAAGGCAAGGCAGATTTTCCTTTGACAGAAGAAGGGCGTGAACAGGCACGGCGCATGGCAGCGCGCGTTTTGGAGCAGTTTCCTCCAGACTTTATTTGGGCGAGCACACTCAAGCGAGCCAGTGAGACCGCTTCTATTTTGGCTGACACAGTAGGTTGTCCCGTTCAGTACATACACGAGCTGCAAGAGCACAATAATGGAGACCTGGCAGGCAAACCCTTAGAGGAAGTCCCGTTTCCATGGGGAATCTTGCCACACGAAAAGCTAGGCGGAGATGGCGAGAGCAAGATCGAATTCCGCGCACGCGGGGAGCAAATCTATTCTGCAATCAGACATCACAGTACTTCCTATAAAAGAATTGCGATTGTTTCCCACGGCGGCATGATCTCCAGAATCATCGAAAGCTTCTTGCAGCTGCCTGTCTTGCACGACATTTACTTTGGCACAGGCGACACAGGTATCCACTTGTTGGAGTATAACGAATACGGACGTCTGATCCATTTCACGAATTCCACGACTCATTTGGACAGCATGGACTAGAACTCGATGGCAAAAAACTTGACCTCTGCCGTATCATTTGGAAGGGTAATCATCCCTTTTTCTTGCAGGCCAATTTTCTTTAGAAGATTGGCAGAAGATGCATTATCGGGGTTGGTGATTGCTACGATGCGCTTTAAACCAATAACTTCTTTTCCATGGGCAAGAACGGCAGAGGCTGCCTCATACGCGTAGCCTTTGCCCCAATATGCGGGCAGAAATGCAAAGCCGATATCGACATCTTCCAACGAATCTCTCTTGATCAGTCCACATAAGCCGATCGGAACATTTCCTTCCTTGAGCTCTACCAAATACAGACCAAAGCCATGACTCTCGTACATCGAGACAGCACCATTCAAAATATAGTTGCGGGCGTCTTCCGTCGTACGAAGACCACGATCGCCAATAAATCGAATCCAAGAAGGCTCATTCATCAGTTTCAAGACAAAATCAGCGTCTTCCGCAGTTTGCCAGCGGAGGATGAGACGATCTGTTTCCAGCACTTTCAAAGGAACGACACCAGCCTTTTCTTTTATTATTTATCCGATGATTTGCAACTCTTTGGGAAAAGACGTCAATACCTCTACGCCATCCTTCGTGACGAGCACGTTGTCTTCAATGCGGATGCCACCGATCTGCGTGTTATAAATGCCCGGTTCAATCGTGAAGACCATGCCTGGGATGAGTTCTCCTTCTGCCTGGCTATGAAC
Organism: Brevibacillus sp. AG162; assembly: GCF_006715575.1. NCBI lineage: Bacteria > Bacillati > Bacillota > Bacilli > Caryophanales > Paenibacillaceae > Brevibacillus > Brevibacillus sp. AG162. The sequence continues at coordinate 135,645 of NZ_VFNO01000003.1, forward strand.
GTAAGGGGCCTCATGAAGCTCCAATCCGATTCCGTGCCCGACACGATTGATGAAAAATTCTCCATAGCCCCGGTCGGCAATGACAGCTCGTGCAGCTAGGTCAACATCTGCAATCGGAGTGCCTGGTCGAACGGCTTTTATCCCGGCCAGATTCGCTTGCAAGACCGTATCGTACATGTCAAGCAATTCTGTACTCAGTTGCCTAACTGCAAAAGTACGAGTCAGGTCCGATACATACCCATCGACATACACCCCTGCGTCAATCAACAAAACTTCTCCTGCCGCAATCAGCCGATCCCCTGGGTCACCATGGGGCAGTGCTGCTTTTTCTCCAGCCAGTACAATCGTTGAAAAGGAAGGGCCTTGGGCTTTTAGCTTCTTCATCTGGTATTCCAGCTCTGCGACGACGTCCAGTTCCGTCATCCCTACGGATATCAGAGGGAGCGTACGGCGCAGGGATTCCTCCATCACCCAAATAGCACGTTTGATCGTAGCGATTTCAGATTCATCCTTAGCCACGCGTATACTACACAGCAATTCTCCGACATCCACTGCTTCTGTAGCGTGCACCATTGATACGAGTGCCTCATATGTTTTTGCTGTCAAATGGTTCTTCTCCACACCAATGTGAGAGAGGGGAGTCGGCAGCAGATGCTGAAGCACGGTTAGTGCATTCTGTGAATCGTCATGCGTGTAAATCATAATGGCAGGACAAGCCTCCCGGGCTTTTTCACCGTCCAGCAGTGGAACGAAGAGGAAGGGGGATTCGCCTCTCACCAAGACGAGGCCCATAAAACGTTCATGTGGCTCTGTCAAAAATCCGGTAAAATAGAACACGTTTTTGGGATGCGTAATAAACAATACGTCCAGTTTCCTGCTTTCCATATATGCGTGCAGTTTTTCCAGTCTTTCTTGCATCCAGATCACCCTTTTATATTGGTAGACAAGGTTAGCTTCTAAAAATGACAGGCGTCAAAACGGACAGAATCTCGGCTTCTTCAAGAGTGGAAGGATTGTACCACGTATGAAGGAGAGAGGAAGGGAAGTGGATCGTGTCTCCTTGTTCGAGATGGTATTCCGTTCCGTCGACGACGATGGTGACACATCCTTTTACCACGTAGTAAAACTCTTCACCGGGATGCTGAAAGGCGACATGCTTTATCTGTCCGGGTGGCAGCACGTTGAGGAGGGGTTCAAGCGCTCTGTCGGGGAAATTCCCACCAATTCGAATGTACTTCACTGGTGAACCTTCTATCTGCAACGTTTGACGCTTTTCAATGGGCGTGTGGTACGTGACATCTTCTTTTACTTCAAAGAAGTATGTAATGGGGACTCCCAGACATTCCGCAATTTTTTGCAGAGAGGTAATCGCGAGCGAGCTGTTGCCACGCTCTACTTGTGATAAAAAACTGACGGAGAATCCTGATTTCTCGCTTAAATCCTTTAAAGTAAGCTCCTGCTGTATACGAAGTGCTCGTATTTTTTTGTAAACGTGCTCCAAAAAGTCACCTCCTGATCAAAAATGATTACAGTATTACAGTAAATATTACGGTAATACAAAATTAAATGCTACATTTATTCTGAATCTTCCCTCTTATTTAGCTATCCTACTTGTACCATTCCCTTCATATACTGGGACAAAGACAGGCCGTTAGAGAGGAAGGGAATGCTTTGAGGGCTCTCCTGTTAGTGGTTTTGTTTCTTGTATCCTTTGACATGCACGCGCAGACGCCTCTTCTTGCGCCGTATTTAAACGTATTGGGTGTATCCGCTGCGATGATCGGCTTCGTGCTCGGCGGGTATGCGATCAGTAATTTGACAGGCAACCTGCTCGCTGGCCCTTTTCTCGATCGCTATCCGAAAAAATGGTTTATTGCAGGTGGATTGATTTTGGCTGGCGTGATGCTGATTGGTCAAGGCATCGTGCAAAATACCGCGGGTTTCTTCACTTTTCGGCTGATGCTCGGGTTTTTGATGGCGTTTGTCTCTCCTGCTTGTTCTGCCTTGCTCGGAGAAACAGGAAAGACGGCACTTGAGCAGAGCGAGATCATGGGTAAAAAGGGATTGGTCCTTACCTCGGCAGGTATCGTATCCCCGGCAGTCGGTAGCTTTTTGGCGGTACAGTTCGGCTATGGTCAATCATTCGTGATTCTCGGCTACATGATGATTATTGCTGGCGTTTTTGCTTGGATGATGTTGCCCCAGAGAGTAGAGGGAAGCGCGCCGTCTACGCCACGGATCAAAGGTGGAGGCAAGCAGAGCCTTACCGCCATCCTGGAAAATCGAATGCTGTACCCTGCGTTTCTTGGGGGATTTGCGATCATTTACGCCCAAGGAACGATCATCTATGAAGTGCCTTTGCTCATCCAAAAACAAGGGATGTCCCCGGCAGTTACCGGTATATTGTTCAGCTTGAAAGGGTTGGGGGCACTTGCGATTCTGTGCCAGTTTTGGCTGCATCGCGTCCCGGTCGAGACGAGAACGTTTGCTGGATTGGGTGTGCTCAGCCTTCTTCTGTACGCTCTCGCAATCGGGCTGGCGATTCCGATTCACGTCATGATGTTTTTCTTCGGTGCGTGCTTTGGGATGCTGTTCCCAGCTTTTGCGACCATTTTGACGGTACATTCACCCCGAGAGCTATACGGGAGCGTGTTTAGTATTTACTCAGCCGTATTGTCGATCGGAGCGGTATTGAGCCCAGTATTGGCAGGCTTGCTGGGGAATTGGCACCATTCCTACTTCATTGCATTTTTTGTAACAGCTGGCGTATGTCTGATCGGGGGACTGCATCGATTCTTGTTAAGCGGGGTTCCACGCTAAGAGGATAAAAAGTAGGGAGAAGAAGGACTTGCTGCTTAGTAAGTAAGCAGGGGGTCTTTTTTCGTTTCCATGAACAAAATGTTGAGCATTTTGCCATAATCCGCTATAATACCCATTGTGATTTTGATAATTATTCTCAATGGAAATGCGGTCGAGTTGGCAATTGTCGCTGCTTGATGGCATGACTCAGATGGAGGAACGCACCAATGAAAAAAACAGCCAAACTTTCGATAGCCAGCGTAGTATTGGCAAGCCTAGTTACAATCGTGAGTGCTTGCTCTGGCCAGCCGAACGCTGCGAATCCAGAGACACAGACGGGCAACAGCCAGACTGCGACACCAGCGGCTGAATCTCCACGGGTACTGAAGGATGCGATGGGAAATGAAGTAACAGTCCCAGCCCAACCGCAGCGCGTAATCGCTTCTTATCTGGAGGATCATTTAGTAGCGTTGGGTGTCAAGCCAGTTGCTCAATGGTCAGTAGGGAACAGCCAGGTACAAGGCTACCTGCAAAAAGAGCTGGCGGGTATTCCAGCGATTCCTTATGATTTGCCACCGGAGGTCGTGATGAGTCACAGCCCTGACCTGATTATTTTGGATAGCGCGGCCCTGATCCAAGGGGACAAGTATAGCCAGTACTCCAAAATCGCTCCTACTTATACCATTGGAAGAGAAAAGAACAGCGATTGGCGAAAAGAGCTCCTGACAGTAGGAGAAGTCCTCAACAAGGGAGAAGAAGCGAAGAAAGTGCTGGCGGATTATGAGACATTTGCAGCCGAGTCCAAACAAAAGCTGCAGCAAGCGATCAGGGAAAAATCAGCGGCAGCACTGTGGATGACGGGGAAAAATGTGTACGTAGCACGTCAGGACTTGTCTAGCGGGGATGTGCTCTACAAGGACCTCGGGTTTAAGGTTCCTGCCATCGTTCAGGAAATCTCCAAGTCAGGAGAAGCAAACTGGAACGCGATTTCCATGGAGAAATTGGCTGAACTCGATGCCGAGTACTTGTTTATCGTAACCAATAATCCAACTACTGTGGAACAGCTGCAAAAAGATCCAGTATGGGCGAATATCCCTGCTGTGAAGAATGGAAATGCCTATTCGTTTGCGAAAGATTCCAGCTGGCTTTACACAGGTGTCATTGCCAACCGCCAAATGATTGAGAATGTATTGAGCACCGTAATCAAATAAGAAGAAAAAGAGAAAGCCTATCCACCCTTTGACGTTCCGTACGAAAGAGTAGATAGGCTTTTTACATGTGTTTCTTGCTATCGTGGGATTGAGATCTTCTGGCTTTTACATGCTTCAATTCCGCCACAATAATAAAGCTCACGATGACAAGTAAAAACCACGAGCTGATTTTACTGAGATGCACCAGCTCCCAGCCTGCTCTTTGATTCGGATAATTCCAGGCGCCGAGGAACGTCGCTATATTTTCCGCAATCCAAATGAAAAAGCCGATCAAAAAGTAACCAAGAGGGATGGGCATGAAAAATCGCTCGTTCGCGACGCTAAAATAAACACGTGTTTTCCAGAAGACAATGAAAATAGCTGCCATCAGCACCCAACGCAAATCCCAAATATAATGGTGGGTGAAAAAGTTCAGATAGATCATTGCTCCCAAAGTGGTAGCGATAATCTGATTCGGCCAGCCGGAAAGTGAGACCTCTAGTCGGCGCCACGCTTGACACAAGTAGCTCGCGACACTGGCGTACATGAAGCCGCTGTAAAGAGGAACGCCAAACAGCTTGCTGTACGCATCCTCTGGATAGCTCCAAGATCCCATATGCACCTTGAATATTTCCAAGCACAGCCCGATCACGTGAAAGACCGTGATGACCTTCAATTCGTCCCGAGACTCCAAGCCGCTTTTCAACATGAAGATCTGGAAGAGCAAGCAGAGCAAAAGCAGGAGGTCATACCTCGGCAAACCAGGAATGGTGACGAACTTGGATAAGGCCAGCGAAGCAAATATAAAGACCGGAAACAAGCAAGACATGGCTTCTTGATAGCCGAAATGAAGCAATAAACGAATATATCGTATCATTTGTCAGTCCTTTACGTTTACGAAAGTAGTTTCAGAGGGCTAATCCGTAAGCACAAACCGCACCAGTCTATTAATAGCGGAAGGCAGCACGCTTACGTGGCCCTCATCTTCGAATTTGATGTAGCTTACTTGAACACCTTTGGTAGCGAGTGGTTCCATGCGCTCGACGACCCGTTGTGCACCCTCGACCATGAAGGTGAGCTCATCGCCGCCAACAATGACAAGAAGTTTAAGTTCGTGTTCCCCTTTCCATTGGGCGATAAAGCGCTCTTGCTCCCTCAATACCTCGTCGTTGCCCCACCAGACGGAAGGGCTGCCTGATACGACGTGTGAGAAAAGCTTCGGACGCGAGAACATCGTATAGAGTGTAAAATGCCCACCTAAGGAGTGGCCGAAAATGGCCTGTTTGTTCGGATTTATTTGCCATTCGGAAGAAATAGCTGGCATCAGCTGCTGTTCAAGGAAATCGAGGAACGAATCAACTCCGCCATGCTCTGGCCAAGGCTGCCCATTTGGTCGTTCAGGAAGTGTAGCCGCGTCTACAGGCATGGTCAGATCGTAACAACGGCGGTCCATGTCAAATGGCAGACGTGATGGGTAGCCGATTCCTACAACAATGGCTGGGTTGAAGCCCTTGGGCTTACGGGTTTGCACCTTCACCGTCTCGGCAATCGTTCCGAACATCGCATCGCCATCCACGGCATAAATAACCGCATACCCTTCAGGAGGAGCTTCAGCTTCCGGAATCGCAATCATAATCCGATAGTCACGACCTTGGCTTGATTGCAGTGTCCACTCTACACAATTACGAGGGGAGTAGCCGTTTTTCTCGATAATTCTCATTTTGCAATCAATCCTTTCACATCGTCAATGACTTTCATATGTGCGATCAGACCGCCACTTAACCAGTGATCTCCCTCTACTTTAAACGTACGACCGTTCTTCACAGCCTCCATGCTCTTCCAAACAGCACTTTCTGTCAATTCTTTCTCGAATGCATCCCCCGTACCAGCGTCATTAATGAGGAAAATATAGTCCGCATCCAAATCAGGCAAGCTCTCTAGTGATAAATGAATGCCACCGCCGGATACAACCTGGCTCGGCAAAAAGCCTAACTCATTGGTTAGTACATATCCACTGAAGAAATCATACTTGATGAAGAACATCCCTCTGCCATTGAAGCGGATGATTGCTGCTTTTTTGCCCTGGATATGGGGGGCCAGCACCTTTTTGGCTGACCCGACATGCTCCTTATACTTCTGCAAAGCTTGTTCAGCTTCCGCCGACTTGCCCAGCAGGTCGCCAACCACGCGTACGGAAGATTCAAGTTCAGCATTTGCTTGCTTGAACACATACGTTGGAGCAATCATCTTATATTTATCGTACACACCGCTTTCGATATGGTTGGCATTGTGCAAGAGGATGAGATCTGGCTCATGGGCCATAACCGCTTCCGGCTCTGGAGGCAACCCACCTGCGAAGGTAATGGACGGCACATCCTTTAGCTTATCTTGCAAATACATTTTTGGTCTGGAGCCAGTTGACCACTGCACGACCGGAGCAACGCCTAGTGCGACCAATGTATCTTCCAGATTGGGAGCGAATATTTTGGCAGGTGAGGAAGGCAAAGTCACCTCGTTACCCATTTCATCTTTTAGTACCCGCGGGTAGGCAGGCTGGTCAGAAGAGCTCTTTGCCAATCCTTCGGCACTCTCAGTCGCGGACGAATCGACCTTCTGCGTCAATGCCTCATTGCTTGCGTTGTTCCCGCAGCCTGCTGTAAGACCAGCAACGAGCATCGTCGTAGTCAGCATCAGCGCCAGGCTAGTTTTCTTTGCCATACATGTGGAATCCCCTCTCGTTGATAATGTTTCTCACTCGAAAACATTATAATTCACCCAAGATAGGGGCTCCATGGACAACACCTTGAATCGCATTTGGACTTTTCCCCGTTACCATTAACAGCATTTCATCCAGCATCCGGTTCATGGCAACCGGTGAATACTCGTACCACGGATTGGAAGGCAAGGGATAGAGGTACCCATTTTGAACAGCACGAAGTCTTCTCCAAAGCGAATGATGCTGAAGAGTCAGCCAGCTTAGGCGTGTCGACTCATCCAGACAAATGAACAACAGGATTCGCTCGGGTTCTAAGCTCGCAAGCTGCTCAAGCGTGATTGGCCGATTGCAAGTTTCCGTTTCCTCTTCCACAAGAGAAAGCTGCAAATCATCACACAGAAGCTCCTTCATACCCTTGTTGCTGTAGAGATGGATGCCATCCCGATAAAGTCGAATGATCGCAAATTTATCTTGTTTGAGCACGGACTGCAAGTCTGCGCGAACGGCAGCAGCTTTCGCTTCATAAAAAGCGATCCAGGAGTCACAAGCTGCTTCTTTTCCCGTGTAACTGGCAACTTCACGTAATTGCTCTCTCCAGCCAGTAGATTGGAGCGTCAAGAGGTCTATGCCATGTGCGGACAAGCGTTGCCTGGTAGTTTCGGGAAGCTCTATGTGGCTAATGACAACATCCGGCTTGGCAGCCATAAGCATGATTTCCTGATCGTCATCGTTCCACGGTGTTTCGACCGCTTTGAGATGAACCGCGATCTGTTGCTGATACTGCTGATAGTAATAGGGGGTCCACTTCGCATCCAAAGGAGCAGCGACTGGTATAATCCCCAGTACCACTAGATGTCCCAGCAGGGAAGGGGAATAGACGGCTACTTTGCGCCCGGAAGCTCTTTCATACGCGGAGGGGGACACACCCACTTCCTTTTTGAATTTCCGGCTAAAGTAAAACTCATCGTTATACCCGATTGTTTTCGCAATATCCCGCAGCTTCATATCCGTCTCGCGTAGCAATCGCTTGGCGTGATTTATTCGCAGACTCGTAACATAGTCCATGACACTTTGTCCGTAAGCCTTCTTGAACGAATCCCCAAAATAGCTCGGACTCAGGTTCGCCATCGCTGCCAACGTAGTTACGTTTAACGGACGATCGAAGTTACAGATCATATAGGCTCGAACCTCGCTAAGTGACATTTGACGTCTAGGCTCGTATTCTTCGTTATGCTTCATGAATCCATCCACCTTTTCAGGCAAGTACACAAGTTTGTGATAATGATAATTATTATCTATGAATGATAGCGAAAATGATAGAGGAAGAAAAAATAAGGCGACCGCTCCTCAGTAACATAGGGAAACGATCGCCGCCAATCCAAATATGGAATTACTCTTCGCCAGTAGCTACCGGATTATCAGGATACGAGCTCCAGTCACTCCAGCTGCCCAGATACAATTTCACATCTGTTCGACCGGCAGCATGGAAAGCGAGCAAATTGGAGCAAGCTGTCACACCTGAGCCGCAATAGACGATCAATTCTTTATCAGCGTATGGAGCCAGACGCTTTTGCAGCTCGTCTGCCGGAAGCATCGTCTGATCAGGAGTGAGGTTGTCCTTGTAAAAGAAATTGTGTGCCCCGGGTATGTGACCTGCTTTTGCGTCAATGGGTTCGTTCTCGCCGCGGTAGCGTTCTGGCGCACGAGAATCGAGCAAAACAGTATGCTCGCTGCGTTTTTTGACACCTTCCATGTCAATCAGCATGTCGTGGCGGACATGGGGGACGAACTGACGAGCTTGTACAGTAGGGACTTCTGCTGTTACCTCATAGCCAGCCTTTTTCCAAGCAGCGTATCCGCCGTCGAGTACAGCTACCTGATCGTGACCAAGGTATCGCAGCAGCCACCATAGACGTCCTGCCATGGCCATTTCCTGATCATCGTAGGCGATGACAATTGTGTTGGCATCGATTCCTGCATTTGAAAAATGGGCTGCCAGCAGATCCGTATCTGGTAGAGGATGCCGTCCACCATGCTCGCTTTTGGAGCCAGAAAGGTCACGATTCAGATGAAAGTAGAGGGCTCCCGGGATATGATCCTTCGTGTATTCCTCTGCACCTGCTTCAGAAGCACTTAAAGCAAAACGACAATCGACGATCACCAAATTTTCATCGTTCAGATGATCCTTGAGCCATTGAGGTGTGACAAGTGCTTGCATGAATTTCCCTACTTTCTCTTTTTTTCTTCATCATAGCAGATGGCAATCCAATCAGGTACAATAATTACGGTAAGGTGGTTAGGAGAGAGGAGAAGAGAGATGAAGCGTTTCATTCGCTATTTCTTAGAGGGGTTATTGTTTGTCATTCCTTTGGCAGTGACGATTTATATTTTATACTGGATTTTCACGACCGTGGATAACTGGTTCTATCTGCTGGTCCACAACTGGTTTAATCTACAAATTCCAGGACTTGGCTTCCTTTTGACCATACTCGGCATCACGATTGTAGGTTTCCTTGCATCCAATGTGCTGACACGCGGAGTGCTTTCGCTCGTGTCCACCGTTTTTGAGAAAGTGCCGTTTATCAAACTCATTTATACATCCATCAAGGATTTGATCGGTGCGTTTGTAGGGGAGAAGAAGAGCTTCGACAAGCCGGTGCTCGTGACGCTGTCCAAGGATGGAAATGCGAAGGCCATTGGGTTTATTACAAAGGAAAGCCTCGATTCTTTCGGTCTCACAGACCATGTAGCTGTCTATTTGCCACAGTCGTACAATTTTGCAGGAAATCTCCTGTTGTTTCCGAGTGATCAGGTACAGCTGCTTGATACGGAAAGCTCTGAAGTCATGGCATTCCTGGTATCGGGTGGAGTATCTGGAGGGCCGCAAAACGTAAACAAAAAAAGCAGCGATGCTTAAATAATACAAACCTCCAGCGCCACGAGTCTTGTGGTTTTGGAGGTTTGTTGCTTTTTTGGGGGAACTTCCTTAGTGTTCTCTCAATTCAATCCTGTAGTTACTATAGCGATCATTGTCAGAGGTGGTATTTCCATAAACTTTGAACCACACCTTCGTTCCGGGATTGATCCCAAATATCATCCATTCTTGCCCGCCATTTCCTGAACTCGCTAAGTCAGTCGTGTATTCGTATCCTTGGGCATCTCTTTGAATGACCAACAAATTATAATTCTCGTTTGGCGGGGATTGCAAAATGATCGCAGCCGATTTTTGAGAACCTGAATTGTTCTGATGATAGTACCAGTCGACATCATTATAGTCCTGAAGTGTATCACTGTAACTTGCACCAAGACCTAAGTGAATGGCTTGCTCTCTCGTATCACCCCATCCATCAGAGGCGAATGCTGCTTGCGAACCAAAAGTTAACGCGCAAACAGCTGTACCTAGGCAAACCCATTTTTTTAGCTGATTTTTCAACATTTCTCCCACTCCTTGATTTACATTTAATTACAGTTTAGTGTATCGTTCAATTTGTTTTTTAGAACAGTTGTTTTAAAAAATCCGAACTTCGATTTTTCCACACAAAAAAGACACTCAAACGAGTTTGAGTGCCTTCTCAATTTAATACCGTTAGCTGCTAAAAAATCCACTATGGCTGGAATATTTGCGACGATAGTGACGATGTCCGTATGTTCGATGCCCCATCTTCCATAAAGGCCGATATCGGTAATCACTGCTGCTATACTTGCGATAGCCACGTCCGGTCATTTTCCACAAGAACCGGGCGCCTTTCTTAAAGAGGACCGCCACAATAACAATCGCAACGATCAAAATAACGAAACCGATCCCCAAAATCGTGAGTAGGACTGACATCCACATCGTCTCCTTGCCAAAAAGGTCTTACCTTTTTTACGGATGACCCCACAGGAAGTTTCAATTACCCCTCGGCATTCAAATATTTCTCATAAGGCGTGTAGTCGATTTCTTTGGATTTCAGGTGGGCAATGAGCCATTTGTGGTCACGTTTGGGGGTTGCTACGATGTACCCTTTTACAATCAAATCTGTTGTAATGATGGTTGCTTTCTCTTCCAGCGCGATCTGGCCGATTTTCGCTGCGATGGAACGTCTCGCAACATCACGAAACAACTGTGGCACAGGATCAACCAATTCATTGAGCAAAGTCAGACCCTCATCTGTCCAGAGTGAACGTGTCTGATCAATGTAATGATCCTGCCAATCCAAGTCAGATTTTCCGTCTTGCTTGGGCATGGACTTGAGAAATTTGCGGAACATGAAATACCCGCCAATCGCCATAAGACTTACGAGAACAATGGTCCAGCCAACGATAAACAGGGAAAACCCTGTAGACATTTCACCCATACCTTGTACACCTCATTACCAATATCCATTCACTAGTAAAAATTGTACCTTATTTTGGTTCGGGCAACAAACTTTTTGTGCGTTTGCCTATCCTTGGGGTTTGCTCTTCCCAAGAACACATACAATTTAGTATGATTAGAATTAATCTTTATTGGGAGTTGACGCTCATGTTCAAGCTTGGACAACGCGTCGTCATTGTAGCCGACTCCTTCGAGCAAGGTTTGCCTTTGGGTGAATACGGTTACCTGATTGCTCGTGACCGCAATCCGGACAGCGCATTTTCCTGGGTTTTACGCATACCGAAAATTGATAAGCATATCGCTGTTGTAGAAGAGGATATTGCCTTGGAGGAGCAATTGCTGGAGGAAGAAGCAAATCGCATCTCGCATGAGGCTTTACTTGATTTTGCATTGGCGACAAGGAACGAAGCACTGTTTCGACAACTGATGGGCATGGAAGATGCAGAAGAGGCAAATGACGAACCCGCGAAGGAATCAATGGAGGAATTTATCCGTAAAGTAAATATCAAAGCATGGATCTAATTGGCGGTTTTCTTTGTGTGGAGAATCGTTCTTTTGAAACTTTTGTGAGGAAATGAAAGCGAGGCTGTTTCATGTCTGAATTTGTGACGTTTACCAATGAGCTTGGTCAAACCATCGATATGTCCCGAGAGGATTACCAGAAAAAAATAATTCCGCAAAATCTGGATAAGTACTGGGATGAAAAAGATAAGCTTCGCGATTTTGCGATGGAGTTGGTGAAGGGTCAATTTCATGAGCAAGCCGCTGTCGCTGCCGACAGGCTTCTCGAATTATACGGTCCAATCGAGTCTGCTCTCATTTTTCGTGCAGTCGTTCATATGCAGGCGAGAGAGTTTGAAAGCGCTAAAAAAATCCTGACAGATTGTCTGGAACGATTCCCGTCCTCAGGTACGGCTTGCACCAATTTGGCAAAAATCTTCGCGTTTGAGGGAGATGAGCCAAAAGCGTTCGAGACCCTACATACAGGTCTGCACAAAGACCCGAATCAAGAAAATGGCTTGAACATGTTTGTCGAGAGCTTCTTGCAAAGAGGGAAAAAGGATGAACTGAAAGGGCAGCTGGAGGCGCTGGCAAGTAAAGAAGGCGCTTGGAGACCACAGCTACAGCTGGCTCGTCTTGCTTTGACGGAGGAGGACCTCCTAAATGCGATGAAATGGTACACAGTAGCGATTGAAGGAGCGAAAGACCGCTTTGAGGTCGTCATGACTGTGACAGGTGAATTGGGACAAGCGGGTTATGTGTATCAGTTGATTCAGATTTGTGAAAAGTTCTGGACGCCACATTTCCCGTATCCGTATGCAGGCTTCAACTATGCCAACGCTCTGTTGGCGACCGATCAAATGGAAAAGGCAATCGTCATCCTGCGAAATATGCAAGAGCATTTGCCAGATAACTACAAGCCTATGGTTGATCACTTCCTGAATCGAGTACCTGGAGCGCTCGAAGCAGAAGCAGCCGCTCAACAGAAAGTCGTCGAAAGCCAAATGGACGATCCGACGACGAAGAAGAGCAAGTGGAAGTTTTGGAAGTAAATCGATAGCTAGAGCGCCCGGCAATTCGCTGTCGGGCGTTTTTCTTCTGTAAAAAGGGGGACTGTGCGATGCTGCATCATGTGGAAGTGTATGTCTCTAATCTGGCGCGCTCCAAAGATTTTTGGGGCTGGTTGCTGGAGGGGGAGCTGGGCTATACGCGATATCAAGAATGGGCGAGTGGGGTAAGCTGGAAACAGAACGGTACCTATCTGGTTTTTGTCCAGGCAGAAGAGCGATTCCTCGACATTCCGTATCATCGTTGTCGTGTCGGTTTGAATCATTTGGCATTCTACGCACGGGATCGAGAACATGTGGAAAAGCTGCGGGAAGAAACTGCTCGTCGCGGAATCTCTTTGCTTTATCAGGATCGGCATCCGCATGCTGGAGGCGAAGGGCATTACGCTTTGTTTTTCGAGGACCCAGATAGAATTAAGGTCGAGATCGTCGCCCCCTAACCTCGTCAAAACATGTTGGTCCACGAAAAAACGGTGCAATCATCCCCGGTTGATGGTTGGCACCGTTTTTTAGAAGCTATCTATTTGAACTGGCTGGTGAGCCGCCGCTCTATATAGGCTACGCCTTGATACATCAGGGTAGCGATAACCGCGATAATGGCTAAGCTCATCATGACCAGGGTGAAATTAAACACTTGAAAGCCGTATATAATCAAATACCCCAAGCCTTGCTGGGATACGAGAAACTCTCCGACGATGACGCCCACCCACGAAAGTCCGACATTCACCTTCAGCGTTGCGAGAAGGGTTGGGATGGTAGCAGGCAAAATGACGAGCGTAAAGATTTGCCGTTTGCTCCCCCCGAGTGTTTGCACGACTTTGACGTAGTTTTGATTGACTTCCTTGAAGCTGGTGTAGACGTTGATCGTGGTGATAATGACCGAGATCGCGCACCCCATCGCTATGACAGAGAGCAAACCTGGACCAAAGCCGACGATGAAAACCGGACCGAGGGCTACCTTTGGCATACTGTTGGCAATAACCAGATAAGGCTCTAGTACGCGGGAGAGAAAAGGGGACCACCATATGATCGTTGCCATGACGGTTCCTAGAATCGTTCCTAAGAGAAAGCCGACAATTGTTTCCCATACGGTCAAGCCGACATGCGGGAGAAGACTGCCATCTTGCAGCTGCAACCAAAATTGAGCCCAAATCTTGGAGGGATAGCTGAAGATGAGTGCATTAATGGTGTTTGTTCGAGCCAAGAGCTCCCATAAGCCGAGAAAAACGAGAAAGAGGAACAGTTGTGTGGAAAAGACCGAAAAGCTCATACGTTTTTCTAGCTGCAAGTAGCGACGATGGACGGATTCAATTTCCTTTGGCTGCATCAGATACTACCTCCATCTCTTTCCACACACGATGGAATAAGTCTTGGAATCCATCATGATTTCTGGCGTCGAATGGCAGAGCATCCCGAATCGGGCTGGGTACGACAATCTCGCTGTTGATGCGTCCCGGATTGCGTGAAAAGATATAAACGCGATCACCCATCGCGATTGATTCGGAAAGATCATGTGTCACAAGGACTGCCGTTTTTTTATGCCGACGCAACGTTGAAAAGATCAAGTCTTCGAGCTTGAGTTTGGTCTGGTAGTCCAATGCCGAAAATGGTTCGTCAAGCAACAGCACATCAGGTTGACAGGCGAGTGTTCGGACGAGTGCAACCCGTTGCCGCATGCCGCCTGACAGCTGCATGGGAGAGGATTTGCGCACATCAGACAATTCCATTTCATCCAGCAGATGCAGGGCGTACTCCTCTGTTTCTTTCGTACGGATGCCTTGGATATCGAGTCCGAGAAACACGTTGTCTTCGATGGAGCGCCAGTTGAACAAATAATCCTGCTGAAGCATGTAGCCTACTTGCCTAGACGTTCCGTTGACTTCTCTTCCGTCGATCCACACCTTGCCTGCTGTCGGTTTCTCAAGCCCTGCAATGAGTGAGAGCAGCGTCGTCTTTCCACAACCGCTGGGACCAACCAGACAAATGAATTCGCCTTCCTCCACGCGCAGGTTAATGTCTTGGACCGCCATGAACGCCCTGGTCGTGGATAAATAAAGATGGGTCACGTGGCCGAGTTCTATTTTTGCCGGCGTAGAAGAAATCTGCTTCATGACGGCCTATTTCCCTTCCTTGGATTGGGTAGCAAAAGTGGTGTTTACGAGCTTGGTGTAATCAGCGCGTTGCTTTAACTCACCAGCGAAATCCATAATATCTTGTAGCTGGTTCCATTCCTTTTCGTCCAGAATGGGATCTGTCGCATAGGAGCCTTGTTCCAGGTAACGCTGTACAGCAGTTTCCAGAATCTTTGGTTCGATTTGCTCGAAGTACTTGCCAATCACATCAGCCGTTTCTTTTGCACTGTGGCTGGCAACCCACTGTTGCCCTTTGTAGACCGCATTGGTAAACTTTTGGATAGCTGCTGCGTTACTGTCTATATAGCTTTGTTTTGTCATAAAGACGGTGTAGGGAACGGTTCCGCTCTCTTTGCCAAAAGAGGCGACGACATGGCCGATTCCTTCCTGTTCAAAGCGGGAGGCTTCCGGTTCAAACAGCTGTACATACTCTCCGGTACCAGATGCGAAGGAAGACGCAATATTTTTGAATTCGATATTCTGAATCAGTTCCAGGTCGCCTTGCGGATTGATATTGTGCTTTTTGAGTACATACTCTCCGACCATTTGCGGCATGCCGCCTTTACGTTGACCCAAGAAGACACTGCCCTTTAGCTTGTCGAAAGTAAAGTCATCCATTTTGGTGCGGGAGACGAGGAAGGTACCGTCTGTCTGCGTGAGCTGCGCAAAGTTGACAACTGGATCAGCAGCACCTTGCTGAGAGACGTAGATGCTGGTCTCGGAGCCGACGAGCGCGACCTCGATACCGCCAGATAACAGAGCCGACATCACTTTATCTCCGCCGGGAATGGTTGAGAGCTCCACTTCCAGTCCTTCTTCCTTGAAAAATCCTTTTTCAAGTGCGACATATTGCGGGGCGTAAAACAAAGAACGAGTCACTTCACCAATTCTTATTTTTTCGGGAGTGCTGGAGCAGCCAGTCAATACAGCCGTCATAGCGAGAAAAGCGGCCAGCCCCAGCGCCAAAAATCGTTTCATGATTAGGAGTCCCTCCTTGCTAGGCTTTGTATGTTGTAGGCTATGCGCCCAGACAAAAAAGGGTGAATGCCTAGAGATAGAGACAGGCACATGATGAGGGAAGGCCACAAAGGAGATGGACATAGCGTGATCGTTACATTTTTAGGCACCGGATCAGGTGCACCCACTACGCGAAGAAACGTAAGTGGGATAGGCTTGCGATTTATACAGGCAGGCAAATGGTGGTTGTTTGACTGCGGTGAGGGGACTCAACACCAGCTACTCCGAGCACCGATGAAAATTAGTCAATTGGATAAAATCTTTATCACCCATCTGCATGGGGATCATCTGTACGGACTGATCGGACTGCTTGCGAGCCGGTCTTTGCGCAATACCGAACCGACTCCGTTAGAGCTGTACGGACCACCGGGACTCGACCGATATTTTCGAGCTGTCATGGAGGCAAGTCCGGTTCATTTGCAATATCCATTGGAAATAAAAATCGTCAGTGAGGGCGTAATCTACGAGGACGAAGAGATCGTGGTGAGCTGTCGAATGGCGAAGCATCGCGTGCCTTCGTTTGCTTATGCCGTGATGGAAAAGGAAAAGACAGGAGCATTTCAAGTAGAACTGGCAAAGCAGGCCGGGGTGCCGTCAGGGCCGTTATTTGGAGCCTTGAAGAGAGGAGAACAGGTCACGCTCGAGGATGGTCGTGTTCTGGACGGGAAGGACTTCGTTGGGGAGCCGCAGCCAGGACGCAAAATCGTCTTTAGTGGAGATACGGAGCCGAGCCAAGCTGTTTTGGAGCTGGCAAAAGGGGCAGATTTGCTCGTTCACGAAGCGACCTACGCCCATCACGACAAGGAGCTGGCGATCAGAAGCGGACATTCCACAGCACGCGAGGCGGCTCAAATTGCCAAAGAAGCGGGCGTGAAAGAACTGTGTCTGACTCACTTCAGTCCGCGTTATGAAGATGAAGAGGGAGATTTTTCGATGGAGGATTTGTTGGCAGAGGCGCAGCAAATTTTTCCGGCGACTCAATTGGCAGATGATCTTGGCAGCATTTCTGTAAAGCGAGAGAGAAACAATGGGAGATAGCCATAATCCCTGCTATAATGAATGATTACGATGGAGGAGGTGGGGGAGCATGAAGAGGATTACCTTTGCTACACCAGAAGAACTTATTCAACATTGTCAATCGGAAGAAGTCAGTCTCGTCGTCGAATATCGAGACGATGTGAACAAGCAGCGCCAGGTCATTTTGACGGGAGAGCAGCTTGCAGATGCACAGACCTACCTGAACTTCTCCAAATCCGAAGCGTATTACCGGAAGGACGGGCTTTTTTACGAAGTCATTGCAGGCTGGAAGTAAAAACACATCGTCAGGAGATGAGTAGTCGTGTCTGGCAGAGGGTTCAACAGGTCGATCGCAGTACGCTACATGATGTTTGTACTAGGCTTGTTCGTCGGTGCATTTGGTACGGTACTGGCCATTAAAGCAAACCTCGGCGTAGCACCTTGGGAAACCTTTCACATTGGCTTGCAAAAAACATTTGGATTAACGATTGGCCTATGGTCTCAGATCGTAGGAGTCGTTGTCATTTTCGCCACTTATTTGGTGGCAAAAATGAAGCCTAATTTTGGAATGTTCTTAAATATGATTTGCTTTGGCGTTTTTCTCGATCTTATTTTATGGTTGGATTTTATTCCTGAGCTGCAATCAATCTGGGCGAGGCTCTTGATGTTTCTCGCAGGTGTTGTTGTTTTGGGTGTCGGGATCGGGATGTATTTGTCTCCTTCTCTTGGGGCAGGTCCGCGCGACAGCTTTATGCTGGCGATGAACGAGCGACTTGGCTGGAGTATCCAGCGAGTCCGACTCATCATAGAAGTAACCGTACTGCTTGCAGGCGCCGCTTTGGGTGGACCTGTGTCAATCGGTACGATATTGATAGCGCTGTTAACGGGACCGATGATTCAACGGACGATTCCGTTTTGGCGTCAAGTCATGAAAAAGCAGTATGGACTGCCAGCGCCAGTGGAAAGACAAGCGAGCTAATCTCCTTTCAATTTGCCAGTAATTGTGTAAAAAACCGGGAAAAACGGTCTTGTATAGGCGATGGTCCAATCAACCTTGAGCATTCGCACATACAGTATGACTAGTTGCTGGCAAAGGAGGGAAAGCGAATGAGTCTGTTCAACGGAGGATTTGACGACTTTGCTTTAATACTGGTGTTGTTCGTATTGCTCGTTATCGTTGCTTGCGCTTGCGATTAACGAAAATACCAAGCATTAGCTTCGCCAGGAGGGAGAGCGATTTTTCGCTCTCTTTTTTGTTTTGTAAAAAAGGCTTCGCCAAAGAGGGCGAAGCCAAGGGGATACCTATCTTATCCGAGGCGATCATGCACTTGTTTTTTTACACTGGACATTTGCTGGTCGGATAATTTGACGCCGACGGCCTTGCTGACTTTTTTAATCAGCTCGCTTAATTTCTTGTCATCCTTCAAGTCTTTCATGGAGAAGTTTTTTGCCAGCGATCGAACATCGCCCATTGTCCATTTTTTCTTGCTTTTCTTGTTGATGGATTTCAACAAGTCACGCGGACTGCCCTTCGCTTTGAGCTTGACTTTTGAACTTGCTTTTCCTTTTGCTTTTGCCATGATGATTCGCTCCTTTCAAAGGAATACGCCTGCCCTATGCAGTTATATGGAAAAGCAAGGGAGTTCGCTTGGACAGATTCACGCGGCTATTCGCCTATTTTGCTCAACGTTGTGCAATGGCCCAAACCCATAGAGGGAGCCGTGACATAGGATGAGTCAGAACGACGCATGACAGGAGGCTAGTGGGTTGAAAATTGTCAGCTTTCATCGGGATACGCCGTTTACCGAGATACTGTCAGATTTGAAAACCAAGGTTCTGACCAAAACCGAGAGACTTCCATGGCGATGCTATGATGACCTTTCTTGCTTGTGTGTCAAACAAAAGATTTTTGAGCAGCATGAGGAGCTTTTTCGAAGATATAAAGCGATGGTGGAAGAGAATATTACCGTAAGTGTCCATGCGGAAGGGGAGGATGAAATCCCGTGGGGCGTGCGATATGTGGGGGCACAAAGATTGTGGCGAAAGGGGCGTGGAGCAGGCGTCAAGGTCGCTGTCATTGATACGGGAATCTCCCGCGATCATTTTGATTTGAGGGACCAAATTAAGGGTGGCATCCAGCTAGTGGGCGGCAAACAAAATGGACACGGTACGCATGTCGCGGGGATCATCGTTGCCGAGATGAACCAAAGAGGAATTGTCGGAGTTTCTCCAGAGGCCCATTTGTATGACGTCCGTGCTTTTGATCATGAGGGGAAATCATCTTTGTCGACTATTTTGCAGGCCTTGCAATGGTCGATTGCCAATAAGATGGATGTTATCAATATGAGCTTTGGCATGCCTCAATATAGTGAAGCAATGGCGAGAGCGGTTGATCGGGCCCATAAGCAAGGAATCGTGTTGGTAGCTTCTGCAGGCAACGGAGGGGGAGAAGCGGAGTATCCAGCGCGGTACGATGGTGTCTTAGGTGTCAGTGCGATTGATCAAACGGGAAAATTGGCATCATTCAGTGCGAGAGGGAAGGGCGTAAATATGAAGGCACCCGGGGTTGATATTTTGTCTACGTGGCCGGGGAATCAGTTTAAAAAGCTGAATGGCACTTCGATGGCCGCCCCGCATGTAGCAGGGCTGAAGGCGTTAGAAATTGGTCGCAAGCGAAAAAAAGCATAGCGTTCCTACGAAAAAACAGCTCCGAGGCTAAACATGAAGCCAAGGAGCTGTTGCTTTTTATAAACGAATTATTGATGGGTTTTGGAGTCATGGTCTTGCTGGACACGGAACCATATATTAAGATCATTAATAACACTGGCCAATTCGTGGATTTCGCTGTTCAATTCGCAAGATCTTACGAAATTTTCTTCTTCGGACATTTGTTTGGTTTTCTCAATGATGACCTTCTCTACCCGGTGTATTTGATCCGGAATGGTCGCGCGGATTTCTTCCCATTCCAGCAACATGTCCGCTCTTTCTACATTCGAATAATCTTCCCATTCCAGATGCAGCACGGGAAGTCGTATACCTAGACGTTCATCATGGATAAATTGATAGCGCAAAGGTGAACTCACTCCTCTCCACCTCCATCATACCAAAAATGAATCGGTACGGGGAGAGAAATACACACGAAAGGAGCAACCATGTCAAAAGGACGTGTTCTTATCGATGCGGATGCTTGTCCGCGCCAGGCTCTCTTAACTGCCCAAGCATTGTGCAAAGAGCTAGACTGGATCTGTTTGACCTTTGCCAGCTATAATCATCAAATCGGCAACGCAAATCATGTTACGGTAGATGCCGGACCACAAGCGGTAGATATGAAGCTGGCGAACGAAACGAGTTCAGGGGATGTCGTGGTGACGCAGGATATTGGTCTGGCAGCTCTCATTCTCGGGAAGAGAGCCTATGCTCTGACACCGCACGGGATGGTTTTTGACCCGGAACGGATTGCGTTTCATTTAGAAGAACGAAATGAAAAAGCGAGATATCGTCGCGGGGGAGGTCGTACGAAGGGGCCTGCTGCTCGCACGCGTGAAGACGATCAGCGATTTTCTGAGTCCTTGCGCTTTTTGATGGAAAGAGGAGATCAACAATGAATCAGACAACTAGAAAAAATGGATATGTACGCGGAGCCCTTACGTTTGCTGTTCTTGCTACGATCATGTTTACCCTCTATGTAGCGGAGAAAGTGGCAGGTATGGATCAAGCTGCCATCGCATTTGCGGAGTCGATTCGCTCGGATGCAGGGACTGCTTTTTTCCGTTTTGTAACCAATCTGGGTGGAGGCATGTTCCTTGTACCAGTAGCGGTGATTATGATCGTTGTCCTATACATAAAGAAATATCGTGTGGAGGCAATGTTTGTTCTCATTTCCCTTGGCGCCAGCGAAGTAGCGAATGAGCTATTAAAGAGGTTCTTTGCTCGACCTAGACCGAGTGGCGTCAATCTGATTGAGCTGCCGGAGTCTTTTTCGTTTCCGAGTGGTCATGCGATGATTGGACCAGCTTTCTATTGCATGGTCGCGTTTTGGATTGCCCAATGGTTTGCGGAGAAAAGATGGTCGTCGCTCGTGCAGCCTGCGGTTTTTATTTTCGTGGCATTGCTCGCGTTCAGCCGTGTGTACTTGGGGGTTCATTATTTGAGTGATGTGCTTACCGGCTTTTTCCTGTCGATGTGCTGGTACTTTCTCCTTCGTCTTGGCTATGAAGAATGGATGGGGAGACGAAGCACGGTCGTCGACCCCATACCGCATTCCAGGTAATCAGCAGCTAGGTGGAATATCCTAATTCACTCATTAAACTCAGCCATTTTTCTACGCTGGGTTTATTTTTTTTGTCCTTCGGCAAGACGATGTACGCCGAGCGTTTGGGAGGCTTATTGCCTGTTATGATCAGTTCCTTCAAGGTACCTGCCGCAAGCTCGGCTTTGACGGTAGAGCGCGTCAACAAGCTCACGCCGAGACCTTCTTTGATCAAATCGATGGCGAGCTCCGCTTTGTCTACTGTCAGCTTGGGTACGTAATTACGCGGCAGTGTCTGTCTAATCCACTCGTTAAAAGGAGGGCCCCAATTCATATACAGCAGCGGCAGATTGCGCAGCTCGCGCGAATCGACGTGTGTAGATGCGGCAATGGGGCTCTCTGGACAGCAAACCAAGACAATTTCATCATCCCACGTTGGAATAACGTCAAAGTTGGGCAAGGATGGGGGAACGTACACGATTCCGATTTGGATCACGTTGTCCAGCAAATACTGGATGACATCGGACGAATGCCCTGTCTTTGTGCTGATGGCAATTTGTGGATACCGATAGTGGTACTCTTTCAAGATCGGCTCGAGGGTAGATGTCCAGATCGCGTTTAGGCTGCCGATCGATAAATAGTCTTCATAAGGCTGGAGGGAAGCGACTTCATTTAGCGCTTCATGGGACAGTTTGAGGATTCTCTCTGCATACGGTAAAAGGGTTAAGCCCGCTTGGGTTATCTCAACACTTCTTTTATCACGAATGAAAAGAGGTTTGCCAACTTTTTCTTCCAGTTGCTTGATTCGCATTGTCACCGTAGACTGGACTAAGTGGAGCATTTCCGCAGCCTTGGTGAAATTTTTCGTTTGGGCCAATGTGTAGAAAGCGCGTAATTGTTCGAAGTCCATACAGTTGGAATCCCTCTTATCTAAATATTTGATTACCATATACAAAAATGTTCGTTTCCCAAATTATACCCTGTTCGCTAAGCTGGGGATATCCTTATTTCATATGGGCTATCGGGAGAGCGAGGGGTATTGGGATGAAGTGGGAATGGTGGCGAGAAACGCCCTTTTCAGTAAAGTTGCTGTTAAGCACATCTTTTATGATGAATATGGGTTTTTATGCATTAATCCCATATCTCACTTTGTATTTGACGGGCAGCATCGGCTGGACACTGGCGATGGCAGGGATCGTCCTGAGTGTCAGACAGTTCTCCCAGCAAGGTCTTGCCTTTTTAGGCGGCGTGATCGCGGATGCCTTCGGATACAAAGGGGCCATGTTCCTCGGATTGGGCGTACGTGCCGTTGGCTTTGCGATGTTCGCTTTTTGTACCGAGACGTGGCACTTTTTTGTTGCCGCGATTCTTTCCGGATTGGGTGGGGCGCTGTTTGAGCCTGCTTGTTCTGCTGCCTATGCGATTATTACACCGGAGGCTATCCGAAAAGAAGTATTCTCCCTTCGCAATGTGCTTGGTAATATTGCGGTTGTCGGTTCCCAAATCGTGGGGACAGCACTCTCGGCTATTGATTTTACGTACATTTCGTTGTTTGCAGGGGCCGTCTTCGGAGTGAATGCAATCGTGATCTTCTTTTTATTCCCACCGATTCGCGCCACGAATACACGGCATAGTATATGGGAAAGTATGTCCACGGTAGTAAAGGACAAGCTGTTTGTACGATATACCTTTATTTTGATGGGGTATTATTACTTGAATATGCAGGTGTTTTTAACGATTCCGCTGTTCGTTGAAAATGTTACACATAGCAAGGTGAATGTAGGGATCGTGCTTTCTGCGCTCTCGCTGTTTGTGATCTTATTCCAAATGAAAGTGACACAATTGCTGGAGGGTTATCAGCAAAGGCTTACCTTGATTGGCATCGGGACGTTGTTTATGAGTGTGGGACTATTTTTGTTCACGTTTGCCGATTCATTGTGGCTCATTCTCTTGGATGTGTTCCTTTTTGCACTGGGCACCATGATTGCTGTTCCGAATCTGGTGGATGTCGTTCCTCGTTTTGCTCCCAAGGACTTGGTAGGCGCCTATTACGGCTTCAACGGGTATTCGATTGCTATCGGGGGTTCATTCGGACAGGTAGCGGGAGGATGGGTGTACGATGTCGGGCTGCGCTTGCAAACGCCGTGGTTGCCGTGGACCATTTGCTTGGTCATCGGGTTTTGGGTGGCCTGGATGCTGCATCGCATGGAACAACAAACCGGACAAATCGGGAATGATCTGAAGAAAATAGCTCGATCGTAAATATTTTTGGGCGAAATGAAACATTTTCCATCGTTCATACGTATATAACGATAAAGATGATTGGCGCAAGAAAGTGAGGGAATTTTATGGAAGATATGAAAAAGCTGAAGCGCATGTTGCTGGTAACGAGTTCCCTTGGATTTGCAGTCTTTGCCATGGTAGTCGTTACGGAAATTGTCCGAATCTCATTGTAGCATTGCCAAGCCTATCGCATCGCATATAAAACATGAAAAGCTTGCAGTCCCTTCTTGAAAGAGGGGGCTGCAAGCTTTTCTTTTTGAGCTTATTTTTCAAGTTTCTTTTTGAAATGGAATTGATACACGCATATCGCACCAATCATGAATGGAACTCCGCAGTACAAGGCGATGCGCTGTTCTGGATCGAATGCCAGACTCACGAGAACGAGCAAGTTCAAGATCAAGGAAATCAAAGGCAGGATGGGGTACAAAGGTGTACGGAACTTCAGATCCTCCAGCTTGCCGCCATTTTTCAGGTAATGGCGACGGAAAGCGAGCTGCGAAGCCGAGATGGAGATCCAACCCACCTGTGCGCCGAGACCAGCGATAGACAGCAATACCATGAACACTGTATCTTCTGCAAAAATACCGGACAGAAGAGACAAGAGAGCAATTGCAAACGTAATCAACAAAGCGTTCATCGGAATCCCTTTTCCATTTACAGCCCCAAGCTTTTTCGAAGCCATTCCTTCTTTGGATAGGGAGTAAAGCATACGAGTTGCTGCGTACAAACCGGAGTTGCCAACAGACAGAAGTGCAGTCAGGACAACGAAGTTCATAATGTCAGCCGCATAAGGAATTCCAATGCTGTCAAATACCATGACGAAAGGACTTTCAATCACACCCGCCTGTTGGTGTGGGATCATCGCTGCCACAATGGCAATTGCCAGAATGAAGAAAACGAGTGTGCGCCAAACTGTGTTTCGAATGGCTTTCGGGATAGTCTTCTCTGGATTCTCACTTTCTCCTGCGGCAATCCCGATCAGCTCGGTACCTTGAAAGGAGAAGTTCACGGTTATCATCGTCATCAACAAGCCTGTAATCCCCAAGGGGAGAAGCGGGCTTTCAGTAAAGTTGGAGAACATGGGAGCAGGTTGACCGTTTTTTAGATCGATCAAGCCAAACATCGCAGCTCCACCCAAAATGATAAACAGAATGATAGCGCTTACCTTAATGCTAGAAAACCAGAACTCGGATTCACCAAACGCTCGAGCCGACAAGGCATTTAACAAAAAGAGCACTGCACCGAAGATCGCGCACCACATCCATACGGGTGAGTCAGGGAACCATCGTTGCATCAGCAATCCTGATGACAACAGCTCTAAAGCAACGGTCACGGCCCAACCAAGCCAATACAACCAGCCTACACCAAACCCAAGTGCGGGGCTAACAAAGCGGGTCATATATGTTTGGAACGAACCGGCCACTGGCATGGCAACTGTCAGCTCGCCCAGACATAGCATAGTCAGGTACATGATAAAGCCGCCGACTAAATAGGAAATAATGGCACCAACTGGTCCTGCCTGACTAATTGTATAACCTGATCCGAGAAATAACCCGGTTCCGATTACGCCGCCAAGAGAAATCATAAAGAGGTGTCTGCTGTTCATCGTTCGTTTCAATTGATTGTGCTGTTCCATGTTGCTTTGGGACATATAACCCTCTCCTTCACGCGAGTATGTTAAATGGATGTATGCGTTTTCAGGCGCGATAGCGATATATGCTCTGCAAGAATGATACCAAATGAAATAATTTATGAAAATAATATTTTTCAGGTATATACTGGAAAAAAGCGCAAAATGATTCGGCAGTAGATGCAAAATAATTAAAAAAACGCCAAATCTCTTGGCGTTTATTAAAATTGATAAGGTAATAACTGGACTAGCAATTTATAAAAGGTAACGATGAACCGTCAAAGCTGGCGAGAAGAAAAAGCGCAGGGCTCGTAGACCTTGACAACGCCTACCCAGTCGGAACTTCAAAAAGGGGACCACGCTTGTCGAACACTTCTTCTCCACTATGTTGACTCAAACCAGAACGCTTTTAATTTGTATACCCTATCCTTTAATCCCCAGCTTACGCAAACGATATTGCAAGCTTTGACGACTGATTTGCAATTCCTTGGCTGCTCGTGAAATATTTCCGTTATAGCGTTCCACAACATGGTGAATATATGCTGTTTCAAATTCTTGCATGGTTTCCTTTAGCGGCTTTCCTTCGTCCACAAAAGGCAACGTGTGAGGGGAGGGTTGTTCGACTGTCACGGAACCAGCTGGCATACGACGCAAAAAGTGCAAGGGCAAGTGTTCATAGCGGATGGTTGATTCGTCAATCATCAGATTCATGGCCCCCTCAATCAAGTGCTGAAGTTCACGCACATTGCCAGGCCAGTCATGCTGGATAAAAAATTGCAGAACCTCGTCACTGATGCCTCTTACTTCCATTTGGAACAGGTCGTTGTACTTTTCGATAAAATGGCTGACCAGCATCGGAATATCTTCCTTCCGTTCCCGAAGCGGGGGAAGAAATAACGTGACGACTCCGAGACGATAGTACAGGTCTTTTCGCAAATGCGAATTGGCGATTGCCTCAACAGGATCTTCATTGATAGCCGCAATGATTCGTACATCGATCGACCGATCCTTTGTGTCACCAATACGTCTAATCGACTTCTCTTGCAGAGCACGCAACAATTTTGCCTGTAGTGGCATACTAAGCGAGTTGATTTCGTCGAGAAAAAGTGTTCCGCCTTCCGCTTGCTCAAACAATCCAGGTCGCTCTACTGCGCCGGTAAATGCTCCGCGAGCAGTTCCAAACAAAAGCCCTTCAATTAGGCTATCTGGAAGCGCAGCGCAGTTTTGTGAAATAAGGGGACCAGATGCACGCAGACTGGCATTATGAATGCTTTGCACGAACAGCTCTTTCCCGGCACCAGTTTCACCGACTACCAATACGGATGAGGAGGTGCGTGCTGCGCGTTTGGCATTCTCTATGACATCGAGAATAGGACCACTTCTCCCGATAATGTGCTCGAATGTGTAGCGTGACCCGTTTTTTTGCAGCAGGTTTTCTCTGATCAATCGTTCCATTTTGGTGACATCATTCGCGATTTCCATTGCACCGATGATCTTGCCATTTTCAATGATGGGGTACGTATTGTTGATGGTTGAAATTTCTTTTTGCTTGTCATTGAAATACGTTTGGCGTGTATTGCGAATGCTATTTCCGGTACGCAAGCATGTGAGCAAGGTACTTTCCTGTCCAGACGGGAACTGAAAGACCTCTGCCAAAGGTTTGTGCAAAACGTCTTGTCTGGTCATCGATTCCAGCTCGGTCATTTTGGAATTGTAGACAATCGTTGTCCCGTCCGAATCGATGACATGTACACCTTCATTCATTCTGTCCAAAATATGTTCATAAATGCGCAAGAAAGTGTCAGCTGAAGAATTATGCGTAGAAGACGACACGGTGGTCACCAGCCTTTCCTTATGAGGGTATCATAGCATAAAGGGAATGAGTGCAAAAACATTATGCACTGCAAAAGAATATGAATGCGAGATGCAAAATTATTTTGCTTATCTGATCGGATTGGATCGGCTTTGTGGGGTTTTCCTGTTTGGCATCGTTCTTGCTAGATAATTTTAGCAAGTGATCTTGAAGGAGGCTAACGACATGAGTAAAACAAACGTGGTTATTGAACAAACAGAAAAATTTGGTGCGCACAACTATCATCCGCTACCGATCGTTATTTCCAAAGCAGAAGGTGTATGGGTACACGATCCGGAAGGCAATAAATATCTGGATATGCTGAGTGCATATTCTGCGCTGAACCAAGGGCATCGTCATCCACGTATCATCCAAGCTCTGAAAGATCAAGCCGATAAAGTAACGCTCACTTCCCGAGCTTTTTACAATGACCAACTGGGTGAATTCTACGAAAAACTCTCTGCGGTGACAGGAAAAGAAATGATCCTGCCAATGAACACAGGTGCAGAAGCAGTTGAGACGGCACTCAAAGCGGTTCGTCGCTGGGCTTATGACGTGAAAAAAGTACCAGAGAACCAAGCAGAAATCATCGTATGTGAAGGCAACTTCCATGGTCGTACTGTCACTGTAACTTCCTTCTCTTCAGCAGAAGAGTACAGACGCGGCTTTGGACCATTCACACCTGGTTTCAAAATCATTCCTTATGGCGATATCGAAGCGCTTAAGCAAGCGATTACACCGAATACAGCAGCATTCATGCTGGAGCCGATCCAAGGCGAAGCAGGGATCATCATTCCGCAAGAGGGCTTCTTGAAGCAGGCACAAGAGGTATGTAAAGCAAACAATGTACTCTTGGTCAGCGATGAGATCCAAACGGGCTTCGGTCGCACAGGTAAAATGTTTGCCAGCGATTGGGAAGATGTAGTACCAGACATGTACATCATGGGGAAAGCTCTTGGTGGTGGCGTGTTCCCGATTTCCGCAGTAGCAGCGGATAAAGAAATCTTGAGTGTATTTGAGCCAGGCTCCCACGGTTCTACCTTTGGCGGAAATCCACTCGGATGTGCGGTTGCCATTGCAGCTATGGATGTATTGGCTGACGAAGGTCTTGTACAGCGCTCCCTGGAAATGGGCGCATACTTCATGGACAAATTGAAAGAAATCAATAACCCGATCATCAAGGAAATTCGCGGTCGCGGTCTGTTCATTGGCTTGGAGCTGACAACAGCGGCTCGTCCATATTGCGAAAAACTAAAAGAACTGGGACTCCTGTGCAAAGAGACACATGAGACGACCATTCGCTTTGCACCACCACTCGTCATCAGCAAAGAAGACCTGGATTGGGCAATTGATCGCATCAAGCAAGTTCTGCACGTGACAGAAGCTGCAAACGCATAAAAGCAACTAAGAAAGCCATCCTGTACAGGGTGGCTTTTTTTCATGAGGGGGTTATTATGGCAGAATAGTCCTATCATTCGTTCGACAAATTTCGACTGACTGTGGATAAAAGGAAAAAAACATCCACAAAGGAAATGCTTGGATGCTTATAAGTTACACACAATTTGCCCACATGTTACCAACAAGATGTCCACATTGGTTGTGGATATCCGAACGATTGTTCGATACAAATGCTTCTGTTACAATGGGCTCATATTAGTGATGGAGGTGAGCAAAGGTGAAATACTTAAGTGACCAAATGTTGATAGAAGTATATCATCGAGCTGTCGACCTTCAACTAGATGCAGCTTTTATCGAATTGCTTCGCGAAGAACTACAGCATCGGAATATCCGTATCACGCAGTTCAGCGCCTAAGAGCAAAATCATCACACATACGTAACATATGGCAAAAGCCATCCTCTTTTTTCGAAGGAGGATGGCTCTTGTTATCTTACGCTTGCTCGGTAATAAACTCCAAAGCAGTAATTCCTTTGATCGGTGCTTCATTTGCCAGCAACACTTCCGGCAGATAAAAGTACACAGGACCATCCTCTTTAATAGGCTTGCCGTCTTTGGAGAATTGCAGGATGGCTCTTCTTGCCTCTGCAAGGGGAAGAACGATCGCTTCCTGATCCTCGCGGTGAAGACGAACATGAGTCACCTCTGGTAGGGGCTCAGCGTTTGTAATGAAGGGATCGAGACGGATTCCGTACTCGCCTTCGAGCACTTTACGTTCTTCGGCTAAGCTTTTTCGTTCGGAAGGAAGCGTAGCCCCCTCGCGCAATTCCTTATCCCACTGGGTCCCTGTGCCATGCAGATACTTTGCTTGCGTAGCTAGTGAGCTATCATCTTCACCCGAGTATGTTTTCAGATCGAATTTGCGTTCATCAAAAACCCAAACGGTTGGATCCAATGTAATAGGGAAAGCAATGGCCCCTTTGAACACGATAACATCAGACATACGTCATTCCTCCGTGGTCATTCATAATCAATCTCTATATTACTATAGACTCGCAAATGACAGCAATTATCCAAAAAGCGAAAATTTCATAAAATAGTCTAAAAATTATTGACATGCAGTTTATAGATTATATAATCATATTAGAAAGTTATTATGTGAGAGTGAACTTTGTTTGCGATATTTGAACTCCTACTAAAAGAGGGAGGGTCAGATAAAAGGCATTGTGTACAAGCCTTTCGATTTTTGGAAGGGCTTTCACGAAAAAGGGAAGCTCACTTCGTCTTTCTCCCGCTGAACCATCAACGGCGATGAGCGCTAGAGAAGGAAGACCAAATCATTCATCCCGAGGATGGTTGCAAAGCCGCAGGAACATTCAGGGAATTCAAACGACTTAGGGGGCGAAACTATGGCGAAAGGCACGAATGTGCAAGCAGATCTGATGAAGCAAAAAGGTATCTTAAAATGGATTGAAACGGTAGGGAATAAACTCCCGCATCCATTTGTACTGTTCATTATTTTGTGTGGCGTATTGATGGTAGTCTCTGCAATCCTCGCAGCCATGGATTTTTCGGTTATACATCCTGCAAAAGGCGAAGAGGTTGCCGTTAAGAGTTTGCTTAGCGTCGAAGGTATTCACTGGATTTTAACAAGTATGCTGAAAAACTTTATTGAATTTCCAGCGCTTGGTCTCGTTCTGGCGATGACGCTTGGAATTGGACTGGCAGAAAAAATCGGTCTTTTGACGACAGTTCTACGCAAAATGATGGCAGGCATTCCGGCATCGGTTGTCAGCTATGCGATTGTCTTTGTCGGTATTTTGGGAAATCTTGCTTCTGATGCAGCCATGGTTATTATTCCTCCGCTTGGCGGTCTCGTGTTCTTGGCAATGGGGCGTCACCCGATTGCAGGCTTTGCAGCTGGTATGGCTGGTGTATCCTCCGGTTTTACAGCGAACTTTTTTATTGCGGGTACAGATGCTCTCTTGGCAGGGATCAGTACCGAAGTAGCGAAAACGATTGATCCGAATGCAATGGTTACACCAGTAGATAACTGGTTCTTCATGTCCGCTTCCGTTGTGATCCTCGCCTTCTTTGGAGGATGGATTACCGATAAAATTATCGAACCACGTCTTGGCGCGTATCACGGCGATCGAAACGTACAATTCGAAGAAGTAACTCCACAAGAAAACAAAGCACTGCGCAAAGCTGGTATCGCAGCGTTGATTTTCGTGGTCATTGTCGGATTGCTGGTCGTTCCAGAAGGTTCACTGTTGCGTGATCCAAAGACAGGTGACTTCTTGACATCACCGTTTTTGAAAGGGATCATTCCCATCATCCTGTTGTTCTTCGTGACCGTATCGTTTGTGTATGGTAGAGCAATGGGACTGATTAAAACATCCAGGGACATTCCGCACTACATGTCCGAAGCCATCAAGGATATGTCCGGCTTTATTGTGTTAGCGTTTACAGCAGCGCAGTTCATCGCGTTCTTCAACTGGAGCAACATTGGTATCTTAATGGCTGTCAATGGCGCAGAACTCATGACAAACATGGGCTTGACAGGCTTGCCGATCATTATTGCCTTTACACTCTTCACAGGTGTCTGTAGCTTGTTTATCACGAGTGGTTCAGCGCTGTGGGCGATCCTTGCACCTGTATTCATGCCAATGCTGATGCTGTTGGATTACAATCCGGCGTTTATCCAAGTCGCTTATCGGATTGCGGACTCTGCAACCAATACGATCTCACCTGTGAATCCGTACATCCCGCTCTTCCTGGCTTTCTATCAGAAGTATAATAAGAATGCAGGAATGGGAACGATTTTCTCTACCATGACTCCATTTGCAATCGTTTTCCTGGTCGTTTGGATCTTGCAATTGACGGCATGGTACTTCCTGGACCTCCCATTTGGTCCTGGCGTATACGCTCGTTAATCTATTCATCGTAAGAAGAGAGTCGCTCATCAGGGCGGCTCTTTTTTGTACACCAGAAGCTTGGACAATTGGAAAAAGACGGTTTATTCTGTATGTATGTGAAGGGATTAAGGGGAGGGAACGAACGTGTACGATTTTGATCAGCGCATCGAACGCAGAGGGACAGATAGTGTCAAATGGGAGATTCAGAATCCAAAAGTGAACGGAGAAGGGATGCTTCCGCTATGGGTGGCGGATATGGATTTTGCTTGTGCTCCTGAAATCACAGAGGCACTGATCAAACGGGCGAGCCATCCGATATACGGATACACGTTGAAGTCAAATGCCCTTTATCAGAGCTTGAAAGAGTGGATACACAAGCGATTTGGTGTAGAGGTAGAAGTGAGCTGGATGACAGGGATACCTGGGGTCGTTCCCGGCATTCACGTAGCGGTAGAGGCCTATACAGCCCCAGGAGATGGTGTCTTGATCCAGACGCCTGTGTACCATCCTTTTTACCATGCAGTCGAAAATCGCGGACGTCATGTCGTCACCAGCCCACTCTTGGAGCGTGACGGCCGTTATGAAATGAATTGGGATGATCTCGCACAAAAGCTGAGCGACCCGCGGGTGAAGCTCATGCTGCTCTGCACGCCGCATAATCCAATCGGGCGAGTATGGACCAGAGAAGAGCTGGAGCGCTTGGGAAGATTGTGTGTAGAAAATGGCGTGCTTGTGGTTGCCGACGAGATTCATTCGGATTTGGTCTATGAGCCAAATGTTCATACGCCTTACTATTCGCTGGCACCGGAGCTGGCCAACCAGAGCGTCACCTTTCTATCAGCCGCCAAAACATTTAATTTGGCTGGTTTGTACACTTCTTATTTGATGACAGAAAATCAGCAGTTATTGCGAGAGTTCCAGGTCACAGCATCCAAAATGGGCTATGAGAATCTGAATCTGTTTGGGATGGAAGCAACAATTGCTGCCTACCAACATGGAGAAGCATGGCTGGAAGAACTGTTGATCTACTTGCGTGGGAATGCAGCCTATGTGCATGAGTTTTTATCGACTCGTATTCCTGGGGTATCCATGGCAATTCCGGAAGCGACATACTTGGGGTGGATGGATTTTAGACAGCTAGGACGTAGTCAGGCGGAGTTGAACAAGCTCATTCGCGAGGATGCAAAGCTCGGTTTGCACGACGGTACGACTTTTGGGAGAGAGGGTGCAGGGTTTATGCGAATCAATTTTGCCTGCCCCAGATCCATTCTAGTCGAAGCGATGGAACGATTGGAGCACGCCGTGCAGAAGTAGGGATAATTTGACATGGGGCAAGTAGAAATCTACAATCGAATCTATATACATCGACGTAATAGACTGAGGGGTTTTTCGATGGATTTGAAACAAGCGTCCGAACAATTGGAGCGAATACGCAACCAATCACTTGAGTATACACACAAGGGAAGTGTAGCGTCCTACATCCCTGAATTGGCAAAAGTCGATTCACATCAATTGGGAGTGGCTGTATGCTTGCCCGATGGGACGATCCTTTCTGCTGGGGATACAGATGTGCCTTTCTCGATGCAAAGTATCTCCAAGATTTTCTCTCTGATCGTCGCCTTATGCCAGAACGGGAAGGAATACGTGTTTCGGCATGTGGGGAAGGAACCAACTGGAGACCCGTTTAATTCGATTATTAAGTTGGAGACGACCGAATCCCATAAACCACTGAACCCGATGATCAATGCAGGCGCCATTGCAGTTGCGGGAATGATTCGCGGTGCCAACGTGGACGAACGGCTAGATGCTGTCCTGGCTCTAATGCGGAAAATGACGGGGAATCCTCATCTTTCTATCAATCAGGCTGTCTATTGTTCTGAAAAGAAAACGGCTGATCGCAATCGTGCCCTCGCTTGGTTTCTAAAGGACAGCGGCATTCTGGAAACGGATGTAGAAGAGACGCTTGATTTGTATTTTCGCCATTGCTCGATAGAAGTGACAGCAAAGGAAGTAGCTACACTAGGGATGGTGCTTGCAGCAGACGGAATTCTCGTGAATACGGGTGAGCGAGTGATTCCAGAAGAGGTAGCTCGAATCTGCAAGACCTTCATGGTGACTTGTGGGATGTATAATGCCTCTGGAGAGTTTGCGATTGACGTAGGAATCCCCGCGAAAAGTGGGGTTGCCGGCGGTATTATGGCAACAGTGCCACAGCGAATGGGCATTGGTGTGTTTGGTCCATCTTTGGATGATAAAGGAAATTCGGTAGCAGGTGTCAAGCTGTTGGAGCTGCTCTCAAAAGAGTGGAAGCTTGGTATCTTTTAGCTTCTTGCAGTTGATCTGTCTTCTCCCCTTTTCAAATGGCCCAGAATCGCGTACTATGTATGATAAGGATGGAGGCAAACGGAGGGATAGGTTTTGACAGAAATTAAGGTTCCCGATCTGGAACAAAAAGCGCTAGCGTTGCTTCAAGCAGACGCCGACAAAATTTACAAGCTGATCGACGTACAGATGGAAAACCTGACCATGCCGCAGTGCCCACTGTATGAAGAAGTGCTGGATACCCAAATGTTCGGGCTTTCTCGTGAAGTAGAGTACGCGGTCCGCTTGGGACTGATTAGTGAAGACATTGGTCGAGAAATTATGGGTTCATTGGAACGTAAATTAGCCCATCTTCATGAACTGTTTAATCAAAAGTAAGGCGAGGAGAGCGGCGATCATCCTCGCTTTTCATTTTGTTGAAAGAAAAAACACTTGCCTATTTCTTGTATTTATATTAAATTAAATTCTATAATTTTTTATTAATTTTGAAATGCGATGACGGAGACTAGTATGCGGAATCACCGCTTGTCAGGGAGAAGCTGCCTTAGACTGTAAGCAGCTTTGAAGCGCGCCCCGTAGAATTCCCTCCTGAGCAGCCCTCTTAATGGCTTTTTGCCTAGTAGGAGGAATCGGGTCATTCCCGTTATCAATGATGGAGAGAAGTGTGAAGGGGATTTTTGTATCCCGTGCACTTAATCAGGGTGGTACCGCGAATAACTCGTCCCTTTTTTGGACGGGTTTTTTTATTTTCGGGAGACGCTCAATAACCGAATCATAGAAACAAGCAAGGAAAGAGACTAGTAAACGGACCTGCTGCATGACAGGGAAGGCTGCCATAGATTGAGAGCAGCCTGATGTAAGCCCCGTTGAATTCACTCTTGAGCTGACCTCTGAACGCAGGCGCCGCCAGTAGGAGAGTCCGGGTCATACCCGTTATCAATGACGAAGCGAGGCATCGCCTGTAAGGGATGTCTAAGTAGGGTGGTACCGCGAGAAGTAAGTAACTCGTCCCTTTATGGGGCGGGTTTTTTTGTATCCATTTTTGAGCATGAAAAGAATAACTTTGGAGGGTGAAAACTATGAAACAAGCCGAACAATGGACGAGCAGGCTCGGCTTCATCTTGGCAGCAGCAGGCTCGGCGATCGGACTGGGGGCCATTTGGAAATTTCCTTATATGGTCGGAACGAGCGGTGGTGGAGCGTTCTTTCTGCTATTCATCATCTTTACGTTAGCAATTGGTCTTCCGTTGTTGCTGGGAGAATTCACAATCGGACGCAGTACACAAAAAGAGGCGATCAGTGCGTATCAAACAATTGCGCCCGGGTCACTCTGGCATTGGATTGGTCGCCTTGGGGTGATCACTTGCTTCTTGCTCTTGTCCTTTTACAGTGTGGTGGGAGGCTGGATTCTTAGTTATCTGCTTCGCGGCTTTACAGGTCAATTGCAAGGGCCAGCGTATGATAAAGTATTTGGTGACGTAATCGGTGATCCTGTTAGTGCAGTAGTTGCCCAGTTGGTTTTCATGCTCATTACCGCATGGGTAGTAGCGAGAGGCGTACAGAGTGGAATTGAGTCCGCCAACAAGTACATGATGCCTGGTTTGTTCCTTTTATTCATGGTATTGATGGTTCGTTCCTTGACGCTGGATGGGGCGATGGAGGGTGTTTCCTTCTTTCTGCGTCCTGATTTTTCCAAGCTGACTGCTGAATCGATCCTGTATGCGTTGGGCCAATCCTTTTTCGCGTTGAGCGTCGGGGTGTCCGTCATGGTTACGTACAGCTCGTACCTTGCCAAAAACGAAAGTCTGGTTCGTTCTGCCGGATCGATTGTCAGTTTGAATCTGCTCGTATCGCTGTTTGCCGGTTTGGCGATTTTCCCTGCAGTCTTCTCCCTTGGAGTAGAGCCAACAGCAGGGCCGGGATTACTGTTTATCGTACTGCCTTCTGTGTTTGAACAAATTGCCTTCGGTAGCATTTTTCTGTTAATCTTTTTGGCTCTATTCCTTTTCGCAACATTGACTTCGGCTTTTTCGATGATGGAAATTATCGTTGCATCTCTTGCAAAGGGGGACGAAACAAAGCGCAAGCGTCTCGCTTGGGTGATTGGTCTGTTGATTTTTATCGTCGGTGTTCCGTCGGCTTTGTCATTCGGCGTATGGAGCGAGGTTACGCTGTTCGGCAAGTCTATCTTTGATGCGATGGACTTTTTGGTCAGCAATATCTTGATGCCGCTTGGAGCGCTGCTCATTTCGATCTTCGTTCCTTTGAAAATGAAGCGTGAGACATTGATAAATGAACTGGGAGCACATACTTCTCTGGGCAAACGCCTGTTTATCATTTGGCTCCTCCTGATTAAATATGTAGCACCTATCGCGATTCTCGCAGTTTTCCTGCAAATGCTGGGTATATGGTAAGAAAAGAAAGGCTTCGCCACATAAAATGGCGGAGCCTTTCTTTTGTGAAAGAGACTTACGCGAAGAAAAAGACCGTACCCAAAATAATATACACCGTCAACAGAAGTACGCCTTCAAACCAGTTTGTAGCGCCATCCCGCGTGATGGAAATCGTAATAAAGGTAGCAACGCCGATCGCAGCCAATTCAAAGGTAGTGAACACGATGTTCATAGGGTTGCCCAGCAAGAGACTGATGATGACGAGAGTAGGGGCTACGAACAAGGCAATCTGCAAGCTAGAGCCGATCGCAATCTCGACTGCTGCACCGATGCGTCCTTTTAGTGCCAAAAGCAAGGCAGCGCTGTGCTCTGCGGCATTCCCGATGATCGCAATAACAAAAGCACCGACGAATAACTCCGACCACCCTAACGTTTCGGATACATGGTGTACTCCCTCTACCAGCCATTCCGAGACAACGGCTACGAAAAAGGTGGAGACAGCAAGCATCAGGAGAGAGACACCCTTCGACCATACCGCATCACTTTCTTGCGGCTCGATATCCGATAAAAAATCGCTGTGGGTAATCATCGAAAAGATGAGCCACAAAATGTAGGCAATGATGAGCAGGCTGGCGATGACGATGCTGATGATCTCCACCTTGATCATAGGCAGCTCAAACATGAAGACTGCCGGTATGAACAAAGCAACGATCGCGAGTGTCATCAGGGAAGCATTGTGACTTGCCAGCCTGCTGTTGAAGGTTTGTTCCTTGTACTTGAGACCGCCTAGTAACGTGCTCAAGCCAAGAACCAACAGCATATTTCCGATGATCGCACCCGTAATAGAGGCTTTGACCATATCGAACAAGCCTTCTTTCACCAGAAAAAAAGCAATAATGAGTTCGGCGGCATTTCCGAAGGTAGCATTAAGAAAGCCGCCGATTCGGTCCCCAGCATAATGGGCGACGCTCTCTGTCGATTTTCCGAGCCAAGCCGCCAAAAAAATGATGGCAAGTGAAGACGTGACGAATTGGAGCATTTCATTACCAGAAAAATAGTGGGCGTAAAGAGCTAATAGCATGCTCCCGCCTACTAATGAGAAAAAGAGTTTCAAGTTCATATCATCACCTCAGCAATTTTTACTCATCCCTAGTACCTCATAGGTATAGAGTTCCTGTTCTGGACAAAACTAACCATGAACAAGAAAAGTGAGGTGTTTTTTATGACCCAGCCTTTGTTGTGCCCGACATGTAAATCGAATCGGATGAGGTTCACTGTCATCGAGCAGACTCCTCGCTATATAAGACTGGACCCGCAGTCAGGCGAAGTCGTAGCAGAACTCAATCAAGAACAGCTCGATATGTTTCACCAGCCGTACAAAGGTGAGAACTACATGATACAATGTGGCGTTTGCGGGACCACAGAACCGGAAGAGCGATTCGTCAAAATGGCCCAGCATATGCAATCACAACGTTCAAAATGAGACGAGAATAGGAAAACAGGCACGCAGTTCACTGTCGTGCCTGTTTTTTTATGGAAAGCTAGCGGCAAAAAATGTGTCTGCCGATCTTTTTGATTTGAGGGCGGCTCCAAATCCAACCGGATGTAGCAGTATCCGGGTTGAAATAATAAATGGCTCCGTCTGATGGGTCCCACCCTTTGAGTGCGTCATTCACTGCTTTTTTTGCCTGTTCGTTCGGTGTCAGCCAAATCTGACCATCCGCCACAGCTGTAAAGGCACGAGGTTCGAAGATAACGCCTGCTGGTGTATTGGGAAAGGCCGGGTTTTTCGTCCGGTTTAGAATAACAGCCGCTACTGCCACTTGGCCAATGTAAGGCTCTCCACGCGCCTCTCCGTAAACGGCATTCGCCATCAAGCGCAGGTCGTTCTCCGATACCCCGGCTGCGTGATAGGTAGGCTTAGAAGGCTTCGATGGTGCAGGTGTAGCGGTTTGTGGCACCCTGAGATCAGTAGCCGTGGGCTTATAATTTTTCGTTGCGTTGTACAGCTTTACTTTTGTCTGCGCCCCGAGGACACCGTCAACGGTTAAGCCAAACTCATACTGAAAGTTACGCAACGCCCAATAAGAACGCCATCCGAATACGCCGTCTACTTTTCCTGTATAAAATCCAAGGTGCTTCAAGCGATACTGCATTTCACGCACGTCTGAGCCTTCTGCCCCTACTTTGACGATCTGCTTACTGAATGCATCCGAGCGCAAGGGAGATACCATAACCGCAGTCGTAACCAGAAGTGCGAATACTACTACAGCTAGCAGCCATTTGACAGGCTGTTTCATTTCTTACCCTCCTTCGGGTATGGATTTGAATATCAGTTGATTATTGTTAGGTTCTCCAACTTCCGTCATTTTGGCCTTAGTAAAATATTGGAGAATGCGTAGACTACGAGTAATGTATGTGCACTTTGTCCTGGAAGGGGAAGATTTGATGCAGGTCGCGCAATATTTGACGGAACAATTGATTAGATGGGGAGTAAAACGAATATACGGGGTGGCAGGTGACGGAATCTTTGCCTGGCTGGATCAGATCGCGAAGCAATCCGACATTCCATACATTGCCTGCAAGCATGAATCTGCTGCGGCCATGATGGCAAGTGCGGAAGCAAAACTGACGGGAAATCCGGCTGTTTGTACTGCAACGATGGGGCCGGGTTTCGTCAATCTGCTGAATGGACTGGCAGATGCGCATACGGATCGCGCACCTGTCATTGCGATTACAGGTCAAGTGGAGACATACAAGCTGGGTGGCGCGTACAAGCAATTTCTCTCACAAGAGGACATGATACGTCCCATCAGTTTTTATTCGACGACGATTACGCATCCAGATGCAATCCAAAGTGCTTTGCACAAAGCATTTGTCATGGCTATGCAGCAAAAAGGAGTGACACATCTCGCCATTTGCAAGGACGTCTTTCCCCAAACGACTTCAGATGCTGCCCTTGCAGCACTCCCACGCATTCCACATGCCATTTATCCTGATCGGATGGAGATCGAGCTGGCTTGCGAGCAGGTTGCGAAGGCGCAAAAGCCTCTCATACTGCTTGGAATCGGTGCTCGCAAGTCGGCGGATTCGTGTGTAAAACTAGCGGAACAGCTAGGGGCAGGTGTGTTGCTGTCGCTCGGAGCAAAAGGGGCGGTAAATGAATCTCATCCACTTGTGATCGGCGGATGGGGAGAGGGGGGCAGCGAAACAGCTTTACATGCCTTAGCGGAAGCAGATTTGTTGCTGATTTTCGGAGCGAGCTGGTTCCCTCGCGCTTTTTTGCCAAAGAGGCTGTCCGTTATTCAAGTAGATCATCAGCCTGGATCGATACATGCACATCCCTACCTCCAGTCTGTCACAGCTGAATTGGACGATGTCCTTCCGATCTGGATGAGACGCTTGCAATCGCGCAAACCGGACGATGCGTGGCAGGAACAGATCAAGCGTTGGCATGGAGAGTTTGGCAAGGAGACAGAGCAAGCAGTCATCCAACAAGCGAGTGAACAAGTAAAGCCACAAACCTTGATGCATACGCTTGGGGGAGTAGTAAATGAAGATGCGATTATCGTCTTGGATACGGGTGAGCACACGATCTGGTTTAATCGTGCGTTCCGTGGGAAAAAACAGACCCCACTCTTTTCCGGGAAGTGGCGAACGATGGGATTCGGGTTGCCTGCGGCTGTGGCTGCAAAGCTAACCTATCCTGAAAAGCAGGTCGTCTGCGTCACTGGGGACGGGGGATTGCAAATGAATCTGGCAGAACTTCTGACAGCGGCCCAACTCCAGTTGCCAATTGTGATTCTCGTGGTGAACAATGGGACATTGGGATTAGAAGAGGTCAAAATGAGTCAGGCGGGCTTCATCCCTTTTGGAGTAAAGTTACGGAATCCAGATTTTCAACAATTGGCGCATGCTTGCGGAATCAGTGGCAAGGTCGTCAAAGAGGTACAAGCTCTGGAGCCGGTATTGCGGGAGGCGCTTGCCGCAAATCAGTTGACACTCGTTGACATTCATTGCACGTCTCCGACACTAACGGAGAGAAAAAAACAAATTTCCTTCCAAGCCCAAGCATGATTTGTTTATAATGAAAGAAAAGGTAAAGGAAACCAGTGGGAGAAGTACGAAACGGGCGAAGAGGAGGGCGTCCTGATGGCTGACAGGCTTGGCGAAATCAGAGTAGCAGATCAGGTGATCGCGATCATTGCTGGTGTTGCTGTTGAAGAAGTGTTGGAAGTCACAGTCCGTTCTGGCGGAATCTATCAAGATTTGGCGAAAAAACTGAATGGCGGCTCGAAAGGCATTACCGTATCCGTAATAGACGACAGAGTCACCATTGACATGCGTGTGTCCGTCCGTTATGGGGTTCAGATCCATCACGTCTGTCACGTCCTGCAGGAAAAAGTAAAAGAAGCGGTGGAAACAATGACAGGTCTTTATGTGGAAGCCGTGAATGTACGGGTGGAAACAATCGAACTCCTTCGAAATGAGTAAGAAAAAGGGATACTGGACGCATCCGGTATCCCTTATGTATGTTCTTACATGGCATATGGCTGTTTTTGCAATTGCTCTTCTACCTTCTGTCGACTGACTTCCCGCGAAATACTGAGCAAAAAGCCAGTGGCGAGCAGACATACGAGCAAGGAGGAGCCACCATAACTGATAAACGGCAATGGTACGCCTGTCAAAGGAATCAGACCCGTTACTCCACCAATGTTTAAGAGGGCCTGTATGGCGAACATACTGACAACACCGATACCGGCAAGACTGGCAAAGGTGTCTTTTACCCGCAGACAAATATGGATACCGCGAAGCAAGAAAAGCAAATAGATCAAAAGGAACAGAGAGGCGCCGATAAAACCAAGCTCTTCTGTCAGGATCGCGAAAATAAAATCAGTATGCATCTCTGGCAAATACAAATACTTTTGAATGCTTTTTCCAAAGCCTGTCCCAGTCAGACCGCCATGTGCAATTGCAATCCAGGATTGAATAATGTGGTAGCCAGTGCCATCTGTATCACTCCACGGGTTGAGAAAGGAGTAGATCCGGTTCAAGGCATGTGGCTTCGCTGTGATGTATGCCAATAATGCAACAGTCACAACAGGGGCACCAAGTCCGAAGAGGTGACGGATTTTGGCACCGCCACAGATCATGACGATCAAAGCGCAACCGAGCAAGATGGCGGCAGAACCGAGGTCGGGTTGGACGACGATCAGCATAAAAAATATTCCTGTTACCATCAGTGGTGGCATCAAACCAGATTTGAGCTTCAGTATTCCGTTTCCTTTTTTGGAGATGATGGCTGCCAAGTACAGGATGAGGCCAAGCTTGGCAAACTCTGCAGGCTGAATGGTAACTGAACCGAACTTAAACCAAGATTGAGCTCCGTTATTTTCATAGCCGATCCCCGGTATGAGCACCAGGAGCAAGGAAAAGAAGCTGACCAGCGCAATCAATAAGAAATTCCTTTTATAAAAGGAGAAGGGAATGTTCATGGCGACCAGCATTCCAAAGACACCCACCAGTAAGAAAATGGATTGTCGCTTTACGAAATAGAGCTCATCGCCGCCACAATATTTACAGCCCCCGCTTGTAAAGCTGGTCAAAGCGAAAATAGAGCTGGAGCTGAGCACCATGGTTATGCCAAACCCAACAAGTAGGGCGGTCAAAAACAGGAGCAAGAAGTCAGGAACGCCCCTCGTCTTCATAAAAATACCCCCCTTTACGTGAAACAGAGAGGGGATTCCTCTCTGTACACCGTGCCATTTCATTTTTTAGTGTGAGGACAGCTTCTCGCCCAGCATTTGCAGCTTCAATTTCGCTGTTTTCACAACGGAGTCCGGCATTGGGTAATCGTAATCCAGACCGTGTGGGAAAAGATGTTTGCCCATGTAAGGATCTTCGAGCTTCAGGACAGCGTGCGTATCCTCCAGTTTGCCTTCTGTTACGTTCGCTTCGATACGCAGGTAGAAGACATTGCCTTTATCTTGGATTTTATAATCGTATGTAGCATGCTTGTAATCCCAAGCGCCGCGATCAAAGCCGAGTTCGCTCATGTAGTGCTCCAGATCGGCGAAAAAGACTTCTTTTGTGCCAATCCCCGTGTCCTTAATGACCATTCTTTTTCCTCCTAAAAATGGGTGAGATATTCACTTATTAATCATAGTCTGTTTTTGGAAGAAGCGCAATATATCATACTCTTTCTTGCGAATGAAACGATAGATGAGCGGACAAACTACAATCGTTGATTACCAAAAGGAGGAGAATGAAATGGCAAAGCTGGAAAATCGCACACTGCGCGAAATTATGACAAAAGATGTCGCTACTGTGACGCTTAAGGATAATGTGTATGAAGTGGCTTGCAAAATGCGCGATTGGAATGTAGGGGTCATTCCGGTTGTGGATGAAAAAAATGATGTGATCGGCGTGATTACGGATCGTGATATTGTGATTCGCGGTTTGGCTGAAAAGCATGAAGGATCGACTGCAACCGAGGTTGTTATGACCCGGGACATTATTCTCGGTCAGCCGGGAATGACGGTTGATGAAGCTGCAAAGGTTATGGCCCAGCATCAAATTCGTCGCCTGCCCGTTGTCGATAATGGCAAGCTGGTCGGTATTGTGGCATTGGGAGATATGGCTGTTCGTCAAGTTCACCACGATGAGGCGAGTGACGCTCTCCAACAAATTTCTGAACCTGCGACACATTAATGAGGTAGAAACGAGCTGTCGGAAAGAATC
This sequence comes from Brevibacillus sp. AG162, assembly GCF_006715575.1. Classification (NCBI taxonomy): domain Bacteria; kingdom Bacillati; phylum Bacillota; class Bacilli; order Caryophanales; family Paenibacillaceae; genus Brevibacillus; species Brevibacillus sp. AG162. The sequence goes on from NZ_VFNO01000003.1 coordinate 178,225, forward strand.
CGGCAGCTTTTTTCTTTCGTTCTGTACATTCACGCTGCGTCAAGGTTTATGATAAGGAAAGATTGATACAGGGAGAGAGTTCCATGCAAATCAAAGACATGGCCCATCGCTTGCAAATAACGCCGCGTGCGATTCGATATTATGAAGAAAAAGGGCTAATCAAACCTTCGAAAGCAGATGCGTCCGGATATCGCCAGTTCACAGAGGAAGATGTCTGGAGACTGCAAACCATCATTACACTGCGCGAGGTCGGGATGGCGGTAGAAGACATTCGGGAACTCCTGATTCAAATGAAGGATCAGGAAGGCAGTCTTCTCCATTATTTAGAGCTGCAGCGTTCGTTTATGTATACAAGGTGGGTAGAAATGAGCAAGGTCATCCAAACGACAGAAGTGATGATTGAGCGAATCAGGGACAGAGAGACGATTGATCCCGGAGAGCTGTTTACACTGGCAGAGGCGAACAAGCGATTGAAGCAGACACGTGATAACTGGGTGGATCGATGGAATTTTAATGAATGGGCGGATCGCTACGACGAATGGGTACAGGGCGGGAATGGTCATGAATCGTACGAAAACGTACTGGAGGAGGTCGTCGCGACAGTTGCGGTCAAACCGGGAGAGTGCGGTCTGGATGCCGGAACAGGTACTGGAAACCTCGCAGGTCGTCTCGTGAAAAAAGGAGCTAGGATGAGCGGGTTCGACCAATCTCCGCAAATGCTGAAGCAATGCAGAGCGAAACACCCAGAGGTCGAGACGAAGCTGGGAACCTTTTTCGCATTTCCGTTTTTAGAAAATCGGTTTGACTTTGTGGCTACGAGCTACGCTTTGCATCATTTGACGGATGATCAGAAGCAGCTTGCCTTGGCGGAATGTCGCCGCGTACTGAAGCTAGGGGGGAGATTGGTCATTGCCGATTTGATGTTTGTGGACGAGAGGCATAGACAAGACCATCTCAATGCCTTGGAGGAGGCAGGTCAAACGAGAGTGATAGCAGATATACAGGATCGCTGTTATGCAGATCGCTCCCGATTACTGCAGGAGCTTGTTCATCTTGGTTTTACGAATGAAGTAAGACAGCTGGGTACATACACGCATTTGATCTTGTCTACTTGTAAATAGTACATTCTTGGAGAGGTTTTTCAAAAAATCATCTTTTGAACACGCCTTTCACTTTTGGGCTCTTCCAACTACTGGCACGTGTCTAGCCTTTTGCATAGGCTGTAGCGAGAAGGAAAGGAGGACTCCACCATGGGTCTGTTCGACGGTTTTTTTGATCGCGAAAACGAGGAATTTATATGGATTATTATTGTCGTGGTCGTCCTGTTGTTCTTGTTTAGTGCCGATCGTGACTAAAGTCTGGACGTATAGACAAAACGACCTTGCGCGAAGGTCGTTTTTTTCGTTACCCAAAATGGACTACTTTATCCAAAACATACTCGCGCGGTGGCAGTTCCCGGGGCGCTGCGTAGGGGGTCAAGGAGAAGCCAACACGATCGAGTTGATCGGGGAGGGCAGGGCTGACCATAAACTGCAGGGAGATTTCTCGGTCAGAGCCGCGCGCTCCGCTTTTGCGGACATGGTGCTCCTGTGAGCTTGCGATTTCGAGCATGAGATGCGGGCGTATCCTACCCATGTTTTCGTCATCGGTCATTCCCGATTTTATCTCGACATGAACGATGCTCAAATTCTTGTGTTGCATGGCATGTGTCAATGTGTAGGTAAAACCATCAAGCACAGTTGTTTTCATAATAGGCAGCACACCGATCAATTCGCCGTACTCATCAGGGAATACAGGTTTTGTTTCAGAATTTAGTGTATGCAGAAACCAGCCAAGTTCAGCTTCATCCATACCGTATTTCTCAGCCCATTCCTGCCTGATTTCCTGGGGTGGGGTTAATCTTTTCCCGTTTACAAGCAAACGTTTGTACTTTTTTCTCTCCTATTGACCTGCGTTGACAAATCCACTACGCTGGAAAACAATGCAACGTAGAAGAGGAGAAGGAAGTCTATGAAACGATTAACCATGTATCTGCTCGCAGTGGTTCTTTTGCTATCGGCATGTGGATCGTCCGGCCAGCCAGAAGCTAACGGCGAGATGGGTGCTGTGATCAAACGAGTGGTGGATGGCGATACATTCGAGCTGGACAGCGGGGAAAAAGTCCGTATGATTGGCGTAGACACCCCAGAGACAGTGAAACCCAACCATCCAGTCGAACCGTATGGGAAAGAAGCGAGTAATTACTCCAAGGAGCTTTTGACTGGCAAAAAGGTCAAGCTGAAGTTTGATGTCGAGCCCTTTGACAAATACAAGCGTTTGCTTGCCTACGTATATTTGGAAGACGGTACCTTTGTCAATGAAAAGCTCGTTCGTGACGGCTACGCCCGGATCATGACGATCCCACCGAATGTAGCCCAAGCTGAACTGTTCCTGGCAGCGGAGCGGGAGGCGCGGGAGCAGAATCGCGGACTGTGGGCTTTAGAAGGGGAGCAGGCAGAGGCTCCTAAGGAAAAAGCCAAGCCAAAAAAACAGTCCAAGAACGATACCACCACAGACACCGCACCACCAGAAGGCAAGACCATCAAGGGCAATATCAACAGCAAAGGCGAGAAAATCTATCACGTTCCTGGCTCGGCTAGCTACGAGCAAACAAAAGCGGAGATGTGGTTTGCGACAGAGGAAGAAGCGCAGCAAGCAGGTTTTCGGGCGCCAAAACGATAAGACATGCAAGAAACATGAGCCGCATAAATGGAAAGGTAAGCCTCGTCCGCCTTGGCAGACGGGGCTTTTTCCTTGTCGAAAAGAATTTCAAAAATGTTACAGAACGATGTTGTATGATAATAAAGGTCAAAAGACCTATGGAAAATGCCGTTACATAAGAGAAAGGGATTATAAAATACTTACATTTTTCACAGAAAGAAGAGATAATTCGTAGAATTACGATGGAGGAAACAACTATTATGAAGTTGACGGTGCACGCTTTCCGAAATGGCCGAAGAGCTGCAGCATTCCATCCATAAATTTCGAAGATAAGTGGTAGATCAGACGGGGGTGTCATGTGTTTAATCATATCAGAGATGTAAAGTATGCATTATCTGCATTGGAAGAGTCATCTGTTATTTCGATAACTGATGAAAAAGGAATCATCACCTACGTCAATCACAACTTCTGTCAAATATCCAAGTTTACTAGAGAGGAATTAATCGGAAAAAACCATAACATCGTCGATTCTGGCTTCCATCCGCGAAACTATTTTAAAGCGTTATGGGATACCATTAGCCAAGGAAAAGTATGGAAAGGCGAGATGAAAAATCGGGCAAAGGACGGTACGGAATATTGGCTTAGCATGACGTTAGTGCCGTTCATGAACGATAGTGGATTCCTGTATCAGTACGTGGCAATCGGGACGGACATCACGAAACGAAAGCAGATGGAAGATTCGCTTTCAAAGACGATGAAGGACTTGCACGATATCAAAAATGCCCTTGATGAATCTTCGATTGTAGCGATTACAGACGACAAAGGCGTCATTACCTATGTAAATGACAAGTTTTGTGAAATCTCCAGATACGAAATGGATGAATTAGTTGGCAATACACATCGGGTCATTAACTCTCGCTATCATTCCAAGTCGTTTTTTAAATTGATGTGGGAAACGATCAAGCAAGGACGAGTCTGGAAGGGCGAAGTGAAGAATCGCGCCAAAAACGGCAATGAATATTGGATGAATACGACCATCGTGCCATTTCTAGACGACCGGGGAGTTCCGTATCAATATGTTTCGATCCGGACGGATATTACCGACCGCATTGAAGCAGAGGCAGCTTTGGCAGAAGCATTGCAGAATGATTTTCGCAGGACGGTCCAAAACTTGCAAAACTGCGTGTTCAAGATCGTGACAGATCCGAAAGGGAAAATCACCTATACCTTGTGTGAAGGGAAAATTGCCGAAGAGCTTGGGCTGACGTCTGAGAGAATGCTGAGAAAAACGTCGTATGAAATCTTTCCTTATGAGGTAGCGGAGCAATTGGAACGCTATTTTCGCAGAGCATTTGCTGGCGAGCCTGTTACCTTCGAACTGAAATTATCCGGAAATGATTATTATATTACGTTGTCACCTATCGAGGAAAACGGCGAGATCGTGGAAATGGTAGGCTCCATGATTGACATCACCGAGAGGAAAAAGGCGGAAGAAACGATTCGGTACATGGCCCATTACGATTCCTTAACCAACCTGCCAAATCGAACGCTTTTTCATGAAAAACTGACAAAGGCCATGCTCAAAGCAAAACAAAAAGACGAGAAAATCGGCGTCATGTTCATCGATTTGGATCGATTTAAAAACATAAATGATACGCTTGGTCACTCCATCGGGGATGTCCTTTTACAAGCAGTAGCAAATCGTCTCATCGGTTGTTTGCGAAAAGGGGATTCTGTTTCTCGATTAGGCGGAGATGAGTTCGCCATCTTTCTCACGGGTGTCACACACAAGGAGGTTGGTGAAATTGCGCAGCGAATCATTACGAGCATGTCCGAATCGATTACGTTAGACCATATCGAAATCTTCATCACACCAAGTATCGGCATCAGCATGTATCCGGATGATGGAGACGATATTGAGGCGCTGTTGAAGCATGCGGACGCTGCCATGTATTTGGCCAAAGAGCAAGGGAAAAATAACTATCAATTTTTTTCGGAGGAGCTGCATCAGGTTTTAGCCAAAAAGCTGCAGCTTGAAAGAGAGCTGCGAAAAGCTTTGGATGAGAAACAATTTACGCTGCATTACCAGCCGAAGATTCGTTTGCAGACGGGCCAGATTATCGGCATGGAGGCGTTGATTCGTTGGGAACATCCAGACCTTGGTCTTATCCCACCTATTCAATTTATCCCGATCGCAGAAGAAACAGGCTTAATCGTACCGCTTGGAGAATGGGTCATGCGAACGGCATGCCAACAGACAAAAGTGTGGCAGGAAGCAGGCTTTACACAGCTGGCTGTTGCGGTGAATATATCTTTGCGCCAATTTATGCAAAACAATCTCATTGAGATGATTACCTCTATCCTGGAAGAAACGGGCTTATCTCCGCAATACTTGGAGCTGGAGATCACGGAAAGCATGGCGCTCGATGTAGACTATACGATTCGGATTTTGAATCGCTTGAAAGGTCTCGGGATTAGCATCAGTATCGATGATTTCGGGACGGGCTACAGTTCTTTGAGCTATCTCAGTCAATTTCCGATTGATCGGCTCAAAATCGACCAATCCTTTGTCCGGAATTTGAATCCGCGGAATCAAGCGATTATTAAAACGATCATCCATATGGCACACAACATGAAAATTGCTGTTATTGCAGAGGGTGTAGAAACACAAGAACATGTTGATTTTCTAAAGGAACAAATGTGTAATGAAGTCCAAGGATACTACTACAGTAAACCGCTGCCCGGAAAAGAAATCGATTCCTTCTTGCAGGTAAATCGCTATAGTGAATCAGGCAGCATGGTTTAAGTGAGACCATCCAGATTAACAAAAGGAAAGCGGTGAAGGAGTTTGGATCACCAGATACATGGGACGTACGACAGTTTCCTAGTGATACTATCTTATTTAATCGCGGTTGCAGCTTCTTTTTCTGCTCTCAACCTGGCAGCCAGAGTGAGTACAAGTAAGGGGAAGCATCAGCTACTCTGGTTGATTTTTGGTGCCACAACGATGGGGCTTGGAATATGGTCCATGCATTTTGTCGGAATGCTGGCACTAACCCTCCCCATTAAGGTTCTGTATGACATGGAGTATGTCATCCTATCCGTTATTCTTGCCATTTTTGTCTCAAGCATCGCTTTGTTTACCGTCACGAAAAGCAACCTACATGCAAGACAGTTAGGTATCGCGGGAATTTTGATGGCTGCTGGCATATCTGGGATGCACTACGTTGGAATGGCCGCGATGATTATCGAAATTACATATGATATGTGGATTGTCATTTTATCCATTATCATTGCAGCGACTGCTTCGGCAGCGGCACTTTGGCTTTTGTTTTACTTTCGCCGTGATCAGTCGAAATATGCGTATTTATACAAATTGGGCAGTTCACTCATTATGGGAGCTGCAATCGCAGGTATGCATTACACCGGGATGGTCGCAGCGCATTTCTACGTAACGGAACTGCCGACAACAGAGGTGGAAACGCAGATTGAGCCGGAGACCTTGGCCTATATCATTGTCTTGGCTACCTTTTTACTGATCGGCATTACATTGTTCGGCTTGTTTATTAATAAACGACTCTCGCAAAAAGATACGGTCATTCAGGAAAATGAAAGCTGGTATCGTTCCCTTTATAAAAATAATGAATACGGCATTATTTCCTTAGATACAGGTGGATGTATTATCAAAATGAACCCGGCTGTCACAAAGATTGGTGGACTGCGGGAGGAAGAATTCATCAATCAACATGTATCAAAAATTGGCTTGCATATTGTTGAGGAGAAAAGGGACATCACCAAGGATTCTTTTGACCAGTCTTTTCAGCCCATTCGCAATCATTTTGAGACCACCATACTACATCCGAACGGGAATCGCGTAGAACTGAGTGTACTCAATGTCCCGGTTGAGATTGAGGGAGAAGTTGTTGGGAATCACATCATTGTAAAGGATATTACCGAAGAGAATCGCGTGAAAGAAAAAATCAGGTATTTGGCTTATCACGATGAGCTGACCGACTTACCGAACCGAAGAAAGTTTAATCAAGTCCTTCATCAATCCATTGAAAAAAGCAGCCAAGATTCATCGAGCTTTGCCGTCATGGTTATCGACATTGATCGGTTCAAAATGATCAATGATTCCTTGGGACACTCTTACGGCGATATCTTTTTGCAGGGGGTCAGCGACAGAATCGTAAAGAGTGCGGAAGGGTACCAGGCAACAATTGCACGGATGGGTGGCGATGAATTTACGATCCTCTGCGAAACAGGAGCGGACCGAAGGGAAGCGGCGAGTTTAGCGGACAAGATCATTGAAGCGTTGAAACAGCCATTCTCGCTAAAAGACAGTGAATTTTACATATCAGCAAGTATTGGAACGGCGATATTCCCAGACCATGGAACAGATGCTGTTGCGCTGCTCAAAAAAGCGGATACGGCCATGTACGAGGTGAAAAAACAGGGGAAAAACGGTCATCTGTTCTACACGCCCGATTTTGACGTCCAATTGCTGGAAAATATTGAAATAGAACGTGATCTCAGAAAAGCTATTGAACGAAATGAGCTGGTAGTGTACTACCAACCTCAATTTCATTCGGAAAGTAATCGCATGATCGGAGTGGAGGCACTCGTCAGGTGGAATCATCCGACCAAAGGGATGCTTTCACCAGGAGTGTTTATCCCGATTGCTGAAGAGACAGGGTTGATCTATGAGATCGGTACATGGGTGCTTCGCGAAGCATGCAGGCAAATGAAGCAGTGGCATGATAAAGGGGGGCCGTTGATACCTGTCTCCGTCAACTTGTCCTCTCATCAATTCCATCAACGGAACCTCGTCCAGTACATCAAAAATATCCTTGAGGAAACCAAGCTTGCCCCGCACTTTTTGGAACTGGAAATCACAGAGAGCATGATGATGGACCCGGCAGTATCGATCAGTATCCTGCATGAGTTAAACAAAATCGGAACGAGAATCAGCTTGGATGATTTTGGAACCGGTTACAGCTCTTTGAGCTATTTGAAAAAGTTCCCGATCCACAAATTAAAGATTGACCGCTCCTTCATAACCGACCTGTCTCGAAATGATAACGATAAAGCCATTGTGGCCACTATTATTTCGATGGCAAAGCATCTGAAATTGGATGTAATTGCAGAAGGCATTGAAACGAAGGATCAGTTGGACATTTTGACAGAAAATCATTGCAAGGAAATTCAAGGGTACTATTATAGTCGCCCATTATCTGCGAATGAGGTGGAGCAAGTGTTTTTTGTTCCCACCAGAAATCATCTCAGTCAAGAAGAGTAAGGAAGACTCCCTGTCATTTACAGATGGGGAGCTTTTTTGTATGTACACAGCAGGAAAAGTAAAATTGGGTATTGCATACCCTACAGGGGTATCGTAAAATGTAATCAAGCTAAGCTTCCCAAACACAAAGGAGGATGTAAAATGAATGTCACTTTGAACGTACAAGGAATGTCCTGCAATCACTGCGTCATCTCTATCGAAGGTGCTCTTCAAAAACTAGACGGGGTTAGCAAAGCAACGGTCAGCCTTGCTGACAATCAAGTAAGCGTGACTTTTGATGAATCCGTTGTTTCGCTGGAAAATGTAAAAGAGACCATTGAAGATCAAGGGTACGATGTCGTTTAAGCAAAGGGAGCGGGAAAGGCTGTATTTGTAGAATGGCAGCCTTTCTTACGCTTTCGGTTGACCGAATATACAAATTCAAATCGTGCAGGAGGAATGCCTTTTGAAGCGTGTACAGTTTGCTGTAAGTCCAGAGATTCGTGTCGGCGGATCTGTGTTTACGCCAACAGATATGGTGGCGATTGGTCAAATCGTTGGCGAGGATGCACAAATTGAACTTTCTACCTTTCAGCAGCTTCTTGTCGAGATGAACGAAGAGAAGGCTGAGGATGCCAAAAAAGCGCTGCGTGAAAAAGGCTTATGCGTGTACGAAACGGGCTCTGTTGTGAAGAATTTGTCTGTCTGTTCTTTTTGCAAGGGAGCAGAGATTGAAGGGCTAGAGGCAGCGAGAAATTTGAATGATACGATTGCAGGAATGACCGTTCCTTTTACGATGCGAGTCGGTTATACGGGATGCCCAAATGCCTGTGGAGAGCCGTTGGTAAAAGATATCGGGATCGTCAAGCGAAAAGAAACCTTTGAAATCTACGTCGGAGGCCAATCGAAAACAATGGAGGCCAAAACAGCCGAGCTCCTGGTCGAGCAGGTGAAGGAAGAACAATTATCCTCCATCGTCCAAAGCATCATTACGTTGTATCAGACGCAAGGGAAAAAGAGAGAGAAGTTTTTCAAGTTTGTCGAGCGATATGGATTGGAAAATGTCCGAAAAGAATTGGGGCTGTCTTCCTGAGGGATATGTGAATATGGAACTTGCTACATTTTGAAAATTCTGATTATAATCGAAGCGTATGTTTGCTAGGGGAGGAATCTCATTGTCAAGTGCAGAATTGAACGTTGTTCAGTCTTGTCATACATCTGATCGAAACAGTCATCATTCAGAAAAGACCAAGCAAAACTTACAGGCGCGCCTCAATCGGATTGAGGGACAGATTCGCGGGATTAAAGGCATGGTGGAGAAGGATGTGTATTGTGATGATGTCTTGAATCAAATTGCTGCGGTACAATCTGCCCTAAATTCAGTGGGACGCATCCTTTTGGAAGGGCATATGAAATCCTGTGTGATTGAACGCATCCAAGAAGGGGACAGCGCAGTCATTGACGAGCTGTTAACCACGATGAATAAGCTGATGAAATAAAAAGCTTCAGAAATGAAGCTTTTTTATTATTGCGGAATATAGCTATGTTGCTATTAGTTGTGTGCGGCATGGAAGTGGTCGAGTGTGGTCGTGAGGGATTTGAATCATCCCTCTCACCCTTACACACGCGCACTCGTAGCCGTGGCCTGATTTTAGATGGGGAAGTGCAGAATGAAGGAATCCAACGAGGGTGTCCTTTTCTAGTTCGCTTTGTCCTATTTTGTTGGCGTAGGACATACCTTACAATGAGGGGAATATACTCGGGGGTGGTATCTTGGGCGCGGTGTATCAGGTCCTAATCTACGTCAGTTTCGCTTACGTTTGCTTTACATGGTTTATATGGCGGCGACGAAAGCAGGGAATCGATCATATGCAAGGCATGATGAGCACGATGTCTGTTAGTATGATGATTGGCTTGATCGGTGGGTTGATCCTCGGCGATGTTTATAGAGGAGACCTTTATGTATCTACTATGTGGGGAATGCTGGCAGGTGGATTTTCTGGTTTTTTGCTAGGAGTTCCCTTGTCGATCCTGAGTATTGTAGAAGGAATCCTATCTGGCGTCATGGGAGGGATGATGGGTGCCATGCTGGGTGAGATGGTTCCGGCGGAAAAAGTAGAGCCTCTCCTGTTTGTTTTCGTCATGCTCTATACCGTATGTATGCTGCTCGTAGCCAAGCTGATTGATTCCAATAAAAAAGAATCGAAGTGGTCCTCCTTTTTTCATCATCCTGCCACTCCAGCTGTGTTGCTGCTTGCCGTCTTCTTCTGGTTTCAATCACTACCGTTTCCATCCCCGGCTCTTTATGCAGGCGATCGCCCGACAGAAATCAACCTCACAGCCGTCGACTTTTCGTATAAACCGAACCAATTTTCCGTGAAAAAAAATACGGAGATCAAGGTCGTCTTTCAAAATGACGGCAATGTAGAGCACGATATCGAGGTTGTGTCTCATGGAAAAATCGTTACGATTTCAGAATTAAGCACGGAACATCATCATGGAGCAATGGCTGAGGGTGTGGTTCATTTGCACGCCAAACCGGGAGAGTCTGTTGAAACAGTGTGGAAGGCATTGGAGGAAGGAACCTATGAATTTTATTGTACGATCCCTGGACACAAAGAAAGCGGCATGATAGGGCGCTTGCAAGTGACGGGATGAACCAAAGGGGGAGGCGAATGCCTTTCTTTTTTTCTTTCTTCATTGTTTCCTCACAACCTTTCTGTAAAATAAATGAACAGGAAGACCCAGCGGAGGAGAAGCATGGATTGGTATTCGTACTTGTATCAATACGGAGCATGGATCAGCAAGCCTTTTTCCGATTTGTATTACGGAATGGGTGAACAAGCACCGTTGATTGGAGCGTTGTTGCTCGGGATCGTCGGGGCGTTTGCACCGTGTCAGTTATCAGGGAATGTGGCTGCTTTTACTGTGCTCGGGAAGAATGTCGTCGTCAAAGGTAGTTTTCGAGGTCATGTATGGATGTTCATCCTTGGCAAAGCAGCCGTGTATTCTGCTTTGGGAGCAATCGTATTTGCGTTCGGCGAACAACTCTCAACACAAGCAATTCCTTTGTTTCAGTGGGCGAGAAAATTATTGGCACCGATGTTTATTTTGATTGGATTGTTCTTAATCGGATGGATTCGACTGCCATTTCTACATACGCAATCCTTTGAGGAAAAAATCAAGCGTTTTTCGGAGCGATTTGAGGGAAAGACACAATCCTTTTGGCTTGGCGTTGCCTTTTCCCTCGGGTTTTGTCCGACCATGTTTTGGCTCTATTTTGGACTGACGATGCCTTTGATGTTCACGAGCTCGTTCGGGCCGATCATTCCGACAGTATTTGCACTTGGGACGGGGCTGCCGCTGCTCATCGTTTTACTGCTGCTTGCCGTTGCAAGTGATAGCCCTTCTCTCATGAAGAACACAAGGAAATGGGGGGCAGTAACGCAAAAATGGGCTGGAATTGTGTTTGTCCTACTCGGTATTTCGGACTTCATGGCATTTTGGTAAGGGAAATGGACTGGACAGGTGTAATCGTAGGTATTAGCCGCTTTCCTTATAGGAGGAGAGCGGTTTTTCTTTTTGGGGTAGTAATCACGCCTACTGGGTGGGCTGCATAGTGTAGTCATGAAGGAACAGACAATGCAAGTTGGAGGAGGATATTGGCATTGCATTCGCAAACACGCGACTACTTTCCGTACGTTGGTCCCTACGATCCTTGTCCGCCTATTCGGGTAAAGACGTACCAGGTGCCCCCTCAGCTGTTCATGACGTTTCAGCCGGAGAACTTGCCACAATATAGCCCGATGGAAGCGTTGAAATTAGGTACGCTATGGCCGGCACTTTTTAGCCCTTATGATCCCAGACAGAGTCATTTGGGGAGGGGGCACTCATGACAGCTGAAAATAAATTTGGCGATGAACAATATTACGCATTGCTTGAACAGCTGCAAGCGATTGACTTTGTGCTGGTAGAGCTAAATCTTTACTTAGATACGCATCCAACAGATCAGAATGCGCTCCAGCAGTTTAACGATTTAACGGAACAGCGCTGGGTTTTGGCAAACGAGTATGAGAAGTTGTATGGGCCCTTGCAAAATCTTGGCCGCAGCTATTCAGGCTATCCGTGGCAGTGGAATGATGATCCATGGCCTTGGCAAGTTTAGAAGAGAGGGATAACGAAACCGATGTGGATCTATGAAAAAAAACTGCAGTATCCGGTTCGTGTCAGTAAGTGCGATGTAAGAATGGCGAAGTACTTGATTGAGCAATACGGAGGGGCGGATGGAGAGCTGGCAGCCGCTCTGCGCTATATGAACCAGCGGTATACGATCCCGAATAAAGTGGTTGGATTATTAACCGATATCGCTACCGAAGAGTTTGCGCATCTCGAAATGATTGCCACGATGGTGTATAAGCTGACGAAAGACGCGACTGTCGAAGAGTTGAAGGAAGCGGGACTGGGTGACCATTACGCCAATCATGATCGAGCGCTCTTTTACAACAATGCCAGTGGTGTACCGTGGACGGCTGCCTATATCGCTGCCAAGGGCGATCCAATCGCCGACCTTTACGAGGATATCGCAGCGGAAGAAAAAGCCCGCGCGACGTATCAATGGCTGATCGACATGACCGATGATGTTGATTTGCAGGACAGCTTGAAGTTTTTGCGGGAGCGGGAAGTCGTTCACTCTATGCGTTTTCGCGAGGCTGTAGAGATTTTGAAGGAAGAGCGGGATGCGAAGAAGATATTTTGAGGAAAAAAGAAAAATATTTCGGGAGTTAAAAATCCACGCTCTTTAAACGGAGCGTGGAAAAATATAACGAATTAATTTGAGGGCAACTTGTTAGTCATCTTGCCTAATATTTGATTGACATGAATCGGACCGATAATTCTACTATCTAGACTATTCAATCGATTATCACCTATAACGAATATTGTATCTTCGGGGATAGTTATAGGTCCAAAATCCTCAGTCAGATTGAGATTTTCTTTTTTGGCTACATTTTTTGCTGATGCTAAGTATGGTTCGTCGACAGCTTTGTTATTGATGTAGAGAATATCATCTTTATATTCAAGCGTTTCTCCCGGCAGCGCAATAACCCTTTTAACGTATTGTCGATCTTTCTCGGCTTGGAAAATAACGATATCCCCACGTTGAATTGGATGGGAGTCATAGTAGGTTTTATCAGCAAGAAAACGATCGTTGTTGTTCAAGGTAGGGGCCATACTATCACCTTCAGAAATAAAGACACTCGTGGATTGGTCAGGCTGGTCAGAAGAAAGACTTGCGAAAATTAAAGATAGCATAAGGAAGAGCGTTTTCATTCAGATCACCTTATAGTTTAGTTTTTTCTAATTTTATCCAGTCTACTTCGAAATGAAAAGCCTACAAATTATTAAATTTGGCCTGAATAGGAATGAGTAAAATACAGTATTACCGGATTAAAGCTTCTATTTTCTATAAGCTGCTTTCATGTTGCGTTTAGAAGTCTACGATGAATAAAGGACAGCCATATGGCTGTCCTTTATCGAAATGGTATTTATCCGGCTAAATCATCCTAATAGAAAAGCCTTCAGGAAAGAAGGCTTTTCCCTACTCATCTATAAGATTATACGGAATGACGATGATGGTTTTCTGTCCCCATTTATGTTCAATTTCTGATGTCATTATCTTCTTAAACTTCGAATCAATAAATTCCAGAGGTAATTCAAATGATGCTTTTACAAAATGTCCCGGCACTAATTTCAACGACGAATTGATAACAGAATGGCTAGTTTCGGGATAGAAGGGAAATGTAAAGAGCCTAACTATTTTACCATTTAAAATCACCACAAGATTGAATATATCATGCTAGAAAAGCCCTCCGGAAAGAAGGCTTTTCCCTCACACATCCATAATAATCGGCAGGATCATGGGTCTGCGCTTTGTTTTGGCATATACGAATTTCCCAATGGATTCCCGCATTCCTTGCTTCAGGCGGTTCCACTGGCTTACATTCGCTTCCTGCAGATTGTTGATCACCTCAGATGCAATGCGAGTCATTTCTTCCAACAGGCCCTCTGATTCCGGGGCATGAATGAATCCGCGAGAAATTAGGTCGGGACCCGACAAAATTTTGCCGTCGGTTTTACTGCGCGTCACAACGATCACGAGAATGCCATCTTCCGAAAGATGTTTGCGATCCCGTAATATTCCATTTCCTACATCACCGATGCCTAAACCATCGACCAAGGTATTTCCGGCAGGGATTTTTCTTTCCTGGACCGCCACACCATCCTGAATATCCACGACATCCCCGTTATTTACAATGAAAACGGACTCGAAATCAACGCCGACGGATTCAGCCAACAGACGATGCTGATGGAGCATCCGATACTCACCGTGAATGGGGATAAAGTATTTTGGCTTCATGAGAGTGAGCATGAGCTTCAACTCTTCTTGGAAGCCATGACCGGACACATGCATGCCTGTCCCAGAGCCGTAAATAACGTTGGCACCCATAATAAACAAGTTATCGACTATACGTGCTACATTCCGCTCGTTCCCTGGAATGGGGGAAGAAGAGAGGATGACAGTATCACCGCGTTCTACTTTAATGTGTCGATGCCCGGAGGTCGACAATCGAGATAAAGCGGCCATGGGTTCGCCTTGGCTTCCCGTGCATAGGACGGCGACACGGGCGGGATCGAGCTCGCTCACTTCCTCGACTTCCACCAGCATGTCTTCTGGTATACGTAAATAGCCTTGTTCCGATGCGATTTTGACCACATTGACCATACTTCGGCCCAGCAAAGCTAGCTTTCGATTCGTCGCTTCTACGGCATCAATGACTTGTTGAAGGCGGTATACATTGGATGCGAACGTCGAGACAAATATTTTCTGCTGTGCCTTACTAAATGCTTCTAACAGGCGATCTCCCACGTGTTTTTCTGATGGAGTAAAGCCAGGGCGCTCCGCATTGGTACTCTCCGACAACAAGGCCAATACACCTTTCTGCCCGATTTCAGCCATTCTGTGCAAATCAGGGGATTGCTTGTGCACCGGAGTTAAATCAAATTTAAAATCGCCCGTATGCACAATAGAGCCTGCTTTAGTCTCAAACACGACACCCAAGCAATCAGGAATGCTATGGTTTGTTTGAAAAAAGCTGATCGTGAGCGAGCCTAATGAAATGGTTGAGTGACGATCGATAGAGATGAGGGTGGACTGATGAAGCAAGTTATGCTCCTTCAGCTTCAATTCAATAAGTCCTAACGTTAAACGGGTACCGTAAACAGGGACATTTAATTGTCTTAAAAAATAGGGAATGCCTCCGATGTGATCCTCATGCCCATGCGTGACAATCAAGGCGCGTACTTTTTCTTGATTTTCCAGCAGATAACTAATGTCTGGTATGATCAGATCAATTCCTAAATAACTCTCATCAGGGAACTTCGAACCACAATCGATGAGGACAATTTCATCCCCGCATTGAATCCCGTACATGTTTTTGCCGATTTCATATACTCCTCCTAAAGCAAAAATAGAAAGAGTTTCGTTCCATGCATTCATACGCAGTCATTGACCTCCTCAAAAGATCTTGTGGTTACTTTTGCCTATTGGAAAGCTGAGTATGTATGGATAGCAGGGAGATCATGATGTAAAAATGGATGAATGAACCAATCAGGAGTCGGGCACACTGGGGTAAGACTCATTTTGGAAGGGAGCAGCTCCGGTGAAAACCAAACGATTTCTTTTCCGTTTGTTTCTATTGATTGCCATTGCGGCTGGTGTGGAATGGTTTGTGTATGCGAACCAACAAGAGCAAACCGAAGTGGTAGCAGACGAGTCGCACGCTCATCATGCAGCGCCGACACTCGCTGTGACGCATACCCTTGAGAAAGATGATTTGCAGCTCAAATTGGCCGTTACGAACTTCTCTTTTTCCCTCGAAAACATGGGGAAAGAAAACAAGCACGGGGAAGGGCATGTTCATCTGTACCTCGACGGCAAAAAGATCGCCAAAGTATTTGAACCTAGCTATGTATTGAAGGATATCCCGGCTGGGAAGCATGAGGTCAAGGTAGAATTGGCCCATAATAACCACGAGTCGTATGGTGTTGCAGAGAGCTTTTCCATTGAGGTAAAGCCCTGATAAGCAAGGCTAACTGTTGGGAAAAGGAAAAAAGCCGACTTCGATACGCCTTGTGGCATTCGAACTGTCGGCTTTTTTCGTGGATAGATTAGCGCATATGCACACTGACTTTTGCTTGCTGGTCTGGAAGGGCAATCACCAAAGTCGGATAGCTGATGACCTGGGTTTTCATCGAACCTTTTGCTGGTGCTTGTACACGAACGTGTACGGCAAAGGCATGAGGGCCTGTCCGCTTGACTTGATCCGCTACTAAACGATATCCTCCTGTAGGGCGCTGTCCCGCACCCACGACAACATAGGATTTTCCATTGGCACGGACGATTGTGTGTCCGCCATTTTTTCGAACTTTTTTCAAAGCTTCCTGCACGGCAGGCGGATATGGAGCAGCAACGGCCTCGTAAGTCGCATCTGCTTGTACAGCCTCTTTCGCCACAGGCTCAGATACGGTAGGATGTTGAGGTGACAAGACTTGTGTACCCGTTACTGCCAAGGTTGCTGTTAAGAGCAAACTAGGAAATACATGCAACATCAAGATCCCTCCAATTGGTAAAAGTAATGAATCGAACATCATATAGACTGAGGTGACAGGCGTGCGTGTGAAGGATTCGCTGGAATACCTGTCCGAATCAACGCGACAAGCGATTCTACATGAACAAACCAAACGATATCAGATTGCCGAAGAGCAAGAGTTAACAGCGAGATTATTGGACCCCGTTTTTATTGGGCAAGTGTGGAAACAGGCAGATGAGTTGGAACGAACCGTTATCCGGCTTTTCGTAACCAAAGCGACGAGAGGTTTTTTTAGCAAACGAACCTGGGAACGCGAAACGTCAAAAGAGCACAGACATCTGTCAGTCGGCTTGACGAAATTGCGACGGCTTGGACTGATCTTGACTGTACGGAAAATGTGGAGTGAGATTGGCTATTTGATGCCACAAGAGGTTCGAGAGCAGTTGACGAATCAAATGCTGCCGGAAGGCTCTCAGGCTTTTGTTTCGTTTTCAAAAACGCTCCCTTATTATATATCAGCAGGCAGAGGGATACAGCTGGATCTTTTTGGGCTTCTGTTGTTTATTCGAGACAATCAAATTCCTATTACGCAAAAAGGAAGCATTCATCGCAGGATGTCGCAAAAAATGCTGCCGCTGCTTTCACTGACAGACGAGCATGTAAAAGGAATCGTGATTCCGCCACTCGATCAGGAACAAAGAGAGGGCTTATCCTTGACCGTTGTCCTTGATATTGCCCTCAGATTGAGCTTGGTGCATAGGGAAGAGCGAGAACTCGTACTCGATCTTGATCGAATGAAGCAATGGCTGCATCAACGGCCCCTCGTACGTTGGGAAGAAATGTACCAACTCGTCATGGAACAATTTTTGCCGCATGGCGACTGGTGGGAATTTTTCATTCAATTGATGAGACAGGTTCCTGTCGAGCAGTGGTGTTCCCTCCATGAGCAATTGCGGATGCTAAAAGAAGCAGGATTCCCTTTGCCCGACAATGCAGAGGAGTTAATTGTGGAGCAATGGATGCATTTGTTGTTAGGCTTGGGCTGGATTCAGCTCGGGATGGACGAAGAACGAGGGGTTTTTTGGCGTTGGAGCAGTTTGCCGCGATTATCGTCGGAGGAAGGCTGGTTTGTGGACCCCACAGGTGCCATAACAATCCCACCTCTTGTTCCGTTGTTGGATGTATGGGAAATCAGCCGATTTTGCCAGCTCCAATTTGATGGGCAATTGATTCGGGGTGAATTGCAAGCAAGGCTGTTGCAATCGTATTTGGCACAAGGAGGGACGGAGGAGCAAGTCATCGAAAAGCTCCGTGCCTCCTGTGTTCATCCGTTGCCCGAGAGCTTGATTGAGGTTGTGAGCCAATGGGCGAGAACAGCAAGGCAGATTCAAATGGAGCCGTACCTCCTCGTACGGACAGCACATGCTGGATTTCTGGAGGAATGGCGCGACATTCCTGACTTTCGCCCATTTCTTACCCAAGTGATATCGCCGACTTCGTTTTTGATTCCGTTCTCGCAGGAAAAAGAACTGATCCGATTACTGCGACACTATGGCTATGAGCCGCAAGTGCTGTCGCATATTTCCAGCGGAAGCAAAGAGTTCCAGTCACGACAAAACAGTCAAGCTGGGAATAAAGGTTTGCTCCTCATCGAACGGCCTTGGGACGGTTATGCTATTGAAAACACGTTCCCTGAGCAAAATGAGCAAATAGCCGCGCTACCCAAAATGTGGACGAAGCATTTTCAATCTTATCATCCACAATCCATGCGGGATTTGTTTAAGCGCGCAATAGAACTGAAGCTGGAAGTCGAGATCCAGCAAAGCGGAAAAGAAAAGCTGCGAGGGCTACCGACAGAAGTCCGCCTGGAAATGGGGTACTGGATGGTTACGATTGCCGGACAGGGCGGCAAGCAGAGTTACCGTCTTGAGAACATCGAGCGAGTGCGCATTGTAGTGCCCGAATATCTGTACTAAGGGTGTGCATCGTGATACAATCAGGAATGACGTAAAGTTTTCAAGCTTTACGGCGAAAGGAGGTCTCGCTTTATGAAAACATTGGAAGCTGTGGATATGACGCAGTTGATCATGGAGTCTCATGAGCTGTCCACGATGATTAACCAATCGCGCGAGGTCTCGGAGTATCTGGAGGCCAAACGCCAAATGGAAGCAGATGAGGAAGTGCAACGTCTGCTCGTCGTGTTCGAGGCTAAGAAGGAACAGTACGAAGATGTGCAACGGTTCGGGAAGTATCACCCGGATTACAATCATATATCCAAAGAAGTACGGGAACTGAAGCGCAACATTGAACTGAGGGATTCCGTACAGGCATTCAAGCGAGCAGAGGGTGCTCTGGATGAGCTCTTGTATCAGGTGAGTAGAACCATTGCTCATTCCGTATCGGAAACGATCAAAGTACCGAGCAACAATCCATTTTTAGAGGCCCAGGGCAGTGGGTGCGGGACAGGCGGAAGCTGCGGCTGCAGTGTGAAAAAGCCATCGTAATTTACGCTGTTCCCGATTCGTTTTGGCGCAGCAGAAAACAGTCTTCACAAAGATTGCCGCAGCAAAATTGCTTTTCGTCAGGTACGCGAAAACGGAAGCGGTACACATGCTGTACGTTATCTGAACGCACGTAAATGCATTCTGGCTTTAATTTGGTATCAGTGGTCAGACGCTCTCCTGTTTCCATGAGCTGCTTTGTTAAGAGAGGAGCAGGGAGCGTACTGCTTACATAGAAAAAGCGCTGGCCTGCATATGTTTGCCAACTGCTATGGGTCACGATTTTTTCGCGGTGAAGCGCTTCCTCGAATTGATGATAAAACGTAGCCAGCATAGACCACGATTCCTTTCTGTAATAAGCTTTCACCAGCAAGTATACCACGATTGGGAAGGAGACCGACGGCAAAACATGAGAGAGCGACGCCTTGGGGTCGCCGTGTGGGTGAAAAACACGCGTGCCGCCAAAAATTTACGCAAATTTGGCACCATTCATTACATCTCCAAGCGCTTAAATTACGTTTCGATGTATGTAGATGCCAATTTGTTGGACGAAACGATTCGCATAATGGAAAAGCTGCACTTTGTAACGAAAATTGAACGTTCCCATCGCCATGAGATCCCGGTAGAGTACAACAATGCCAGACCGGATAAGGCAAAGGAATACGATTATAAACAAGAAAAGAACCAGGTAATGGCACTAGCAGAAACCTTACAGACAGAAGAAAGCAGTCAAGCAACCGTTGGTTCGACATAGTTGTTCATAAGCTGCCATTTTTCGGCAGCTTTTTTGCTTTTGTTAAACTGGCGTACATGGTATGCTAAAGTGGAAGAAAACGAGAAGCCACGCGTATGAATGCGTTTTCAATGGATAGATTAGAGAAAGAAAGGTGAGCATACATGATTCATCTGGATATTAACTGCGATATGGCAGAGGGCTTCAGCAGAGGCCGACAATCAGAGGATTTGGGGATTATGAAATGGATCACCTCCGTTAATATTGCTTGCGGATTGCATGCAGGGGATCCACATATTATTTGCAGAACAATCGAAGCTGCACTCAAGCATGATGTGAAAATCGGGGCACATCCCGGTTATGCAGATATTCAAGGCTTCGGACGTCGTTCGATGAACTTGTCTGTCAATGAAGTGTATGAGCTGGTGCTGTATCAAGTTGCAGCCTTGGCTGGAACTACAAAAGCACTCGGCGGGGAGCTTCACCATGTGAAATTGCATGGCGCGCTGTATAACGAAGCGGCTGAACGCCCTGAGCTAGCCGAAGCGGTTGTCCAAGCCATTGCGGATATTGATGAAGAACTGATTCTCTATGCGTTGTCTGGCAGCAAGCTTGTAGAGGCAGGCTTGGAACACGGTCTTCAGGTGGCAGAGGAAGTATTTGCAGAACGGGCTTATTTGCCGAATGGTCGATTGGCTCCGCGTGAGTTGGAAGGAAGCGTGCTGATCAGTAAGGAAGAACGCATGGAGCAGACACGTCAGCTCGTTTTAAAACAAAGAGTACAGACAGTTAATGGCGAGCACATTGACTTGGCAGCCGATACCCTTTGTGTCCATCACGAGAGCCATGACGTCCTGCAATTCCTTGGTGAGGTACATAAATGGGCAAAGCAAAACGATGTGAAAATTGAACCAATCACAGCTCGATAGGTAAAAAGCCATCCAGCAATGCCATCCCATTATCGGGAAATGGACGTTGCTGAATGGCTTTTTTCATTTTTCCGTTCTTTGATTGTGCCGTTATCGATCAGGAAAATGACATCCGCGAGCTTCTCGGCTTCTTCACGATCATGGGTGACCAGCAGAAACGGGATGTTCCACATAGCGTGAAGGCGAAGCAACTCATCCTGGCATTGTTTACGCGTATCCGCATCCAGCGCCGATAAAGGCTCATCAAGGAGCAGAATGTCTGGTTCAGTAGCAAGCGCACGTACGAGTGCCACCCGTTGTTTTTGTCCCCCGGATAACTGATGAGGATATTTTTGCAGCAGATGATCGATTCCCACTGTGGACAGCAATGGAGCCAAATTCAGCTCATGCCCCTTTTTCAAACCGTATCGAACATTTTGCTCGACGGTCATGTGAGGGAACAGCGCATAATCTTGAAATAAATACCCAATGTTGCGTTTTTGTACGGGAAGCGGCTTCTGTCCTTCACGATAAAAGACGTTCTCATTTAATTGGATAACGCCAGTATCAGGATGAACCAGACCTGCAATACTGTTCAATATCGTTGTTTTGCCAGAGCCGGATGGTCCGAACAGCACGACAATTTCCTTTTGCACCGAAAAGGACACATCCAGAATAAAATCAGGCAAACGCTTCTGTATGTGGACAAAGAGCATGTACCATTCACCTGCCTTACTTTTGATTGGCGTACCTGCGTACATTGCGACGACTCCACCAATTCAGCCAGAGAGTCGTACCCATCCCCAAGGAAACAATAATGATGACCCAAAACAATGCCTTATCCATTTGACCAGCCTCAACAGCAAAATAAATGGCGACGGGAATCGTATCGGTTTTCCCAGGGATGTAGCCTGCGAGCATCAGCGTAGCGCCAAACTCCCCTAAACCACGGGCAAAAGAAAGAACAAACCCAGCCAACAGGCCAGGCCAAGCCAAGGGAAAGGTAACGGTCCAGAATAATCGCCATTCCGAAGCGCCCATCGTGCGTGCCGCATTCTCCAAACGACGATCCACTCCTGTGAAGGCAGCGACTGCACTCTGATACATCAACGGAAAGGAAACGACAATCGAGGCAATAACGGCTCCTGTCAGCGTAAAGACGACGGTAATATTGAACCATTCATGCAATAGCTGGCCGAGAAAACCGTTTTTTCCGAAAAGCATCAACAAGCCAAAGCCGACAACAGTGGGAGGTAGAACAAGGGGAAGCAAAAAGAAGGACTCCAGGACATTCTTCCCCCAAAAATCCTTTTGTGTCATCCATCTGGCAAAAACCATCCCAAGGACAAATACAAAGGAGGTGGAGAGCGCAGCTACTTTAAGGGAGAGCATCAAAGGAGTGAGATTGGTTTCGATCACGCTTGCCACCTCCAATTCAATTCGATTGGTTTATTGAAACCCGTACTTCTGTAAGATCGCTTTTCCTTTGTCGCTTGTCAAGTAGGCAAGAAAAGCTTTTGCTGCATCCGGATTTTTCGATGCGCTGACGACCGCACCTGGATAAACGATCGGCTTGTGCCATTCAGGCTTGGCAGTCGCTAGTACTTTTACATTTTTCGAAGCTGCAGCGTCACTGGAATAGACGATCCCGACTTCCGCGTTCCCGGATTCTACGAAGGTCAAAACTTGGCGAACATCACTGCCAAATACCATTTGTGCGGATAGAGAATCCCACATTTTCAGCGTATCCAATGTTTCTTTCGCATATCGTCCAGCAGGGACTGTCTCAGGCTCACCGACGGCAATATGCTTGATCGCTGCGTTGGTCAGCTCTTCAAAAGAAGAGATAGTCACAGCACTTGTGTTACCGGCAATGAGAACAAGCGAGTTTTTCGTGAAGTCTTGGCGTGTGTCTTTGATAATCAGTTGCTGTTCCTCTAGACCGTCCATGTCTTTTTTACTAGCGGACAAAAATACGTCTGATGGAGCGCCCTGTGTAATTTGTGTGGCGAGTTTGCCCGAGCCTCCGAAGTTAAAGGTGAGAGTCGTTCCCGGGTGTTCCGTTTCATATTGGGTTTTTAACTCACTCAAGGCATCCGTCAAGCTAGCAGCAGCAGAAATCATCAGTTCGACCTTTACTGCATCGGTTTTGGCCGGCTCACTTGCTTGTGGTGCTGTTTGTGTTGTCGAGCAAGCTGTCAGCATCAAGCAAAATGCCGCGAAAATAGCAAACCAGTGCTTCTTCATAAAAAAGACCTCCATAATTATATTAAGTTATAATTAATTATAACTGGACATAACTAGATTATATGGATTCGTAATGAATAATCAATTGCGATTTTACGACACTTGTTTGAAAATAGAGCAAAGGAGATAACGGAGGCGGGTCATGAGTCAACAAAATTCTTATACCACCGAAGAAATAGCAAAAATTCTACGTATTTCCAAGCTGACAGTTTACGATCTGATTAAAAAAGGAGAGCTGCCTGCTTATCGCGTCGGTCGGCAAATGCGCGTAGACGAAAGCGATCTGGAAGCGTATAAGGCGAAAGCAAAGGGAGAGTACAGACAAGCCTCAGCCGTTAGCATCCGCGAGACAGGACAAGCTCAGCAATTGTCACGGCATGAGCAGGCTGGTACAGGCCGCAATATCATTATCAGCGGGCAGGATGTTAGCTTGGACCTACTGGCGGGGCATTTGGAGAAAAAGGATGAGGCATACCGACCGCTTCGCTCGTACGTAGGCTCTCTGAACAGCCTCGTGGCGATGTATACAGGTAAGGCTGATATCGTCAGCACGCACTTGTACGACGGGGATACCAATGAATACAATGTCCCGTATATTCGTCGCATTTTGTGTGGGCATCGTTATGTTGTCATCAATATGTTGTCACGTTGGGCCGGATTCTACGTGCAGGCTGGCAATCCGAAACAGATCAAAGCATGGAGCGATTTTACGAAGCCGGGCATTCGCATGGTCAATCGGGAAAAAGGGTCCGGTGCACGCACGTTGATTGAAGAGCAGTTTCGACTTGCAAAAATAGCGGGGAATGACGTGAGTGGCTTTGAACGGGAAGAGTCGAATCATCTGGCGGTCGCAGGGGTAGTAGCGCGGCGCGAAGCAGACGTAGGGGTGGGAATTGAAAAGGCAGCTTCACTCGTCGGCGTGGAGTTTGTCCCAACCGTGCGTGAGCGCTATGACCTCGTTTTGTTGAAAAACAAGAACAACGAACCGCTCATTCAGGCCGTTCTTGATGTTCTCGGGTCGCGTCCGTTTCAAAAGGAATTGGAAGCAGTCGGGGGCTATGATCTTAGCCAGACCGGAAAAATTATGTACGAAACCTGGTAAAAGCTAAAGAAAGCTGCCAATCATTACGATACAATGAGTGGCGGCTTTTTTATTTTACCCAGGGGAGACCATCGTCAAATCAGGCGTTTTCTCTACAGAATCTCCTGAATTTCTACTCAGTTTGACATATATTTGCTACAATGAAACAAAAACATATAGCGCCTGCCGCCGGGCGGTTTATCATATGGGGGCTGTCATGAAATCACTACATAAAACGAGCTTGCTAGTATGTGTGACGATCCTCGTTTTTTTTGGCTCAGTTGGAGTCGTCGCGTATTGGCCAGCTATTTCTCAAATCATTGCCATGAATCAATCACCGGAGGAGGAGCAAACGTTCGTCGATCCATTTTCTTATGATCCGCCTCTGCCGTCTTATGTAAAGGATCTGAACCCTGTATATAAGATTCAAGCTGAATTACATACGTCCGAAGCAAAAATAACCGGAAACATGATCTTGGAATTCGACAACCCGAAAACGCCAGATGTACGGCTGTATATTTACGACTACCTTTGGAACAAAATGACGGTGAAGTCGATTCGCTACAAGGACAAGCCGCTTTCTTTTGAACGTGGTCAATCGCTGGTGAAGCTGGCAAATCCTCTTGGCAAGGAGCTTCGTGGCGCCTTGACCATTGAATTCGAGAACCCGGTTCCGCGCAGGGGCACACGTTTTGGGGTCAAAGACGATATATGGACGTTGACGACATGGTACCCGATGCTCGGTGCCCAAAATCAAAAAGGTGTTTGGTATAACCCGCCGCAACGCGTTGATTTTGGTGATCCATTCGTTTACCACTATGGGGATTACGATGTGTCATTTACCTCGCCACAAGGCTACAAATGGGTCAGTTCTTGGGGCAGAGGACAAACGAAGTCCATCGGTGGCAGTAAGCAGCAAGTCCATTATCAAGCAAAAAATCTGTTGAACTTTGGACTGGTCGGAAGTCCGCTTTATCACATCGAAACCATTCAATTTGCTCCGAATTTAACGGTTGATATTGCTTCCGTTGATAAAGGTAACATCGAAAGAATCAAAACCATTGCCCAATCGGTATTTCCTACTTTTATCGATATGTACGGTCCGTTGCCGTATCCGCACGTGGCGATTGCGGAAACAAGTACAGGAACGACGTACGCCATGGAATACGCGAATCTCGCCGTATTCAAAAGAGACATGCATTACAACAATCTGATCGATCATTGGCTGCCGCATGAGGTAGGGCATCTTTGGTGGTACAACAGTGTGGCTACATTGGAGTCCTCGCATGGGTGGCTTGATGAGGGGCTGGTGGAGCTCGGCGTGTCTCATTACTTGCAGAAGCGTTATGGTGCCCAATCAGCTACGACGCTGCTGGATGAGTACAACCGTGATGTCAAACGTTTGCAAGAGCGTTATCCAAATGGAAAGCTGGACAAGCCATTGCAGAAGTTTGCCACTGAAGAGGAGTTTAAGCTGACCTGGTATTCGCGGGGCGCACTCCTGTTCGACAACCTGCGTCGCAAAATCGGTGACGACGCCTATAAGCGATTCTTGCAGCGCGTCCAGCAAAATTATCATGGCAGTGTCATTGGTGCAGAGCATCTCGATCAGGCGCTTGGGCAAACTTTGCAAGGGGAAGCGAAATATTTCACCCTGTATACCACTAGTGCAAATAAGAGTGGCTTTGGTGCAGTGCAATTGGAGCCCTATATCACCACGATCATCAATAACATGAGCTTTTATCCATCGATTCCGGCTCGGGTCACCCAAAATACGGTGTATATTCCGCTGCGTGAGCTCGGTGAGAAAATGGGATTGGCGATTAGCTGGGACGACAAGAAACAAATGATCCGCGTAAAAGGAAATGGACGTGAAGTATTTATAAAGGAACGGGAGCGCTTTGCTGATGTAGATGGGAAGCGAATAGATTTAGGCAGCCCGTTAATCGAGATCAAAGAACGTACGATGGTTCCACTGTCCTTTTTTGAAAAAGCATTGGGATATGAGACAGCGTACAATCAACAACAAAAAACGGTGAAGATCAATACGCACCGAACGATTGGAAAGGCGGCAGAAACAAAATGAAAAACCTGGTGTTGGTCGGATTTATGGGAACGGGAAAAACCACGGTTGGCGCCGCACTCGCTGCCTCTTTGGGAATGAAGCATACAGACTTGGATGATGCGATTGTGGAAAGCGAAGGTCGCAGCATTCCAGAAATCTTCACCAATCAAGGCGAAGCGTATTTCCGAGACGTCGAGACGAAACGTCTTGCACAATTACTGGCAGCAGGATCTCAGGTAGTAACAACTGGGGGAGGAGCTGTATTGCGGAAGCAAAACGTAGAGATGATGATGGAGCAAGGCATCGTAATCGCGCTGCATGCCACGGAAGAGGAGCTTATCAAGCGTTTGGAAAACGATACAGGCCGACCCTTGTTGGCAGGAGGAGTAGCGACAAGGGTAAAAACCTTAATGGCGGAGCGCGCAGGTGTATACGATTTCGCACCGATTCAGGTGGATACGACAGGAAAGAGTCTTTCCGATATTGTGATGGAAATTACGAGCCAAGTGGTTGAAAGAGCGCAGGACGGGAAACAATAGAGGGGACAGCGCTTGCGCCGTGGTGTGAA
Source organism: Brevibacillus sp. AG162 (assembly GCF_006715575.1). Taxonomy (NCBI): domain Bacteria; kingdom Bacillati; phylum Bacillota; class Bacilli; order Caryophanales; family Paenibacillaceae; genus Brevibacillus; species Brevibacillus sp. AG162. Next base: position 204,954 of record NZ_VFNO01000003.1, read on the forward strand.
TCCACGAGTAAGAAGGAGGTCGAGTGCGATGTCCTTTCAGGAATATTTAAAGTACCTGACGAAACTGTTTGTTCAGTACGTGGATACCCCAAAAGATGAACGCCGTTTGCGTAAGACTCCACGCGAGTCCTGGTCGTCACGCTGGTTTGGTGCTATTCCCATGTCCATTCGACTGTTGTGGCGCAAATAAAATTCATAAACTTATCATGATCGAAGACGGAGGGTGCATATGGCGAGAGTAGCGGTAGAAAATTCCCTGTCTGAAGTGTGCAAGATGCTGCGTCAAAATGGTTACGATGTTGTTGATCTAGGCAACTGGCAGCAGGTTGTAGATGCGATTGTCATTACAGGCCAGGATATCAACGTGCTGGGTAATCAAAACAAAACGATTACAGGAGCTCCCGTCATTAATGCAGAGGGAATGACGGTCAATGAAATTTTTCATGCCGTTCATGAACGTCTCTCTCCTACAGAACATCGGTGAATCAAAAACGTAAAAAGCAAGCTCTCCAACCGGTTATTCGGCAGGAGAGCTTGTTTCGTTTACGAAAAATCGTCCGACGCGATGGGCATACGAATACGGGACAAAGCGCAGGCCCTCATCCCATACGCCCACATAAGCATTTTGGTCATTCCATAAATGCAGGGACCCCACGACAAAGGGTGCCAAAACCTGTGACTGATGAATCGGGACGGCTAAGGTAACCGGAGAGGTATAATTTTGCTGCCACAATTGGTTCCAGGACACGTCTGTATCCGTTGTACTCATTTGGCTGACCCACCCGATATGATCAAAAGGATCAGCCTCGGCAGCACTTAAAATTCTCATTTGAGTCAGGCGTTGTCCATTTTGTATGAGCTGCTCGCCTGCAAAAGCATCGACAGCGGGCTCACTAATTTGAAAGGAAGTGGGATACATTTCTCCCGTTTTTGCATTGACCATTTGTGTATCTGACTTCTGGGTGATCAGCCAGTAGGAAGCGAACCCGTCATAAACTGGCTCTGCCGCGATTTCTTTCGGAGCAAAAGCGTCATCGAACAAGATGTACTCCCCAACACCGTACTCCAGCAGAACAAATTTCTCATGGGAAGTGGAATCAGGTGATTCGCCTATCACCAAATACCCTACTTGCTTGTCCGCTTTTTTTATACTTACCAGCCATTGATGCTGTCCTGCACCAAGTGTTTGCACGTCCGTCTTTGCGTCTTGCCATTGCTTGAATTGAGGGTCTCGGCTTGCGATTGCATCCATCCATTCTCGAATTTGTGCTTGGAATTGCTTGTCCCAGCTTGCTTCGTCTTGCGCAAAAGCTGGTAAAGAAAGCAGCATCAGAGACAAAAGAGCAGCGATAAAAGGAAGAAATCGTCTGGTCACAACTATGCACCACCTTTTGTAAAGGCTTAACCTATTCCTATTGTAACCAGCTATGACAAAAAGATTTGTTGCAACGTGTCTTTTCTGTTTCACATTTTCTCGTTGATCTTTTACATGATTCGCCCTGATGCGGGGAGATGTCGCATGCTTTTTGCTTTCGATGACCGCATGAGCGGAGGAACGGAAGATAAATAGAACAAGCCACCGTTGATGAACGACACCTCGATCCGCGGCTCGTATTGCCATGCCAGCTCGTCTTTTCGGCGTTGTCTTTCCTCATCTGGCGTGCTCTTTTTCCATTCTGCCTGATGAATCTCTTCGCGTGGAGTGGTTTGGATTCCATTTGCACGTAAAAAGTCGAGGATTCGTCCGCCAGAAGCCCGGTATTCGTCAAAAGCTAATGGCTGTTCGACAGAAGATGGCCCAGCTGGATCAGGTTCGGGATGCGGGGCTTCTTGTTCGAGTGACGACTCTGGTTGCTCTGCTTCTTCTTCGGTTTCGTCTGCGTTTCTCTGCTCATCTTGTGGTTCACGGCGTGCCAATTCTTCATAGTATGCTTCCAAGATGGCCATTTCTTCGCTCAAACGTGTACGCGCGTCCTCTGCCCATTGCTGATCTTCTTGTTCCAATGTATGTTCCACTTCTTGCTGTGCCATTTGGAGGGCTTCCTGTATGGTTACCTTTCGATCCAACGTGTAATAGTAGTCGGGGATCGCAGGGGTCAAGGAAAGTGAAAATAAAAACGAAGTGAAATCCTTCACCAGACGTGGCTGATGCAAATTGATCCCCAAATACAATAAAATGTCACGTCGCTTGTCACAAAGCAGGGAAACCTTCAAGTTTATCCCGAGCCAAGGCACGAGAGGGGTTGACCGACGCTTACCGGCATTGCCTAAAAGGCCGCCTTGTTGCTCGTACATACAGACAAAGCTGCCATGCTTTTTGGCTGAAGCGAAAATTTGTTGCATGCGGGCAGCCCCTAGATGCAGATGCTCGGATCGCAAACCCTCAGGCATGCAATCCGGATGAAAAGTAAAGGTGAGCACCAATGGCTGATAAGCCAAATTCATCTTATCCACCCAGCTCCAGTAAAAAGGGCGATTGCCGATATCTTTGTCCACCTCGACAGGGAGTTTGACTGTGAAATAATCCGGATGAGATTCGACGATATGGGCAGAAAAAGTCGCCAAATACCGCTCGACAAATTGTCTGACCTGTTGTTGCTGCATCAGGAGACCTCATTTCTTTTTCGTATCCAACAAGAGTTATTGGTCAGCCGCCTCAGAAAGCGGGACGGCATCTTTTGTTACTTTGCTTGCCCGAATCGCGTGTCCAATGTTATCGAGCTTCAGCGCCATTTCTTTGGAGGAGCGGGAATCCATAATAATTTGAACCAAATTGTCTTCCAAGGAGTGACTTAAATTCAAGCGTTCCACGATATCATCGAGTTCGCCAATGACCATTTCAAACAGGTCGATTTTTTCATACAGCAGCTTGAGAATGTGCTCCTCGATCGTTCCTGTTGTCGATAAATTGTAAATGTGCACATCTCTTTTTTGGCCCAGGCGATGGACACGACCGATTCGTTGCTCCACTCGCATGGGATTCCAAGGCATGTCGTAATTGATCACTTGATTACAGAACTGCAAATTGATGCCTTCCCCGCCTGCTTCCGTCGCGATCAGGACTTGTGCACGATTTTGGAAAAGATCAGTCATCCAGTCCTTTTTACTGCGTTTAAAGCCGCCGCGGAAGGGGACAGAAGTAATGCCGTGGTCGTGCAAATACTTTTGCAAATAGTTTTGTGTTGCCCGATACTCTGTAAAAATGATCACTTTGTCGTTGATTTGTTGAATGAGCTCAACCGTTTTGGCAGCTTTGGAATGCGTCTCTATTTGTTTGATCAACTCGACTAGCTCAAGAATTTGTGAGCGCAAGGGAGAGTCTTCGCCGGTACGCTGGTGCATGTTATACAGCGTCATGAACGCAGCTTCCTTACTTGAGCAGACCTCTCGCTGCAAGGTAATCAGAGCGAGAGAGTTGAAGCCGCCAACCCCAAATCCTGTTTGGTATTGCTCGCGGACAAAGCGGGTTACACCTTCGTACAAAGTCATTTCCTCAGGGGAAAGGTCAATCGGAATCGACTGAACGCGACGGCTGGTGAATTGGATACCGCCATCACTTCGTTTGTTACGAATCATGACCTTTTCAATTTCTTCCCGCAATTTCTCGCTGTTTTTGGATTGGCGTTTGCCCTCTACGTAATTGGTAGAGAAGGTGGAAGTATGGCCAAGGTGGCCTGGCTTTAACAAATTGATGAGGTTGTACAGCTCGTCCATCTCATTTTGAATGGGAGTTGCGGTAAGGAGCAGGCAGTATTTTTTGCGGATCTCTTTGACGAACTGATAGTTGCGTGTCCGTTTATTTTTGAGTTTATGGGCCTCGTCGATAATGAGCATGTCGTAATCGATGTCGAGTACGTGACGCCTGTGAGGATCACGTTTTGCTGTATCAATCGATGCGACAACGACCTCATGCTGCCGCCACATATATTCTTTTTTTTGCGCGACTGCTGCAATGCCGAATTTTTGATGAAGCTCTTTTGTCCATTGAATCACGAGAGAGGCTGGAACCAGAACGAGAATTTTTTTAGCCAAGCCGCGAACCATGTACTCCTTCATGATCAAGCCTGCTTCAATCGTCTTCCCCAGACCGACCTCATCTGCGAGGATGGCACGACCGCGCATCTCTAACAGGACACGTTTCGCCGTCTCCAACTGATGAGGAAATGGCGACAAGAGTGGAAGGTATTTCAGACATTGCAACTGGTCAAATTCGCGAACAGCCATGGCTTCTTCCGCTTCCAATGTGAGCTTGAACAGCTCCCACTTATCCCAAGGGCCATCTTCTTGCATGCGTTCTGTAAGCGGATTGATCCAGCTCGTATCAAATGAAATAGGAACATTCGGCATATAAGATACTCCTTTACATAGCTCTGCCATAACTTTCATGGTTAATGCCAAAAAACTGAACATTTATCTATTGTCAATGTGTTTCGTTAAGTTTTTCTGAATCTGACTGTTAATTTGTATATTTTCAACTTTGGACTCTCATGGTAGGATAAAGAGGTAGTACATCCATTAGTATGGAAATGATAGCAAAAACTTATGTATGACCATGTAACAACCGCGAATGAAGGTAGTAGGGAGAGACTGCTTGAATGTTTGGCAGCGCCGAAGGAGCAAGCCGGTAACGGTGAATCTCTCAGGCAAAAGTACCTCTACTGGACGCAACTCTGGAGAGAGCTCACATGAGCCACCAAAGGGGAAACTTGCAAGTGGGGAACGATAGAGTCCTCACATGATTCGCAAGGTAACTCTCAGGTACCAAGGACAGAGGAGGAGAAATGGGCGCCATTATTTTGGTGTACCCGTTTTTCCCCCTCTGTTTTGTTTTGGTCGATAAGACTCCTATCGACATAAGTGCAACTAAGGCCTCGCCAAAGGCTCAGCGAGCCAAGTTTTCTAAGATCTTATTGTTCACAGGAGGTGCCACATGTCCAATTTGAAACGTACGCCACTATTTGATTCTTATGCAAAGTATGGCGCGAAAACCATCGACTTCGGAGGTTGGGATCTGCCGGTGCAGTTTACAAGCATTGGTCAAGAGCATGAAGCCGTTCGGACAAAAGCTGGTCTATTTGATGTTTCTCATATGGGAGAAGTGGACGTAAAAGGGGAAAACGCTCTTTCTTATCTCCAGCGTGTGACTACGAATGACGTATCCAAGCTGGCAGTCGGGCAGGCGCAGTACAGTGTGCTTTGTTACCCAGATGGGGGGACGGTAGACGATCTGCTTGTTTACAAATATGCAGATGATCATTACCTGCTCGTCATCAACGCGGGGAATATCGACAAAGACTATGCGTGGCTAGAAGAACATCTGATTCCAGGGGTAACGATTGAGAATATTTCGCCAGAAACAGCACAAATCGCGATTCAAGGTCCTTTGGCAGAATCCATTCTGCAAAAGCTGACGACTACAGATTTGTCTCAAATCGGCTTTTTCCGTTTTGAGCGTGATGTGCAAGTGAGCGGTATTCCGTCATTGGTCTCCCGCACTGGCTATACTGGTGAAGATGGCTTCGAGATTTATTTGGATGCCGATCGTGCAGCAGAGCTGTGGGACATCTTGCTTGATGCAGGAAAAGAAGAAGGTCTGTTGCCGTGCGGTCTCGGTGCGCGCGATACGCTTCGTTTTGAAGCCAAGCTGCCACTGTACGGCCAAGAGCTCAGCAAAGACATCACTCCGATCGAAGCGGGCATTGGCTTTGCTGTCAAGGTAGACAAAAAAGTGCCGTTCATCGGTCAAGAAGTGCTGAAGGCACAAAAAGAAAACGGTGCCCCACGCAAGCTGGTAGGGATCGAAATGATCGACCGTGGGATTCCGCGCACGCATTATCCCGTCTATGTGGGGGAAGAGCTCATTGGCGAAGTGACGACGGGAACACAATCTCCAACCTTGAAGAAAAACGTCGGTCTCGCTCTGGTAAAAACCGAGCATGCTGCGTTAGGCACACAAGTAGAAGTAGAAATCCGCGGAAAACGTCTGAAAGCAGAAGTCGTTGCCGCTCCATTTTATAAACGCCCAAAAAACTAAGCGATCTACCACATACATCCTTTTAGAGGAGGACACCGTCCGTGAAATACCGCTACCTGCCCCAAACTGATCAGGACAAGCGCGAAATGCTGGAAACCCTCGGCATTTCGAGTGTAGAAGAACTGTTTGCTGATATTCCGGAAGAAGTGCGCTTCAAAGGTGCTTTGAATATTCCAGAAGCACTTTCCGAGCCAGATTTGGTGAAGTATTTTACACACCTCGCAAATAAAAACGTAAACTTCAGCACACATGTTAACTTTCTAGGTGCGGGTGTTTATCAACATTACACGCCGAGCACAGTCAATCACATGCTGCTCCGCGGTGAATTCTTTACCGCTTATACACCTTACCAGCCAGAAATCAGCCAAGGTGAGCTGCAAGCGATTTTTGAGTTTCAAACGATGGTATGTGAGCTGACTGGCATGGAGGTAGCCAACTCCTCGATGTATGACGGCGCGACTTCTTTGGCAGAGGCAGCGATGATGGCTGCGGGTCACACTGGCAAAAAGCGCGTCATCGTTTCCCGTGCTGTACATCCGGAAGCGCGCGGTGTTTTGAAAACATATGCGTATGGACAAAACGTCGAGCTGGTTGAAGTAGGTATCAACAGCGATGGCGTTACGGATACAGCGGCTCTGGAAGCCCTTGTAGATGAAAACACAGCAGCGGTCATCGTGCAGTATCCGAACTTCTTCGGAAATGTAGAGGACTTGGGAGCGATTGAACCAATTGCGCACGGAAAAGGCGCACTGTTGATCACATCCTCCAATCCGCTTGCGTTGGGTGTACTGGAGGCGCCGGGCAAATTGGGCGCAGATATCGTAGTGGGCGACATGCAGCCATTCGGTATCCCAGCATCCTTTGGTGGACCACATTGCGGATATTTTGCTACTACATCCAAACTGATGCGCAAAATGCCAGGTCGTATCGTCGGTCAAACGAAGGACGAAAATGGCAAACGCGGCTTCGTATTGACGCTGCAAGCGCGTGAACAACATATTCGTCGTGAAAAAGCGACTTCCAATATCTGCTCAAACCAAGCGCTGCTCGCATTGGCTGCTTCCATTGCCATGACAGCACTAGGCAAGCAGGGTGTACAAGAAATGGCGATGATGAACCTGCAAAAAGCTCATTACGCCAAGAATGCCCTGCAAGCAAAAGGCTTGGAGATCGTATTTACCTCACCGTTCTTTAACGAGTTTGTGGTGAAGCTGAACAAACCAGTTGCAGAAGTGAACAAAGGGCTGTTGGCTGCAGGAATCATCGGGGGCTATGATCTCGGACTCGACTACCCAGAGTTTGCGAATCATACCTTGCTTGCAGTAACCGAGCTGCGTACCAAAGAAGAAATTGACACATTGGCGGCTGAATTGGAGGCGATCACACGTGCGTAACGACCAGGAGAAAGCACTGATCTTTGAAATGAGCAAACCAGGCCGTGTGGGCTACAATTTGCCGGCATTGGATGTTCCAGAAGTAGAAGTGGCAAGTCTTTTGCCAAAACACCTCATTCGCGAAACGCCAGCTGAGCTGCCAGAAGTATCTGAGCTGCAATTGGTTCGTCACTATACCGAACTGTCTCGTCGCAACCACGGGGTAGACAATGGCTTCTATCCGCTCGGTTCTTGCACGATGAAATACAACCCGAAAATTAACGAAGATGTTGCCCGTTACGCTGGCTTTGCTCAGACACATCCGTACCAACCGGAAGAAACCGTTCAGGGCGCTTTGGAGCTGCTGTACAACCTGCAAGAAGAACTGGGTGAAATTACAGGCATGGACGCAGTTACCCTGCAACCAGCTGCTGGTGCTGCGGGCGAGTGGACAGGTCTGATGATGATCCGCGCCTACCACGAGAGCCGCGGGGAAGGACATCGTACCAAAGTAATCGTGCCGAATTCCGCACATGGTACGAATCCGGCATCTGCTGCTGTAGCTGGCTTGGATACCGTAACCATTGCATCTGACGAGCGTGGACTGGTTGACATTCAAGCGCTGCGTGATGCAGTAGGGCCTGATACGGCTGCTTTGATGCTGACGAACCCAAATACACTCGGATTGTTTGAAGAAGATATCGTGGAAATGGCGAAAATCGTCCATGAAGCCGGCGGTCTCTTGTACTACGATGGTGCGAATGCGAACGCGATCTTGGGAATTGCCCGTCCGGGAGACATGGGCTTCGACGTTGTGCATTTGAACTTGCACAAAACGTTTACAGGACCACACGGCGGTGGTGGTCCGGGTGCAGGTCCGGTCGGCGTGAAAAAAATTCTCGAGCCATTCCTGCCTACACCAATCGTAGCGAAAAAGGAAGACGGCAGCTTCTACTGGGACAGCAATCGTCCGGCTTCCATCGGTCGCGTCAAAGGCTACAACGGAAACTTCGGCATTCTCGTTCGTGCGCACAGCTACATCCGTACGATGGGGCCAGAAGGCTTGCTGCAAGTTTCCCAAAATGCGGTGCTCTCTGCCAACTACATGATGCGTCGTCTGGCAACGGCTTATCATCTGCCATTTGATCGCGTCTGCAAGCATGAGTTCGTCCTGTCTGGTGTAATCCAGAAGAAGCTGGGCGTACGCACGCTCGATATTGCAAAACGCTTGCTCGACTTCGGCTATCACCCGCCAACGATCTACTTCCCGTTGATCGTGGACGAGTGCCTCATGATCGAACCGACCGAAACCGAGACAAAAGAAACGCTCGATGAGTTCATCGACGTTATGCTGCAAATTGCCCGCGAGTGCGAGGAAACGCCAGAAATCGTTCAGGAGGCTCCTCATACCACTGTGGTCAAACGTTTGGATGAAGCGACAGCGGCAAGAAAGCCAATTCTGCGTTATCAACCGCAAGCATAATTCTAGATTCCAGGAAAAGTCGCCTGTCGTTACGGGCGGCTTTTCTTTCTGCTCAAATTAGCCCATCAGAGGCTTGCCGTCCTTCATGCCAGAAGCGTACAATGAAGGCGTTGTGAATGAGGAGGTACATAAATGGAACAGTGGCGCTATATCGTGACAGAAGCAATGTCACCCGCGATGAATATGGCAGTAGATGAAGCAATTTTGCAGTTGCACAGTGAGGGCAAGGTTCCCCCGACCGTTCGTTTTTACACGTGGGACCCGGCGACACTGTCGATTGGTTATTTCCAAAAGGCCATCAAGGAAATCAACCTGGAGGAAGTTCAAAATAGAGGACTGGGTTTTGTTCGCAGAGCGACGGGAGGGCGTGCTGTTCTCCACGATCAGGAGCTGACATACAGTGTCATCGTATCCGAAGACCATCCGAAAATGCCTTCGAGTGTGACGGAAGCCTACAAAATCATCAGCTTGGGACTTCTGCACGGCTTCCAAAACCTTGGACTCTCGGCGGAAATGGTCTCCTTGGCAAGTGAAGAGGAGAAGGAAAAATACAATTCTCCAGGATCATCCGCCTGCTTCGATTCGCCCTCTTGGTATGAGCTCGTGGTAGAGGGGAAAAAAGTAGCGGGAAGCGCTCAGACCCGACAAAAGGGTGTTATTCTTCAGCACGGCTCTATTCTGCTTGATATGGACGTAGATTTGCTGTTCTCGCTCTTGCATTTCCCATCGGAGCGGGTAAAACAACGGATGATCGATAGCTTCCGTCAAAAAGCAGTGACGATCAACCAAGTAAGCCCTCGGCCAATCAGTCTCCAAGAATCCATCGAGGCGTTCTCGAAAGGCTTTGCATCCGGATTGGAAGTGGAGCTGATCCCTTCAACGCTTACAGATGAAGAACTCGCTTTGGCAGAAGAACTCGTGAGTACGCGCTATGCTACAGACGAATGGAATTTGCGTCGTTAAACAATAAAGAAAAGCTCTCTCGGATGTATACGCATACCGGGAGAGCTTCTTTTCATTACACGAGAACACTCGTGTTGATATGCTGTTCAAACAAGTCTTGTAGCGTAAGCACGACAGGTCCTGGCTGTCCGTTGCCGACAGCGACGCCATCTACCGAGATGAGCGGCATGATTTCCGCGGTCGTGCTGGTGAGGAATATTTCATCGGCTTGCTTCAAGAAAGCCATGTCGAATGCTTCTTCATGTACAGTGATGCCATTGTTCCGAGCCAAATCAATGACCACTTGGCGAGTAATTCCGTGCAGGATCAGATTGTCAGCCTGATGCGTATACAGCTCGCCATTTTTCACGACGAACAAATTGGAGGAGCTGCACTCTGTGATGATGCCGTTGCGGTGCAAAATCGATTCTTGGGCACCTGCATCCTTTGCGTATTGTTTGACAAGAACAGCCCCTAGCAGATTGAGCGTTTTGATATCACAACGCAGCCAGCGGATATCTTCGACGAGCTGAGCGGTCCAGCCTTTTTTCATATCGGCGACAGGACGATCCTTGCGACGGACAAAGCCCATGATCACAGGCTTGATCCCGGACGGAATATCGTGTACACGGGGAGAGGCGCCACGAGATACTTGCAGGTAAAGGCTGGCGTCATCATTCTCCGTGATATTGTTCTTGGCGATCAGCTGATTCGCTAAGTCTGTCAGCTCTTCTGCGCTCCATGGAAGCTCCATTTTTATTTCTTTGGCACTTCGGAACAAACGGGTAAGATGTCCATCCCATTGATACATGCGGCCCTTATAAATACGTACTACCTCATATATGCCATCTCCAAAGTTGTAACCGCGGTCTTCTGGATGAACTGCGACTTGCCCGTCTTCTACCCATTTGCCATCTACATACAGCATGATACTTCCCCCTCAATGGATTCCAATCCGTTTCTTTCAAACGGTTTTTTGTTGATTCCACATTAGCAAAAGGGAAGGACATAGGTCAATTTGAAAGTCGCCTTTTCTTTATCAATAATTTTACGGAGAAAAGCACCTTTCTATTAAGAATTCATATGGAGGGAAGTCACTCGAAAAATCGACGTTTTGGGAGAAGGGAAACGAAAGTTGACCAGAGATGGCGCAGGATGAGGTTATTTGACTAACTATTCTGACTAGACTCTTTTTGTCATAACCGCCCATAATAAATAGCAAACAGCGAAGGAAAGGGAGAGTGCCATGCGATCTGTCCGTCACTATGCGCTATGTGCCTTGCTTGTCTGTGGAACGATATTGCCGATACCTTTCCTTTCACATCGTGCTCATGCAGAGGAAACGCAAGACTGGATCGATCCTGAACGCTTGTACGGCCATGTCGAGCAATTGGCGAGAACAGCCCGTCCACCTGCTACTGAAACGGAATTTGCAGCAGCTGTCTATGTGGAAAATACACTACGATCTTACGGGTACAAGACCAAGCTCGATCCTTTTTCTTATTATACGTACCGAAAGCCTACTTCTCTATCACTGACGATGGAAGAATGGCCTGGTCAAAAATGGACAGTAAGTAGTTTTGCTTTTGGGATCAATGGAACCGCGACAGCAGAAGTGGTGGATGCAGGCTTGGGAAGAGCGGTTGATTTTGCGAATGATGCATCTCGGGGGAAGATTGCCTTGGTCAAGCGAGGTGAGATTCCGTTCGGAGAAAAAGTACGCCAAGCAGCGGCTGCCGGAGCCGTTGCTCTTATCATCTGGAATGATCGAGAGGAAGGTTGGAATGCTTCACTGGGCGAACCCCTGGATATGGCGGTTCCTGTGATCGCTTTGTCCAAGGCGGATGGCACGAAGCTCCAAAAACGCATCATGGACAAGCGGCCTGTGAAGGGAACCGTAAAGGTAGAAGGAGCCGTAACCACTAAGCAAACCTCGTATAATATCGTAGCAAGCCGAAAGCCCAATCAAAACGATACCGGGCAGGTCGTCATGGTATCCGCTCACCATGATTCCGCTGGGTTATCTGTTGGGGCAAATCACAATGGCTCCGGTGTAGCGGCCTTACTCGAGATAGCGCGTGATATGGCTTACAAGTCGATTGATACGGAAGTGAGGTTCGTAAGCTTCGGTGCGGTTACTTCGGGAAGCAGAGGACCGATTGCTTATGTGAATGCCTTATCAGCTACAGAGCGACAAGCCATGATTGCAGCCTTCTATGTCGATGGGGTGGGGAGTCAAAAGGCAGAGCTTGTTGCAACCAATTCGCTGGGCAATGAAAATCTGCCAATCCAACTGCTGAGAGCAGCGGGGGTGTCTCCTTCCGACAAGGATAGGACGCGCGAACGAAACGGTGCAGCAGGTTATTTGGCCGCCGCAGGCATTCCTACGGGACTTGTGACGAGTGCAGGGACTGGACAAGCAACAGATGATTCCCTGTCCCAAATTGATCGGAAACAAATCGCAACGGCGACAAAGGCGGTTCTTTCAGCAATCCACAAAATTACGGAACAAACAACGCCAGCTTATCCGCTGGGTTCTCCAATTGGGGGACAGCTAAGAGCGGAAAGTGAGGCTTTGCAGTAAACGTCTCCTTGGGGGGACGTTTTTTATTTGTGGTAATGCAAAAAAAGTGGTCAAGATTCTGTCTTGACCACAGGAGCTACGAGTAGACAATCAGGTCAATTCTGATGCTTCCAAACGTACCAGCCGATTAAGAACATGCCGCAATAGGTCGCTGCACTGGCGATTACAGACATACTCCAAGGAACAACGAGTGTGAGGAGAGAGAATACAAAGACGGTAAGCAGCATGACGATGATCAATGGCAGCATTTGCAGGTGTTGACGTGTTGCAATTGGATGTGTCAACGAGTAGAGTAGGGCTGCGAGAATGACTCCGCCATGCAAGAGTGAAAGGATAGCGAGTAGCCAATCGCCACCCGTCATCAGTTGAACCAAAATTTGTTTGAAAGGCAGTACAGAGGAGTGGGCATCATGCCAGTGGGCAAGAAGAATAGCTTGACCTAACACCGTGAACAAAAGGAAGATTCCAGCTCCGATGATAGCCCCTATCTGAACTGTTCGCTCATGGGCCGCACGTACTGCCAAAGGTAGAGTCGTGGCCAAGCTAATAAGAAAATGCAAGGCAAGGAAAAATACGGCGTGAATCAGCCAGTTCACATTCATTTGATAACCCAAGCTCGGTAATGGCACATGGGATTGTGCGCTGAAAATCAATCCGAATAATAAGAAACCGATGGATAGAGATATGGCTGTTGCAGTGACAATCCATCTCCAACGATTTATGATAAAGAAGATGGCTGCAATGGTTAGAAGGATGAACCATAGAGGAGAGAGCTCCTCCAGTAGGAAATCTGCCTGTTGCCCAAGCATGACCCCTGTATAGCCCAACAGCAGAATGTGGGTGATAACAGATAGGCTAGAAGCGAACGCTTCGCCACACAATACGTAGTACAGCTCGTACAGGGAGCGAATTTGCTTCCGATGGCAAAAGGTCAACAGCTGGACGCCGAACCATCCGAGACCAAGAGCCGCAAGTGCAATGCCTATTGTCCCCCAGGAACCGAAATAAGTAAAAAAGCGTAACCACTCATATCCACCCAAGTAGAATCCACCTAACGCAGACCCTGCAAAAAGCACGGCGATATGCCAAGCGACTTTGTCCATAGGCATCATCCTCACTTGCAACTTGGTACAAGTGTATGAGACAAACACGTCAGTTCAGAACAGATGATATTAAATAAACATAAATGTTTACAAAATATACTTAATGGAATATAATGATGAACATACCAGTATTTAGATTATCGATGGGGTGAAACCATGAAAATTGTAGGAATAGCCGGAAGCATGAATGCCAACTCTACGACAAAACAAGCGATTCATATTGTACTTGAAGCCGCGAAGGCTGCAGGTGCCGATGTTGAAATGATTCATCTCGCGGACTGGAAGCTGCCGCTGTATGATGATCGTGATGATACCAGTACGTATCCTGAAATTGTCCATCGGTTTGTCAAAGCGATTTCTGATGCAGATGGCCTTGTAATCGGTTCGCCTGAATACCATGGCACAATGACCGGTGCTTTGAAAAATGCCATTGACTTCTTAGAAGCGCGCATTTTGCGTGACAAGCAGGTTGCCATTATTGGCGTCGCTGGGGGAAGCATGGGTGCTACGAACACGGTCAACACGTTGCAGTTAATCATGCGCAACCTGCACGCATGGCCGTTGCCATCTAGCCCTTCCATCCCAAGTGCATACAATGCCTTTACACCTGAAGGCAAGCTGAAGGATGAGCGCTTGCAGGCGCGCATGGAGCAATTGGGTCAACAACTCGTACAATATGTCCAAATGATGAACCCAACACCAGAAAAACAGCTGCGATAGGTACTTTTCTCTTGCAAATGGTTCTCATTACACGGTATCATATTTCTACGTGCCTTTTTTGGCTAGATGAAATAACGGTTTGGAAATGAGGGGTTCACAATGCCGCCGACGCCGAGTATGGAAGACTATTTGGAACGCATTTACAACTTAATTGAAGAAAAGGGCTATGCTCGTGTCTCCGATATTGCTGAAGCGTTGGAAGTACATCCCTCTTCGGTCACGAAAATGGTTCAGAAGCTGGACAAAGACAAGTATCTCGTTTATGAAAAATACCGTGGACTTGTGTTGACGCCAAAAGGGAAGAAAATCGGAAAACGCTTAGTGGACCGTCACAGTCTTCTGGAAGAATTTATGCGGATCATTGGCTTGGATGAAGAGCATATTTATCAGGATGTGGAAGGAATCGAGCACCACCTGAGCTGGGAATCGATTACATGCCTGGAGTATCTGGTTCAGTACTTCGAGGCAGATCCAAAGCGTATAGAAGAGCTTCGTAACATTCGTTTGTTAGATGAGCAAAAAGAGGAATAGTCTATATCGTTATCGTATTATAGCGCAAGCCGACCAGGCTTGCGTTTTTCTTTGTGGTAACGGAAGAGCCGTCGTCTTATACATGGAGAATGGGGAGGAATTTTAGGGAGGGAAACAAGGTGAAAGCGGATGCAGTCTTTGAAGGTGGCGGCGTAAAAGGAATCGCTTTTATCGGTGCCTTGCGAGTCATGGAGGAGAATGGATACACATGGGAAAGACTCGCGGGTACCTCGGCTGGCTCCATTGTTGCAGCTTTGCTCGGCGCAGGCTATTCTAGCCATGAGTTGAAACCGATCTTTGAAGAGCTGGATTACCTTCACTTTCTCAAGCACTCGGGGTTGGGCAGGCTCCCTCTCATCGGGCCAATCTATGAACTAGTCGTGCGGGAAGGGATTTATCGAGCAGATCGAATCGAATTGTTCATAGAGGAGTTGTTACAGCGAAAAGGAGTGCGAACATTCGGAGATCTTCCTCCTGGTAAGCTGAAAGTTGTTGCATCTGATGTCACTGACGGAAAAATGCTTATACTTCCCGACGATTTGCCACGATATGGTGTAGAACCCGATCATTTTCCTGTGGCACGAGCGGTTCGCATGTCTTCGTCTATCCCGTTCTTTTTTCAGCCTGCAAAGCTGCAAAGTACTGGACATGTCCACTATATTGTCGATGGCGCATTATTGAGTAACTATCCCGTGTGGTTATTTGATGTACCCGGGACTCCGCGGTGGCCGACGATTGGTTTTCGTCTGAGTGATGATCAGGACAAGAGAGAAGCGACTAGCATCAAAGGTCTTTTTTCCTTCTCTCGGGGATTGCTGGCGACCATGCTCGATGCTCATGACCGCCTGTATGTGGAAAAGGCAAAAGCCGTTCGGACGATTTTCATCCATACATTAGGGGTGAGAACCACCCAATTTCAGCTGTCTAAAGAAATGAGGCAACAATTGTTTGAGTCAGGGGAGGTAGCGGCTCACAAATTTTTGGCGCAATGGGATTTTGAAGATTACGTCAAAGTGTTTCGCAATAGCTCTCCGAAAATGTTGGTCTAATAAAAAAACAGGTCGCCGATTCAGGCAACCTGTTCTTGTTTTTAGTGGGAGATATTATTTTGCGATTTTTCGTCTTGTTTCTCTTTTTGCTTCCCTTTGCTGCCTTCGATCACACGAAATGGATGATCTTTTCTCGGGGTAGTCGACTGCTTCTTCACAGCTTGCCGAGCAATGGAGGGCTTTGGCTTCACCTTGACCTTTGGCTGTCTAGGTTTGCCAGAGCCTGCGCCTTGTGAAAAGAAGGAGCCGGTTTGTAAATAGTTG
The DNA here is from genome assembly GCF_006715575.1 of Brevibacillus sp. AG162. Lineage (NCBI taxonomy): Bacteria > Bacillati > Bacillota > Bacilli > Caryophanales > Paenibacillaceae > Brevibacillus > Brevibacillus sp. AG162. The sequence goes on from NZ_VFNO01000003.1 coordinate 221,037, forward strand.
CGCACGACCAAGAAAAGTACAACGGATAATCCCAAGATGACAATCGTGCTGACAGGATCATTGATGAGTGTTATCAAAAATCCGTAAATCGCCAGTACGATCACTATCAGAATCACTGGTGGAATGCGGCGTAACATAGGGCTTCACCTCTATGGGAATAAAAATGCCTCACGTTATCCGGTCGTAACCATTCTTTCCTGCACGTGCTTCTGATCAAGCTCCCGCATCTTTTGGAATGAAGCGATGGCTACCTCGACTTGGCTGTCATCTGGTTCACGAGTCGTGATCTTTTGCAACCACAATCCTGGATAACCAAGGTAACGTAGGACTGGTACATCACGGAGCTTGTTTGTCCACTGCAAAACCTCGTAAGAGACGCCGATTACCAGTGGCAAAAGAACAATGCGTTGTACGACCCTCTCCGTCAGGGAGTCATAACTGAACAGTGAGTAAATCACTACACCGACGAACACTGAGAAAATGAGAAAACTACTGCCGCAACGATAATGCAGAGCGGAAAATTTTTGTACATTGGCTACTGTTAATTCTACCCCGGATTCGAATGCGTTAATCACTTTATGCTCGGCTCCATGGTATTGAAAAAGCCTTTTAATCAACGGAGCTTGTGCAATTGCTGTAATGTAGCCGAGGAGGAGCAAGATTTTAAATCCGCCTTCAGCCAACGTTTGAGGAACGCCATCCGGTACCCATTTTCCGAGTAAAAAGTCGGCCAGGAAAACGGGAACGAGTGTAAATACGAATTTGCCGAACAGGAAAGAAAGTACCCCGACGACAGCAACACCTAAAATCATGGTGAGCTTCGATGGACTTTCAGAAACTTCTTCTCCAGACTCCATACTGTATTGTTCAGAGGCGAAGTTGAGATGTTTGGCCCCATTGGCGCTGGCTTCGACCAAACCAACAATCCCACGCACAAACGGAATCTTTTTCAGCGTAGTAATCCATTTATATTCCGATCGTGGGGATTCAAAATACTCAATTTCATGATTTTTTTTGCGAACAGCCGTAACAGTCATGGTTTTGCCACCGAACATAACTCCTTCGATGACGGCCTGACCGCCGTAGCTAGGTACGTTTTGTTGCGCCAATACAATCACCATCCTTACCACTATATTAACGGAAATGGCGACTTGAAGCTACAAGGAGTTCGCACTTTTCCAACAAATGTAAAGTAAAAGTGAAAAGCTTAGAGGAAGAGCATACTAGAGAACAGAGGTGATGGAAATGGAAATAAGCAAAACAGGACGAAAGCACAAGCAAGAACGCGTATCCCATACGGAAGAAGGCAGGCAAGGGAGTAAAAGAATCTCCACTTCGAAGATTTTGGAGGTCGCATTCTGGGGAACGATCATTTGGGGGCTCGTTCGTTTGATGGCTCACTTTTTGAACATGACCCCGTACGGAGTCGGATCGTTTGCACGTCCTTTTATCAGCATCGAGGATGAAAATACGTTTACGAGCGTGTGCCTTGGTGCTATCGTGCTGTTCGTTGAAACAGCCGTTGCCTCATTTGTGTTCAGCTTGCTTTTTAGCCGGATCCGTGCGTGGTGGCTGGGACTCGTCTACGGGGCAGTCATGTTAGTGATAGCGGGCTTTTTCTTTCATATCGCAAATTGGGAGGTCGCCACTTTAAGTACGGAAGCCGCTTGGTATTTGACATTTGGCTTGTTCATTGGAATGACAATCATACTCGAGCAGTCAGACGAGAATCATGCATGGAATGAGTCCACAAGGTAGGAGGATTTCTCCATTCCTTGTCAAAATGGATGTAACAATGTTCGTAATGTTGCATAGATGAATGCCTACTATGGAACCAGACCAGCTTGTGGTAAAATGTTTCATTAATAAAAAAACTTTTATAGGGAGAGGGATGGTCGATGACTTCCGTCTTGGTACTGAACGGGCCCAACCTGAATTTATTGGGGACAAGGGAGCCGGATGTTTACGGAAGGGAAACGCTGGAGGATGTGGTGACAATCCTGAAGGGTGTCATGGATGAGTTGGGTGGAAAGCTTGAGCATCTCCAATCGAATCACGAAGGTGTCCTCATCGACGCGATTCATCAGGCGAGAGGTGTCCATGACGGCATCTTGATCAATCCAGGGGCATTCACCCATTACAGCTATGCGATCCGAGACGCATTGGCCAGTGTTGCTCTGCCAACGATTGAAGTACATATCTCCAATATTCATGCACGGGAACCATTTCGCCATCACTCGGTTATCGCTCCTATCGCGATTGGACAAGTTGTCGGATTGGGAATCGATGGATATGAATGGGCACTAAGAGCGCTCGTCCGTAAAATCGGAAAAAAATAATAGCTTTCGAAAAGGGGAAAAGGCTGTCATGAAACAACGTCTGCATAAATTGCGCGAGGCACTGACACAAGTTGGAGCAGAGGCGTTTATTACCGAAAAAACAGAGAATCGCTTCTACCTGAGTGGTTTCACAGGTTCAACGGGATGGGTAATTGTCACCGAAACAGAGGCGTTTCTCGTCACAGACTTCCGCTATGTGGAACAAGGGCAAGAACAGGCACCAGATTTTACGGTGGTAAACAACGAGAGAAAAGCTGTTGAAGCGATTGCAAAGCTCCTGCAAGAAAAAGGGATCAAGCGCTTGGCATTTGAGAGCAGCGTGTCCTTTAGCACCTATCAGGATTGGAACAAAGGATTTGACGGAGTAGAGCTGGTACCAACAAGCGGTCTGCTTGAAAAAATCCGCATGTTTAAAGACGAATCTGAGATGGTCATTATTCGTGAAGCGGTTCGGATCGCAGAAGCGGCTTTTACGCATATTCAAGGCTACATCAAGCCAGGTGTGCGTGAATCCGATGTTGCTTTGGAATTGGAATACTTCATGCGCAAACAAGGAGCGACAGGCTCTGCTTTTGATATGATCGTAGCGTCAGGTGTGCGCGGCGCTCTGCCACACGGACGAGCTTCCGAGAAAGTGATTCAGGCAGGGGAAATGGTTACGCTCGACTTTGGTGCTGCTTATCAGGGCTACCATTCCGACATCACACGCACGTTGTCTGTGGGAGAGCCAGACCCGAAAATGCGTGAAATCTACGAAATCGTTCTGCGTGCGCAGTTGGCAGGTTTAGAAGCACTGAAGCCAGGTGTATCCGCAAAAGACGCTGACGCAGCAACGCGAGATATCATCACAGCAGCAGGCTATGGTGACGCATATGGACACAGTGCAGGTCATGGCCTCGGACTGGAAGTTCACGAGCTGCCGGGGCTGTCGACTGTCAGCACCTTCGTATTGGAGCCAGGTATGCTCGTGACAATGGAGCCAGGCATTTATGTAACAGGACTTGGTGGCGTTCGGATCGAAGACGATGTGTGGATTACAGCTGATGGTCATGAGAACCTGAACAGGTCCACGAAAGAGTTGCTCATTTTGCCTGTGTAATTTATACTTATTCTGTTATTGATTGATTTGGGAGGACTACCATGATCTCTGTAAACGATTTTCGTACCGGTTTGACAATCGAAGTGGATGGCAATATTTATACCGTGCTAGAATTCCAACACGTAAAACCAGGTAAAGGTGCGGCTTTCGTTCGCTCCAAACTGCGCAACCTGCGCAACGGCAACACGACGGAAATGACTTTCCGTGGCGGTGAAAAAGTTAACCCTGCCCGCATCGAATCCAGCACCATGCAATATTTGTATGCGAGCGGAGACGAGTACACTTTCATGAATACCGAGACATACGAGCAAATGACGTTCACTCGCAACCAAATCGAGCGTGAACTGCGTTTCCTCAAGGAAAACATGAACGTGCAAATCATGCAGTACAACGGAGAAACAATCGGCATTCAATTGCCGAATACGGTTGAACTCGTTGTAACCGAATGTGAGCCAGGTGTAAAAGGTGACACTGCTTCCAACGTAACAAAGAAAGCAACCTTGGAAACTGGTTTCGTAGTAAACGTTCCTCTCTTCGTAGAAGAAGGAGAGCGTCTGATCATTGATACTCGTACGGAAGCATACGTTTCCCGCGCGTAAAAGTATGGATTGCAAGAAAAAGCTGTGCCCATATGGGTGCAGCTTTTTTTATTTGCTTCTCCTTTATTGATGCAGTATTGTAAAAATTATGCAGTTCCACTAAAGTAAATGGAACGGAGAAATAGTAGGGTGGAGGGGTACTGCATTGAGAACGGAACAAGAAATGATGGGCATGCTGATCGATTTCGCCAGGAGGGATGATCGAATCCGCTTGGTAACCTTGGAAGGGTCACGCACGAACAAAAATATACCCGCTGATCCATTCCAAGATTATGATATTTCGTATTTTGTGACAGAGATGGATTCTTTCAAGGAAAATGATCAATGGCTCGATATTTTTGGGAATCGGATCATGATGCAAAAACCGGAGGATATGGAGCTTTTTCCGTCCGAGTTAGGGAATTGGTTTTCCTATCTCATGCTATTTGAGGATGGAAATAAAGTAGATCTGACGTTGATTCCGATAGACGAGACAGAGCAGTATTTTGCCGATAGCGACGGCCTGGTTGAGGTTTTGCTGGATAAGGACGAGCTTGTCAAACACGAGGTGATCGCTTCCGATCATCAATATTGGATCAAAAAGCCAACTGCTAGAGAGTTTGATGACTGCTGCAATGAATTTTGGATGGTTTCTACTTACGTTGTCAAAGGTCTGGCGAGAAAAGAAATCCTGTTTGCGATTGACCATCTCAACGAAATCGCCCGACCGAATCTATTGCGAATGATGGCTTGGCAAATCGGATGTGAGAAAGGATTTACCTTTAGTGTCGGGAAAAACTGCAAATTTATCGAACACCATCTTCCTGAAGAAGATTGGGAAGCGCTACTGTCCACTTATCGCGAAAGTGGCTACGCAGACATGTGGGAAGCGTTATTCACTTGCTATGAGCTATTTCGAAAGTACGCCAAAGCGGTGGCAGAAAGCCTCGGATATCCGTATCCAGAGTACGATGAAGCCATTACCAGGTATGCGGAAAATATCTACCATTCATGGAAATGATGGACGCGCCATTCGACCGCCTTATCAAGGGCGGTTTTCTTATGCTGTCGATTACTCGACTAACAAAGCTGGCGAGAAGAAAAAGCACAGGGCTCGCAGACCTTGACAACGCCTACCCAGCCGGAACTTCAAAAAGGGGCCACGCTTGTCGAACACTTCTTCCTTGAGAAACTTCCGCCCGTAGGGTGGCTTTGGCTCGACGGTCCCCTTTTTTTAAGTGGAGACGGACAGTGAATCCCCCTTGCGGGCGTGTCAGAGTCGAAGAGACCTGTGCTTTTTCTTCTCCTCCACTATGTTAACTCAAACTTTTTTAAAAAATGTAATCATTTTTGGAAAGAAAATACAAAATGATCCGTTAATCCATATGAACCTGCCAAAACGAACGCTGCGCAGCGAACTTTTTTGAAATGGGAGGATTTCCTTTGCAGGATGATTGGTTGCTCATACAACAGGTACAAACAGGGCATCGGGATGCCTACGCGCACCTGGTCGACAAGTACAAAGATCGATTATACAGCTATCTTTATCGAATGACGGGGCAGCAACAGGATGCCCAAGACCTGACACAAGAGGCATTCATTAAAGCGTACTGTCAATTGGATAAGTATAAGCCGACCGATGCTTTTTTGGCCTGGCTGTATCGGATTGCGTCCAACTTGTGTATAGATGCGTGGCGCAAGAATAAGCACTACGCCAAAACACCTTTGGAAGAGACAAGGCTGATAGAATCCGATACACCCGAAAAAGCTTATTTGGAAAAAGAAAAGCAAGATACCTTGCAGCAGCAAATCATGGCGTTGGGTGAAGAATACCGCGTTGTGTTTTTGCTGAAATACTTGGAACAGATGAGCTACAAAGAAATTAGTGAAATTTTGCATGTTCCGGTCACAACTGTACAAATGCGTATCCATCACGCCAAGAAAAAGCTCCGGGCTAGTATCGCGCAAGAAATGTCAGGAGGTGCTGCTATCTATGAATTGCTCCAAAACTGAAGAGTTGCGCAAGTATTTGGCTGATGAGCTATCTGCAGGTGAATCTAGACTGCTGGAACGACATGTCGAAGACTGCCTGCTCTGTCAGCGGCAGATGATGGAGGAAGAGGATAGCGGCGAGGAGTTTCCGAGCCTGCACGTTCCAAGTGCGTTGCCCACAGATTTTACTGCCCAGGTGATGACGGCATTAGAGCAAGTGAAATTGCCGAAGCCAAAACCAAACTGGAAAAAAAGGAGTGTAAACATTTTGAAGAAAACTGCGTTAGCCGTAGCGAGTGTCACGGCAATCATTACGTTTGGGTCCATGGTATCTCCAACTTTTGCGAGCTACGTAAACAGTGTCATACAATCCATACAAGGCATCGACCAAGGAATGAAGCAGGCAGCAGAGAAGGGTTATGTCCAGGAAATCAATAAAAAGGTGACGGATCAAGGGATTACACTGGTTGTCAAAGAAGTGGTTGCAGACCCAGCACGGATGGCGATTATTGCCAATATCGTGGATCAAAATGGCAAGCGTATCCCGTTTGATCCGGAAAAAGACGCATTTTCGCTTATTTACAAAACCAAGTCAGGTGAAGACCTAAATCCTGGGGGTGGAGGCTATTCCTACGGTCAAGAAGGCGAATATCTTGTCGTCAGCCATGATATTTTCCGATTCTTGAAAGATAGCAAGTCATTACCAGATGAGATGATCGTCGGTGTCGAAGCAAGCATGTTGAATGGGAAAGAAGGTAGCTGGAAGGTAGAGTTTCCGGTTGATATGAAAAAGGCAAGGGCAGTGGCGAACTATACAGAGATCGGACAAAAATACACGACAAATGGAATTGAGATCGTTCTGCAAAACATGATGACGGTACCGAGCACGAGTATGATGGAAATGGAAATTAACTGGACAAAAGAAAGAGAAGAACAAATCCAAAAATGGAAAGAGCAAAACGGCTGGATTGTAAAAGAGCCAAAAACAGGTGTATTCACAGAAGCGGAGAGAATGGAGAGGTATTTTATCGACATGGGAGTCGCGTTCCAAATATTCGATGAAAAAGGGAACGTGGTAGCAGGATGGGACGATGCGTTGCATGAAGAGCTTAACCAAATTCGAAAGAACAACGTAAAGCACTCGTACCGCGGAAAAGTGCATGATGACGGTAAAGGAGTTACGAAATGGAATGGGATAACTCCACTAATAAAGGATCAATCGTACAAATTAAAAATGCACTCCCTGTACCTGTATGAGCCATCGAAATTTAAGGCAACCATCCCGGTGGATACCTTGTTAAAGGATAAAGTGACCGTGACGGACAGTGACAGCACCTATACCTTGACAGGCTTTACCTTAAAAACAACGGAGGAAGAAGAAATAATCGGGAATGAGACCTATTTTGGAAAGGGTGCACTGATCTCGTTCTCGGCCATTCTTCCAGAAGGGATTGTTGACACGAGCGAATGGTCAGCACAGGATGAGTCTAAACAAAAATACAATGTCTCCCGCAACGGAACTTATAAGCGAGGTAAGGATGGGCGTGTGCACGTAGAAGGAACATTCTTCATCCGCGACCTTGAAAAACAGCCGAAAGAATTAAAGCTGTCACACGCTATCCAACAGCGCCAATACCAAGACCTCAACTGGGAAGTTCCATTTGAGACGTCCAATAACGCCAAACGCTAAAACAGCAAAGACAAATCCCCCTCCTGCATGTAATAGAGGGGGATTTCGTTTTTTATTTGCTACCAAACCATTCCCACAGCTTCAACACAAACGCTGTAATGCCAGCAGCCATCAAAGGACCAACGGGAATCCCGCGAAAAAACACAATCCCAATAATCGAGCCAATGACGAGTCCGACAATCATATGTGGCTCAGAGCGCAGCAAATCGAGTCCTTTGCCATTCATCCAGGTGGCAATGGCCCCACCAGCCAGTGCGGTTAAGCCGACGACCGTAGTGAAAAGAGGCGTGACGTCTTTCCATGATATTTTCTCGCTGGCGAATGGAACCAGTACGGAAATGGTCAAAAAGAGCAGGCCGAGCTCCAAACCGCGACGTTCTACCGTTGGGAAAAAACGCTCCAGTGCCGTTAACTTTAACACCAACAATATGCTCGCGGCAGTGGCAATAATAGGCGAGCGCCCAATAAGACCGATAACGATCAGGATGACGAGCATCACTTCTCCAGACATCATTGGCATCATAACCCCTGTCCCTGTTCTCTTTTTACATTATGAGACAAGGTGTGGGAGTATGCGTTTCTCCTTGATATAAGGAACGATTTGATACTGATCCACTTGAGCGCAGTAACGTATATCGCTTGCGAGATGATGCTGGATCAGCCTTTTTCCTGTTGTTGTGTGGGGGAGCAGTTCGTTCAGCTTTCCTGCGTAGTAAAGGTAGCTCGCTTTTAGAACTTCACCCAGATCACAAATTTGGATGGTCGGTAACGATTGTTGTGCCTGCGCGATCATCAAGCCGGCAGCCAGACCGTCCTCCAGAGCGAATTCCGACCGGGTACCTGCACAGTACAGTGTAATATCGAGATGAAACGAAAGAGCGTGCCGCACGCATGCAGTGGCATTCAAGAAGCAGCCAATCAAGAGAGCAGAGGCACGTTCTGCTTTTTGGATCGCGCGAGTCCCGTTCGTCGTGGTGAGAATAAGCTGGCTCCCCGTTTTCCCCAGAGAAGCGATTTCGGTTGGCGAGTTGTTGCAGTCGAATTCGGGGATTTTCTTACAGTGGCGTTCACCCGCCAAAATACAGTCGTTGGCGCGCAGGGAGTTCGCTTGCCCAATGGTTTCGACCGGGATGACGCTACGAAAACCATTGCCTAATGCGGTGACAATCGTACTGGAGGCACGAAGCACATCAATGACGATGACAACATGATTGTTGATCTGTTCAAAACGAATTTCTTCCACGGTCGGCACCACTTCTATTCGCACGGAAAACACCTCCCACTATCTATGATCAGGGCTGTATCGCCGCGCAATCCTCGCCGTAGCGTCTCTACAGAGAATACATCCGTATAGGCTATATTTCCGAGATTAACGTCGCTGCCAATGGCTTTGATGAAGCAAACCTGTTGATCTTTTTGTGGGGCTTCCCAGATCAGTCGGGAGGCTTTTTCCTTGGCGGCATTGACGATGTCTCGGACAAAGGAATCGTCAATCTTGCCGTCACCGTCGCATACGCCGACAGTACCACTCTCTCTCGCTTCCACAATCACGTGACTGGCACCATTGTGCAGGTCAAAGCTAAGCGTCTCCAGCAATTCCTCTCGACATGCGCGATAGTCGGCCGCTTTTTTCCCGACCTCAGTGTAGACCACCAGATCATTGTCTAACGCGTAATTAATGGCTTCCTGACGCTGTGCGAAGGATAAAGGGAACGTTCCATCGGATATTTCTACCGCAGTAAAACCGAGCGAGCGAATCAGCTTCATATAATCTGCAATCGTATTGTGACGAATAGCGATTTCAAAAAAAGTTCCTCCTGGCATGATGTGTACGCCATGTTGTTTTGCGAGGGTCAGTTTTTGGTTGAGTATTTCGAGGGGATACAGAGCGATGGTGCCAAAACCGAGTTTGTATAGATCGATATAGGGAGCAGCCAACGCTAACAAGTCGGAATAAGCGGTAAGTCCAAGGCCTTTGTCAATGACCATGGTTAAGCCCTTCACACGGGGCTTCTCTCGTATTTGCCCGGACGGGTTTGCCCAGCTGTCAGGCAAAAACGATTGATCACACTCTATCATCGGCAAGTTCCTCATTTCTTCTAGGCGTATGGTTCAGTGTATGCCCAGTGGAGGAGAGGAGTGAGGGCAAAAGCCTATAGAGGTGATGGAAAAAGTGCTGAAATGATGTGGTACAGGCATAGAGTGAAAGGAGGGGAGGACGAGACGGTATGTTGGAAAAAGCAATTATGGGTATGGCGGCACTTAGGGTCTTCTCAGGCAGTATCGAGATCATTGCAGCTTTGCTCATTTTGAAAGTGAACCAGGTCGAAAAAGCTCTGCTCATTAATTCAGGTCTTGCAATCGTCGGGCCAATCATCTTGATCACCACTACGACAATCGGTTTATTAGGCATGTCGGATCGGGTTAGCTTTGCCAAAATTGCTTGGATTTTGGTGGGGATCTCCTGCATCTTGATTGGCGTCCGCAAATGATTATCCATTTCCTTCCATTGGTAAATGTCATCACGATGGGGAACGATATGTGGGAGAGATTGGATGGGAGGGAATGTGGATGCCAGAATCATTGGCGAATCGAATCGCATACTTGCAAGGGTTGGCAGATGGGTTGGAAGTGGGTGAGAAGAGCTCCGAAGGAAAAATGTTGGTAGAGATGATTGAGATTCTAAATGAGGTGCAGGGTCAGCTAAGAGAGCTTCATGCGCGAGTGGAAGAGGCAGAGGATTATGTAGAGGCCTTGGATGAAGACTTAGAGGACATTGAGCTCTACCTTTTTGAAGATGATGATGACTTGTACGAAACGGTTGTCGATTGTGAGGACGAGGACGATGAAGACGAGTACGCGACTTTCTACGATTTGGATGATGATGAAGACGCACAAATGTTTGAAGGACAAGTAGATCCCCATCTCGATACGACCTACGAGTTCGCATGCCCTAGCTGCCAAAAAGAAATCTATCTGTATGAGGGCAAAGATGAGGAAGGTTTTAGACACTATGTAATAGAGCCGGTGGATCACAAGAAAACGGATAATCGATGATCCCAACAGGAAAAGCTTGCACTCGCGTTCTAGCACGAGAGCAAGCTATTTTTTTTGCATAAATCTCGTCCATCTCTGCATAGGATGGAGGTAAGTCAAAGTGGACAAAGACAGAATGCTGCAAAAGGAGGGTACCTGATGAATGAGATCTTGGCGATTTTGCCAGCAACTTTACGCACGATTTTGACGGCCCTTCCTATCGCGGTAAGAGAGAATTTGGAAGAGATTCGGCTTCGGCAAAACCAGCCGCTAGAAGTCCGGTTTGGCCAACAATCTAGCTATGTGACACTGTCGGGGCAAATCACCTCGATACCCGCGCAAGGATGGCTGTTTTCAGCAGAAGAGGCTGCAAGGCTCTTAAATCAGGTTAGCCAGCATTCTCTCTATGCCTTGGAAGAAGAGTTGAAAAGGGGTTACATCACGGTGGTTGGCGGTCATCGCATTGGCATTGCTGGGAAAGTGGTGCTGGACAAAGGAGAAGTGAAGGGAATCAGAGATGTGACCAGCTTCAACATCCGGATTGCCCGCGAGAAAAAAGGCGCGGCCAGGAAGGTCATGCCGTATTTGTTTGAGGATGGCAAATTGCTGAACACGCTGCTCATCTCCCCACCCCAGTGCGGGAAGACAACCTTGCTACGTGATATGGCACGAACCATCAGCTACGGGAGCGAGTGGTCTTCAAGTCGCAAGGTAGGAATTGTGGACGAGCGTTCTGAGCTGGCGGGATGCTTGCAAGGAGTTCCTCAACGCGACGTCGGTCCACGAACGGATGTGCTTGATGCTTGCCCAAAAGCTGCAGGGATGATGATGCTGATTCGTTCCATGTCTCCTGATGTTCTGATTGTGGACGAGGTGGGGAGAGCGGAGGATGGCGACGCAGTCTGGGAAGCGATTCATGCAGGCGTAGCCGTCATTTGCTCGGCTCATGGAGCGAGCGTCAAGGAAGTAGCCGAACGCCCCATGCTGGGCAAGCTGATTCGCTATGGAGCCTTTTCCCGCTATATCGTACTCAGCCGTGCAAAAGGTGTCGGAACAATCCAGGCCATCTATGATCAAAGCATGAACGTGGTGGAAAGGGAGAAGGTTGCATGGTCAAGCTGATGGGAGCCGTACTCATCCTGTTTTCGGCGTCGATGGTTGGTTGGCAGATCGGCAAATATTACGCGAATCGTCCCGTTCAGCTTCGGGCTCTGCTCGTTGCTCTGCAAATGCTCGAAACGGAAATCGTGTTCGGGATGACCCCATTACAGCGGGCGTTTGTGAAGGTCGGTCATCGCGTCTCCCAAGAGGTAGGGAAAGTATTTCTTCTGGCCGCTGAATTCCTGCAGACAGAAAAGGCGCATTCGGCTGAGGAAGCCTTGCAACAAGCAATGAATAGACTCTGGACTCAAACCGCCTTGCGCAGACAAGAACGAGAGGTGCTTGAGAGTCTAGGTCAGGTACTCGGATCATCCGATCGGGAAGACCAACAAAAGCATTTGCGCCTAGCTGTCACCCACCTGCGAGGGCTGGAAGAGGAGGCTCGGGCAGAACAGGAAAAGTACGAAAAAATGTACAAGAGTTTGGGCTTTTTAGGTGGACTCTTGGTCGTCATCCTGATGTTCTAAAGGCGAGGTGTTCACAGTGGATTTTGATTTGACACCTGTTTTCCAGATAGGAGCAGTAGGGTTCATTACAGCCATCCTGCATACGGTCCTGAAGCAGGCGGGCAAGGAAGATATAGCGCATTGGGCAACTCTGGTCGGATTCATCATTGTCCTGTACATGGTGTCCCATTACATCGGTGACTTGTTCTCTGAGGTAAAACGCGTCTTCCTGTTCAACTGAGGAGGGGCTCCAGATGGAGATTGTACAAATTGTCGGACTAGGACTGGTGGCTACGATTCTCGCGCTAGTCATTAAGGAACAGAAGCCGATGTTCGCCTTTTTGCTGGCGATCGCGAGCGGAGTCATCATCTTTTACTTTCTCGTCGGAAAAATAGCAGATGTCATTCGGATTTTGGAAAGATTGGCGGTTCAAGCAGATCTGAACCTTGTGTTTCTGGAAACGATTCTAAAAATCATCGGAATTGCCTACATCGCTGAATTCGGTGCACAGATGACCCGAGATGCTGGACAAGGTGCGATTGCTTCGAAAATCGAGCTCGCTGGAAAAGTCCTCATACTGGTTATGGCTGTACCGATCATCCAAATCATTATCGAAACAGTGATCGACTTGTTGCCGGCATAAGGGAGGTGGGATGTCCATGGCACACACTTGCAAGCTGATTCTGTTCTGGTTCTTGCTCCTTGTCTTGTTTCCGGTATCTGTGTCTGCTGCTGTGACACCCGCTGTTGCACCTGCAGCCGGACCGATCAATCAAATCGTGCAACAACAGGTCGATCACTTGCAGCTAGACCGAGTCGATCAGTATTGGCAGCAGTTGCAGCGAGACTATAAAGGGTACTTGCCCGATTTGAAATCGGAAGGCTTTATCCAAATCCTCATGCAGGAAGGTGACTTCAGTATTTCAGGAGTCCTGCAAGGAATAGGAAAATTCATCTTTCATGAGATTTTGATGAATGGCAAGCTGCTCAGCTCTATCATTATCATTACGGTCTTTGCGATGATTCTCGAAACGATGCAGAACGCTTTTGAACGCAATGCGGTATCGACAGTGGCCTACTCGATTACTTATCTCGTCTTGATGGTACTTGCGATCAACAGCTTTCACGTCGCCATTACCTATGCCAAAGACGCAATCGCGAACATGTCTGATTTCATGCTGGCCATGATCCCGCTCGTCATCGCGCTGCTTGCTTCGGTAGGGAATCTGGCATCGGCCACAATGTTTCACCCGCTGATTATTTTCATGATCAACACCAGCGGCATGATAATCTCTTACGTCGTGTTCCCGCTTCTGTTTCTCTCAGCGATGCTCTCTATCGTTAGCCTGTTTTCAGAGAGGTACAAAGTCACGCAGTTAGCGACCTTGCTACGCAATATTGCAATGGGTGTCCTTGGGTCATTTCTGACGATCTTTCTCGCCATCATCTCCATACAAGGAGCGACTTCAGCCGTTGCGGACGGGGTCACTCTCCGAACAGCGAAATACATCACGGGCAATTTCATCCCGATAGTTGGTCGTGTGTTCTCCGATGCGGCAGATACCGTACTCAATGCCTCGCTACTGGTCAAAAATGCCGTTGGCTTGGCGGGAGTTTTGATCCTGATCATGCTATGCGCGTTTCCGGCTTTGAAGATACTGGTACTGGCACTCATCTATAATCTGTCATCTGCCGTACTCCAACCGCTTGGAAACAGCCCAATCATCAGTGCGTTAGGTACGATTGGGAAAAGTCTTATGTTCGTCTTCGCTGCTTTGGCGACGGTTGGCTTGATGTTCTTTCTGGCGATTACGATCATTATTGCAGCGGGCAACATCTCCATGATGGTTCGGTAGGTGATGAGATGACGTGGTTAACACTGTGGTTGAAAAAAATTATCCTGCTCGTCCTTTTGGCTGCCTTCCTCGATCTGATCCTGCCCAATACGACACTGCAACGCTACGTAAAAATGGTGATGGGCTTGATTCTTTTGCTGACGATCATTTCTCCTGTGTTTAGTCTGTTCAGCCTCTCGCAGGAAGATTTGGCCTTTCGTCTGGATCGCTACCAACAAGAGCTGAACAAGCCTGCTTCGGCAGAGTGGAAACGCATCACTGACAAGCTGCTCGGTCAACAAAACCAACAGATGACCGCTTACGTCCAGTCACAGGTAGCGTCCTCAGTAAAAGCCAGTGTCAAAGAGCAGTACGGCGTAACTGTCGAAGATGTCACGATTACCGTCAATCAGCAAAATCCGGAAAAGCCAACCCTTGAGCGAATCGAGCTGGTAGTCGGTGACACGAACAAGGAAGAGCAAAAAGGGCAGAGCACGATTGAACCGATTAAACCTATCCAGCCTGTTGAGATTACGATTGGCGAACCAATTGAAATACAACCTGATCCCAAATCAGATATGGCAGCAACAGCTCATCATGACAATCCACTTTACGCGCAAATCACAAACGATGTCGCCAAAGAGTGGGGGCTTTCGAAGAGTCAGGTTGTCATCACGGACGAATCGAAAGAAAGAGAAAAACAGTAGCGGATACCGTTAGTGAAGTGAGGTGAAAACAATGAACCAATTATGGGAAAAGCTGAAAACGCTGTTCATGAAGCAACAAGGCGAGACGATGCAGGAAGAAAAGAAAATCGCAGTGGGGAGCAAGGGCAAAAACCAAAAACTAAAGCCGCTGCATTATTTCATCGTCATATTGGGAATTGGCGTAGCCATTATGATTTTGACGGATTTCCTCAGAGTGGAAAAAGATCAGCCACTCGGATTTGGAGATATAGGGAGTGAGGCGCCAGGTCCCCCTGGAGGCGATGCAACTTCCCGGGTGCTGGGGGGATCACCGACTACCGATGTCATTGCCGAATACGAAAACATTTACGAGACGCAGCTACGCGATATTCTCGCTTCTGTTGTCGGCGTAGGCGAAGTGGAGGTCATGGTCAATCTGGAATCAACACCAGAGCTGGTTGTGGAAAAAAACCGCAACATTCGTTCCTCAACCAATCAGGAAATGGACAAAGAAAAGGCAACCCGCAATCAAAATGACCAGTCACGAGATGAGCAGGTCGTCATCGTACAAGGTGGGAAGCAAGATGCACCCGTCATCGTGAAGACACTGAAGCCGCAAGTCCGCGGGGTCCTGGTAGTCGCTAAAGGGGCCGATAACATCCAGGTTAAAGCGTGGATCACTGAAGCCGTTCAAAAGGTTTTGGATGTTCCCGCTTATAAAATATCCATATTGCCCAAAAAAGGGTAGGAGGTAATGGCGAATGATTCTGCGAAAGCAAACGGTATGGTTGTTGACAATGCTTGCTGTCATGGTTGTGCTCTCCGGATATTACTTGGTGAAGGGGCCGCAAGAACAGGTCCCAACATCAGGACAAGAGCAAGCCGTCCAGAAACAAGAACAAATTTCCGGTGTGGTTGTTGAATCCAAGCAAGTAGATCACGCACCACAAGCAACTCCTGTCGATCAAGCTCCAAAGGAAACTCCGGTAGACGGTAAAAGTGGTACGCAGGAATCCAAAACTCCTGCTGCGCCGGAAGCGAAACCAGCAGCAACGAACACGGTTGTCCCAGTTGCAGAAACGGCGAGTGAAATCTTCCAAGGATACAAAATGAAACGCGAAGCCATGCTGCAGCAACAAAAAGACGAACAGCTTGCGATCGTAAACAGCACGGATTCCTCTCCACAGGCAGTAGCAGAAGCGATGGCCAAGTTTGAAGAATTGTCCAATATGGAAAGTGCTACGATGACTGCAGAAGAAATGCTCAAGGCGAGTGGTTACCAGGATGCGGTAGTTACCGTCAAAAATGACAAGGCGACAGTCATTGTACAAAAAGATAAATTAAGCGCAAATGAAGTAGTAGAGATCATCGCAAGTGTGAAGCAACACTTGAATCTCCCAGCCACTAACATTATCGTTGAATACAAGTCTTCCTAAGAAACTAGGTTGTGCCCCCCGTTATAAGGGACAAGGGAAACGGGCATGATGGTAAGGATTTTCTCGCTTCTGTTGGAAAAGAAGCGGGGAAATCCTTTCTTGACGTGGTATAGGCAACAGGCTACCATGGATTTATGGTTTGCCAAAAGGATACATAATGGACTCCACGAACCTCTATTGAAAGAAAAGAAGGAGTGCTTGTTCGTAATGAAAATGCATGAAATCCGCGAAATCATTAAGTTAATTGATCAATCATCCATTCAAGAATTTAACTTGGAAACAGAAGGTGCCAAGGTGTCTCTGAAAAAATCCAATGGTACGGAAACGATTGTCGTCACGCAACCAGCGGTTCAAGCTCCTGTTGCAGCACCAGTAGCACATATCCCGGCTCAGCCAGTTGCCGCAGCAGCGCCAGTCGCAGCAGAAGCTCCGAAAGCAGCTGTACAAGCATCGGATGAAGCAAATCTCCACAAGATTGTATCTCCAATGGTAGGGACTTTCTATAGCGCACCAGAACCAGGCAAGCCGCCTTACGTACAAGCTGGTGACAAAGTAACTGCGAGCAAAGTCGTTTGCATCGTGGAAGCCATGAAACTCTTTAACGAAATCGAAGCAGAAGTAAGCGGCGAGATCGTGAAAGTGCTCGTAGAAGACGGCCAATTGGTTGAGTATGGCCAAGCATTGTTTTTGGTGAAGCCAGAATAAGGTGGGGGAGAGCGGAATGTTTCAAAAAGTATTGATTGCCAATCGCGGAGAGATTGCCGTGCGTATTATCCGGGCATGCCGCGAGTTGGGCATTCGTACGGTCGCCGTCTACTCCGAAGCGGATCGTGAAGCGCTTCATGTGAAGCTGGCCGACGAAGCCTACTGTATTGGTCCAAAGGCATCCAAGGAAAGCTATTTGAATATAGCAAACATCATGAGTGTAGCGACCAAGGTAGGGGCAGACGCCATCCATCCTGGTTATGGCTTCTTGGCGGAAAACGCCGACTTTGCCGAGATTTGTACCGCCTGCAACATTGCCTTTATCGGTCCAGACCCAGAAGCAATTGTGAAGATGGGGGACAAGTCCACAGCGAAGGATACGATGAAAACGGCAGGTGTACCTACTGTACCAGGTACGGAAGGCCTGATCGAAGATGTGGCTGACGCTGTAGTCACCGCAAACGAGATTGGCTATCCTGTCATGGTCAAAGCGACAGCGGGTGGCGGCGGACGCGGAATGCGTGTAGCTGTAGACGACGCAGATTTGGAAAAAGCGATCCGTCAGGCGCAAAACGAGGCAAAAACGGCTTTTGGCAATCCAGGGGTATACTTGGAGAAGTTCGTGGAAGGCCCGCGCCATGTGGAAATTCAAATCATGGCAGACAAGCATGGCAATGCCGTATACCTCGGTGAGCGCGACTGCTCCATCCAACGTCGTCACCAAAAGCTGATCGAGGAAGCGCCATCTCCAGCATTGAGTGAAGAGCTGCGCCGACAAATGGGTGAAGCTGCGGTTGCGGCGGCAAAGGCCGTTTCCTATCACGGTGCGGGCACTGTCGAGTTTTTGCTGGACAAACACGGACAATTCTACTTCATGGAAATGAATACACGTATTCAGGTAGAGCACCCTGTAACCGAGCTGGTGACTGGCTTTGACCTGATCAAGGAGCAGCTGACCGTAGCGGCAGGTCAACCATTGTCCTTTACGCAAGAGGATATCCAACTGGATGGCTGGGCTATTGAATGCCGCATTAATGCTGAGAATCCTGCGAAAAACTTCATGCCTTCGCCAGGTCGTATCACGGAATATTTGGCGCCAGGCGGCTTTGGTGTGCGCGTAGACAGTGCAGTGTATGCGGGATATTCCATTCCGCCCTACTACGACTCTATGATCGCCAAGCTGATTGTGTGGGGCAAGGATCGTAACGAAGCGATTGACCGTATGAAGCGTGCCTTGAGCGAATTCGTCATAGAGGGTATTACGACAACGATTCCATTCCATTTGAAGGTATTGGAGCACGAAGTATTTGTCAGCGGGAATTTCGATACGAAATTCTTGGAAACCTACGACTTGAACCTGGATGAAGAGTAAGTAGGGCTGATTTGTAAAAATACGGTGTGCTTGGTATAATGAATTACAAATTAAAGGGAGGTGCGAAGCATGGAAGAGTTTACTCCAGATTTAGATAGAACAGAGCTTGGTAAGGTCCAGATCGCTCCCGAAGTGTTGGAAGTGATCGCCGGCATGGCTGCGTCCGAAGTAGAAGGTGTGGCGCAAATGAGCGGCGGTTTCGTAGGAGAAATAGCTGAACGTTTAGGCCGTAAAAATATAGCACGTGGTGTGCGTGTAGAGGTTGGCTCCCGCGAAGCAGCGGTGGATGTTTCGATCATTGTTAAATACGGACATCGCATCCCGGAAGTCGCTCGAAATATTCAAGATAGTGTACGAAATGCGATTGAGAGCATGACAGGTCTTTCAGTAGTTGAAGTAAACGTACATATCGTTGATGTTGAGTTGAAAGCAGAAGAAAAAGCGCCGGCACCAGTACCGGTCGAAGAACACCAGCGCGTGCGCTAACAAGCAGCGGATGGATGCCCCCTACGAACAGGGGGCATTTTCCTCATTTGAAAACCTGATTTTGTTTAGGCTTTCCGCGTAAATTCATGGAGTTTTCTGGAGCGTGCCGTGTTTGTCTCCTTTTTCAAACATGGCTGAAAGGAGAGGTGCTTGTGAACTTGTTTGACCGCTTTATCTTGACGATTTACAGCTTTGCGCTCATTGTTTTGTCCTGCATCGCGATAGCAGCGACCAGCGGATTGATCCCGCAAGATTTTTTCCGTCCATACGTGGATCAGGTGCTGGCGGGTACGAACATCACCTATCTCATTGTCGCGATCATTTTCCTCGTAGTTAGCCTTCGCTTCTTTTTCAGTTCTTTCCGCTCTAACAAGCCTAAAGTAGAACGGGGAATCCGTCAGCGCAGTGATTTGGGTGAGGTTAACATTACGATTCAGACGATCCAGACCATTGCTGAGCGTGCAGCGCGCCGTGTTAAAGGAGTGCGCGATATGAAAACGACAGTCAAAGCACTCGAGAGCGGCAATATTATCACCCTGCGTGTTTCAGTAGATGGAGAGACGCCATTGCCTGAACTGACACAGAAGCTACAGGCTGACGTGAAGGAGCAAGTCGAAGGGATTGCTGGTGTTGTCATTTCTGAGGTAGCCATTGTCGTGACGGAAGTAGCTCAGCAGGAAAACTACGCGGCTCGTAAACGGGTGGAATAGAAGGTGAAGTAAATGGTGCGGGAGTTAATGTGGGAACACAAGGGGAAGCTAATGGGGGTTTTGGCCGGACTTTTTTTAGGCATCATCTACCTTCTCGTGGGATTTTGGGATACACTGGTTTTTGTTGTGTTTGTCGGGACCGGGTATTATATTGGTCGCAAGCTCGATCATAAAGAAGACTTGCGTGAAATACTCGACAAGATTTTGCCAGGCAAGTTTCGGTGATAGAAGGAAAGTCCGAGCTCATTTTAATTAGTAGGTGAATGAATGGTATGAAACGAAGAACAGCACGAGAAAAAGTAGTCCAATGTCTTTTCCAAATCGATATGGCAGAGGTTCCGCTAACGGATGCGGTTGCCCTCGTCATGGAAGAATCCGAGGAAAATGCACAGTATTTGCGTTATCTCCTCGATGGTGTATTGAAGAACTTGACTGAGATTGATTCAGAAATCAAGAAGTATCTGCGTGGATGGCAATTGGAACGCATCGCCAATGTAGATCGAGCTATTCTTCGTCTGGCGTTTTACGAGATCATGTTCGAGCAAGACACTCCTGACAAAGTCGTGATGAACGAAGCGATTGAAATCGCGAAGCTCTTTAGCGACGAGCAGTCCCACCGATACATTAACGGTGTGTTGTCGAGCTTCTTGCAATCACGTGAAACCAAGCAGGCGTAACAGGTAGGAGATACAAGCATGAGTAAGGTAATGTTGGGAATCGACACGAGCAATTACCGGACATCACTGTGCTTGGCTGAGGAAGACGGCCGAATTGTCGCAGAAGCAAAACGCCTTCTGAAAGTAAAGGAGGGCAAGCGCGGACTGCAACAATCCGAAGCCGTCTTTCAGCATGTGATGAACCTGCCGGAATTAAGTGAAGAGATGAAGTGGAAGGATTACGAGATTGCAGCGATTTGCGTGAGCGAGAAGCCGCGTCCGCAAGACGGATCTTATATGCCTGTATTTAAGGTAGGCGAGGGCTTGGCGAAATCGTTGGCGACTTATTTGCGGGTTCCCCTGCACTTGACGACTCATCAAGAGGGACATATCGCGGCGGGGGAATATACCGCTGAGGTGCGTCCGACAGAGGATCGCTTTTTGGCTGTGCATTTGTCTGGCGGCACCAGCGAGTTGTTGTTGTGCGAGCGTCATACAGCCGGTTATGCCATTGAGAAAATCGGTGGGACGATCGATCTGCACGCAGGTCAACTGGTCGATCGTATTGGTGTGGCACTCGGACTGTCCTTTCCTGCCGGTCCCGCGTTGGAACAGTTAGCCAAGGACTCAACAGGCGGGTTTCGGATTTCTTCAGCGGTTGACGGGCTTTCCTTTAGTTTTTCTGGTCCAGAAGCATCGCTTTTGCGGGAAGTGGAGAAGGGCAGTACGAGCCCTGCTGAGATTGCGCGGGCGACAGAGCAATGCATTGCCAATACACTGGAGAAGTCATTGCGCCATGCAGTAGAGCAAGGCTACCCGAAGGACATCTTGATTGTTGGAGGAGTAGCTGCTAATTATTACATACGCGAGCGGCTGATCAAACGCCTGGAACACCCTGCTGTGAAGGCGAAGCTGTACTTCTGTGACCCCGTTTACTCCGGTGATAATGCCTATGGAGTCGCTATGTTGGGGTGGATGAAGCAAAAGACGAACATTAAATAAATGCGAACTTTTTATAATTCGGCTTTACAGCTGAGGGGGAAATCGGTACACTTAACGTATCGACGTTGATAAAGGAGGCATTTTCTCCATGGCTGCAACCATTCTTCAGGGAAAAGAAGTAGCACAGAGTATTCGGGCCGAATTGGCGAACGAAGTAGCTGAATTGAAAAAGCAAGGGATCGTACCGGGGTTGACTGTTGTCATTGTGGGGGACGACCCAGCTTCTCACTCCTATGTACGTGGGAAAGCAAAAGGCTGCGAGGAAGTCGGTATTTCATCCGAGATTATTATGAAGGACGCTGACATCACAGAGGAAGAGTTGTTGGTTATCATTCAACAGTTGAACGAAAATCCGAACGTTAATGGGATTTTGGTTCAGCTTCCTCTTCCTGCTCATATTTCAGAGCATGCGGTAATTGAAGCCATAGCACCTGAAAAAGATGTGGACGGTTTCCATCCGATTAGTGTAGGAAACATGGTATTGGGAAATGATACGATGCTTCCTTGCACGCCGCACGGGGTTATTGAATTGATCAAGCGCACAGGCACCCCAATGGCAGGTAAACATGCCGTGGTGATCGGACGAAGCAACATCGTTGGTAAGCCGGTCTCATTGCTACTGCAACAGGAAAATGCTACGGTAACCATGTGTCATTCTCGTACACAAAATCTCGAGGAATACACGCAAAAGGCAGACATCCTCGTCGTAGCAACCGGTAGGGCTCATATGATCGGCAAGGAACATGTCAAACCGGGCGCTGTCGTCATTGACGTAGGTGTGAATCGCATCGAAACGGGTAAGCTGGTTGGAGATGTCAAGTTCGACGAAGTCAAAGAAGTGGCTAGCTTTTTAACACCTGTTCCAGGCGGTGTTGGCCCGATGACGATTACGATGCTGCTGAAAAATACCGTTGCGGCAGCAAAAAAGCAAGCAAAACAATAGAAGAAAATCGGCAACTTATTATAGAATGGATAAGGCATAAGCTTTATCCATTCTTTTGCATAGTCCTTGTTACATGCACGGCTAAGCCAAGTTTTTGTAAAGGAGGGGCCGCATGGCATTACAAGATATCTTATCTGTCAGTGATCTCAATCGTTATATTAAGCTGGTGCTGGAAAAGGAACCCCACCTGCAAGATATATGGGTGAGAGGGGAAATCTCCAATTTTACCCACCATTCCAGCGGTCATATGTATTTCACGCTAAAGGACAAGCAGTCACGCATCAAAGTCGTCATGTTTGCGAGCCATAACCGCTTCCTGCGTTTCTTGCCAAAAGATGGGGCAAAAGCAATTGTACGCGGGTCTATTTCTGCATACGAACGGGACGGCGCATATCAGTTGTACGCAAAAGAAATGCAGCCAGATGGTCTCGGCTCGCTTTATTTAGCATTTGAGCAGCTGAAAGAAAAATTGGCTCAAGAAGGGTTGTTCGCAGCAGAGAGGAAGCGAATGCTCCCGCGTTTTCCCAAACGTGTCGGTGTCGTTACTTCTCCGACAGGAGCGGCCATTCGAGATATTTGCACGACGATTCGCAGGCGATATCCGCAGGCAGAGATTGTACTTTCACCAGCAGTTGTCCAAGGTGCGGATGCACCTGCATCTATTGTCTCCGCAATTCGGATCATGAACGATCAGCCTGACATTGATGTTCTCATCGTAGGGCGCGGTGGTGGTTCCATCGAGGAGCTGTGGGCGTTTAATGATGAAAACGTAGCGAGGGCAATTGCTGCATCACTCATCCCTGTCATCTCCGCTGTAGGACACGAGACGGATGTGACGATCGCTGATTTCGTAGCAGATGTCCGGGCAGCTACGCCGACAGCAGCTGCTGAATTGGCTGTACCGCATTATTTGGAATGGGTCGAGAGAGTGCGGCAGCTCGAAATACGGATGCATCGAGCAGTGCGTGGTACCATGACAGCGCAGAGAAACCGTTTGACACGCTTGAGCAATTCGTATGCGATGCGCCAGCCGGAGCGGAGGCTCGAGGAAGCCGCAGAACGATTGGATCGGGCACATTTGCGGATGCGACAATCGATGAAGCATTTGCTGGAAAGAAGACGCGAACGCTATGCGAGATTAGACGAACAGATCAAGCGCTATCGCCTTGCTGATCAAATCGGGGATAAAAGAAAAAATCTGTCTAAACTCCGCGCCACCTTGGACGAACGGATGCTGGGGCGTCTCAACCAAAAAAGAATGGCATTCGCAGCTCGTGTAGCTACGTTGGAAGCACTGAGTCCGCTGAAGGTCATGCAGCGTGGATTCTCACTCGTATACACCAATGACAGACTCGTGAAATCGGTGGAACAGTTTGCCCCTGGTGACGAGATCATGGTACGATTAAGTGATGGCAGTGCGACTGCGCGTGTGGAAAAAGTGAACCGGGAGGAGGAGAAGCAGAGTGGCTCGCAAGAAAACAGAACAAGAGACTGATATGCAGTTCGAGGACGCGATGAAGCGTCTGGAAGAAGTCGTCAATCGACTCGAGGAAGGAGATATTCCCCTCGAAGAAGCGATTACGCTTTATCAGGAAGGAGTAACTCTTTCCAGAATTTGTGGCCAAAAGCTGGATGCAATCGAAGCGAAGATTACCCAGTTGGTGGAAGAAGACGGACAGGTAAAGCAGAAGGCTTTTCGCGTGGAAGGAGAATCATGATCGGCGTGCATACATTCGAGAGTTATTTGGTGGAGAAGACCGCCTTTATAGAACAAAGACTCCTGCCTGCCCTTGAGCAGCAAGGAGTTCCGGAAAACTTGTACGAATCCATGAAGTATTCGCTCATGGCAGGCGGAAAAAGGCTGCGTCCCATGCTGGTGTTGGCGGTCCTCGAAGCACTGGACAAGCCGATTGAACGGGGTGTGGCATTTGCGGCTGCCTTGGAAATGATACATACGTACTCCTTGATTCACGATGACCTCCCTGCGATGGACGACGATGATCTTCGTCGCGGAAAACCGACCAACCACAAAGTATTCGGTGAAGCAACAGCCATTCTCGCAGGAGATGCCTTGCTGACGAGAGCGTTCGCATACATTGCAGAAGCTTACATGGATCGCGCGGATGTTTCAGCGGCTACTACCGTGAAACTGATTGCGGAGCTGGGAAAACGCGCAGGAGCAACTGGCATGGTTGGCGGACAGATGGCTGATATCGAAGGGGAGAGCAAGCGCCTAAACCTCGATCAGCTCGAATTTATTCATCGTCACAAAACGGGTGATCTCTTGATCGCAGCCTTGCGCGGGGGAGGCTACCTCGCTGAAGCATCCGAAGGTCAAATGGAAGCATTGACACGCTATGGTGTTTGCATTGGTCTTGCTTTTCAAATTCAGGATGACATCTTGAATGTGGAAGGGGATGCCCAAGAGCTGGGGAAAGCAGTTGGCAGCGATGCGGATCGGGAAAAAGCGACGTACCCATCGCTTCTTGGTCTAGCCGAATCGAAGGCGCGTCTTGATGAATTGATTGCGGAGGCAAAAGCAGCGCTTGCAGATGCGGGAATCGAGAATTCAGCACTCAGCCCTTTGGCCGACTACGTGCGTGATCGCAATAAATAAGGGAAAGCTGGCAACCCATACGGGAAATGCCAGCTTTTTTGTGTAACTACCTATTACAAGCTTTTGTCGTCAATGCTATTTAAAAATTGTTCAATCTCGCCAATCACCGATGGTATACAGTCGTCCTCAAATGGAGAATACAGCTTCGCCACTTGTACCAGCTCGAGAAACGATTTACTGCCTCCCTCTTGGCAAAGCGTCAAATAATCCTCCCAAGCTTGCTTCGGCTCAGATTGAGATCGTTTCCAAAATTGGAACGCGCAAATCTGTGCAAGTGTGTAGTCGATGTAATAGAAGGGACTTTGGAAAATATGCGTTTGCTGCTGCCAGAACCCGCCCTCCTCAAGATACTCATTCTGTGCATAATTGCGATGCGGGAGGTACTTGCGCTCAATTTCACGCCAAGCGTGTTTACGCTCTGCCGGGGTCATATCTGGGTTCTCGTAGACAACATGCTGGAACTCATCCACAGAGACGCCGTACGGAATGAACTGGAGACCGCTGCTCAGATGAGAGAATTTGTATTTGTCGGTATCTTCCTTGAAAAAATGCTCCATCCATGGCCATGTCAAAAATTCCATGCTCATCGAATGTATTTCACATGCCTCATAGGTTGGAAAATGATATTCAGGAACCTCAAAATCCCGGCTTACATACACTTGAAACGCATGCCCTGCCTCGTGCGTAAGTACGTCAATATCATCAGAGGTACCGTTAAAATTGGCGAAAATAAAGGGGAGTCTGTAGTGGCTGATGTATTCACAGTAGCCGCCTGTAGCCTTTCCTTTTTTGCTCAATAGATCTAAACAGTCATTGTCTAGCATGAAGTTATAAAATTCGTCGGTTTCAGGTGACAACTCGGCATACATCTTTTTCCCGTTTTCCACAATCCATTCCGGCGGGCCTTTCGGGCTTGGATTCCCTGTAGCGAAATCAAAGGAAAGATCGTAATACTCTAGTGTATCGACACCAATGCGTTGGCGCTGACGTTCAACGAGCTTTGACGCTACTGGAACGATGTGCTCAAGCACTTGCCGGCGGAAACTGGCTACCATTTCTGCGTTGTAATCGGTACGATTCATACGTGCGTAGGCTAGCTCCACGAAGCTATTGAAGCCGAGTTTTTTGGCGATGCGTGTGCGTACCTTGACGAGAGTATCGTAAATGCGATCAAATTCGTCCGTATGTTGCCGCATATAATCATACTTCGCTTCATTAGCGCGTTTTCGTATGTCTCTATCTTTCGCAATTGTAAAAGGAACCATCTCCGAAAGGTTTCGCTCTTCTCCTTCAAACATGATTTTGGCAGAAGCTTTCAGTGCGACATATTGACTGGCCAAACGGTTTTCTTCCTGCAAATCAGTGATAACTTCCGGAGAAAATGTACGGAGTGTGCTCTCTGCGATGCGAAACAGCTGTGCTCCCCATTTTTCTTCCAATTCAGCGCGGAAGGGAGAATCGACGATCGCCTGATAGTAGCGGGAAACGATGCCAGTATACAAAGGAGTTGCATCATCCCAATAGTCCTGCTCCGCTTTGTAGAAGGGATCTTCTGTATTGATTGTGTGGCGAATTTGTGCGACATTCCGCGCAGATTCCACTTCTTGTCGCAGTTTGTTCAATTGAGCCATGATCGTATCTTGCTCGGAGAAGCTTGAAGCATGTTGAAACGCTTCCAATAATTGCGCGAATTGTCCTTCAACTTTGTCCATATCCATGCGCTCATACTGAATTTGTGAGAACTTCACGGACGTCCACCTCTTTTGTTCGGATTATGTATTCCAAACCATCTTACCAGAAAATGCAAGATATCGCCTTCATATTCGTATATGTTGATCAAAAGTGGTGTTTTTATTAAGAAACCGTTATAATGAATCAAGCTGAAAATAAGCGGAATCGGCTATAGCAATAAGAAAAGCCGGGTTTTCTAGTGGCTTGATTGATATGCAGCATGCACAATCGCCGGAGAACGAACAGTGGAAAGTGAGGAATACCAATGCTGCTTACTACTATAAATGATCCTCAAGACTTGAAAAAGTGCACGCAACCGCAGTTACATACATTGGCATCCGAGATCCGTCAGTTTCTAATCGAAACGCTCTCGAAAACAGGCGGACATCTCGCGCCGAATCTGGGTGTCGTCGAGCTGACGCTAGCGCTGCACTATGTTTTTGACAGTCCCAAGGACAAGCTGATCTGGGATGTCGGACATCAAGCATATGTACATAAAATGCTGACAGGACGCCGGGAGATGTTTCCGACCTTGCGTCAGTACAAAGGGTTGTGTGGGTTTCCCAAAATGGTGGAAAGCCCGCATGACGTATGGGAAACCGGGCATAGCAGCACGTCGTTGTCTGCCGCAATGGGGATGGCGACTGCGCGGGATTTGAAAAAAGAAAAGAACCATGTCGTTGCTGTGATCGGAGACGGTGCGCTGACAGGCGGTATGGCTCTGGAAGCCTTGAACCACATCGGTCATGAGCGCAAGAATGTCATCGTTGTGTTAAATGATAACGAAATGTCCATCGCGCCAAACGTTGGTGCCTTGCACAACTACTTGGGGAAAATTCGCTCGACGGAGAACTATCAATGGGCGAAGGATGAAGTCGAAGGATTGTTGAAATCCATTCCTGCTGTAGGGGGCAAATTAGCTCACATGGCTGAACGCTTCAAGGACAGCATGAAGTACTTGCTCGTATCTGGCGTTCTCTTCGAAGAGCTAGGCTTTACGTATATTGGTCCAATCGACGGACATAACATGGAGCTTTTGCTCGATACACTGAAAACAGCCAAGCATACAAAAGGTCCTGTTTTAATTCATGCCATCACGAAAAAAGGATTAGGCTATGCGCCAGCTGAAGCTGACTCGGTCAAGTGGCATGGTATCGGTACGTATAAAATCGAGTCAGGGGATACACCGAAATCTGCACCAACGTATACGTCTGTTTTCGCGGATACGATGATGAAGCTCGCAGATGAAGACAAATCGATCGTGGCTGTTACCCCAGCGATGCCAGCGGGTTCAGGTTTGATCCCATTTGGACAGAAGTACCCTGATAGATTGTTTGACGTTGGGATTGCAGAGCAGCACGCATGTACATTTGCGGCAGGATTAGCAACACAAGGCTTGAAGCCGGTCTTTGCGATTTATTCGACTTTTTTGCAAAGAGCCTATGACCAGTTGATCCACGATGTCGCGCGTCAAAAGCTCCATGTGATTTTCGCCGTTGACCGTGCTGGACTCGTCGGAGCAGACGGGGAGACACACCAAGGGATGTACGATGTGGCATTCATGCGCATCATTCCTAACATGGTCATTATGGCACCGAAGGATGAAAATGAGCTGCGTCACATGATGAAGACAGCAGTGGAATATAAAGGCGGTCCGATCTCTTATCGTTATCCGCGATTGCCAATTCGTGGCGTCAAAATGGATGACGATCTGCAAGTGTTGCCAATCGGAAAAGCGGAGATTGTACGCGAAGGCAAACACGTGGCGATTCTCTCGTTTGGTCACGTATTCGAAATTGCTGAGGCGGCTGTCAATCAGCTTCAAGAAGAAGGAATCAAGCCGATGCTTGTCAATGCACGTTTTTGCAAGCCTTTGGACGAAGAGCTTTTGTTCCGTCTGGCAAAGGAAGGCTACGATATCATTACGGTTGAAGAAGGCTGTGAAATGGGCGGATTCGGCAGCGCTGTCATTGAATGCTACAATCGTGCAGGCTATCACGAAATGAATGTACAGGTTGTTGCGGTACCTGATTATTTTGTTGAGCATGGAAGTGTGAAAGAACAGCGGCAAGAGGTCGGTCTCACAGCTGATAATATCGCTGCTCGTGTCCGATCCTTGATGCCAATTTCGAAGGGCGTAGTGGAAGCATGAGTGTAAGGAAAGAACGGATCGATGTTCTCTTGGTCGAAAGAGGCCATTATGAGACCAGAGAAAAAGCAAAAGCAGCCGTAATGGCAGGCCTTGTGCAAGTAGCTGGCGAGCGCTGTGACAAGCCGGGAACCAAATTTGCCGAGGATGTTGCGATTACGGTGAAGGGAGAGGTACACCCGTATGTGAGTCGGGGGGGCCTCAAGCTCGAAAAGGCATTGCGGGTCTTTGCGATCGACATGAAGGATCGTGTTATGATGGACATCGGAGCTTCGACTGGCGGTTTTACAGACTGTGCACTGCAAAACGGTGCGCGACTTGTATACGCCATTGATGTCGGGTATGGACAGCTCGCATGGAGCTTGCGACAGGATGAGCGAGTGGTTGTCATGGAACGGACGAATTTCCGTCATATGGACCCGGAAGCTTTTGAGCATGAACGCCCAAACGCAGCATCGATTGACGTATCGTTTATTTCTCTGCGATTGATATTGCCTGTGTTGTATCGTTTTTTGCTCGATGGCGGTGACGTCCTTGCCCTGGTCAAGCCTCAATTTGAAGCAGGCAAGGATAGAGTCGGAAAGAATGGAATCGTCCGTGATCCAGAAGTACACGAGAGCGTTCTGACTGACATTGGCCAATTTGCCAGTGGATTGGGTTTCGCACTGAAAGGCTTGGATTACTCTCCGATTACAGGAGGGGAAGGAAACATTGAATTTGTTATGCATGTCCAGAAAAGTGAGGGCGGCATGGATTCGGAAGCTTGGTTGCAATGCGTGACAGAGGTAGTTGCGTCTGCGCATGCGAATTTGAAATAGGATGAAAAACCAAAGCCTCGGGAGTTTTGTCACAAACGAGGCTTTTTATTTATGCATGTGAAGTTGTATACTTGAATATGAGGTTGTTCAAGAAGGATTTCCAACCAACCAGTTTTGGGGTGGACCACGTGAAGAAAATTGGAATCATAGCGAACAAAGGAAAACCCGAAGCACGTATCGTTGCACGGGAACTGCTGTATTTACTTGAGGACAGAGGGGCGCACGTATTCCTGGATGAACATGTCGCACCAGATGTAGGGCATCCAGAACTGGGCGCATCTGTAGAAGAGATGGGGAAGCAGGCGGATTTGGTTTGTGTATTGGGAGGCGATGGCACGCTACTCAGAATTGCTCGCCAGCTTGCCGGTCACTCTATCCCGATCTTTGGAATTAATTTAGGTACGTTGGGCTTTTTGTCGGAAGCGGAACCGGAGCATCTGCCTCAGGCTGTAGACAATCTCCTTTCTGGAAAGTACGACATTGAAAAGAGAGCCATGCTGGAAGCTTGTTTGGTGCGAAAAGGAATCACACTGGGGACATACACGGCCATGAATGATATAGGGATTGCAAAAGGTTCATTTTGCCGGATCATTCAATGTGCGGTCTTTCTGGATGATGAGTACGTCGCAACGTTCAGCGGAGATGGTGTCATTGTCTCTACGGCGACAGGATCAACGGCATACTCACTCTCTGCAGGCGGTCCAATAGTGGCGCCCAATGTGGACATGCTATTACTGACACCGGTGGCTCCGCATTCCTTGACGGCCCGACCAATGGTACTGTCAGGCAATCAAACGATCCGGGTCGAAGTGGATGCCATTCATCAAGAGATGGGACTGTCCATTGACGGGCAGTTTGGGTATCGACTCGAGGGCGGCGATCAGATTTACATTAAAAAGTCACCGTGTGTTACCCCGCTGATCAAGTGGAAAAAAGGTGGCTTTTTCGAAGCAATACGAACGAAATTACAAGGGGAATGGGAGTAATCCATATGAACAAAGGGCAACGACATATTCGTATTCGGGAGATCATCAGCAATCAAGAGGTGGAAACACAGGATGATCTGGTGGACCGCTTGCGGACTGCTGGCTTTAACGTGACGCAAGCGACTGTATCCCGAGACATCAAGGAACTACACTTGGTAAAAGTGCCACTCCCTGATGGACGATATAAGTATTCAATGCCTGCTGAACAAAAATTCAATCCACTGCAAAAGCTGAAACGCATGCTTGTGGATTCCTTTATTAGCATTGACCAAGCCGATCATTTTATTGTACTGAAGACACTTTCGGGACATGCGAATGCGGTAGCTGAACTGATTGACAACCTTCCATGGGAAGAAATCATGGGGACTATCAGTGGCGACAACACCATCCTGATTATTTGCCGTTCCAAAGAAAATACCAATGAAGTGACGAAACGCTTAATGGAAATGTTGTAGAAGGTGGTCGCTTGCGATGCTAGTGGAACTCTCGATCCGAAATTTTGCCATCATCAAATCAGTGACAGTCTCTTTCCAAAAAGGGTTAAACATCCTGACAGGGGAGACGGGTGCCGGTAAATCCATCATTATCGATGCGCTAGGACTGTTGTTAGGAGGCCGGGCTTCGGCTGATTTTGTCCGTTACGGTGAGCCTCGTGCAGAGGTGGAGGGGCTGTTTGAATTGCCGCCTGGTCACCCTGGACTTGCCGTTTGTAACAATGTCGGTGTCCAGATTGAGCAAGACGGTATGCTTGTGGTACGCCGAGATATATCGAATCAAGGTAAGAGTATCATTCGAATCAATGGACAGCTCGTGACCCTTGCTATGCTGCGTGAGTTGGGGCCATGGCTGGTTACGGTGCATGGACAACACGATACGCATATGCTGATGCAGTCAGACAAGCATATCAATTGGCTCGACGCATATGGGGAAAGTGCGTTGGGAGCTGCAAAGCAAGAGTACGGCACCCTGTATGCTGCTTACCGCAAAACAAAGCAAGATCTGGAGCGTATGGCGCGCAATGATCGGGAGCTGGTTCAGCGTATCGATCTATTGCAATATCAGCTCGATGAAATTGAGGCGGCAACCCTCACGCCTGGCGAAGACGAGAAGCTCATGCAGCAGCGGAAAAAGTGGATGAACATTGAAAAAGTTTATTCAACGATTCAAGATGCATACCGCGCATTGCATGGTGACCAAAAGGGCATGGATTGGTTAGGACATGCGATGGGCGAGCTTGAGCGTGGTGTGAACTACGAAGAACAGCTCGTTCCGATTTTGGAAATGGTCCAATCGGCATACTATCAGATAGAAG
The DNA here is from genome assembly GCF_006715575.1 of Brevibacillus sp. AG162. Lineage (NCBI taxonomy): Bacteria > Bacillati > Bacillota > Bacilli > Caryophanales > Paenibacillaceae > Brevibacillus > Brevibacillus sp. AG162. The sequence continues at coordinate 252,823 of NZ_VFNO01000003.1, forward strand.
ATGTGGTGCATAACCTTCGTCAATTGTCGTACCAAATGGATTTTGAACCGGAGCAATTGGCGGAAGTAGAACGCCGTCTTGATCAAATCCAGTCGTTAAAACGCAAGTATGGCAAAAGTGTAGACGATATTTTGGAGTATGCTGCCACGATTCAGGATGAATTGGATGACATGCATCACTACGAAGATCGCCTTCAGCAGGTGGAAAAGCAATTGCAGGAGCTTGCAGCCGATTTGGCAGTGGAGGCACTGGAATTGTCGGTTATTCGTTCCGAATGTGCAGGAAAACTCGCACAAGAGATCGAGCAGCAGCTAAAAGAACTGCACATGGAGCGTGCTCGTTTTGCCATCGACGTCAGACAGACGCCGGATGATGACGGGGTAGAAATCGACGGTATCAAGCGCTTCGTTGATGCGAACGGAATGGATCAGATCGAGTTTTTAATCTCACCTAACCCGGGTGAGCCATTGCGTCCTTTGGCGAAAATTGCTTCCGGCGGAGAGCTGTCTCGCGTCATGTTGGCCATTAAAACGATTTTGGCGGGCACTGATCAAGTGGAGACCCTTATTTTTGATGAAGTCGATACGGGTGTAAGCGGAAGAGCAGCTCAAGCGATAGCAGAAAAGCTCGCCCGGGTCGCTGGGCAGCGCCAGGTCTTGTGCATTACGCACTTGCCACAGGTTGCATCCATGGCAGACGCGCATTTTCTGATTAAAAAGGAAATGAGCGAGAATGAAACAGAGACGCTGGTGCATCGTTTGTCTGATGATGAACGGGTAACGGAGCTGGCTCGCATGCTAAGCGGGGCTGAGGTAACAGCAAAAACAGAAGAACATGCGCGCGAGATGATTCTTCTCGGCCGTGAACGAAAGACTGTCAGCTAATTTAGCTGGCAGTCTTTTTTTATTGTAGGTAGTACAACGACGGTCTCGCCAAGGGCTTGTGAAGCCTGGTTTTCTAATGTTTTGAGTGGGTTATTTTCCTGACATAATCCGCTTGGCTGGTGGCAACATTAAAGGTACACAAGGTGGAGGTGTCCCTCATGACCGCTTGCGGTCAATCAAAACGGACTTGACCGTTTTGTTTTGTAGGTGTAGGTAGGGAACGGTAGGAGTGATTACTGGTGATCCGACAAAACAAAAGAAAATGGATGGGAAGTCTCCTTCTCCTCATCACGGCACTTGTCGTGAGTTCCACCCCGTTCCGCGATCTGTCCTCCTTTCCCCGTGAATTGCGTTTGATGGAAGGGTCCCTCGAGCAACTACGGGTCTCTGTGCCGGTAATGGGCACGCTAATCAATAGCAATCCTGATATTTTGCATGTTAACGGGACAGAGGCGCGTGAGGTATCCGTTGATTTGAGCAGGCCTATGTCCGTTGAACCGCGTAGGGCTGGGGAAGCCCAATTGCAGGTGAAGTGGCATAACATTCCGCTGACTGCTGTAAAAGTAAATGTATTGCCAGATCTGCGGTTGTACCCTGGTGGACAGTCAATCGGGGTGAAGCTGCAAACAGCGGGTGTTTTGGTTGTCGGTCATCATTTAGTTGACGATGGTAAAAACAAGTTTTCTCCAGGTGAACAGGCAGGTATACACGTCGGTGACATGATTATCAAAATGAACGACATGTACATCAATGACATGAACGACGTAAAGAAATTGATTAACGAAACGGGGAAAAAGAATCATTCCGTTCAATTGCTTGTCGTTCGTGGCAAGGAAAAGCTTTCGCTCACTTTGCACCCGGCAAAAGACAAAAAAGACAGTGAATACCGTATGGGTCTCTATATTCGGGATTCAGCGGCAGGAGTAGGGACACTGACCTTTTATGATCCAAATTCCAAAGCGTACGGGGCATTAGGGCACGTCATTTCCGACGTTGATACTGGTCAAGCCATTGTCGTAGGAGATGGCCAGATCGTGCAAGCAAGTGTCACATCGATTGAAAAAGGACAAAGTGGCAACCCAGGGGAGAAATTTGCTCGTTTCTACAATGAAAGTGAAGTTCTCGGAAATATAACCAAAAACACTCCTTTTGGCATTTTCGGCAAAATGAAGGACGAGCCCAAACGCAGCTATTATCAAGAGCCGTTACCAATCGCTCTTGCTGAACAGGTAGAGGAAGGGCCAGCCAAAATTCTTACTGTCGTGGAAGGTCAGAAGGTAGAAGAGTTCGATATTGAGATCGCAAACGTAGTCAAGCAGCATTTTCCTGCAACCAAAGGGATGATTATTAAAGTCACGGACAAACGCCTTTTGGAAAAGACAGGTGGCATTGTACAAGGGATGAGCGGCAGTCCCATCATTCAAAAAGGCAAGATCGTCGGTGCCGTCACGCATGTATTTGTCAATGATCCTACTTCCGGATATGGCTGCTACATTGAATGGATGCTTCAGGATGCTGGCGTGAATGTGCGAGATACTGCCGAATCCCGAACGAATACAACCAAAGCTGCCTGAATGAAGTGCCGTCACGCGAACGAAGCGAGGCGGCTTTTCCGATTTTTGCAGTCCTTTGACGAATCGGTTCATAAGGAACGGATTCTTTGTCGAAATATCAGTTAAATCATTCAATCTTTCGTCATTGGCAGGAATGGAATTTGCTTTGTCGAATAATTTTTGTAGAGAAAAAGATGGTATGGACTAATCCTTTTAGATTTGTTAACCTCTAGAACGCCACCTTCTTTCCAAAAGACCGTCCATTGTTAGGAGGAACGACCTTGAGCAAGATTGAAGTGTTATTGGCAGATGATAACCGAGAATTTGTGAATCTGTTGGAAGAGTACATCAGTAGCCAGTATGACATGAATGTTGTGGGTGTTGCTTACAACGGCAATGAGGTAGTTCGACTGCTGCAGGAACGTGTACCCGATGTATTAATTTTGGATATCATCATGCCACATCTGGATGGCTTGGCTGTTTTGGAGCAAATTCAGGCCATGCGCTTAAGTCCTCAACCTAAAATTATTATGTTGACTGCTTTCGGGCAGGAAGAAATTACGAAGAAAGCAGTAGAGCTGGGAGCAGCTTACTACATTTTGAAACCGTTTGATATGGAGGTGCTGGCTCAGCGCATCCGTCAAATCATTACAACCAAACCTGCCTCTTCTTTTGTTTCTTCTGCGAAACCGCAAGCTACTCTGCAAATCCGCGGACGCAATTTGGACGCGAGCATCACCAGCATCATTCATGAGATTGGAGTTCCTGCGCATATCAAAGGTTATTTGTATTTGCGGGAAGCGATTACAATGGTATACAACGATGTCGAGCTGCTCGGTTCGATTACCAAAGTCCTGTACCCGGACATTGCAAAGAAATTCAATACAACCGCTAGTCGCGTAGAACGTGCGATCCGTCATGCGATTGAAGTAGCGTGGTCCCGTGGTAATCTGGACTCCATCTCCAGCTTGTTTGGTTATACGATTTCCAACACCAAGGCGAAGCCGACCAACAGTGAGTTCATTGCCATGGTGGCGGACAAGCTGCGGATTGAGGCGAAGATTAGCTAGGATGTAGATACTCATGTAGATGATTTTTAACCAATACCAAAGGACATTAGCACTTGCTTGCTAGTGTCTTTTTGTGTTGGTAGGACTTAGTAGAGTTTGACTCCTAATTTTCTATAGCTTCCTTTTCTTAGAATAAATTAACAAAAAATGGTTTGTATAATCTATAATAATATTCGAAACAGAGTAAAAGCGAGGTGCAAAATGGAAAATCAAAATGTGCAGTGTCCAAAATGTGGGTGTAAAGAGATTGGAAAAGGGAGGCAAGCTGGGGATGCGGGAGTGTTTCCCTTCGGCAAGTTTGTTCCTCTTAATTCTGCGATCATTCATAGAATCTGTACAAATTGTGGCTATGTGATCGAAAGTTATGTTGAAAACCCATCAAAATTTAAAGGTTAATACTTCGGAGATTAAATTAAATGAGCAAACTGCTATCCTATAAAGAAATTAGAATTAGCTCTTCTACATCACCTATTGAGTATAAGCAGGCTGGTTATCGTCAGCGCTATCTAGCCATTGAGGAAAAAGAGATAGCCAATACAGGTATAGATTGTGAAACCTGTCTTTTTTATGCCGAGGCTTCAGGAATGGATATGAAAAACCCAACAAAAATATCCAACAAATTAAATCAAGGGATAAATACACTGGACCAAGATTTCATGTCTGATTTATCCTGTCTCATTCCCAATGGTCATTACATGGCAACTTTGCTGAAGGTGTATCCTAGGCTGAAAAGAGAGGCACATGGGACTGAGTACTATAAGGCTGGGCTAAGGAATATTAGCAGTATGAGGAAAATTGAAGAATATATAGTACCCATTCAATCCAGTGAATCATTAAATCCTATAGCAATAAATGATTACATGGACAGAGTGGATTTAAAAGAAACACCAACAGCGTTGAGCATTTCTTTCCTAGATATAAAATATCCGTTAAATCATTTTGATGAGATATGGGTTTATAGTCATTTTTTATTGGATGGCCATCACAAAATGTTTGCGGCAAATAAAGCCCAAAAAGCAATTACCTTATTATCCTTTTTATCGATAGATGAGTCATTCGCAAATAAGGAACAATTAGAAAAGCTTTTCCAAGTTTTAACCTGATGAATTGGCTATTGTGTCGGGGCAAGAAATAAGCCAAGGTATTTTAACCCTGGCTTTGATCATCAATATACCATTTTACTAAATAGAATTACAGAGTTCACTTAGCTGTTTCTTTAGCTGGTGTAGTAGGTGGTTGTTCGGGGCTTGCTGCGGGAGCGTTTTTATATTCAAAGACCATTTCGGAAGTACTACTCAATCCGGTTTGTTCCATGCCTTTACTCGTCAAGGCAATTCTGCCAAATGCTGTAACAGTGGAAGGAATCCTTCCATCTGGTTTGATAATGGTCACAGAAACGGAGTTAACTTCTTCTTTCTTGTCTTTCGCTAGAGTCCGAGTATTTTCCACTAAAGCGCGCAATTCCTTTTCATCATTTGATTCTGTCGCTAAAGCAACCATCCACATTCCGGTGCTTTCGTCAAATCGGTCAATGGCTAATACATATGCAGGTAGCGGTACTTCTGGTGTGCTTGCAGTTTCACTACAAGCTGGAAGGATTAGTGCTAGTGCAAGTATTAAGGCTAGTCTAAATTTCAATCTGCAACTCTCCTAATTATGTTTTTGATTATTCTACCAAAGTTAGGTAATTTTTACTATAACTAAAAAAGTACTCTTTCCGGAGGAACTGAATCAATGTGCCTAGAATTATTCGTCATGATAAAAGAAACACCAGGAATTGAGCCTAATCCGCTAGTCTCCCCTTATGTTTTGACGGGCAAGCTGTCACGAGAAAATAGCCCTCATTTTTTCAAGCGTTTTCCGAAAAAACAGGCATGGTGGGTGACAACTGAAGAGGGTTGCGCTTGCAGATTTAGCATTTCCAAGCATCCTGATAAAGTAAAACTCGGGATGTACCCAGAAGAGCAGAGGCCCCGTCAGTATCAAAAATACGTAGAGGACTATCAAAAAAGGATGGACAGAATGATGCATCTCCGTGCATGGTGCGAAGAGTTGCTTGACCACGACAAGACGCAGGTTGAACTGTATGGGGTATGGATAGGTGACAAATTCACAAAAAGAGAACCCATTTACTCGACGATCGAGGAACTCTTTTCTCCAAAAAAATTTCGTTTAGACGAGCAGCATTACATCCTGACAAAATGAACCATTTGATAATAAACTGCCAGAGTCCCTTGCGAGATTTTGATCCTCCTATGTAAAATAGAAAAGCATACGATACAAATACATACTACTAAGAGCGAGGCAGGTGCTGTAAAAGTGCGCAATTTGGATAAAATTCTCGAATTTAACCGTGAATTTGTGGAGAATCATGAATATGAAAAGTACCAAACCACCAAGTTTCCTGATAAACGACTGGTCGTGCTCTCTTGCATGGATACGCGATTGGTTGAACTGTTGCCGAAAGCCATGAACATCCACAATGGGGATATCAAGCACGTAAAAAGCGCCGGGGCAATCGTGTCCCATCCTTTTGGAAGTATCATGCGAAGCATTCTCGTGGCGATCTACGAATTGAATGCAGAAGAAGTGATGGTTGTCGGTCATTATGACTGCGGGATGAGTGCAATCGACAGCAAGCGCACCATGGAGAAGATGCTGGAGCGAGGAGTCTCGGCTCAAACGTTCTCCACGCTTCAACATGCAGGGATTAACTTGCACAAATGGTTGCACGGATTCGATCGTGTAGAAGATAGTGTGAAAAATAGCGTGGATACGATTAAAAATCACCCGCTCCTCCCACCGAATGTGGACGTCCATGGTTTACTCATTGACCCGGTAACCGGAAGATTGGACGTTGTCGTCAATGGGTATGAGCGAACGAAAGACAGTGAATGATCCAAACCTTGCCCCCATTTCAAGGAAATCATTTCTCCACAAAGTCACGAAATGGGTAGGGGGTTTGATTGGTCTCGGTGTAACGACTGGCGTGTACGGTCATGTATGGGAACGAAAAGCCCTTGATGTCGTGCGATTGTCCATCAAGATACCGGGATTGCCAGAAAGCTTCAAGGGGACAAAGCTCATTCATTTCAGTGATGTCCATCTTGGTCATTATTTTGAACCGAAAGAGTTAGAGTCGGTTATTGCCGTGATCCAGAGCGAAAAACCGGATTTGATCTGCTTCACAGGGGATATCGTGGATGAAGTGACGAGACCTCTGTTTGCCGCCGTTCCCCTTTTCAATCAGCTCCTGGCTCCACTAGGCAAATTCGCCGTTTTGGGCAACCACGATTATCGAGCTGGTGAACAACAAAAAGTTCGGGATGGGTTAGCCGCGTCTGGATTCGAAGTGTTGGATAATCGGCACGTTGTCGTGCACAAAGATGGCCAGCAGTTATATATGGCGGGGGTCGATGATATTTTCTATGGTGTACCTGATCTTTCAAAAGCGTTAGAAAATATCCCGCCAGAGGGCAGCGTTATCTTGTTGGTCCATGAGCCTGATTTTGCTGATAGGGCGTCAGAGCATCCCGTGCATCTCCAACTGTCCGGCCACAGCCATGGTGGACAAGTGCGCTTGCCCTTCATTGGTCATCTCTTGGTGCCGCAATACGGGCGTAAATATGTACAAGGATTGTATCAGGTAGGTGGCATGGCTGTGTACACCAACAGAGGGTTGGGTACGACGATCTTGCCTGTTCGTTTATTTTGTCGCCCGGAGCTTACGGTACTAACCCTACATTGAACTTTTGTTAATAATGATCCTTGATCCATTGGACGAATTGCTGGAAAGCATCGTCCTCTTTTTTTGGGTGCAGGTAGGCGATGAGTGTGGGGCGCACCAATTCACCGTTTGCGATATCGTACGCGACCAATCTTCCGGTCGCTAGCTCTTGTTGTATGGTTCTTTCCGGAAGGATCGTGATCCCTAGCTGGCGTTCGACCATTTTTTTAACAGCATTGAAGCTGTCCAATTCCATAATAATATTCGGAAAAACTCCTTGCTGCGCCAGATAGCGGTCAATGCGTTGGCGATAAGGAGCGGTATGATTCCCGAACACTATCATTTCCTCGGTCCCCCATGCTTGATAACCTGGAAACCCGCTAGCCCAAGGATGGCTCGGGGCCATAACGAGCAGGAGTTGATCGCTGGGAAGGAATTCTTGATGGATGTGCGGGTGATACATTTCACTCCCGAGAAAGGCAATATCGGCCGTTCCCGTTAGCAGAGCGCTGAGAGACTCCTCGTACAACGTAGAGCGGACGTAGCAAGTAAATCCCGGATGGGCGATACGATATTCTCCGATAAGCCGTGGCAGCTCATAGGCGACAAAGGCTTTTCCTGCGACGATGTTCATCGATTGGCGCTGTTCTTTCTCTTGGATAAAGGAGCGCATTTGCTCCACGATGTTTGTAGCAACTGGTAGCAACCGACGTCCTTCGCCTGTAAGACTGACGCCTGAGGCAGTGCGAACAAAAAGCGCACTCCCAACCTGGCGCTCAAGCTGCTTCAATCGGTGTGTCAATGTTGATTGCGCCAAAAATAATGCCTGTGCAGCGCGGTTAATTGATCCATGACGAGCAATCGTCAAAAATACCTCAAGACTTTCTCGGTCCACTGTTAGTTGCCCCCTATTCAAATTCTCGATAACTAGTTATCTGTATTCTATAACAAGGATGACAAACATTGGAATATGATTAGGGCAGGAGGTGTTCCCGATGAATCATGAGGAGATCAAACAAGCCGTGCAAGCGCAATTTGGCAAAAATGCAGAGCAATACGTGCAAAGCAAAACACATGCAAAAGGCAGCGACCTGGACCTGATGGTGGAGTGGTTGCAGCCATCAGAGAAGTGGCGGGCACTGGATATTGCCACAGGAGGTGGGCACGTAGCAAGGACATTGGCTCCACATGTGAGCTTGGTCGTCGCTACGGATTTGACTCGCCCGATGCTCATGGCGGCGTCTACTGCCAATGATGCAGTGCTTGTCCGGAATGTGATGTATGTACAGGCAGATGCAGAATCACTCCCGTTTTTGGATGAATCCTTCGAGATCGTCACATGCAGAATCGCGGCTCATCATTTTCCGGATCCAGCGGCTTTTGTTCGTGAGGTGAGTCGCGTGCTGTCCCCTGGTGGGTTGTTTCTTTTTATCGACAACGTTTCGCCTGAGGAGTCGTCACTCTCGGCATTCATAAATGAAATAGAGAAAACACGCGATCCCAGTCATGTTCGCTGTCTTTCCATAAGTGAATGGGGCGCTTTGCTTGAAGCGAATGGCTTGACTCCGCAAAAGCAGCAGGCACGCAAAAAAAGATTTGAATTTTTACCATGGGTTCAGCGCACTTCCGAATCATCTGAGCAGGAGGAGAGCGTGGAAAAACTGCTGCTGAACGCTACAGATGAGCAAAAAGAATATCTAGGACTTACCACAAAGGAAGGCAGAGTAATGACCCATCAGATTGATGAATGGATGGTTCTGTGCAAAAAAAGAGGAGGTAATGAAGACGATGACCACAAAGCATAAATGGATTGGGCTCGATCATATACAATTAGCAGCACCAGCAGGAACGGAGGACGTAGCACGCAAGTTTTTCGGTGAGCTGTTGGGAATGCCGGAGGTTCCAAAGCCAGCGAAGCTTCTCGTTCGAGGTGGTGTATGGTTTCAATGTGGCGCTCAAATGATTCATATTGGCGTAGAGGAAGGATTCATTCCCGCGAAAAAAGCACATCCGGCGTTCCTTGTGCAAAACATTGGTTCGCTGATGGAGCATCTGCAAGCAAATGGGGTATCGTTTCGGATTGACGAAGAAATACCTCACCTTATCCGCTTTTTTACAGAGGACCCATTTGGAAACCGACTGGAGTTCATGGAGGCGAAACAGGAATGACAATTGATTTTCACGCTGAGAAAAACCAGTTGAGCTATACAGGGAGAACCGCTGATGATTCGTGGAGTCAAACGATCCTGTCACTCGTCAATCCCGTGGGAAAAAACGTCGTGGACATCGGTTGTGGCGGTGGAATTTACAGTAGGGCTTGGTCAGGGCTAGGGGCTGCTACTGTCACGGGAGTTGACTTTTCCCACGTGATGGTTGAGGCTGCAAGAGAGCAATGTGCTGACGATCCGAAGATTTCGTTTGCACAGGGGGACGCCCGCGCAACCGGCTTGCCGAGTCAGTGTGCGGATATTGTATTTGCTCGCGCATTGATCCACCATTTCCCGGAGCAAGACTTGCAGAAGTTTTTTAAAGAAGTCATCAGGTTATTGGCACCAGGAGGAATTTGCTTAATCCAAGACCGGACGATGGACGATGTCAATATGCCAGCCTCGCCGACTCATTTTCGCGGCTATTTTTTTACCCGATACCCGCGTTTGCTAACGATCGAACAAAAACGCAGGCCGGATGATACAACGGTGCAGAACACCATGAAGCTCGCAGGGCTTGAGCAGGTGAACAAGACAATGCTATGGGAGACAAGACGAGAATACGATAGTTGGTCTGATTTGGAAGCAGACTTGCTTTCAAGAAAAGGCCGCTCCATTCTGTATGAATTGACCGATGCGGAATTGAAAGACCTCGTTCACACCATCCATGATCACGTAGCCGGGCAAGACAAATGGATAGAGCAAGATTGCTGGAGTATATGGATAGGCAGCGCAACATGTGGCACAATAAAAGGGAAATAATTGTGAAACTTTTTGTTCACAAATTTGGATATGCTTGTCTCATAATACATGAAGCTATATAATGGAATTGCCATTGTATTCCGGTTTGCGTCATCTTGGTGAAGGAGTTGTCGTTTATGAAAATCGTTTTATTTGACATCCTGATGTTTATCTTCACATTCTTTATTGCTTGGGGCTGTTTGAGCTCCATCAGAGCGAAAAACAAATTTGCAACAGCATTTGGCTTTGTATCTTTGATGGTTTTCCTGTTCGCAGATGGTTTGATCATTTACTACATGCTCAAGGGTGCGTAGATTAAACTGAAAACGCTTCGCTTAAAAGAGGTTGTGCATTTGATGCACAGCCTCTTTTTTGCATGTAAGGAGGAAATATTTAGCATACTAAGGGCGGAGGTGGAAAAGTGGGCAAACAAAAAGGTTCTGCAGCACATTCATACACGGCTGTCGTAGCAGCTGATCTGAAGACGAAGCAGTTATGCAAACGTCTCCACTCCCGTCATATCGCCATCATTGATCATCCAGATGTTGATGAGATAGCAGCACAGTCCTTACTGGAAAGAGGGGTAAAAGTCGTCCTCAACCTTTCGCCATTCATGACGGGGCAATACCCGGCTGAAGGGGCTCGCCAACTTTTAACAAACGGTGTCACACTCTATGAGGTGCTGGATGTAGATGTGTCGGATTCGTTCATGGAATGGACCGAGGGCAAGTATGCAACGATACGCGAAGAAAATCTGTACATCCTATTGGAAGAGAAGTGGGTCCATGTATGTAGGCTGCAGCAGGTGACGGTTCCATCTATTTTAAACCGATGGCATGAAGCTCATGATAAGTTGGATGACACACTCTCTTCGTTTATCGACAATACACTTTTGTACGCCAGTAAGGAAAAAGACCTTTTTTTAAAACCACTTTGCCATGTGCGATTACATACAAAAATGGAACAGCGACACGTCATTGTCGTCGTTCGCGGAAAACATTATAAAGAGGACTTGCTGACGCTGTCTTCCTACATTCGGGAATATCGTCCTGTTTTGATCGGTGTCGATGGCGGTGCAGATGCCCTCATGGAAGCAGGGTATCGTCCAGACCTGATTGTGGGAGATATGGACAGTGTCTCGGACAGAGCGCTCCAAAGCGGCGCGGAGATCGTCGTACATGCTTTTGTAAATGGGACAGCACCTGGAACGACTCGTGTAAAAGCGCTCGGTTTGCCTTATCATGTCTTGCCGGCGCCTGGTACAAGCGAGGATGTGGCGATGCTGTTAGCGTACGAAAAGGAGGCTCAACTGATCGTCACGATCGGTGCCCATACAAATATGATTGATTTTCTGGAAAAAGGCCGCAAAGGTATGGCGAGCACGTTATTGGTCCGCACGAAGATCGGGACAAAGCTGATTGATGCCAAAGGAGTCAGTCATCTCTATCGGCCGAGCGAGTCATGGAAGCTGTGGGCTTGGTGTATAGTCGCTATGCTTCTGCCTGTTTCAGCCGCACTCGTCATTAATCCGATCGCCCGTCATGCTGTACAGATGATTTGGACCCAGTGGCGGACGTGGACTTTATGAACAACGCACTTTCATGGAGGTAGACATGATACCCTTCCGCTATCATTTGATTTCACTGGCTGCCATATTTGTCGCGCTTGGAGTAGGTATCTTGTTAGGAGGGACGGCAGGTCATACATGGGTAACGCAAGGAACAAAGGGCATTCTTTCCAATATGGAAGCCAAGTACGACCGCGCTCTTAAAAGCAACCATGAATTAAGGCAGCAAATGAATCGATTGCTTAAGGAAGTTGAGCTCAGCAACCAAGAAGTTGTCCAACTTATGAGCATACGCTATGTGGATGAACTTGCAGGAAGCAAAGTGTATGTTTGGCAGGAGGATGGCAGCGTTGCTGAACAGATTAAGCAGCTGATGCATTCAGTAGGTATGGAAGTGGTTTCTTACCGCGATGGAAACAGTTGGGAAGATGGGGTGCTTTTGGTGGTAGCTAGGCATGCCCCGCTTTGGCTACGGGAAAAACAGGCGAATTCTTGGATTCAGGTCGTAGAAGTGCCTGACTCTCCTACAAAGCAGTGGGCTCTTTTGGAGCAAGTGCAAAATAGATTGGCTGAGAGGAAGGGCTCGCGTGAAAAAAGTTAGTGTCGTCATTCCAGCGTTCAACGAACAGGCTTCTATCGGTGATACTCTCCGTGCCATCCGTGAACGCTTTTTTTGTGATGAACTGATCGTCGTTGATGATGGCAGTAAAGATGAGACGGCACACATCGCAAGCAAGTGGGCGGATAGGGTGATTCGAGCACCGCACAATCAAGGGAAAGGTGCAGCTGTTCAACTGGGCTGGAAGTGCGCCAGTGGAGAAGTGGTCATGCTTCTCGACGGCGATTTGCGAGACAGCGCAGCAGAAGCCTCGCATCTGCTTACGCCAGTTCTGCAAGATGTCTGTGATATGGCGGTAGCTATTCTGCCACCTCCGCAAGTAAAAGCAGGTCTCGGATTGGCAAAAGGCTTGGCCCATCATGGTATCCGGATGTTGACAGGCTTTGAAGCAAGAGCCCCTTTATCGGGACAACGGGCAATACGTCGCGAGCTTCTTGACCGATTGGGGAGCCAGGATAAAGGATTTGGCTTAGAGGTAGGGCTCACTGTCGATGTTTTGCGGGCAGGGTATCGTGTAGCAGAGGTCCCTGTCTTTTTTTCGCACCGTGAAACGAAAAATGATTGGGCAGGCTTCTGTCATCGCGGGAAAGAGTTTGTCGCGATTAGCCGAACGCTATGCTGGAAATGGTGGGAGGGGCAAGAGTGGAAACGAAAATCATGATGCTCTTGATGCTCGTCGCGGTCGTTTTTCCGCTGGTGCTTGACCGCCGGCTGCATAAAATCGGCACACAAAAGCTCAAAGCCCTGGGAATGAATCGATTCAATTACGATGGAGAGTCAGTACTGACAGCAGGGGGGCTCATCCTCGTATGTTCGAGCGCTATTACCGGGATAATTCTGATCGGAATCCTTTTGCTTAGAGGGGTCAATAGCGAGCTTGTCCGGCACGGTTTTTTATTTGTAACAGGTATGATCACAATGGCCTTTTGGGGATGGCGTGATGATTGCACATCAGATCGAGAGGCAAAAGGCTTTCGTGGACATTTCGGCGTGCTATGGCGAGAGAGGCGAATGACCAGCGGCATGTGGAAGCTGATTGGCGGGACAAGCACGGCTTTTTGTCTTTCCCTCTCTCTTTCGAACTCGTTGTGGGCAGGCATTGTTTCCTTTGGTTTACTTGCACTCTCCCCCAATATCGTTAACTTGTTTGATTTGCGGCCTGGACGGGCGATCAAAGTGTTTTGGTGCCTAACAGTACTGGCAGGAGCTTTTGGCTTATGGACAAGTGGGGCCAGTGCGGCGATGGCAAACTGGATTTTTTGGCTCCCTGTTTTCGTTGCAAGTATGCTCATGTTTTCTCATGACGCTGGCGGCAAAATCATGCTGGGAGATACAGGGTCGAATGCCTTGGGTTTTGCAGCAGGCTTTTCCTTTGTCATCGGGACACCGATTTATGTACAGGCGAGTATGCTCGTGCTTTTCCTGTGTCTTCAGGTTGCGGCAGAATTTTGTTCGTTTTCCCGCGTCATCGAACAGGTCGGTTGGCTCCGCCGACTCGATCAATGGGGAAGAGTTACAGAAGCTGAACATAAAAAAAACCAGACTGGCTCGTCCGGTTTGGTCTAGTCCTCGTCATCTGGTTCAGGAATCATGAAACGGGGCTGTACGCGATTTTTTTTGCGCTCGTGATGGAGAATAAATCCGGCAATAAACCATACAGGGATGGCGAAAGCCAATATACCTAAAATGAGTTTTCCCCATAAAAATCCAACTTCCGGAGAGGCAGAATAGAAGAATGCGTCTCGGATTAATTTGATTCCGTACATGGCGATTGCCGCCGGGATTACCATAATTAAGAGTGCAATGATTTTCTGAAAAACCAAGGGTGGTTCACCCCTTTCTCTAACGCTGAACTACCACAACAACTGCAGTTCGTTCTTTTCATCATATCGGATGCGAACAGCCTTGTCCACCGTACCTGTAGCACACGAACGAGCGCACGTTAGGGAAGAACGCCTGTCCATCAACGGTTTGTTGGAGTACAATGGTAACGAGTAAGATCGTAGTTGTTCAAAAAGTGAGGGGTCTCTCGCATGCACAAGCTGCTCATCGTTGGTGCGGGACGTGGTGGAACAGCACTCCTGCGGATGCTAAACCAGATGGACCGATTACAAGTCGTTGCTGTCGTCGATCAACGGCCGGACGCGCCAGGCATACTGCTGGCCCAATCACTGGGGATTCCCGTCGATCATGATTATCGGCCTTATTTGGATGAGGATCTGGATGTCATTTTAGAAGCTACAGGGGACCTGGGAGAGTATGAGCATCTCAGGCAATTAAAGAAAGATAAGACAGTGCTTATCCCGGGAACGTTTACGAGAATCGTCATGAAATTGATTCGGGAACGCGATAAGCTGATTGCAGTCTTAATGCAAAATCAGCGGGAGCGGGAAACGATGCTGAACTCCACGCATGACGCGATTATCGGGGTCAATCGCCAAGGAATTATTACGTTGTTCAACAAAGCCGCAGAGCGATTGATGGGCATCGAGGCGAGTGAAGTGCTGGATACAAAAGTTTCGGAGCGTATACCGAACACGCGGTTACATATTGTATTAAAGACAGGCTCTCCCGAATTGAATCAGGAGCAAGTCTTGCCGAATCAGACGCGGATTATTACAAACCGTGTACCCGTTCGGAATGATCGAGGAGAAGTTGTCGGAGCTGTTGCCATTTTCCGTGATATTACAGAAATCATGGCGTTGGCAGAAGAAGTGACGAACTTGAAAGATTTGCAGAGCATGCTGCAAGCGATTATTCAATCGTCGGACGAAGCGATATCAGTCGTTGACCAATACGGGAATGGACTTTTGATCAACCCCGCCTACACGAGGCTTACGGGCTTTTCGCAAGACGACATTATCGGGAAACCAGCGACGGTAGACATTTCAGAAGGCGATAGCATGCATATGCAAGTCTTGAAAACGAAGAAGGCAGTGAGAGGCGTCCCTATGAAATTGGGACCAAAGCGCAAGGACGTCGTTGTCAATGTTGCACCTGTTGTGGTCGATGGGGAACTGAAAGGCAGCGTTGGCGTTATTCACGATGTCTCCGAATTCAAGCGCCTGTCAGAAGAGCTGGAGAAAGCTCGTCGTATCATCCGCAATTTGGAGGCTAAATATAGCTTTGCAGATATCATCGGATATAGCGAGCCTATGCAGCAAGCGATCGAGCAAGCCAAAAAAGCGGCGTCAACACCAGCAACTGTCCTTCTTCGTGGGGAATCGGGAACGGGGAAAGAACTGTTTGCCCACGCCATACATAATGCAAGTGAACGAAAATACAACCAATTCATCCGGGTCAATTGTGCAGCGATCTCAGAGAGCCTGCTGGAGAGTGAGCTTTTCGGTTATGAGGAAGGCGCGTTTACAGGTGCGCGTCGAGGAGGAAAGCGGGGGCTGTTTGAGGAAGCCAGCGGTGGAACAATCTTTTTGGACGAGATCGGCGAGCTGTCCATGAGCATGCAGGTCATGCTTTTGCGCGTCCTGCAGGAGCGAGAGGTTGTGCGAGTCGGTGGAACGAAGCCGATCAACATCGATGTTCGTGTCATTGCAGCTACCCATGTGAATCTGGAGGCTGCGATCGGAGCGGGACGTTTCCGTGAAGACCTGTACTATCGTCTCCACGTCGTACCGATTCATATCCCTCCACTCAGACAGCGCTTGGAAGATATTCAGCCGATTGCAATGCACTTGCTGCGAAAAGCCAATCTGGAGTACGGAAGGAATGTAGAAGAGCTGCATGAAGAAACATTGCAGATGCTTCTGTCCTATCACTGGCCAGGCAACGTACGCGAGCTAGAGAATGTACTGGGCCGAGCGATGATTCATATGCGGATCAACGAGCGAATCATTATGCCGGAGCATTTACCCCCACTGGAAAGAAGAATCGTTTCAACCAAAAAGGAAGAGGCCCAGCATGAGGGTTCCACTGGTACCACGTTAAAAGAAGCTGTGGAAAAGGCAGAACGTCAGCACATATTGCGGGAACTGGCAGCAGCGAAAGGCAATCGCACCCTTGCAGCCAAGCGCCTCGGAATCGCGATTCGCAGTTTGTACTACAAGATGGAAAAATTGGGCATCATGGATGTGCAGGAAGAGTAATGATGTGACTGTGCAATATATTGCACGCAATTCTTTGCGCGTATATGCAAAAAAATGCAGACTTGACGTGAGGATGCTCATTCCACGTTCTTGTAAATAAAGCGCTTTCATAAGTTTGATTTTATTGGCATGACTTTTGCATATACCTCTTGACGGGAAATTCTCCAAATGGAGCCCACTGTTACGCCTGCTTACCTAAGCGGAAAACGAAAGATACTAGGGAGGTTTCTTCAGTGAACATCTTTGACTACATGCAAAAGTACGATTACGAGCAATTGGTATTTTGCCAAGACGAAAATTCCGGTTTGAAAGCAATCATTTGCATTCATGATACGACATTAGGACCAGCACTCGGCGGTACGCGCATGTGGCCGTATAAAACAGAAGAAGAGGCGATTGTGGACGTACTGCGTCTCGGTCGTGGGATGACTTACAAAAACGCAGCAGCAGGACTGAACATCGGTGGTGGTAAAGCAGTCATCATCGGTGATCCGCGCGAGCATAAGAGCGAAGAGCTGTTCCGTGCTTTCGGCCGCTATATCCAAGGGCTGAATGGCCGCTACATCACAGCTGAGGATGTAGGAACAACAGTAGCAGACATGGATATGATCCACTTGGAAACAGATTTCGTCACAGGTGTTTCTCCGGCATTCGGTTCCAGTGGTAACCCATCCCCTGTCACAGCTTACGGTGTTTACCGTGGAATGAAAGCTGCCGCTAAATTGGCGTTTGGTTCCGACTCTCTCTCCGGACGAGTGATTGCTGTACAAGGTGTAGGAAACGTAGCTTACAATCTGTGCCGCCATCTGCATGAAGAAGGCGCGCATTTGATCGTAACGGACATCAATCAAGAAAACGTAGATCGCGCAGTGAACGATTTCGGTGCGAAAGCCGTAGGCGTTAACGAGATCTTTGGCGTAGAGTGCGATATCTTCTCTCCTTGCGCATTGGGTGCGATCATCAACGATGACACCATTCCACTCTTCAAAGCAAAAGTGATTGCAGGGGCAGCTAACAACCAGCTGAAAGAAGAAAGACACGGCGACCAAATTCACGAAATGGGTCTGATCTACGCACCAGACTACGTGATCAATGCTGGTGGTGTAATCAATGTGGCAGATGAACTGCAAGGCTATAACCGCGAGCGTGCACTGAAAAAAGTAGAAACGATCTATGACAGCATCCTGAAAATTTACGAAATCGCTGAACGTGATGGCATGGCTTCCTACAAAGCTGCTGACCGCATGGCGGAAGAGCGCATTGCAAGTGTGGCAAGATCACGTAATACTTTCCTGCAAAACGGCAAGACTGTTTACAAGCGCTAATCACGTTTCTTCTATAAAAGTCTTACTCCTGTCCGCTCTTCTATGGAGGGCGGCCAGGAATACATAAACGGTTTTCTTTGAATATTCATATTCTCGTAAATACGCAGGGTAGCTTTCCGAATGAAAGGAGAGATCGTGGTGTCTCAAGAGTTTGATTTAGTCGTCCTCGGGGGAGGTACCGGCGGTTATGTAGCGGCAATCCGCGCTTCCCAATTGGGAATGAAGGTAGCAATCGTGGAGAAAGAAAAGCTCGGTGGTACTTGCTTGCACCGTGGTTGCATCCCATCCAAAGCGCTATTGCGCAGTGCAGAAGTATTCTCCACCCTGAAGGAAGCTGACAAATACGGAGTCTCGGCCGGTACTGTAGGCTATGACTTCACGAAAATACAAGAACGAAAGCAAGGCATTATCGACCAACTTCACAAAGGGATTCAGTACTTGATGAAAAAAGGCAGCATTACTGTCTTTGAAGGCTTTGGAAGAGTCATGGGGCCTTCCATTTTTTCTCCGCAGGCAGGTGCTGTGCGCATTGAAAAGGAAAACGGGGACCAAGAAATGATCGTTCCACGATTCCTTTTGCTGGCAACAGGTTCTCGTCCGCGCACACTTCCTGGTTTGGTCATCGACGGATCTTATGTGGTCACAAGCGATGAAGCGTTGCAGTGGGAGCAATTGCCTGCTTCTGTTGTCATCGTTGGTGGCGGTGTCATCGGGATTGAGTGGGCTTCCATGCTCAATGATTTCGGTGTAGAAGTAACTGTTGTGGAGTACGCCGACCGTATTTTGCCGTTTGAGGATGAAGAAGTGAGCAAGGAATTGGCTCGTCTGTTGAAAAAGCGGAAAGTCAACATCGTGACGGGAGCAAAGGTGCTGCCTGAATCGTTGGAAAAAGGGGAAGGCAAAGTCTCTATTCAGGCGGAAGTCAAGGATGGATTCCAAACTTTTGAAGCCGAAAAGGTACTCGTATCAGTAGGACGCCAAGCGAATGTAGAAAACATCGGTTTGGAAGCAACAGAAATCAAAGTCGAGCGTGGCGTAGTTGTGGTTAATGAATTTTTCCAGACTGCAGAGTCTCATATTTATGCGATTGGTGACGTTATTGGCGGTCTGCAATTGGCTCATGTCGCTTCGCATGAAGGAATACTCGCCGTAGAGCACATGGCTGGTCAAAACCCGCACCCGATGGATTACACCAAGGTTCCGAAATGTACGTATAGCCGACCTGAAGTCGCAAATGTCGGACTCACTGAAAAAGAAGCAAAAGAACAAGGCTACGATGTGAAAATCGGCAAGTTCAGCTTTAAGCCACTGGGCAAAGCCCTGATCCACGGTGAGAATGACGGCTTTGTGAAGTTGGTCGTTGATGCCAAGACCAATGATTTGTTAGGGGTTCACATGATCGGTACACATGTGACAGATATGATTTCCGAAGCGGGCTTGGCCCGTGTACTGGATGCGACTCCGTGGGAGATCGGTCAGACGATTCACCCGCATCCATCCTTATCCGAAGCAATCATGGAGGCAGCGCAGGCTGTCGACGGAAAAGCGATTCACAATTAGCGAGGAGGGAATGTAACGATGACAACCAAGCGACATGAGCAAGTGGGATTGACCGATGCGCAAGTCCTTGACATGTATTATTACATGCTGTTGGCCAGAAAAATTGACGAGCGCCAATGGCTGTTGAATCGTGCGGGCAAAGTACCGTTCGTGATTTCCTGCCAGGGTCAGGAAGCAGCTCAGGTGGGAGCAGCTTTTGCGATGGAAAAAGACAGAGATTTCTTGTGCCCGTACTATCGCGATCTTGGTTTGGTTCTGGTTTTTGGCCAAACAGCCCGTGATTGCATGCTGTCCGCTTTTGCGAAGGCGGAAGATCCGAATAGCGGTGGAAGACAGATGCCAGGTCACTTCGGTGGCAAAAAGTACAATATTTTGACGGGCTCAAGCCCAGTGACTACGCAAGTGCCACACGCAGTCGGTATGGCTTTGGCAGGTAGAATGAAGCAAAAAGATTTTGTTGTGTATGCATCGTTCGGGGAAGGCTCCAGCAACCAGGGTGACTTCCACGAAGGTGCGAACTTTGCGGGTGTCCACAAGCTCCCCGTTATCTTTTTCTGCGAAAACAACAAATATGCGATCTCTGTACCACTGAAAAAGCAGCTGGCTTGTGAAAGTGTAGCAGACCGTGCGATCGGTTACGGCTTCCCGGGAGTCAGTGTGGACGGAAACGATCCGATTGAAGTATACCGCGTCATGAAAGAAGCGGTTGAACGTGCTCGCAGTGGTCAAGGGCCAACGCTGATCGAAGCTGTTATGTATCGCCTTGTTCCGCACTCCAGTGACGATGACGATCGTGTGTATCGTACGAGAGAAGAAGTCGAAGAAGCGAAGAAAAAGGACCCGTTGATTGTTTTCGCTGCCTATTTGAGAGAGATCGGACTCTTGGACGAACACAAGGAAGCGGATATGCTCGCCCGCGTGCAGCTGGAAGTGGATGAAGCCACTGAATATGCAGAAAACGCGCCATATCCAACACCAGAATCGACAATGACATTCGTATACGGGGAATAAGGGGGGATCTTTTATGGCAGTCATTTCTTTTATTGATGCAATTACAATGGCGATGCGTGAAGAAATGCGTCGCGATTCCAATGTGTTTATCCTCGGGGAAGACGTTGGCGTACGCGGTGGTGTTTTCCGTGCGACAAACGGATTGATTGAGGAGTTTGGCGAGGAGCGCGTGATCGATACCCCGCTGGCTGAATCCGCTATTGTCGGTGTAGGGATTGGTGCGGCAGCTTACGGTATGCGTCCAATCGCGGAGATCCAGTTTGCGGACTTCATCATGCCGGCTGTGAACCAAATTGTCAGTGAGGCGGCGAAAATGCGCTATCGTTCGAACAACGACTGGCATTGTCCGATCACGATTCGTGCCCCATTTGGCGGCGGGGTTCACGGTGCACTGTACCACTCGCAATCTGTGGAAGCGATGTTCACGAACACGCCTGGTTTAAAAGTAGTGGCACCTTCGACACCTTATGATGCAAAAGGTCTTTTGAAAGCAGCCATTCGCGATGAAGATCCGGTGCTCTTTTTCGAGCACAAGCGCTGCTATCGTTTGATCAAGGGCGAAGTGCCTGAGGACGACTATGTGCTGCCGATTGGCAAAGCGGACGTCAAGCGAGAGGGGACAGACATCACGGTCATCTCCTACGGCTTGACTCTGCACTTCTGCCTGCAAGCAGCGGAAAAGCTGGCACAAGAAGGCATCAGTGCGCATGTTCTCGATTTGCGTACTCTGTATCCGTTGGACAAAGAAGCGATCGTAGAAGCTGCTTCGAAGACAGGCAAAGTATTGATCGTACACGAGGACAACAAAGAAGGCGGCGTTGGCGGTGAGGTAGCTGCCATTGTAGCGGAGCATTGCCTGTTCGATTTGGATGCGCCGATTAAACGTCTTTGTGGTCCAGATGTACCGGCTATGCCATACAGCCCGCCGATGGAAAAATACTTTATGCTGAACCCGGAAAAAGTATTGGAAGCAATGCGCGAGCTGGCCAACTTTTAAGGCGAGGAGGACCAAGGATCATGGCAACGAAAGTACTAATGCCCCAGCTCGGAGAGAGCGTGACCGAGGGCACCATCAGCAAATGGTTGGTCAATGTAGGCGACACGGTCAAGAAATACGACTCGCTGGCTGAAGTGACGACGGATAAAGTAAACGCAGAGGTTCCTTCTACTGTTTCAGGACGCGTTACTGAGATCGTCGTGCCAGAAGGTGAGACAGTCGCAGTCGGCACATTGATCCTATATATAGAAGAAAGTGGTGCGGAAGGTGGAGCTGCAGCGCCTGCTAGCACGCCGGAAACTACGGCTCCACAAGCGCCTGCGCCTGCAACCGAGCAGCCAAAGGCAGCTGCGCCGGCTGTATCCATTCAGCAAGCACCAGTCGTCGATGGACCAAAACAACGTTATTCACCTGCTGTTGTCATGCTTTCACAGCAGCATGGCATTGACTTGTCCCGCGTTGTAGGAACTGGAGCAGGCGGTCGTATTACCCGCAAAGATGTCCAAGCGATTATCGACGCGGGCGGCCAAAAGCCAGCTGAGACCGTGAAAGAAACGGTCGCGCAGGCTCCCGTGGCAGCAGTCGAACAATCTACTGTGGTTTCAACACCTGCACCTGCAGCATCAGTTTCGGCTCCTGCTGTTTCCGTAGATATTCCGGTTGCAAGTGGTGATCAAGTTGTACCTGTAACGTCTATTCGTCGTACGATTGCAAACCGGATGGTACAGAGCAAGCATGAAGCTCCACATGCTTGGACGATGGTCGAAGTAGACGTGACCAATCTGGTTAACTTCCGCAATCAGGCAAAAGGCGAATTTGCGAAAAAAGAAGGGCTCAACCTCACGTTCCTGCCGTTCTTTATCAAAGCGGTTGTAGAAGCGCTGAAAGAGTACCCGATGATCAATTCCACATGGGCACATGACAAAATCATTGTGAAAAAGGACATCAACATCTCCATCGCAGTAGCGACGGAAGATGCTCTCTATGTTCCTGTCATTAAGCATGCTGACCAAAAATCAATTCTTGGCATTGCGAAGGCAGTTGATGATCTGGCAGCACGCACTCGTGCAGGAAAATTGACGATGGATGACATGACAGGCGGGACCTTTACGGTTAACAACACAGGCTCCTTTGGCTCTGTTTTGTCCCAGCCGATTATCAATGCTCCGCAAGCTGCGATTCTTAGTGTCGAGTCCATTGTAAAACGTCCTGTTGTCATTAACGACATGATCGCAGTGCGGTCGATGGTCAATTTGTGCATGTCCTTGGATCACCGCGTGCTGGATGGTCTGATTTGTGGGCGATTCCTGCAAAGTGTGAAGCAAAAACTTGAGAATGTAGGACCGGATACCAAGCTGTACTAAGGTGTCAAGAAACCAGGTCAAGTAAAGACCTGGTTTTTTTGATCAAAGAATCGTAAAAAAATTTTCCAAATCGATCATTACGTATGTAACTTTTTTAGAGACATCCTCGTCTTAGCAAGTGGAGCCAGTGTGTCTCTTAAACTAGAAGAGATTCCCACCAGATAGCATTTGTGGTAGACTGGTAGCGTCCCGCTAGAGAATTTCCAGATTAAGGGTAAACATGGGAGGAAAAACATGGAGAAAAGTAAAAAAGCACTACCAATAGTGCTGGCATCAGCGCTGGCCGCTACACCATTTGTGTCAGTACCGCAGCAAGCACATGCTATTGAAAAATTGTCTGTAACGGCTGACAACGATGGTGCAGGTAAAGAAAGTGACTACACCATTGAATTCAAGCTAGAAGAAGACCTGGATAGTGGAGAAACCATTACTATTGAATTCGATTCTGATTTTGATATCGAAGATGACATTGATTCGGACGATATTGATGCTAGCTTCGATGTGAAGAAAGTAAGTGTTGATGGAGAAGAAATTACAATCAAGACAGATGAAGATTTAGAAAAAGGCGATAAAATTAAGATTAAAATTACGAGCGGTATCACGAATCCCGATGACAAAGGTTCATACAGCGTCAGTGTAGAAGCGGGCGACGAGGATTCGGAATCGGATGATGTAGATATCAAAAAAAGCAGCTCGAGCAGCAGTAGCAAGTCTAGCAATGATTATGCCGTATCGTTGAGCAGCAAAGCAGCAGGAGAAAAAGTCAGCCTCAAGCTTGGCAAAATTTCTCTCAAAGGTAGTGATGAGCTGGAGACAAGCTCCACGATTACTGTCACTTTCCCAGAGAAAAATATGCTGCCATCAAGCATTGATGAAGAGGATGTAAAAGTAAACGGATATACAGCGAAATCTGTCAGTGTTAGTGGCAGTACGGTTGATGTCAAAATTCCGAGTGGTGCAGACGCAGATGATTACATCACCTTGGAATTTGACAAGGATGCTGGAATCGAGAACCCTGATTCCGGAGGCAAGCATGTTTTCAAAGTGAAATATGATGGAACTACATACGAATCAGAAGATGTTGAAATTACGAAGAACGGTTCAAGCTCTAGCAGCGCTTCCGACAGCTTTACAGTGAACCTGTCCGATCCGGGCGCAGGAGCTCGCACCAGCTACACCTTTGATGCTGACTTCGGCAGCAAAGAATTGAAAGCAGATGGGGAATTGATTCTCGAATTCCCATCATCTGACATGGTGCCGGGCATTTTGACTGCATCAGACTTTTTACTCAATGGGAAACCAGCGAAAAAAGCAACTGCAGTTGGAAATAGAATCGCGTTAGTAGCGCCAACCGGCTTCAATGCCAATAGCAGAGTGAAGGTTGAAGTTACTTACGGAGCGTGGATTTCCAATCCGAGAACGGCTGGCAGCTATACGTTGAAGGCTACTGTTTCCGGAAGAACCTTGGAATCAAAATCCTTCAGCATCGGTGGCTCTTCTGTGAACCCGACGCCGACCAACCCAACCAACCCGACCAATCCAGTACCTGTACCAAACACAGGTACCAACAACAGCACGGCAACAATCGCATTGACACAAAATGCACTTGGCAAGCAGACGGGTGTGAACGTGGCAATCAAAGGATTGGGTGTTGGTCTGCAAAAGCAGCGCGATTTCATCGAGATCGTATTCCCGGTAGGCTACAAGGTACCGGCTTACATCGCGCCAGCTAACATCTCTGTGAATGGTGTAGGTGCGAATTTTGTTGCCGTTCGTGGGCAAAACGTTCTGATTTATCCGTCTCAGGATATTCCTGCGGCAACAAATGCTAATGTCGTGATCAATCCAGCGGCGAACATCGTAAACCCTGCTGTGAAAAACACATATAGCATCAGCGTGTTTACTTCCGAAGAAAGAGGATTGCTGTTTGCGCGTGCTGTTGGTGTAGGGATGCCTTCCCCGGCTCAACCAAAGCCTGCAACGCCAACACCACAACAGCCGCAACAACCATCAACAGCTATTCCTGCAAACTCGGCTTCCTTTAAAGTAAATACAGCAAACTTCACCCTGCATGGCAAATCGTATCCTCTCTCTGTAGCTCCTTACATTGCAGATGGTAATACGACCATGGTTCCAGCCCAATTCTTTAAAGAAGCACTGGCACTGACTACGCAATGGAACAATACAAGTGTTGCTGTTATCAGTGGAACCAAAGTCGTGAAGTTTACAGTTGGGTCGAAAACAGCAAAAGTAGGTAAAACAGAAATTCAACTGCCAACACCTGTTGTTCTCAAAAACGGCATGCCAATGATTCCAATCCGTACCGTTACGGATAATCTTGGTTACAAAGTTGGCTGGGATGCGAAAACTTCCAGCGTATACGTATACAAATAAAAACGAGTGCTGATAAACAATTAAAAACCCCTTTCCGCTTTTCGGTCGGAAAGGGGTTTTTAATTGTTTATCAGCACTCGTTTATTGAAAGTAAAAAAACGTGGGAACGATGAGTGAGAGTATTAGAATGCCGATCAGGATTTTTGCAAAGAGTGACTGGTGTCTCATTCTAATCAAACCTCCTTTCAAGGTAGAGGAAATTATCAGGTGATTCTGTAAGTGGCTGTGCTAGAATGAAGAAAAGGATATCATTGGCTTTCTTTTTTTCGCCCATGCTGAAATTGTACCGAAATGTAGCCAATGAGACAACCACTTACAAAAGGATGATGATTCGTGAGCGCACCGAAAAAAATTGCCCATATCGGCATTGCGGTAAAAAGCTTGGAAAAGACGCTTCCCTTTTATACCGAGCAATTGGGATTGGAGTTGGTTGGAACCGAAATCGTGGAGAGCGAACAAGTACAAGTGGCATTTTTAAAGATCGGGGAAAGTCATATTGAATTACTAGAACCGCTGAGTGATGAGAGTCCGATAGCAAAATTTATGGAAAAACGCGGAGAAGGCATTCACCACATTGCTTTTGATGTAGATGACGTTGCGGGTCGTCTAGTCACATTAAAAGAGCAAGGTGTACCGCTCATTCACGAGGTCCCCAAAGCGGGTGCGCACGATGCGTTGATTGGATTTTTGCATCCAAAGGCAGCGAATGGCGTTTTGTATGAGCTGTGCCAATACCCGAAAGAATCATAGGCGTTTACGTAGTAGAAAAAATTTTTTTGCGGTATACTGGAACTTGTGAATATGTACCAAAATCGGGCAGTACGATCAGGAGGTAACGAGTGTGAGTACGATCAACCAAGAGCGTTTGTTAAATGAATTTTTGGAGCTCGTCCAAATTGACAGTGAAACGAAGAACGAAGCAGCGATCAACAAAGTTCTCAAAGAAAAACTGATTGCGATGGGCTTTACCGTAGAAGAGGATGACGCAGCAGCGAAAACCGGACATGGTGCCAACAATCTGATCGCAACCTTGGAGGGAACTGGAAAAGGTCCAGCAATCCTGTTTAGCAGCCATATGGATACGGTTGTACCAGGAAACGGAATCAAGCCACAAATTCGCGATGGCTACATTTATTCCGATGGAACGACGATCCTCGGTGCGGATGATAAAGCAGGAATCGCGGCGATCTTTGAAGGCATCCGTAGCATGAAAGAGCAAAACTTGCCACATCCAACGATCCAAGTCGTATTGACTGTTGGAGAAGAGTCAGGACTTGTAGGCTCCCGCGCAATGGATTCCAGCCTGCTGAAAGCAGAAATGGGCTTCATCCTCGATTCGGAAGGCCCGGTTGGAAAAATTACAGTAGCTGGTGCTGGACAATACCGCATCGTAACCAAAATTCATGGCAAAGCAGCGCATGCAGGTGTGAATCCAGAGGATGGCATCAGTGCTATAACGGTTGCTAGTAAAGCAATTTCCCGCATGCCACTGGGCCGTATCGATGCGGACACAACTGCAAACATCGGTCGTTTTGAAGGCGGTAAAGCGTACAATATCGTAACCGATTATGTGGAAATTTGGTCCGAGGCTCGCAGCTTGGTTATGGACAAGCTGGAAGCTCAAGTAAAGAAAATGACAACAGCATTTGAAGAAGTGGCAGCCGAGATGGGTGCGACTTGCGAAAATGACGTTATTTTTATGTACCACGGCTACAAATTCAACGAAGAAACGCCTGTTGTACAAAAAGCGATTGCGGCGGTTAAACGTGTAGACCGTAATCCTGAGCTGGTTGCAAGCGGCGGCGGAAGCGATGGTAACGTATTTAACGGCTACAACGTGCCAAGCGTAAACTTTGCCATCGGCTATGAAGAAATCCATACAAAAAACGAGCGCATGCCAATCGCTGAACTGAACAAAGCGGCTGAGCTGGTGCTTGCTGTTATTGCAGAAGTACAAGAGTAACCAAAAGAAGGTCGGAATTTCCTTGCGAGGGGTTCCGGCCTTTTTGTTCGTTTGCTTACTCGTTTGCATGATTGAGACAACCACTGTTCATCATAGACTGAATAGAAAGCTCGGGGACGAGGCAGGCATGAAAGGGGGAGGCTGAGTGCTTCGTTTGGCGGTGGGGACGGTTCAAAAAGTGGTGGAAAAGCAATCAGGCATGCAGATACTCGAAGTCCGGACAGAATCGGTTGCAGGATACAAAATGGAGAGAGTGCTGTCTTTTTTGCAGGAGGATTATCAAAGTGGCGATGTAATTCTGATTAATACAACCGCTGTTCGCCTTGAATTGGGGACAGGCGGTTATCACTTTGTCGTCGGAAAAGTTACCCAACCAGAGGAAACAGATGTCCTTCCGAATGAGTGGGGGCATGTCATGAAAATGCGCTATTCACCTTGGCAACTCGCGGTTGATTCGGTAGAAGAACAGGCCAGTCCGTACCACCCTTTGTTTGTGCAAGAAGACTTGTCCTTGGAAGGTACCCCTGTTTTGATCGGAGAGCTGCACAGTCTGCTACCTGTTGCTGTCCTTGCTTTACATAAAAAAAATCCAGATGCCCGTATCGTATATGTCATGCCAGATGGCGCATCCTTGCCGATTGCCTTGAGCCAGCACGTCCATCAATTAAAAGCAATCGGGAGCTTGGCTGCGACAGTGACGACAGGTCATGCGTGGGGCGGAGATCGCGAGTCGTTGACGATTCATAGTGGCTTGTTGGCTGCACGCCATGTAGAGCATGCCGATATTATTGTTTGTATGCTGGGACCTGGGGTAGCAGGTACGGGGACACCTTATGGCTTCTCCGGAATTCAGCTGGCTGAGGTCGTTCATGCCGTATCCACTCTCGGAGGAACACCTTTTTTTATTCCCAGAATCAGCTTTGGGGACCCACGTACGAGGCATTATGGTGTCAGTCACCACACAGTATCGCTATTGAACAGATTTGTTTTCTGTCCCACCCTTGTTGCAATCCCGATTTTCAGGGATGAAAGAGATGAAGTTCTTTCACGGCAATTGAAGGCGATAGAAATCGCGGGGAAGCATATTTTCATAAAGGGAAGAGTCCCAGACCTGTCAGAACTGGCATCACTGGAAAAGGGGTATAGCTTGTCCTTTTCTACAATGGGGCGAAATTGGCAAGAAGATCCCGCTCCTTTTCAGACGGCATGGTTGGCTGCCGAATTTGTAGGCAACACTCTGGACTACATCGCCCAAACGGTTAACGACGCCCTGCATTCGCCCGTTTCAGCAAGTACGCTTGAAGCGTTAGGTCTTTATTTGACCAGAAACGAAGTGCAGCCTTGATCTCCCAAGCTTTCCCAACCATACGCAATTGCTTTTCGCTAACATATGTTTTCATTCATGATCTCCTCCGATACAATAAGGTGGACAAGCTCTATGCTCCCAACTTATGGAGGGAATCGACGATTTAGAACGACTTTATGGAAAAAGGATGATGACGACAGTGAGTAAATATGATCACTTATATGAAAAAACCATTTCCAGTCAACCAATTTATGACGGAAGAATCATTAAGGTCAAGGTGGATGAGGTGCTTCTGCCCAATGGCAACACAGCCAAGCGAGAAATCGTGAATCATCAAGGCGCGGTTGCCGTATTGCCAATCACAGATGATAACAAAATGGTTGTGGTGCGACAGTTCCGCAAGCCATTGGAGCGTACGATCGTGGAAATCCCGGCAGGAAAGCTGGAGCCAGGTGAAGAGCCGCTCGCATGTGCAATGCGCGAGCTGGAGGAAGAGACTGGCTACGTTGCGAGTCAGTATACACCGCTCAGCTCTTTTTACACATCGCCAGGCTTCGCGGATGAAATTTTACATGTTTTTGTGGCTACTGGTTTGAAAAAAGGAGAAAGCAAGCCGGACGAGGATGAGTTCGTTGATGTGCTGGAAGTGACACTGGAAGAAGCGCATGCCCTGCATCAAAGTGGAGAAATTCGAGATGCCAAGACAGTCGTGGCATTGTTTGCGTGGGAAAACAAAATGCTGCGCGAACGTGGCTAGAACCATGCCTTCTTCCTATTTTTGCGACATGCATATTCACATCGGTGGTACGTGGACGGGTAAACCTGTGAAAATAACGGCTTCTCGCCAAATGACACTCACCAAAATTTTGGAGGAAGCCTCAGAGAAAAAAGGGATGGATGTCATCGGGATCATCGATGCACATTCGCCCGAGGTTCAGGATGAGCTGGTAGATCTCTTGGAAAAGGGAGTAGCCGCTGAACAGGTGGATGGAGGTATTTCCTACAAAGATACTTTGCTAATCTTGGGTTGCGAAGTAGAAATCAAAGAGCCAGGACGTGGTGCAGCTCATTTTCTCGTTTATCTGCCCAAGCTGCAAGAGATGAAGCAATTTACCGCGTGGTTGTCTGAACGCTGCAAAAATGTGCATTTAAGTTCTCAGCGTATCTACGTATCGCTTATGGAATTACAAGCCTGTGTCCATCAATTGCAGGGCCTTTTGATCCCGGCACATATTTTCACGCCGCATAAAGGGTTGTATGGAAGCTGTACGGATTCGATGGCTGAAGTACTTAATCCTACGCTTATCTATGCGGTTGAGCTGGGGTTGAGTGCGAATACCATTATGGCGGACCGCATATCCGAGCTACATGACAAAACCTTTCTCACAAACTCAGATGCCCATTCTCTGGCGAAGATAGGCAGGGAATATCAAGCCATGTATATGCAAGAGCGTTCCTTCGCAGAGTGGGTGAAAGCAATTAAGCGCATCGGTGGAAGAGGGGTTCATATGAACTACGGTCTGCATCCCGAGCTTGGCAAATATCATCAGACAGCGTGCCAAGGGTGCCAGTCATTGCTCGCGGCGGATGCTTCAGGAAAATGTCCGGAATGCGGCTTCCAGCGAATTGTGCGAGGGGTTGCGGCGCGCATTGATCAGTTGGCCGATGTAGAGGCCGGCCAGCATCCGGCATTCCGTCCTCCTTATATCGAGCAAATCCCGTTGGAATTCATTCCGGGAATTGGTCCGAAATTGTTGGACAAGCTGTATCGGTCGTTTGGTACACAGATGAACGTATTGCATCGGGTGAACGAAGAAGAGCTCACCCATGTTGTCGGAGAGAAAATCGCTTCGCTTATCGTACAAGCACGAGAGGGGAAGCTCTCTGTCCAAAAGGGCGGCGCCGGTACATACGGAAAGATCGTCCCGATGTAGGTTGTCATAGGGAAGAACTCGTCCGCATAAGCTGTACAGTAATCAGCGAAGCGGGAGGCGACGAAACGTGCGTTCACGAGTCGGACAAACTATCCAATCCTATGCGAGAGAACATCAGTCACTCTACTGGTTCACGATCGTCCTGTTTACGATGGGCATTATTTTCGGAGCCGTCCTCGTCAATTCACTGCCATTATCACAGAAGCAGGAGCTGTACGGTTTTCTGCAATATTTTTTCAACAGTCTTGGTAGCGATGGAATCCCTGAGACCAGTGCCCATTTTCAGCAAGCGTTTGGTCATTATGCCAAGACCATTGCGATCATGTGGGTACTCGGGTTATCCATCATTGGCCTGCCCATGATATTGTTGATGCTCTTCTTAAAAGGAGTCGTGGTTGGTTTCACCGTCGGTTTTTTGGTGAGTCAACTCCAATGGCAAGGCGTAACATTCGCCATGGTGGGTGTTCTCCCGCAAAATTTATTAGTCGTCCCGGCCCTTTTTATTGTAGGTGTCAGCGGAATATCCTTTTCCCTTCGACTCATCCGGACGAGAGTGCTGAGCAAAAGAGATGTCATCATGCCGCATTTTATGGGCTATACCGTCCTTGTTCTTAGCATGCTCGTGGTATTGACGATTGCAGCCTTGTTTGAAACCTTCATTTCCCCTAGGCTGATGCAGCTCGTGCTTAATTAAGAATAATTCTCAGGTAATAACTTATGCATTTGACTTATTCGATGCCCCTCTACTATAATAGGAACAGGTTTCATGCGAGCGGGGAGGGGCATTAATGTTGGAAGAAAAATTAGAGAAAATTAAGCAGCAGTTGCATTCACAGAACTACAAGCTGACACCACAGCGTGAAGCCACTGTTCGCGTGTTGTTGGAGAATGAAGAAGATCACTTGAGCGCCGAAGATGTTTACTTGTTGGTGAAGGATAAAGCACCGGAAATCGGGCTTGCTACCGTATACAGGACATTAGAGCTGTTGAGCGAACTGAAGATCCTTCATAAAATGAATTTTGGCGATGGCGTAGCTCGTTACGATCTTCGTGATGATAATGCTGCCTATCACCATCATCACCTCATTTGCCTCAATTGTGGTACGGTGGATGAAATTTTTGAAGATCTTCTTGTCACAGCAGAAGAGAAAGTCAAGAATGTTTACAACTTTTA
Source organism: Brevibacillus sp. AG162 (assembly GCF_006715575.1). Classification (NCBI taxonomy): domain Bacteria; kingdom Bacillati; phylum Bacillota; class Bacilli; order Caryophanales; family Paenibacillaceae; genus Brevibacillus; species Brevibacillus sp. AG162. Next base: position 284,322 of record NZ_VFNO01000003.1, read on the forward strand.
TATTACCGACCACCGATTGACCTTCTACGGGATCTGCAATCGTTGTGTAGATAAAGTGAACGTGGAGGACTTCAAATAAAGTCGACTTCTCTGGTAACGGAGAAGTTTTTCTTTTTTCCTTGGGAGCTTTTGTAATGGCAGACCGAATCCTGTGGAATCCTAAGAGAGGATCAATTCGAATGGAGCAAGGGACAAGTGCATATAAATGAAAGAAAGTCTGTAAGGAGGCTTACGGATGAAGGTCTCTTATCGCCGCGTGATGGAGGGGCTTCGTTTCTTGCTTCTTTTCATTACCTGCACCTTGCTCTCCTACGGCATTATAACCTTGCTGGCGGACAAATTTCTCCCGGCAAACCCTTATCATGAACCGCATGGGAATGCAGTGAAGGTAGTAAAAGTCATCAATACCTCTCAGGCACAGGATTTTGACGGTTATGTCGCCCGACTGCAGCTCTTTTATTTAACGGGAGAGTAATGCAAGTTTGAGTTTTTTATCTGGAGAAGCAGGAGTTTCTTTTTCTTTGTGGAAAGCAATACAAGATACTTATCAGCTGAAGGGGACAGCTTCATGGACAGTCTGATTGATCAGTTTATTCATTTCCTGACTGTGGAGAAAGGGTTATCGAGAAATACCCTGGAATCCTATCAACGGGATATGGTGGCCTTTACCTCGTATTTACAGGAGCAAGGTGTCACTCGAATAGAGGATTCTACTCGTACACACATCATTGGTTACTTGCTAGTTTTACGGGAAAAAGGACGTGCTACAGCAACGCTTTCTCGCAATATGGCATCGATACGAGCGTTTTATCAGTTTCTCATTCGGGATAAATACATAGACAAAGATCCATCCATTCACCTAGAAACACCGAAGATCGAGAAACGCTTGCCGAAAGTGCTCTCTGTTGAGGAAGTGGAACGTCTTTTGGAAAGTCCTCCTGTCAATCATCCTGCCGGGCTGCGGGACAAGGCGATGCTGGAGCTTTTATATGCGACAGGCATACGTGTCTCGGAGTTAGTCAATCTGGATAGTGCTGATGTGAATCTGGATATGGGCTTTGTCAAATGCTTGGGAAAAGGATCAAAAGAGCGAATCATTCCGTTAGGCTCGGTTGCCATTCAAATGGTTCGCCACTATTTGCAGGCAGGGCGCCCCAAGCTGGTAAAAGGAACTGGCGATACAGCATTATTTCTGAATCACTTGGGCAAACAAATTACACGGCAAGGTTTTTGGAAAATTATTAAACGATATGCCCAAAAATCAAACATCCGTGCTGAGATTACACCCCATACGCTTCGCCACTCTTTTGCCACTCACTTACTGGAAAATGGAGCCGATTTGCGCTCTGTTCAAGAGATGCTTGGGCATGCTGATATTTCAACCACCCAGATTTACACACATGTGACCAGAACGCGGATTAAGGACATTTATGCCAAGACGCATCCGCGAGCATGAGTATGAAAAAACGATCGACTCCGCCTGATTGTCGGGCGGAGAAAAATTTTCTGAATCAGGTCAGACGTCTGACGACTTGATGATAGAAATGAATGACTGGTAAACAGGAGGCGTTAACATGCAGTATTCACGAGTTTTTTTGATCGTCATGGACAGCGTAGGGATTGGCGAACAACCTGATGCGCCTAAGTTCAATGATGCAGGAGCGAACACTTTAGGCCATATTGCGGAACGAGTTGCAGGATTTTCATTGCCCAACTTGCAAAAATTGGGACTGGGTAATATAGCACCACTCCAAAACGTTGCGCCAGTAGCAACTCCTATGGCCCATTATGGAAAAATGCAGGAAATCTCCATGGGGAAAGATACGACGACTGGCCATTGGGAAATCATGGGTCTGCATGTGTCTACTCCGTTTAACACGTATCCAGATGGATTTCCACAAGAGCTGATCTCGGAATTTGAGCAACGTATTGGTCGCAAGGTGCTCGGGAACAAGGTTGCTTCGGGGACAGACATTCTCGAGGAGCTTGGCGAAGAGCATATGAATACGGGTGCAGTGATTGTCTACACATCTGCGGACAGTGTATTCCAGGTGGCAGCCCACGAAGAGATAGTTCCGCTTGAAGAGCTGTACCATATTTGCGAGGTTGCTCGTGAGTTGACGCTTCGTGATGAATTCGCTGTTACTCGTGTTATTGCTCGTCCATTTGTTGGACAGCCGGGCAATTTTAGCCGTACAGCAAATCGTCACGATTATTCCGTGAAGCCATTTGCTCCGACAGTCATGAATCGTTTGCAAGATGCTGGCCTTGCTTCTATTGCAATTGGCAAAATCGGCGACATCTACGCAGATGAGGGCGTTACTCAATCTATTCGTACCAAAGATAACATGGACGGTGTAGATCAAATTCTGGGCACGATGAAACAATCGTTTACGGGTCTTTCTTTTGTTAACCTTGTGGACTTCGATGCGAAGTTCGGTCATCGCCGTGATCCAGAAGGGTATGGTCAGGCTTTGATGGAGTTCGATGCTCGTATTCCAGAGCTTTTGGAAGCGCTACAAGAAAATGATTTGCTGGTAATCACAGCAGACCATGGGAACGATCCTGTACATCATGGCAGCGACCATACGAGAGAATATGTTCCGTTGCTTGTCTATCACAAGGGTATTCAAGCTGGACAACATTTGGGTATCCGTGAGACATTTGCGGACTTGGGTGCGACCATCGCAGACAATTTTGGGGTAACTGCTCCAGCGATTGGCAAGAGCTTCCTCAATCATTTATAAAGGTTAAGTAAAAATAAATATTTATATAATAGAAGAAACACAAAAAAGGAGAGAGTTGAATTGGCAAATTTCCATGACGCAGTAGCATATATCGAACCGAAATTGACAGAAAAACCTACCATTGGTCTCGTACTCGGATCAGGGCTGGGTGTTTTGGCAGATGAAATCGAAAATCCGGTGATCATACCTTATCATGAAATTCCTGGCTTCACTGTGTCCACCGTCGTCGGCCACAAAGGCCAACTCGTGATTGGCAAGCTGCAAGGCAAGCAAGTCGTTGCGATGCAAGGTCGTTTCCACTTTTATGAGGGACATGGTTTGGATGCCGTTGTTTTCCCAATCCGTGTCATGAAGCTCCTCGGCGTAGAAACCATTATTGTAACCAATGCGGCTGGCGGAATTAACGAAGGCTACAACCCAGGCGACCTCATGCTGATTTCCGATCACATCAACATGACGTTCCGCAATCCATTGATCGGTGCAAACGATGAACAATTGGGAGCGCGTTTCCCGGATATGTCTGAGGCTTACTCCAAACAGCTCCGCAAGCTGGCCCATGAAGTTGCGTCCGAGCAAGGAATCCAGCTTCGTGAAGGTGTATACGCAGGTCTGTTAGGTCCTACCTACGAAACTCCTGCAGAAATCCGTATGCTTCGTCTGCTGGGTGGGGATGCTGTAGGGATGTCAACTGTACCAGAAGTAATCGTGGCACGACACATGGGTGTGAAGGTGCTTGGTATTTCGTGCATTAGCAACATGGCAGCAGGCATTTTGGAACAGCCTCTGTCCCATGATGAAGTTATGGAAACAACAGAAAAGGTAAAATCGCAATTCCTGGCTCTGGTCAACGGTATCGTAGCCAAAATGTAAGTAACGGATTCGGAGGGATTAACAATGCGTATGGTCGATATGATCGCCAAAAAACGTGATGGCGGAGAACTGACAACAGAAGAGATTCAATTTCTGGTGACAGGCTATACAGATGGAAGTATTCCTGACTACCAAATGTCCGCATGGGCAATGGCAGTCTTTTTCCGTGGCATGACTGCGAGAGAGACGGGAGATCTTACCTTGGCAATGGCAGGGTCAGGCGAACAGCTTGACCTGTCTTCCCTGCAAGGAATTAAGGTAGACAAGCACAGTACAGGCGGAGTAGGAGACAAGACTACTCTTGTTGTTGCGCCATTGGTAGCAGCAGCAGGTATTCCGGTGGCAAAAATGTCTGGGAGAGGCCTTGGATACTCAGGAGGCACCATTGACAAGCTGGAGTCCTTCGCAGGTTTCGAAGTAGAACGTACACGCGAGCAATTTTTGCAGCAGGTGCGTGATATTGGCGTGTCCGTAATCGGACAGTCTGGTAACCTGACACCTGCTGACAAGAAGCTGTATGCACTTCGTGACGTGACAGCTACTGTAGAGGCTGTCCCGTTGATTGCAAGCTCCATTATGTCCAAGAAGATTGCCGCTGGAGCGGATGCCATCCTGCTTGACGTAAAAGTAGGGAAGGGCGCTTTCATGAAAAGCATTGAAGAGGCCGAAACATTAGCAAATGCAATGGTTGCAATCGGTAGCCAAGTAGGACGTAAAACGGTGGCGGTCATCAGTGATATGAACCAGCCGCTTGGCTTTGCTGTGGGCAATGCACTGGAAGTGAAAGAAGCGGTAGAGACACTTGCAGGTAAAGGTCCTCGCGATTTGACCGAGCTGGTATTGGCTATTGGCTCCCGCATGCTTGTTATGGGTGGGCTTGAAACTGATGTGGAAGAAGGACGTAAGAAGCTCGAAGATTTGATGGCTTCCGGAAAAGCAGTGGATAAACTGGCGGAAATGGTAGAGGCTCAAGGCGGAAACAAGCAGGACGTCTATGATTTGTCTCGTCTGCCCCAAGCAAAGATCATTCATACCGTTACGGCCGAGCAGGACGGCTATGTAAGCGCGATTGATGCGGAAGCGATCGGTCATGCCTCTGTTGTCTTGGGTGCTGGCAGATTGACAAAAGAAATGCCAATTGACTTGGCAGTAGGTCTTGTTCTGCACAAAAAACGCGGGGATCAGGTGAAGGCTGGAGAAGTTTTGGTCACCATCCATGCCAACGAAGACCATCTTCTGCTAAATGCGTTGAAAGAAATGGAAGGCGCCTTCCGAATTTCGACGGCAATCGACGGAGATCAACCGTTGATTTATAAAATTATCGAAGCATAGAATGTCCGGATATTAGTTGATTAATCAAATAAAACAAGGCGTGCACAGCACATGAGCACGCCTTGTTTTATGAGTAAAAATACAGTTTTTCGAAAAAATATTGTTGATTAAATCTAGTTTTTCATATTCAATAGTAAGATAAAAGTCGTTTTTTATTATATAAAATATATTTTACTGTTAGGATTGACTTTATAAAGTTTTATAATTCTACTTGTCAAATTTCGTTGACACCGCTATCATTTCAGATTACTTTTATTGTATTAGACTGTTTGTAAAAGATTATTGCGAAATTCGTAAAAAAATGATGGAGGTTCCCAGAAAATCGTATTTATGAAAAAGCTGGACCATGTCGACAGACAGATTCTGCAAATCCTCCATGAAGATGGGCGTATCCCCTATACAGAAATCGCCCATCAACTAGGCGTGAGCGAAGGAACGATTCGATCGCGCATCACTCGTCTTTTACAAGATGGAGTTTTCCAATTCGTGATTCAACCCGATCCAGAGAAATTAGGCTTACATGTGCAGGCTATCATCGGGTTAACCACAAAGCTAGGTTTGCAGAAAGAAGTGGCAGAAAAATTAAGCAAATTTTCTGCAGTACGCTTTGTAGGCGCTTATAGCGGTAAGCACGACTTGATTATCCAAGCGTGTTTCCATAGTAATGATGAGCTGATCACCTTTGTTAACGAACGACTCTCTCAAATTGAAGGAATTGCAGCTGCAGACGTTTCACTGGAACTGAAGCAGTACAAAGACACCTTCTCTTTCGTTCAAGACGACGAGGTGACCCTGCAATGAAAGGGGTTGATGCCTTCCAGCCGAAGTCAAGCAGCTTCGTGTAGTTTTCATTTTTTTTCGTCCTTTATTTTCAGAAAAAAGACAAAAAAGAAAAACGTACTGGGGGTTATTGCGTTGAAAAAGAATGTGTTTGCACTTGTGAGCTCGATTGCTGTATTAGGAACCGCCCTGGCAGGGTGCGGTGGAGGTCAACCAGCTGCCGCTCCACCGGCAGGAGGAACTGCAACTCCAGCACCTTCACAGCCTGCAACACCAGCTGCTGAGAAGAAGCCACAAGTTTTAAAGATGAACCTGCACTCAGAGCCGCCTACAACTGATCCAGGGCTCGCAGAGGACACGACTTCAGGCGCGATTATCTTGGCAACCTTTGATGGCTTGACGCGCATTGGTACCGACGATAAGCCGCATGAAGCTGCCGCTGAGAGCTACACTGTCTCTGATGATAAGCTCACTTACACATTTAAAATCAGAGAAGCGAAATGGAGCAATGGTGACCCTGTAACAGCACATGACTTTGAGTATGCTTGGAAGCGTGCTCTCGATCCCAAAACAGCCTCCAACTACGCATATCAACTGTACTATGTGAAGAATGGCGAAAAAGCAAATAAGGGCGAAGCAAAGCTTGATGAAGTAGGTGTGAAGGCACTTGACGATAAGACGCTGGAAGTTAAGTTGGAGAATCCGACTCCATACTTCCTGGAATTGCTCGCATTCCGTACCTACTTCCCAGTTAACAAAAAAGTAATTGATGCAAATCCGAAGTGGGCAGGCGAAGCAAGTTCGCACGTCGGTAACGGACCTTTCAAAATCGAATCTTGGGAGCACAAGAGCAAGATGGTGCTCGTGAAGAACGAAAATTACTGGGATAAAGACAATGTAAAGCTCGACAAAATCGAATTCTCCATGGTAGAAGACGAAAATACAGAGCTCTCCATGTTCGAAAATGGCGAAATCGACTGGGCTGGCGCACCTATGAGTGCTTTGCCAACAGATGCGATTCCAGCATTGAAAGAGCAAGGCAAGATTCAAACCAATCCAATCGCTGGTACGTACTGGTACAAGTTCAATACCGAAAAGCCGCCATTTAATAATATTAAAGTGAGAAAAGCATTTGCCTACTCGATCGATCGCCAAGGCTTGATCGACAACATTCTCCAAACGGGTCAAATCCCGGCAACAGGCGCTGTTCCTCCATCCATGGTGCTGAATCCAAATGGCTATTTCAAAGACAAGGATATAGAAAATGCGAAAAAGCTTTTGGAAGAGGGACTGAAAGAGATTGGCATGAGCAAGCTGCCACCGATTACCTTGTCCTACAATACATCTGAGGCTCACAAGAAGATTGCTGAGGCCATCCAAGACCAATGGAAGAAAAATCTCGGCGTAGATGTGAAACTCGAGAACAAAGAATGGAAAGTATACCTCGAAGATATGCATGAGGGTAACTTCCAGATTGGACGGATGGGCTGGCTGGGTGACTTCAATGACCCAATCAACTTCCTGGAGCTCTACAAGGATAAAATGGGTGGAAACAACGATACGCGTTGGGAAAATGCAAAATATAAAGAGTTGTTGAACCAATCCGCTCAGGAATCAGACCTCGAGAAACGTAAGAAAATTTTGGCAGATGCAGAACAAATCCTGATGGATGAAATGCCAATCATGCCAATTTACTTCTACACGCAATCTTGGGTACAGAAGCCAGAAGTGAAAGGCGTTCACCAAACTGGCCTGGGTGACGTGGATTGGAAAGGCGCATACATCGAGTAATTTCATAACGAAGGAAACGGGATTTGCGGCAGAGGGTATATGGTTGCGCATATACCCTCTGCTATGCAAGCCCTTCCCATAAATATCAGCTGGCATCATTTCCAGCAAAAAGAAAATAGAGAGAGAAGCTTTATTGCAAGAGATCTAAGGGTTATTTACACAGCCGATTTTTACACTGTGTCGGCAGCGTTCCGCAGTGTAAACATGGGACGTGAAAGCAATCAAAAATCTACCAAGGGGGTAAGTTAGTTGATCCGTTATCTCGGTAAGCGCATCATTTTTATGCTCATCTCGCTCTTCTTAATTGTAACGGCCACCTTCTTCATCATGAAAGCAGTACCAGGTGGTCCATTTACATCCGAGAAGCAGGTCCCGCCGGAAATTAAGGCAGCACTAGAGGCAAAGTACAAGCTGAACCTGCCGTTGCACGAACAATACTTTGAATATTTGAAAGGTGTAGTAACGTGGGAACTCGGTCCATCGTTTACGGAGAAATCTTCAACTGTTAACGACATGATTAATCGTGGTTTCCCAGTTTCTGCTCACTTGGGAGCACAAGCTTTATTGCTCGCTATCTTTGGTGGAATTACGTTAGGGGTTATCGCAGCACTAAACCATAATAAATGGCAAGACTATTCTGCAATGGTCATCGCCGTTTTGGGATTATCGGTACCAAGCTTTATTTTGGCGTCCTTTTACCAATACATTTTCGCTATTAATTTGGGCTGGTTTCCAATCGCGAAATGGGAAGGATTCGAATACACCATCCTTCCATCATTGGCACTCGCCGCATCACCGATGGCATTTATCGCGCGTTTGACGCGTTCCAATATGATTGAAGTTATGGGTCAAGATTACATCAAAACAGCAAAAGCAAAAGGGTTGCACACTTTTACCATTACTGTAAAACACGCTATCCGTAATGCGCTCTTGCCAGTTGTTACTTACCTGGGTCCACTGATTGCCGGTATTTTGACAGGTGCATTCGTTATTGAACGTATTTTCGGTGTTCCTGGTCTTGGTCGCGAATTCGTTTTGTCCATTACAAACCGCGACTATACGGTAATCATGGGTACGACCGTGTTCTACTCCATTATCCTGGTTGTGATGATTCTGATTGTTGACATCGCATACACCTTGGTAGACCCACGGATCAAACTTTCGGACGCAGGAAAGGAGTAATGACACGTGCAAAACTTGACTAAAGAACATTTTGAGCCAATTTCCGTTGACCTTCGTCAAGCTGAAGCAATTAAGCGCCCAAGTCTCTCTTTTTGGTCTGACGTTTGGCGTCGTTTGAGAATGAATAAAATCGCAATGATTTCGATGATCTTCATTGCTGCCTTGATTGTATGTGCCATTGTGGTTCCATGGCTAACTCCACAAGATTATTTTACGACGGATCTGGCTGGCAAGAACAAAAAGCCGTCTGCTGAACACTGGTTTGGCACAGATGATCTAGGTCGTGACGTATTTGAGCGTATTTGGTACGGTGCACGTATCTCTCTGCAAGTAGGTCTTGCAGCAGCGTTCATTGACCTGATCATTGGTGTGATCTGGGGCGGTATCGCAGGTTTCTATGGCGGTAGAGTAGATGAAATGATGATGCGTTTCGCAGATATCTTGTTTGCGATTCCTTACCTGCTGGTTGTTATTTTGTTGATGGTTGTTTTAGAGCCTGGTGTTGGAACGATTATTCTTGCCTTGACGATAACGGGATGGATCGGTATGGCCCGGATTGTGCGTGGTCAGATCCTTCAATTGAAAAACCAAGAGTTTGTACTGGCAGCGCGCTCCCTTGGTGCTGACGCCAACCGTCTGATCTTCAAACACTTGATTCCTAATGCTTTGGGTCCAATCATCGTAACGTTGAGCTTGACTGTACCTTCCGCGATTTTCGCAGAATCTTTCTTGTCTTTTATCGGGTTAGGGGTTTCGGCACCGATTGCATCGTGGGGAACGATGTCTAACGAGGGATTGCCGGCCATGAAGTACTATCCATGGCGTTTGACATTCCCGGCAATCTTTATTTCCGTGACCATCTTGGCATTTAACTTGTTCGGTGACGGTCTGCGCGATGCAGTAGACCCACGCCTGCGTAAATAGGAGGGATCGTCGTTATGGAACGCATTCTTGATGTAAAAGACCTGCATGTATCCTTCCATACGTATGCAGGTGAAGTAAAAGCAGTCCGCGGTGTGAATTTTCACGTCAACCGTGGAGAGGCTGTAGCGATTGTAGGGGAGTCCGGTTGCGGTAAATCCGTAACCGCTCAAACCCTCATGAAGCTGATTCCTATGCCTCCGGGTGAAATCAAGAAGGGGCAAATCCTCTTCAATGGCGAGGATATCGTCAAGAAGTCGAAAAAAGAGATGGAATCAATCCGCGGTAAAGATATCGGGATGATCTTCCAAGATCCAATGACTTCCTTGAACCCTACAATGACCATCGGTAGCCAAATTACCGAGGGCTTGATCAAACACCAAAACATGTCGAAAGCTGCAGCGCGTGATCGTGCTATTGAGCTGTTGACCATGGTTGGTATTCCGCAACCTGAGAAACGTGTGGAGCAATATCCACACGAGTTCTCTGGCGGTATGCGTCAACGTGCAATGATCGCCATCTCTCTCGCCTGTTCGCCGAAGCTGTTGATCGCGGATGAACCGACGACAGCTTTGGACGTAACGATTCAGGCGCAAATTTTGGACCTGATGAAAGAATTGCAAAAGAAAACAGGCACTTCCATTATCTTGATCACGCATGACCTTGGTGTTGTTGCTGAGATGTGTGACCGCGTAATCGTTATGTACGCAGGAAAAGTGATCGAGACAGGAACAGTTGACGATATTTTCTACAATCCGCAACACCCTTACACCAAAGGCTTGCTTCGTTCGGTACCACGCCTTGACTTGAACCGTGACGAGCCACTGACACCGATTTTTGGTACACCGCCAGACCTTCTTCGTCCGCCAGTTGGCTGTGGATTCACTGCGCGTTGCGAATCTGCGATGCGTGTGTGCCAAGAGATCGATCCTGAGCTGAACGACATCAGCACGACTCAGCGAGCAGCTTGTTGGCTTCAGCATCCGCTTGCTCAGAACCGTGCGTAGAAGGAGGGATATCAGTGGATAAACGTGAAAATCTAATTGAAGTACGTAATCTGAAAAAGTTCTTTTCGATTGGCGATAATACTCTGAAAGCTGTGAATGATATCTCGTTTGAGATCAAACGCGGAGAAACATTGGGCGTAGTAGGAGAGTCAGGCTGTGGAAAGTCCACTGCAGGTCGCACCATCTTGAGACTGTATGATGCGACTGAAGGGGACGTCCTGTTTGAAGGAAAGAGCATTATGAATTTGAACCAACAGGAAATGAAGGCGATGCGCCGCAACATGCAAATGATTTTCCAAGACCCTTACGCATCCTTGAATCCGCGTATGACAGTCGGGGATATCATTGGCGAGGCGCTGGATATTCATGGCCTGGCGACTGGTCAGAAGCGCAAAGAGCGCATCCAGGAGCTTCTTTCCTTGGTGAGCTTGAATCCTGAGCATATGAACCGCTTCCCGCACGAGTTTTCAGGCGGTCAGCGCCAACGTATCGGAATTGCCCGTGCATTGGCAGTAGAGCCAAAATTCATCGTGTGTGACGAGCCGATCTCTGCTTTGGACGTATCCGTACAAGCACAGGTTGTAAACTTGCTCGAACAGCTGCAAGAAAAAATGGGCTTGACCTACATGTTCATTGCCCATGACTTGTCCATGGTAAAATACATTTCCGACCGTGTAGCGGTTATGTACCTGGGTAAAATGGTTGAGCTGGCAGAAAGTGATGCTTTGTATGAAAAGCCGCTCCATCCGTATACGCAAGCGCTGTTGTCTGCGATTCCGATTCCAGACCCAGAAGTTGAGCGTAATCGTGAGCGCATTGTATTGCAAGGCGATGTACCTAGCCCAATGAACCCACCAAGCGGTTGCCATTTCCGTACCCGTTGCCCGAAAGCAATGCCGGAGTGCGCTGCATCCGTACCTGTATGGAAAGAAGTAGAGCCAGGACATTTCGCAGCTTGTCATTTGTATAACTAAATCAACTACAAATAACGAGTTCCGAGGCTACTCGTGCAGCCCGGAACTCGTTTCCCGTCATAAGGGAGGTTTTACCTCTGAAAAAAATGGGTATATGTACCCAGAGGCACATTTTTCAGGGGTATTTTTTCGGAGTTCTTGCACTGGAAAATTGTAGCAGTGATAAAGGGGGCAAGCAGCATGAGTAAATTTTTGTCGCCACGATGGAAAAAGAAGGAGGGAATTTCGAATCTGATAAAAAAAGTAAACCTGACTAGCCAAGTAGCAACGGAAAAGCTAAAAGGATCTCTTGCTACAAAAATGATTGTGTTTGGTCTAATTCTTGTACTTATTATTATCGGTTCTTTGCAATACATAGCCCTTTCCTTCTCGAAATCAACGCTGTTTAGCATTACCTCTAACCAGGCGAAAATGCTGGCTGACCAGCATGCGAATAGCATGGAAGATGACATAAAAGCGATTGTAAACTCCACCAAATCGGCGGCAACCAAGCGTGTGATGATGACAGAGCTGCAGCCGCTTATCATGGAGCAGTTTACTCTATTGCGCCAGGCGCATAAAGAAGTATCCAGAATCTATTTGATTGACACGGCTACCGGGAAATCGCTGTATTCCTTGACCGGGACAAATGAGATTGACTTCAAGCAAAAGCAATACTTCCAAAGAGCACTAACCACGAAATCCTTGGTCATTTCTGATGAAGAAATCGTTGAAGGCAGCAACAAGAGTTTTCTTTATATTGCGACACCCGTAGGCGAAAAAGCCGATGATACGAGCCGATTGTTCGTTGTTGGCTTTACGATTGACCAAATGATTCAAAAGATTCCTGAGATCTCTTTCATGGAGAATGGCTACGCATTTGTTGTTCGACAAGATGGTTTGGTTGTGGCCCATCAAAATCCGAATAACAACAACAAGCTCGTGCTGGCAGGTGACAAAGATTATGAAGAGATGCTATCCCTGATGCAGCATGAGACAAGTAACAGTTTACTGTACTCGGATCATGGAATTGATTCGTTTGCAGCGTTCGCACCGATCCCGATGTTGAAATGGAATGTGGTTTTGTCCACGGGAACCGACGAGGTGTATGGTGAAGTGGACGGAATGTGGCTGTATTTCGTGCTCTTCAGCTTGCCGATCATCGGACTCTCGGTTTGGGCGATCTGGTGGTTTGCGAAGCGGATTCGACTGTCCCTGTTCGCGATAGCCCGGGATATGGATCAAATCGGCGCCGGACATTTTAATATCAACGTAAAGGTAAACGGCAATGACGAGCTGGCTATGGTTGGCCGCAAAATGAATGAGATGGCGGCTGAACTCCGCAAGCTGATTGCCCTTGTACAGGGACAAGCTACACAGCTGAACGTAGCGACAGATGAGCTGACGCTGTTTGCGCAAGAGAACAAAGGAGCCATTAACGTCATTACGGATAATATTTCAACCATCGCCCAACGCGTTTCTACGCAGACGAATGAAGTGCAAGCGACGGCCAATACCGTCTCGGAAATATCGGAAGGCGTTGAACAGGTGGCTGTAGCTGCCGAATCTACATCGGTTGCCACAACTCGTACGTTTGAGAGAGCGCAAGGCGGAATGGAGTTAGTGGAGAACGTAATCAATACGGTAAGACGCGCGACTAATGAGGTAGAACGTACTGCTGGGCAAATGCACAGTCTTCGTGAGCGGGCTCGTGAAATTACAAGTATCGTCGAAATGATTACGAGTATTGCATCGCAAACGAATTTGTTGGCGTTGAATGCAGCCATTGAGGCAGCCCGTGCTGGAGATGCTGGACGAGGCTTCTCGGTTGTAGCCAGTGAGGTTCGCAAGCTCGCAGAGGAAAGCAGCTCCTTCTCTGAGCGTATCGCTGCCATTGCCCATTCGATCAATGATGAGGCAATGGATATGAGCAAGCATATGGACGAGATCGTTACAATGGTGAGTGGAGGCTTACAGTCTGTAGAGTCTGTAGGTTCTGCTTTCCAAAATATCGTGGCAGAGATTCAATCGGCTGCAGAGCAAAGCGAATCGATGACGGCGACCTCGGAAGAGATGGCGGCGGGTAATCAGGTTGTGACGAACTCCATGCAGCGACTTGCCACTATGTCGGATGAAATTAGTGAATCCATCTCAGGTGTGGTTGAGACAGTGGATGAACAATTGAATTCGATTGCACGCATTAATGAAAACGTGGAGCAATTGAAAAAAATGGCGGACGAGCTAACGCAAAATGTGAGCCGTTTCGTCATTTAAGAAAGTGTCCCTTCTGCTGGTAGCGGAAGGGATTTTTTCGTGATACCGGATGTGCTTTTGAGAAGATAATCTTGCTGTTTTTGTGTGAATATTTTCCTTTCGTGATGGTGAGAATAAAACCATGAATGGAGGGAAGAGACTGCTATGAAACGGAATGGATACCTCGCTCTATGCTTCGTTATGTGCTTTACCATCTTTTCTCCGATGGCGATTGCCAAAGAAAAGGCTGGACAGCAAAAGGGTGACAATCATTTTGCCCCACAAGCGTCATCCGCAGTGATGATCGAAGCGGATACGGGATCAGTCTTGTATGAAAAGAACGCCAATGAAAAAATGCCACCCGCCAGTATCACCAAAGTAATGACCATGCTTTTGATCATGGAAGCGGTGGAGCGGGGAGAGCTTAAGCTTACCGATAAGGTTCGAACGAGTGAAAGAGCAGCATCGATGGGCGGGTCGCAAATTTTTCTACAGCCCGGTGAAGAGATGACGGTAGAGGACATGTTGAAAGGGATTGCGATTGCTTCTGGGAATGATGCCTCAGTTGCGATGGCTGAGCACTTGGCTGGGACAGAAGAGAGTTTTGTTGCGCGAATGAATGAACGCGCACAACAGCTCGGCATGAAAAATACGCATTTTGTCAACTCGAATGGACTTCCTGCCGAGAATCACTACTCTTCCGCAGCCGACATTGCGATCATGTCACGTGAGCTCTTAAAGCATGAAGGCATCACCAAGTTTACCGGTACGTATCAAGACTATTTGCGAAAAGATACAGAGAGCCCCTTCTGGCTTGTGAATACGAACAAGCTGGTGCGTTTTTATGAAGGGGTGGACGGTTTGAAAACAGGGTACACAGGGGAAGCGAAATACTGTTTAACAGCGACTGCCAAACGCAACAACATGCGTGTCATTGCAGTCGTCATGGGTGAGCCTGATGTAAAAACGCGCAATAATGAAGTATCAACTATGTTCAATTACGCATTTACACACTTTCAGGTGATGCCGATGTACAAAAAGGGAGAACCTGTACGCACACTCGTTGTGGATAAAGGTCAGAAACCGCAAATCAACGCGGTGACACCACATGCAGTTAGTTTGTTGATGAAAAAAGGAGAATCGGTCGATACCTTCCAGAAGGAAATTGTCATCAATGAGGCGGTTCAAGCACCTATAGCAAAGGACCAAATAATCGGCCACATTTTCATCCGCACGAAAGATGGCAAAGAAGTAAATCGAATCGATCTGTTCCCGGAAGATCAGGTAGATAAAGCCAACATGTGGGAGATTCTCAAGCGAACCACCAAGAGCGTTTTGATTAGCTACTGACAGACAGCATGAGCGCGAAAAGAATCGAGTTGCCCCGATTGGAATGGCGCGGCTGCTCGATTTTTTTGTTCTTTTGTCGGCTGGCAGGAATTGGTTTCGCCGAGGAAGAAAGAGAGTTTCTATCAAGGGAGAAGGAGTGTGTCAGCTATGAGTTTACGAGTTGCGATGGAGACACGGCAGGACGTGCTGGTGATCCGTTTGCAGGGGGAGCTGGATCATCATACGGCAGAGGAGTTGCGTAAGAAGGCGGATGACCTTCTGCGTAGCTCTACTATACGCCATATTGTGCTGAGTCTGGCTGATTTGACGTTTATGGACAGCTCTGGTATCGGGGTTATTTTGGGAAGATACAAGCAGATTTCTGCCCGATCTGGAGAAATGTACGTCTGCTCGATCAATCCTACGATCTATCGAATATTTGAGATGTCCGGGTTATTCAAGGTGATCAAGTTTCGCGAAAACGAAGCGGATGCTTTGCATGTTCTGGGGGTGGCGTAATGATGGTACAGCGTAACTTTATGTCAGTGTCGTTTGCAGCATTGAGCCAAAATGAGGCATTCGCACGTGTAGCAGTTGCAGCCTTCATTTCCCAACTCGATATTACGATGGACGAGCTGGAAGAAATTAAAACCGTTATTTCCGAGGCGGTTACAAATGCCATTATTCATGGTTATGACGAAAATCCAGAGGGTGTGGTACAGATCTCTGTGCGAATTGAAGAGGACAGCATTGATCTGATTGTAGAAGACAATGGACGAGGAATTGAGGATGTGGAGCAGGCAATGCAGCCACTCTATACGACGAAACCGGAGCTTGAGCGTTCTGGAATGGGCTTTACGATTATGGAGAATTTCATGGATTCTTTGGAAGTGGCAACAGTTGTGGGTAAAGGGACAACTGTGCGCCTCACCAAACGCCTGGCGTTTGCCAAAGCCTTGCAAAATTAGGGGTAGTGCCTATGGGTGCCGATATCAAAAACGCGAGTCAACCATTTCTGACCAATGACCAAGTAAAAGAGTTAATCGCCAAAAGTCAGGCTGGAGACACTGAGGCAAGAGAGCTTCTCGTCAACAGCAATATTCGGCTGGTCTGGTCCGTCGTCCAGCGCTTTATCAACCGTGGATATGAAGCGGATGATTTGTTTCAGATCGGTTGTATTGGCCTTTTGAAGGCCGTTGACAAGTTTGATCTCTCCTATGATGTTCGATTCTCAACCTATGCTGTGCCGATGATTATTGGAGAAATTCAACGCTTTTTACGCGATGACGGTACAGTCAAGGTAAGTCGATCACTCAAAGAAACAGCCAATAAGGTACGACGAACAAAGGATGAGCTGTACAAGCAATTCGGTCGCGCACCCACGATTGCTGAGGTAGCGGACGCGGTGGGGATTACACCAGAAGAAGTTGTGTTTGCGCAAGAAGCAAATCGGGCACCTTCTTCCATCCATGAAACGGTTTTTGAAAATGACGGGGACCCCATTACGTTGATCGATCAGATTGCGGATGAAGGGGTTAACAAATGGTTTGAAAAAATTGCACTCAAGGATGCGATCAGTCGATTGAGCGAGCGGGAACAACTTATTGTCTACTTGCGCTACTACAAGGATCAGACGCAGTCGGAAGTAGCGGAGAGGCTGGGAATCTCGCAAGTGCAGGTATCGCGGCTCGAGAAGCGCATTTTGCAAACGATCAAAGACCAAATTGAGCATTAACAGATGCAAACACTCCGGTCACTAGGTGGCTGGGGTGTTTTGTTTTGTGAAAAACGACTCGACGTTTTTCATTAAACAGAATGTGACCGCTTGCGGTCAGCAAATAAACGTTCATTTCCGTTTATTTGCATGGCTTTTGTGGCTCGGCACATACTAGCGAATAATCAGGTATGTGATGGAAGGGGAAGGTACCATGAAAGACGCGTTGTTTCTGCGCCTGAGAAAGCGATTGGCCGTACAGCCACAAGCCATGATTACGCTTGGGGACATTTGCCAGCTTTACTGGGATGGAGAGCGCGAGGAAGCGTTAAAGCGGATGCCCATTTACCAGACAAAGCCAACGGATGGCAATTTGATCATTATCGATATTATGCAGGTGATTAAAAGGCTGCGTTCTGTCTATCCTGACGTGGAACTGGACGTCCAGGGTTCTCCCCAAATCATTGTGGAAGTGCTCAATCCACGAAAGAAATCGAACCCGATTTTGGTGGCGATGGTATGGATTTTGCTGTTCATTGGCTCAGGATTGGCGATCATGAATTTCCATACCGATGTCAGTATGATGCAGGTTCACGAACGAATCTACTATTTGATTACCGGTGAAAAAAGCCACCAGCCTTTGTGGATGCAAATTCCTTACTCCATCGGAATCGGCTTGGGGATGATTCTGTTTTTCAATCATATCTTCCAGAAAAAAATCAACGAAGAGCCTAGTCCCCTAGAAGTGGAATTGTTTATGTATCAGCAAAGCCTTGATCAATACTACATACAAAATGAAAACAAGGAAAACCAACGGACGAAGAAATGAGCGTCATCAAGTGCTTGTTGCTTATTTTGATCGGGCTGGGTGGAGGTCTTGCAGTAGGGAGCGGGCTGGTCGCGTTTATTACCGTTCTGGACATCATTCCAAGGTTGACACAATTAACGAATGCTCATCGGTATATTCGCTTGCTGGAATGGGCTCTGGTGGCAGGAGCACTTTTTTTTACGTTTATTGATTTTTTTCACTGGGGTGCTCATTTGCCGGTTATCGTTTCTTCGATTTACGGGATGTTTGCTGGGATATTTGTCGGGACACTCGCCGCAGGCTTGACGGAGGTACTGAATGTCTTCCCAATATTAGCGAAGCGAATCCACATGGATGGCAGTCTTCTCTTTTTGCTGATGGCAGTGGTTTTGGGAAAAGTGACGGGTTCCTTACTGCAATGGCTGCTCCATCTGTGAAATGGTAAATACCACTATTCATAGGCATCTTTAGAAAAAGGAAGGATATAGGAAGAAAGCTTACAAAGGGAGTGAAAGGGCATGGCAACCAAAACAAAATCCAAAAACCCCCAATCGATGCAGATGACCAAACAACTGTATCAACAGCAGGCTTCCAAGTTCCAGCCCAAACGAAATGTTCTGCTTAACTCGTTTCGTGCTTTCTGGGTAGGAGGGACCATCTGTTTGTTGGGTCAGGCCATTCAAAATATGTATATTACCTTCTTCGGATTTACAGAGAAAACGGCAAGCAATCCAACGGTTGCGACGCTCATCTTTCTATCCGTTTTGCTGACAGGGTTGGGTGTGTATGACAATATCGGGCAGTATGCTGGAGCAGGATCAGCCGTGCCTGTTACAGGCTTTGCCAACTCGATAGCTTCTGCTGCCATCGAACATCGGAGCGAAGGGTTTGTGCTCGGCGTTGGGGGAAATATGTTTAAGCTCGCTGGTTCGGTCATTGTATTTGGGGTTGTAGCTGCTTTCATTGCGGGAATATTAAAGAGCCTGATCAACATGTTTTTCTAAGGGAGGGCTGTCGGTGTCAAACAACCAACCAGTGAAACGAGTCAATCGGCAAACCTGGCACTTCGATCAAAATGTTCGTCTGCAAAGCTCGGCAGTTGCTGTGGGACCAAAAGAAGGAGAAGGACCGCTGGCGCACTTGTTTGATAAGATCCACGATGATATGTATGCAGGCCAAGAAACGTGGGAAGACGCCGAACGCCAGTTGATGGAGGATGCAGTCAACACCTTGCTGCAAAAGGCGGGTATCACGGGCAAGGATGTGGATATCATTCTGGCCGGTGACCTGTTGAATCAGAACATCACCACCAACTTTGCAGCAGAAAAGGTGGCGATTCCGCTTTTGGGCATGTACGGAGCTTGTTCTACCTCGATGCTGACACTGGCAAATGCGGCGGCTTTGGTAAACGCAGGCTATGCAAACAAGGCAATTGCCGCTTGCAGTAGCCACAATGCTACAGCGGAAAGGCAGTATCGTTATCCAACGGAATATGGTGGCCAAAAGCCCCCAAGTGCCCAGTGGACAGTGACAGGAGCCGGTGCAGGATTGGTCGGGATTGGGGGAAATGGCCCACGCATTACGTATGCGACGATGGGAAAAGTAGTGGACATGGGGATTAAAGACCCGTTTGACATGGGAACGGCCATGGCGCCAGCAGCTGTTTCGACGATCCAGACGCATTTTCAAGATACGGGGCGCTCTCCACAGTCCTATGATTTGATCGTGACTGGCGATCTGGCAGCCGTTGGGTATCCGATTGTAAAGGAGCTCATGTTGACAGAAGGATACGACATGGATCAAGTCTACAACGATTGTGGGCTGATGATTTACTCCCCCGATCAAGATGTATTTGCAGGCGGGAGCGGTTGTGCCAGCAGTGCTGTGGTCACGTATAGCTACATTCTGGATCAACTCAACCGTGGGTTGCTGAAAAACGTGTTGGTCTGCGCCACGGGAGCACTCTTAAGCCCGGTAAGCTATCAACAGGGCAATTCGATTCCGTGCATCGCCCATGCGGTTGCACTTGAAGGAGGAAAATGATGGAGTACCTAATTGCATTTGTCGTAGGGGGATTGGTTTGTGTAGTAGGTCAGCTCCTTCTGGATGTTGGCAAGCTAACGCCTGCTCATGTCATGAGTACGCTGGTCGTGGCAGGAGTATTTCTCGATTTTATCGGTGTGTATGACAAGTTTATTGATTTCGCAGGCGCAGGTGCGACTGTACCGATTACGAGCTTCGGTCATTCTTTGTACCATGGAGCCATCAGCGAGGTTGAGCAGCATGGGTTGATCGGTGTGGTAACGGGGATTTTTGAGGTCACGAGTGCGGGTATATCGGCTGCGATTGCATTCGGATTTTTTGCCTCTCTCGTCTTTAAACCGAAAGGGTAAGTTCAGGCAGTAAAAGGCTAAAAGGCGGTGACCCAGCATGGACACAGTACGCCGGAAAGTCATAGTGGTGACAGACGGAGATCATATTGCCCAAAAAGTTATCGAGAATGTCGCCAAGCAATTTGGTGGCCGATGTATATCGCTGTCTGCCGGGAATCCGACTCCATTACGAGGCAATCAGATGGTCGAACTGATTAAAATGACACCTTATGATCCTGTTATCGTCATGTTCGATGACAACGGAGATTACGGCAAGGGTAGAGGGGAGCGAGCACTCGAATACGTAGTGAAGCATCCTGATATCGAAGTAATCGGTGCAATTGCAGTCGCCTCGAATACGCGCTGGGTCAAGGGTGCGACAGTCGCTTATTCCGTAAACAACCAAGGACAAATTGTAGAAGAAGCGGTGGACAAGGACGGGTACGCAGACGAGCAGCTTCAGCATCATATTTATGGAGATACCGTAGATATCTTGAATGCCCTGCATGTACCGAATGTCATCGGCATTGGAGATATCGGCAAAATGGAAGGCAGGGATCGTTTGCAAAACGGTTGTCCCATTACAACGAGAGCGGTGCAATGGATAATGGAAAGGAGCGGCGCTCATGACACAAGTCACGGAAAAACGGCATCCCATCTCGACTTATCTTGAAGAGAATCAGAGGTATTTGAACGACCGACTTGGTGTTGGTAAGAGCTTTGATATTGGGGTCCATGATTTTTATGTGGGTCATACACGAATGTTGTTGTATTACATAAACGGCTTCGCGGAAAGTTTGCTCATTTCGCAGATCATGCGTGAGTTGAATGATGTACGTGACCGGGAGCTGGCGGACGATGCGTTCGACCAGCTGTTCCACAAATTCATCCCTTTCTTCCAGCTCAGCAAGGTGGAAACGACAGACGAATTCATGGACAAATTGCTTGTCGGTCAAGTAGGACTAATCATTGACCGATCTTGCCACGCGATCATTCTCGATGCAAAAATACTGCCAAATCGTTCACCACAGGAGCCAGATACGGAGCGAATCGTTCGGGGAGCGCATGACGGATTTACAGAAGTACTCATAACCAATACAAGTCTAACCCGGCGAAGAATTCGTGACCAACGGCTCCGTTTTGAAATCATGCAAATTGGAGAACGTACCAAAACAGACGTAGCTGTGGCTTACTTGCAGGATGTAGCGAATGAAGAGTTGGTCAACACCTTGAAGGAACGTCTGCAAAACATCCAGATAGACGGGATACCGATGGCGGAAAAAACGGTCGAAGAATTTATCATTGGGCAGACGTTGAATCCATTCCCGCTCGTCCGCTATACGGAGCGTCCTGACGTGGCAGCGGTTCACCTGTTGGAAGGGCATGTATTGATTTATGTAGACACATCCCCGAGCGTCATGATCACACCCGCGACCTATTTTCATCACGTACAGCATGCGGAGGAGTATCGACAAACACCGGTAATCGGTGCTTATCTGCGCTGGGTTCGTTTTTTGGGGATCTTTGCTTCGGTTTTTGTTTTGCCGATCTGGTTGCTTTTGGTCATGCACCCTTCCATGATACCGGAGCCACTTCATTTCTTAGGGATCAAAAAGATGGGCAGCATTCCTATTTTGGCACAATTCTTGATCGCTGAGGTCGGCCTGGACTTGATGCGGATGGCCGCCATTCATACGCCTGCGCCACTCTCGATTGCTGTAGGTTTATTGGCTGCGATTCTGGTCGGGGACGTGGCGATCAAGGTAGGACTCCTTGCACCCGAGGTTATCTTGTATTTGGCAGTGGCGGCAATCGGGATGTATGCGACTCCCAGTTATGAGTTGAGCTTGGCCAATCGACTTATTCGCTTGTTTCTGCTTCTCATGGTGGGCTTTTTCTCTACACCGGGACTGATGATCGGACTTACGCTCATCCTGATTTTCTTGGCTTCCACTCGTTCGCTCAATACGCCTTACTTATGGCCGTTCATTCCTTTCAACTACAAAGGGATGAAGGATATTGTGGTACGGCTGGCTGTGCCAAGCAAAAACAACAGGCCGAGTATCGTTCGCTCGCAAAATTCCTCTCGGCAATAATATTCTGAAAACGGATGACATGACCCATTGTCAAACGCACAACCTTGTAGTAAATTGTAGGGAAGCCTTACGAACAAAAGTTTCTGTATGGCAACTGACGCTCCTCGTCGGTTGCCTTTCTCTATAAAAAATTGTCTTTATACATCATCGGTGCGAATGAATTGGGGAGGAAACGAAACATGTACTTACACGGGACAAGTCGAGTGAATGAACAAGGAAACCTGGTAATTGGAGGCTGTGATACGACACAGCTAGCTGCTACTTACGGAACACCTCTATATGTGTATGACGAACAACAAATTCGCACCAAATGTCGGGAATTTGTCAATGCGTTTCACAATACGGGTTTTTCCTTCCAGGTTGCTTACGCGAGCAAAGCTTTTTGCACGATGGCAATGTGTAAGCTGGTTGAGGAGGAAGGCTTGTCACTCGATGTGGTATCTGGCGGCGAATTGTATACGGCCCTACAAGCTGGATTCCCCGTAGAACGCATCCATTTTCACGGCAACAACAAATCTCATGATGAGTTAATCATGGCGCTTGATGCCAAAATTGGCTGTTTCGTTGTGGACAATTTTTATGAGTTGCATATCCTTGCGCAATTGGCCGAAGAACGGAACGAAAAAGTCTCTGTTCTCTTGCGTGTCACACCGGGTGTAGAAGCTCATACGCATGAATACATTTCGACAGGGCAGATCGACTCCAAGTTTGGCTTTGACGTGCAAAACGGTCAGGCTCTTGAGGCGATTCAATTCTCTCACGAAAGCAATTATCTCCATTTATTAGGAGTTCATAGCCATATCGGTTCGCAAATATTTGAAACAGAAGGCTTCCTCGTCGCTGTCAAACGTTTGACAGAACTGTTGGGCGAAGCAAAAGGAAAGCTTGGATTCCTGCCAGAGGTATTGAATGTAGGTGGGGGCTTCGGTATTCGGTATGTAGAAGGAGATACACCGCAGCCAGCGGAAACGTATATCAAAGCCATTACAGATATCGTTCGCCAAGAGCTCACAGCGCTGGAGATTCCTCTACCTGAGATTTGGATCGAGCCAGGTCGGAGTATTGTAGGGGATGCAGGAACTACCTTGTACCGAATTGGATCGCAAAAGAACATTCCAAATGTCCGGAAATATATTGCGGTCGATGGTGGAATGACAGATAATCTGCGGCCAGCTTTGTACGATGCAGAATATGAAGCAGCGATTGCGAACAAAATGAATGCACCTGCCACAGAGGTTGTTTCCATTGCAGGAAAGTGCTGCGAGTCAGGTGATATGCTCATCTGGGATGTGAAGCTGCCTGAAGCGCAAGCGGGCGATATTCTCGCGGTTCCAAGCACAGGTGCATATGGTTATTCGATGGCAAACAACTACAACCGAATCGCTCGTCCGGCAGTTGTATTTGTAAAGGACGGAGAAGCAGAAGTAGTCGTAAGACGTGAAACGTACGCAGAAGTAGTCGGTCATGATGTTTTGCCAAAACGCGCACAGCTTATGCGCTAAATTTCATAAAAAATGCACAAGCCTTCCCGATTGTTTGGGAAGGTTTTGTATTTCCTTCATCTCCCATTCATGATTACTTAATGTTTTCTCGGCATAATGAAAGGGTGAGGGGGAGCGGTTCATCATGTTGTCGTCTCTTATGAAGCGATTTCGACGAATACCCTATATTTCATTGGACAAACGCCAATGGATGAAGGCGATGATTCGGCAAGAAGTGGAGAGAGAGAAGAAAGTCGTCATGTTTTATATAGATATCGTCAAGCTGACAGAGGTAGAGAATCGCTATGGCGATACCAGTGCCAAGAGAGTTCTTCATATATTCGAAAGCATTTTGCCAGCTGTAGCTCGTCAAGCATTTGAAATCAAAGGGAGAATCATCGCGATTCAAAAGCTGTGGGGAGATGATTTTGCGATCTACACCTCCTTTTCGAAAATGATGAGTGAGGAAGACTGTCAAATGCTATCGATTCATTTTCAGGAGTTGGCTGAACGACAGTTAAATCGACAAGTCAGCTTCGTCAATCGCGAGGAGCTTCGTGTCCATATTGGCTATTCGGAAATCATCGGAGAAGATATCGTGAAAGAGATGTATACCTCTGTCAAACATGCTGTACATATGGCCAAGTATGGGATTACCTCCGAAAAATATGCGAACATCAGACAATTTCACAAGCTGCTTGCAGAAGAAAACGTTCAGATGCACTTCATGCCGATCATTCATTTGCCAAATGGCGAAGCTTTGGGATGGGAGGCACTGGCGCGAGGACCGGTTAACAGTCTCTTTGCAACTCCCACTGCCTTGTTCAATTATGCACAAGAGACGGATACTGTGTTTCGCTTGGAGCATATATGTCGCAAGCGGGCATTGGAGCATATACGCTACCTGAAGCCGCATGAAAAAATGTTCATCAATTTGGACCCACGGGCGATTGACGATCCGTTTCTGTTGCGTGGCAAAGTGCAGATGCTTTTGGCAGAGTATGAGCTGACGCCACAAAACATTGTTTTTGAAATTACAGAGCGCCACGCGATTACGAATTACGCTGCCTTCCGAAAAATCATCGAGGAATACCGCAAGCAAGGCTATATGATTGCCGTAGATGATGCAGGAGCAGGGTACTCCAGCTTGGAATCGATTACAGAAATCTACCCTGACTTTATTAAGCTCGACATGTCATTGATCCGCAATATTGATGTCGATCCGATTAAGCAGGCGTTGCTGGAGACGTTTGTATCCTTTGCTGACAAAGTGAACTGCAAAATCATAGCAGAAGGGATCGAGACGGAGCGTGAGCTGGAAACGCTCATGGATGTCGGTGTCATCTATGGACAGGGCTACTATTTAGGCAAGCCGGACAAAGGGATGGCGCAGCTATGTGGAACGGCTATGAACTTTCTGCACTTTACGATGGAAAGGCGGATTGAGCAAGAAGCAGAACCAATGCTGCCCACTCCAGCTATGACGGAAATCTTGGCGAAGACAATCAGCGTTGAAAAGCACGTGAAAGTAAGACGCATCCATGAGATTTTCGAACAAAATCAGCGGATTGAAAGCGTGGTTGTGCTGGAGAACGGCATGCCGGTTGGACTTGTCATGCGCTTTTCTCTGTATCAAATTCTCGGCGGTCAATACGGGATCGCGCTGTATTATGAAAGGCCCGTTTCTCAAATCATGAATACCAACCCGCTCAAAGCTACCAAAGACGACAAGCTGGATGAGGTAGCGAAGCGGGCGATGGCCAGAGATGCTTATCATTTATATGATGTGGTCATTATTATTGATGAGCATGGCGAGTACATCGGTATCGTTACCGTGCAGAAGCTGTTGGACAAAATGGCTTCCATCAAACTCGAGATGGCGAGCTCTGCCAATCCGCTGACAGGATTGCCTGGGAATGTGCAGATTGAAAGGGAATTGAATCAACGGCTGAAACAGAATGATCATCATGTAGTCATCTACTGTGATCTCGACCGTTTCAAATGGTTTAACGACCGCTACGGGTTTGAAGTGGGCGATCAGATTATTGTTCGAACCGCGAACTTGTTGCGGGAAGCCTCGAAATGGTACGGAAGCGGGTCTGACTTCATCGGTCATATTGGCGGAGATGATTTTATCCTGATTACGACCGCGCAGTGTGCGAATGATGTTGTTTTGTTTATCATGGATGCTTTTACGCCGTACTTTTCGGACATTTATGAAAAGCGCAGAATGGGAGACGGTCAGGAGTTATCGATGTCAATGGCAGGTGTCGTCCTTTACGCTGGGAAGTACACCAGTGCGGAACAAGTTGCAGAGAAGGCAGCGTATGTAAAAATGGTGGCAAAGGCAAGGGCAGGGACTGTTTTTATTACCGATTGTGAGTTGCCTGGAGAAGAGCAGATCCGCATCGAGGGATAATTGGACGTCAATCGTTCTCCATGGTAGAATGGGTACGTTAACTTTACAAGGTATGGAGGCTCAACATATGAAAAAAGCGCTCATCACCATGGAAAATGGTAACCAAATCGAGCTGGAGCTGTTCGATCAAGAAGCTCCGGGCACAGTAGCAAACTTTGAGAAATTGGCTAACGAAGGCTTCTACAACGGTCTGTCCTTCCACCGTGTTATCCCTGGCTTCGTAGCACAAGGCGGATGCCCTTACGGAACAGGTACAGGCGGTCCTGGTTACACCATCAAATGTGAAACAAAAGGAAACCCACACAAGCATCTGCGCGGTTACCTTTCCATGGCACACGCAGGAAAAGACACAGGCGGAAGCCAATTCTTCATCTTGTATGATGCTTTCCCTCACCTCGATGGCGTACATACAGTATTTGGTCGCGTCACTTCCGGTATGGAACACGTTGATGCAATCAAACAAGGCGATAAAATGGGTACAGTAAACGTAGGCGAATAGAAGTTTCATGAACACCGATGAGGGATACCTTGTCGGTGTTTTTTCGTCAGGATGCATGCTGGTTCCAGCTGGAATGGGGTTGTAAGCCTATCTATCTGCTGGTATGCTAGAAGATAGACGATTTTTATCAGGGGTTGTTCAAAAAGATGACTTTTTGAACGCGCATGATTGGAGGAAGCAATGGATCTTTTTCATTTTGATTGGAAAACGGTACCGTTTCGC
Source organism: Brevibacillus sp. AG162 (assembly GCF_006715575.1). NCBI lineage: Bacteria > Bacillati > Bacillota > Bacilli > Caryophanales > Paenibacillaceae > Brevibacillus > Brevibacillus sp. AG162. Next base: position 311,098 of record NZ_VFNO01000003.1, read on the forward strand.
TTGATTGCGTTCGTTATCGCTTTCACTTTGCATGAATGGGCGCATGCCTTTGTCGCCTGGAAGCTGGGTGACAATACGGCGAAATCGGAGGGCCGCTTAACATTAAATCCAATCCCGCATATTGATCCGTTTGGTTTGATTCTCATTCTGTTTGGTCCATTTGGGTGGGCGAGACCAGTGCCGATCAACCCTCTGCATTTCCGTGGGAACAAGCGATTAGGGATTGTTTACGTTTCATTTGCAGGTCCATTAATTAACCTGATACTCGCGGTATTGTTTTACTTGGTGTATTTCGTAGTAATTAATTCCGGAGTACTAGTAGGAATGCATGAAAAATTGGCTTACGCAATTGATTGGACACTAAGATTTTCTGTTTTGATCAATACAGCTCTATTCATTTTCAACCTTTTGCCGATTCCGCCATTGGACGGTTACAAAATACTGCGATTTTTGTCTCCACGGAGTTGGGATGGGAAGTTTTACAATTATGAAGTCTACGGGCCGTGGATTCTCCTATTATTAATCTTTATCCCGGGGGTCAGCTCAATCGTTTTTGGTATTCCCCATGGGATCGCCCTAGAATTGGTTCAACAAATTGGAAATAGTATCTTAAGCGTGTTCATCTAACGGAAACGAGGGACGACTTTTGGCTTACAGCATCAAACTTGATTCCTTTGAGGGACCACTCGATCTGTTGCTCCATCTGATCGACAAGGCTGAGGTGGACATCTACGACATACCGGTAGCGGAAATTACGGAGCAATACCTCGCGACGATTGACAAGATGCAAGAGCTCCAACTGGATGTGGCCAGTGAGTTCGTAGTCATGGCGGCTACGCTCCTCTCTATTAAAAGCAAGATGCTGTTACCCAAAAAGGAGGAGCATGTCTTTCAGCAGTTCCTCGATATGGATGTAGACGAGATCGACCCGCGTGAAGAACTGGTTGCACGTCTGTTGGAGTACAAACGCTATAAAATGCTTGCTGAGAACTTGCGAGAAATGGAGATCGGTCGTAATCAAGTCTTTACGCGTCCCGCAGAGAATTTGTCTCCTTATGTGCGTGAAGAGGATCATACCGTAACGAATGTGACCCTCTACGATTTAATCAACGCGCTGGAAAAGCTGGTAAAGAAAACGAAAGAAAAAGAACCGATGACCAAGGTGTCGCGCGACGAAATCTCCATCAAGGATCGGATGACGGAGATACGCCAAGCGGTACGTGGCAGTGGGATGGTTCGGTTTTCGGAGTTGTTTACTAAAGGGGCGACGCGTACAGAGATTGTGACGACCTTTCTCGCTTTGCTTGAGCTCATGAAGGCTAAGCATATTACCTGTGTACAAAATCAATTGTTTCAAGACATCATCATATGTGAAAACGGAACGGAAGGAGCCCATACCGATGGACTATGACAAGCTGAAAGGCGTAATCGAGGGCTTGCTGTTCATCTCGGGTGATGAAGGAATCGATGCCAAAGAAATCAGTGAAATCACTGAGGTGTCGGAAGAAGAGGTCATCGACTTGATCGAAGACATGAAAGCTGACTTCCGCCGGGCAGGACGCGGTATTCAAATCGTGGAAGTGGCAAAAGCGTATCAACTGACCACTCTGCCCGAGCATGTGCCCTATTTCGAACGGCTAGCAACATCACCAGGCCAGTCAACGCTATCGCAAGCAGCATTGGAGACACTCGCTATTGTTGCGTACAAGCAGCCCCTGACCCGTTCGGAGATTGAAGAAATCCGTGGCGTTAAATGCGAAAAAGCACTGAACACCCTCTTATCCAAACAACTCATTCGCGAAGCGGGGAGAGCAGAGGGGATCGGACGCCCTATTTTGTACGCGACCACCAAGGAATTTTTGGAGCATTTTGGTTTACGGGAACTGGGGGATTTGCCAGAACCACCTGTCAATCTTGATATCGAAGAAGCGCGTCTGGAAGCATCAGCGCTATTCGGAAAAGCAGAAGAACCAACAAACGACTAGTTACAGCCCGGACAGTTTTTCGTACTATCATACGACTCGTCCCCATATACTATGGTACAAACCTGTGTATCGTGGTATAACGATGGCTTATCTCTCGCCTAATAGGCATGAGTGAGCCCCAAGTTTTCAAATGGGGAGGACGGTTATGAACATACGAAAATATCTGTCCGGCGTACTCGTCGTTTTTCTTTTTATACAGCTGGCTCTTACGCCGGCAGCGATGGTAAAAGCTGCTGCAGCTCCACCCAGCTTGTCAGCCGAAGGTGCAGCGCTGATCGATGTAGAGAGTGGACGAATTCTTTATTCCAAAAACGGTACGAAAAAAATGAGGATTGCGAGTCTGACCAAAACGATGACAGCAATCGTAGCGATTGAGATGGGCAAACTGGATGCACAGGTAACAGTACCCCCACAAGCAGTAGGCGTAGAAGGCTCATCCATCTACTTGAAAAATGGAGAGAAGCTTACACTTGAAGAGCTGCTGTACGGTTTGATGCTGCGATCTGGCAATGACGCAGCCGTCACCATTGCAACGCACATCGGAGGATCAGTGCCTGGATTCACGTATTTAATGAATGAAAAGGCAGCGATGATTGGAATGGAACACACAAATTTTACCAATCCGCATGGCTTAGATGACAGTAACCAGCATTACTCCACCCCGGAAGATATGGCAAAGCTGTCCGCCTACGCCTTACATAATCCGGTATTTCGTCAAATCGTCTCAACGAAGGTCAAGGATATTTCATGGGAAGGCGAACAGTGGGACCGGCGGCTACTGAACAAAAACAAGATGCTTCACCTTTACAACGGTGCTGATGGTGTGAAAACGGGATACACCAAACTGGCGAAGCGCTGCCTGGCTTCCTCTGCCACACGGGATGGGAGGCAGTTGGCGACGATTACTCTGAATGCTTCTGATGACTGGAACGACTCCGCCAAGCTGATGGACTGGGGCTTTGCGAATTATCCGCTGCAAGAGCTGGTCAAGAAAGGGCAGGAGGTAAAGCCTGACACGCCAGTCACACTGGAAGCAGGGACTCATCTTGTCACAACAAACGCATTTCAGTATCCACTGCAAACGGCAGAGGCAGAGGGGATTCACAAGCGTGTCGTTATGGGAGAATCAACGGTAACATCGCAGATGAATGGTCAACTGGCAGGGTTTCTTCAACTCTATTTAAAAGAGAAGATGATTGGGCAGGTTCCGTTGCTAGTCAGTGTGGATGCGCCGACTTTCGCAGCTCCGCAAGGTCCACGATCCATGTGGCAGCAGTTTTGGGTAATAGTGTCAGGGGGGCTGTGGAGTGCTTAATGTCATCTGGCTCGGGCTTATAGTCATTAGCATTGTCGTTGCGGCCATGACGGGGCGGATGGAAGCGATCAACGCAGCAGCGTTTGAGGGAGCCAAGACGGGCGTAACCGTTAGTCTCGGACTCCTCAGTGTTCTCGCCTTTTGGATGGGAATGATGCGAATTGCAGAAAAGTCAGGACTCCTTGAACTATTGGCGCGGGTATTGTCACCGATCATTCAAGTCCTTTTTCCCGATGTACCAAAAGGGCACCCTGCAATGGGATATATCCTCTCAAATATGAGCGCAAACCTACTCGGGCTTGGTAATGCAGCAACGCCAATGGGGCTGAAAGCTATGGAAGAACTCCAAAAGTTGAATCCAGACAAGCAAAACGCATCGGCTGCCATGTGTACGCTACTGGCGATCAATACGGCGAGCATTACGATTATTCCTACGACGATGATCGCGATTCGCATGCAGTATGGCTCCGTGAATCCCGTAGAAATCGTAGGCACTACGCTGTTATCTTCCTTTGCTGCCACCATTGTCGCCCTGTTGATTGATCGCATGTATCGTTATCGGCATATACGAAGACACAGATAGGGGGAGTCCTTATGTACCAATGGGTATCCCTGCTCTCTCTTTGGGCCATTCCCGTTACGATTGCCTTTGTCTTGTTGTATGGGTGGCGGAAACAAGTCCCCGTCTACGAGACGTTTGTAGATGGAGCAAAAGGCGGCTTAACCACTACGATTCGCATACTCCCGCACCTGATCGCCATGATGGTGGCGGTAAGTATGTTTCGGGAGTCGGGAGCATTGGATCTATTGCTTCGCGCGCTCAAACCACTTCTTGACCTGCTGCATTTTCCGGAAGAACTGGTCCCGTTGGCGTTGCTTCGTCCGTTGACGGGAACAGGCTCACTTGCGATTGCAACAGATCTGATCGCACAGTACGGTCCTGATTCTTTTTTGGGCAGACTGGCAGCTACTATGCAAGGGAGTACAGATACGACACTGTATGTCCTAACCGTTTATTTTGGCGCAGTTGGCATTCGCAATTCTGCTTATGCGCTAAAGGTAGGCTTGTGGTCGGACCTGGCAGGCGTCATATTCTCGCTCCTCATTGTCTCCTACATTTTTGCTTAAAAGAGTTCAAATAGTGTAGGCACGTAAAACTTCCTCCTGGATTGGGGAAGTTTTTCCCTTTTTCTTGTCCACACTAGTAAGAATGGGTATGATGTTGTAGAGGTGAACCAACGATGGAACGTTTACAGAAAGTATTGGCGCATGCTGGAGTCGCCTCTCGTCGCCATTGTGAAGAATTGATTGCGCAAGGCAAGGTGCAGGTAAATGGCCAAGTAGTACGAGAGCAGGGAATAAAAGTCGATCCGCTCAAGGACAAAATTGTGGTGAATGGACAGCAGGTTAAGCTGGAGCAACATGTCTATCTCTTGCTGTACAAGCCTACTGGTGTCATTACGAGCGTCACAGATCCGCGCGGCAGACGGGTAGTGATCGATCTGTTGAAGGGAATAAAAGAACGGGTATATCCAGTAGGCCGCTTGGATTACGATACTTCCGGCTTGCTGCTCTTGACGAACGATGGGGAGCTTGCCAACAGGCTGGCACATCCAAGCTATGAAATTGATAAAGTGTATCGGGCATGGGTAAGGGGAATCCCCAGTCAGGAAAAAGTGCGCAAGCTAGCAACCGGCATTCGTTTGGAAGACGGCATGACTTCTCCCGGTGAGTCCAAATTGTTGAAGACAGAGTCTAGCAGCCAGAGGGCATTAGTAGAACTGACCATTCATGAAGGACGAAATCGCCAAGTGCGCAGAATGTGTGAGGCGATTGGCCATCCAGTATTGACATTGGAGCGAATTCGTTTAGGATTTCTCACATTAGATGGGCTAAAGCCGGGCGAATTTCGCAAGCTTACTCATGAGGAAGTGGAGAGCTTGAAGCGGGGATTGGTGCAAAAGAAGCGCAGCCCGCGGTCGAGACATTGATTCGTTCAAAATCTGTTCATAAGTTGTGCGCTGTCGGAAAAACTAGGAACGCTATAATAGAATGGGAAAAGGATGCAATTTATTAGCAGTAGATGGGAGTAAGGCGTCATGAACAAAAGCAATCGTACATATGTCAGGATCGCGGTATTGGGTGTTTTGCTTGTAGCGCTGGTCTTTGCACTCTATTCCAGCTTTGTGAAGGACCCCGGTGCTGTGAAAGTAGGAAGCGATGCTCCTAATTTTAGTTTGGAGCAATTGAATGGACCAGAGCTGACTCTGGAAAGTTTGAAAGGAAAGGGCGTTGTCCTCAATTTCTGGGGCACGTGGTGTGAACCCTGTAAGGAAGAAATGCCGGCATTGCAAGAGCAATACACGAAATTTAAAGACAAGGGATTGGTTGTAGTCGGCGTCAATATCGGAGAATCGCCAGTTGCCGTAGAACCATTCGTGAAGCAGTTCGGGATTGACTTCCCTATTTTGCTCGATCGCCAATCGCAAATTACAAAGCTGTACCGAATCGGTCCGATTCCGACGACCTTTTTCATCGACCCAGATGGAGAAGTGAAGGACATTTTTATCGGGCAGTTAGATGAAGCGATGATTGAGTCGAAAATAACAAAAATCTTGCCGTAAGTGAGGAGCAATGATGGATCAGCGAAAATGCGAATGCGGTCATACCAACCCGGTTGGGACGCTGCTCTGTGAGTCTTGCGGGAAGCCTTTGAATGTGGAAGTCCACGAGCAGACATCGTTTCCTGACATGCGTTATGAAGGAATGGCAAGACGTTCTCAAACAAATAAGACGAAGGTAATCGATCGAGTCTGGAACTTTTTTTCTTCGGTCAAAATTGCAATCGGTATCATTATTGTCATTTTAGTGGCGTCCGCAGTCGGAACCATCTTTCCGCAACAAATGTACATACCGGTACCCGTACCGACTGAAGCGGATGTTGCCCGTTTTTATACGGAAACGTATGGAACGCTGGGAACGATTTTCTACGGCCTTGGATTTCACAATATGTACTCGTCCTGGTGGTTTGTGACGCTTCTGGTTATGCTCGGTACTTCTTTGGTTATCTGTAGTTTGGACCGCGTAGTACCGTTGTATAAAGCGTTAAACAAGCCTAGATTGAACCAGCACAAGTCCTTTTTGAAAGGGCAAAAGCTGTTTGCAGAGGGTGAACTTGCTCCAGAAGCCAATCAGGAAGCGATACTGGACGCCTCCGCTCTGGCTTTGAAAGAAAAAGGATACCGCATTTTCCGCACGGAACGGGCGATTATGGCTGAAAAAGGCCGTTTTAGCCGTTGGGGTCCTTACATTAATCACATCGGACTGATCTTGTTTTTGGTCGGTACCCTGATGCGAAGCCTGCCTGGCTTTTACTTGGACGAGTACGTCTGGGTGCGTGAGGGACAAACAATGGCGATTCCGAATACCCCTTACTACATAAAAAATGAGAACTACACGACAGAGTATTGGTCGGAAGAAGAAATGCCGGAGCAACTGGAGCTAAAGGGCGGAGCCATCGTGAAGAGCTACCAGACAGAGGCCATTTTGTATGAAAATAAAAGCGCTGACGTTCCAGGGAAAAAGCCGGATTTGGTAGAAGTGCAGAGGGGGCCGATCGTCGTGAATCATCCGATGGAGCAGGACAGTCTCTACATTTATCAAAGCGGCGTGCAAGAGATGCAGCTTGGAGCGCTCAATTTTACAGTGGTCGATTTGAAAAACAATAAAAAAGAGATCGGCCTTATCAAAATTGATCTGTACAATCCACAGCCCGAGCAAACCATTGCGGATGGGTTTACGGTACGGATTTTGGATTACTTCCCCGATTTTGTAATGGGAAAAGACGGGAAGCCGGCCACGAAAACCAATTTGCCTAAAAATCCGATGGTGGCATTGGAACTCATTGGAGAAAATGGCACGTATAACGAAAAATTGGTGTATCTAGAAGGAACCATACTTACACAGAAAAATGATCCGCGTTACGCACTCGACATCAAAATGCCTGATTTAATCGATATTGCAGGGCTGAATGTACGGGTGGACAAAGCATTGCCACTAATTTATTTCGGTTCATTCATTTTCCTTGCGGGTGTTGCAATCGGTGTGTTCTGGCAGCATCGTCGGGTTTGGGTACAGACGCAAGAGGGAAGTATCTTGGTAGCAGCTCACACGAATAAAAACTGGTTCGGTCTGCGCAGAGAAGTAGATGGGCTGGTTAAACAAGCGGAGCTCCCTGTCACGATAGAAGATAAAACGAAGGCCAAGGCCTAAAGCTTCAAAGGGGGTACTAACAACGTGCAGCTCATTCAACTGAGTGACTGGTTACTGGATATCGCGTTCCTGCTCTACGTAATCTCGTCTATCGTCTTCGCTGTAGCCGTGACGGGTAAAAACTGGGCAGGGCGTGATCCCAAACAACATGAAGAGCGCTATGGACGGATTGCGTATTGGTTAGCCGTTATCGGTTTTGTGGCGCAAACAGGGTATGTGATTGCTCGCTGGATAGCCGGCGGCCATAGCCCGACGAGTAACATGTTTGAGTTTATGGCATTCTTGGATTACTGTATTATCTTGGCCTACTTAATTATTTACCGGATCTACAAGCTGACCTCGATTGGAGCGTTCGTCCTTCCGCTTGGGGTTATCATGCTCGCGTATTCGTACGTGTTCCCGAAGGAAATCACCCCATTAATTCCGTCTTTGCAGAGCTACTGGCTGCATATTCACGTGACGACTGCTGCACTGGGTGAAGGGATTTTGGCGGTTGGTTTTGCAGCGGGTCTGATGTATTTGATCCGTACCGTTCCACAGCATATTTCCACGAAAAGTACGAAATGGCTGGAGATCGTGCTGGCTGTGGTCCTGATGCTCGTTGGATTCATTTTGATGGATTCTACGTTTGCTCGTATGGATCAAAAGACGGTATTCGAGATGAAGAAAGAAGAAATGAATGCAGCAGGACAGATGGTAAAACCGAAAGTAGAGTATATCCTGCCTGCAATTGTTGCACCTGCTGATTCAACCATCATCAAGGAAGGGCCGATGTCACCACTCTTTGAGGCACCTACCTGGATGGAAGGAAAAGACGCTGCACGTAAATTGAACACGATGCTGTGGTCAGTTATTACAGGTGTGGTTATTTACGGCGGTATGCGCTTGATTTTCCGCAAACGGTTAGGGGCTGCTATCAAGCCTTCCGTCGAGAGTGTCGATCCTGATCTACTGGATGAGATTAGCTATCGAGCGATCAGTATCGGATACCCGGTGTTTACCCTTGGGGCCCTTATCTTTGCGATGATTTGGGCAGAAGAGGCATGGGGACGATTCTGGGGCTGGGACCCGAAGGAAGTATGGGCGTTAATTGTTTGGCTCTTCTACAGTGCCTACTTGCACTTGCGTCTATCCAGAGGATGGATCGGTGCAAAATCAGCATGGATGTCCGTCATCGGGTTTGTCATTATTTTGATTACACTGGTCGTGGTCAACTTGGTCATTGCTGGTTTGCACTCTTACGCTGGGGTGTAGAATTTCCTCGAAAAGCTGGTTTTACCACCAGCTTTTTGGACTATCTTCTAACGGTTTTACGATATTATGAGAGCAAGAGGTGTTCCAGATGGAAAAAATGGCACGTATTCTCGTAGTGGACGATGAAGAGCGCATTCGCAGACTTCTGAAAATGTATTTGGAAAGAGAAAACTTCCTCATTGATGAAGCAGATAATGGAGAGCAAGCAGTCGAAATGGCTGTGGGAAGTGACTATGATATCATTTTGCTCGACTTGATGCTGCCAGGAATGGACGGGATTGAGGTATGCCAGCGTGTTCGTGAATTCAAGGCAACCCCTATTATTATGCTGACCGCAAAAGGGGAAGAAACAAACCGCGTTCACGGGTTTGAGGCAGGGGTGGACGATTATGTCGTGAAACCGTTCAGCCCACGTGAGGTCATGTACCGGGTAAAAGCGATTCTTCGTCGCTCTTCCGCAACAGCTTATTTGAAGACAGAGACATTCAACAGTCATTCTGTTCTTGTTTTCCCGGAATTGACCATTGACCACGATGCACACAAAGTCATTGCAAGCGGCCAGGAAGTGAGCCTGACTCCAAAAGAGTATGAGCTGTTGCACTATCTGGCATTGTCACCGGATAAAGTGTTTACGCGTGAAGAACTGTTAAAAGATGTGTGGCACTACGAGTTCTTTGGCGATTTGCGCACGGTGGACACACATATCAAGCGTCTTCGCGAAAAATTGAACCGTGTTTCTCCGCAAGCTGCCAATATGATCGCCACGGTTTGGGGCGTCGGATACAAGCTAGAGGTGCCTAAGTAAAGTGGACGTTATTTTTCGCAGTGTAGTCGGAAAGCTATGGATGACCATTATTGCCTTATTTGCTCTCGTCTTGACGATCTTTAGTTTGTTGCTCGTTCAATCCTTTGACAGCTTTTATAGCAATCGACAGTCCAAGAATTTGCACGATCTGGCAGACGGTATCGCAATCGGTTTGGCGCAGAGTCCGGATATGACAGCAGCTATGGAGATGGCTTCCAGGTTTGGCTTGGTCCATCATACGGGTATGGTCATTCTAGATGAAAAAGGCAAGCAAGTCGGTATGAGCGAGGGGGCTGGGCTCCCTCGTATTCCAGTAGCACAATTGCTCCAAAATCCAGCATTGGGTTTGCCAGAGGCGCTGGCAGGTAAGCATCCTGCTCCCAAAACGATTTATATTGATGTGGAGAATTCCGCTGATCACACGAACAACAAGCATGAGCTGCTTGCGGTCGCCGTGCCTTTAGAAATGGCAGCAGGGAAAACGGGAGCAGTGGTCATGTATCAGGCGATTGAAGATTTTGATGATACGGTTAGTGAAGTCAGATTTTTAATCTTTGTGGTTGGTGTCATCGGATTTGTCTCTACCACTGTATTTGCCTTTTTCCTCTCATCACGTCTTACGATTCCATTACGTCAGATGAAAGAAACGGCCCATCGCATTGCGGAAGGGGACTTTCATGCTGAAATCCCGATTAAGACCCAAGACGAGACTGGTGAGCTGGCGGCTTCTTTTAACACGATGGCAAGCAAGCTCAATCAGTTAGTTGATGCACTGTCCAAAGAGAAAGAGCAGCTGGCGAGCGTTCTTAGAAGCATGGTAGATGGTGTTGTGATGATAGATGCGAACGGCAAGCTGGCCGTAACGAATCCGCCAGCAGAACGATTTTTGCGAGATTGGAATTTCGAGCATTTGGATGAGCCTGTGCCGCTGTTCTCGTTCTATCAGCAGGTTTTGCAAACCGGACAGGAAGTGACAGAGGATATCCCTGTTCAAGGACGGATATGGTCCGTTGTCATGGTACCTTTGAATGATCGGGATCAAATCCGTGGAGCTGTCGCAGTTCTTCGGGACATCACGCAGGAGCGCAAACTGGATAAGATGCGTAATGATTTCGTAGCTAACGTATCCCATGAGCTGCGAACACCTTTATCCATGTTGCAAGGGTACAGTGAAGCGATTGTGGACGATATCGTAGCTACACCGGAAGAGCATAAAGAATTGGCACAGATCATCTATGACGAGTCAGCGCGTATGACCAAGCTGGTGAATGAATTACTCAGCTTGGCACGGATGGAAGCGGGGCATGTTGAATTGTTCCAGGAGACGATGGAACTGCGTCCGTATTTGGAGCGCATTCAGCGTAAATTCACGAATTTGGCGAGAGAACGCGAAATCCATCTCTTCCTCGAAATATCCACGACGCACACGCATGTGCTCATTGATCCTGATCGGATGGAGCAAGTACTAACGAACTTGATCGATAATGCGCTGCGACATACGCCAAGTGGGGGAAGCGTCACCATTCGGGCTCGCGGGGATAAAACGTTGCTGGTTGAGATAAGCGATACAGGAAGTGGCATTCCGCAAGAAGATTTGCCGTTTGTTTTTGAACGATTCTATAAAGCTGACAAGGCTCGTACACGTGGACGACTAGGTGGAACTGGTCTTGGACTAGCCATCGCGAAAAACCTTGTCGAGGCACACGGGGGCACCATCAGTGTGCAAAGTAAACTGGGTGAGGGAACGACTTTTACAATCGCCTTGATGCTACATAAAAACAAATAGGAGTGTAGAGAGAAATGATCAAAACGATCTTATTTGATGTTGACGGGGTTATGTTGAGTGAAGAGCGTTACTTTGATGCTTCTGCATTGACAGTGTGGGAATTTTTGTACAGCCCGCAGTATGTGGGCCTTGCAGGCGAGGAATTCACACCTGCTCCAGAAGAAGCGCAAATCAGACGAGTGCGCGAGCAAGTTTTCGCTCGTGATGAAGTGCTGAACTTCATCAAGTCACGTGGAATCAACTCCAACTGGGACATGGTTTTCCTCGCGTTTTCCTATCAGTTGATTCGGTTGATTGAAGCGGTTAAAACGCAAGTTCCAGAAGCAACTAGCCTTCTTGTCGAACAAATTGATCGACCGCAACTGGCAAAAGTGAAAGAGTGGGCTGCCACTTATGCTCCTGATTTCCAAGTAGACTACGCAGCGTTCACCGCTGATTTTGCCAAAGGTTCCGCACAAAAAGCAGAAATGCTGCTCTACTTGAATCAAATTGCAAAAGAGCGTTGCGGTATTTCAACAGAAATGTTTTCACGCAATAGTGATCTATGGCAATTGATTCAAAAGACGTTTCAAGAATGGTATCTCGGTGATGAGCGCGTGGCGGCATCGATTGGCCGTGAAACCATGCAGCCAGGCAAGAAGGGCTTCTTGACTGACGAGATTCCGATTGTACCACCAGCAGAAATGGTCGAGTTGTTCCGTACGTTAAAAGAAAAAGGATACACATTGGGGATTGGAACAGGACGCCCTACCATCGAGACGCATGTTCCACTCAGTGAGATGAACATACTGGAATGGTTCGACCCAAACCGTGTCGTAACTGCCTCTCACGTACTCGATGCGGAAGAAGCATTTCCTAGCTTTGCGCCGATGTCCAAGCCACACCCTTATTCCTATGTAAAAGGGTTGCTCGGACTCGATGCACCGATAAGCGATGCTGTCCATTTTTCGTTGCCAATCGAAAATGGAGAAGAAGTGCTGATTGTCGGCGATTCACTCGCAGACTTTCTAGCGGCTCGCTCGATCGGTTGCAAGTTTGCAGCGACATTGACTGGTCTGTCTGGTCAAGACGCGCGCAGCAAGTTTGAAGAGGAAAAAGCAGATTTTATTCTCGATGATGTTCGCGATATCCTTTCCATTCTGTAAACAAAGAAACTCCGCCGTATGTAGAAACGGCGGAGTTTTTTTATTCCCAACAAATCGATTTCAAGCATTTGAAGCGAAAGGCATGAATCAAAAAGGATTCAATCATGTTAGCCCTAACGATAACTTCGAAAGAACCATCCTCTCGTGAAAAAAACAGGACATCCGTGTAGTCTTTGTTCCCCTCAAAATAACGCCGTACTTCTTTGACACGTGCTCGCATGGACTCAGATTTAACGACAATGTGGTAGGTAGCATCTTGCTGCGAAATTTGTTCCTTGATCTCGATTTCCTCTTCATTAAAGGTGTAATGGAACAATAGGGATTCCTCCTCACCAAATAAAATAGCGCAGGTAAACGTAGACATGAGCAATCAAGATAGACATGATCATTAGCGGGAAGGCGACCTTCATAAAGCTGAAAAAGCCGATATGATGTCCTTCTTTTGCAGCCAAGCCAGCAACAATCACGTTGGCACTAGCCCCAATCAAGGTACCGTTCCCTCCTAAACACGCTCCAAGTGCAAGGCTCCACCAAAGAGGCTCCAGGTTGGTAATCCCGAGGGCTCCCATTTCCTTGATCATCGGAATCATGGTAGCAACAAACGGGATGTTGTCAACAAAGGCAGAGGCGATCGCACTCAACCAGAGGATCAACAGGGAGGTCTTCAGTGAATCTCCACCCGTTAGTTTCATCGCTTCATCGGCGAGTTTTGCGATCACACCTGTCTCAACTAAACCGGAGACGAGGACAAACAGACCGATGAAGAAAAAGATCGTATTCCATTCCACTTTGCTGATTGCATCTTCCAGATAGTGCTCTCCTGTGAGCAGAAGTAACAGAAATGCACCTGTCAGAGCGATCGTGGCTGATTCTAAATGAAGGGCTCCATGCAGCATGAAGCCGAGAATCGTCAGCGCCATGACGGTTAAGGATTTTTTCAGTAAACGGGTGTCAGTAATTTCATCGCGTTCATTTAACTGCATGATTTTTGCACTCAACTCAGGCGAAGTAACTAGCTGCTTCCGATAGATCAGGACCAAGCAAACAACGGTTACAGCCATAATCACGATGATAACGGGGCTCAAATTCACGAGAAACTTCATAAAGTCGAGCTCGGGAACAGAGCTGCCGATCATGATATTCGGCGGGTCACCGATCAACGTAGCGGTCCCGCCGGTGTTCGAGGCGATGATCTCACTAATCAAAAACGGTATCGGATTAAGCTCAAGCTGGCGTGCAATGCTAAACGTCACGGGAACGATGAGAAGAACGGTGGTGACGTTGTCCAGAAAAGCGGAAGCAACGGCCGTGATCAAGCTCAGGTAGACGAGAATGCGGATCGGTTTTCCTTTTGCCAGTTTTGCTGCGCGGATGGCCATATACTTGAATACGCCGGTCTGTGCTGTAATGGCAACCAAAATCATCATCCCGATGAGTAGGCCGAGCGTGTTAAAGTCGATATGGTGAATCGCTTGTTCCTGTGTAACGATCCCGAACAAGACCATGAGAATTCCGCCAGACATGGCGACGATGGTTCGATGTAACTTTTCGCTAATAATAAATGCATAGGTAACTAAAAAGATACCAATAGCGAATAATGCCTGGTTCGTCATAAGAAGCTCCTTCCTTGGTGTGTAGAATTATCTTGTCCCATTATAGCTCTAACCAAAATAAGGGTAAAGAAAAAGACCCGGCATTTAGCCAGGTCTGTTTTCTCGATTTGGATAGAGGCCTACAGCTCGATTTGTGTAACGCTTTTTACTTCCGCCAGTTCACCCATCGTGTCGAGAAGCTCTGGCGTCAATGGTTTGTCAACAGACAGCATCATGATCGCGTCTCCACCAATATCACGGCGTCCTACCTGCATCGTTGCGATGTTCACGCTGTTTTCACCCAAGATTGAGCCGACACGACCAATCACACCTGGACGGTCATTATGGTGGATGTAGAGGAGGTAGCCCTCAGGCGCTACGTCAATCGCAAAGTCGTCAATTTTTACAATACGCGCACCGTAACCATTGAGTCGCGTTCCAGCCACTGTGCGTGTCTCTTGCGTCGTTTTTAAGCTAACGGTCAGTAAGTTCGTAAAGCCTTTGTTTTGGGCTGCCTTTTGCTCCGTTACGGTGATGTCACGCACTTTTGCAAGAATCGGGGCGTTCACATAGTTGACTTCCTCGCCCAGGCGGAAGGACAGTACACCTTTGAGGACTGTGCGAGTCAGCGGGGACGTGTCTACATCCGTCAACTCACCGCTATATTTGATCGAAATCTCCGAAATAGAACCTACTGTCACTTGGGCAAGGAAATGGCCCAGCTTTTCACCCAACGTAAAGTACGGTTGGACTTTTTCCATAACGTGCGCAGGGATCGAAGGCAAATTCACGGCGTTTTTAAATGGCTGGTCACGAAGAACCTTCAGGATTTCTTCCGATACGTCTACGGCCACGTTTTCTTGTGCTTCAATCGTCGAAGCTCCTAGATGTGGAGTCGTTACCACTTGTGGCAGACCGACGAGAGGGTTGTCTACAGGTGGTTCTTCTTCGTAAACGTCCAGAGCTGCCCCCGCGACTTTTCCTGTGGTAATCGCTTCGTAGAGAGCCTTCTCGTCAATAATTCCCCCGCGAGCGCAGTTGATCAAGCGAACGCCATCTTTCATTTTCGCGAATTCACGCGTGCTGATGATATGGCGGGTTTCTTTTGTCAGCGGAGTATGGACGGTAATGAAATCTGCTTTGCGGCAAATTTCATCCACAGTTGCGTTGGTTACACCCATCTTTTGTGCACGTTCCTCGGTCATGAAAGGATCAAAGCCCATGACGGTCATGCCAAATGCTTTCGCACGCTTCGCAACCTCTGAACCGATACGGCCCATACCGATGACTCCCAGTACTTTGTTGTTCAACTCAACCCCTTGGAAGCTTTTGCGATCCCACGTACCGTCTACCAGCTTCTTGTGAGCTTGAGGGATGTTGCGAGCGACAGCCATCAGCATGGCAAACGAATGCTCTGCAGTAGAGATGGTGTTGCCGTCTGGAGCGTTGATGACTGGAATACCTGCTTGGGTGGCAGCGTTGATATCAATGTTATCGACCCCAACACCGGCACGACCGACTGCCTTCAGCTTTTTGCCAGCAGCGAGTACTTCAGCTGTTACTTGAGTTTGGCTGCGTACGAGGAGTGCATCGTAGTCGCCAATCACATCGATCAGTTCGGCAGGAGAGAGGTTTGTTTGACGAACAACTTCTACATCAGAAGCGTCCAAGAGCTGTTGAATTCCAAATTCGCTAAGTGGGTCTGTAATGAGTACTTTATACATGTGCAATGAGCACCTCCTGAGCAGCTTTTACACCAGCACCCAGCTCAACTGGGGCACCGATTTGGTGAAGCGACAATTCGATGGCAGAAATGACTTGCAGGACATCCAATGGCTCGCAATAACCCATGTGCCCGATGCGGAAGATCTTTCCTTTCAGGTGCTGCTGGCCGCCAGCAATCGTGATGTTGAATTGCTGAGTCAACATTTTGCGGAGAGCTTCTGCATGAAAGACACCCTCAGGATCGCAAGAAGTAACGGTCGTCGATGCGTACTGATCTTCCGCCATCAGTTTGATGTTTAATGCTTTCATCGCTGCGCGAGTCATATCTCTCATCAGTTCATGGCGCTTTACGATAGCTGGCAAGCCTTCTTCCTCCATCATATCCAATACCTCGGCGAGACCGAAAATGAGAGATACAGCAGGCGTATACGGTGTTGTTTGCTCTGCCAAGCTCTTGCGGTATGCTTTCAGGTCCAGATAGAAGGCGAGCGATTTGTTTTGCTCAATTACTTGCCATGCGCGTTCACTCGCAGCGAGGAAGGCAAGACCTGTTGGCAGCATGAAAGCTTTTTGCGAGCCAGTTACCACAATATCGACACCCCAAGCGTCCATCTCGCATGGAACCGCACCGAGGTTGCTTACCGCATCCACAATGAAGAGGGCGTCCGAATGAGTGCGGATTGCCTTCGCCAAGTCAGCAATCGGATTTTCTACGCCAGTGGATGTTTCACAGTAGGTAGCGAATACGGCTTTTACTTGCGGCTTTTTTTGCAGGAATGTTTCAACCAATTCAGGTGTTACTGCTTTTCCCCAAGGTACTTCCAACCGATGGGCGATTACACCGTAACGCTCGCAAATTTTTGCAAAGCGCTCACCAAATGCACCGCTGACGAGGATGGCAGCTTCATCGCCTGGTTGGAGCGTGTTTACGACGCCCATCTCCAGAGCACTCGTTCCGCTACCGGCCAAGATGTATACGTCCTGCTTGGTGCCAAAGTAAGGCTTCAGTCTTTCAGCAGTACGAGCGAAAAGAGCGGAAAATTTACCGCTGCGGTGTCCAATCATCGGTTGGCTCATCGCCGTTTGGACACGTGGTGGAATGGGGGTAGGGCCAGGGATTCTCAAAATCATTTTGTCTGCAAACATGGTTCTCTCCTCCTAAATATGTGCATATCAAAAAAACCTCCCGTTCTCACACTGCTCCTATTACAGAACAGTGAGGGACGAGAGGCTTTGCTTCGCGGTGCCACCCTCATTCGCTCCTTTTTTCTCAAAAAAGAGCCTTGGTAGGTACATGACCTAAAAGAGATAACGGATCTACCGTTTGCGTCTACTGGGATGGTGAGTCCATTTTCAACGCAGCAGCTCAGAAGTGCTTAACCGTGGGAGAAACCGCCGATTCGCAGCAACCATCGGCTCTCTGGGGATTTCTCAATCACAGCGTTTCTTCGTCATCGCTGTTGTTTTATAAGGTGTTTCGTAAGATTTGTACTTACGATATCACGTCAAAATAACACCGTCAAGAAGAAAAACGAGAAAAAATGAACATTAATTATTTTATATCGGTTATCGTTCGTGAATAATACTCAATTTGTTGCTTGAAGCAACATGAAAATGACCAAAACACGAACATTGAGATATTGACATCACAAAAAATGGAAAAAACGCATTTTAATGTTCGGTTTTTGCTGTTGCTTTTATCTTACCGAAAAAACACAAAAGAAGGAACGGGAAGTTGTCGATCATTCGTTCAGTGGAGGAGAGGAGGGAAAAATGAAAAACCTCTTACATACCGAAGTACGTAAGAGGTCTCTTCCATTAGTAGATGGAATACTATTCCACTTTAATAGAGTCGGTCGGGCATCCTTCAGCAGCATCACGAACATCGTCATGCAGGATATCCGGGATTTCAACACTGTTAGAGTTGTCATCCAACTTGTTGAACGCAAGGCCCTCATCGTCGTAATCAAAGACGTCAGGAGCCGTGGCGCCACAAGCACCGCAAGCAATACAAGTATCTTTATCTACCCATGTAGTCATCGTGGTTTCACCTCCCATACCGAAGTGGTACGTCCACTATCATAGATCATTGTATGCTCTTGGTGACAAGATTTCAAGATTGAATCAGTCTAAAAATGTACGACTACTTATAAAGAGGGATTTCAGGCGCCTTCAGCACAGAGTAGAGCTGAGTATTCAAACGTTTAAAATCTCCCGCAGATACTGCATCCGTCGCGTTCAAAATCTTTACGGCAGCGGCTAAATCCTTGATTCCTAGCGCTTGAACTTCATTAGAAGCGATGAGCAGATCAAGTCTTGCAGTCAGGTCCTCAGGATTATAGCTGCTCCATTGATTGCTTGCTGACATGGCGACAGCTGCGAGATAGGTGCGGTAATGGAACGGATACTGCTTCCACTGCGCGGTGTTAACGGCTTCAGGTACTTGCTTCGGCATGGCTTGTTTCACCACATAAGCCGATTCCCAAGATGCGATGGAGTGATACACCATTTCCTGTGCGGTTAGCCAATTATTTTGGAAAAGCGTCAGGCTAGCTCCAATGGAAGCAGGCGTAGCATTATTTTGATCGGAACGAATCTGCTCCATACTATCCAAATACGCCCGTACACTGTTCGTAAAAGTGGTGTGAGCTTGTCTCAGCATGGGGGATGTCGGCAAGGGAACGTTCTTCTCCAGCTCTTTCCTTGTCTGGTCAGCTAATTTGCTGAGCTGTTTCAAGCCATCCGTCCGTTCAGTTTCGTTCATTTGATTCCATTTATCCATCGTATCAAAATGTGCTTGCTTCAGATCAAGCATCGGTGCATAAACGGCATAGTAAAATCGGATAAAGTCCTGTTCGTTGTAAAGCTTTTGCTCACGCAGCAGTTTTTCTTTTTCGGCTTCCTTTTTCTCAGCTTCGAGTACGGCGGCTTGTTCCGATTCCAATTGTGTCTTCATATAATGGGCCCCGAAAAAAAATCCACCAACTGTGCATGCAAGTGTTATGATGATCATGTACGCCATCATAAATTCAGTTCTTTTCAATCGTTTTGTCATACTATCCTCCAAATCCATGATGCAGTTTACTTCGCTTACCTTCGCTTTGAAAAATATAGAATGATGTAAGGAGTACCAATGAACAGTCGGAACAGTGCGGCAGAGGAGCAGGACCTTTTATGTGCGGTCGCCTTGAATGCCATGTTACCTCTGGCCAATGAACGAACGCTGCAATCAGCCTACTACATACTGCGTGGCAGAAAAGCCAATCAGACACTGCAAGATGTGCATTTGTATACCCTTTATCCGTATTATCGGATGTTTTCTCGTTTTCCAAGAGAGGATTGGGAGAAAATAGTTTCAACTTTATTTCAGTCGGGCTGGATTTTACCTGTTGATGCAATTGGAACGAACTCGAAGCCGACATTTACCTTTTCTGATACAGGATTGCAGCATGCCAAACATACGTACCAAAAATATCGGTTTGATGTATGGTTCGCACCTTTTACACAGTCCGATTTGGCGGAGCGAATCGAGCCATTTTGGAGCAG
The DNA here is from genome assembly GCF_006715575.1 of Brevibacillus sp. AG162. Taxonomy (NCBI): domain Bacteria; kingdom Bacillati; phylum Bacillota; class Bacilli; order Caryophanales; family Paenibacillaceae; genus Brevibacillus; species Brevibacillus sp. AG162. The sequence goes on from NZ_VFNO01000003.1 coordinate 330,523, forward strand.
GCTTCATCTTATGGTGCAGACGATCTCACAAATGCATCATGGTGATCTGGGCTTTATTCCGGTCGTTACGGACAAGACGACACAGCGCTGGGTTAAAAACCAATTGGCTGATGGGGCAATGCGAAATGCTTGGAAACAGAAACTGTCTGACGAGCTCTATCGACTGTGGGAGCCCTTGGATGAGGGTGTGCAGGAGCTTTTGTTTTGTCAACTGTCAGGAGCAGGACAAGTGGGCAAGACCATGGGGCAAGTAGCAGATATTCGCCAAACGAGTCGTAGCTATCTCATGCTGCAATTTCGTTACGGACTTGCCGCGTCGATTCAGACGCTGCTTGCAGAGAGCAATCATTTTCCTCTTTTATCAAAACTTGTCACAGAATCGCACAAGCTTGATCCACGTTTGACTGAAAGTGCTGCTCGAACGTACGCACTGCTTCAGACTGGCTGTGACAAAAAAGACATAGCGAAGAAACGACAAATGAAAGAGAGTACAATAGAAGATCATTTGGTAGAGATTGCCCTGCGCTGTCCGGAATGGGATATGACAACGTATTTGCCAAAGGAGCTGGCAAAAGAGATCGTGGAGACGAGTAAGCGCCTCGATACAAGCAGACTCCGGCTCATCAAGGATCAATTGGAAGCGACAGTAACGTATTTGCAAATCCGATTGGCACTGGCACGAGCGACAAGGGGGGCAAAATGAATAAACAGCTCATGTACGACAGATTAAAGCTGCATTTTGGATACGACTCGTTCCGCCCCGGTCAGGAGTCCATTATTGAGCGTCTGCTGCATGGAAGAAGCGTTCTCGGGTTATTAGCAACAGGTGGCGGGAAATCAGTGACGTATCAGCTGCCAGCAATGCTTTTGCCGGGTCTGACCGTCGTGGTTTCCCCGTTGATCTCCTTGATGGTCGATCAAGTGCAGCAGCTTCGCGCGCGAAAAAAAATTCCGGCTACCTATTTGAACAGCATGCAGGATCCGACAGAGTCCCGCGAAGTCTTAAAAGGGCTCTCAGAAGGCGCGTACAAGTTGTTGTATATTTCTCCAGAAAAACTTCAACAGTCCTATGTCCAACAAGTGTTAAAGCGGGCGAGGGTGTCTCTGATGGCCATTGATGAAGCGCATTGCATCTCGCAATGGGGGCATGACTTTCGTACAGATTACTTGCGATTGCCGGAAGTCGTGAAACAATTGGGAGCACCTCCTGTTCTGGCTGTAACGGCAACTGCGACAGCGACTGTTCGTGAGGAAATTTGCAGCTTGTTTTCCATTGAAAAGGAAGACGTCGTGTTGCAGTCCCTTAATCGGGCGAATATCGCCTATGATCTGGTTGAAGTTTCAGAGGAAAGAGACAGGCGTTCGTATGTATTTGATCAGATAGATCGATTGCAAGGCCCTGGGATCGTTTACTGCAGCACGCGACAAGCGGTAGATGTGTTGGCAGCCTCTTATCAACTCGATGGGAAAAAACGCGTTCACGGTTACCACGGGGGCATGAACAGCATGGAACGAATGCTGATCCAGTCCCAATTTCTCGCGGGAGAGCTGGATGTTATTATTGCAACCAATGCATTTGGTATGGGAATCGACAAGCCAGATATTCGCTACGTCATCCATTATCAAATGCCAGCCAGTTTGGAGGCATACGCACAAGAAATCGGGCGGATCGGCCGAGACGGCAAGCCAGGGTATGCGCTGCTTTTATTTTCGTGGGACGATTTGCAGATTCATCAGCACATGCTGGAGAAGGAGTACCCGACACAAGCGCAAGTTCAAAAATACGAGCAGTTATGCAACGCCGGAGTACCCTTGACGAATGAGGCCTTGGCGATGATGGATATATCCGAAGAAATGGGGGCGCTTCTTGCCTTTTATAAGGAAAGAGTACTGGCATCATACGAAGCCGCTGCTGCGGGAGAGTCGTATCCGAAGGCTCAAATCATTTGGCAGGAAACGGAAAAAAGAAAAGGCTTTAAGCAAAAAAAGCTGGCAGAAATGGTGTCTTACGTACGAGGAGAAAACTGTTTGCGCTCGAGCATCAATACGTATTTTAAAGAAAATGATCATCAATTTGATCTGTACTGCTGTAAGAAATGCGGTCTAACGAAGGATGCGTATTTCCAAACGAATGACAATGCAAGCGTAAAGAATGAACAAATCAAATGGAATTTGCGGCAGGCGTTAGACACTCTTTTGCCGAACAAATAAAGGAGAGAAACATCGAGTGAGGGAAGATCGGCTAGAGGTGGATGAAGCCACTCTTCGGCTGAATCTATGGTTGACACAAGGAATCGTGATGGGAGTGGCTGCTGCCGGTAGCTTATTGGTGCTGGGCTGGGATGCTACTCTGACCTTGTTTACTTTGCCAGGCTGGAATGCCGTGCTGTGGGCCGTGTTTGTAGCCGTAGGTATTATCATTGCGAGTATTTTCATGGATCGTTACTTGCCTAAGCGATGGCAAGATGATGGCAGTATCAATGAAAAAGTTTTTGGCGCCATGTTACCATCTACCACGATTCTCGTCTGTATGGTAGTAGGAGTGGGAGAGGAATGGCTATTCCGTGGGGTCATTCAATCGCTTACCGGGAATTTTTGGAGCAGTCTTATTTTTACACTGATCCACGTACGTTATTTGAAAAAACCGCTCATGATCATAAGTGTATTTGGTACAAGCTGGATTTTGGGACTCTTGTTTTCCCACTATCAGTCCCTTTGGCCCTCGATTGTGGCTCATATCCTTATTGACGTCTTGTTAGCTTTTTATTTACAAAAAACGATCAAGAAAAAGGGGGAGGAAGAGTGAATCTCGAGCATAATCCATTACCACCCCGACGCTCCCGTCATACTCGCCCAAAAGCGTCGTTCTCGTTTAAAAAGTGGATTCAACCGGGATTGTACTTGTTTGGATTCGTCTTTTTCGGGTTGATTGGTCTCGAGTTGTACAGGGCCAATGTCCCACATGAGTCCGCGGCTTCTGGTAGTGTTGAAGTGAAAGATGTAAGCAAAGCGAGTGCCACTTCGCAAGGAAGCAAGGCAGGTGAAAAGGAGCCTGTATCCGTCATTCTTCCTGATACGGCTGATCCCAATGCAAGCGTGACCAATTCACCTGCCAAGGCGAAAACGCCCGAATCAAAACCTGTTGAGGCTGCAGTGAAGACGACCTCAAGCGTACAGACACCTGCTGCAAGCCCAGTCCCAGCCCAAACTTCGACTGGTACACCTGTAAACAAGGCAAATCAGATCGCGAGTACTTCTACTAGCAAAGTAGCTACACCGGGAAAAAAAGCTTCAACACCGTCTACAACAAAGTCGAAGGTCGTCAAGCATGTGGTGAAGAAGGGTGAAACGTTGTTTATGCTGTCACGAAAGTACTATGGAAATAATTCGAATGTAGGACGAATCGCAAAATACAACGGGCTTCAATCAGAAGCAGGGCTCGTCGAAGGAAAAATTGTTTTGGTTCCCCTCGTTCAGTAATGAGATTGTGCTCCACTGGCAATGCTATCGGGAAAAGGATAAGCAGGTGGATGCAAGTGGAGTATGATACGGTCATTGTCGGCGGCGGGATTGCAGGGCTTCAAACCGCAATTCAACTTGCAAGATGCCTTCGACGCGTTGCAGTCATTGACATGCCGGGTGGTCGATCAACAATCGCCAAAGCCTACCGAAACATTCTCGGATTTTCGGAGGGGGTTAGTGGCGATTTTTTGCGTCAAGTGGGGAGGGAGCAAGCACAAAAATACGGTGCAATCTTTATTACAGATGAGGTAACAAAGCTTGCTACTGACGCAAGCGGCTTATTTTCGATAGATACGAAAAATGGCATACATACGCTTACTTCGCGAACGTTGGTTTTGGCAACTGGCATTCGTGATCCGTTTCCAACGATCCCCGGCTTCTCTGATTGTATAGGGATATCGATTTTCTTGTGTCCCGACTGTGACGGCTATGAAACAGTTGAGAAAGACACGGCCATCATAGGAGCAGGCCTACACGCTGTTTCGATGGCAGAGGAACTTATTTATTATACAAACAGGTTAACAGTCATTAACCATGCAAAAGTGCAGGTGGATACGCAGGCTCTCTTTGGACTGAGCCATCGAGGGATTATGTATCGAGAGGAAAAAGTATGTGCTCTTCATCATACGGCGGGGCAATTGCAAGAAATCGTACTCACTTCAGGTGAACGCTTGTCTGTAGAGAGAGCATTTCTTGCCTTTCCTGGTGCTCATGCTTTGACAGAGCTTTTACGTGGTTTTTCCGTGCAAATTCATGAAAAGGGCCACATCCATACGAATCCACGAACCAAAGAAACCGATCATCCCAACATATGGGCTGTTGGAGATATCAATGAGCATTCTCAACAAGTATCGATTGCCATGGGCGATGGAACACAGGCGGCCATTTGGATTCAAAAACGGCTGCGTGAATATGAGACGTAGAAAAACGCCGATTCTGGGCGTTTTTTCATGTACAAACCTTTATGAATGAGAAGGAACCCGAACTAGCAGAGCCAAATATAAATACATAAGAAGAACATGAAGGGGAACTTTTCCTGGGAAAGCGCAGGAAATGACAGGTAACAACAAAGTTTCTTTTTCTGTGAGTAGATTCGACATCGATAGGCGAATGCAGTGTAGGTGTCATGGTAGCTTTGTTCCAGTAACTAAATGTGATATGATAGGACTACCCCGTATTTTCCAGTCCATCAAAAAATGGATGAATGCCAACAGGTATTCGCCGGAGAATGTGGAGAACTCTTACAGGCTTACCATCATATTTTGTAGTACGACTGGATGGCGAGGAGGGACAGTCATGCGTGTTGAACGCCTTGGTCAAGATAAAATACGAATCTTTTTAACTTTTGACGACCTCTCAGAGCGCGGGATAGAAAAAGAAGACATGTGGCGTGACATTCCTAAAGTTCATGAACTGTTCAACGACATGATGGAACAGGCTTATCACGAATTAGGGTTTGAGGTATCAGGGCCTGTTGCAGTTGAAGTGTTCGCCTTGCCAGCTCAGGGAATGGTCGTAATCGTAACGCGAGGCAAGACGGGCTCAAAGGACGGAAAAGAAGAAGAATTCGAAGACGAGGATGTATACGAGCTAGAGGTCACATTGGAAGAAAGCGATTTGATCATGTATGCCTTCCGGGACTTTGAGCATATGGTCGAAGCCGCCCATCGCATTAACGCCCTTTTGACCAATGGCGGAGCTGCCTACTTCTACCAGGGGAAATATCATCTGGTACTGGAGGAAGTCGATTTGGATCAGGAGCGTTATCACAAGCTAATTGCGATCCTCTCTGAGTACGGAGAAGCGACGCCGATAACGATTTATGTGTTGGAAGAATACGGGAAAGTGATCGTTGCCGACGATGCTGTAAAAGAAATATGCAGGCATTTCACGTAATCAAAAAAGAAATGTCTGGGAATATAAAACAGCACCTAGTCAACCAACTAGGTGCTGTTGCTGTCTGTACAGATTATGCTAGGCCGTCAAAAAAATCAGCCTCTTTACCTTGAATGGTATAGTTCGGAAGACTGTGCCAAGCCAAGATGTAATGATTGTTTGGCGGAACAGAATGGTGCTCGCCTTTTGTTACACCTGGGAAAACGCGTTCTACCGATAGGTGCTGTGTTCTGTGCGCTCGCAAGGCATCTGCTACTTTTGGCATATATTCAGGGGCGTAAATGATCGTCGTAATGCTCTCGATTGGATCCGTGAAGGGAGGCTTTATCGTACCAAATCCTTCCTCGGATGAGCGAGTCGCATAATAAAGCTTTCGCACACTCGTATCTGGGCCTAAAGAAATGACAGCCTGGGTAGTAGCATGACTAATCGCCAAATGGTCAGGATGTCCGGAGATGCCATGTGGTGCAAACGTGACGACGATTTCCGGTTGGATCTGGTGAATAGCCTGGTGGATACGAGTAACGAGCTCATCTACGGGCACTGTGTTTAGGAACTTATCCTGATATTCCCAGACGTCTACCTGATCGAACCCGAGTGTGGCACAAGCGTCGCGAAGCTCTTGCTCACGAAAGCGGGGGAGTTCTTCCGGTGTGCATAACGGTGGTTCACCAGCTTTCCCTGCTTGCCCTTTTGTTGCACACAATAGATGAGTGCTGGCCATTTTGGTTTCACTATATTTGGAAATGGAAATCCCACAAGCAAACGTTTCGTCATCGGGATGGGCAAAAACAAACAAAATAGACTTTTTTTTCATAAAAACACCTCCGTGAATAAACTTCCACTATTACTTTTTCCATTATGGCATAAATCCACTAATCCTGTAATGAAAGAAACAAGTTTGGGGACAATACAAGCATGACTGACATGAGTTTGAAGCTGTTTGTACAAAATGCAGTCTGTAAAAGCGATTTCAAAATGTATGGGAAATAATTGAATGATTATGCAAAACAAGGCACGAAAACGTTTTCGAAATGGAAAAAAAACATTTTTAAGCTTCTCATAAATGATACAAGCGTGTATACTAAAGGCGGCATTGACCGAAAACATTTTTGAGGTGGTAAGTAATGGGTAATCAAGACGTGGTAACCGAAAGCACCGAAGGGAAAGAAAAGCAAGAATCATTGAACTTGCTCCATTCAACTCAAACGGTGATCAAGGAAGCACTGGAGAAACTAGGTTACCAAGAATCGATGTTTGAACTCTTGAAGGAACCGCTACGCGTTTTGACTGTACGTATTCCGGTTCGCATGGATAATGGCGAAGTAAAGGTGTTTACGGGCTATCGTGCACAGCACAACGATGCAGTAGGTCCGACCAAGGGGGGCATTCGTTTCCACCCGGAAGTTACTGAGGATGAAGTTAAAGCACTTTCTATCTGGATGAGCCTCAAAGCAGGTATCGTCGATCTGCCATATGGCGGTGGTAAAGGCGGTATCATTTGCGACCCGCGTGAAATGTCCTTCCGCGAACTGGAAAGACTGAGCCGCGGTTACGTTCGCGCAATCAGCCAGCTTGTGGGCCCTACTAAAGACATTCCAGCACCGGACGTCTTTACGAACTCACAGATCATGGCGTGGATGATGGACGAATATAGCCGTATCCGTGAATTTGACTCCCCTGGTTTCATTACGGGTAAACCAATTGCGCTGGGTGGTTCCCATGGCCGCGAAACAGCTACTGCGAAAGGTGTAACGATTTGTATCCGTGAAGCAGCGAAACGTCGCAACATTGACGTAAAAGGTGCTCGCGTAGTAGTACAAGGCTTTGGTAACGCTGGTAGCTACTTGGCTAAATTCATGCATGATGCAGGCGCTAAAGTCGTAGGTATCTCTGATGCATACGGTGCGCTGCATGATCCGAACGGTTTGGATATCGACTACTTGCTGGATCGTCGTGATTCCTTTGGTACAGTTACTAAACTGTTCAACAACACGATTACCAACAAAGAGCTTCTTGAACTGGAATGCGACATTTTGGTTCCGGCAGCGATCGAAAACCAAATCACAGCTGCAAACGCTCACAACATCAAGGCACAAATCGTAGTAGAAGCGGCAAACGGCCCAACTACACTGGAAGCGACCAAGATTTTGACTGAGCGTGGAATTCTTCTGGTTCCAGACGTACTGGCAAGTGCCGGTGGTGTGACTGTTTCCTACTTCGAGTGGGTACAAAACAACCAAGGCTACTACTGGTCTGAGGAAGAAGTAGAAGAGAAGTTGGAAAAAGTAATGGTTCGTTCGTTTGAAAGTGTATACAACATGTCTCAAACACGTCGCGTTGATATGCGTCTGTCTGCTTACATGGTTGGTGCCCGCAAGATGGCTGAGGCGTCTCGCTTCCGCGGTTGGGTATAATTTTTCAAACAACCCTCCATATATTGAGAAAACATGGCTTCGCCGTTATGGCGGGGCCTTTTTTATTGAGGGCGTGTGATGTGGCTGTAGTGGAGAGAAGAATATTTCCAGTCTAGGCTCCAGGCTCCGTCCTGCTGGGGGCTGAGACTGTCCGCTCCGAAGGCATTCGCGGGGAAACGCAAAAGTGGTAGCTGCTTCGTAGCGCGGGCACGTTGCGTTTCTTTTGCCCGCGAATCCCTTCTCCGCTTGGTAGGACTCCACAAGTCGCTACGCCTGGAAATATTCTTCTCTGGCGTAACTGATCACATTCTTCAATCTTTTTAAGGCAACTAAAAACCAGTGGAAAGCTCGTAGAGGAAACAGGAGAAAAAAGCGAAGATCTTAGGGACACCGACCGAGACGGAATGCAAAAAGCGAAACACGCTCTTAAGCGGCCACCTCTGAAACACATCCTGAGAGGGCCACTTTGGCCGCGGTTTCGCTTTTTGCATGGGGGCGGGCAGTCTAACCCACAGGGGGTGACCCAAGAAGCTGAGCGTTTTCTCCTGTTTCCTCCACGCCACAACAGCACCGTTCAAGTTATGTGTTAAAGGACAAAAAACCTCCTGAAGAGCCAGGAGGTCACTGTCATATACTTTACTGGTCGAACAACAGCTGCAGTTCTTTGAAAGTCCGTGTTTTTTGCAGCGTTACAATTAACTTGAGACGTGCCTTTTGCCCATTCAAACCATTGGAGAAGATGATCCCCATCTCTTTGAGTTTGCGGCCTCCGCCTTCATAGTCATAGATGTCCTGCACCTGGCCATTATAGCAACGCGAGACGAGCACAATTGGCACGCCTTTGTCCAGTAATTGCTGGAGGGTAGGAATGATGGCGGGAGGGAGATTCCCTAATCCGAACGCCTCTACAACAAGTCCGTCAATGGATTGCTCCAACAAAAATTGAAGCCAGGAAGGCTCCATGCCAGCAACTGCTTTGATCAGCGGCACATTCGCATCTGCATGGGTAATGGCATAATGCTCTCGATCCAGTGGAGCATGGTGGTATTGTACGCTTTTTTTCGCAATGGTTCCAATCGGTCCGTATTGTGGCGACTGAAAGGTAGCGACATTGCTCGTGTGTGTTTTGGTTACGTGACGTGCTGCGTGAATTTCGTCATTAAAAACAACGATTACGCCTTTGTTCAAACTGTCAGAGTCTGCGGCTGCGCGAACGGAAGAAATGAGATTAACGGGACCGTCAGCACCGAGCTCATTACTGCTGCGCATGGCTCCAGTCACGACAATCGGGACGTTAACCGATAATGTCAGATCCAGGAAGTATGCGGTCTCTTCCAACGTATCAGTCCCATGGGTAATGACAATGCCATCATAGTGATCATGTTGAAAGGCTTCCTCAATATCGAGCCGCAGCTGATTCATGATGGCAGGAGTCATATGAGGGCTAGGAAGGTTGAGTACATTTTTCATGGTGACATCCGCATGTTTTTCTAAAAAAGGAAGGATTTTGTTGACTGCTTGATCATCCAATGGCTTTACGCCTTCTGAGTCATCGACAGACATGGCAATCGTACCGCCTGTGTTCACTACCAAAATTTTTTTTGACATGATCTCTCTCCTGTAGCGGGTTTTCATCAACCAGTATTCATGGTACGATGAACAATAGTCTTGTGTAAAGGAGTAATAAAAGATGATTGCTTTGATCGGCGCGGCAGTTGCCCCCGGTATCGCCATCTTAAGTTACTTTTACCTGCGTGACAGTCTCGAACCGGAGCCGATTTCAATGGTGATCCGGTCGTTTATCTTTGGTATGCTGCTGGTTGTACCAATTATGGTGCTCCAGTACATCATGCAGAATGAATGGAACTGGCGGGATGGCATAGTCGCGGAAATTTTCCAATCCGCAGTCGTGGAAGAATTTTTTAAATGGATGGTCATCTATTTTACGGTTTATAAACATTTGGAATTTGATGAGCCATACGATGGAATTGTTTATGCGGTTGCGGTGTCACTTGGTTTTGCTACGTTGGAGAATTTGTTCTACCTCGTTATCAATGGAACGAACATCGCCATCTGGCGTGCCTTTCTGCCGGTATCCAGCCATGCGTTGTTTGCGGTGTGGATGGGCTATTATCTCGGACGGGCCAAGTTTTCCAAGGACGCCAAACATGAGCGGCTTTTTTTATGGATGTCGATTACCTTGCCGATCTGCTTGCATGCCCTGTACAACGTGATCTTTTTGGCAGTGCAAAATTGGTTGGTAGTGATTGTCCCATTCATGCTCGTTTTATGGTGGCAGGGCTTAAAAAAGGTACAAAGAGCACACGATTTCGGTTCTAAAAATCTCTCTTCACGTCCACAATAGACGGTAAGGAGGAGACGTGCGTGCTAAAAACCGAACGAGCAAAAGTGACAATTCAATGCAATGTATGTGGAGAAAAGTTTACACTGCGTGGTCATCGAGAACCTGGAGGGCAAATAGAAACAGGGTTCAAACAGTGCCTATGTGACAACGACAAGCATTTTCGGATTGACGAGTCCTGATCTTTTCCATTCCCAATTGAAAAAAGCGCGACAAAACTATGTGGGCCGATGCAAATAGCATCGGTCTTTTTCTATATCCAGATTTGCATGCATAATCCAATCTTCCTCCACCAACACTATGCAAAGATTTCAATACATGCCAAGGAGGATTCAGCCGTGCGTACAATCTGGATCGCAGGTGTGTTGGTGATGTTGGTAGCAGCGGGCTTGAGTGGATACAAGGTTGTCTGGAAGGAAAAGAATGTAGCTGCCGTACAAAAAGAGCAGATGGCTGCACCTGCTGCAAAGAAACAAACGGCCAAAACCAAAGCCAGCTTTCATCCTTCTCGGGTCTCTGACAATGATTTGAAAATCATGGCGAATGCTGTTTACGGGGAGTCAAGAGGAGAGCCGTTTGAAGGGCAAGTAGCTGTCGCAGCCGTTATTTTGAACCGCGTCAAGAGCCCTTCGTTTCCTGATACGCCCTCGGCTGTGATATTCGAACCCCGCGCTTTTACAGCAGTTGCTGATGGTCAAATATGGCTTACACCGAATGAAAGTGCGACGAAAGCAGTGAAGAATGCACTAAACGGCTGGGACCCGACGGGAGGCTGCACGTACTATTTTAACCCGGATACAGCAACATCCGGTTGGATATGGACCAGGCCGCAAGTCAAAAAGATCGGGAAACACATCTTCTGCAGATGATGGATGCGTAATCAAAGGAGGAGTGGCAAGGGATGGTATATGGAGCAACAGCACGCGTGTTATTTCCCGTTGCCCTGGTTGCCTTAATAGGCGCTGGTGTGTGGGGATATCAGGAGCACAATGAGAAGAACTCGGTCCTGATCAAAGCGGAGAACTCATACCAACGAGCTTTTCACGATCTCACTTATCATGTGGACAAGCTGCACGATGAGCTTGGCAAATCACTGGTGGTCAACTCTCGCAAACAAATGACTCCAATCTTGACGAATGTTTGGCGGCTTGCCTATGCAGCACAAGCGGATGTCGGACAACTCCCATTGACATTGATGGCGTTTAGTAAAACCGAAGAAATGCTGTCAAGAGTCGCAGATTTTTCCTATCGTGTCGCTGTTCGTGATCTGGACAAGCAGCCATTGAGTCAAAGTGAATACAAGACATTGAAGAGCCTGCATACCCAAGCAAAGGATATCCAGGATGAGCTGCGCAAGGTGCAAACCCTCGCGATGGACAAACAATTGAGGTGGATGGATGTCGAGACGGCATTAGCGAATAATGATAACCATGAGGACAATACCATCATCGACGGATTCCAAACCATTGAGAAAAAAGTGCAGGAATATCCTGATTTAGACTGGGGCGTCGGGATACAGAGTCTCGATAAGAAAAAGCAGCAGCGAATCAAAGGGATCGATGGCAAGCCCGCCACCAAAGAGGAAGCAGAGAAGAACGCACTGGCGTTTCTCGGGTTGAAGCCAGGAGATGCGAAAGTAGAAGTAAACGAGAACGGCAAGGGCCAGGAATACTCGGCGTATAGCGTACGTGTCACGCCAAACGGGCACAAGACATCCATTAACCTCGATGTCACCAAACGCGGTGGAAAAGTTGTGTGGATGATGAACGAGCGTGACGTTGGCGAGGAAAAGCTGGACATGAAGCAGGCGGAAGAAAAAGGTCGCGTGTTCTTGCACAACCATGGATTTGACAATATGCAGGTTTCTGAGATTGACAGCTACGATCGCAACGCACTCTTTACGTTTGTTCCTGTTCAGGATGGCGTCAGAATTTATCCGGACGGGGTGGTCGTCGAGATTGCGCTGGACAATGGAGAGGTTACTGCCTATAACTCGACGGAGTATCTGTTTAATCACAAAAAAAGAATGCTCTCACAGCCCCGTCTCTCCAAAGAAGAAGCAAGGAAAAAAGTCAATCCGAGCGTAAAAGTAACCGATCAGCGACTTGCCCTTATCGAAGGGAAAAACGATGGGAAAGAAGTATTGACGTGGGAGATGACAGGCAGCTTTGAAGGAAATTCGTACATGGTCTATATCAACGCAATGAATGGAGAAGAAGAAGAAGTTGTGAAAATGGAAACGGGATCAGGACAGAACGAAGGACAATAGTGTTTAAAAAAACATGGGGAAAGCTAGTTTTTTAGCGGCTTTCCCTATTTGCTGATTCGAAACAAAAGGGTATATAATGGAAAGGGTGATAGGGAAGGGGAGGAACATTTACTTTATGATGCTTCCACGAATAGGACAAACAATAAGACTAAACTTCACGAGTTCCTCAGAAGAAACGGAGCTGCAAACTTTCAAAAGCCGTGTGGCAGATTTGAAGGATGATGTAGCTTCCATTGAGCTGCCAACCTGCGAAAACACTGGACGGACTGGGATATTTCAACCAGGGACGGAATGCTTGGTTTGGTATGTTGGCGAGGATGGCTCACGCTATGAATTCCGCACTGCGATTGTCGGCAGGCAAAGCAATCACATTCCTGTACTGCTTTTGCAACTGCCGGTCAAAGAGGAGATTGTGCGCACACAGCGACGAAACTACTTGAGAATTGACACCACGGTAGACATCGCAGTCAAACTGGATGATCCGATTCGACGCTATCATTTTCTGGCACGAACGCTGGATATCAGCGGTGGTGGTCTGTCTTTTAGCTGTGAGGAAAGCTATCATTTGAAGGAAAAAGACAACTTGCACGTTTGGATTTCCCTTCCAAGTAAAAGTGGACAGGTTCAACACGCTTTTGTTGTGATGGAAATCGTCAGACAAAAACCGGCAGAAGAAAAAGGTTTGCACCAATGGATTTCGGGTAAGTTCACCCAAATCAGTGAGCAAGATCGGGCAAAAGTGGTTAGAGCGTGTTACGAGAGACAGCTAGAGCTTCGCAAAAAAGGCGTTGTGGATTGACGCTTCATCAGAGGAAGTGACCCTATTGACCAGTCAGTACAACGATCGTTTTCGCAGCATTTCCAAACGCGTAGAAAAAGGCATCATGATTGGAATTGTCGTATGTGCGATTGTACTGACTATAGGCGAAGTCCTCATTCAGTACGTACCCGCAAGACTCGTATTAATCGAAACAGAGCGCTTGGAAGGCGTGTCCAGAGAGCCCTAAGGGTTTGCGCATGCTTCCATACTATGGTACTATTATAGATAACATAGAAAACGGTCTTGGATCGTTTTTTAGACCGCTAGTGGTCACAGCCAAATTCGAAAAACGCCATATCGTTTTTCATCACACAAAGAATGGGAAAGGGCTTCGACAGAAGCTTTTCTTGTTTTATTCCCATCCGAACTAACGTACATAGCAGGTGAGAAGTAATGAACATTGCCATTGATGGACCAGCGGGAGCAGGCAAAAGTACTGTCGCCCAAAAAGTAGCGGGACAACTGGAATACGTGTACATTGACACGGGTGCCATGTATCGTGCCCTCGCTTGGGCAGTCCACCATCATCAGCTCCCTATCAACGATGAGTCTGCAGTTTCCGAACTTTTGCAAAAAAACAAGATTCACCTGATTCGGGAAAACGGACAGCAACATGTATACTGGAATGAAATCGATGTCACAAGCTGGATACGTTCCACAGAAGTGAGCCAGTACGCCTCCATTGTTGCGAGCTACGGTTCCGTACGTGAACAAATGCTTGTGCTCCAGCGACGATTGGCTACTCAAGGCAATGTCGTCATGGACGGGAGAGATATCGGTACGCATGTTTTGCCAGATGCAGATGTGAAGATATTTCTGACGGCCTCCATCCAAGAGCGTGCAGAACGCCGCTGGAAGGAACTACTCGCAAAAGGTACCCAGACCGACTTGGCTGAGCTGGAAAAAGAAATCGAAGAGCGAGATCGACGGGACATGCAGAGAGAAGTAGCACCGTTGCGCCAGGCGGAAGATGCCGTTTTGGTAGACACAACAGGAATGACCATTGATCAGGTGGTCGATCGCATCTTGCAAATCTGCGAGCGAACGGGAGAGTCAACCCATTGAGTTACTATCGTTTATTCAGAGGTTTTTTCCGCATCATTTTTTCGCTTGTCTTTCGTTGGCAAGTGATCGGGCGTGAACATATACCTAAGGAAGGCCCAGTGATCCTTTGTGCCAACCATATTTCTTTGTGGGATCCACCCCTTCTCGGGAGTGGTATCGAGCGTCAGGTTCATTTCATGGCCAAAGAAGAGCTTTTCAAAATTCCGGTCTTATCCTTTTTGATTACCAAATTTGGTGCATTTCCGGTCAAACGGGGTGCAGGAGATCGTGCGGCCATTCGCACGACTCTCAAATTGCTGGAAGATGGAAAAATCTTTGGAATCTTTCCAGAGGGAACCCGTAGCAAAACAGGGGAACCAGGGGAAGCAATGCCGGGTGTGGCGATGTTTGCTCTCAAGTCAGAAGCCGCGGTCATTCCGGTAGCCATTATCGGGCCATATCGACCGTTTCGTTCCATTAAGATCGTTTACGGTAAACCGATCGATCTGACTCAACTGCGCGAGGCCAAAGCAAGCGCTGATACGTTGAAGGAAGCGAGCGATCTGATTATGGAGCACATCAAGCAATTACGGAACCAGCATCTCTCTTAGCAAACGGTATAGAATTGCGAAAGGGACGAATACTAAATTTGCTGGAACTTACTGGCTTCATCAGTACTAACTGCCAGCCTTCAGGCGACAGTTAAAAATATACATGCTCCCGCTTCGTGTAGTAAGGTTGTACACAACCTGTACATAGACGTTTGGGACTGGATGGTATTAAGGAGGTCTTTTGAATGATGGAAGAAACGAACGTAAGCTTGACGGATGCAACAACCATTTCCGTAGGAGATGTCGTAAAAGCGACCGTAACAAAAGTTGAGGACAAACAAGCGCTTGTAGATCTAGGCTACAAGTACGATGGTCTGATTCCTATCAGCGAACTGTCTCCACTGCATGTTGAAAAGGTATCTGATGTAGTAGCGGTTGGTGATACTTTCGAAGTGAAAGTCATCAAGCTAAACGACGAGAAAGAAGAACTCGTTGTTTCCAAGAAAGCCGTAGCGATGGAATCCTCTTGGTCTGATCTTGAGCAAAAAATGCAAGCTGGTGAAATCATCGAAGCGACCGTGAAAGAAGTAGTGAAGGGCGGACTGGTTGTTGATGTAGGCGTTCGCGGCTTCATTCCGGCTTCCATGGTAGAGCGTCATTTCGTTGAAGATTTCTCCGATTACAAAGGCAAGACGTTGGCTTTGAAAGTAGTAGAAATGGATAAGGAAAAGAATAAAGTCATCCTTTCCCACAAAGCGGTTTTGGAAGACGAAGCAAAAGTGCAAAAGCAATCCATTATGGATAAGATCCAAGTGGGTCAAGTATTGGAAGGAACGGTTCAGCGCATGACCGATTTTGGCGTATTCGTGGATATCGGTGGTGTTGATGGATTGGTTCACGTATCTGAACTTGCTTGGAACCGTGTAGATAAGCCGTCCGATGTCGTGAAAGAAGGCGACAAAGTACAAGTGAAGGTCCTCAAAATTGACCGTGAAAACGAACGCATTGGCCTTAGCATCAAGGAAACGCAAGCAGGACCTTGGGCGAACGTTGCAGAAGATTTCAAAGCGGGCTCTATTTTGAATGGAACGGTAAAACGTTTGGTGTCCTTCGGTGCATTTATTGAGCTGGCTCCTGGAATCGAAGGCCTCGTACACATCTCCCAAATTGCAAACCGCCGGGTGAATACACCGAGTGAGGTGTTGAAAGAGGGCCAAGAAGTACAGGTGAAAGTTTTGGATGTTGTTCCGCAAGAACAGCGCATTAGCCTCAGCATCCGTGCAGTAGAAGAAGATCGTGTGGAGCAGGCAGAACGTGCGAGCAAGCGTGAACAGCAACAATTCACACAAGAAAACAACCAACCAATGGGTGTGACATTGGGCGAGTTGTTCGGTGATCTGAAAGACAAGTTCAAGTAAGAGAAAAGTAGGATTCATGGGGATACGCTCTGGCGTATCCCTTTTTTCTGGGAGTGAAAGTCTAGGAGGGGTACAATGGATCGTCGTTCGATTAGAAAACTGGACCATATTCGAAATGCCCTTGTCACTGGGGAAGACGGTGCGAATAGCTTTGATGATGTCAGCTTTGTTCCGAACAGCTTGCCGAATGCAGCGTTTGCTGAAACCTTACTGGACACCGAGATCGCATCCTTGCGACTCTCCTCACCGATCATGATTAATGCGATGACAGGTGGGGCTGGTGGGACTACGCAGATCAATCAAAAACTGGCGATCATTGCGAGGGAACGCAATCTGGCTATGGCTGTCGGCTCCCAAATGGCCGCTCTGCGTGATCCAGATGTTACGGATAGCTATCGGATTGTCAGAAGGGAACATCCACAGGGGATTTTGTTTGCAAATGTGGGGGCGGAGGCGACAGTGGAGCAGGCAATAGCAGCTGTGGAGATGATAGAAGCGAACGGACTGCAAATCCATCTGAATGTCATGCAAGAGCTGTTGATGCCTGAGGGGGATCGGGATTTTCGCGGCTATCTCGATCGGATTCAAGCGATCAGGGAGAGCGTGGATGTGCCGGTTATTGTCAAAGAAGTCGGTTTTGGCATGGCGAAGGAATCGATCGAGAAGCTCATAGAAATCGGGATCAGAACAATCGATGTGGGTGGGAGAGGCGGAACAAATTTTGCTCAAGTCGAAAATATGCGAAGTGATCATCCTCACGTCATGTTCGAGGATTGGGGATTCACGACGGTGGAGAGCTTGCTGGAAGCGAATGCTGTCGGTCATCCGGGAATGTCGTATATAGCAACAGGCGGTGTTCGTCATGGACTAGATGTAGTCAAAGCCGCTTCTTTAGGCGCCTCCGCTGTCGGGATGGCAGGGGCAATGCTGCGTCTGGTTCAACGCGAATCTCTGGAAGAATGCTTGTCTACCGTCGACAGATGGCATCATCAAATTCGTGTGGCGATGACGGCGCTAGGAATGAAAGGGTTGGATGACGCCGTTTGTACTCCTATTATGATCACGGGAAAAACAGCAGAGAGAGCCAGGCTTCGTCACATGCAATTGGAGAGACTGGCGCAACGTTAGGTAGTGGACGAGCATTCGATTCATGAAATTTCCTTGGTTGAGGCATACTTTTGGGGGAGACAACCATCATTTTGAGGAGATGAACATGAACGAGGGAACCGTTGCGATCCTTATCCAGTGGTCTTTGCTTTGTCTTGTCTGGATGGGAAGCTTTGACTTGCAGCTGCGAAACATGAAGATGGAACGCAGACGAGTGCTCGCAGTGATCAGCGCATTTTTAATTTGTACGTTTGTTAGCTGGGAAATCTATTTTGCCCCGATTCAAGTTAGTCTAAGTGGAACGATATTGCCACTGATCGCAAGCATCATCCTTTACACTAAGCTCACGTCCAAAATACGCAGATTGTACTTGCTGAGTGCGCTGGCAACGGCCCTTTTGCTATTTTGGCTGCGCTGGCTGTTTTTTACCGATCCGATCTTGCTGTTTTGGGATGAGAGGATCATCGTACCCGCTGTTGGAGTCAGTACGATTTTTTTGATGAGCAGAACCTATCTGGGACAGCTGTTTCAGCTCACGCTCTCCATGCCGCTCGCAGATGCGATTCATTCGCTGTATTTTTGGAAAATGTCGGGTTCCTGTCATTGGGGATCGGAGTATGCACAAGATCTGCTGTGGAGTAGCCTATCACTATGGGCTCTCGTCAGCTTAGTCTGGTCTGCGATTCGTCGTATCCTTGGCAGAACAGAAACAGAGTCTTCCCATTCCGATACGGGCAGGTGACGCTAGGGTGTTGAAGGAATTGCTAGCTTATGAATATGTTTTTCCTTTAGTTCTGGGCTTCCTATTCGGCATTATGTGCCGGATTCATCTTTTGCGAACAGATTATCGACAATATCCAACCTATCCTCACGGAAAAATTATTCACGTTTCACTTGGGGTTATCGCATCCGGTCTCGGAGCGTTAGCGATTCCTGCGCTGCTCAAGGAGAATTACACGGCAGTGACATTTTTGACGGTGGCTGCTCAACAATTTCGCGATGTCAGGAACATGGAACGCACTACGCTCACGGAGATTGATAAGCAAGAGCTGGTGCCCCGTGGTGGTCCCTATATCGAAGGAATCGCAATGGTGTTTGAGGGACGCAATTACATGGTCATGTTTACCTCTTTGGTGACAACGACGGCTACCATCCTTTTTCATTGGTGGGGGGGTGTCATTGCGGGTGTCATCGCCCTGATGATCTCTCGCAAGCTGCGCTCTGGAAAAACGCTGTCGCTGATTGCAGAGATTGAGCCGGGCGAAGTGAGAGTAGATGGAAAAGACTTGTATGTCAACGACATTTACATCATGAACGTCGGGTTGGCAGATGCCCAAGAGATCATACGCGAACAAGGTGTGGGCTTTATTTTGACGCCGAGGGATGCCAATGCCAAAGTCACAATTGCCCACCCAGGACAGCGGCAAGCGATTTTGCACGATGTCGCGACGCAGCTTGGCGTATATACAGATACGGGAGAGCCATCGCTAACACCGCTGGTAAAACGTGATATACAGTCAGGGAGACTAGGTGTATTTTTATTGCCGCAAGAAAAAAATTTGGAACGCGCAACGTCCGTCATTCGTGCAGTCCCGATTCTCGAAAGCGTCTTCCGAATGCCAACGAAGACTAGAATCGTGAAAAAGGAGCTGTAGGCCATGACAGGATCCATCTTGGCGGTGATTACGACGAACAAAGACAGGATTGCGGGTGGTGTCCCGATTTTTATCGAGTCTACTACGGAGAAGATGCAACAAACAGCTTTCACGCTGGAAAAGATACTGGACGCGATGGTGCATGAAGTGAGCGATGATACCCTTATCATTGTTCGGCATAAGTAGTGTATGGTATGATTAGCTAGTCAAAACGTAAATGAGAGAGAGTGTTGTTGATTATGGGATTACCAGTGGTAGCCATTGTGGGGAGACCCAACGTGGGGAAGTCCACGATTTTTAACAGATTGATTGGCGAACGAGTCGCGATCGTGGAGGATATGCCGGGAGTAACCCGTGACCGCCTGTACGGGAAAGGTGAATGGTTAACGCATACTTTCCATGTGATTGATACCGGTGGAATTGAGTTTGGCGAGACCGACGAGATTCTTACACAGATGCGTTACCAGGCAGAGCTCGCGATTGACGAAGCAGATGTCATCATTATGATTGCAGATAGCCGCACAGGTGTGACAGATGCGGACGTTGAACTGTCACGGATGCTGAATCGGACAGGAAAACCTGTCGTACTCGCGGTGAACAAAGCGGATAATCCGGAAATGCGTGCGGATATTTACGATTTTTATTCCTTGGGTCTGGGCGAGCCATTCCCTGTTTCTGGTAGCCATGGCCTTGGCCTGGGCGATATGCTGGAGGAAGTGGTTCAGCATTTCCCAGCAGAGGATGACGAAGAGAAAAGAGACGATGTTATTCGTGTATCCATCATCGGTCGTCCAAACGTCGGG
The DNA here is from genome assembly GCF_006715575.1 of Brevibacillus sp. AG162. Classification (NCBI taxonomy): domain Bacteria; kingdom Bacillati; phylum Bacillota; class Bacilli; order Caryophanales; family Paenibacillaceae; genus Brevibacillus; species Brevibacillus sp. AG162. Next base: position 350,387 of record NZ_VFNO01000003.1, read on the forward strand.
AAGTCTTCCTTGACGAATGCGATTCTCGGTGAAGAGCGAGTCATTGTCAGTGATGTTGCCGGAACGACCCGTGATGCGATCGACACGCCATTTGAGCGTGATGGCCAAAGCTACGTTCTCGTAGATACGGCAGGTATGCGCAAGCGTGGAAAAGTGTATGAAACAACGGAAAAATACAGTGTGATGCGTGCGATGCGTTCCATTGAAGATTCCGATGTCGTTCTTGTTGTCATTAACGGGGAAGAGGGCATTATCGAGCAGGATAAGAAGATCGCAGGTTATGCACATGAGGCTGGCCGTGGGGTCATTATTATCGTGAACAAATGGGATGCTATTGAAAAAGACGACAAAACGATGCAACGCTTCACAGAGTTGATCCGCGAAGAATTTAAATACCTGGATTACGCTCCGATCATGTATGTGTCTGCAAAATCGAAGCAACGTGTCCATACAATTCTACCGAAGGTCAATGAAGTAGCTCAAGCACATGCGATGCGCATTCCTACCGCGGTTCTCAATGATCTGGTAACAGATGCGACGATCCGTACACCTCCACCATCTGATCGCGGCAAACGCTTGAAGATCAACTATGCGACACAGGCAACAGTGAAACCACCGACGTTCATTCTGTTTGTGAACGATCCGGAACTTATGCACTTCTCCTATGAACGTTACATAGAGAACAAGATCCGTGAAGCCTTTGTATTTGAAGGCACACCAGTTAGAATCTGGACACGGAAAAAAACGTAGGGAGAGAAAAACGCCATGGTGTTATTATCCTGGGTGCTTAGCTATTTAATCGGTTCTATTAGCTTTAGCTATCTTATCGCCAAAAAAGTCGCAGGAATTGACATACGTTCTCATGGCAGCGGAAATGCCGGTGCAACCAATACCCTAAGGGTGTTAGGAAAAGGCCCCGGCATTGCCGTTCTCCTTCTTGATGCATTAAAAGGAATAGCTGCGATGGGACTGACTCACCTGATGACAGGGGACCCGGCAGCGTATGCAGTGGCAGGCTTGTTTGTTATCGCCGGTCACAATTGGCCGATCTTTTTTGGATTCCGGGGGGGAAAAGGCATTGCGACCACGCTGGGTGTCGTGTTAGGGTTTTCTCCCTTGGCATTTTTGATCGCTGCCGTGTTGGCTGTCATCGTCATTGCGATCACTCGATTTGTTTCATTAGGATCATTGGTTATCGTAACGGTTATTCCATTTACCCTTTACTTGTTGGACAAACCTGTTTCCTTTATTTGGGCGAGCTTGGCGATCGCAATCTTTGCTTACATTCGTCATTATAATAATATCCGCAATCTTCTTTCAGGAAACGAACGGAAACTAGGAGATAAGTCCAACCGGAAGCTGGGATAATGTACGAACGGACATGAGAAAAGTGGAGGGGGACGTATTGATTCAAAATGTTACGGTGATTGGGGCCGGAAGCTGGGGAACGGCACTTGCTACAGTTTTGGCGGACAACGGGCATCAGGTTACGCTTTGGGTTCGGGATACCAAGCTGGCAGAAGAAATAAACAGCAAGCATGTGAATGAAAAATACCTGCCGGGTGAAAAGCTTTCAGCTAACATTGTGGCGACGGCCAACATTCAAGAGGCTGTAGTAGGCAAGCGCATTGTTCTGCTGGTCGTTCCTTCCCATGCCATGCGCCAAATTTGTCAGCAACTGGCTCCATACCTAGAACCGGATGTCCTTTTGATTCATGCGACAAAAGGCTTTGAACTGGAAAGTCTGAAGCGAATGTCAGAAGTCATTGCAGAAGAGGTGCCAGGTGAGATTGCGTCCAGATTGGCTGTGTTGTCAGGACCAAGCCATGCCGAGGAAGTAGTCAAACGGCAACCAACGACAATTGTGATGGCGTCTGAATCGGAAGAAAGCATGCTGCGCTCGCAGGATTTGCTGATGAATACGAATTTTCGTGTGTATACCAACCCGGATTTGATTGGCGCTGAGATCGCCGGAGCGTTGAAGAACATCATTGCACTTGGTGCAGGCATGTCTGATGGCTTAGGGTATGGAGACAACGCCAAAGCAGCCTTGTTGACCCGTGGTTTGGCGGAAATTAGCCGTCTGGGCATCAAGCTTGGTGCTAAGCCGCTTACGTTCTCAGGCTTGGCTGGTGTTGGCGATTTGATTGCCACATGTACGAGTAAACACAGCCGAAACTGGCGTGCAGGCTATATGCTCGGACAAGGAAAAAAACTCGATGACGTACTCGCACAGATGGGTATGGTCGTTGAAGGTGTTCGCACGACAAATGCAGCCTTTTCCTTATCGCAACGCGAGCAAGTTGAAATGCCAATCACTTCTGTCCTGTATGGTATGCTGTTTGAAGGAAAAGAAGCGCGTCAAGGCGTGGAAGAACTGATGGGGCGCGGAAAAACCTTTGAGATGGCGTACCTCAATCCCGATGCGGAATAAGTCATGAATGAAGTATCACCGATTTAGGCTTCTGCACATACGATAGGGTGAAAGCCCATGTGCAGGAGGAGATTTCATATGAATAATATGTCGAAACGACTTTTTGATCGCTTGCAAGGGAAAGCAACGGAAAATGTCGATGAAGAAAAGCTTCGCTCATTAGCCGGTCAGGTCAAGCGCAGTGATTTTGAAGACGAAACCAAGCTGCGTCAAATCATTCGCACGCTCGCTACCCTTAGTGGCAAGCAATTAACTCCTGAAAAGGAGGATAAGGTCATTGAAATGTTTCGCAATCAGGAAATCAATCTGGGTGACATGTCCTCTTTGACCAAGCTGCTCAAATAAGAGAAATGGGCGATTATGCCCGTTACCTGCAACCAAAACCGTCATACAGTAAGACTAGGAACAATCATGGCTCTACAGGGACATGGCTGACCTACAGATTGCAAGAAAAAAAGAGGGATCTTATCCCTCTTTTTTTCTTTCCTTGGAGTTGCTGCTTACCTGTGTAATTAGGTTCTGGACCAAAGGGGATTGCAGGAGACCCAGTAATTGCCCGATATCTATATTGGCTAAAAGGTTGCCTAAGCCTGATTCCTGCGGTGTTTCTGCTGCCTTTTGCGGCTCTGGAGCAGCTTTGCGTTTGCCTGCAGGCTTTTCGGCAACGACTTCAGGCTCAGGCGTGCGTTTTCCGAGGTTCTCAATCATCTCCATCGCCCCGTACAACGAATCCATCGTGTCTTCTACCTGCCGAATCGTGCTGCCGATCCCTTTGATGTTATGGCGCATTTTCGAAACAGAGGTGCGCAAATCAACCGCGGGCAGGATTCTTTTTGGTGTGATGGAAAGGGAGACATTTTCGACTTGGTCGCTTAATTTTTTGCTGGGTATAGGCGCGTATGGATTCCGCCATTTTCGATTATTTACTTTATTACTCAACGTTTCATCCCTCCAATGGGCGAATTCATCACGATAGTCTATGCGAATGTCTAGTATTAGGTTCGCAAGCGTCAGACGAAGAGGGGGATTTATGGTATAATAAAGCAAAAAATGCAAAGGATGCTGCAGTCCCGATGTATATTGATCCTATGACAAAGATGAACATTTCCTTAATCGCCATTGGGCTCATGTTCGTCTGCAATTTAGTTATGATCTTTGCCAGAAAAATAACCAATGGGTTTTTGCGGTTCCTTGTGAAGGCCTTCGCATTCTTACTATTACTCGTCGTGCTTGTCATGATATTGATTGTGATTTTTGTCTAGGGAGGATTATCGATGTCGACGATCACACTACTTACTCGTGCAGGTAGTCATGAAGTCTCGATCGAGTTGAATCAATCGATTGTTGCTCTTGCGAAAAAGAACAACGTCGTGTGGGGCCATGCTTGCCAAAGAGGGGTATGTGCACAATGCCGTACGCATGTTTTGGAAGGGGCAGAGTTCTTAAACGAAGTGACACCAGAAGAAAAATTGCGATTGCGCAAAGCAGAAAGAGCAGAAGGCTACAGATTAGGCTGCCAGACGAAGATTGTTTCATCAGGAACAGTCAAGGTAGCTCATCGGCCGTATTAGTAAAGGAAGTGACGGAATGGGGAAAGTAACCTTTCTCCCGAGCAAGAAGAGTGTGAAGGCGCGTACTGGGCAAACCTTGGTCGGTATCGCTTCGTCAGCTCGCGTCGTAATCCCGCAGAGATGCGGAGGGCACGCATCTTGTCTGATGTGTCGCGTGGTCGTTGAGAATGGCCTCTTGTGCCCGCCAACGGTGCTAGAAAAGCGCAAGCTGCCAGAAAAGGATCTCGCGAATGGGATTCGTTTGGCCTGTCAGGCTAAAACGACGGAAAAGGATTGTACGGTCAGGATTCCAGAAAGCAAGCTGAAATCAGTGGTAGCGGCTGCACTCGAGCGTCAACGTAAAGAAAATGAAGATGGAATGTAAGAGGTGTGTACATAAGATGTGGCAATCGTGGCGAAAATCGTTCAAGCTTGTGATCAGTTTGACGATTCTGTCTTCCCTTTTATCCGGATGCTTATATCCGGATGAGCGCAGAGCAGAGAACCAAATTCCCAGTACCTTTTTTGTAGAAGCAACACAAAAAGCGATTGAGCAATTCCAAAAAGACACAGCAGTGTTGCCAATCGTAACGAAATCCCTCGATACTCCTATTTTTGAAAAATACGAGATTGATTTCCGCAAGATGATCCCCAAATACATGCCGGATGTACCTGGAAACGCATTTGAAAAAGGCGGCGTATACAAGTACGTACTGATTGACGTGGATACAAAGCCGACAGTGAAGCTCATTCATTTGACCGCTGTCAGTACAGTAGCGGATGTACAGAGCGAAGTAGACCGTTACAAGGGACATTTCGAAAAGCTGCCTGTACTGGCTGACTTGGGGAATGGATACTATTCCATCGATCATGACCGGCTCGGGTTAAAAGCGTGGCAGGTGCCGTCTACGATGGGCACTTACTTATTGCCACTGGTCATGAACGCTGAAGGACAAGTCGGGATTGATTATGCTGCGGATATCGCGCAATTGCTTCGGGATACAAAAGTAACCGTGCCGGAAAAAACAGACCCGAGGTACGTGCTTGCACGCAATTCCATGTTCGTACCCGCGAAATCATTTCCATATGAAATGGTCGATGGTGAACCGAGGCTTCTCAAACTAAATTAACTTCGCGAAAAACGACTCTGCTCAGGGTCGTTTTTTTTGTTCTAGTTAACGCAAAAATACATATATTTGTACTGTCCACAAAACTAGTACGAGATTCCCTACGAAAATACTGGCGGTCAGGGATAATTCGGAAAATCGGTCATAGTGTAAAAATAGACAAATAGAAGGAGGTCATCGATGGTGGAACGAGTCGACATCTTTAAAGACATTGCCGAACGGACGGGCGGAGACATCTACCTCGGAGTGGTAGGCCCTGTTCGTACGGGAAAGTCTACCTTTATCAAGCGGTTTATGGAGCAAGTTGTAATCCCGAATATCAACTCTGAAGCGGAGCGGATACGAGCGACAGACGAGTTGCCGCAGAGCGCTTCAGGACGAACAATCATGACAACCGAACCCAAATTTGTTCCGAATCAAGCCGTTAACGTACATGTGACAGAAGGACTCAGCATCAATGTCCGCCTCGTTGACTGCGTTGGTTATACGGTGCAAGGGGCAAAAGGCTTTGAAGACGACAATGGCCCACGAATGGTAAATACACCTTGGTATGAAGAGCCTGTACCATTTGAGGAAGCGGCCGAAGTCGGGACACGCAAGGTTATCCAGGAGCACTCAACCATCGGGATCGTTGTGACAACGGATGGCAGCATCGCGGAAATACCGCGTGTAGGATACATCGATGCAGAGGAGCGGGTTGTAAACGAACTGAAGGAAGTCGGAAAACCGTTCGTGATTGTTGTGAACTCGACGCGTCCGCGCTCCGACGAAGCACAAAACCTTCGCGTACAGCTCCAGGAAAAATACGATGTACCAGTCGTGGCCTTGTCGGTTGATCATATGACAGAGCAGGAAATCTTGCTTCTCATGAGAGAAGTCCTGTTTGAATTCCCAGTTCATGAAGTAAATGTCAATCTGCCGAGCTGGGTAATGGTGCTGGAGAACGGGCACTGGCTGCGTCAGAACTACGAGGAAGCTGTACGTGAGACCGTGCAGGACATCCGCCGGTTACGCGATGTGGACCGTGTCGTCGGCTTCTTCAATGATTATGACTTCGTAGAGAAAGCCTCCCTTGCTGGTATGCACATGGGGCAAGGGATCGCAGAGATTGACCTCTACGCGCCAGATGAGCTGTATGACCGCATCTTGATGGAAATTGTCGGTGTAGAGATAAATGGCAAGGATCACTTGCTGAAAATCATGCAGGAATTCGCACATGCCAAGCGCGAGTTTGATCAGGTAGCGGAAGCGTTGCACATGGTCCGAAGTACGGGCTACGGTATAGCAGCCCCGTCGTTGCATGAAATGACCTTGGACGAACCTGAATTGATCCGCCAGGGACCGCGCTTTGGAGTCAGACTCAAAGCAACAGCACCGTCTATTCACATGATTCGGGTGGATGTCGAGTCTGAATTCGCTCCGATTATCGGAACCGAGAAGCAGAGTGAGGAGCTTGTCCGCTATCTCATGCAAGATTTTGACAAAGATCCGCTATCCATCTGGAACTCCGATATTTTTGGGCGCTCGCTCCATTCCATCGTAAGAGAAGGCATTCAGGCAAAAATTACCATGATGCCAGACAACGCCAGATACAAATTGCAGGAGACATTGGGTCGAATCATCAACGAGGGATCGGGTGGCCTGATTGCGATCATACTCTAATAAATAGTTCTAAAGTCCTATAAACAATAAATATAGGGAAGGCATCTGACATGACGAGATGCCTTTTTTTCTTGTATTTCGTTCAATTTCGACAGGAGGGGCTTGAATTTAAGAAATCGGTGTATTACTATAAGCTTGTCAGATCGGTAAAAACAACCATTCGTGTATAAAACGCTTCGTTTCGGTTAAGAAAAATAATAGCTAGGACTTGGTGTTCTTTGAGGGGAGGTGAATAAAATGAACAAAACAGAACTGATTGCAAAAGTGGCTGAAACCACAGAGCTCACCAAGAAAGATGCAACAAAAGCAGTTGATGCAGTTCTTGACGCAATTGCAGATGCATTGAAAACTGGTGATAAAGTCCAACTGATCGGCTTTGGTAACTTCGAAGTTCGTGAACGTGCGGCTCGTAAAGGTCGTAACCCACAAACTGGTGAAGAGATCGAAATCGCTTCCAGCAAAGTACCTGCGTTTAAACCAGGTAAACAACTCAAAGACTCCATCAAGTAGTTGTTTCTTTTGAGAACGAAGCACTTACATAAAAAAATCCACATTGATAAAATGTGGGTTTTTTTCTGTATACATACAGTTTGCCTATGAAAATACTGGTATATCTTTTTGTCTTTTTTTAAACGATATGGTAAGATTGGCTTTGATCGCGAGCAGGCACTAAGTCTGACGCTGATATGGAGCAAACAGTCCTTAGTGATGAGAAACAAGGCGTATGCCGTTACATAGGAGGTACAATGATGAACGTCGACTTAGATAAAATACAGCAAGCTGTTCGCATGATCTTAGAAGCAGTGGGGGACGATCCTGATCGTGAAGGAGTGCTGGATACCCCTAAGCGAGTTGCGAAAATGTACGCCGAAGTATTTGAGGGCATGCATATAGACGAAGAGCAGTATTTCGAGACTGTCTTTAGCGAAGATCATGAGGAAATGGTTTTGGTGAAGGACATTCCCTTTTACTCCATGTGTGAGCATCACTTGGTTCCCTTCTTCGGAAAAGCGCATGTCGCTTACGTACCACGCGGGGGGCGTGTAGTAGGACTGAGCAAGCTGGCACGTGCGGTTGATACCGTGGCAAAACGTCCGCAGCTCCAAGAACGAATCACAGCAACAGTAGCTGATGCAATTATGCGCAAGCTCGATCCACATGGTGTGGTCGTGGTTGTAGAAGCAGAGCATATGTGCATGACGATGCGTGGTGTGAAAAAGCCAGGCTCGAAAACGATCACTTCTGCTGTTCGCGGGATGTTTGAGAAAGATGCGGCTGCCCGTGCAGAAGTATTTAGCTTGATTCGCTCATAAGAATGCAAAAATAAGGAAATTATATTGACTCTATAGGTAAAATATTGTATAGTACGGATGTACAGTCGGGATGTGGCGCAGCCCGGTAGCGCGCACCCTTGGGGTGGGTGAGGTCCAGGGTTCGAATCCCTGCATTCCGACCATCTGCATATAACGATCAGAAGCCTTGAGCAAAGGCTTCTTTTTTATGTAAAATGGCTACTCTCCCAAGTAGTACCATTTTGCTATTGGCTTCCTGATCTTTCTTTTTTATAATGATAGGTAGACAAGCTAGGGAAGGGTTGTTCAATGCTATGAAGGTGCCTGTATCACTTCAACCATATTTGCAAACATTGCCGCAAACCTATGACGCCTCTTCGCTTTCGAATGGAGACGAGGGGCTCTTCTCGGACATCCTGCAGTCCCAGTTAGCAACAACCGGCCAGCGGGTTATTAGTTCGCAGGAGATTTTGGCCAAGTTAGATGGTTCTAGAAACTGGAAGATTCCTACCCATATTCAAAATGAACAGTCCCTGTCTTTTGCAAAAGGACCATCTGTTCCTACCCCGGAAATCTTGGACAAGATTGATCAGACAGCGAAAGCGATCGGAGTGGACGCTGATCTGATGAGAGAGGTCGTCAGGGCCGAATCCAATTTCAATCCGAACGTAGAATCTCACGCAGGGGCGAAGGGCTTGATGCAGCTGATGGACAATACGGCAAAAGCCATGCAAGTCCGCAATGTATACGACCCTGATGAAAACCTTGCAGGTGGAACAAAATATTTGAAGTCGCTGTTGGATCGTTATGATGGGGATGTGAAAGTAGCACTTGCTGCTTATAATGCTGGTCCAGGCCGGATGAGTCGTCTGGGAATCAGCACTGATGACGAGCTAGAAGCGAAGTTTGACCAATTGCCGCAAGAGACACAGCGCTATGTAGACAAGATCATGAGCCGACTGGAGTCAGAAGGGGCATCATACTAGACGTACGCGCATACCGTATTGGTCAGGAGGAAACATATTGGCACAACCATCGGGATTTAATCAGGATTATTTCGTAGTCAAAGCGAAGGAAAATGGCGTTCATGTGATCGGTTTAACAAGAGGCTCTGATACGCGTTTTCATCATACAGAGAAGCTCGATAAAGGCGAAGTCATGATTTTTCAATTTACGGAGCACACCTCTGCGATTAAGGTGCGAGGAAAAGCAGTGATTTACTCGCAGCATGGCGTCGTAGATACGACCGAATAAAAGAGCAAGTCGTTTTGCTAAGAAGCAGGCATAGCCTGCTTTTTTTGTTTGTACAATGGAGGAGAGGAGGGATGTCTATGCCGCGCCAATTGCTGATGGCGATTGCTGTTTCCACTTTCTTGGCTCTCATGCTGTCACTCGTTCCTACGAATCAGTGGCTGCAATCGGATATACCGACATTTCAGTCAGCACGTGCCATTCACTTAAGCGAGCAAAATGCCCTTGATTTATTTACAAGGATGTCGACACATTATAATATTAAGCGTATAAAATGGGAAAGCCCATCGATCTATGTCGATTTTGTGGTGAAACCTGCCGAAAAAGTAGAGTTAAACAACGTCTATCAAGATTTTTACCGTTTGACATACGACTTGCGTACCTATGCAGACAATGTCGGGCCCGTGTACTATCGCTTGTTGGAGGAGACGGATCCACCAAAAGAATCGAGATTATTGATTGCCATACAATCGACAACTGGAAATCTCGCAGGACATGACAAACCTTTGACCGACCCTTCGGATATCCAGACCTTTGTAAGCAGTACATTTCCTATTCGAATCGAGTCGTATTTTTATGAGCGAATTAGTCCCTGATGGAAGAAGTATGGTATGATAGTAGAGACGGCCTTTTGACCGGACGGCAGAGGAAGACCGAAGAGTAAGGAACAGTACGGAACAGGCAGACATCTTTAGGTTGTGCAGCTTGTGGAGGAGGACGCATGAGCAAAGAACTTTCCCCGAATGTAGAAGAGGTTCGGTCCATTATCGAACAAATCTACAAGAGAATCACCCATTCCTATGTAGAACAATATGTTGACGTTCCTTCCATGGCGGAAAATCGTCTAGAGCTGTTGTACCTTTTTTTGCTGGAACAAGGTATGCCGAAGGAAAAGGCTTCGGTGCTATGTACAGCAACAGGGCTTGTCCAATTGGGACTGGACACGCATGAGCTCGTAAAAAATGAGTACGACTCCTCACAGAGCGCGGAGCGAAACCGACAGCTGACCGTACTTGCGGGTGATTATTACAGCAGTCGCTATTATCACCTTCTGGCTTCAGCAGGTGAAATCCAAGCGATTCAAGTGTTGTCGGCAGCCATTCAGCGAGTGAACGAAGCGAAAATGAGACTCTACATCGCTGGGCGAGATAGCAAGATTTTATCAGATGAAGAGTACTGGGAACTGCGAAATACGATTGATACGGGCTTATACGTGGCTGTTGTAGAGGAGTATGCCGATTCAGTTGATCGCCGTCGTTTCTGGAGCGATCTGATGAAGGAAACAGCCAAGGTAGAGAGTGTGATCGGAGAGTGGGAGCAGCTCAAATGGCAAGAACAAGTCCCTTTTGGTTTTGCCCGTTTTTTGCTGCAAAAACCCGGGGCTACACTCGCGCAAGTTTTGTCTGGCGTTGAGGGGAAAGCCATCGAATTAATCGGTTTGTGTGAGCAAATGGTGCGTACGCTGCATCCTGCAGAGACGCGGAACATTCTTGCATCCATTACGGCACGGTACTCCCATCGGATCAGTCGCTTGAAGAAGGTAATTGAGGAGATGTAGCCAAGTGAACCAGACACAGATGAATGAGAAAGCAGAGTACGTTCACTCCGTTTTCGAGAGCATTGCAAACGATTACGATAAAATGAATAATGTAATCAGCTTTGGCAGTCATATTGCTTGGCGTAATTACACGATGAAGCAGATGAATATCCAGCCAGGGCATACGGCGTTGGATGTTGCTTGTGGTACCGCAGACTGGACCATTGCATTGGCCAAGGCTGTTGGAAAAGAAGGCAGTGTTGTTGGCCTTGATTTCAGTCAGAATATGCTGGATGTAGGGGCATATAAAGTGGCGAACGCAGGTGTTGGCAACAACGTAAAGCTAGTGAACGCAGATGCAATGAATCTGCCCTACGAGGATCATACATTCGACTTTGTGACAATCGGGTTTGCCCTGCGGAATGTACCGGATGTTCAGCAGGTCTTGAATGAAATGGCGCGTGTTGTGAAGCCAGGCGGTAAAGTCGTTTCTCTGGAAGTGTCCAAGCCCCCATTCATTCCTTACCGAAAGCTATTTTACTTATATTTCTACAAAATCTTGCCATTTATTGCGAAGCTGACAGTCAACAAGTACGAAGAATATGCATGGCTGCCACAATCCCTGACCAATTTCCCGGACAGTCGCGAACTGGCAAGCATGTTTCAGAAAGCAGGCTTGGACCCGGTTCAGGTCAAATTGTTTATGGGCGGCGTATCAGCCTTGCATATTGGCACAAAGCCATAATATGGGGAGTAAACCGGTATTTCTTCACTAGATAGGAAGTGTCATAGATGGGTCTACGTAAATTGAAAATCATCTTGGAAATGATTAAATTCGAGCACTCCCTTTTTGCCTTGCCTTTTGCTTTTATGGGAGCTGTTTTGGGAAGCATTGTGGTAGAGAATGCATGGCCTACCTGGTCGGAAATTTTTTGGGTGACGGTAGCGATGGTGGGCGCTCGCAGTGCAGCGATGTCCTTAAACCGTGTCATCGACCGGGTGATTGATGCGAAAAATCCTCGGACGGTCACACGAGCGATTCCTGCTGGCCTTATTTCGATTGTGGAAGTCATTTTGTTTATCATGGTGTCCTTTGCAGTGTTGTTCATTGCTGCATTCCAGTTAAATGATTTGGCTGTGAAATTGTTGCCGCTCGCTGTGTTTGTCCTTGTGCTTTATTCTTATACGAAACGCTTTACTTGGCTTTGCCACTTTGTTCTCGGGGTTGCCATCGGGTTTGGTCCGTTGGGTGGCTGGGTAGCGACAACGGGTCAAGTAGATGGCATTGGCCTTCTATTGTTTGCATCCGTTATGTTCTGGACAGCAGGATTTGATATCATTTATGCGTGCCAGGACGCCGATTTTGACCGAAAAGAAGGACTTTATTCCATGCCGAGCCGCTTTGGAATTGCCAATGCGCTGCTGATTGCCCGCGTATGCCACGTTCTTACTTTCGTTGGTCTGATGTCGTTGTATGTGGTTGCGGACTTGTCTATCTGGTTCTTGGTAGGTGTGCTCATTTCTGGTGCGATTTTGATCTATGAACACACGCTGGTGAAGCCGACAGACCTGACCAAGCTGGATATGGCATTCTTCAATATGAACGGCATCTTGAGTGTCGTGATGTTTACCTTTACGATGATTGATTTGGTGATTGCATGAACAAGCAAAAGTGGGCTGTCGGGATAACGGGTGCAAGTGGTGCTATCTATGGTGTTCGAGTCGTCCAGGAGCTTTTGCGTGCTGGACATATCGTTCACTTAATGATTACAGAAGCAGGCTGGCAAGTATTTCGTGATGAACTGGATTGGCACACAGATGACAGAGAAGCTCTGTTGCAGGAGAAGCTGCAACAAGACTTTTCGGGTGAGCTACATTATTGGGGACTGCGAGATTTTAATTGTCCCGCAGCCAGTGGTTCCTATCGCTGTGACGGTATGATCGTAGTACCGTGCTCGATGGGGACTGTTTCTGGCATCGCACATGGCGCGTCAGGTAATTTACTGGAGCGCGTTGCTGATGTCATGATCAAGGAAGGGCGGCGGTTGGTCATCGTTCCGAGAGAGACGCCACTCAATGCGATTCAGCTCGAGAATATGCTCAAATTAAGCCGTCTGGGTGTCAAGATTTTGCCTGCCATGCCAGGCTACTATCAGAAACCGCAAACCATGGATGATCTGATCAATTTTGTGGTAGGGAAAACTTTGGATGCAATTGATGTACCACATTCGCTGTTCCGGCGTTGGGGGGAATAAACGCATGCAAAAGTCTTTGCGTGTTGGACAAATTTTGTATACCAATGTATTGCCGGTTTACTTCTATTTTGATCAGGCAAAATTCGAAGACCGAATCGAATTCATCCGCCAAGTTCCTGCCCAGTTGAACACCGCAATGGCGAATGGCGAGATTGACATGGGACCGATTTCTTCGTTTAGCTATGCAGAGCATGCCTCCGAATACGTGGCATTGGCAGATCTGTCTGTCAGTGCCATGGGGAGAGTAGGCTCCCTTTTCTTGTTCAGCAAAAAGCCGATTGAACAATTAAACGGTGCCAAAATAGCCTTGACCAACACATCGGCTACCACAGTGAATCTATTAAAGATCATTCTCCATAAGTTTTACGATTATGAGATTTCCTACGTTACACAGGAACCCATTTTGCAAGAAATGCTGGAGGATGCTGATGCAGCGCTCTTGATCGGGGATGACGCCATTTCCGCTGAGCGTACGGCCAAAGACCTGCATGTCTATGACTTAGGAGAGCTGTGGCATCAATTTACGGGTTATTCCATGACCTTTGCCATTTGGGCTCTTCGTCGAGCGGTTATTGCCGATCATCATGAGTTGATCGCGGAAGTCCATGCCTCTTTTTTAGAGAGCAAAAGGAAGACAAGAGCGAATACTGCCCCATTGATTGACTACGTTCACACACATTTCGGTGGAGAGAAAGAGCAATGGATCCACTATTTCCAAGGATTACAGCACGATTTCGGTGACGTTCAGCGGATTGGACTGGAGTACTATTACCGATGCGCAGCGGAGCTGGGACTTCTATCGGCACCTGCAACCGTCGATCTGTGGCAGGCTGGCGGCCGACAGACCAATACTACGTTGACGAGATAGGTGGAACGGATGAATCTAGTCGATATTTACTTCAAGATGAAAAAAGATGTCCAATACATAGAAGATGAACTGGAAAAAGCAATTGATACGCCAGTTCGAGAGCTGTATCTATCTTCGACTCACTTGCTCAAGGCAGGAGGAAAGCGGATTCGTCCGGTTTTTGTTTTACTTGGCGGGAAGTGGGGCAATTACGACGTCAAAAAACTGAAGCATGTAGCGGTTCCTCTCGAACTGATCCACATGGCTTCCCTGGTGCATGATGATGTGATTGATGATGCAGATAAGCGTCGCGGGAAAGATACAGTTCGGATGAAGTGGGATAACAAAGTGGCCATGTACGCCGGCGACTATATTTTTGCGCGTGCATTGGCCATCGCCTCTCAGCTCCCGATCCCGCAATTGCACCAAATTCTCTCGAATGCAATCGTCGAGGTTTGCAAGGGAGAGATTGAGCAAGTAAAGGATTTGAATAACTGGGACCAAAGCTTCCGTACGTATTTGCGCAGAATCAAACGAAAGACTGCGCTTTTAATTGCGATTAGCTGTCAATTAGGAGCAGTGGCAAGCGGAGCGACAGATGACATGATTCGTAAAATGTACTGGTACGGCTACAATGTCGGGATGGCTTTTCAAATTACCGACGACATTTTGGACTTTACAGGGACTGAGAAGCAGTTAGGGAAGCCTGCTGGAAGCGACTTGGTGCATGGAAACATCACGTTGCCTGCGCTTTATTCGGCTCATCATGGAAAAGCACGTGCGCAATTTCAGGAATGGATCGCGCAAAATACGTTTTGGGATCATACGGATGAAGCGGTTCGTATGGTGCGAGAAGATGAGGGCATTGCCTTTTCGCAGCGCCTCGCTGAACGCTATATCGCCCGTGCGCATGCCATTCTTGCAGATTTGCCGAACAACCAAGCTAAGACATCCTTGACAGGTATCGCCAATTATATTATCGATCGCAAATTTTAATGATATTTTGACGGTCTGCCTGTTGCTTGACCACTCTAGTTTTGATAAAATTTTCGTTGGTGTCCTATACACCAATACATAGCTCTAATGGAGGCATACTTACAATGGAAAAAACATTCCTTATGGTAAAACCAGATGGCGTACAACGCAACCTGATCGGGGAAATCGTATCCCGTTTTGAGAAAAAAGGCTACCAACTCGTAGGTGCTAAGCTGATGACAGTAAGCCGCGAACTGGCTGAGGAACACTATGCAGAGCACAAAGAGCGCCCATTCTTCGGTGAACTGGTAGACTTCATCACTTCCGGACCAGTATTCGCTATGGTATGGCAAGGTAACAACGTAATCACAACTGCTCGCGCTATGATGGGCAAAACAAACCCAGTAGACGCTGCTTCCGGTACGATCCGTGGCGATTTCGCTACTTCCGTTGGCATGAACATCATCCACGGTTCTGACTCTCCTGAGAGCGCTGAGCGTGAAATCGGCCTGTGGTTCTCCGCTGAAGAAGTTCTCTCCTTCGAGAAAACCATCCAACGCTGGATCTAAGACTGATCGAGAAGACCCCATTTATTGGGGTTTTCTTTTTTTTGTCAAAATCTTTGTCAAAACAGATAGGATAATGACGAAATATAGCGAATGAAGTTAGGGAGTTTGCAAAGGGGGTACGATTCAGCATGGAAGATAAGGACTTTCTCCAATTTATTGCTAGTGTGAAGAAAATGACTGGAATTGATCTTGCCCTCTACAAGGAAGCACAGATGAAGCGCCGTCTAACCTCGTTGAGACAAAAGCGGGGGTACAACACATTTGCCCAGTATTTCGATGCCATCGCGAAAGACAAGGAGCTTTTCTATGAGTTCCTCGACAGGATGACCATCAACGTATCGGAATTTTTCCGCAATCCAGGCCGGTGGGAAGTTCTCGAGAATAAAATTTTGCCACGGTTGGCAAAGCAATCGCCGCGGGTGAAATGCTGGAGTGCGGCATGCTCGACAGGGGAGGAGCCGTACACACTCTCACTGATTTTGCTACGCAAGAAGATGGATGCAACTGTGCTCGCTTCCGATATTGACGAAGGAGCATTGGCAAAAGCGAAGCAAGGGGTATACACGGACCGCTCCCTGCAAGATTGTCCGAAAGACCTCGTGGCAAAGTATTTTGAAAAGGATACGCTCAGCTATCGCATCACGGACGAAGTGAAGAGAAAAGTGACGTTCAAAAAACATAATTTGCTGGCGGACTCATTCGATTCCCAATTTGATTTGATTATTTGCCGGAATGTCATGATTTACTTTACCGAGGAAGCAAAGCATGAGCTGTATCATAAGTTTAGTCGGGCACTGAAACCTGGCGGGGTACTCTTTGTAGGCAGCACTGAGCAAATTTTTCAGCCGCAACAATACCAACTGGAGACAGAGGATACGTTCTTCTATCGAAAAATGGGTTGATTCAAGTTGGCCTTGGTATATCTCTGCTGTTTTTTCCCAAGACTAGGAATACCTACTTTGCAAGAGGAGGCAGCAGATGGATAAACACAAGGTCATCGAAGCATACCGTCGAGGGCTGATCACGCTGCAGGAATGTGGTCAGATTTTAGGGGCGGAGAGGACACAACTAGATGATTTGATACGCGTGGATCACACTCGCAAACCGCTGAGCCCCAATCCTTTTTTTAATGTGTAGGTATGTCAATCCTGATTCATTCGCGTTAGCGTAAAGAGAGCGCTTCTCCTTATACGGAGGGGCGTTTTCCTGTAAGGAGAAAAGGTTTTTCGCAGATGTTTGCCACTTTTGTATTTCCACGGCGTACTAGGTATGATATTATAGCGCTTAAAAGTGATAAAGGACAGCACCCCGAAAAGAGTGCCTTTAGGGGATACAGGCTGCCTGGAGGATGGAGGAAGGATAGAGATGCGTTACTTGACAGCAGGGGAATCCCACGGGCCGCAATTAACAGCTATCATCGAGGGCGTACCGAGCAACTTGCCGATTTCCATTGAGGAAATTAATGAGCAGTTGGCACGTCGTCAGAAAGGCCATGGTCGCGGCAGAAGAATGCAGATTGAAAAGGATCAGGTGAAAATTCTTTCTGGTGTCCGTCATGGATATACAACCGGAGCTCCTATCACACTGGTCGTTGAAAATAAGGATTGGACGCATTGGCAAGGAATCATGAGTGCTGAGCCTGTAGAGGAAGGCGCTGAAGAAAAGCGTCGTGTTTCCCGTCCACGCCCTGGACATGCTGATTTAAACGGGGCGATTAAGTATCATCAACGCGATATGCGCAATATTCTGGAACGTTCCAGCGCCCGTGAGACTACTGTCCGCGTAGCTGTTGGTGCAGTAGCCCGCCAATTGCTGGCTCAATTTGGTATCCGTATTGGAGGACAGGTACTCCAGATCAATGAGATCGTGGCGAAGCGACAAGAAGTTAGTCTGGACGAGCTGATTGCTCGCACCGAAGAGTCGCCAGTACGCTGCTTGGATAAAGAAGCAGAGCCACTGATGATGGCAGCGATTGACAAAGCAAAAGAAGACGGTGATTCCCTCGGTGGTACGGTAGAAGTGATCGTAGAAGGCGTTCCGATTGGTTTGGGCAGTCATGTGCAATGGGACCGCAAGCTGGATGGACGTCTTGCACAAGCAATTATGAGTATTCAGGCTTTCAAAGGTGTCGAAATCGGTATCGGATTCGAGGCAGCCGGTCTGAAAGGCTCGCAAGTTCATGACGAGATCATTTGGAACGAAGAAACCGGCTACAGCCGTAAAACGAATCGTGCAGGTGGACTCGAAGGCGGAATGACGACAGGAATGCCTGTAGTTGTTCGTGGAGTCATGAAGCCGATCCCTACCTTGTACAAACCGTTGATGAGTGTGGATATTGACTCGAGAGAACCATTCTCAGCGAGCATTGAACGTTCCGACAGTTGTGCTGTTCCAGCGGCAAGTGTGGTTGCGGAGGCAGTGGTAGCATGGGAGATCGCGAGTGCCATGTGCGAAAAATTCCCGTCTGATTCTCTTGACGACATGGAAGAAAACGTACGTCAATACCGTGCGTACACGGAGAAATTCTAATGGGTGTAGAGAAGCTGACTGTTGAGCTGGGGGAGCGTTCCTACCAGATTGTGATAGGCGACGGCCTTTTGCACCAGGCAGCAGCGTTGCTAGTAGAGGCAGGAATTGCTTCTACTAGCAAGCTGATGATTGTTACAGATGAGAATGTAGCCGTTCATTACGTAGAGCCTTTGCTCGATGTTTTGCGGCAGCATGGGTACCAGGTCCACTCAGCTGTCATCGCTGCTGGAGAACAATCGAAGAGCCTGGCTGTCTACGAACGTTTGATGACAGAGGCAATTGATGCAGGGCTGGACAGGAAGTCCGCTGTATTGGCTCTCGGTGGTGGAGTCGTCGGAGACTTGGCTGGATTTGTGGCTGCTACGTACATGCGCGGCATTGATTTCGTTCAATTGCCGACTACCTTGCTCGCACATGATAGCTCGGTTGGTGGAAAAGTAGCGATCAATCATCCGCTCGGAAAAAATCTCATTGGTGCTTTCCATCAGCCCAAAGTTGTCATTTACGACACGAAAGCATTGCATAGCTTACCGAAGCGTGAAGTCGCAGCAGGTTTTGCAGAGGTTGTGAAGCACGGACTCATCGCCGATGCTGCCTTTGTCGATTGGCTGGAAGACAACGCTGATTTGCTATGGCAACTCGATTCAGAATTATTAGGGAAAGCCATTGAAAAAGGTTGTGCAATCAAAGCGGCTATCGTCTCTCAAGACGAGACGGAGCAAGGGCAGCGTGCATTGCTTAATTTGGGTCATACGTTTGGTCATGCGTTTGAAGCGCTGTCTGCTTACTCCACCCTAAATCATGGGGAAGCCATCTCAATTGGGATGTGCTTGGCAGCCAAGGTAGCAGAACGGATTGGTTTTGCCGAGACAGGTGTATACAATCACACGAAACGGATGCTGGAATTGTTCCATCTGCCAACGGCGTGGCCGGGCAATCTCTCGCCGGAAGCTGTGCTAGAAGCCATGAAACGAGACAAAAAGACGGTAGGCGGAAAGCTGGCCTTGGTGTTGCCTAGGGCAATCGGGCAGGTTGAAGTCGTCAAAAATATAGAAGAAGAACTCATACTGGGAGTCATGAGAGAAGAAGTGGAGGGATAAGGATGGGAATGAGAGGAATCAGAGGCGCTGTTACGGTGGAAGCCGATACGCGCGAAGAGATTGTCTCCTCTACAAAATGGTTGTTGGAGGAAATGGTAAGCCGCAATGAAGTAAACCCCGAAGACATTGGCAGCATTATTATCACGACGACAGAGGACCTCTGTGCGACCTTCCCTGCTCAAGCGGCCCGCCTGCTTGAAGGAGAAGCTTGGCAATATGTGCCGCTTATGTGCGCAAGAGAAATCCCGGTGCCGGGTGGCTTGCCGCTGTGTATTCGTGTCATGATGCATGTGAATACAGACAAGACAGCAAAAGACATTCATCACGTCTTTTTGCGTGAAGCAGTCAAGCTGCGCCCGGATTTGACAAATCGCGGTTGACAATTAGGGCGCTCTCTTTTACCATAAGTGAAACGAGAGCGTCTCGTTTTTCCGGTAATAAGCAAAAGCCGGCTGAGAGCAGAGAATGAGTTGAGCAGAGTTGAGATGAGTTAGGCTGAGGAGAGAAGAGAAGGCTGGGTACATATTGACACCCAATCCAGGTCTCTTTGTCTGGATTTTTTTGTATACAAAAATTTCTCCCCCTACCTCTCGCTCTAGGAAGCGGGTGTAGAAAAGGTGGATGCTTATTCCCTTTTCTCTCCCACTAATTGAGGAGATGAGAGCCCATGTATTTCCCTTCCCTAGCCGAGGTTCAGACCCTCTCGGCGTCGTATTCCCTTATCCCTGTAAGCATGAAACTGTTAGCGGATCAGGAGACACCGATTCGCTTGTATCAGAAGATTCGCAAGAGTGATTCCTTTTTGCTGGAGAGCGTAGAAGGTGGTGCGCGTTGGGCACGTTTTTCGTTCATAGGCATGAATCCTTTTCAGATCGTGGAAGCAAAAGGTGAAGAAATCACCGTTTCCTATCGAACTGGTGAAAAGCTTGTCCAGACTGGTAATCCCGTGTCCTTTTTGCGTGAAGAAACCGATCGCTACAAAAGCCCAAAGTTACCCGGGCTGCCTCGTCTCAGTGGTGGTGCGGTGGGCTTTTTCGGCTACAATACGCTGCGCTATTTCGAAAATTTACCGGCACATCGCAAGGAAGCTGTACGAGTGCCAGATATGCGTTTTCTGTTTGTCGATGAGATGATCGCCTTTGATCATTTGAAGCAGGAAATTCAATTGATTGTGAATCTCCATGTCGAGCCGGGTGACACCGCAGACACTATTGGCGAAAAATACAAGCAAGTCTGCGAACGAATCGAGGAGCTGGCTAGCAAAGTTTCGACTCCGCTTGAAATGGATCAACGCATTCAGGTTGCGGCGGATACACCAGCGCCATTGACCGTACAGCCAAATATGACGCGTGAGCAATACGAGCAACTAGTCGTGCAGGCGAAAGAATACATCGCAGCCGGCGACATTTTTCAAGTCGTGTTGTCCCAACGTTTTTCTGTAAAGACAGATGTCGATCCTTTTGCGGTGTATCGATTGCTGCGAACACTGAATCCTTCACCGTACATGTACTATCTCGAATACGAGGGCGAGACAGTCGTCGGGACTTCACCAGAGCTGCTCGTGCGTGTAGAAGATGAAAAGGTAGAGATGCGGCCGATTGCAGGAACGCGAAAAAGAGGGGCGACTCCACAAGAAGATGCTGCGTTGGCGGCTGATCTTTTGGCAGATAAAAAGGAGAGAGCCGAGCACTACATGCTGCTGGATCTAGGGCGCAACGATGTAGGAAAGGTCTCTGCTTATGGAAGCGTGGAAGTGGAAGAAGCATTGGTTATTGAGAACTACTCCCATGTGATGCATATGGTTTCGCATGTGACCGGCAAGCTTCGGGAGGGACTGCACGCATTCGATGCATTGCTGAGTGCTTTTCCGGCTGGGACAGTATCTGGTTCTCCCAAGCTGCGGGCGATGGAAATTATTGCAGAGCTTGAACCTGACGCACGCCATCTGTATGCGGGAGCAATTGGCTACATTTCGTTTGATGGTTCACTCGATAGCTGTATTACGATTCGAACGTTGTTCATTCAGGATGGTTACGCACATGTACAGGCAGGAGCAGGCATCGTAGCCGACTCGGTCCCTGCGAGTGAATATCAAGAGACGGTGAACAAAGCAGCAGCGATGCTCTCTGCGTTAGAAAAAGCTGAACAGATGTTTGTCAGAAAGGTGGAGCTGTCATGCTAACATACGCGCTGGAACAAATTCTGCTTGGGAAGCACTTAACACGGACGGTGGCAGAAGAGGCCATGGGCGAGATTATGGACGGAAAGGCAACTCCAGCTCAAATTGGTGCATTTTTAGCGAGTCTTCGCTTGAAAGGCGAGCAAGTGGAAGAGATTATCGGTTTTGCTAAAGCCATGAGAGCACGGGCGATGAGTTTTCCGATCGATCTGCCAGGTCTGGTAGACACTTGCGGAACAGGCGGAGACGGAAGTCATACCTTTAACATTTCGACGGCGAGTGCAATTGTCGCAGCAGCTGACGGTGTACGCATCGCCAAGCATGGGAATCGTGCGGTTTCCAGCAAAAGCGGCAGTGCTGATGTGTTGGAAGCGTTGGGAGTGCCCGTCAATTTATCCCCAAAGGACGCCGCAGACTGCCTGCGTGCAACCAATCTCTGCTTCCTCTTCGCTCCCCTGTACCACCAAGCGATGAAGCATGCGGCTGGTCCGCGAAAAGAATTGGCGATTCGTACGGTGTTTAACTTGCTGGGACCATTGACGAATCCAGCAGGTGCCAGCCATCAGCTGATGGGCGTTTATGATGCCAAGCTGCTTCCAAATGTAGCCGCAGTCTTACACGAGCTCGATGTAAACAGAGCGCTCGTTGTTGCCGGCTCGGATGGTCTGGATGAATTGACCGTTACGGGAACGAGCCACATTGCCGAGTTGCGGGATGGGCGTATTTTGACTTATGAAATCGAGCCAGAGCAGTGCGGTCTGCGCAGACATGAAAAGGATGCTTTGCGCGGCGGTGATGCCAATGAGAATGCCAAGATCATTCACGACGTGTTTGCCGGTGCACGTGGGGCAGCCCGCGACATCGTATTGCTGAATGCGGGAGCGATCCTCTATCTCGCAGATCGAGTTAGCTCGATTGAAACAGGAGTGATACGTGCAGCGGAACTGATCGACGGCGGACTGGTCATGCGCAAGCTCGAGCACGTTCGTCACATCGCAGGAGGTATGATTCATGCTTCGTAAAATCGTAGAGAAGAAACGCGAAGAGATTGCACGTCTTTATACAGATACAACAGTTGCAGCATTGCTTTTTGCAGCGAAGGAAGTTCAACGTCCACGCGGATTTCGTCAAGCACTGGAGACGAGTGTACGGCCTGTAAGCGTAATTGCCGAAGTAAAAAAAGCATCCCCGTCCAAAGGATTGATCCGACCTGATTTCCAGGCAGTGAGCATCGCGAAGGCTTATCAGGCGGCTCGGGCAGAATGCTTGTCTGTTTTGACAGACGAGTCCTTTTTTCAAGGGAGCTTGAGCTATCTACGACAAATTCACGAGGCAATTGATCGCCCGTTACTCAGAAAAGACTTTCTACTGGATGAAATTCAAGTCGTGGAAGCAAGAGCAGCAGGCGCTGATTGTGTATTGCTTATTGCAGCCATTCTCGATCGGGATACGCTTCGCCACCTGAACCAAACGGCCGAGGAGCTGGGCATGGATGTACTGGTTGAGGTCCATGACAAACGCGAATGCGAGCTTGTTTTTCAAGCAATGGAACCGAAATTGCTCGGGATCAACAATCGAAACTTAAATACGTTTCAAACTGACCTGGCCGTTACGCATGAGTTGATTGCAGAACTGCCTGCGTCATTGACAATCGTGAGCGAGAGTGGAATTTCGACACCAGCGGATATAGAGAATGTACGAAGTGCAGGTGCCCGGGCTGTGCTGGTTGGAGAGCATTTCATGCGCCAAACAGACGTAGAGCGCGCAGTTATTGATCTCGTGGGAGAAGCAGCACCGGGGGTGAGTGTATGACTCGTTTGAAAATATGTGGGATTAAACGAGCGGAAACACTTGCACAGTTAAAAGAGCTGGAAGTCGATTATGTAGGCCTTGTTTTTGCCCCAAGTAAGCGAAAAGTTGATGCTCAGACTGCTGGACATTTGCTTGCAGCCGTTCCGGGCCATCCTCCTGCTGTTGGTGTGTTCGTGAATCCGACGATGGAGGAGCTGGAGGAAGTGCTAAGCAAGGCACCGTTAGCCGTGATCCAATTGCATGGACAGGAGACGCCACAATTTTGCCAGCAAGTTCGGGAGCGGTTCGCCATTCCGGTATGGAAGGCGTTGGCAGTGGGCGGAGAAGCGGATGCTGCGCAAGCAATCCAATCCTATCGAGGCATTGTCAGTGCCTTTTTGTTTGATACGTATGACCCAAGTCAAGCAGGTGGCACAGGGAAAAAGTTTTCGTGGGAGCAAATCCCTACGTTGCAAGCAGCATGCGAGGAAGCAGACTGCATCATTGCTGGAGGGATTCATGCGGAGAATGTCGGAGAATTAATGGGACAGTATCAAGCAGGGATAGTCGATGTGTCCAGTGGAGTAGAGACGGATGGCGAAAAAGACGCCGAAAAAATAAAAACATTGGTGGAGAGGGTGAAGGCGCATGAACAACATTCAAACAACTACACGAGTCGTGCCTGACGAAAACGGACGATTTGGTGCCTTCGGAGGCAAGTTTATTCCGGAAACCTTGATGAATGCAGTGACAGAGCTCGAGATTGCTTTTGAAGAAGCACGTCGTGATCCGGCATTTGTTCAAGAATTGAATGGACTTCTCAGTGAGTATGCTGGACGCCCAACCCCGCTCACCTATGCAGAGCGTTTGACGAAAGCGGTCGGCGGCGCCCAAATCTATTTAAAACGAGAAGATCTCAACCATACAGGTGCACATAAATTGAACAATGCATTGGGCCAAGCATTGCTTGCGAAGCGCATGGGCAAAAAATCAATTATTGCTGAAACGGGCGCTGGTCAGCATGGAGTGGCAAGTGCAACCGTTGCGGCAAAGCTCGGACTCTCCTGCAAGGTGTTCATGGGGGAAGAAGATATTCGTCGCCAGTCGTTGAATGTTTTTCGGATGAAGCTGCTTGGAGCCGAAGTTATCCCTGCGGTTTCCGGCTCACGTACACTTAAGGATGCGACAAACGAAGCGATCCGCCATTGGGTTTCCCATGTCGATGAAACGTTTTATGTCATCGGATCTGTCGTTGGTCCACATCCATACCCGTACATGGTTCGCGAATTCCAAAAAATTATCGGTGAAGAGACGCGCAGTCAAGTCCTGCAAATGCTCAGAAGGCTTCCAGACGAGGTCGTTGCTTGCGTTGGGGGAGGCAGTAATGCGATTGGCATGTTTTATCCGTTCATTCAAGATGAGTCTGTTGCGCTCAGAGGGGTAGAAGCGGCAGGAAAAGGAATCGATACCGAAAAGCATGCGGCAACACTAACACTTGGACGCCCAGGAGTCATCCACGGTTCCTTGACCTACTTGTTGCAGGATGAATGCGGCCAAGTGCAAGAAGCGCATTCGATTTCGGCTGGCTTGGATTATCCGGGCGTAGGACCTGAGCACGCCTATCTCAAAGACACTGGAAGAGTGACCTATACATCGGTAACAGATGCGGAAGCACTCGAGGCAGTACAAGTACTTTGTCAAACGGAAGGCATCATTCCAGCGTTGGAGAGCGCACATGCGATAGCTGAAGCGATAAAACGTGCGAAAGAGATGTCTTCAGACAAAATATTAGTAATCTGTTTGTCCGGTCGAGGCGACAAGGACGTACTGACTATTCAAGAAGCCCTGACAGCAGAAGGGGGAGAGTAATCATGGCGACAGCTCTTAACAGAATCGATCAATTATTCGCGGATCGTGATCGCAAACGATTCATCCCGTTTCTAACGGTAGGCGATCCTTCCATAGAAGCAACCTTTCATCTTGTAAAAGCGATGGTCGAAGCAGGCGCTGATCTCATCGAGCTCGGTGTCCCTTACTCCGATCCTTTGGCAGACGGCCCAACGATACAACGGGCTTCAGAGCGTGCGCTGAAAAATGGCGTGACGATCGGGGATGCTTTGCATTTGGTCAAAAGGCTCCGCGAATCAGGTATGGAGGCTTCCATCGTCCTGTTCACCTACTTTAATCCAGTTTTACAATATGGCATCGAGCGCTTTTTTGCCGATCTCGCTGCCTATGGTGCGGACGGTGTTGTCATTCCTGATTTGCCGATTGAGGAAAACGGTCCAGCAGTAACTGCTGCAAAACAGCATGGCATTCATGTCATTTCGCTGGTGGCACCAACTTCCAGTTCCAGAATCAATACGATTGGCGCGCAAGCAACCGGATTTCTTTATTGTGTATCGTCGCTCGGTGTGACGGGTGCCCGTACCGAGCTGCGAGAGGATTTGGCAGATTTTCTGGAACGAGTAAAGGCCAGTACATCGGTTCCTACTGCGGTAGGCTTCGGAATATCCACGCCGGATCAGGTACGAGCAGTAGCACCCCATACGAATGGTGTGATTGTGGGAAGTGCCATTGTACAGCAAATCGAGGAGCATGCTGAGCAGCTGAAAGACCCGAAACAGATGCCGCAAGCTGTAGAAAAAATAAAAACCTTTGTACATCAGTTAGCCAGTGCGCTACAATAGTGGGAAAAATGTGACTGGAGTGAACGTGGATGCAACCGAAACAACGCATACTCAATGCCCCGGTATATCAACCTGGCAAGCCCATTGATGACGTGAAACGTGAATTTGGTTTGACCGAAGTCATCAAGCTGGCGTCCAACGAAAATCCTTTTGGTTCCTCACCGAAGGCGAAAGCTGCCATTGCGGAACAGTTGGACAATTTGGCCCTTTATCCAGACGGTGCAAGCCTTAATCTGCGCTGGGATCTTGCTGACTTCCTCGGGGTCAAACCAGGCCAATTGTTTTTCGGAAACGGGTCTGATGAAATTCTGTTGATGATCTCTCGTGCTTTTTTGGGCGAAGGAACAAACGCAGTCATGGCGACGCAAACGTTCTCGCAATATCGCTCAAATGGGATTATTGAAGGAGCTGACTTGATTGAGGTGCCGTTGAAAGATGGCGTTCACGATCTCGAAGCGATGGCGGCTGCCGTCAACGAACAAACGAAGGTCGTATGGATATGTAACCCGAACAATCCGTCTGGCACGATTGTAACAACATCCGAGTTGGAAGCTTTTCTGAAAAAGGTTCCCAAAAACGTGCTGGTCGTTTTGGATGAGGCTTACTACGAGTATGTGGTTGATCCAGAATATCCACAAACAGTACCGATGCTCGCTGAGTATCCAAACCTGATTATTTTGCGTACGTTCTCCAAAATCTACGGTCTGGCTGCTCTTCGTATCGGTTACGGTATCGCGTCAGAAGAGCTTATTTCCTCTCTGGAACATGTGCGTGAGCCGTTCAATACAGGCACACTTGGCCAAGTAGCAGCACGTGCGGCGTTGCAAGACCAGGAATTTGTGAAAGCATGCCGCGATCGTAACCGTGAAGGCATGAAGCAGTTTACCGATTCCTTTGACGAGTGGGGACTCTCCTACTATCCATCTCAGACCAACTTTATCTTGGTTGATCTGAAAAGGGATTCTGATGAAGTATTCAAGAAGCTGCTCTCTCAAGGCATCATCGTTCGCTCTGGTAATGCATTAGGCTTCCCAGGCTTTCAACGTATTACCATCGGGACCAAAGAGCAAAATGATAAGATTCTTTCTGTCTTACAAGAAATCGTGACTGGAGCATTGAAATAGAGGACGAAGATGCCGGGCATGCCTCGGCATCTTTGTCTAAGAGAGATGAAGGAAGGATAGAGAGTGGAGATGAAAAAAACCACCATTACTGTAATCGGCGTCGGGTTGATCGGCGGCTCAATCGCGCTGTCTATGCGACGTGATCCGAATATTCGGGTAGTCGGCTACGATTTACGTCAGGATTGTTTGGATAAAGCACTGACTCTTGGTGTCATTCATGCTGGCACAACTGATTTGCAGACCGCAGTTCGAGAAGCAAATGTCATTTTCCTCGCATCACCAGTAGAGCAAATTGTTGCAACCATTCGCTCGTTAGTGGAAATGGAGCTGCAGCCGGGTGTGATCATTACGGATGTGGGCAGTACAAAAGCAGGTATTGTCAGACAAGCGGTGGATGTTATTCCCAATCATGTTACATTTATTGGTGGACATCCGATGGCTGGCTCGCATAAATCCGGCGTGGAAGCTGCTTCTGACCGTCTGATGGAAAACGCCTACTATGTTTTGACACCAGCGCCGGGAACATCTGAAGAAAAAGTAAAGCAATTGTCTGAACTACTTACACTGACTCGCGCAAAAGTCGTGCAAATGGACGCGGCTTCGCATGATCAGGTCGTGGGTGCAGTCAGCCATTTCCCGCACATTCTCGCTTCTGCTCTGGTGAATCTGGTGGCAGGGTACGACGAGGAAAATGCTTGGCATGCAACGCTTGCTGCTGGTGGCTTTCGTGACATTACGCGCATTGCATCGAGCAACCCGCAGATGTGGCGTGACATCTTGCTGCAAAACCGTGATCCGATCCTGAAAATCGCAAAAGATTGGGCAAACGCACTGGAAGATGTCGTTCACCTTGTAGAACAGGGAGATCCAGAGGGAATCGAGCATTTTTTCAAAACGGCACGAGAATTTCGAGACAGCTTGCCTGAGCGCAAAACGGGTGCATTGCCTCCTTTGAACGATTTGTATATCGATATCCCCGACAACCCAGGCGAAATCGGACGAATTACGACACTATTGGGAGCAAGAGATATCAACATCACGAATCTTCAAATCAGAGAGACACGAGAAGACATTTATGGGGTGCTACGTATTACGTTCCATTCGCAACAAGAGTTGGAAAAGGGAGAGGAAGTTCTTCGCTTTTTCGATTACAATGTATACAAGCGCACATAAGTTTTTTTATGCAAACACACTTTACAACGAAGACGCTTCACAGTGCGACTGATGATCTGGGAGAGCGTGAGAGAGAAAAGGAGTGGAAGAAATGCTTCGCGTACAACAAGCCAAACAAATCAAAGGTACCGTTCGCGTGCCAGGAGATAAGTCCATTTCCCATCGTGCCGTCATGTTTGGAGCTCTAGCAGAAGGAACCACAACCATTGAAGGCTTTTTGCCGGGTGCCGATTGCTTGAGCACGATTAGCTGCTTTCGTCGGATGGGGATCGAGATTGAACAACAAGGAGATGCCGTGACTGTACAAGGAAAAGGCTGGTACGGCTTGCAGGAGCCGTCTCAACATTTGGATGTAGGGAACTCCGGTACGACCATTCGCTTAATGGCAGGGATCATGGCGACACAGCCTTTCCACGTGGTGATGGAAGGCGATGAGTCTATCGCAAAAAGACCCATGCGCCGTGTGATCGGACCACTCCGTCAAATGGGAGCCAAAATCGATGGAAGAAAAGACGGCGAATACACACCGTTATCCATTCGAGGCGGGGAGCTTCAAGGGATTGCGTATCAATCTCCGGTTGCGAGTGCACAAGTGAAATCAGCGATTATGCTGGCAGGGTTGCAGGCAAAAGGCGTGACGAGTGTAACAGAGCCTCATTTATCCCGCGATCATACGGAGCGTATGCTGCAAGCATTTGGTGTACAAGTTGTGCGTGATGGCTTGACCGTTTCAGTAGAAGGCGGACAAAAGCTGAAGGGCCGTGCCATTTCTGTTCCTGGTGACATTTCTTCCGCTGCCTTTTTGATTGCAGCCGTAATGGTCGTACCATGCAGCTCTCTTCTGATTGAAAATGTCGGAATCAACCCAAGCCGCACCGGTATCATTGATGTTGTCAAGGCGATGGGGGGAAGCCTGGAGCTTTTGAATGAGCGAGTCGTAAATGAAGAGCCGGTTGCAGACCTCCTCGTGACTCATTCAGAGCTGCACGGTATTGAAATTGCCGGAGATATCATTCCACGGCTGATTGACGAAATTCCGGTGATTGCGGTCATGGCAACACAGGCCAAGGGACAAACCGTAATCCGTGATGCCGAAGAGCTGAAAGTAAAGGAGACGGACCGTATTGCTACGGTGGTTAGTCAACTGTCCAAATTCGGTGCTAGGGTGACACCTACAGATGACGGAATGATCATCGAAGGAAAGACAGGATTGACAGGGGCTGTCATCGATAGCATGGGGGATCACCGAATTGGCATGGCGATGGCGATCGCAGGTCTCGTTGCCGAGGGTGAAACGACGATCGGAAATGATGATGCGATTGATGTTTCTTTCCCTGGCTTTCATGACTTGCTTGTGAAAATCAGCCAAGCATAAAGAATGAAAGAGAAGCTTGTGCCCTTAGGGGAGCAGGCTTCTTTTATTGGTGCGAAGACAAAGCGTTCCGAATTTTAGCAAAAATGATTTGACAAGCGCTTACATTCCGTTTATTATAAAAGTACAGTATGGTTTCTCTCCACTCCTATCCAATATAAGAAAGCACGTGTGTGCTACCGTCGTTTGAATGCGCTTACATCAACGGCGGTCTTTTTTTGTTTAAAAATCGGTTTGGCTCGAATTAGTACTTTTTCCCCTTTCTGTGCATATGCTCGTACAAGGGTAGTGTGTGCATGAGAAGCGGGAGGGGGACGAGCTATGCTGGAGCAAGGGATGGTCATACGCGGGGGAACGATTGTCACAGCACGAGGAATGAAAGAAGCAGATATTTGGATCCGTCATGGGAAAATTGTCCGAATTGCTAAAGATACCTTAACGAAAAACCCCTTCAACGATTTATATGAAGAAATAGATGCTACCGATATGTATCTTTTGCCTGGTTTCGTCGCACTCCCGACACATTCGTTGTATAAAATCAAAGAGGTGGATGTTTATATAGAAGCTATGCGAAATCTCATTAGCTCGGGTTGTACAAGCCTGGTGGACGTCTTCCGGCCAGAGCGTTGGATGAGCAGACCGCAAATCCACTATCAACAAACCCAGCATTTCAACAGTTTGCTGGATTATGTTTGGCACGTGGAAATCGATGTCGCCGATCTTCACGGTGACCGCTTAGCGGAGTGGATGAACCATGGCTATTCTTCGTTTCATGTCACGATTCGAAATCCAGAAGAAATTTCCACAATAAAATGGGAAACGCTTTTGCAACTTCATACGTCTAAACATACGATCCTGCACATGCAGGTGCAAAAAGATCCGTTCTTCAAAAAAGAACAGCGGGAATACATTCGACAGATTTGGCTGGAGGCTACCCGTTATTGGCGGTTGCGAACAGTCATCACTGATTCTCAAGCGGCCTTTCATTTTGATGAAAATGACCCGTACCTGCATATCTTTCGTTTGCCTGCTGAAGTGACGGATCAAGGTCTTCGTCAATTGCATCGACAATGGTTTGGAAGCTGGCAAGTAGCGTCTCCAATTCACGATGTGCGGATTGATACACGAAAGAGCTGGTGTACGCCTGAAGAATTGCTTTGCTTGCTGGTCAGGCTCACTTCGACAAATGTTGCAAAAGCAATTGGACTGTATCCGCGAAAAGGAAGCTTGACAACTGGCGCAGACGCTGATATCGTTTTCCTGAAAAAGGAAAACTGGTTGACAAAGTATGATCTTTCCACTATTCTCAATTTTAGTGAAATGCATCTTCCAACATCTGTTATGTCGAACGGTAAATGGATATATCGAAATATGCGATTTATCCCTTTGATTGGTATGGGTAAGTGTTTATTCGACACGAAGCCCTACGCTTATGTCATATAACCCCGGTTTGGGGGTTTTTTCGTGAATGGTTTCCAGCAGACAGACGAGAAAAAGAATCGTAAGGTCGCGCAACTTTTTACATCCCCAGCAGTCTAATTATGCAAAAGGCCGCTGAGGGATCGGAATCGCAAGGAGGTAATCTCTGATCATGACCGATTCCCAGCTTATCCGAGAGATTAAAGAAGGTAATCTGGAATGCTATGCTGAACTGATTCGTCGATATGAAAAAAAGATCCTCTCATTTGTCACTCATCTTTTGCGTCAGGCACATTTAGAGCATATAGCGGAGGATATATGTCAGGAGACGTTTTACAAGGCGTATAAGAGCATTCATTCTTTCCGAGATGTAGAAGCTACATTCTCCACCTGGCTCTATACGATTGCACGCAACTCCGTACTCAGTGAATTGCGAAAGAGCCGCAATTCTGACGTGTATCTGGATGATACGTTGCAAGTGCCTATGGCATCTCCCAAGACACTGCCTGAGCAAGTTTTGCTCCGGAATGAACGGGAGAGCATGGTAAGACTGGCAATTAACAGCTTGCCAGAGAAGCAACGCTCAGCATTGATATTACGCGAGTACGAACAAATGGATTACACAGAAATCGCTACGATTCTGGATTTAACAGTGAGCTCTGTGAAATCTTTACTGTTTCGAGCGCGGCAAAGTATTCGTGGACAGTTGGAAAACTACATCCTGGACCCTCATTTGGATGAAGCTGAAGGGATGAATCGATGATGAGATGTGAAGAAGTTCAGGAAATACTGCCTGAATACGCCGAAAATCTGTTGCCTGAGGTGACCCAACGCCGGGTTGATCACCATATGGCGGCATGCTATGCCTGTCGTTCCGACTATGAGATTTGGTCGGACAGTGGTGAGTGGATGGAGATGGATAAAGAAGAATACCATTCTGTAACTCCATCACGTTCCATTGTAGATGCGGTGATGGCCCGTATTTTATCGGAAGAGCAGTGGGCGATCCCAATAGGCAGAAAAATTTTCAGTGTGACAGCGAGAATGCGACGCATGGCTGCAAGTGTAGCTGTTTTGTTGCTCATGGTCTTTTCGTTCACTTTATATGTGAATACAAGTACCACGGAGCATGCGAATTCTCTCGTTATTAACGGTGAAGTCATGGAGATTAATACGCCAAAAGCGCAAGTCATTTCTTCTTCCATGCAAACAGACGATGGTACATACGTGGTAGAAGCACAGCCATATACGTCGCAAGGAGATTCACTGGAACATGCCACTGCTTCGATCGTACCGCTCGATGGGAAGCCAACTTCTACTGATTTAGCCAAGCCGAATTACAGTATCGTGCTTAGTATTTTTGGAATCCTTATTACTGTTCTTACAATGAGCTGGCTAACGCGAGCATAATGGTATATGATCAAGAGTAAAAGAAAAGACCGTCTTCGGACGGTCTTTTGTGGCTATTTTATTAGAGTAGTTGTTCAACAAACGCGTAGAGCAACAAGGCCACGCAAAATACATATGAGGTGAAAGAAATGCCGAAAAAGTGGCTGTATGTCATAGACGAAGCGATCAAGCGGATCGAAAACGATGAAGTAGAGTTGGGGTTGACCGCTCTGCAAAAGGTTCAGGAGCATGGAAAAGATTTGCCGGATGTCATGATGTATTTGGCAGAGGTCTGGTATCGACTCGGTCATTTGGAAGAGGCGAGTCAATTGCTGACAGATGTCATGGCCAAAAATCCGCAAATGGATTCCTCTTTGCGCAGAGAATGCCAGCTGCTGTTAGCGGAGATTGCTTTGGATTCCAGTGATTTTGAGACGGCGCAACATCTTCTCTATGAATGCAAAGAATCTGGCTTCGAAAGCATTCAGCTTGACTTGTTGCTAGCAGATCTGTATTCACTCCAAGATTTAGATGAAGTAGCGGTCAAGTATTTGGAGCAAGCGAGACTGAAGGAGCCAGATAACCAGGATATTATGGCAGCGCTAGGTAACTTGTATTTCCGCATTGGAGAAGACGAGAAAGCAATGAAGCTCCTGGAACAAGCCGGGGATGAAAGTCTGTCCATGCTTTTGACGAAGGGGCGCTCGTACGCACAAAGCGGTCAATTCGAACAGGCTTACCAAGTATTCCGTCAGGCGCTGGTCATGGATCGTTCCCCAGAAGTCCTCTACGGATGTGCACTGATGGCATTCTACGTTGGACGACTGGATGAAGCGGCAGAATTGGTCAGCAGTTTGCAAGCGGTTGACGATGAGTATGTGGCTGCTTACCCATTAGCTGCAGATGTGAATCTTTCGATGGGGAAAACAGAAGCGGCTATTGAGGCTCTAAAGCAATATGTATCGTTGTCAGGTTTCGATTTGGATCAGATCCGCAGGCTGATTGCCCTTTTGACTCAAGCAGGGCGCTATGAGGAAGCGAAAGAATACCAACAGCTTCACGACCTGTGGGACCATGAATCTGAAGAGGAATAATAAAAAATCGCCAAACAGGAAGTCACTTCGGTGGCTTCCTGTTTATTTTTCCGCATTTTGGCAAGAATGAGAGACAAGTAAGCCATCGTAAAGAAGGGATGCACAGATGAACTTGGCTGAGATCTTGGTGTACACCGATATCCGGCAGCTCCATCAGATTGCCAACCATTACGGATGCGAATGCAACCCTCATTCCAAAAACGAATTGATTACGTCACTGTTGTCTAGCTTGAGGCACAGGTTGACAATCTCTCAAGAAGTTGAGCAGCTGAGCAGTGCGGAAACCCATTTTTTGCTCCAATTGTTCCTGGACAAGCGTACGGTTATGTCGCTTGAGGATTTGTTGGCGAAGGCCGGGGTGGCACTGGCGTGTGAAAAGGAAAAAAAGCAGGAGGAAGGACGAAAGTTTGTCGCAGCTGCAATGAAGCGAGGATGGATTTTTCCGGCGAAAAGTAAAACCGTAGGGCAGTATCAAATTCCGCTGGACATCCGTGAGCCGTACTTGCAAGCGTGGTTGACAACGTGGCGTGAGTCAAACGCATTCCTTCATCCGGGGCCGCAAGCTTACAGGGATGAAGGAACAGCACTATGCGATGATATCATGCAATTTTTACAATTTCTCCAGCAGGAGCCAGTGCCGCTAACCGCAGAAGGTGGCATGTACAAGCGTCATCAGCAGCAGCTTTTTCAATTTTTGCACGTAAAAGAAGAGCCGCTATTGCCGCAAAAATGGCGTTTTGGGTACGGTCTGCACTTTGATTTATACCCTGACCGTTTTTCCTTGCTCTACGATTTCTGCTACTATCACCGATGGATTGTAGAAGTGGACGGCAAGGTAGCAGTAACGGAAGCGGGGAGGGAGCGACTGGAGCAAACGTATACCGATCAATTGTACCATGATGTCATTCGCTTCTGGATGAGGCTGTACAAGCGGGCTGTCCCGAACTTGCCGATGCTGGTTCAGCTCATTCCGTTGATCGCATCGGGTGGATGGGTAAGTCAGCAATCGCTGATGGACACGCTGCTCCATTGGATGAAAGAGTTTTACTACGATTCACCTACAGATATCTTGGTGAATCGGGTATGCAAGATGATGGTGCACCTTGGATTGTTGCGCGTCGGTCAAGACGAACAGGAACAGTGGTTATACACCGCAACGTATGCGAGCCAGACTTGGCTTCGAAAATACAATGGTTTTACCGAAACGACTATTTTATTGAAGTGAGGGATGGGTATGGAGTGGCCGAATTTCTATTCCAACGCGTACGGAACGAACAATCAAATGGTTTCCGGTTTGCTATCTGAAATGGTGATCGACGAGCAGATGCGTCAATATCGCAAGCGTACGCTAATTCAGGAGATTGATGAGGCACTTGCATCGAAAAACAAAGAGCTGTTTTTGCGCTTAACAGACGAATTAAAAGAAATCATGGCTTACGAGAAAGCCTAAATACATAATCGTATGCGTTATTGCGAGTCTCCAACCATTCATGGTACGCTTGTTTCCAGAAATGAACAAGGAAATGAGGAGACGGCTCTATGCAGTGGAACTTGAACGATTTTGAAAACTGGGAGGAGTTGCGGTCCTTTGTGGATACCGCACTGCTCCCTCTTTATTTGTACAGCTCGGAGAGAAAAGTAGAAGAGCATGTTGTACGCATGAACTACTTATTAAATGTAGCGGCCGGGATTGAGCAGCGACTGAAGGGACGCGTACTGCTATTTCCGTTAAGCTATCAAATAGGAGAAGAACAGCTGGAACAAAGAACTCCGGCGGAATTCCCCTATAAAGTAGTGCTGCATTTTCGCGGAGAACAGATTGAATTACAGGAACGAGCGGAAGAAGGCGTGTTGACTTTATTGGTAGGGGATGAAGATCTGGAATCTTCTTTGCGTTTTGAAGTGACCGTGGATGTGCTGTACAAAGAGGTCATCAAGTTGTGGCAAAACGGGCGGGGATAAACGCTCTGACGTATAAAAGAGACGCAATAGAGAAAGCGGTTTCCGGCAATACTACAGAAAAATGGGTGGGGCAAGGTCTTAAATTTGACAATCTGGCAACAATATCCTGTCACACATCGTTTGGGTAAAGACATGTCCACTGGACATTCTTGACATCTTTATAGGCGTTAGCTATGATTGGGATTGACCTAGTGTATATGTATGAAAATGCCATCGTAGCGCTATTTTACAGGATAAGGAGGGAAAAAAGATATGGGAGACAAACGCGAAATTTCCAGGCGTACATTTTTGAACTACGCCCTGATGGGAACTGGCGGATTCCTTGCTGCGGGAATGATCACCCCAATGATTCGCTTTGCGGTAGACCCCCTTCTGCAAGGACATGCAGGTGGAGATAAAGTAGCTGTCGGCAGTCCGGATGAGTTTAGTGCCGTGCCAAAACGCGTTGAATTCAAGGTCCATACCAAGGACGGTTGGTATGAATCAGAATCTACACTTACTGCATGGGTTACCAAGAACGACAAGGGTGAGATTCTTGCTCTGTCCCCGATCTGTAAGCACTTAGGGTGTACGGTTGACTGGGGAACTGGCCCTGGACAACCAAATGAGTACTTCTGTCCTTGCCACATGGGTCGTTATACGATCAATGGCGAGCACATTTTGGGAACGCCACCGACGGCCTCTCTTGATGAGTATGAGACAGAAGTCAAAGACGGAAAATTGTATTTAGGTAAAGTAAAAGCAAATCCTCGTCCGGGGGTGAACGGCTAAAATGATGCAAAAAATGTATGATTGGGTCGACGAACGCTTAAACATCACTCCGATGTGGCGTGACTTGGCTGACCACGAAGTACCTGAGCACGTGAACCCGGCACATCATTTTTCCGCTTTTGTTTACTGCTTTGGTGGACTTACGTTCTTTATTACCGTTATTCAAATCTTGTCTGGTATGTTCTTGACGATGTACTATGTACCAGACGTTATCAATGCTTACGAATCCGTTAAGTACCTCCAGAACGAAGTAGCGTTCGGGGTAATCGTGCGCGGTATGCATCACTGGGGTGCCAGCTTGGTAATCGTGATGATGTTCCTACATACTCTGCGTGTATTCTTTACAGGTTCATACAAAAAGCCGCGTGAATTGAACTGGGTAGTCGGCGTACTGATTTTCTTCGTTATGCTGGGCCTCGGTTTCACAGGTTATCTCTTGCCTTGGGATAACACCGCATACTTTGCGACCAAAGTAGGTGTGCAGATCGCTGACTCTGTACCTTTCATCGGTCCATATGTAAAAACATTGCTCACAGGCGGAGACATTCTAGGGGCGCAAACGCTTACTCGTTTCTTCGCGATTCACGTGTTCTTCCTGCCAGGCGCACTGCTTGGTCTGTTGGGAGCTCACTTTGTTATGATCCGTTCGCAAGGTATTTCGGGTCCACTATAATCGGTCTTCGAAAAAAGGAGGAAATAGCATGGCAAAACAAGATAAAGATGCTACCTTCGTCGGAGATTCCCGAGTATCGGCGAAGCGTATCCCAAACATTTCTCCATCCTACTCCGACTTTCCAGGGAAAAACGAGCCGTTTTGGCCAAACTTCCTGTTGAAAGAGTGGATGGTGGCAGCCGTTTGCTTGGTTGGTTTCCTTGTGTTAACGGTTTCACATCCGTCGCCGTTAACTGACAAAGCAAACCCGAATGATACGTCATTCATTCCGTTGCCAGACTGGTACTTCTTGTTCCTGTATCAAATGCTGAAATATCCTTGGGCAGCAGGGGATTGGGTCGTACTCGGTACCGTTGTCGTTCCAGGTATCGCATTTGGTGCACTGATGTTGGCGCCTTGGTTGGATACCAGCAAAGAGCGTCGTCCTAGCAAGCGTCCAGTTGCTACAGGCTTGATGCTGACTGCACTCGTTGGCATTTTCTACCTGACTTGGGCGGCAAACCATGAATATCATCTGGCTCACCCAGATAAAGGTAAAGGAACTGGTGGCAAAGAGGGATCTAGTGCAACTGCACCTGCTCCTGCTGATACCAGCTTTACAGCGGATGCGCTTTGGAAAGCGCAAACAAGCTGTATGGGATGCCATGGTAAAAACATGGAGGGTGGCATGGGTCCTAACCTCCAAAAAATCGGTGCAACTTTGGATGCAGCCAAGATTACTGATGTCATCAAGAACGGTAAAGGCGCAATGCCAGCCGGTTTGATCAAAGATGATGCAGAAATCGCAAAGCTAGCTGAATACATGGCTGGCTTGAAATAAGCTAATAGGGGAAAAGCTGGCTGGTAATGCGGTCAGCTTTTTCGTTAGCGGCGTACACAGCGGGAGACGATTATACATGATCTGGATATGGGAGTGGTTTCGGCAATCTTTGGGCAAAAGGTGGTTTCTTTGGACGCTGTTCGTCGTCAACTTTTTGGGAACCATATATGGATTCATCTGGTATGGTAACCAATTGGCTGAGACACCAGCATACTTGATACCTTTTGTCCCTGACAGCCCGACAGGTAGCGGACTTTTTTCGCTTGTACTCCTTACCTATTTGTTGGGTCGCCACATTCCTGTACTGGAAGCTTTGGCTGGCATCACCAATTTTAAGTACGGTGTCTGGGCCGTCTGCATTATCGTGGCTGGTTGGATGATGGGCAATGAAGTGCGTTGGACAGACGTGATGCTGATCATTTCCCACACCGGCATGGCTGTGGAATCTGTTTTGTATGCGCGTTTTTACAAGCTAAGTCTTCTGCCGGTGGGAATCGCTGCGCTGTGGACACTGAATAATGATTTTCTCGATTACGTCATGGACATCCATCCGTGGCTGCCGAGTGTGCTGGATCCGTATGAGGGCTTCGTCGGTTTGTTTACGGTTCTTCTCAGTCTGATCTCGATCTCGGTGATCTGGTGGGTGAATATGAAGTATACGACAAATAAGGTCTAATCTTGTCCTCCTTTCCATAGGCTGTACTAGGGAAGGAGGTTATTTGCGTTGAAGAAAAACATCCGGTTTTTATTATTCTTTCTCATGATCGGGTTGTTCTTGTCGTGGCCCATTCATAATTTGTACTCGAAGCTGAATCAACCGATAGAACAAAAGCAGTTGGCAGCATTAGATCAAATTGCGCATGAGTTACTCACGTATGCAAAAAAGGGAGATCTTGAAGGGGCAGAGCAGCGCATCGTACAGCTAGCAGAACGATTCCCAAATCAGCATTTGCCCAATCCGATACGAATTGAGAGTCTGAATGCAGTGACCCAGTCCATACTGGCAGCCAAGCAAAGCTTTGCTTCCGCAAATGCAAGTGAACAGCAATTGCTGTGGCATGCCACGCGTGTCCGAATTGCCATAGACGCATTGACGCATGATCACCAGCCGATGTGGCGCAGCTACTATTCTTCTCTCGTAACACAGGTCCAAAATTTGCAGCTATCGGCTGTTGAGCGGAATTTCAGCCAGTTTCGCGAACAGTTCGATGAGAACTACCGATTATTTTTGGCCATTAAGCCGGGGATGAGCATTCAGCTTCCAGAGGAGCAAATGTCCTCGATTACGGTTGCGTACGATATTATATCCAAAGAGATGCGAAACACCCAAGTAGATTGGCAGCTGGTTCGAGAGGCATTGCGAGAATTGAACAGCTCTTTTCAAGTGGCTTTTGTGGGCGAAGAGAAGAGTACGTTTGCTCGTTTAATGATGCGGCCAGATTCACCTATTGTTATTCTCGCCTCGATCTCGATAGCATTGATTATGGCCTTGTCTTATGTGGCGTGGAAGAAATATGACGGAGAAATCCGTTCGACCTAATAGATGCAAAAACCCTTGCCTGTCAAAAAGGCAAGGGTTTTTCTGTGCTGCTTCGTGCTAGTCGTGAAGCGGTTTCTTATTTTCATCAAGGGTGAACCCTTCTCCGAGAACTTCATGTACATCATTAACGATGACAAAAGCATGCGGATCAATTTCTTGCACAATGGTTTTAAAACGCATGACTTCGTTTCGGCTGACAACGACATAGATGACTTTCTTTTCCTCGCCAGAGTACGCACCTTTACCGGCTAAGAGTGTCACACCACGACCTACATCGAGAATTTGCTT
The DNA here is from genome assembly GCF_006715575.1 of Brevibacillus sp. AG162. Classification (NCBI taxonomy): domain Bacteria; kingdom Bacillati; phylum Bacillota; class Bacilli; order Caryophanales; family Paenibacillaceae; genus Brevibacillus; species Brevibacillus sp. AG162. Next base: position 389,800 of record NZ_VFNO01000003.1, read on the forward strand.
GGCGATGCTATCTGCTTCGTTGGAGATGATCGTTAAAGCTTTTCCTGCATAGGCGCCATCCTGGAAAAAGTCGATGACTCGTGCTGCGATAAAGACGACAACAAGGGTATACATAGCGCTTTCCAGATTCAAATAGACAAGGGACGCCCCAATGACCAAAATGTCTCCGAAAAACAACGTCCTCCCCATACTGATACCCATGTATTTCTGAAGGAGTCTGGCAATGATGTCCACACCGCCGGTCGTCCCGCCGTAACGGAAAATAATCCCTAAACCGACACCAACAGCTACCCCGGCATACAGGGAAGCAAGCAAGCGATCTTTCATTGGCAACGGAAGAACACCATCAAATACGGATAAAAAGACGGAGAGAGAAACCGTTCCCAAAATCGTGTAGAAAAAAGAAGTTCGTCCAAGAATTTTCCAGCCCAAGAAAAATAACGGTACGTTCAGGACAAAGAAGACGATTCCCTGATCCACAACAGGAACTAACAGCTTGATCAAAATACTGATACCAGTGATACCGCCCTCAGCTAGATGATTGGGAATGTTGAACGCGTTAATACCGAATCCCATAATGGCAGAACCGATGATAATGGCAATGATACTGTCAAGACGAATTTTCATATTTCCTCCTGTTCGCCGGACCAGGAAAAGGCTTCCCCCCGGACATGATGTGCAGGTAATACTTGGGTTACCTGAGGGCTATCCGAAAGCCATTATAAATGAACGCTCGTTTGATTGTCCATATGCTGGAAAGACGAAGTATTGTGATTTGGCAAACGAAGCCTTTTTTAGTACGATAGGTGAAAGAGAGAAGACTGTGAAAAAAGGAGTGGGCGGATGGAACGGCAAAAGACTATGCAAGAGATGCAGCAAGAAGTTGATCAATACATATCGCAATTTAAAGAAGGCTATTTTTCTCCGCTATCGATGCTGGCTAGAATGACAGAAGAAGTAGGAGAATTAGCCAGAGAGATTAACCATTTTTATGGAGAAAAACCGAAGAAAAAGGACGAAGGCGAAAAAACAGTAGAGGAAGAGCTGGGTGACGTACTCTTCATCGTGATTTGTTTCGCAAACTCACTCGGAATCGATTTGCAGGAAGCATTTGATCGTATTATGCACAAGTTTAATACTCGCGATAAAGATCGCTGGACAAGAATAGAGGAGAACGAGCAGCATGACTAAACAAATTCGTGTAGCAGTTGCAGGTGCAAATGGTCGAATGGGGCAAGAAGTAGTGAAAATGCTGGCGCAGGATACCGCGCTCGTCTTTACAGGCAATCTGGACACGCGGGTGAGCGAAGAGGAAATCAATCAACAATTGGACGAAATGAAGCCGGATGTTCTGGTAGACTTTACGACACCGCATACGGTGTATCGTCATATGGAGCTCTGTCTGGCTCGTGGTGTGAGACCGGTCGTCGGAACAACGGGACTGACAACAGAGCAGCTGCAAGAAATGACTGAGCGCTATAAAGAAGCGGGACTGGGTGCCATTATTGCCCCGAATTTTGCGATCGGCGCGATTCTATGTATGAAGTTTTCCGCAATGGCAGCAAAATATATGCCACATGTGGAAATTATCGAGTTGCATCATGACCGCAAGCTGGATGCGCCAAGCGGAACTGCTTTGAAGACCGCGGAGATGATCGCGGCTGTTCGGGAAGAGCTCAAGCAAGGGCATCCTGAAGAAGTAGAAACAATTCCAGGCGCTCGCGGAGCAGAGTATGAAGGCTTCCGGATTCACAGTGTCCGTCTGCCAGGCATGGTTGCTCATCAAGAGGTTTTGTTTGGGGCAACAGGCCAAACGCTGTCCATTCGCCATGATTCGATTAACCGGGAATCATTCATGCCAGGGGTAAATATGGCCATTAAAGCCGTAATGAATATGAACGGATTGATTTACGGATTGGAACATCTGATTGATTAAACGATTGATTAACATACACACGATACCCAGCCATAAAGGGAGAGGTTTTCTTGAAAATTGCATTGATTGCCCATGATCGAATGAAAGAACAGATTGTGCAACTAGCGATGGCCTATGAATCCATTTTGGCAAAACATGACCTGTATGCCACAGGAACAACTGGGTCCCGAATCATGGAAGCTACGTCGCTGTCCCTAACCCGGTTTCTGTCAGGGCCATTAGGAGGCGATCAACAAATCGGTGCGATGATCGCCCGCAATGAGATGGACTTGATTATCTTTTTGCGTGATCCGCTTACCTCTCAACCACATGAGCCTGATATTATCGCACTGCTTCGACTGTGTGATGTGCACAAGATACCGTTTGCCACCAATCTCGGTTCGGCAGAAATCATGCTGAAGGCTTTGGAGCTGGGACAACTGGATTGGCGCGAAGTGGTGCATAAGGAGAATGAAGCATGAGTTCACTCGATATTTTGGCGATCGGCGCTCATCCTGACGATGTCGAGATCGGCGCGGCAGGCAGTCTAATCTTGGCAGCCAAAGAGGGGAAGCGCGTTGGGATTCTCGACTTGACATACGCCGAGTTGTCTTCGAATGGAACAGTGGAAAGAAGGCAGCAAGAAGCGGCTGCAGCTGACCAAGTGATGGGAGTAGCTGCTCGCTATAATTTCGGTTTGCCTGATCGCGGCTTGGAAGCAGTCAGAGAAAGTGCGATTGAACGTGTTGTAAAGCTCATCCGCGAAACTCGTCCAGCCATTGTGCTTGCGCCTTATTACGCGGATCGTCATCCAGATCACGAGAGCGTAAGTCGGATCGTTCGAGAGGCGGTGTTTAATGCAGGCATCCGCAAGTATTTGCCGGAGCCTTCTTTGCCTGCCTATCGACCTTCGCAATTCCTTTACTATTTTATCAATTCCACTGTCACGCCTCAGGTTGTCGTGGATATCACCGCTGTCTATCCGCAAAAAATGGAGGCGCTGCGCTGCTACCGCAGTCAGTTTGAGCTGGAAGAAGGCAGCGTTCAAACACCGCTTACCAACGGGTATCTAGAGTCTGTCGAGTATCGAGAGCGACTGTTTGGTCAGCAGGCTGGTGTAGCCTACGCAGAAGGATTTGTCAGTGCAGCTCCGTATGTATTAAAGAGCTTGTGAAAAGGAGTGACACTGTATGAAGATCGGGATTACTTGCTATCCGTCATTGGGCGGATCGGGGGTTGTAGCCACAGAGCTGGGCAAGCTATTAGCCGAGCGAGGACATCAAGTCCATTTCATCACAGGTGGAATGCCATTTCGCTTAGGCGCGTTTCACCCGAACATTTTTTATCATGAAGTAGAAGTGAACAACTATGATGTTTTTAAATATCCACCCTATGATCTGACCTTGGCGAACCGAATGGCGCAAGTGGCGAAAAATGAAAACTTGGACTTATTACATGTGCATTATGCTGTGCCACATGCGTTGTGTGCGTTCCTCGCCAAGCAAATGGTAGGCGATCATTTGAAAATTGTAACCACCTTGCACGGGACGGATATTACTGTTTTGGGTTACGACTCGAATTTGAGTGACATGATCCGATTCGGCATTGAGCGAAGTGATTTGGTCACAGCGGTATCCAATGATTTGATCAGACAGACGAAAGAGCTGCTGCATACTGAAAAAGAGATTATCCCTGTGTACAACTTCGTAGACAAGCGACGTTACTACCCGAAAGAGGTTACGAAGCTGAAAAAGGTATTTGCACCGAATGGTGAAAAAATTCTTATGCACATATCTAATTTCCGTCCTGTCAAACGAGTGCCGGATGTGATTGAAATATTTTCGCGCGTACGTGAAGAAATGCCTTCCAGACTGATCCTCATTGGTGAAGGTCCCGAAATGGGCCTGGTCCGCAAGATGATCGCTGAGCTCGGTCTGAACGACGATGTTTGCTTCCTCGGCAAGCAGGAGGACGTCGCGGAGGTATTGTCGATGGCAGACATCATGCTGCTTCCATCAGAAAAGGAAAGCTTCGGACTCGTCGCATTGGAAGCAATGGCTTGCGGTGTGCCTGTCGTCGCTACAGTGGCAGGAGGCTTGCCCGAAGTCGTCCTGGATGGTGTGAACGGCTTCTTGCGTCCAATTGGGGATGTGGAAGGCATGGCGAAAGAAACGATACGTCTCTTGCAAAACGAAGAGCTATACCGCGAATTCTCCGCGAATAGCATTGAGCGATCCTGCAAGACGTTTTGTCACGAAACGATTGCCTCTCAGTATGAAGCACTTTACGCCAACCTATTGGCAAGCAAACCCGAAGAAAAACTAAGCTTTTGAACGTAAGATCGAGCTTTTGGCTAGCTGATGTACCTTGGATATAAAAATGAACAATCCATACAAAACTCTCATAAAAAACGCCTCCTTGTGTAGATCAGGCGGAGCAAACCAGAAAGGGGGGGAATTGGATTGGCGATAGAATTGGCAAAGCGTGTTCTCGACAGATTGGAGGAACACGGCTTCGAAGCTTACTACGTGGGTGGTTGCGTCCGCGACTGGCTTTTACAACGACCTGTTCATGATATAGATATATGTACGAATGCCCATCCCGGCGACGTCATCCGATTGTTTCCCGATCATGTCCCGACTGGTCTGAAACACGGTACTGTGTCTGTAAAAGTCGAGGGGCAGATGTTCGAAGTAACCACGTTTCGGACGGAAGGAAAATATGAAGATTACCGTCGACCCGCTGAAGTTCAGTTCGTTTCAGAACTTCGGCTCGATCTGGAGCGACGAGATTTTACGATGAATGCAATGGCGATGGATCGTCATCAAGTATTGCACGACCCGTTCGGTGGACGAGAGGATATGGAGCATCGGCTGGTTCGGGCTGTAGGCATTCCGCTAGAGAGATTTCAGGAGGATGCCCTTCGGCTTTTACGAGGAGTGCGATTTGCTTCCCAGTTAGGTTTTGCTATTGAAGACCAAACCATGCTTGCCATGAAACAGACTGCGCCTTTGTTAGCTCATATTGCTGTGGAGCGCATTAGGGAAGAGCTGAATAAAACGCTCGATAGCAGAGCCCCAGAGGTAGGTTGTCAGTTGTTGAATGAAACGAGGCTCATGGCTTATGCGCCTGATGTAGAAAAGCTGTTCGTCCTCTCAAATGAGCATGTTTGGCGGCTGCATCATTTGCAAAGTATGACTCAAAAGTGGGCGTTGCTGCTGTTTGCGGCGAATTATTCACCTGTGCAATCGCGTGAAGTATGCCAATTCCTCAAAATGTCCAAACGCGAAACAGAAGCAATTTTTTGCTTGGTTGAACTCCTGACGCGATTACAGCCGCAATGGGATATCCCTCAATCGATCGAGTGGGGGCCACTGCTGCTTGAAGTCGGCTGGGACACGTGCAACGAGTTCTTCCTTTTATTGCAAGCGTGTTGGTGGAACGAGAGGCAATCGTTTTCGATGCAAGTACTCCTCGATCAATACGAAAACATGCCTGTCAGAACCATCAAGGATTTGGCGATCACGGGGCTTGACCTGCAAGTAGCCCTACAGAAAAAGCCAGGCGAGTGGATTGTCCGCGTCTTGGAATCGTTGCTTAGACAAACGGCTCTGCACGGTTTACCAAATACACCAGAAGCACTCGTCGAAGTTGCAAAGAAAGAGGTTGCACAAGATGAACATTAAGCAAGTCATCCTTCAAGCATTCCGTGACCAGCCGGGCAGTTTCATCTCTGGTGAAGAATTAAGCCAAACATGCGGTTGCTCAAGGACGGCAGTCTGGAAACATATCGAAGAGCTGCGCCGAGATGGCTACGAGGTAGAGGCGGTACGCAAATCGGGGTATCGCCTGCTGGTTGCCCCTGATCGCTTGTCAGCAGCAGAAATCATGGCTGGACTGGAAACGGATCGGATCGGACAAAATGTCATCGCTTACGATGAGGTGGTATCTACACAGCCACTCGCACACGAGGCTGCGGCAAAAGGGGCAGTAGAAGGTACGATTGTGCTGGCAGAGCTGCAAACAGGCGGGAAAGGCAGACTCGGACGACCATGGCATTCTCCGAAAGGAACGGGGATTTGGATGAGCTTGATCATCCGTCCTGCGATTCCGTTACCGAAGACACCTCAGATGACGTTGTTAACGGCAGTTGCAGTAGCGAAAACGATCCGGGAAGAGACTGGGTTGCCTGTCAAAATCAAATGGCCGAACGATATTTTTATCGGAGACAAAAAAGTATGCGGGATTTTGACAGAACTCAATGCTGAATCTGATCGGGTCAATTATTTAGTCATCGGAATAGGGCTCAATGCCAACAGTGTCGAGTCTGATTTCCCGTCAGAACTGGCACAGATTGCGACTTCACTTCGTATTGAATCTGGCGAGCCACTCAAGCGCGTTTCGTTTATCCAACGTCTCTGCCGAATCTTTGAAGAAGAGTACGACCACTATTTGCAAGCTGGCTTTGAGCGTGTAAAACAAGAGTGGGAGGATCATTCGTACACCATTGGCAAATGGGTGAGCCTCCAGACGATTTCACAACAGCTGGAAGGTCGAGCCGTTGGCTTGGATGAGGAAGGCGTACTCAAGGTCGAGGATCAGACTGGACAGATTCACAAAGTTTATTCGGCTGATGTCAATTATCGTGCAAATGATTAAATCATTTGCTATACTCCAATTTGGAGGCTGTATCACTACGTGAACGGTACTCCCGGAGTATTTTTGTATAGATCGTGTAATCTAAAAGCAATACGTGTAAGGACAAAAATCTGCTCAGAGCCTGTGTGGACCGAGACAGAAGGAATCCGCTAAACGCAAAATGTCTTTTTGACATGGACAACCTTCTCCCGATTGACGCGAGAAGGTTTTTTTATTCCTCACACGATCCACGGGCTTGAAGCGAAAGAGGAGAAATGAAAAATGGCAACAAACGACAGACCTATTACGACTTCGAGTATCCGCAAGAAAAAAGAAACGCGAACCCCGATTACCATGGTGACCGCCTATGACTATCCGTCAGCCAAATTAGTGGATGAAGCAGGCGCTGATATGATTCTGGTCGGTGATTCCTTGGGAATGGTCGTACTCGGTTATGACTCCACTATCCCTGTTACGATGGAGGACATGCTACATCATACGAAAGCAGTAACGAGAGGGGCCAAGCGTGCATTTGTCGTGGCGGACCTACCTTTCCTCAGCTATCACGGGACAGTTGAGGAAGCGGTGAAAAACGCGGGCAGACTAATGCAAGAAGGGCTGGCCAAGGCGGTCAAAATGGAAGGGGGCCGTGAACTCGCCCCAATCATTACACGCTGTGTACAAGCAGGCATCCCTGTCGTTGGACATATCGGACTTACCCCTCAATCGGTACATCAATTAGGCGGTTACAAAGTACAAGGAAGAGATCTGGAGGCAGCTAAAAAATTGCTGGACGAAGCTCTTGCTATTCAAGAAGCGGGTGCATTCGCTATTGTTCTGGAATGTGTTCCGGAAGAGGTCGCTGGCATGATTGCAGACAAGCTGGACATCGCTGTGATTGGAATCGGAGCGGGTGCGACTTGTGATGGGCAAGTGCTGGTGTTCCATGATATGGTCGGCTACGCATCGGATATCACACCGAAATTCGTGAAGCGCTACGCAAACATCGGTGAAACAATCCGTGAAGCAGTTGAGACTTATAACAAAGAAGTCGAAGCAAGAAGCTTCCCAGGGCCAGAGCATGTCTTCCATGCTTCGGAAGAAACCATCAAGGAATTGTACGGGGAAGGAGTGAAGCAGTCATGATGCAAACAATGATGCAGCAAGTCTCCACCATTGCAGAGATGCGCGTTCATATAAAAGAAGCACATCGACAAGGCAAAACGATCGGGATGGTACCGACCATGGGCTTTCTGCATGAAGGACATCTCAGCTTGGTGAAAGCTGCCCGTGAAGTATGCGATTTGGTTGTGATGAGCATTTTCGTAAACCCGCTACAATTCGGACCGAATGAGGACTTTGAACGCTATCCGCGTGATATCGAACGGGATAGTAAAATGGCGGAAGAAGCGGGAGTGGACCTCCTGTTTACTCCGGAAGTCAGCGAGATGTATCCGACACCGATGCTGACCAATATTTCAGTGGCAAATGTGACGACTCCATTGTGCGGAGCTTCGCGTCCGGGTCATTTTGATGGCGTATCGACCGTCGTCAATAAATTGTTTCAAATTGTCCAGCCCGATTACGCTTTTTTTGGACAAAAGGATGCCCAGCAGGTAGCTGTTGTGACGCAAATGGTTCATGACTTGTCGATGCCGGTGCAAATCGTTCCATGCCCGATCGTACGCGAAGCGGATGGACTGGCGATGAGCTCTCGGAATGTCTACTTGTCAGCGGATGAGCGAGCACAAGCACTCGTGCTATCACAGAGCCTGAAGCAAGCAGATGAATGGCTGGGTGAGGGCATGGCTCTTTCTGAAATCAAGGATCGTATCACGCAAATGATTTCCGAGAAGCCGCTGGCTGATATTGATTATGTGGAAATTTTAAGCTATCCGGCGCTTGCACCAATTGAGCAGGAAACCGCTGGTCAGACGATCATCATCGCGTTAGCTGTTCGTTTTGGCAAAACACGCCTGATCGACAATACGATTACATCAATCAAGTAGAGAAAAGGGAGGAATTCTTAGTGTTCCGTACCATGATGAAAGCAAAAATCCATCGCGCAACGGTAACTGAAGCAAACTTGAACTATGTTGGCAGTATTACCATCGATAAAAATTTGTTGGATGCACTGGATATTTTGCCAAATGAAAAAGTACAAATCGTCAATAACAACAACGGAGCGCGTCTGGAAACATATGTAATCGAAGGTGCTCCAGGCAGTGGCGTTATTTGCTTGAACGGAGCAGCTGCACGTCTCGTACAAGAGGGCGATATCGTCATTATTATTGCCTATGCGATGATGACGGATGAAGAGGCAAGAACTTATAAGCCACGTGTCGCCATCATGGATGAAAAAAATCAGATCAAAGAATTGATCGCAGAAGAAGTACACGCGACGATTCTGTAAGCGATCTGTCTGTTGCTGCATAGAGCCACCTGCCTTGTGAGACAATGAAAGTACTCATGCCTCATAGGGGGTGGCTTTTCTTGTGAAAATCGAGGACTGGTTTCATACGCTTCGGAACAAAGCACAGACGATTGAAGAGAAGTGGCAGGGGGCTTCTGAACAAGAACGTCTTCAGCTCGCGGAACAATTGTTTCAATTGCGCCAAGTAAGTGATACAGTCGTAGACCTGTGGCTGCAATTCGAAGAAAAATTATCGAATGCGATTCGTAGCATCAAGGAAATGGAAGGACAGCTTCCAGCGGAAGAGAAAAAGCCGGATCACTCAAAGGTGAACACAGAATCACCAAAGGCCGTTGAAACGAAAAAAACAACAGACGGAAAAAAGAAAGATCATTCACCGGAAACGAATCCATACGAGCCGATATTTCGTCGTGGGGAAGGCTTTTATCATTTGCGCATGTTCCAAGACGCGAAAAAGTGTTTTGGAGAATTAGTCCAAAAATCGCCAGACTGGGAAAGTGGACGCCTGTACTACGCCTACAGTCTCCTTTTGTGTGAGGAGAAAGAATTAGCCTTTCGGGAGTTCCGTCTTCTCGGCAGGACAGCAAGCTCACCCACGATTGTCGCTATCAGCTTTAATGCCATCGGGTGCATACTTGCGGAAGAGGAGCAATGGCTAGAAGCGGCGCAAGCTTTTAAGACGTCTCTCGAGATCAAGCCAGAACAGGAAGAAGCCAAATACAACCTCGCGCTCTGCTATTTAAGAGATGGCGATGCACAGGAAGCTTTGGACGAATTGGAACCGTATCTAGAAAAAAACGAGCACGATTGGGAAGCGCAGATGCTATGGCTGCGTGCTGCCAAATTACTGCATACGATGGACCAGACAGTGGAATGGAGCCCGCCGAAAGGCTTGCAGCTGCCGACACGCGATTTGGACAGCGATACTCTTCAGGAAATGGCCTCTTTATACGAAACAGTGGGCAATTACCACCGGGCACAAATTTGCTATCACTTTTTGACGGAGCGTTCCCCAAAAGATGGGTGGACATGGCATGGCTTGGCCTGGAATACTTGGCTCATTGCGGGTACGAAACGCGCATTGACGCTCGTCAAAAAAGCGATCAGTCTTGCACCCGAAAATGACGACTTTCTTTTTAGTTATGGATGGATGCTGTTGTTTGACGGAAGGGTAGAGGAAGCGATCAAAGCGTTTCGGATTATGCTGGAGAAAAACAGAGACAATCGCCTCGGACAATCCGGGATGATTTCCGCATACGAAAAGCTGGGGGATACACAAGAAGCAAAACGGTTGGCAAAGTATTTCCTGGAAGACGCTGAGCCATATGTACGTTCGTTAGGGTATTTTCATCTGGGAAGAATCGCGGTTGTGGAAGAAAATTGGCGCCTAGCTGAACAATATTTTCAACGGGCATTGCCATTCGCAGAACAGTTATGGGAAATCCCCATCTATATGCAATTGTGTGCAAGCAAGCTCGGTCAATCAGAAATGCAGACTGAGCTCGTACAGCCTTAAATGTACGGGAGAGCAGGAATATTTCCCATCGTTGCCGAATGTGAATGGGTGCGGATTGAATGTTCCGCCCAGGTTACGAGGTGACAACGTTTGAATCGATTACTAGTTGTAGATTTTGAGACGACGGGAAGCCATCCGCGCCAAGGTGACAGCATCATTCAGATTGGTGCCGTCGCAATCGATGACGGGCAGATTACCGAGAGTTTTTCCACCCTGATTCATCCGGGCCAGGATATTCCCCCATTTATTACCCAATTAACAGGGATTACCAATGAGATGGTTGCAGATGCTCCTTCCTTGGAAGAAGTGTTTCCAGATTTCTTGCGTTTATTGGACGGACGAGCTTTTGTTGCACATAATGCAAGCTTTGATCTCCAATTTTTACAAGAAGCCCTGCTGAGCCAGGGCTATTATGCGTTTGACGGCTACGTGCTTGATACGGTGGAGCTATCCCGCGTTCTTTTGCCGATGCAAAATAGCTACAGACTCGGAGAACTGGCGTCTGAGCTGGAAATCGAGCACGATAATCCCCATCAAGCAGACAGCGATGCACTTGCAACGGCGCAGCTGTTTCTCCACTTGCTGGATATTTTAAAGAGACTGCCGCTCGTGACGATCCAGCGCCTGCAAATGCTTGTCTCTTCGTTTCGCTCTGATATCGAAGTTCTTTTACGTCAGATCGAGATGGAAAAGCTCATAGAGCTGCCAGAGCTGGATGGAACGCCAACCAAAACGGATTCCTCAGACATGTGGGATATTTACCGCCAATTGGCCCTACGGAAGCGCGAAGAAAAATTAGCAGCGTCTCTGAAGCGTCCTCATGTCGATGCGACAGTAACCAAAGCGTTTGCTGATCAGCTCGAGGATGTTTTGGGCGAAAACGGGCACATGCAGGCGAAAATGTCGGGGTATCAACGTCGGGATGCTCAGGAAGCGATGATGCATGCCGTCTATGAGGCAATGGAGGATGGTGCCCATTTATTGGTAGAGGCAGGGACAGGTACGGGAAAATCATTAGCCTATCTCTTGCCGGGGATCATTTGGGCTCATCACAATCAGCAGCAGCTGGTGGTCAGTACTAATACCATTCAATTGCAGGAACAGCTATTCCATAAGGAAATCGCTACCTTGCAGGAGTCGTTGCCGTTTTCTTTTACTGCTTCGACGCTGAAAGGCAGAGGAAACTACTTATGCTTGCGTAAATTTGAACAAGCCGTGGACGAGCCTGTAGAAGGAAGCAGCCAAGAAATGCGCTTGGTCAAAGGACAGATGCTGACATGGCTCACGCAAACCGTTACCGGTGACGTGGAAGAGCTGAGCATGCCTCCGAGTGGCCAACTGCTGTGGCAACAGGTAAAAAGTGATACGAGCTCTTGTTTGAATCGGGCTTGTCCCTGGTTTAGTCGCTGCTACTATTTTCAGGCGAAGGAACGGGCTCGCGATGTCGATGTACTCATCGTCAATCACGCCCTTTTTATCAGCGACTTGCAAGCGGAAAACAGAATCCTCCCATCGTATGAAGTTGCCATCGTCGATGAGGCCCATCATTTGGAGGATGCGGCGACACAGCATTTAGGCAAGCAGTTTTCAACCACGCAGCTTCTTTTCTTGTTAGATCGTGCATCGGTGGAAGAGAGTGGGGCAATTGCCCGCTTCGCAGAAGAGCTGCAAAGCTGGATGCCTGCAGTACAAGAAGATGTAGCCTCAAAGCTTCTGGAGCTAAGAAAACAGTCCGCTGCCTTGCGTGAGAAAGCGCAGCAATGGACACAGCTCTTGTATGCATGGGCATCAGATCGTGCGGAGGAGACGACGGACGCCGGACGTGAGACGGTACGTTATCGGATCGAATCCTTTGTAGGCAAACACGAGAAGATACGCAAAGTAACCAAAAAGCTGATTGAAGGGATGACCGCATACGCAGCAGGCATCGAGCAGCTTTTGCGAACCACTCCGCAAGAGGAAAAGCCTCCTTTTGCCGTACGCAGTCTATTGACAGATTTATTCGGTCTCATCAAAGACTGGCAAAACGCCGTGGAGCTGCTTCACTTCTTTTTACTTGAGCAGGATGCTGAGTATGTTTATTGGATGGAGGTAGAGTCCCGTACAGCTCGTAAGCAGGTTCAATTGTCAGCAGCACTTTTGAAGGTTGCCGACTCACTGGCAGAACCGCTTTTCGCGCAGAAGCGGAGTCTGATCTTGACATCAGCCACTCTGACGGTCAAAAACAGCTTCTCCTACATCAAAAGCCAGTTTGGTCTCGACCAACTGCCCGAGGAACGAGTGCGTACCTTGTCACTGCCATCGCCGTTTCATTATGAAGAGCAGGGGTTGCTGTTGATTCCATCTGATTTCCCCGCACCAGGCAAAGAGAGTGACCACACGTATTTGGAGGCGGTCATTCAAGGGTGCGTTGATGTCGTACTGGCTTCGAAAGGAAGGACGCTGATCCTGTTTACCTCCCATTCGATGCTTCGACTTGTTTACCAAGCGATGAAGGAACGGCTTACGGAGGCCCCAGAACCGTATACGTTATTCGGTCACGGGATTGATAGTAACAATCGGAGCAAGCTGGTGCGTCTGTTCCGAAGCATGGAGAGAAGTGTTCTGCTTGGGACGAGCAGCTTCTGGGAAGGTGTCGATATCCAGGGGGAATGGCTGAGCAGTTTAGTCATTGTTCGCCTCCCGTTTGCGCCTCCGAATCATCCTGTCTATCAAGGAAGGGCAGAGCTTTTGAAGGCAGAAGGAAAAAACGCCTTTATGTCTTTGTCTCTTCCACAAGCCGTTTTGCAATTTAAGCAAGGGGTGGGTCGATTAATTCGCCATCACTTGGATCGAGGGGTCGTGATCGTTCTCGACACGCGTGTAGTTGAGTCGAGATATGGACGCTCATTCCTTCAATCTTTGCCGCCATTTCAAATCGAAAGCGGTCCATGGCCAACACTTCGAGAGCGCATAGAGCCATTCCTTAGTATGCAATCCCTGTCAGATTCATAAAATGAAGCAATAGTCTCATAGGGATTAAGGTGATAAAATAAATGTTATGGAAAAAAGCGTGGCGTTGGTGGATTGTAGTTCTTAGTGCGATTTTCCTTTGCGCATGCTCGATTGATAGCCATTTGTATTTGCAAGAAGCAGCAGTGAAGATAGATGACCCGTTTGAAACGGAGACAGAACAGGAATTTTCGGGTCTCATTGTCACCTACTTGGCACTTCCGCATGGCGAGAGTACGCTTTTGCGAATGCCAGGCGGCAAAACGATGCTGATTGATACGGGTACGGCAGAAGATTGGCCCGTTCTTTCGGCACGCTTGGCAGAGCTCAAGATCACACGGCTCGATTATGTGGTGTTGACAAACGACCAGCCAGAGCATATGGGGGGCTACGCTTTATTGAGCCAGCAAGTGCTTGTAGATGCCGTCATTTTGCCCAAGCTGATCGCACCATCCATTCGCCATGTCGTGCTGCTTCGCGCCAACCACAAGCAGATGGAAGCAGAGCAAGGACAAGTACTCACTCTTGACCAAGAAATCTCCATGGAGGTTTTGCTCCCGGAAGAACCGTTATTTTTATCGCCCCAGAACAATTCTCTCGTTTTTCGATTAACACACGGCCAATTGCGATTTTTATTTATGAGTGCCGTGAATGAAAAAGCAGAAGAGCGACTGTTGGAACGGCAAAATGACAGACTGAAGGCGGAAGTGCTAAAGGTAGCCGGTCAGGGGAGCAATCAAGGCTCTTCGCAACCGTTTCTGACACAGGTCGATCCTCAGGTCGCCATTATTCAGACAGGCCGATCGCGGGATCAAATGAAAGACGGTCAGACGGAAGTCATGGAGCGCCTGGGTGAGTCATGGGCCGAGACGTACGTGACCAGCCACGACGGTTCCATTACCATTTTATCGAATGGAAAAGAATATCGGATTTTGAAGCAAAAGAATTAGGGGGGAAAGACCGAACGTGGCAAAACACGAAAAGATTTCAGAAGCGGTCGTCCGTCGTTTGCCGATTTATCTGCGTTACCTCAGTTATTTGCAGCAAGTTGAGGTGACCACCGTTTCCTCCCAACAGATGGGCAAGAATCTTGATGTGAATCCTGCCCAAATCAGAAAAGATCTTGCAGCTTTTGGTGATTTTGGAAAAAAGGGAATCGGCTATGATGTCGATTATCTGGTGGAAAAAATCCGTGAAATCCTGAAGCTAACGGATGAAATCCGTGTTGCTTTGGTCGGAGCTGGGCATTTGGGCCATGCCATTAGTAACTACAACGCTTATTTGAAAGATAACATGCGGATTGCGGCCATCTTTGACAATAATCCAGAGAAGCAGGGCAAAAAAGTCGCAGGTATACCGATTCAGCCTTTATCAGAGCTGGAAGAAACGATCGTAAGCAAGCAAATCAAGCTGGCGATTATTACGGTACCGGCACCTGCAGCGCAATCCGTATGTGATCAGTTGACTCAAGCGGGTATCAGGGGGATCTTGAATTTTGCCCCTACGACGATTCGCGCAGGAAAAGATGTTCGCATTCACTATGCGGATG
Organism: Brevibacillus sp. AG162; assembly: GCF_006715575.1. Classification (NCBI taxonomy): domain Bacteria; kingdom Bacillati; phylum Bacillota; class Bacilli; order Caryophanales; family Paenibacillaceae; genus Brevibacillus; species Brevibacillus sp. AG162. Next base: position 404,843 of record NZ_VFNO01000003.1, read on the forward strand.
TGACGTCCAACCTGCAAAGCTTGGCCTACTACTTGACGTAAGAATGGAGTGTATACTATGAAAAAGACGATCCTCATTCACGCAACAGTTATTACCGTTAACGAGACGAATGAAGTCATTTACGATGGTGCCGTAGCATTCGAAGGCAACAAGATTACATATGTGGGCCCAACTCCTGAGGACCTGTCGGAAGCGGGATACGATGAAGTTATCGATCAAAAAGGAGACTACATACTGCCTGGATTAATCAACACGCATGGACATGCTGGTATGTCTCTCCTACGCGGTTATGCAGATGATTTGCCGCTGCAACAATGGCTGGAAGACAAAATGTGGCCATTGGAGGCACAATTTACGGGAGACACAGTAAAATGGGGTACCCAACTGTCGCTTATTGAGATGATTCGTACCGGAACCACCACGTTTGTGGATATGTATGATCATATGGATGTTGTGGCGAAGGAAGTCGATGCAGCTGGAATGCGTGCCCGCCTTTGCAGAGGGATGATCGGTCTGTGCTCCGAAGAAGAACGTCAAACAAAGCTGAAAGACGCGACTCTTTTTGCAAAAGAATGGCATAATCAGGCAGACGGGCGTATTACCGTCATGATGGCACCGCATGCGCCGTACACCTGCTCACCAGAATTTATTACCCAAATTATCGAAAAAGCAGATGAGCTGTCCTTGCCGCTTCATATCCATATGTCTGAAACTGCATGGGAAGTCGGTCAAAACGAGAAGGACTACGGGCTGCGTCCAGTTGCTCATTTGGAAAAGCTGGGAATGTTCAATCGCCCAACACTTGTCGCACACGCTGTTCACTTAACGGATGAAGAAATCGACATTTTGGCAAAATACAACGTGAGAGTTTCTCATAATGTAGTGAGCAACCTGAAGCTGGCAAGCGGAGTTGCGCCTGTTCCGAAAATGTTGGCAAAAGGTGTCAGTGTATCGCTGGGTACCGACAGCTCGGCAAGCAACAACAATTTGAATTTGTTTGAGGAATTGAAACTCGCTGCGATCCTGCACAAAGGTGTGAACAACGATCCAGTAGCTGTACCAGCAGAAGAAGCCCTTCGCATGGCTACTCGTTATGGCGCAGAAGGAGTATTCCAAGAGGAAACGCTCGGAAGCATTGAAGTAGGCAAGCAAGCTGACTTGATCGTGCTGGATAGCCACCAAGCCCATTTCCACCCGGCACACCAACCGATTTCACACGTGGTGTACGCAGCAAATGGACGTGACGTGAAAGATACGATTGTAGCGGGTAAATTCTTGATGCGTAATCACAAGCTGTTGACCATTGATGAGGAGCGCGCGATTTACGAAGCGAACCGCGTATTCCAAACGTTAAAACGGTAAAAGGCTCCTGTCAGGTGGGGGACAGGAGTAAGGCAGTGCAGGTGTAGGTAGGGGAATTGGATACTACGACGTTCCGTTGTTCATTTTTGCCACCGCTTTTGTCAGGAGATGATGGCGAAAATGAAGAGTGGGTGTTTGCGACCATTGACGCAAGGGAGACGACAATCCTGCCCAGGAGACGCGGTATTCCTGTAACAGAAACCCAAGTATGTCAGGAGATGTGGTTTGTTGCGAAGATGTCACGCGCTCACCTCCTCGGGGTGTATATGTAGTATGACCGCCCGACCTTAAGCTATGATTAGCAACTTTTCCGTGTCGTTCTAAAACCTTCCCGTATAGCATAGGCTAAAGACAAAAATGGGACAGGGGGGACGACATGTACATCCGGCCCAAAATGCTGTGGTGGCTCATTCCTATCCTACTCGGTCTATTTCTCCTCGGGATTGTATTGGGGATAGTAAGTCGATCAACCAATACAGGCAGCACAGATACTGCGTCTGGGGTCAGACAAACAGCAGGTACGGAGCAGACAACGACGACGGTAGCGGAGCTTTTGGAGCAGATCACGAAGGATGAGGAACGCTCATTTCTGGTATACATGCAGGATCAGACCTTGCATGGGCGATATCAAAATGAGCAATTTCAGCTCGCAGGAGAAATCGGTGGACAGCAGCTTGAAATAGCCAGAAAAGATGGGCAGCCCGTATCGGTGCGAATTGATGGCCAGATACAGGATCATGCTGCACTGCCGTATGCGATGTTCACCCCGTATGAGCACGCAGTATTGCTCAAGGGAGTTATGCCATCGGTTAGTCCTGAACGCCTTGAAGATACTGCAGGGCAAGGATGGAGTGGATATCGGATTGCGGTACCACCTGAGGAAGTCACTTCGCTATTATCGATGTGGCTAGGTCCATCCTTCCCTATTCACGATTTGACTGCGAACGTAACGAACGGAATGAAAGTCAATTACCAACTATGGTACGAGTCAACTACGGGGCAGCTTCGACAACTGGAGCTGGATTTGCAAATACAAACGGCAGTTGGAGTGAAGAGAGACCAGCTTCGATTCCGATTGTAATGTCAGCCACGTAAAGGAGTTACTTTGCTGTGTTAGTACGAATTATCCTATCAATTGTAGCCGTCATTTTACTTACGGGGGCTGGGTTCGCCTATCACCTGACGGCTTCTGTAGCAGGAGAGCGCAATCAATTTGAGGAGACCGTTCGTCAGTGGGTCCACGAACGCACGACAATCACCGAGATTGAATCCATTGATGAATATCGAGGCAAAGAAAGCTACGCGGTCGTCATTGGGAAAAATAAGGCGGGAACACCGGTTGTAGCTTGGATGACCGATCAGAAAGTTAGCTTCGATCGAATGGATCTTGCTGTTCCAAAAAAGAATGTAGAAGAGGCGGTTTACAAGTCATTCCCGCAATCGGAGATCACGCATTTGGTTCCTGGTCTTGAAAACGATAAGAAATTTTGGGAAGTTACTGTCAAAGATAAAGACGGTCGTTTTCACTACATTCACTATGATCTATTCACTGGCGCTCTGTTAACCTCATACGTGCTCGCACCAACCTAATACGCTTGCATAACGACAGGCCTTTTCCTTATGGGAGAAGGCCTGTTTGGCATTCCATCCAACATCTGTATAAGAAATTGATATACTCATATGATATACTGGGGACGTTGCATAGAGAGAAAACGAGAACGATATTTATGGGGGGAGTAGCCGTGCAGTTGAAAAAGAGCGCAATTGGATTATCTTTGGTGGCAACATTGGCACTCCTGTTCGGCGGATGGTTCTTGTATCAAAAGATAGAGATTGAGGAGCCAATCCGTGCAGAAATAGGACAGATGCAGTCCGCAACATTGGGCAATTTGGAGATCAGCAAAGATAAAATTCAAATAGATGTAACTGTTACAAAACCAGACGCTTTTCCAGCAGAATATCGTAATCTGCTAACGGAAACACAAAAGATCGCAGGGGAAAAAGAAGTGGTCATTGACATCGACAACCAGTCGACGACGATGAACGATATCTGGCAGAGCGGTCAATTTGTGTTTACAGAAGCGGTGGAGTTGCATGAATATAGCCGCATTCCGGCCCTCGTGGAACAATGGAAAAAAGGGAATCAGCTCGACGAAGCATCTGCATTGATGGATGACGAGAACATTTATGTTTACTTGAAAAAAGGAACGGAGGATTTTTACACCATCATACCCCGTTCGATTGAAAAAGAGGTGACGGCACGTGCGTAAGGAAGTACTGATCGGCGTCGTACCTGCACTGTTGATTTTTCTTGTTTTTCTAGGTGTAAACATTACGCCATTCTTGGTGTTCGGAGCCGTACTGGGGGCGATTTACTTTCTGGTCATCCGCCAGCAAAATGGACAAGGCGGGAATGTCGCCCTCGGTGGGAAAAGAAAAGTAAACAAGCATGAGCTGCCGAAATCGGACGTGCAGTTTGCCGATATCGGTGGACAGGAACGCGCCAAAAAAGAACTGAAGGAATCGCTTGATTTTCTCGTGTACAAGGACAAAATTGAGCAGTACGGGATTCGCCCCATCAAAGGTGTTCTTTTGACAGGTCCTCCTGGTACGGGTAAGACACTGATGGCGAAAGCAGCGGCGAACTATACAAATTCTGCCTTTGTGGCGGCATCAGGTTCGCAGTTTGTAGAGATGTATGTGGGTGTCGGTGCACAACGCGTTCGTGAATTGTTTCAAGAAGCGAAGGCATTAGCAGAGAAAAATGGGCAAGACAGCGCGATTATTTTTATCGATGAGATCGATGTCGTCGGTGGGAAAAGGGACGGTCAACAGCAGCGTGAATACGATCAAACCTTGAATCAACTGTTGACGGAGATGGATGGTGTAGCTACGACCGACAAGCCGCGGATTTTAGTCATGGCAGCTACGAACCGGAAAGACATGCTCGACGCAGCACTGTTGCGTCCTGGTCGTTTTGACCGTCATATCAGCGTTGATCTTCCAGACAAGCCAGCACGCGAGCAGATTTTGACCATTCATACGGCCAATAAACCGCTAGGCGAGGACGTCACACTGGAAAAAGTGGCACAGGAGACATTCGGTTTTTCTGGCGCCCAATTGGAAAGTGTAGCGAATGAGGCGGCCATTTACGCCATGCGTGACCGCCAGGAAAAGATCACTGCGAAGCATTTTGCCTATGCTGTGGACAAGGTCATGCTCGGTGAAAAGGTAGACCGACAAGCATCAGAGGAAGAGAAGAAGCGTGTGGCTCTCCATGAATTGGGCCATGCCATTGTCAGTGAGGTCGTGCGTCCAGGCTCTGTCTCGCAGGTCACGCTGAGTCCACGTGGAAAAGCGCTCGGATACGTCCGACAAAATCCAATGGAAGACCGCTATCTGTACACCAAGGAAGCGATGGAAAAGCAAATCATGGTTAGCCTTGGGGGAGCCGTAGCGGAGGAAATCTACTACGGTGGGCGCAGTACTGGATCGAAGAATGACTTCGAGCAAGCGCTGGGAATGGCACAGGAAATTGTTCAAAGCGGTATGTCCGACCTAGGGATTGTACATTTGCAATATGTGGATAAGAGACGTATTCATGACGAGGTTGAGCGTCTGCTGGAAGGATTGCTCGTAGAAACTCGCAATCTTTTGAGACAGTATGACTCCGTATTCCAAACGGGCTTGTACACATTGATGGAAGCGGAAGTTCTGCAAGGCGATGAATTCAGGACGCTTTTGTCACAAACGAAAGAAGAAGTTGCTGTATAAATGAAGAGAAAGAACCTGTTAGCCAATGAGAGTGTTGGCGAAGCAGGTTTTTTTGCGTTTGCTGGAAACTTAGGCCAATAAGGATGAAACAATTTTGTAGACACGGTGCCAAATACGGAAATGGATGAATATCCTACAAGAGTGATACGGGAATGAAATCAGGAGGCAAGGAGACCCTATGGCCAATGTGAACCGGCGAAAAACAAACAAAAGCCTGAGCAAAACCTTTAGGCAGACCATGCACGAGTTACCGCTCTCTTATACATCATCACCCGATCGGGAGTGGATGGAAGACCTCGAATTAAATCTGCTTGAAAGTAATTTGGAGAGCACTCAGAAAATACCACCCATCTCTGCTGCCACACCGAAAGAGCAACAAAAACCGATTCCCAAAGTACCCAAGCAGGACCTATCCTCCAAACAGAACTCGTCTTTCAGACAGGATTCATCATCCAGACAGGATTCACTATCCAGACAGGATTCACTATCCAGACAGGATTCACCATCCAGGCAGGATTCACCATCCAGACAGGATTCACCATCCAAACAGGATTCATCATCCAAACAAAACGTATCCTCCAAACAAAACGTATCCTCCAAACAAAGCTCAACTGCCAATCAGAACTTTTATTCGAAGGTCATCAAAGACCGAAATGATGATCGTGTCCAATCATTTGTCTATACAGACGACTTGACAGATCAATCGGTGACAACCGAAAAAATTGCGAACCGTGCCATTGACGCGTCCAAGATTAAGCAAGGCGCCGTGGATAATTCGATTTTGAAGGATTATGCTGTAGACAGCAGTAAACTCGCGGACAAGAGCGTAACTTCCACCAAACTCGCACCGCATGCGGTACAGAGGGATCATCTGGGGCAGGGAATCGTAAGCGGAGAGCATTTGCAGGATTATTCGATTTCCGCGCAAAAATTGATCAACCATAGCATTACGTCCGAGAAGTTAGCTGATAAAACCATCGACTCCATGAAATTTGCCGACCACTCGATCCAGAGCAAGCATATTCAGGAGCAAGCGATCACGAATGAGTTGATCCAGGATCAATCGATTACTTCGGAAAAAATAAAGATGGGGACCATTCAAACAAGTAATCTCGCCAATTATGTGATCAACACCGTGAAGATTGAGGATGGAGCTGTCACAGGCGATAAATTACGCGATGGAGCAGTGACTTCGACGAAGATAGACGAAGATTCAATTGAGTCTCAGCATATTCGTGAAGGCTCCATTTACCATCATCATCTTACGGAAGAGCTAATAGATGGCAGCAACATTAGAGTTGGCAGCATCACGGATCAGCACATTGCCTTTCAGGCTATTTATAGCCAGCATTTACATCCAGAAGCAGTGACCAGTGATAAAGTAGGGCCATATGCAATATTGACTGAGCATTTGGACAACAACAGTGTCACGGCAGAAAAGCTCGCCAAAGAATCAATCGGCAGCACACATTTACAAGCTGGCAGTGTCCTATCGAGCCACTTGCAAGACGGGATGCTGACGGCTAAAAAAATTGGAGATCAGCAGATAACCTCAGCCAAGATAGCTGACAAGGCTGTCACTACAGACAAATTGGCGAACAGGAGTGTAGGAGAGCAACACTTACTCGATGAGAGCGTGAGTTCACGACATCTGATTGACGGGTCCATTCGCTCAGAAAAGCTGGCAAGGAGATCGATTGAAGAACAGCATTTGACTGACAGACTCATTGGGGGCAATCATCTACGCGAGTACATCATCCAGACGCAGCATCTTCATGACCACTTGGTGACCACCTCAAAATTGGCGCCGGAATCTGTTTCCACAGACAAAATTTCAGACCTAAGCATTACGACAAGCAAACTGGGAGATGCCATCATCACAGCTCCCAAAATAGCCAAAGATGCGATCAAGACACGCCATCTGGGCAGATCATCCGTCACGGGGGAAAAAATTGCGGAAAAAGCCATATCGTCTACACATCTCAACAGTCACATCATTCATGCGGACCATCTCCAGGGAAACTCCATTTCCAAGGAAAAAATACAGGACGGCAGTGTCACCCGAGATAAAATAGCCGACCAGAGCATTGATGCGAGCAAGCTGGATAGCCATTCCGTTCATGGTGCTCATGTCATAAAGGGCAGCTTGGATGGAACTCACATTAAGGAAGGGACACTCAGAGGAAATCATCTTGTTAGCAGGAGCATAACAGAACAGCATCTGCAAAACCGGATCATTACGCAGGAAAAACTGGCAGAGGACTCCGTGACCGGTTCTAAAATTGCGTCCAGAGCTGTCACTACGCATCACATTGCGAATGAGTCAATTAGTCCTGAGAAGTTATCCTTTCCGGTAATTGAGACGCATAATCACATAGGAGTAACCTTGCAACAATACGGTTTCGTCCCATTCAGACTTTCTGCCACAGGCAGGTCTACAGATGTGACCGTTCGATTGCCACAGCCTTATGCGGATACCCATTATTGTATGGTGGCAATGACAAATCAACCGGGGATATATACATCGCTCAAATACACGAAAAGGACTTCAGCGATCATCACCGTATTTCGCAATCAAGAGGGGCAGGAAGCGACTGGTGTGATTCACTGGATCGGAATTGGAGTAAAAGGAGTAGATGTTCCACACGAAATGTTGGAATGGTCAACAGAGAAGGGGTATCTGGAGGGAGAAGAAGTCGAGGAAGATCAAAGTGACGATGATCACGACTTTGAAGAGGAAGACATGGATGATGAAGATACGGATGATGAGGACATGGAAGATGAAGACGTGGAAGACGAAGATACGGATGATGAAGACATGGAAGACGAAGATACGGATGATGAAGACGTGGAAGATGAGGACATGGAAGACGAAGATACGGATGATGAAGACATGGAAGACGAAGACATGGAAGATGAGTACACAGACGAGGATGACACGGAGGATCACGACATGGATGAAGAAGACACGGATGAAAGTGATCTCGAGCAAGATTATGAAAGTAGTGAAGAATACGATAGCGATATCGAGAACGATAAATAATTCGGTAGGAAACAACAATGGGGCGAGTGGATGATTCAGAAGCAGGGAGGCCGATGTTGAGATCAGGTCTCCCAAATGCACAATAGTTTACATAATTAATTTATGGTTAACATTATGCAGGTAGACTTTCATTGAATTTGCAGACCCCCAATAGTATAATTGTTAGGTATACTTAGTCTGTATTTGCGTGGCATGGTAAATGGAGGGAATCATTCAATGTTGACGACGATTGCCCGAATCGGGCAGCATGTTGGACAAGAAGTACGCCTGGGATGCTGGTTATACAACAAACGCAGCAGCGGCAAGATTCAATTTTTGCAGCTCCGCGATGGATCTGGCTTCATCCAAGGGGTAGTAGTAAAAGCGGAAGTAGCGGAAGAAGTGTGGGAGAATGCATCGCAGCTCACACAAGAAAGCTCACTTTACATAACCGGTGTAGTTCGTGCGGATGACCGCGCACCAAGCGGTTACGAACTGACAGTAACAGGTGTGGAAATTATTCAGGTCGCCCAGGAATATCCGATTTCCTTGAAGGAACACGGTGTTGACTTCCTCATGGACCATCGCCACCTGTGGTTGCGTTCTCCACGTCAGCGTGCAGTCATGGCTGTGCGTTCCGAGGTGATTCGCGCCATGTATGAGTTCTTCCACGAGAACGGGTTCGTAAAAGTAGATCCACCGATTCTGACACCGACCTCTGCGGAAGGTACCACCAATCTGTTCCATACCAAATATTTTGATGAGGATGCGTATCTCTCGCAGTCCGGCCAGCTTTATATGGAAGCAGCCGCTATGGCGTTAGGTCGCGTTTACTCTTTCGGTCCAACTTTCCGCGCCGAGAAATCCAAGACACGTCGTCACTTGATCGAGTTCTGGATGATCGAGCCGGAGATGGCTTTCGTGGATCACGAAGAAAATCTGCGTATTCAGGAAGCGTTTGTTTCTCATGTGGTACAATCCGTATTGAAAAACTGTGAGCGCGAACTGAAAACGTTGGAGCGCGATACAACAAAACTGCAAAATGTAACGGGATCGTTCCCACGCATCTCTTATGATGATGCGATCAAACTGTTGCAGGAAAAAGGTAGCGAGATCAAATGGGGAGACGACTTCGGAGCACCGGATGAGACGATGATTGCGGACCACTTCGACAAGCCAGTTTTCATTACCCATTATCCTACCGAAATCAAGGCTTTCTACATGAAGCCACACCCTGAACGTCCGGAAGTGGTACTGTGTGCGGATATGATCGCACCGGAAGGCTACGGTGAAATCATCGGGGGTAGCCAGCGGATTGATGATCCAGAACTCTTGGAGAAACGTTTTGCTGAGCATGAGCTTTCGGAAGAGGCTTATCGCTGGTATTTGGATCTGCGCAAATATGGTACAGTTCCACACTCAGGCTTCGGTTTGGGTCTGGAGCGCACCATTGCATGGATTTGTGGTCTGGATCATGTGCGTGAAACCATTCCATTCCCACGCATGCTGAATCGTCTCTATCCGTAGAGTTCCTTTATCGGTGAACGAACGATCTACACCCTGTTGCGAGAGGGCAGCAGGGTGTTCCTATTGTTTGACAGCGCGTTTTACGCACTCCCTTGTTATTCCAACCCAGAGGTGAATATGCGTTATGGACTCCCATATATTGCAATTGTTGCAAGAAGGAGCAACATCCGTCTCCAACCTTCTTTTGAAAATGTATAAGCGTATGTCATTGACTGATGATGAGATGATGCTACTGATTCATCTGCTATCCTTTCAGCAGGAAGGGAATCGATTCCCGACCTTAACAGAGCTGGAGGAACGCATGTCCATGACCAGCAGGAGATTGATTCAATCTCTTCAAAAGCTATTAAAAGAAGATTGGATTACGATAGATGAGTTTATTGACCCACAAACTGGCATGCGTCATGAGCAATACAATTTGACCCCGTTGTACAAAAAGCTGTACCAGACCTGGCGGGAGCAGCAAGCAGACCCGAGAAGCATGGACCCTTATATGGAAGTGGCCGTTTCACTGGATGCGGAACCTGTTGCCATTTACGCTCGTTTTGAGCAGGCATTTGGCCGCCCGCTAGCGCCGTTTGAGTTGGAGAATATCCATATGTGGACCGAACAGGATGGCTATCAGGAAGAATTGATTTTGACCGCTTTGCGTGAGGCTGCAACCGTCGGCAAGCTCCACATCCGCTATATCGACAGGATCTTGCTCGAATGGCAAAAGCAACAGATAACAACCGTAGAACAAGCGCGTCTTTACAGCTTGAATTTCCGCAGACAAGCAAATATGAGAGACCACGGGCAACCGCTTTGATTTCATCTAAATCAAGCGGTTTTTTCTATGTCACCGTACACGTACCCATTTTCCTTGTCGGTCATAACATATTACGTAGATGCAAGCTTCAGGAGGCGATGACTTGTGGAAAAACGGAAAAAATGGGATCTGTCTCATTGGGTGACACCAGGTGTATTTTCAGGAAATTATGTCGTAGATGAGGCCGTTCAACGTATTTCAATCGTAAATGCCAATAAAAAACAGGAAGAGGAAGAAACGGAAAACGTCCAGGAGTTGGTCGTAAATACAACAGCAGAGCAGCCAAAGGAACTGGTCTTGGAGCCTACCTTTGAAATTATTATGAGAGAGACCGACGAGGCAGTCGTGGAACAGGTTCACAAGCTTGAGCAAGAAGTGATGGAACTGAGAGAGGCGCTTGCTTCGTGGGAAGAAAGATGGGAGAAGCTTGAAGAGCACCATACAAAACAATTGCAGTACTTGTATCAAGTAGTTCTTTCACTGAAAAAGGAGTGGGAGATCGAGCGAAATGAACATCGCAATTATTAGTCCGGGTCCCTTTTCTGTGCCACCGGTCAAAGGAAGCTCGGTCGAACACGATATCGACGAGGTCACAAAGATGATCGAGCCCATGCATAACGTGACGATCTACACTCGTCAATGTGCGACCTATCCAACCTCATCCGTGGAAGAAAACCGGCAGTTCATTCGCGTCCCGTATCAAGGGCCAAAGCCATATTTGCGCCGGATTATTAACCATATCAAGAAGAACAAGCCAGATGTCATTCTTGTGGAAAACAGACCGATCTATGTTCTCACATTAAAACGCCATTTTCCCAAGATCCCAGTCTTTGTGAATATGCATTCTCACGTGTACGGTTCACAGCCGATCATCAGCAAGGAAAATATGCGGCGTGCCGTTCGACTGGCAGCGGGTTTTATTACCAACAGTGAATTTTTACGTCAACATTTTATTCGGACGTGCAAGATTCCTGCAAATAAAATTCATGCGGTTCACCTGGGAGTCGATGTCACGCCTTATCAGGTTGCAAAGATCGCGATTAAAAAAATGCGTCAAGAACTAGGATTGAAGCCAGATGATCGCGTCTTGTTTTATGCCGGTAGACTCATGCGCGGAAAAGGGGTCCATGTGCTGATCAAAGCCTTTCGCCAGGTCAGCAAACAAGACCCGAAAGCCAGACTCGTCATTGTGGGCGGTACGGGATACGGTAGCAATCGCCTGAATCCGTATGTTCGCGAGCTCAAGCGCCTTGCGAAGCCTTTGGGTGAAAAGGTGCGTTTCGTCAATTTCGTACCATCCGCAAAAATGCCGCTTTACTACCAAATTGGGGATGTCGTAGCGACACCGTCCGTTTGGAAAGAAGCGTTTTGCCGTGTCAATTTAGAGGCAATGGCTTCCGGAAAGCCCGTCATTTCCACTCCACGTGGCGGCATTCGTGAAGTCGTTGCTCACGAGAAAAGTGGCTTTATCATCCCGCCAAAAGATTGGGAAAAAGGATTGCCTGCTGTCTGGGAACTGTTGTGGAGTTCACCTGCCGTCCGGAATGAAATGGGCAAACAGGCTCTGCAACGAGCAAAGTTTTTTTCATGGTATGCAACTGCGCAAGGCTATCTGAACGTATTTGAAACCGTAGTTCCAACGCGAAGAGAAGAGAAGCAACAGCTTTTAAAAACAGGTTAATTCGATGTAAATGATGTAGGTGGTTGCCTTTTCTTTCGCCGATGTGGACGTCTGCCCTGTCCAGCTATCCAGATACGCATACCTTATAAGTATCGCAGAGCACAACTGGGGAGTGATACTTGTGAAAGGGTTAATCTTGTGTGCTGGACGTGGGTCGCGACTGCACCCCTTTTCCTATTCGCAACCGAAAACCCTCCTCCCTGTGGCCAATCACCCGGTCTTACACTATTGCATTCGCAAACTGCGTGAAGTGGGCATTCAGGACATTGGCATCGTGATACATCCTTCACAATCACAGATTCCTCCCATGGTGGGCGATGGTAGTCAATTCGGGGCTACCATTACGTTTATCAGGCAGGAGGTAAGACTGGGAATTGCCCATGCTGTCCAGCTAGCGCAACCGTTTTTGCAAGACGAACCGTTTATCTTGCTACTAGGTGATAATTTATTGATGGATTCACTTCACGGGCTTACCAAAGCGTTTACGAAGGGGAAATCTGACGGTGTCGTGATGCTGAGTCAAGTGGAGAGACCACAGGATTATGGGATTGCAGAAGTACAAAAAGGACGATTAATCTCTGTAGAGGAAAAGCCACGTCAGCCAAAGAGCAACCTGGCAGTGATTGGCGCATACCTGTTTACGCCACCTATTTTTGAGTCGATTGCTACCCTGCAGCCATCTCCCAGAGGCGAACTAGAAATAACGGATGCGATTCAATCGATGATTAATCGCGGATTCAAATTGGCCCATTCCGTCACCAACGGAAAGTATTCGGATGTGGGAACCATCGATCGCTGGCTGGAGGCCAACCAGTGGATGCTTACGAGGGAGCTAGGCAATCAACATCAAATTGGCAAAGGAACCATTGTGAAAAATTCGAAGATTACGGGTCCCGTACTAATTGGTGATGATTGTGTGATTGAAAATTGCCAAATCGGACCGTACGTCTCGATCCAAAATGGCGTAAGCTTGAAAAATTGCTCGTATCTCGAAAATAGTATCTTGCTGGAAAACTGCTCGTTGCATGACATTGCATGGAAAATAACAAACAGCGTTTTTGGCCGCTCATCGATGATGACGGGTCAATCTTCTAACAGTACGGGCGTTTTCATTGTAAGCGACAAATCGTCCATTTGCATTCCGGCTGTTAAGAGGGAGGACGTATGAATCCGACCTTTACTGTAGTCATTCCGACCTACAATCGCGCCAAGTTTATTCGCAAAGCCATTAAAAGTGTCTTGAATCAAACCTCAAAAGATTGGAAGCTGTTGATCATTGACGATGCGTCCACCGATCGAACCAGAAGTAAAATTGAAAAATATATGTACCACCCAAACATTATGTATCATCGAATGGAACAAAATTCTGGAATCGGCAAAGTCATGAATCAGGCATTGTCAATGGTAGATACCCCTTATCTTGTACAACTCGACTCCGATGACTGGTTACCGAAACGAACGCTGGCGGTGCTCAAAAAGTACATTCACAAAAGCAAGAAAAGCACAGCTCTCTTCTATGGCAACATGAACATCTGGAAAGTTAGGCGCGGAAAGTATACCAAGTCGTTCAAGGTGACGCACAAGACATTTCATAACAAGTACCAGTTTCTGAAGTACAATCGCTGGATGGTTTCTCCACGTTGTTATCGCGTAGATGCACTGCATCAAGTGGGTGGTTGGGATACCTCGGATCGGTACGAGGGAAGGATTATGGAGGACCGGCGAATCATTTTGCGATTAATTGAAAAGTATCGGGTCAGATACATCAACAAAATCCTTTACAACCGAACGAAGCATAAAGGTCAGCTCACGGATAGCAAGATGAAGTTCCGCCGAAATTATTTGCGAAAAAAAACATTCAAATTTTATCTGAAAAGGTGGGGCAAGAAGTACAAGGCCATCTATGGTTACAAAAACGGTTATTTAGTCATTAGAAGGCTGAAGAAAGTGAGGCGTCGGAGACGATGAAGAAAGCTCTTGTCACCGGCTGTGCAGGTTTTATTGGGTCTCATTTGACGCAGCGCTTGTTGAACGATGGCGTGACAGTCATCGGGATAGACGGGTTCATCGATAACTACGATGTTGCTGCGAAACTACGTAATCTGGCCGAAATAGGAAAACATCCTGCCTTCACCTTCCATTCTACAACGCTTCAGACTGGGCGTTGGGACATTTGGCTCGAGAACGTCGATGTTGTTTTCCACCTCGCTGCCTTGCCGGGAGTGAGAAACAGCTGGGGAAAGTCCTTTGCCGATTATGTTAGCCATAATATTTTGGCTACACAAGAATTGCTGGAGGCTTGCTTGCAAAGACCGAAGCCGCCTGTCATCGTAGTCTCGTCCTCCTCTTCGGTATACGGGACGATGCAAGGGACCGTAACCAATGAAAATGCGCCTCTTCGCCCAGTTTCCCCCTATGGAGTGACCAAGGAAGCGATGGAGCAAATCTGCTCGGTTTATGTGAAAGCTTATGGACTCCCGGTGACCATGCTTCGCTACTTTACGGTATACGGTCCCAGACAGCGTCCCGATATGGCTTTTCATCGCTTTTTTCGTCAAATGATGAAAGGCGAGCAGGTCATCATCTATGGAGATGGCCAGCAATCACGAGACTTTACGTATGTAACAGACGCGGTAGAGGCGAATCTGCTCGCTGCACAGCATGCCGTTCCTGGTGACATTTTTAATGTGGGTGGAGATCGGGAAATCAAGCTCATCGATGTGCTATCCATCATGGGCACGTTAATGAATCTAACCCCTCGCATTGCGTATCAAAATGGGCCAGCAGGTGATTCCTTGCGAACCTGTGCGGATATCCAATTTGCCCAACAACGCTTGGGATACAAACCAAAAGTAACGCTAGAAGAGGGCCTTCGCCATCAATTAGCAGAGATTCGTTCGCAATCGAAGGGGTAACTCCCGTCATAAAGGAGGCCAGTTGCATGCATCGGGTCCTCGTTTATCGCAGAAAGTTTCTTCCCAAGAGTGAAACATTTATTTATGAGCAATTGATAGGACATCAAGTGGTCAAACCCGTGGTGTTGACCCGACAGCGAGCCTTTAACCGAAAACAATTTCCTTATTCGCCGGTCTATGTGCGCAAGCATATGGCCGGCCTCTCCACTTGGCTGCGACGAAAAAAAATTAAATGCCTGCATGCCCGTTTTGGTCCTGCTGGATTAGAATTGCTTCCTTATGCACAAAAAAGCAAGCTTCCCCTGATCACTTCCTTTCACGGCTTTGATGCGACCAAGCGCGTAAAAGAAAATCCCGTGTACAGACGGTCCCTTACGCGTCTCTTTCGAAAGGGCCAGGCGTTTACAGTCGTCAGCAATCACATGAGAAAGCGATTGATTCGTCTGGGCTGTCCCCCGTCTAAAATTACCCTTATTCGTTCAGGAATTGATTTGCGCAAATTTCCGATGCTGCCGCAACAGCCTGTGGAAAATGGGGAGTACCGATTGCTAAGTGTAGGGAGACTGACTGAAAAAAAGGGGATGGATACGTTAATCAAGGCGTTTACCCAGGTGCATAAAAAACATCCCAAGGCGAAGCTAATCATCGTCGGCGATGGAGAAGAAAAAAAGAAGCTCAAACGACTGATCAAGAAAAACAGGTTAGGCACACAAGTCGTGCTCAAAGGTGCACTGCCACATCGTGAAGTCCAGCGTGAATTGGCCAAGTGCCATTTGTTTATCCTCGCATGCAAGACAGCGAGAAATGGCAACCAAGAGGGAATTCCCAATGTCATTATGGAAGCGATGGCCAGCGGACGCCCTGTCATTTCCACCTATCACGCGGGGATTCCTGAGCTGGTCGAAAACAAAAGGACCGGATATCTTGTCCCGGAGAAATCGCCGACTGCACTCGGGAAAATGATCAACCGTGTACTAACAGAAAGTCACGAATGGGCACAGATCACGACGGAGGCTCGACTGAAAGTAGAAAAAAACCATGATATCCATAAGCAACGGATGAGGCTAGAAGAGCTCTATTTGCGTGTCTCGAAAAAATGATGAGGTGAAGGAATGAAAGTTGCCGTTATTGGGACCGGTTACGTAGGTTTGACGACTGCTGTCTCCCTTGCCATGAACGGTCATCAGGTAACTGGTATTGACCTCGTTGCATCCAAAGTAGAAAAATTGCGCCAAGGGATCTCGCCGATTTACGAGCCGGGCTTAGATGAGGCATTAAAAAAAGTACTGGATGATGGCGCGCTTGCTTTTTATACGGATCTGACAGAGGCAAAGGACGCAGAGATCTTTTACATTTGTGTAGGGACACCTGAAGCAGCAGACGGCACAGCCGATTTAACGTATTTACTCGGGGCTGTTTCAGACATTGAAAAGGTCCATTCGCTCGCACCGCAAGAACGCATCGTGGTAATCAAGAGTACCGTACCAGTCGGAACTGGCGAAAAAGTAGCGGGGATGCTGGCTGGCTGCCAAGGAGTATCTGTTGCGTCCAACCCGGAGTTTTTACGGGAAGGGAGTGCATTATTGGACGCATTGGAGCCTTCGCGAATCGTCATTGGCGTAGATAATCCTCAGGCAGCGGCGCGCATGGAGGAGCTGTACAACGGTGTGAAGGCACCGCGAGTAATCACGACCAGAGCAAACGCTGAGCTGATCAAATACGCTTCGAATGCATTTTTGGCCACCCGAATTTCCTTCATGAATGAGCTAGCACGGTTAAGTACCGCGCTCGGGACGGATATCGTGACGATCTCGCGGGGAATGGGACTGGACAGCCGAATCGGACCGCAATTTTTACGGGCAGGAGTAGGATATGGCGGCTCCTGTTTTCCGAAGGATACGATTGCGTTATTGCAGCTCGCAGCTGAGCACAATATTCACTTAAGCATTTTGGATAAAGTGCGAGAGGTGAATGCTACGCAGCCTGCCTGGTTTATGGAGCAGTTGTGCTTGCAACTCCCTGATCTAAAAGGCAAAGAAATTGCCGTTTTGGGGTTGACGTTTAAACCGGATACGGATGACATCCGCGAAGCGCCATCGCTCAAATTGATAGAAGCACTCCTGCAAAGAGGTGCTTCCGTGAAGGCGTTCGATCCGATTGGAGTACCTAGTGTCAGCAAGCAGTTTCCGCAGGTCACATACACGCAATCCGCGGCAGAAGCATGCGAGGGAGCACACGCCGCATTATTGGTCACAGAATGGGAACAGTGTGTCCAACTGGATTGGAAACAGGTTCATCAAAGCATGACGCAGCCGCTCTTGGTAGACGGACGAAATGCCTGGCCGAACCAGGAGGTGAAGGAAGCAGGCTTTCACTATATCGGAGTAGGGAGAAGCTGACTTTTCCATTTCGGGAAAGCTCGGCTTTTTTTCTGTGGAAAATCGTGAAAGTGCCTGACTGATTTGAACCTGTAGGCATAATACGATAGGATACACATATGGATGATTTGACCATTTCATCTTACATGAATAACGAGGGAGTGATCACGGTGAATAAAAGCAAAACACTGCCGAAACGCAGTGACGTCCCCGCAGAATACAAATGGCGTCTCGAGGACATGTATCCCACTGATAATGATTGGGAAGCGGACGTACAAAAAGTAAAACAGCTCACAGAAAAAATCGCAGCAATGAAAGGCTCTCTAGCTACTTCCGGTAAACAGTTGCTGGCCGTGCTGACTCTGCAAGATGAATTGTTGAAGACGCTTGATCAAGTGTACGTCTATGCACGTATGCGTCGAGATGAAGACAATGCGAACAGCAAGTATCAAGGTCTGACTGACAGGGCGACCAGCCTGAGCACGCAAGTATACGGTTCCATTTCGTACATACAGCCAGAGATTTTGGCCATTCCCACGGAAGACTTGCAATCGTGGATAAAAGAAGTAGAAGGTCTTGAACACTACCGCATTTTGTTGGAAGAGATTACCCGCTTTAAGCCACATACGCTATCTTCCGAGGAAGAAGCATTGCTGGCAAACATGAGCGAGCTTGCGTCTTCTCCTTCCAAAATTTTTGGAATGCTCAACAACGCGGACATGAAATTTCCGATGATCACGGATGAAAACGGTGAGGAAGTCGAGCTGACCAAGGGACGCTATACGCAGTTCATGGAAAGCAAAGACCGACGCGTGCGAAAAGAAGCATTCGAAGCGCTGTACAGTACGTATGGCAAGTTCCGCAATACGATCGCTGCCTCGTTGACATCTGCGATTAAAGGGGATGTTTTCTACGCACGGACGAGAAAATATCCGTCTGCCCTGTACGCAGCTTTGTTTGCCGATAATGTGGAGCTTCCTGTTTACGATAACCTGATTGCAACGATCCATGAGCATCTTCCGCTCATGCACCGATACATTGCCTTGCGCAAAAAATTATTGGGTGTTGATGAATTGCACATGTACGATTTGTATGTGCCGATCGTACCTGAGACGGACATGAAAATCCCGTATGATCAGGCTGTCTCAACGATTAAAGAAGCACTACATCCACTGGGCGAAGAGTACGGTCGCATTTTGGATGAGGGCTTTTCCAACGGTTGGATCGATGTGCATGAAAATGAAGGGAAGACAAGCGGAGCCTATTCATGGGGCGCTTATACGTCACACCCGTTTGTGCTCATGAACTATCAGGACAATGTCAACAACATGTTTACACTGGCGCATGAGATGGGGCATGCTTTGCATAGCTACTATTCCAACCACGCACAGCCTTACACCTATGCTGATTACAAGATTTTCGTAGCAGAAGTGGCCTCCACACTGAACGAAGCACTTCTGATGAATCATTTGCTCGAGACGACGACAGACAAGAAACAGCGCATGTACTTGATTAATCATTATCTGGAGCAGTTCCGTGGTACGGTATTCCGTCAAACCATGTTTGCCGAGTTTGAGAAAATTGTGCATGCAAAAGAAGAGCAGGGAGAGCCGCTGACTGCCGAATCTCTCAGTGCGATTTACCGTGAGCTCAATGTTGCCTATCACGGTCCAGATATGGTAGTAGACAGCGAAGTTGATTTGGAATGGGCCCGGATTCCTCATTTCTATCGCGGCTTCTATGTGTATAAGTACGCGACTGGCTTCTCGGCCGCGACGTCTCTTTCCAAGCAGATTTTGGAGGAAGGTCAGCCAGCTGTGGATCGCTATTTGCAGTTCCTCAAGGGTGGCAGCTCAGATTATCCGCTCAATCTGCTCAAGGGAGCAGGCGTAGACATGACGTCGCCAACTCCGATTGCGGAAGCATTGAGTGTTTTTAAGGAATTGCTCGAAGAACTGGAACAGCTGGTCACACAAAACTAAGAAACGATATCCGAAAGGCAGTTCAAGTCCAAGACTTGGCTGCCTTTTTTGCACTTCTGTGGAAAACGTCTCCTCTCATGGCCCTTTTGTAAAATTTTTCTTTAAGTCGTCCAAAATACGGTAACTTTCCCATTTTCTTTGCGTATCTATTTATGCGCTAGGAGGTGTTGGTCTCCGTCTCGGGGCGGAGATGAATTTCCACCCGCTGACTGTTTTGCAGCAGAGGTAAAAACTGGCACAATTACGCCATGAGGAATGATTGTGAAAATTTGGAGGAATTCTTGTGAAAAAACGGGCATCGATTATTCTGGCTTCGGTAATGTTGGTCGCAGCAGGTTGCTCAGCGCCAGCACCTGAGGCACCGCAGCAGACAGAGGCAAAGGCGAAGGTAGTAGAGGTAGTGAAGGTTCAAAAAGCAACAAAGCCAGTGATGCTCGCAGTTACAGGGATGGTAGAAGCCAAGCGGGACGCGGTGTTGTCGTTTGGTACGGGGGGAACGATCTCAGCGATCTCCGCGACCAAAGGTGCAAAAATCGCGCAAGGTCAACTATTGGCCACATTGGATACCCGTTACCACCAAAAAGAAATTGCAGCGGCACAGGGGCAGGTCGAGGAAGCAGCAGCGCGGAAAATCAAGGCGTTAAAGGGAGCGACAGCAGAAGCAATTGAGCAGAAGCGTTTGCAGGTAAAAAGCGCGCAAGACAGTCTGGATAAAGCAAAGCAGGACCTCGTAACAAATGAGAAGCTGTTTGCTGGCGGAGCCATTTCGCAAAACGAAATAAATGCGAGTAAACGGGCCGTGACGCAAGCAGAGATTACCCTGCGCGACGCTCAGCTGTCTTTGAATGAACTGCAAAAAGGAGCGGAACCAGAAGATGTCATTGTCGCCAACGCATCGATTAAAGCTGCTGCCGGCGGTGTAGACCGTGCGAAAAAGAGCTTGGATGATGCGAAAATTCAGGCACCATTCACAGGAACAGTGGTGGATGTGAACTTGCAAATTGGTGAGCAGGTGTCTCCTGGTCAGGAAATCATTCGACTCGTTGACCTGTCCGAAATGAAGGTAACCCTGGATGTTTCCAATGATTTGATCGGTCAATTCCGTGAGAAAACCAAGGTGCAGGCTTTGTCGGACGATGGTAAGAAAAGTGAAGGAACCATTGCATTTATATCTCCAGTTGTAAACAAGGATACAGGGAAGTACCGCGTTGAGATCACGATACCGAATGCAGATGGTTACTGGCGTGGAGGAATGGCCGCGACGATTGAGGTGCCGCGCCAAGTGAATGGTTTCCTCGTGCCGCTGGAAAGTGTCGGCGTGAGTCAAACAGACCATTATGTGATGGCAGTAGAGAATGGACTGACTGTGAGAAAACCAGTGAAGACCGGTCAAATGGTCGGAGACTCCATCGAAATCGTTTCAGGAGTGAAAGAAGGCGACCAGCTCCTGCGAAGTGGGATTACATTCTATGTCGAAGGGCAAAAAGTAGAGGCGAAGGGAGAATAGCTGCATGAACAAGATGATTCTCTTTTTGCTTAAGAGACAACTGATTGTCTATTTGTTTACTTTTTTGCTCGTCATTGCCGGACTGGGGTCCTTGTTCAGCTTTAATATTGAATTGGTACCGAAGACGAACTTCCCGGACATTTTTGTTCGAATTTCGGGTGGGTCACTTCCTCCTGAAGAAATGGAAGAGAAAATAACGAAAAAAGTAGAACAAGAGCTAAAATCGATTAATGATATTAAAAATTATTATTCTTCAACGAGTGCTGGCTACGTTAGTATCAATATTTCTGCGAATGAAGGAAAAGGCGAGCAAGTCAAGCAAGATGTACAAAATGCCGTCAACCGCCTTCGCAACGGTTTCCCGAAAGCCATTGATTCCGTAGAAGTCAACCAGAGCAGCTTTGGTGGCGAACAAATGATTGACTACGCCCTCGTAGGCGCTGATCCGAAGACGATGCTGAGTCTGGCCAAAACATCGATCAAGGACCGCATTGAGGAAATCGAAGGTGTCAAGGAAGTATCTGTTTCTGACCGAAGCTTCGAAAATAAAATAGCCGTTTCCCTGTTGCCTGAGCGATTGAATGCGTATCAAACCAATCCTTCGGCAGTTATCTCGCAACTGCAGGATACGAACTGGAAACAAGGGATTGGGACGCTGGAGAACACAGGTTTTGACACGGTAGTCATGATCGACAACTCGTACCAAAATGCGGAGGAAATGAGAGCACTGTCGATCGATACGCCGAAGGGAGCGGTTTCCCTAGATCAGCTCGCAGACATTGAAGACTTGCGTGGAAAAGTGAAAGATTCAGTAGCCCTTACGAACAGCTCCGTTTTTGTTCATTTGAGCGTCACACGAGCTGATGGCTATGATTTGATCACCACGCAAGAGAAGGTAGAAGAAGTTGTTCGCGAATTAATCGCAGAAGCGAATGGCAAGTATACCATCAAAGTGATGTTTGAAGGAGCTTCCTTCATTAAGCATGCGGTTTCCAACCTCAGTCGTGATGTGATGATCGGTGGTGCGCTCGCGATTATCATCCTGTTCGTTTTCCTTCGTAACTGGAGGGTTACTCTCGTCATTGCAACGACACTGCCACTCTCTGCTTTTATGACATTTATCGCAATGAAAATCGGCGGGTACAACATTGACATGATCAGCTTGTTGTCCTTGAGCTTATCAGTCGGATTGATTGTTGACGCCGCGATTGTGGTGCTGGAGAGTATTTATCACTATCGAGAAAAAGGCGAGGAGCTCAAACAGGCGATTGTAAAAGGAACGAGAGAAGTATTGACGCCTGTGTTTACTTCACAGCTTACGATTATTATCGTTTTCTTGCCGCTCGTCCTTGCAGATTTTGAAGACTGGCTCAAACCGATTTTGGGAACGATCGCGTTTACCGTATCTGCTGCCATTATCGCTTCAACCATCGCCGCATTCTTTTTTGTTCCCGTATTCTCCAATCGCTTCTTGCAAAAGGATAAGCATGTTTCGCTAGAAGGAGAAGGGAAAGAACACTTTATCATCCGTGCGTTCAGCGGTCTCTTACAGATTGCGATTAGACATCGCGTCAAAACGATTCTACTGGCGATTGCGATGCTAGTTGGATCGGTATTCCTTACGCCTATGATGAAAACAGGCCAAGGGATCAATCCTAATGAAAATATCATTTTTGCCAACATTGACATGCCGATTGGGGCTACAATTGAAAAGACACAAAAAGCAGCAGTCGCCGGGGAAGAAGCTCTGCGGAAAATCCCCGAAATTAACGATGTATTCTTCTTCGCTTCCAAGGAAGGCGCAGAGTTATTCATTTCCTTGATTCCGAAAACAGAAAGAACACGGGATAAGGAAGCTTTGAATGAAGATATCAACAATATTTTGAATGGATTGCCAGGAATTGAATCGGTCTCTATGTCTTACGGACAGCAGGGTGGCAGTGCGCCGATCCAATTGGAAATCTTCGGGGACGACATGGAGCAGTTGAGCAAGATCGCTACCGATTTGGAAGGAATGCTTTCTACTATCTCCGGTGTTGGCAACATTCGCAACGACTTTAAAGAAGGCAAGGAAAAGGTCACGTTATTGCCAAAAGAAGAAGCTCTCGCAAGGCTGAATGTAGATCATCGTTCGTTGTTACAACAGTTGAGTGTGCTGATTGGCAGCCAACAAATTACATCTATCACGCAGGACGGAATCGAAGTGGACGTTGTGGCTAAAATGCCTGATAACTGGCTGAAGCACCCGGATCAACTCAAAAACGTCATGGTGAGCGCAAAAAATGGTGCAGCAGTACCTTTGGTTGACTTGGTAGAGATGACCTATAGCAAATCTCCTGTTACGATTCAGCACAAAAAAGGCGAGCGGATTATCACCGTTTCTGCTGAGCTTCAAGGTGGCGATTTGGCTGGAGTTGGTCGTGAGATCGGAGAGAAGCTTCCAGGTGTAGTGATTCCAGCGGGCTACAAAGTAGAGATCGCCGGAAAATTGAAAGAGCAAAGCACGAACATGACACAAGCGATCTTCGTCTTCGTCGGTGTACTCGCATTGATCTATGTCGTCATGGTTGCTCAGTTCGGACGTCTTTCCCAGCCGTTTATCATCATGCTGACCATTCCAATGGCTCTGGTCGGTGTCGTGTTAGGATTCGTCCTTACACAGCGGACATTCGGTGAAATGGCGATGATTGGGATCATTATGCTGGTCGGTATCGTCGTTTCCAATGCGATACTCCTGATCGACCGGATCAACTTGCTCCGCAAGCGTGGAATGGAGACAGCGGAAGCCATTATCCAAGGAACCAAAGAACGGATTCGTCCTGTTATCATGACGAAGCTGACGGCGATTCTCGGGATGCTTCCGATGGGACTTGCGATGGCGGAAGGCTCTGATTTGGAAGCGCCGCTCGCAACTGCCGTAATCGCTGGCTTGATCTTCCATACTATCGTCACGCTGGTGCTCGTTCCAGTACTGTACTCCCTGTTTGAGGGGGCGAAGGCAAGAAGACTGGCGCGCAAAGCGGCTCGCCAAGCGAAGCGCGAAGCAAAACGAGAGGCGAAACAAAACAAAGATAAGAACGTACCTCCGACAGAGGTATAATGATTCGCAAGAGAAGGGGAGTATGTGCTGTCCCCCTTCTCTTTTGCTTTTCCTTCGTCTGAAAGTTCTGTAGAATAAAGAGATCAAGATACATAAATGAGTGAACCATGAAAGGAGCATGCACATGGATCTATTATTGCAAGGAAAAACGGCTCTGGTACTCGCCTCTTCAAAAGGATTGGGGAAGGCAACAGCGCAGTGCCTCGCCCAAGAAGGAGCGAATGTCACGATATGCGGTAGAGATGAAGCTGCTCTGGAAATCGTACGTGCAGAGATCGAACAGGCTACTGGAAAATCCCCTCTTGCTGTAACCGTGGATGTGACAAAGGAAGATGATATTAAACGAGTTGTCGAAGAAACGGTCAAGCATTTTGGCAGCGTCGATATTTTAATCAACAATTCAGGTGGGCCTGCAGCAGGCAGATTTGATCAGCTCAGCGACGAACAGTGGATGCAAGCCTTCCAGCTAAATTTGCTCAGCTATGTACGGGCCATTCGTGCTGTTTTGCCTCATATGCGAGCGAACCAGTTTGGAAGAATCATCAATTTCGCTTCTTCGTCCTTTAAACAGCCAATTGAGAATTTGCTTCTGTCCAATACGTTTCGAACAGGGGTATTGGGCCTTTCCAAGACGCTTTCTTCAGAACTAGGACCAGATGGGATTCTGATTAACACCATTGGGCCTGGCAGAATTGCGACGGATCGGGTGGCACAACTGGATGGGCTTGCCGCAGAGGCGAAGAGCATCAGTACTGATGAAGTTAGGGAAAATTGGGAGAAGCAAATTCCATTGGGCAGATACGGTCAGCCAGACGAGTTTGCTCGCATGGTGACATTCTTGGCTTCGCCAGCAAACAGCTACGTGACAGGTCAATCCTTCCTCGTCGACGGTGGCTTAATCCGTGCGATCTAATAAAAGAGAGGGGAATTCCTTTGAGTAAAGAGAGCTCATTTGATATCGTGTCCAAAGTAGAGTTGTCCGAAGTGAACAATGCGATTCAGACCGCATTAAAAGAAATAGAAAATCGCTTTGACTTCAAAGGGAGCAAGAGCAGCATTTCCTTGGAAAAGGAAGAGCTCGTCCTCGTCTCCGATGACGACTTCAAGCTCAGTCAGGTAAAAGACATTTTGCTTGGGAAGCTCGTCAAACGGGATGTCCCGATCAAAAACCTCGACTACGGCAAAATGGAACCGGCAGCGGGCGGTACTGTCCGTCAACGTGTCAAGCTGGTGCAAGGGATCGACAAAGACAATGCGAAAAAGATCAACAGCATCATCAAAGATACAGGACTCAAAGTGAAAACACAGATTCAAGACGATCAAATTCGCGTGACGGGAAAAAGCAAGGATGAATTGCAGCAAATCATCAACGCGATCCGCAAGGCTGATCTTCCATTGGAAGTGCAATTTATTAACTACCGTTGATTACTAGAGGTTGCTCAAAAAGTCGTCTTTTGATCACGAAGTAGTCGTGCAAGCGAAATCGACATCGAATATGGCGTTTACCTCCGAAGTCCGGTGCTCATGTAGTTAGCCTACACTCCGCTCCTCCTTCGTTCAGTTCTCGCCATCTTCTCGGTGCTGAAAAGCCAACTTTTTGAGCAGTGACTACTAGAAAAGTTTTTGCTTCTAACTCTCTTCACTCTCGCATATGCATGTACAAATAAGTGACAAGCACTTGCGAAAGGGAGAGTAGAGACATGAAGGTCTTTATTATCAGTATGCGCAATCTCATTTTGGGCGGAATTGTTTTTCTTGTAGTACTCGTGGCGGGAATCGTACTTTTGGTCAAAGACCCTCTGAGCGTCTCGGACTCTTATCGACCGTCAGATCCGACTACTTCTGTTACAGCGACGGCACCCATGAACCAGCCAGCAGGGGCTGAAAAGCCCGCGCTGAACATGGACGTCAAGGTGGATGGGACGACGGCAGAAGTTTCCTTGCTAACAGAGAACTTCACATTTGTTCAGGAAAATGGCGAATTGGCAGAAGCCCCAGTCTTTGGAGAGGGACACGCACATTTATACCTGAATGGCGAACCAAAAGGGATGATTTATCAACCAGAGTTTTTGCTGAAAAAATTGCCCAAGGGAGAGCATGAAATTCGGGTAGAGCTCAACTACAGCAATCATCTGCCATACAAGGTAGAGACTACGAAAAAAATCGTCGTGAAGTAAAGCAGATGGCGTTCCACAAAAGGGACGCTTTTCTTTTTGTGGGGAAGGGAAAGGAAAGGAACGTTCTTGATATGTCAAAACCGTAGAACGAATGGATATAGGACGATAACGGAAAAAGAAGGGATTGTGGCGAAAAGGAAGAATCCTACAGAATAGTCTGAATGTTTTGGGGGTGCTTGTATGATTCATATGACCACAATCGGCAACATGTTAGACGACACAGCCAGTAAGTATCAGGAAAAGGAAGCGCTGGTTTATCACGAACGAGGGCTTCGCTATACGTTTGGGGAATTTCAAGAGATATGCAATCAGGCAGCGCGGGGATTTATGTCTCTTGGGATTCAAAAAGGAGAAAATATCGCGATTTGGGCAACCAACGTGCCAGAATGGGTGATTTCTCAATTTGCCACAGCGAAAATGGGCGGTGTACTAGTAACGGTCAATACGAGCTACCGGGTACATGAACTGGAATATTTGCTGCGCCAATCAGAGTCGACGACGCTTCTCTTAATGGATTCCTA
This sequence comes from Brevibacillus sp. AG162, assembly GCF_006715575.1. Taxonomy (NCBI): domain Bacteria; kingdom Bacillati; phylum Bacillota; class Bacilli; order Caryophanales; family Paenibacillaceae; genus Brevibacillus; species Brevibacillus sp. AG162. Next base: position 431,597 of record NZ_VFNO01000003.1, read on the forward strand.
TCGCGATGCGAATTATCTTGCCATGATTCAAGAAATTTGCCCGGAGTTACTGACATGTGAACCTGGAGGGCTTCAATCCGAAAGGCTTCCGCATTTAAAAAATGTGATCTATCTAGGGAATGAGCGCCAACCTGGAATGTTTTTGTGGAGTGATTTGCTCGAACGGGCTGCATTGGTGACGGAAGAAGAGAGGATCGCACGTCAGGCGACGCTCTCACCTGATGATGTTATCAATATGCAGTACACATCCGGCACGACTGGTTTTCCAAAGGGAGTCATGCTGTCGCACGTCAATATCGTCAACAATGCCATCAAGGTAGCGGAATGTCAGCGGCTCGGGTTAGAGGATAAGGTGTGTATTCCGGTACCGTTTTTCCACTGCTTTGGTTGTGTGATGGGGACCTTGGCATGTGTGGCGACAGGTGCGACGATGGTTCCAGTCATCGCCTTTGATCCCGGCGTGGTACTTGCGGTTGTGGAGGCCGAACGCTGCACAGCACTGTACGGTGTACCCACGATGTTTATTGCCGAATTGAACCATCCGACTTTTGCCGAGCGTGACCTGAGCTCGCTTAGAACAGGCATTATGGCTGGTTCTTTATGCCCGATTGAGGTCATGAAGAAGGTCGTCGATCAAATGGGAATCCGTGACATTACGATTGCCTACGGACAAACCGAAGCTTCTCCTGTCATCACACAGACCGTGCCGGAGGATTCCCTCGAGCGAAAAGTATCCACTGTCGGTCGTCTGCATGCAGAGGTAGAAGCAAAAATCATTGATCCGGCAACTGGTGACATTTTGCCGCCAGGTGTACAAGGTGAGCTGTGCACTCGAGGATATTTGGTCATGAAGGGCTATTACAATATGCCAGAGGAGACAGTGAAAGCGATCGATCACGAAGGCTGGCTACATACCGGAGACTTGGCAACCGTAGATGAAGAAGGCTACTATCGGATAACTGGCAGGCTCAAAGACATGATCATTCGCGGAGGGGAAAATATTTATCCACGTGAAGTGGAAGAATTCCTCTATACGCATCCAAAAGTGTTGGACGTTCAGATAGTAGGTGTACCTGATGCCAAATACGGAGAGCAGGTATTGGCGTGCATTCGGGTAAAGCCGCACGAGACGTTGTCGGAGGAAGAGGTACGGAACTATTGCGAAGGGAAGATTGCTCATTACAAAATTCCTCGCTACATACAGTTTGTTGACGAATATCCGATGACCGCTTCCGGTAAAATTCAAAAGTTCAAGCTGCGGGAGCAAGCGTTGCAGCTGTTTGGACAAAGCAATCCAAACCAAATGGGAACTGCATAGGAAGGGGTTCAAGCGCTAGGGAGATGCTCCTGGCGCTTTTTTAGATAGTTCTTTACATTCGAGCAACTCTTAATTAAGATAAGTGGAAATCAAAAATAGGAGAGGTGCAGCCTAGCATGGAAGTTAGATTTTTGGGACCAGACGATGCAGAAGAATTGGTAAAGATTAGACTGGAAGGGCTGCAAACAGACCCAGACGCTTTTGGCTCTACCTATGAAGAGGCCATGCAGGTATCGATGGAAGAGTGGCGGCAAAGACTTTCTCAAGGGGATTCAGGTGATAGCGGCTATTTTGGTGCATTTGTGGAAGGACACCTGGCCGGCATCATCGGTTTTTTCCGTCACAGAGGGGGGAAAGCAAGACACAAAGCTTCTATCGTCTCCATGTACGTGCGTGAAGCGTATCGCGGGACAGGTGTCGCACAAGCGCTTATGCAGGCAGAGCTAGCCTACTTAAAGGAGCGGGGAGATATCGATACGGTACAGCTCGCTGTCGTCACGACCAATCCGGCTGCCATTCGTCTCTATGAGAAAATGGGCTTTATTCCATATGGTTTAGAAAAGCGTGCACTGAAAAATGGCGATCAATACTTTGATGAGAGTCACATGTATATTCTTCTATAGGAAAACATGAAAAAAGCGAAGGCACACAATAGCGGCTGCCTTCGCTTTTTCTATGCACAACGTTATAGATGAAAAATTAACGACTTGCCTCGTATGCAGCGATCTTATCTTCATACTGCAACGTAATTCCAATATCGTCGAGACCATTCAGGAGGCAGTAACGACGATAGGAGTCTACCTCGAACGGGTAGGAGAGACCTTCATTGTCACGAACGACTTGTTCCTGCAGATCGATGGTAAGCTGGTAGTTCGGCTTGTTTTGAGCACGATTGAACAGCTCATCGACTTGCTCTTCACTCAACGTGATCGGCAGGATGCCGTTTTTGAAGCAATTGTTGTAAAAAATGTCCGCAAAGGATGGAGCAATTACACAGCGGAAGCCATAGTCAAGGAGAGCCCATGGCGCATGCTCGCGAGAGGAGCCGCAGCCAAAATTGTTGCGGGCAAGAAGGACAGTAGACTCCTTGTACGCAGGCGTATTCAGAATGAACGAATCGATTGGCGCACCATCGACAGTAAAGCGCCATTCGTAGAACAGGAATTGACCAAAACCGCTGCGCTCAATACGCTTCAAGAACTGCTTAGGAATAATTGCGTCCGTATCTACGTTTACACGATCGAGTGGGGCTACCACTCCGGTGTGGATGACAAATGGATTCATTGGAATACCTCCTTGCTAGCGTTCTCGCTTTTCCATTCACGTACATCGACGAAGTGACCTGCGATAGCTGCTGCTGCTGCCATTTCCGGGCTGACCAGATGCGTCCGTCCGCCGCGTCCCTGACGTCCTTCGAAGTTCCGGTTGGAGGTAGAAGCACAACGCTCACCTTCAGACAGGATATCTGGGTTCATCGCCAGACACATGGAGCAACCAGATTCGCGCCAGTCAAAGCCAGCCTCTTGGAAAATGAGGTGCAAGCCTTCTTGCTCAGCGAGCTGCTTAACAGCTTGTGAGCCGGGAACGACCATCGCGTGTACGGAAGGGGACACCTTGCGTCCTTTTGCCACTTCTGCTGCTTTGCGCAGGTCCTCGATCCGACCGTTTGTACAGGAGCCGATAAACACACGATCGATTTTGATTTCACTCATAGGGGTGCCAGGTGCAAGGTCCATGTACGCCAGAGCATCTTGTGCCGCTTTGCGCTGTGCGGCTGTCTCGAATGACTCAGGGTTTGGAACGGTGCTCGTAATGTTCGTACCCATACCAGGGCTCGTTCCCCACGTCACTTGCGGTGCGATCTCGGCTGCCTCGATTTCTACACAGGCATCAAATGCAGCGCCTTCGTCTGTGCAGAGCTCTTTCCAAGCCTCGACAGCTGCAAGGAAATCTTCCCCTTGCGGAACATAGCGCTTGCCTTTCAAGTAGTCAAAAGTAGTCTGATCAGGAGCGATTAAGCCGGCGCGAGCGCCACCTTCAATTGTCATGTTGCACACCGTCATGCGTTCTTCCATGGTCAGGTTGCGGATCGCAGCGCCTGTGTATTCTACGACGTAGCCAGTGGCAAAGTCAGTTCCGTATTTTGCGATAATCGCCAAAATTAAATCTTTTGCACTGACACCGAATGGCAGGTCGCCATTTACGCGTACTTCCATTGTTTTTGGTTTGGATTGCTGCAAGCATTGTGTTGCGAGTACATGCTCCACTTCACTGGTACCAATACCGAAGGCGAGGGCACCGAATGCGCCGTGAGTGGAGGTGTGGCTGTCACCGCAGACGATTGTTTTGCCTGGATGTGTGAGGCCGAGCTCAGGACCAATGACGTGGACGATCCCTTGATCCGGGCTGTTCAAATCCGCCAGTGTAATCCCGAATTCCTCACAGTTCGCCGTCAAGGTTTCCATTTGTTGACGAGAAATCGGGTCTTTGACATTAAAACGGTCAGCAGTCGGTACGTTGTGGTCCATGGTTGCGAAGGTAAGCTCTGGACGGCGTACTTTGCGGCCAGCCAAGCGTAGTCCTTCGAAAGCTTGTGGCGATGTCACCTCGTGAACCAGGTGCAGGTCGATATACAAAAGGCTCGGCTTGCCTGCCTCTTCGTGAATAACGTGATTGTCCCAAATCTTTTCAAACATCGTACGGGCTGTCATCATGTTTTCCTCCTTCGTTCAAAAACTCTTAACAAGGTTGTAACATGGCAAAGAGAATAGTTCAAAGATATAATAATTATAAGAAGGATAGTTTTTGCCTATCGGGAGGTTTATATGGAGTTACGACAAATTCGTTATGTACTCGCTGTTGCGGAAGAACGCAGTTTCTCCCGGGCAGCCAATCGATTACATTTGGCCCAACCGTCGTTGAGCCAACAAATTGCGAAGCTGGAGAAAATACTTGGTGTCAGCTTGTTCCATCGCTTGCCGCAGCACGTTGAACTGACTGATGCGGGCCAGCGCTTCATACAGGTGGCGCAAACGCTCGTCGACATGTCAGAGGGGCTGGAGAGGGAAATGCGAGCTTATGCCGTAGGAGAAAGCGGTAAATTGCTAGTCGGAAGTCTACCGATTACAGGGGCGTACGTGCTGCCAAGGGTGCTGCCTACGTTTACACAGCAATTTCCCGGTGTCGAGCTGCAATTGATGGAGGAAACATCGAGTCATTTGGAGCAGCTGCTCGTGCGGGGGAAAATTGATGTAAGCCTGCTTACCATGCCCATCAGTGATCCGTCTTTGGAAATCATCCCCGCGATCAACGAAGAAATCTTTTTGGCGGTACCAGCCAATCATCCGCTCGCGAAACGTAAAGAAGTCGATCTCGCAGAGGTAGCCGATCAGCCTTTTATTCTATTAAAAGAAGGACAAGGCTTCCGCACGATTTCGCTTCGGCTCTGTGAGCAGGCGGGATTCCGACCGCGAATCGTGTTTGAGAGCTCGAACATCCAGACGGCTCAGTCACTTGTTGCAGCAGGCATGGGGTTGTCGTTTGCGCCGAAAATGATTACGCTCGCACCCGGAACGATCGAGCCGCCAACTTATGTGCGGATCAAAACAAAACCTTCTCGCACTCTCGTCGTGGCGTATCGAAAGGATAAGCCATTGTCGCGCCCGGCTGAAGCGTTTGTGCAATGTCTCATCGAGCAGGGTGGAAAAATATAGAGTGATTTCCCACGCCTGTGGTACACTATTTCCAAATCATTCTGGGGAGGAACATAACATGAGAGAAATTAAGACAGAAGCAGAGTTCGAGCAAGTAATCGCAGCAACCAAGCCAGTCATCGTCAAATTCTTCACGGATTGGTGCCCAGATTGCCATCGCATTGATCCTTTCATGCCTGCCGTGGAGGAAAAATACAAAGAACAGCTGGATATGATCGAAGTCAACCGTGATACTCTCCCGGACCTGTCCGAAAAGTACGATGTCTTCGGAATCCCGAGCTTTATTGCGTTCCAAAATGGTAAAGAACTGGTTCGCTTCGTCAGCAAGCTCGGAAAAAGTCGTGAGGAGATCGAGCATTTCTTAGACCGTGCCATTCAAGTGGGTAAAGGACTCGAGCAAGCGTAATGGCATGAACATAGAACAGGGAGATAGACAGAAATGTTAAACATGAAAAAAGAAGGGGAATGGCTTGTTGCTCACTTACGAGACAAAGATGATGCCATTCCGATTGGGAACCTGCTGCGCGAAGAGTGGAAGCTGCCTCGCAAGCAGGTCCATCTTTTATTCCAACACAAAGAAGTATTGCTGGACGGTGCACCTGTTGCTCAGCATGTTGTGGGAAAAGCAGGGCAGGAAATTCGGCTGCGGATGTGCAAGCCTGAGCCTTTGGGGCTTGATCCGGCTAGTGAAGTTCCCGAGATTTTGTACGAGGATGATCATTTGCTCATCGTAAATAAGCCGGTTGGACTTCTGTTGCATCCGACCGAACGCTATCATCATGTGACGTTGGATCATCTCGTGTCGGGGCACTTTTTTCGTACGGGTTTGGAAGCAAAAGTCCGCCATGTCCATCGGCTGGATCAGGATACGTCAGGCGTCGTTCTGTACGCGAAGCATGCGTGGGCTTCTGCACTTTTAGATGAAATGCTGCGTGAGCGCACAATCAAGCGTACTTATGTCGCGTATGTTTCGGGACAAATGCCCAAAGAGCGCGGGAAAATCAATGAACCCATCGGAAAAGATCGGAATCATGGGACGCGCAGAAGGGTCACACCTAACGGAGATCCAGCGATTACGCATTACCAGGTGAAAGAACGCTTTCAAACAGCTACGAAAGTAGAATGTCAATTGGAGACGGGGCGAACCCATCAAATTCGCGTTCATTTCAGTCATATTGGGCACCCGCTTTTGGGGGATGAACTGTATGGTGGCAAGCGCGAACTCATTAAGCGACAAGCGCTGCACGCCGCCGTACTCAAATTTGAGCATCCATTCGGTGGAGAAGTTATCGAAGTCACGGCTCCGTTGCCACTCGATCTGTTTCACTTGGAAAAGAAGCTGAGATAATCGCCATTTGACTACAGACTGAATAAACTGCCAAGGAGGAAACGAGAGAGGGTGGTCTTTTGAAACGACCCATAATCGGCATCTTGACTTGGCGGGAAGGCACACGTTTTGCAGAGCCAACCTATTTTCGGCGACTGCTCAAGGCTGGACAAGAACTGGGCTGTACCGTTTTCTTGTTTTCACCTAACGACGTGTTGGGATCAGGCAAGCAGGTGAGAGGGTATGTCCCGGGGAAGAGTGGCGGCTGGCAAGCAAGGATATTTGATCGTCCAGACGCTGTATTCGACCGGTACCGTTATACACCGACACAGGCGTTTAAGAACTACGTGGCCTTTCGGCGGACGAGTAATTTTTTGTACGCAAACAATCGATTGGCTAACAAATGGCGAGTACATGAGGTGCTGCATCGGGACTCCAGAATGCATCGCTGGCTTCCGGAGACCTACCTCTATAACCGTCAAAGCCTCGTAAACATGTTAGGCAAGCATCCATTGCTCTACGTAAAGCCACTCAATGGAACAGGGGGTCGAAACATCTTGTCCATTGAAAAGCGTGGCGACGAACTGAGACTGCTCGGACGTAATAAGCAAAGGGCGAAAGTGTCCACAGTAGTAAGAGACAAAGCCGCTGCCCAGAGATGGGTAGATCGTTGGACGAGACAGGAGAAATACATCGTTCAGCAAGGGCTTCGTTTGCAGCTGGTTCCTTCGCGTGCAGTAGACATGCGCCTCTTGATTCAAAAGAATGGGCAGGGTGAATGGAGCATTACAGGTCATGGGATTCGCGTGGGTCCAGAACGCAGTGCCACCTCTAATCTGCATGGCGGTGGAAAAGCTATTCCTGTTTCGGTATTTCTCCGACCGAGGTTTGGGGAGGAGCGAACTGCGCAGATCGTACGTGATTGCGAACAGCTCGCTTTTCAAACAGCAGAAACACTCGAGGATCATTTTGGACGGATGGTTGAATTTGGACTGGATATTGGCATCGATGTAGAGGGTCGTGCGTGGCTGATCGAAGTGAATCCCAAACCAGCTCGGGAAATTTTCCGGGAGATGGGGGCAATGGAGCAGTACAAGAATGCCATTACTCGCCCGCTTGAATATGCCGTCTACCTTGCGAAAACACAAGGACGCGAAGGTCGTGAGCCACTTTTAAAGAGAAAGGTCGCTAGAGGATAGCGTGAAAGCAGAACAGCGGCAGTCAAGGACAACGTCTGAAGTCCTCGTCTGCCGCTGTATTTGCTAGGTGGAGATAGAAAGAGGTAATTGCAATTTACTCGGGATGTCAGGGGCGAAATCGGGTGTATGGATAACAGAAAAAGAGTATCCTTCCCGGACGAACGTAAGCTCATGGGCATCCGAATGGAATAGGACATTACTTTTTTCAAAGCGCCTCCGTACTTTTTGCAGGAACGTTTGGTCAGGTGTTCCAAAAGTGACGTGCATTTTTGGTGGTAACGCTTTCATCGCAATGGGAATCCAAGGCCTGTTTTTCCATGTGGCTACGATATGTGCCGTGCCCCCGATGACGAAGTTAAAAATTTCACCATCCTCGTATGTTTTCAGGCTTATATTCGATTTTAGCCATTGGGTAAAGACAGGCACGCTTTCCACAGGACAGCCCACTTCCCGTAAATATATAATGTGCAGGGGAGTGGACGGCTTGACGACCTCTTCTGACACATACTCGTGGGCGATAATTTCAAGAAGATTCCCGTCTCCATCGCGGAAATACAAGTTCATCCGTTGTTTTTCCTGATCAATGTCATGCCCATCCTCCCATCGAACAATCAAAAGACCAGATTCTTTGATCTTTTTCGCTGATTCATGAAAGAGGGAATAAGGCACTTGAAACGCAATATGGGCGGGGGAAATCGGCTCATACACTTCTTGAAAGGTTAAACGAAAATCAGGAGTGACTTGAAACGTAATCTGTTTGTCTGATTGAGATGAAATCGGAAAGCCGAGACGGTCTGCGTAAACCTGATGTACCCCTTGGATGGACACAGTTTGTAAGGTTAATTTAGAAAAATGCGTGATCACTGGCATCACCTTTTCCTATAAAAAGATAACGTACATTAAGATAACATAATATAAATTATGTATACTCATTCGGTTCACACTGTTTCTAGACAATCTTCTCAAATATCTTGAGAGAGGCGAATCATATCTACCACCTGAATCCCGTTTTCGTAAATCTCTTCCTCATAATGCCGCAAAAAAAAGTCCCGATCGATCCAATTCATCCGAAATCCGCACTTTTGATAAAGGGCAAGCTGACCCACACTAGAATTCCCTGTGCCGACCTCGATCGTCTTATAACCGAGAGATTTTGCTACTTCAATGGAATGAAGAACGAGCTTTTTGCCAATGCCCTTCCCTTGGTGGGCCTCATCGACAGCAACATTCACGAGTTCAATCGTGTCCGGTCTGGTTGGAATCAAGACGTAGACGCCTACGATGCTCTCCTCCAGAAGAGCGACATAGCACTGACCTCGTTGTAAATAATCTTTTACCAATCTGACTGAAGGGTCAGCCAATAAGAGTAAATCCAGTGGTGGTTGTTCCTGTGCTGCAAGCTTGCGAATTTCCATCCGTGTTTCTCCTCCGATTCAGGTTGTTACCGGCTTTGGCAATGGAGCTGTTTCGTAGTTGACAATCAGGTTATTTTCGTACGTAAAGAAATGTTGACAAGGTTCAGCCTCTTCCAACATGTATGGTAAAAACATGGGAAGGTTTTCTGGGACGCCAGCGTTGTCCGGGTCCAAGATCCACGCTAGCTCTTTCCAGTCAAGTATGCCTTCTTCCACGAGCTGTGGAGTTTGAGAGCGCTCGTAGTCTTCCGGAAGATGAGCGAGAAATGCATACATACCGCCCGTTTCCATTCCATCGACTAGCCAAGAGACAATTCCTTTGTAGCAAGCGGTTTCTAGCAAAATGCCCGTCTCTTCCCGAACCTCGCGAAGGACACTGTCCAGTGGAGTCTCTCCGTGCTCTAGCTTACCGCCTACGCCATTCCATAGCCCCATCAACGGTGATTTGTTGCGATTTAGCATGAGTATCCCATTTCTATGTTTGAGAAAGCATATGGTATAGCGATACATGTTATCACTTTCCTTTTTGGTACAGTCGACTTCTTTATCACGACCATTGTATCAAATGAGTGGATTCATCAGTAATTTTTATTTGGTTTTCCAAAAGAAGTTTTGTAATATTTCGTTATAATAACAAAGAAGATGGAAAGAATAGGGGGCTCGTTCAAGATGGGAAACAACGAAAAGGTGGAAGGGCTGACAATAGAGGAGTGGAAAACGAAATATCCGCTTCTCCATAACATGATGGCGACGGAGGAAGTGTTCTGGACGAACCCTAGCTATGACGAGATCGCAAAAGCAGCTCTCTCCGTTCGGCCAGAGGAAGTCCATGATGCAGAAGAACGCTTGCGGCGTTTTGGCTCGTTCATTCAAGTGGCTTTTCCCGAGACGAGAGAAGCTGGTGGACTGATCGAGTCCCCACTCGTTCCGATAAAAGAGATGAAAAAGCACCTGGAGTCTCGATTTGCGACGAATATACAAGGGAATCTCTGGTTAAAATGCGACAGCCATTTGCCTATTGCAGGTTCGATCAAAGCACGGGGCGGCATCTACGAGGTGCTGGCACATGCAGAAGAATTGGCCCAAAAGCATCAGATGCTGCAACCGGACAAGGATTATGCTATTTTGGCCTCGGATGCGTTCCGGGAACTGTTTTCCCGTTATTCCATTGCGGTAGGCTCGACAGGGAATCTCGGTTTGAGCATCGGGATCATCAGCGCGAAGCTCGGTTTTCAAGTCACTGTACACATGTCAGCGGACGCTAAAGCATGGAAAAAGGAATTGCTGCGGGCAAAAGGGGTTCAGGTTGTGGAGTACGCATCGGATTACGGAAAAGCCGTGGAAGAGGGCAGGAAGCAGGCTGAAGCCGATCCGAACTGCTACTTCATCGATGATGAGAACTCCAAGCGATTATTCCTCGGCTATGCAGTAGCAGCCGAACGATTGAAAAGGCAGCTAGAGGAACAACAAATAAAAGTAGATCGTGATCACCCGCTGTTCGTCTACCTTCCGTGTGGAGTTGGTGGTGGTCCTGGTGGTGTAGCATACGGGTTAAAGCTTATTTATGGTGACCATGTTCATTGCTTTTTTGCGGAACCGACTCATTCTCCTTGCATGCTGCTAGGTTTAATGACAGGGCTCCATGACAAAGTTTCCGTTCAAGATTTCGGGATAGACAACAAGACAGAGGCAGATGGTCTGGCAGTTGGTCGACCTTCCCGATTGGTAGGAAAAATGATGGAGGACCTGCTGAGTGGCGTGTTTACCGTGGACGACGAGGAGCTATATGCCTTGTTGCGAGCCTTGCGCGATCATGAGTCCATTCGATTGGAGCCGTCTGCATTGGCTGGTATGCCAGGACCTGTTAGATTGTTTCAGCAGGAGACAGGGCGGATGTATTTGGAGAAGCAAGGTCTAACGGAGAAAATGAAAAAGGCGACCCACATCGTATGGGCGACTGGTGGGAGTATGGTGCCGGAGTATATTCAGGAAGAGTATTATGCCAAAGCTCTGGATGGGAATGGAAAAAAATAAGAAAAGTATGATATTAAAGATACATAATAGTTATTATGTAAACAATTTTCGTGAAGCCCGGATGCATTCTTCCGGGCTTTTAACCATTCATTTCAAAAAGTCTTCTGCGTCTTGAAAATAATAAACGTCGGTCTTCTTACTTCTGAAATCTGATGCGGCTGCAAAAGGAGTCCTTCTGGTGTGCAGGTTGGCTCGATGATCTCTTGCAGGGTAAGCCCCGATTGGATTAACGTATTGACGGCAGTGGACATGGAGCGGTGGTAAAAAAGGGCCTTTCTGCCGCTCATCATGTGCATTTCACGCTCTCCATCTTCCAAGTAGTTATCCAAGGGCCAGAAATGCTTCTGCCCTTCTTCGTCGCGTACCCAACCCTCGACCTTTTTGCGAGCAGTAATATGCGGATGGAGTGTCGAGTAAACGAAATGGCCTCCGTTGCGCAAGGCGCGGCTTACTTTGTTGATCACGTGCTCATAGTCACGAACATAGTCCATGACAAGAGAGCTCGTAATGAGATCGTAGTCATGATCGGCAAGCGCAATGTCCTCCAGGGAGCCATGTAGATAGTGAATGTTCTCATGACTGTTGTTCGTCCGGGCATACTCCAGCATGTTGTGAGAGAGATCAACACCGATCACTTCACTTGCTCCTTGCTCCACACAGTACTTGGCGAACTGTCCGCCACCACATCCGAGGTCGAGTACACGCAATCCTTTCAGGGAGGGGAGACAACCGCGAAAAGCAGGCTGTTCGATTATATCATTCTCCGATTCACCGGACAGACGGAGCTTTTGATAGTCCTGATAAAAATCCAGTTGATCATACAGATTTTGTTTCATCCTATATCACCTGTTTCTATTTTATTAAAGATGAATATAATGGCAAAATTCGTTTAAAACGATTGAAAATGAGAGCAGGAGTTTGCATTTTTTACGAGAATTAGTGAGAGACAACCCATTTTCGCGATTCCGTCCGCTTTGCTGAGACGGTTTTTTTCTGTAAGAAGATTTGGTTTCGATATTTTTTGGCGAGACTGAAATCGAAGGAGGGATAGACGTGGACCAAATACTTCAGCTGATCAAAGATTACTGGCCGATTGCGCTAGCTATCATACTCATCATCATGGCTGCCCAATGGGTGGTGCGAAGTATCATTCGAATTATTTCGCTCGCTGCTATTATTGGTGTTGTGCTCGTGTTGTTTTTCCAATTCAGTCCTGAAGAAGTGATTCAAATGGGACGTCAAGCAGCCGTAGCTACACAGGAAGTCGTCGATAAGACGATTACACCAGTCTTGGACAAAGAGCTTAAGGATGCCGATATTTCCTTCAAGGAAGATGGCACCTATGAAGTGAAGACAACGAGTATTCGCATCGTAGGCAAAAAGGGCGAAAACAAAGCGACTGTCTATTACAAGGATGAGGAATGGGAAGTAAATATCGGTCAATTGAGCAAGCTGTTCCAGGACCGACTCGGTAAAGCGGAGCAAGAAAGCAAGACAATGTAGAATGGGAAAAACGCATGGGGCCAAAAGGGTCTCATGCGTTTTTTGCTGGATAGGCGAGTACTTCCTTTACCCATGTATCTAGCAGATATTGATATTCTTCGCTCGTTTTGATTCCAGGGGCTGAGGCAAATTGTTTTTCGAGTGGGAGCGTGCGCAGTTTTTTAGCGAATTTCCCTTCGATATCATCTTCATCTTCGAATAGCAGATAGACGACATCTTCCAAGGAGCGATAGCTCGTAACACTATACTCGATTTCATTCATTATCGTTTGAAAATGACCGTGACGATACTGGCAAAGGATGAAAGTGAAATCTAGGTTGTTTACGATTTCTAAAAATCTGTTCAAAAACGCAGGTTCCACCATGATACACGCTAGCCAATGGTGTGGATTATGAGAGTGACTGATGTGGAATTCTGGAATTATTTCGATAAAGTCCTGCTGTCGTTCTGGGCTGGCTTTGCCATAGTAATCATAGTTGAATTTGCGAATGATTTTCTTCAGATGCTTGAAAGGGATTGCTGTGCCAATAAAAAGTCCGTAATATCGGTTCATTCTGTGGTTCATTCTGTGCTTCCTTTACACGGTAGTCATACTCGGAGCTATACGCAGTCGAGTTGCTTGCTCATAAGCGTAGGCCAGGCGAAGCAGGGTAGGTTCCTGGAATGCCAATCCAGTTAGCATGATGCCGAATGGCTTGCCCGCGGAAGTATAGCCAGCTGGAACCGTAATCGAAGGGTAACCGGCTTTGGCCGGGATAGCATAACCCGTACTGCCGGGGTACAAGAGGGCATCGAGTTCGTGCTCCTTCATGACAGCATCAAGGCCTTGCTTCTGTGTCATTTCCAAATCGAACAGGCGATTCGCCAGATACTCCGGCTCTGTCAACGTACCACTTGTTTGCTCGGATTCTTCCAGCAGCTCTTGCCCGTAAAGCAGGGCTTGTTCCTCATGTGCCCGATTAAAGGCAATGACATCCCGCAAGGAGCGGATCGGGTAGGGGGCTGGTAAGGTTTTTAAGTACGCATTGACGCCTACCTTGAATTCATGCACCAGAACTTGTCTATCCCACTTGGCATTTTCTGTCGGAATGGTGACCGCATCTATGACAGTTGCGCCAGCCTCTTTGAGCTTTTCAATAGCTGCTTCATACAAGGCGATTTCTTCGTCATCACACTCAGCCAAAAACCTGGAGCGTACAACGCCGATGCGCGCACCTCGCAATCCATCTGCATCGAGGAAGGGGAGGTAATCGGTATGTGCTAGACCCTCGCTTTTTCCAGTCACCGGATCATTTTCATCTATCCCAGTAAGCGCGCCAAGCAAAATTGCTGCATCAGTCACGGTTCTCGCCATCGGTCCGGCTGTGTCTTGGCTATGAGAAATCGGAATGATACCCGAACGGCTGATTAAGCCAACCGTAGGCTTGATTCCCACGAGCGAATTGTGCTCCGCTGGGTGGAGAATGGACCCAGAAGTCTCCGTACCGACTGCCACAACGGCAAATCCTGCGGCAATCGCAGCAGCTGAACCCGAGCTAGACCCGCCGACTTCGAGTACACCAGGACCGTATGGGTTCAATACTTGTCCACCGCGCGAGCTATAGCCATCTGGCATGTCATTGGAGATATAGTTAGCCCATTCCGTAAGATTTGTTTTCCCTAAAAGGACGGCGCCCGCCTCTCGGAGCTTGGTCACAACAAATGCATCCGCAGAGGCAAACGAATCTGCTAAAGCTAGAGCTCCAGCCGTCGTGTGCATTTTGTCAGAGGTCGCAATGTTATCCTTGATGAGTACAGGGATTCCGTGAAGCGGCCCGCGACTGCCTGACACCGCTCGTTCCCGATCCAGTGACTCTGCAATCGCCAGTGCATCTGGGTTTAGCTCACAAATAGCATTGATTCGGATGCCTTGTTTGTTGTAGGTGGCAATCCGCTCTAAAAAGGCGAGGGTCAGTTCCCGGGAAGTCGTGGTTCCGGCTGTCATTGCAGCTTGCCATTCGAGAATGCTTGTTTCATGAATCAATGACATAATGTATCCCCTTTTGCGAATGATTTAATTATTTATTATAGTACCAAATTCAGGTAAAGGGAAAGCGAGGGGAGTGTGAACCTTTTGTCTATAAAAAACAAGCTGACTCTACGAGAGAATCAGCTTGCATGTGTTCCTATCAAATTATGCGTTTGATCCAGCAGCTTGCAGCTTCGCTTTTTCTTCCGCTTCTACATAACGGTTGCGAGGGTGCTCGCGGCATTCATCGGAGCAAGAGCGCTTGAATTTTGTCTCGCATTCTGTGCAGCAGAAGTGCTGCTTGTTGCAGAATGGGTTCGCGCAGTTTACATAGCGGTCTTCCACCGTACCGCAGTAATGGCAACGGCCAATGACAACGTCTTCTTCGGTATGGTTGATCGGCACAGAGATGCGTTCGTCAAACACGTAGCATTTTCCATCCCACAGACGTCCTTGGACTTCTGGATCTTTTCCATACGTGACAATTCCGCCCTCAAGATGGTAAACATTTTCAAAGCCTTGTTGCAGCAATATACCTGTCAGCTTTTCGCAACGAATACCGCCTGTGCAGTAGGTGAGGACTTTTTTATCCTTGAATTGGCTCATGTTTTCACGAATCCACTCAGGGAACTCACGGGATGAATCCACTTCGGGGCGAATCGCACCACGGAAATGTCCCAAATCGTATTCGTAGTAGTTGCGACCGTCGAGAATCACGACGTCCTCTTCCTGCATCATTTCGTACCATTCTTTTGGTTTCAGATAGGTGCCGACTAGTTTATTCGGATCAACATCCTCTTCCAAACGCCAGGTTACCAGCTCTTTTTTCGGGCGCACAAACATTTTTTTGAACGCATGTTCTTCCGACTCATCTATTTTAAACCACATATCACTAAAACGTGGATCTTTTCGCACATATTCCATGTAGGCGTCGGTTTGTTCAATCGTACCGGATACGGTTCCATTAATGCCCTCCGGAGCTACGATAATCCGCCCTTTCAGACCGTTATCCTTGCAAAATTGCAAGTGCTCGGCTGCGTACTCCTCATAATTTTCAATAGGAGTATACTTGTAATACAACAAAATGCGATATGGTTTTTGTACTTGCAAGGTACAATTCCACCTTTCTTTTCAATTGTGATTTTAGATGCAACGGTGATTATACCACATTCCATTGTTAAAAGCGCTGAAAAAGAAAGGGATTTGTGAGGTTTTTATGAAATTCCGTGCTTCTTGCTGGAAGTGGACGCATCCTGTACACTATGAATGGTATTCAGCTGACAGGCTACAGAGGAGAGACGATTACATGAACATGACAAATGAGCGCCTGGTTACGCAGGTGAAAATTAAAAAGCTCCACCAAGACGCCGTGATCCCAGCGTACGCGAGAGCAATGGACGCGGGCTTTGATCTGGTCGCGGTAGAGGATACATTGATTGCCCCTGGCCAATCTGCAAAAGTTCCAACAGGCTTGGCGTTCGCGCTTCCGGAAGGATTTGAATTGCAAGTGCGCCCTCGCTCCGGGATCAGTGCTAAAACAAAGCTGCGCTTGTCCAATGCACCGGGGACTGTTGATGCAGGCTATCGCGGTGAAGTATGCGTACTGATCGATAACATTCGGATCGCATCCGGAAAAAGTGGCAAGGTATGTCTGGGCGCTGGCGAAAACGAAGTAACTGTTGAACAAGAAGTCGATGCACATAGCTACTTGATCAAAAAAGGGGACCGGATTGCACAGGGTGTCATTGCAATCGTTCCAGTCGCGCAGTTCGAAGTAGTCGATGAGCTGGATGAGACAGAAAGAGGAGCGGGCGGCTTCGGCAGCAGCGGTCTCAAGAGCTAGTTCAATCGAGTAAAAATACAAGACCCCTGATTATCAGCCGTGTAAATGGGCGTGAGCTGATACGTCAGGGGTCTTTGCTTTGATTAAATCCTCATCCTTTGGCGGATAAAAACTGGTCAATTCTCGAAAGATCGTCAGCTGTCAACGAACGTCCATCTGCTTTGACGAATACGCAAGGTCCATAGACCCAGTCTAAAAATCCGTCTGATGTGATAGGGAAATTGTTCGCTTGTACCCCGCGAGCATCTTCATTCACAATGAGGGAGATACCCTCCAGATGGTCATCATCTACTACCTCATAATCACCACCCACCAGCTCCTGTAGTTCATCCGTCCCATCGATTTCTCGAACAACTGCATGTTCATGCGGAAGCTTTACGTATACCGTAGTCAAGCGCAATCACTCCTTCTGACACCCATCATAACGTATAACCAATGAATTTTGCGATAGGAGAGCGGATGCCTGTTGGCGTGTTGGTTATCCTATGGTTGAGAATTGAAGTAACGTCCGTTTTGATACTTTCAGCCTGAGGGGACATGCTGATGATACTCGTGACCGGAAAACTGTATTGGCCAGAAACATTGCCAGCGCCACCCCTATATCCCGCTCTGACCGAGGACGTGAAGTGTGATGTCCTGATCATTGGTGGCGGTGAGGCAGGTGCACTCGTTTCCTATTATCTGAAGCAGCATGATGTGGATGTCATCCTCGTGGATAAACGGCGGGTGAGTGGGGGCAGCAGCAGCGCTAACACCGGTTTGCTGCAAATATGCAATGACAAAACGTTGACAGCCTGTATCCATTCTTTCGGTGAGCAAAAAGGAGTTCGTTTTTACGAGCTGACCCGGCAGGCGGTTGATGAATTAGAAAAAATTTCTGGGCAGCTAGACCAATCTCCAGATTACATAAGGCGTGACAGCCTGTACTATGCCAGCGAACCAGCCGATGCGGAGAGCTTGCGTACAGAGTACCAGTTATTGAAGAAGTATGGCTTCCCAGTCACGTATTTTGACCGACCAGATATAGAGAAGCGATTCTCCTTTTCAAAGGCAGGGGCTATTTATTCCAAGGGAGATGCGGAGCTCAATCCGTACAAATTTACCAACGGTGTGATCGCCCACTCTGTAAAAAAAGGGACGCGCGTATACGAAAACACGGAAGTCGTGCATCAAAAAGTACAGGACGGAGGGCTTTTGGTCTATACCAAAAGTGGGCACACAATCAAGTGCAGGCGTGCTGTGTTTGCAACTGGCTATGAGGCACAATCCATGAAGCGTAATGCCAATGCTGTCATTTCCAGCTCGTTTTCCATCGTGACTAATCAAGTCGAAGCGCTTACGGGTTGGCCGCATGCATGTTTAATCTGGGAAACAGCCCGTCCCTATTTGTATATCCGCACTTGTCCAGATGGGAGAATCATTGTCGGAGGACTTGATGAGCCATTGAACGACTTGCAAAAGAGGGATGCTTCTAGCCTTAAGAAGCGTGATCAATTGCTCGCAAAGATTCAAGAGTTATTTCCGCAGATTCCCATGCGAGCCGAATATTATTGGGGAGCTACTTTTGTCGGAACGCATGACGGACTCCCGCTGTTTGGGGAGCAGGAGGGGTATCCCCATTGCTTGTTCACGCTAGGGTATGGGGGGAATGGAACCGTTTATTCGACTATCGGCGCGCAAATCATCAGTGATCTGATTACAAAAGGAAGTCATTCGGACGCCGATCTTTTTGCTTTTGACCGGATGAAATATGCCAGTGCCAAAGTCTGATCGGAAAAGCTTTCCCATTCAACGGGAAGGCTTATTTTTTTGAAAATGACAGAACGGGCGGGCCCAAATTTGCTGGATAGGCAAGTAACATTTGAACGTGGCCTACCTGCCTAGCATAGGGTAGATGGAAATATCGTTGACAGGAATAAAAAGGCAGGTATAATCTTCAATAACAGAGTATTCCGAGTAAAATACTATAGATTAAAAGAGGAGTGAAGGTACGCTGTATGAAAACCACGAAAGGCAAGGTCCAGACGATCCTGCAACGCGTAGGAATCGTTGCTTTGGCGGCTGCTATGGCAGGCTGCTCAGCTGCTGCACCAGCAGAAACAGGGAATGGAGCGGGGGGCAGCAACTCTACGGTAGAGCTGCTCAATGTTTCCTATGATCCGACACGCGAGTTTTACCAAGACATCAACAAGGAGTTTGCCTCAGAGTGGCAACAAAAGACAGGTCAAACAGTGACGATCAAGCAATCACATGGCGGTTCAGGCAAGCAATCCCGCTCCGTCATCGATGGTTTGGAAGCAGATGTAATCACCCTTGCCCTCGCTTATGATATTGACGCGATTGCTGAACGCGGTCTGATTCCTGCCGATTGGCAAAAGAAGCTCTCGGACAACAGCTCGCCTTACACCTCCACGATTGTGTTTCTCGTGCGCAAAGGCAATCCGAAGCAAATCAAAGATTGGGATGATTTGATCAAGCCTGGTATCTCCGTGATCACCCCGAACCCGAAAACGTCTGGGGGAGCCAGATGGAATTACTTGGCTGCCTGGGGATATGCCCTGAAGACAAATGGGGGAGATGAAGCGAAGGCACAAGAATTCGTGTCACAATTGTTTAAGAATGTACCCGTCCTCGATTCTGGGGCACGTGGTTCGACCACTACTTTTGTCGAGCGTGGCATTGGGGATGTGCTGATTGCTTGGGAAAACGAAGCGTATCTCGCTGTCAATGAACTAGGGAAAGACAAGTTTGAGATTGTGAATCCGTCCTTGAGCATCTTGGCTGAACCGCCTGTCACCATCGTTGACAAATACGCTGACAAGCACAAGACAAAAGAAGTAGCAGAAGCATACCTCCAGTTCCTGTATACCAAAAAAGGCCAAGAGATCGCAGCCAAGCATTTCTACCGCCCTCGTTCGCAGGAAGTGCTCCAAGCACATACACCCGCATTCCCCGAAATCAAATTGTTTACCATCGATGAGTTGTTTGGTGGCTGGACGAAAGCACAAAAGACTCATTTTGCAGATCAAGGCGTATTCGATCAACTTTATAAACCATAGACCTACACTTTCCTCAGAGGAGTTACCTTCATGAGAAAATCACTGCGCAACAGAGGGTTTTTGCCAGGCTTTGGCATGACCATGGGCTATACAATCGTCTACCTGAGTCTTCTGGTGCTGATCCCTCTGTCTGTCTTGTTTTTAAAAGCTTCGACGATGAGCTGGGAGCAATTCATAGGGACGATCATGGATACGCGTGTCCTTGCCTCTATTCGTGTGAGTATTATGACTTCTTTTTTCGCGGCTTGTCTCAATGCAGTGTTCGGTGTCTTAGTGGCATGGGTATTGGTTCGCTATCAGTTTGCGGGGAAGCGGATCATTGACGGCATGGTTGATCTGCCATTTGCTTTACCTACCGCTGTAGGCGGGATTGCCCTGACTTCTATCTACGCTGAAAATGGCTGGATCGGGCAGTATCTGGCGGAATGGGGGATCAAGGTAGCGTACACCCCCATCGGTATATGGGTTGCACTAACATTCATCGGTCTTCCTTTTGTCGTCAGAACCGTCCAGCCTGTTTTGCAGGATTGGGATTTGCAAATGGAGGAAGCGGCAGCTACGTTGGGCGCTACCCGATGGAATACATTTTGGCGGGTGGTTTTGCCTCATCTGTTACCGGCGATCATTACGGGTTTTGCGCTCGCTTTTGCCAGAGCATTGGGGGAGTATGGCTCTGTCGTTTTCATCTCCGGGAACATGCCGTTGAAAACAGAGATTGTGCCCCTCTTGATTATGACCAAGCTGGAACAGTTTGACTATGCAGGCGCCACGGCAATTGCAACAGTCATGCTAGTGATTTCCTTTATCATGCTTTTGATCATCAACTACTTGCAATGGAGAATCAATAAATTCGATGCGGCCCGTTAGGAGGTATCACGTATGAAGCATTTGACGGAGCCGGCCTATATCCGATGGACATTGATTATCGTGGCCTTGCTCTTCCTCGGCTTGTTTTTGATTCTTCCGCTTGTTGCTGTTTTTACAGAAGCGTTTCGGCAAGGGGCGGAGGTGTTCGTTGCGTCCATTACAGATGAGGAAACGTTATCCGCTGTCAAGCTCACCTTGCTTGTGGCTGCCATTAGTGTTCCGCTGAATGTGACGTTCGGGATCGCTGCTGCATGGGCAATCGCCAAGTTTTCGTTCCCGGGTAAAAATGTGTTGCTTACGTTGATAGATTTGCCTTTTGCCGTGTCTCCAGTCATTGCGGGTCTGATCTTTGTCCTCTTGTTTGGGAGTCAAGGTGTGGCTGCGCCCTTGCTTGAGGCGTGGGATTTCAAAATCATATTTGCGGTTCCAGGTATCGTGCTCGCGACGACCTTTGTTACCTTTCCGTTCGTCGCTCGTGAACTGATTCCGGTCATGGAAGCACAGGGAAGAGACGAGGAGGAAGCAGCAGTCTCGCTCGGAGCAAGCGGCTGGCAAACATTTTTACGCGTCACGCTGCCAAACGTAAAATGGGGACTCCTGTACGGGGTCATACTGTGCAATGCCCGCGCCATGGGTGAATTCGGGGCAGTATCCGTCGTTTCCGGTCATATTCGCGGCATGACCAATACGCTCCCGTTGCATGTGGAGATTCTCTACAACGAATATCAATTCGCTGCTGCCTTTGCGGTAGCCACCTTGCTTGCTGCCTTAGCCTTGGTGACGCTTATTTTGAAAAGCTTGATCGAGTGGAAAACCGAGCGGCAGGCAAAGCTGGATGAGGAACAACACTACGACGTGACAGGAGAGAGAGCCGGATGAGTATCGAGGTAGTGAACATTACGAAGTCATATAAAAGCTTTACGGCGCTGAAAAATGTAAATCTGCATATCCCGGAAGGTGAACTCGTAGCGCTTCTTGGGCCTTCCGGATCGGGAAAGACGACGCTTTTGCGTCTCATCGCTGGACTGGAGCAACCACAGGAGGGGAGCATCCTCTTTAACGGAGAGGATAATACGAACCGTGACGTGCGCGAGCGGCAGGTTGGATTTGTTTTTCAGCATTACGCCTTGTTTCGGCATATGAACATCTTTGACAACATTGCGTTTGGATTGTCAGTTCGCTCCCGCAAAACCCGACCGAGCAAGGAAGAAATCAGTGAAAAGGTTCATTCTCTGTTAAAGCTCGTGCAGCTAGATGGTCTCGCACATCGCTATCCCTCACAGCTATCCGGTGGTCAGCGCCAGCGTGTTGCATTGGCGAGGGCGTTGGCAGTGGAACCAAAATTTTTGCTGCTGGATGAACCGTTTGGCGCTTTGGATACGAAAGTGAGGCAGGAGCTGCGTCGCTGGCTCCGTCATCTGCACGGGAAGCTCGGGCTGACGATTCTGTTCGTCACACACGATCAGGAGGAAGCGATGGAATTGGCGGATCAGGTAGTTGTGATGAATGAAGGGCGAGTAGAGCAGGTAGGATCGCCCGAAGAAATTTATCATCATCCGGCGAATCCGTTCGTTTACAGCTTTCTCGGGCGGGTCAATCTGTTTCACGGACGAATCCAAAATGGCAAAATCAAGCTCGGCGAAGCAGAGTTCGAGACAGATTGGAAAGATAAAGCGGTGGAGGCTCCCGCTGTCGGATACATGCGCCCACATGATGTAGAGATTTCGTTGCGTCCGCCAGAGGGGAAGTCTGCCAGATCTGTTCAGGCCGAGATTAACCATATTTCCCTCTTGGGTCCGATCGTTCGCCTTGACTTAAAGCGTTTGGACACGGATGAGGTGTTTGAAGCCGAAATGAGCAGGCAGCGCTTTATGGAGTTGAACGTAGAAGAGGAGAGCATTGTGTACGTAACATTGCACAATGTATCGATCTATGTGGATTCACAGCCTTTACAGACACATCGCCCTGCTCTCGTTCCGTTGCAGGCCAGTGTTTGATCCGATTGATTGCAAATAAACCGGTCTGCATATGCCGCAGGCCGGTTTTTGATGGAGGCACTCGCTACTCGCCACGTTGCTTGGAGCGAGTCTGTTCTTTGCTAATTGTGTTCGATGTACGGGTTTGCGAAGGGTTTTCTTTCTTTCCCATCTCATTCTTGACACCATTGTGCTTGGACATTTCTTTGCCTCCTTCCCACTGGATTGCCATGGTAGTTTTCCCTGCCACAGGCAATTTCATGAGTCAGGTATTTTTTGCTGTGCTCGAAATCGTTTATCTTTTGCAAAATGAGGTCATCTCTGGTAAGATAAGTGTTTGAACGATTCAAAAAAGGCAGGTATTGCGACGATGATAAGCACTCAGAACGTGACGCTGCGCTACGGCAAGCGCGCACTGTTTGAAGATGTATCCATTAAGTTTACCCCAGGTAACTGTTACGGCCTCATCGGTGCGAACGGTGCAGGGAAGTCTACCTTCGTAAAGATCCTCTCCGGAGAGATCGAGCCGACGAGCGGTCACGTTTCGGTGACACCGGGCGAGCGTATCGCTGTATTAAAGCAGAACCACTTTGAATTCGACGAGTACGAAGTGTTAAAAACGGTAATTATGGGCCACAAGCGCCTGTTCGAGATCATGGAAGAGAAGACCGCTCTTTACATGAAAGAAGATTTCTCCGAGGAAGACGGCAATCGCGCGTCCCAATTGGAGGGAGAATTCGAAGAGCTGAACGGCTGGATGGCCGAAGCAGATGCAGCTAGCTTGCTGATCGGCCTCGGTATCCCGACAGACCTGCACGACAAGCAGATGAAGGACCTCTCTGGTACGGAGAAGGTACGCGTTCTGTTGGCACAAGCACTGTTTGGTAATCCACACATCCTGCTCTTGGATGAGCCGACGAACCACTTGGACATCGAGTCGATTCGTTGGTTGGAAAACTTCCTGGCGGATTATGAAAACACCGTCATCGTTGTATCCCATGACCGTCACTTCCTGAACAAGGTGTGTACGCACATTGCGGATATTGACTTTGGCAAAATCCAAATGTACGTGGGTAACTACGACTTCTGGTACGAATCCAGCCAATTGGCGCTGAAAATGGTTCGTGATCAGAATAAGAAGAAAGAAGAAAAAATGAAGGAACTGCAAGAGTTTATTGCGCGTTTCTCTGCGAATGCTTCCAAGTCCAAGCAGGCGACTTCGCGTAAAAAGCTGTTGGAGAAAATTACGTTGGAAGACATTCGTCCTTCAAGCCGTAAGTATCCGTTCATTAACTTCAAGCCAGAGCGTGAAGCGGGTAAAAACCTCGTAGCCATCGAAGGCTTGAGCAAGACGATTGAAGGCGAAAAGCTGTTTGAAAACCTTCACCTTACCATTAACAAAGGGGATAAAGTTGCGTTTGTCGGACCAAATGAGCTGGCGAAAACAACCTTCTTCCAAATTTTGATGGGTGAAGTTCAGCCTGATAGCGGTTCTTTCGAATGGGGCGTTACGACTTCCCAAGCGTACTTCCCAAAAGACAATGCGGAGTACTTTAACTCTGATTTGAGCCTGGTTGACTGGCTGCGCCAATACTCCAAAGATCAAGACGAGACATTCATTCGTGGATTCCTCGGTCGCATGCTGTTCTCTGGAGATGAAGCGCTGAAAAAGGCGAACGTATTGTCCGGGGGAGAAAAAGTTCGTTGCATGCTGTCCAAGATGATGCTGGCGAGTGCCAACGTACTGATCATGGACGAACCGACGAACCACTTGGATTTGGAATCCATTACTGCATTGAACAACGGCTTGATTGAGTTCGACGGTACACTTCTGTTCGTATCTCATGACCACCAGTTCGTCCAAACGATTGCGAACCGGATCATTGAGTTCACGCCGAAGGGTGTCATTGATAAAATGATGACGTACGACGAGTACCTCGAGAGCGATGAAATCAAACGCCTGCGTGACGAGCATTACGCGTAAGCTGCCTACGCACATATAAAAAGCCCTTGGCTTCGCACAAATCGTGCCGAAGTCAGGGGCTTTTTCTCATGTTGCGGGGTCTTCCACGAACTCGATTTTGTTAAGGAACGCTTCCTTGCTCGAGAAAATAACACGCTCTTTTCGCGGGGAAGTAAAGAACACCACGATATACTGGTCATCGATGTATTCTACCGTGCCTCGTTTCTTTGGTCTCTGTATCGTCTTCACGGGTTTATTCAACCATTCGTTCATCTGATGCTCCTCCTACCTGACTTTCCCATTCATTATACCAAGATTAAAGGCGATGCCCAATGACATGTGCAGTCATGGCAATGCGCAGCAGCATTTGATCGTGCCCGTTTTCCGCATTCAATCCGGTCCACTCCCGGATGAGTTGGATGCGGTATTTGATTGTATTTTTATGGACATACAAACGACGCGCGGCTTCTGCGTAATTGCCATCCGTTTGCAAAAACACTTGCAAAGTTTGCAAGAGCTGTCTGTTCTTTTCACGATCATAGCTTTGAATTTTGCCCAGACATTCTTCTGCAAACGCTTGTGCTTCTGTCGCAGGATCGTCTGCGTACATGATTCGCTCGAGTCCTAAGTCGTGGTAGCTTTTGACGCTAAAAGAAGAGACGTTGGCTGGGTTTGCAGAATGTAGAGCGGTTCGCAAGCTGATCAACGCTTCCCTGTAACTACGAACGATGCCTTCCCGTTCAGGATGATATCGTCCAATTCCTGCAAAAACGGGTTGATCCAGTTGCTTGGTGACCGTCTTCAAGCACTGTTCCTGCAACCATTGCGAAAGCGATTCCATAGCGACATGAATAGACAACGGTACGAGCAAGAGGACACGATTTTCCTGATCCAATCCATACAGAATCGCTTCATTTGAGGAAAAAAAGCTGTGCAACGCATTCAGAAGATGATGGTTTTCTTGCCAAAGTTCCATGCCGGTCTTGTCGTGGGGGGAGGAGCTTAGGATCATCGCAATATAGTGATCGGACAACTCCCAGCCGACTTCATCGGCTTTTCGCATGAGCATTTCGTGTGAGACGATCTGGCCACTGACGAGTTGTTGCAAGAAATCATTGCGAAAACGCTGGAATGTTTCCTGGATGGCTCGTTGGCGCTGCATTTCAAGTGACAAGAGCGCAGCACTTTGCTCGATGGCGACTTTTTCCCACGCGTATAGATCACGTTCCCGCTGTCCAATGATGATGGTTCCCTGCACGATTTGGTCGTGGAGAAGCCACCGGACATGGATTCCCTCTTTTTGTCTGCTAAGAGGCTCTTGCGTGAGTCGAATCGGAGCGCGCTGACCGTAAAGCTTGTCCAAAGAATGATCGAGTGGGAGCGGAGCAAGAGAAGAATCCCATTTCCATTTATGCTGGGGGACATGGATGGAGACAGGAGCATCAAGGATATCGGACAGTAAATCTGTCAAAGTAGAAATCGGAGCTCCACCCGTTAAATAGTGATGAAATCGTTCATAAATAGCATGGGTTCTATCCAGCTCGATGCGCTGTTTGTCATTGATGCATTGAACAACTGGCACGATGACATCCGACCAAGCTTTATCCATCGGAAAGGACAGAATGGGAAAAGCCTTTTTCGTAGCGTGGGAGAGAACGGCTTCAGGAAGGTCCTCCATGTATCGACCTAATTTGATGGCAAGCCCGGGGGTGCCGATGGCGACTAGCTCATCGATGAGCGTGATCAGCCGTTTCGTACATGTTTTTTGCTGAGAGAGAAATGGAAAGCCTGTCGTCAGAACGAATTCACCAGCCCGCAGCCACCTATGGCCATCGGGAGAATCAAACGAAGTGACACCTAGCAGTTCATTTTCTAAAGAGTCCGCGCCTGCAAGCACTGACGATTCATCAAAGCCACCAACTTGTATGAGCTCACGGACAGTAATCATTACGCTCACCATGCCTTCATCATCTTTTAGCTACTTGCACAAAACCCTGTTCCGTTTTCTAGCCATGTGAACAAAGGAGATATTTGAATTTTTCGATAATACTAATGTACATGTCCAGGATGTGTACAGGCAATGGGACAAATCGAGCAAACTGGGGGGAGTTGCATGAAAGCGAGAGATTGGCTAGGGGTACTGCCGTTCATTGGGATGCTGGGAGGAATTCCGTTTGTGAATCGGGTTGAGCCTTATGTTTTAGGCATGCCGTTTGTCCTATTTTGGATCGTTCTCTGGGTTGTCTTAACTTCCGTCATCATGGCATTCCTCAACAAAATCGACCCTGCTACGAAGGAGGACGGCCAATGAATATTGCCTTGATCATTATTTTTGCCTTTTTGTTGCTGTCCTTTTACTCCGGTATTCGTGCACAAAAAGGGAAAGACATGAATATGGAACAATGGACCGTTGGCGGTAGAGGTTTTGGTTCGATCTTTATTTTCTTGCTGGTAGCAGGCGAGATTTATACGACATTCACCTTTTTGGGGGGCAGCGGTTGGGCGTACTCCAAAGGGGCACCTTCTTATTACGTTCTCTCTTACATTTCCCTCGCCTATGTCATTTCCTACTGGCTCTTGCCGCCAATTTGGCGGTATGCCAAAGAGCACAAGCTCGTCTCCCAATCCGATTTTTTTGTGAGCAAATACAATAGCCCGATACTTGGCATTTTGGTCGCCGCAGTCGGAGTTATTGCGATTATCCCGTATCTCGTCCTCCAATTCAAAGGCCTTGGGATCATTGTATCGGAAGCTTCCTATGGCTCGATTTCGCCTGCTGCTGCGATATGGATCGGGGTCATCGCTGTTACCATTTACGTCATGATCTCGGGAATTCACGGTTCGGCTTGGACGGCTGCGATCAAAGACATCATGATTTTCTTTGTCGTCGTTTTCCTTGGGCTTTACCTTCCGTTTCATTACTACGGGGGCATCCAGCCAATGTTTGAAGCCGTACAAGCCTCCAATCCTGGTTTCTTGACTTTCCCCGAAGAGGGATTAAGCATTTCCTGGTACATTTCTACGGTGCTGGTCACAGTGTTTGGCTTTTACATGTGGCCGCATACGTTCGGCTCTGTGTTTTCAGCGAAAAATGAAAATGTGTTCCGCAAAAATACGATCATGCTGCCGCTCTATACCTTGATGCTTTTGTTTGTGTTCTTTGTCGGCTTTACCGCGATTCTGCAAGTACCTGGTTTAAAAGGGGCGGACGGCGATTTGTCCTTGCTCCGTCTGTCGTTGCAAACATTCGATCCGTGGGTAGTCGGGATTATTGGAGCGGCAGGCTTGCTAACGGCACTCGTACCAGGCTCGATGCTATTGATGACCGGGGCGACACTCTTGGCGAAAAATGTGTACAAAGTCATGGCTCCGCACACGTCTGATGCACAAATCGCCCGGATTGCCAAATGGTTGGTGCCTGTCATCTCGTTGGTCTCGCTTTATTTTGCACTGAGTGGGGGAGATACGCTCGTTACGCTGTTATTAATGGGCTACAGCTTGGTCACACAGTTATTCCCGGCATTGCTTTTCAGTCTCCCTGCCAAGCCATGGGTGAATAAATACGGTGCGTTTGCCGGGATTATATGCGGCGTGTCTACCGTTGCGTATGTGACCATTTTCCAAGTGACGATTGCGACCATGTTTCCAAATTGGCCAGCCGTTGTCAAAGACTTGAACATTGGTGTCGTGGCATTGCTAGTCAATCTCGTCGTAATGTTTGCTGTGACATTTGTGACGAAGAATCTTTTTGCACTCAATCGTCATGCAGCAAACACAGAAGGCACACCAACTCTTTAATACTTATTCCTAAAGGAGGCAGTCATATGGCAGATACTGTTTTTCTCAATGGACAGGTGATCACGGTAGATCAAGAAAATCGGGTGGCAGAGGCAATGGCAGTCAGAGGGAATCGCATCCTTGCTGTCGGGTCTAGTGAAGATGTGAAACAGTTGATTCAATCACATACAAACGTCATTGATTTGCAAGGGAAGAGTCTATTGCCCGGCTTTATCGATGCCCACCTGCATATTACGATTTACGGTACGAACAAGCTGGGGGTCGATTGCAAAGCGAGAAAGATCCGGTCGATTGCTGACCTGCTCACTGCACTGAGAGAACAAGCGGAAAAAACACCCAAAGGGGAATGGGTAAGGGCATGTGGTTTCGATGAAAATCTCATGGTCGAGCAGCGTTATCCGACGCTTGCCGAGCTGGATGAAGTGACGACAGCGCATCCTGTTTTTGTCATGAGGACGTGCGCTCATCATTCTGTCGTAAACAGCAGAGCGCTTGCCATTGCGGGTTATGACCGAAACACAGCCGATCCCCAAGGTGGACGTATTGATCGTGATGCAGATGGTGAGCTAACCGGATTCCTCATCGAAACGGCACATATGAACATGTTTGAAAAAGCTGCCTTTACAGAAACCGAGTATATTCAAGGCCTACAATTGGCTTCGGAAGACTTTGTTGCTGCGGGCATTACTAGTGTCCACGATGCGGGAGGATACGGTCCGGAGAACTATCGGGCGATGCAAAAAGCGGTACAGGAAGGTGATGTGAAAGTTCGCATCTATGCAATGGTTTGTGCGCTGAATCAATCCGATGATTTTGTCCGAAAGATGATCGATGCCGGAATGGTAACGGGTACAGGGAATGCTCGCTTCCGTATCGGACCCGCGAAAGTTTTTACAGATGGGGCAAGCATTGCGCCCACGATGGCCATGCGTGAACCGTTCACCAGCCGACCAGATGATTACGGAATTCTCTACTATGAACAGGACGAGTTGAATACCATTTTGGGAGAGGCACATGCAAGAGGTTTTCAAATTACCGCTCATGCCCAGGGAGATCGAGCGATTGACATGCTGCTGACATGCTTTGAAACGGCACTAGAAGCACATCCGCGCGAGAACCACCGACATCGAATTGAACATGCGGGTGTATCTGCGCCAGATCTGTTGGCGAGAATGGCTCAGCTAGGTGTCGTACCCATCCCGAATCCTGCTTTTATCTACGATTACGGAGATTCGTATGTGAACAACATCGGAGAGCGTGTCGAGCATATGTTTCCGGCGAGGGATCAGTTCGACGCGGGGATCATTGCAGCAGGAGCGTCGGATAGTCCCGTGACTGATTTCAATCCGCTGATCGGGATTCATGCTGCCGTTAATCGGTTGAGTAAAACAGGTCAGGATGTGGGGATCAATCAAAGGGTCAGCATTATGGAGGCGATCCGTATGTTTACCTGGAACGGAGCGTACGCCAGTTTTGAGGAGGGGATCAAAGGGAGTATTGAAGTCGGGAAGCTGGCTGATCTCGTGGTGCTGGACGGCGATATTTTGGCAACCTCTACAGATCGCATCAAAGAGCTGCGCGTAGACAAAACGATGATAGATGGGGAGTTCGTCTATCAACGCCAAGATGAGGAGGTTCTGCAAGCATGAACGTAAAAGCGAGAAAGCTTGCGATCAATGAAGAACGGTTGCAAAAACGAATCGAGCAATTGGCGCAAATCGGGAAAATAGGCGAAACGGGTGTATGTCGACTCGCTTTGTCCGCTGAAGATCGGGCAGGCGTAGAGCTGGTGCGTAGCTGGATGGAAGAAGCCGGCCTTCAGACGCGGATCGATGACTTTGGCAATTTGATTGGTCGGATGGCGGGGAAGGATGAGCAAGCTCCGCTCTTGATGATTGGCTCGCATATCGATTCGCAGCCATACGGCGGTCAGTACGATGGGGTGATCGGGGTATTGGGGGGGCTAGAGGTCGTCCAGACGTTGAATGAACAAGGGATCATGCCTGCCCAGCCTATTGAGGTCGTTGCGTTTTGTGACGAAGAAGGATGCCGGTTTCAAAAAGGACTGTTTGGTTCCAAAGGCATTCTCGGGATGCTGGACCCGACGGACTTGGAGAGGACGGACAAAAACGGGATCACACGCAGGCAGGCATTGATTGATTTTGGCTGCGACCCTGATCGCCTGGAAGCGTCTATTTATCCCAAAGGCAGCATCGGTGCTTATCTGGAGCTGCATATTGAGCAGGGGCCGATTCTCGATGATGCGAAAGAAGCGATTGGAATCGTGTCTGCGATATCAGGGCCTTTGTGGTGGACGGTCGAGCTGACTGGCTTTGCCGGGCACGCTGGTTCCGTACCGATGCCGATGAGAAAGGATGCACTAGTCGGAGCGGCAAAAGTAATACTGGCAGTGAATGAGCTGGCAAAGCTCGATCCACAAGCACCAACAGTCGGTACAGTCGGTCACTTGGAGGTGTTCCCGGATTCGCGCAACATCATTCCCGAGCGGGTGCGTTTTTCGATTGATTTGCGGGACATCGATTTGAAGCGTCGCGATGAGCGCGAACAAGCGTTGCGCGAGGCGATTGAGCTAGCCGCTGTAGAAGGTGGATTGCAATATAGCATTACGGAAGATACGAATAGTGACCCGCGTTACTGTGCCGACTGGATTAAGGCAATCATGCATGAGGAGAGCAGCAAGCTCGGTGCCTCTGTGCGCGAGCTGATGAGTGGTCCTTTCCATGACGCTTTGGCGCTCTCGTACGTTTGTGATTACGGGATGATTTTTGTCCGCTGCAAGGATGGCATCAGTCATAATCCGCAAGAATACGCAGCCTATGAAGACATTGCACTGGGCACAGAGCTGCTCTACAAAACCGTTTTGCGGATGAGCACCACCCAATAAAAGAGAGAGTCGCCCGTCTAAGCGGATAGGCGACTTTTTTCATACAGCCAATGACGAGACTTTACAGACTGTTTTTGATATATTTTATTCTTAGAGGTTCTTATCACGTCTGAGGAAGGAAGAATGGCATGAAAATGCGTGTTTCCGCTGTGCAGTACCATCTGCATACCATACATAGCTTTGAAGACTTCGCCAATCAAGTTGAGCACTACGTGAAAAACGCGCAAGAGTACGACACAGAATTTCTCCTTTTTCCGGAGCTGTTCACGACTCAACTCATGTCGATCGGAGACGAGCAGGGTAATGCGCTGCCGATTACAGCACTGCCGTCCTTCACAGATCGATATGTCGAGCTGTTTCGTTCCCTCGCTGCCCAATATGAGATGTATCTGATTGGTGGAACGCACATCATCGAGGAAAACGGTAAGCTTTACAATACGGCTTTTCTGTTTTACCCGGATGGACGTGTAGGGCAGCAGAAAAAAATCCATATCACGCCATGGGAAGTAAAAGGCTGGAACATGGGGGCTGGCGACTCGTTGCAAATCTTTGAGACCGACAAA
Organism: Brevibacillus sp. AG162; assembly: GCF_006715575.1. NCBI lineage: Bacteria > Bacillati > Bacillota > Bacilli > Caryophanales > Paenibacillaceae > Brevibacillus > Brevibacillus sp. AG162. Next base: position 463,088 of record NZ_VFNO01000003.1, read on the forward strand.
GGGAAGGTCGCGATGATTATTTGCTACGACATCGAGTTCCCTGAGTGGGTGCGCATCGCCAAAGCACGGGGCGCAGACGTCATTTTCTGCCCATCCTGCACGGATGACCGCCATGCCTTCCACCGCGTACGTTATACCAGTCATGCCCGGACGATTGAAAACCAGGTGTATGTCGTGCTGACTGGAACAGTAGGCTCACTGCCGACAGTTGATTTCATGCGTGCGAACTTCGGACAAGCGGCGATCTTGACGCCAAACGATGTTCCGTTCCCTCCGCGAGGCGTTCTTGCTGAAGGGGAAATCAACCACGACATGATGGTAACCGCTGACCTAGATATTCAACTGCTATACGATGTGAGGGAAAAAGGCTCCGTAACAACGTGGCGCGACCGCCGCACTGATTTGTATACAGACTGGAAGTAAGCATTCCATCGTGATCTGGACAGCAGGAGGATGAATATGTACAGAAAAGAGCTGTATGTATTTGAAGGGAACAAGCCACGCAAAGCCGTTTTACGCAACTACAATCGCGCAGACTTCTTCGAGTTGATCCAAATACAGGCGGAGAGCTTTCCCCCGCCGTTCCCGTCCGAGCTATGGTGGAACCAGGAGCAGCTGACGAACCATATTACGCTGTTCCCCGAAGGAGCCATTTGTGTAGAAGTGGACGGCGTTTTGGCAGGTTCGATGACAGGACTGCTCGTGAAGTTTGATCCGGCTCATCCTGAGCATAAGTGGGAGGATGTCACGGATAGCGGTTATATCCGCAATCATGATCCCAAAGGGGACACGCTGTACATCGTAGACATTTGCATTCGTCCGAGCTTCCGCAAGCTGGGATTGGGTCAACAGATGATGCAAGCGATGTATGAGCTGGTGGTACAAAAAGGACTGCGCAGATTGCTCGGCGGAGGTCGCATGCCAGGATATGGACGTTATGCAGACCAATGGACACCTGAGCAGTATTTGGAGCGTGTTCTGACAGGGGAAGCAAGAGACCCGGTGATTACATTTCTCATGCGCTGCGGTCGCACGCCTGTTCAGGTCGTGGCGGATTATTTGGAAGATGAGGAATCCCGCAACTACGCGACACTCATGGAATGGAAAAATCCATTTCAGCAGCATCTGTAGGGCATTTCTCTGACATAATCGATCGAGAGGGGATTTGACTGATGGAGTTCTTACGTATTCAACATATTGACAATCCGCTGTTTGCAAAAATGCACCGTTTGATGCAAGAGGTTTTCCCGCCTGAGGAAGTTTTGGAGTACGATCTGTGGAAAGATCCGCTGGAAGATCCGGGCATTCGTGTATTTGTAGCTGTACACGAAGGAGAAGTTGTGGGCGCTACCGAATACCGTTACTACACAGACATGAACGTAGCCATGACAGACTTCACGATCATCGGTCGAGAAGGACTCGGAGTGGGCCGATTCCTCGCCAGAGAGCGTCAAAAGGACCTGCTCTCTCTGGCTGCTGAAAACGGCAAGGAGCTGTACGGGATGTTTGCAGAAATCTACGACCCGTACCGTGTGGAAGAACACAACTTTGGCGGGATCAAGCCAATGGACCCATTTGTTCGCCGTGAAGTACTCTCTCATCTGGGCTACAAACGTACGAACTTTACGTATGTGCATCCGTCCTGGCAAAATGACGGCGAAGCGGTATCCGGACTCGATCTGGGCTTTATGCCGACAAACGAAGAGCAAACGATGCTCGAAGCGGATCTGATCGTCACGTTCTTGAAGCGTTATTACGCCGTGCTTCCACAGAAGCCGCAGGCATGGCTCGACATGGTAAAAGACTTGGAGAGCAAAGAAACAGTGGAGCTGCTCCCTATCTAATCGAAAGACAACAAGACCAACTCTCCTGTGGAGCTATGTTCACGGCTCCATGGGAGTTTTTCGTAGCGTGCAAGTCAGATTATTGCGAAAAATGTATAAACCGTATGAAGAGGGATTCAAAATGAAAGTTATCACACTATACGGGTCGACAAAATTCAAAAAGGAATTTGAGCAGGCCAATACGTATTGGACGCTCCAAGGAAACATTGTGATGAGTGTAGCCTTTTTCGAACAGAGCGAGGGCTTTGAGATATCACAGGAGCAAGCGGAACTTCTTGCAGACATTCACTTTCGAAAAATCGATTTGTCCGACGAGATTTTCGTCATCGATGTAGAGGGCTATATCGGAAGCAGTACAAGCAAGGAAATTGCGTATGCAAAAGAACAAGGAAAGCCGGTTCATTATTACTCCAAGAGTGGGATCAACGAAAAAGTGATTGCCGCATTCTTTCCCTAACGAGAAAAAACAGAGGTGAAACAGGTGAAAGCGCAAAATCTAGCATCGATCTTCCTTTACATAGCCGTCATCTTTCACTTGCTGGGCATGAGTGGCTGGACTTCTGCAAAGCTGGCACAACCGATCGAGCTCGCCATCCTTGCGCTTATGCTCCTGTCCATTTTCATTTTGCGGAAAAAGAAACGAAAAAAGCGTCGGGCAAGAAGGCCAGCACCGGAAGTAGCAGTCATGCTTGAGCATGCCGAGGAAGGAGAGCCAGGCAAATGATCCATGACATCCACATGCAGGCGATTCTGGACGCTTCTCACGACGGGATCATCGCGGTCGATCGGGATTCCATTATTATCGGGGTCAATAAAAACGCGATGGAAATACTCGGTCTGCCAGGCAATATCGTTGGACAAAAAATCACCCGTTATATTCCCAATTCAGATATGTTGAGAATTTTGGCAACAGGAAAAAAAGAGATAGGAGACATCGCAACGATCCTGAATCGACAAATTATCATCAACCGTTTGCCGATTGTCATAGAGGGTGAAATCGTTGGGGCCGTGTCCACTTTTAAAGAAATCACCGACATTCAAAAAATGGAGATGCGCATTCGCAAGCAGAGCATGGAGAGCGGCTTGGAAGCCAAATTCCGTCTGGAGGATATCGTTGGAGAATCTTTTGCCATCCAGGAAGCGAAGGAATGGGCGGAAACTTTTGCACGGACAGATGCGACGGTTCTCATACAGGGGGAGACTGGAACTGGCAAGGAGTTGTTTGCCCAAGGGATTCATTTGAGCAGCCAGCGTGCAACAGGGCCGTTCATCCCGGTTAACTGTGCGGCTCTCCCCGGCAATTTATTGGAGAGCGAGTTGTTCGGATACGAGGAGGGCGCTTTTACTGGCGCGCGAAAAGGCGGAAAGCCCGGGCTGTTTGAATTGGCACACGGAGGTACGCTATTTCTCGATGAAATCGGAGAGATGTCGATCCCGATCCAAGCGCTGCTCTTGCGTATTTTGCAGGAGAAAAAAGTCCGCAGAATCAGCGGGGAGCGCATTGTCCCTGTCGATGTGAGAATCATCGCGGCGACGAATCGGGATTTGGAACGACTGGTAGAGGAAAAGCAGTTTCGCTCAGACCTGTACTTCCGATTGAATGTGTTGACGCTAGAGTTGCCTGCTTTGCGAGAGCGAATTGATGATATTCCACTTTTGGTGGCATCGATCATTGGAGAAATCAAGGAACGGGAAAATAAAAGGCATCTGAAAGTAGAAGAAGCCGTTTTCCACGTTCTCAAACAATACGACTGGCCAGGCAATGTAAGAGAGCTGCGCAATGTGGTGGAAAGAATGGTCTTGCTTTGCAAGAAGGACGCTCTTGGCAAGGAGGACACGGCTTTTTTTGCCAAGAAGCTGTATCAGCGACAATCTTTCCGAGATCAAGAAGAGAGAGAAGCAGAAGTCATCCGAAAGGTTTTGGCGGAAACGAAGGGAAACAAGGGAGAGGCGGCGAAAATTTTGGGAATGGATCGGTCCACGCTGTGGAGAAAAATGAAGCGCTACGAAAGGTTGTAGAAATTGATGCAATTGCAACATCAGCGATGCATATTTGCAACAGAGTGGCTCCGTTAATTGTTTAATTTACAGAAAATTAAAAACATATTCATTTGGCATGGTAGTTGCTTAATTATGGAGGACACAACACATCCGACTTTTACGAAGAGGCGAGGGGAGAGCATGACACCACAACCGATTATTCGTGTAGAAAATGTCTCGTTTGCCTATCAGGTTAACCAAGAGCAACAAATTCCTGTCTTGCAAAATGTCTCCCTGGAAGTGTTTCCTGGAGAGTATGTCGCCATCATTGGTCATAATGGGTCCGGAAAGTCAACGCTGTCCAAGCATCTCAATGGAATTTTGACTCCAAAGGAAGGCGATGTCATCGTGAACGGAATCAACACGCGTGAAAAACAGCGCATTCATGAAGTGAGGAGCCGTGTCGGGATGGTTTTTCAGCATCCGGACAATCAGATTGTCGCCACGATTGTAGAGGACGATGTGGCTTTCGGATTGGAGAACATCGGGACATCTGCTGAAGAGATGAAAATACGAGTAGACTTTGCCCTAGAGGCAGTAGGAATGAGTGCCTTTCGCCATCGACCGCCACATCATTTGTCTGGTGGACAAAAGCAGCGGATCGCCATTGCGGGGATATTGGCGATGAAGCCGCAAGTCCTTGTCATGGACGAAGCGACGAGCATGCTGGACAGCTATGGCAGACAGGATATTTTGGCAGTCGTTCGCAAGCTGCATCGCGAAGGAATGACGATCGTCACGGTGACCCATCACATGTCAGAAGTAGCAGAAGCAGATCGCGTCATCGTGATGGAGGGCGGCAAGATCGTATTGGAGGGCACTCCGCGAGAAGTATTTTCCCATCAGGAAAGACTTCGCGAGCTTCATCTGGATGTTCCTGACGCGAGCCGAATTGCTCATCTCGTCCACTCCGAATATAGCGAGTTTACACCTGATCTCATCCACAATGAGGAAGTTGTCGCGGAGGTTAATCGTCTACACGTCAGACAAGCGGAGGCGAGTGGTTCATGACGCAACCGATCGTAAACGTACAAAATCTTTCTCATGTCTACATGCAGGGAACACCACTCGAACATCGGGCTCTCGACCAGGTAAGCATCCAGGTGGCAGAAGGAGAATGCTTGGCGATTATCGGTCATACCGGATCGGGAAAATCGACGTTAATCCAGCATTTTAACGGCCTGATTCGCCCGCAGTCCGGTACGGTCATCATTAATGGAATGGATGTATCTTCACCCAAGATCGATATTCGTACGTTGCGCAGACAAGTAGGGCTGGTTTTTCAAAACCCGGAGGATCAACTGTTCGAAAAACTGGTCGGTGATGATGTAGCCTACGGCCCTTTTCGGATGGGGCTGCCTTTAGAGGAAGTAAGGCGACGCGTTCAGTGGGCGATGGACTTGGTCGGCCTCTCGTTTCAGGAGATGAAAGACCGTCCGACTTTTGCCTTAAGTGGCGGACAGAAGCGCAAGGTGGCATTGGCGGGTGTCCTTTCCTTGCAACCCAAGGTTCTCGTGCTTGACGAGCCGACAGCAGGGCTGGACCCGCGCTCTCGTCTTGAGCTATTGGATCGCATCCGCCGTCTCAATCGTGAAGAAAAGCTAACGGTTATTTTCGTCTCACACAATATGGAAGAGGTCGCCAGGCTTGCTGATCGTGTCTACGTCATGGCAAACGGCAAATCAGTCTGCGAAGGGACACCACGACAAATTTTTGGCAATCAGGAATTGCTGCGGCAGCATCACATCGGCACACCCGAATCGGTTGATATTTTATACAGACTCCGTGAGCAGGGCTACAGCATCGATCCTAGTGCTTTTTTACCCGAAGAGACAGCGATGGAAATTTTGAAACTGATGAACCGCTAAGGAGGGGGTCCACATGTCAGCAGAATTTGAATTGACGCGCAATATTACCATCGGTCAATATTTACCCACTGCTTCGGTCGTTCATCGTCTCGATCCTCGTTTCAAGCTTGGTGCTTTCGTCATCCTCATCTTAGCCATCGCCATCTGCGATACATACGTGGGCAACCTGTTTGCTTTAGCCATTTGTATCTGGATGTTTCAAATCTCGAAAATCCCCCTGCATTACGGCATATCCGGGATCAAGCCCGCTATCCCCTTTATCATTATATTGGCGATCATGCAGTTGCTTTTTTACGGCGAGGTTGTCAATGGCGGTACCGTTTATTTGAAATACGGCTTCATCACGATCACGAGTGAGAGCGTACGCCTCGTCATCGTGTCTGCCATGCGCTTTGTAGAAGTGATCTTCTTATCGAGTGTCCTCACGCTCAGCACTTCTACGACGGAACTCACGCACGGAATGGAGCGACTGCTGGGGCCGTTGGAAAAAGTAAAGTTTCCGGTTCATGCCTTTGCGTTGATCATCACGATTGCTGTGCGCTTTGTACCTACCTTCGCAATGGAAATGGAGAAAATGATGAAAGCTCAAGCATCCCGTGGTGCAGATTTCGGTACAGGAGAATGGTGGCGGATCATCCAGCGAACAAAAGACATGTTTCCCATCATCATCCCGCTGTTTAATGTGGCGCTCTCCAGAGCAGAAGATTTGATTTTGGCAATGGAAGCCAGATGCTACACACCAGGTGCTGCACGGACCAGATACACCCAATACAAGGCAGTAGGCAAAGATTATGTCGCGCTGATCGCAAGCATTGTCATTTCTGCCGTCATGCTCGTCATACCTTGGTAAGGGAGACAAGCGGGAACTCGCCCGAGTAGGGCATTCCACATAAAACTCGTAAAAGGAGGAGTATGCATGGAAAAAGGCTTGACCGTTCGCAAGATTGTCATTGCAGGCGTTCTTGGCGCGATAGCGATTTTGCTCGGGGTGACACGTCTCGGCTACATTCCGGTTCCGACAGCAGCGGGCAATGCCACTATTATGCACATCCCGGCTGTCATCGGGGGCATAATGGAGGGCTGGGGCGTTGGTATGATCATTGGCCTTATATTTGGAGTCTCTTCTTTCTTAAATGCCACCGTTCCGCTTTTTAAAGACCCTCTTGTAGCCATCCTGCCACGTTTGTTCATCGGTGTGACTGCTTACTTGACCTATGTCGGTTTGAAAAACGTCAATCAGTACTTGGCGATTGGTGCCGCTGGCTTTATTGGGGCGATGACAAACACGATTCTGGTACTGGGCATGGCTGTTATTCGAGGATACATGACGCTCGGTGTAGCGACCACAGTCGCAATCACGAGCGGCTTGCCAGAAGCAATTGTTTCTGTCATTGTTACATTGGCTGTCGTTGCAGCTTGGAAGAAATTGGGCTCAGCAGGCAGGCAAAAATCAAAAATTTCAGGAGACTTATAATGACTGGAACGATTGTTGACGTACCCGGCGTACTCGTCGGGCATGCACAAAACGAAGAAACATTAACGGGATGCAGTGTGATTGTGCTGGAAAAGCCGTCTGTTTGCGGCGTAGATGTCCGGGGTTCTGCCCCGGGCACCCGCGAGACAGATCTCTTGGACCCTGTCAATCTGGTGAGTGTCGTCCATGCGATTTGCCTTTCGGGTGGCAGTGCATACGGTTTGGATGCTGCTACAGGTGTCATGCAGTATTTGGAGGAAAGAGGCATCGGACTGGATGTTGGCTATGGCGTCGTTCCTATCGTTCCAGCAGCAGTCTTGTTCGACCTGGCTGTAGGCGACTATCGGGTTCGCCCGGATCGTCAAATGGGCTATGAGGCAGCACAGGCAGCAAGCCGTGAGACAATGGCGCAAGGAAATGTCGGTGCTGGTACAGGTGCGTCAGTAGGCAAGCTGAATGGATTTGGAAACGCGATGAAGAGCGGGTTGGGCACAGCTTCCATGACTTTGCCTAATGGACTCGTCGTAGGCGCCATCGTCGCTGTAAATGCAGTCGGTCATGTCGTAGATCCGCAGTCAGGGTCAGGGACGATCCTCGCCGGGCCGAGAGACGAGCAGGGAGCCATTCGGGATAGCGTGGAGATGATGCGCCAGCAAGCTTTTGCCCCGATTCCTCCAGGCACGAACACGACGATTGCCGTAGTCGCGAGCAATGCCCGCTTGTCCAAAGCAGAAGCAAACAAAGTAGCGCAAATGGCCCACGACGGGCTTGCCCGTACGATCCGTCCCATTCACACCATGTACGATGGCGATACGATTTTTGCTGTAGCAACAGGCGAAGTAGAGGCGAGTGTAGACTTGGTGGGCGCGTTGTCCGCAGATGTGCTGGCGGAAGCCGTCATACAAGCAGTTAAGCACGCAGAGGAAGCAGGGGGACTGCCATCTTATCGCAGTTACTTCCAGGAATAGGTGTAACATAATTGGATGCAGAGGAGAGGATTGTCGGATGAATCAGGTGATATCCTTTGTTGACGAGCAGGAAGTTGTGCGCCTTACGCAGGAGCTAGTTCGAATTCCGAGTGTGTTTCGTCCCGATCAGGCAGGAGCGAATGAAGAGCGGGTCGCGTTATTTGTCGCCGATTATCTTCGCAATATGGGTTTGCAGGTCTTCTATGAGGAGGTTGTTCCAGGCAGACCGAATGTCATCGCTTTTTACGATTCGGGCAGACCTGGCAAAACGCTTTTGTTCGAAGCCCATACAGATGTCGTAACAGAAGGGGATCGGGATGCTTGGAGCTACGACCCTTTTGGCGGGACAATATCTGGTGGGCGTATCTACGGGCGTGGCTCCTGTGACACAAAAGGAAATCTGGCTGCGGCGATATGTGCCGTCAAAGCTATCCAACGATCCAAACAGTCTTTTACAGGCAAAATCCTCCTGTGCATCCCTTGCGATGAGGAGAGCATGATGATCGGGATCAAAGATTTCATCCGTCGCGGTTGGGCCAACAACGTCGATGCGGCGATTATCTGCGAACCGGAAGAAAATCAGCTCTGCATTACGCAAAAAGGAGCCATGCGAGCCATTCTTCGTACGTTTGGCAAGATGGCGCATGGTGCCATGCCACTGACGGGAATCAATCCGAACACAAGGATGGCACGCGCCATAGTGGCGTTAGAGGAGCTGGAGAGCAAGGAAATGGCTCGTCTGGGAGAGCACCCGATGTTGGGGTGGCCGAGTATCACTCCGACGATTTTGCAGGCCCCTGTCAAAGGAGACGCCCAAATCAATGTCGTTCCTGATCAATGCATGACGACTCTTGATATTCGCACGGTACCGGGGCAGGACCACCAAGAGCTGTACAAAGAAATCAGTGCCATATTAGAAGGATTAAGCAAAGAAGATGACAATTTCAAAGCCACCTTGGAAGTAATCGAAGAGCGTCCTTGGACGTTGACTGGCATGAAGGAAGAAGTCGTGACTGCTGTCGCGAGCGCCTATCGGGAACTTACGAAAAAAGAACCCGTATATAATGGCGTCCCAGGTGCGACAGATGGAACCTTCCTGCACAAGGCCGGCATTCCGATTTTGACGACAGGCGCAGGCGATCGCCACATCCCTCACCATGCAGATGAGTACGTAGCTATTGACCAATTGGTGGAATCCACCCAGCTTTTTGCCTTGTCTGCATTAACGTTTTTGACGCAGCCAGTACGAGCTTGATCGCCTGCAAAAGAAGTTTTCTTAGTAAAAACTTGCAGAATCCATCTAAATTTTTTTACAATAGGCTTGTTACATAAGCGAAAAGGAGGCGCGTGCCCATGAATATGCGCTGGAAATTGGACGTCTTGTATTCCTCGTTTGATGCACCAGAATGGAAACAAGATTGGGAGAAGTTAGTTCGTGAAACAGAAGAGATCAAAAGCTGGGCAGCGCAAAACTTGCAATCTTCAGAAGATGCAGTAGCGAAGATGGAGACATACATCACGATGATGACTTCTGTCCTGCAAACGCAATTCCGCTTGTATGCCTACGGAGAGCTGACTGCCAGCGTCGATGCCAAGAATGAAACAGCACTGCTCGCGATTGAAAAAGTACAGAATCAGGCTGTTGAATTGGTTGAACCAGGCGTGCAATTCCAAAAGTGGCTAGGAACGTTGAACAACCTGGACGAATTGATTAACCAATCGGAGCTGTTAGAAACACATCGCTTTATGTTGACAGAAATGTCAGACAAGAGCAAATACATGCTGAGCGAAAAAGAAGAAATCATCCTGGCAAAAATGAAAAATACAGGGTCAAATGCATGGACAAAGCTCCATGAAATGCTGACTTCGACGTTGCTTGTAGACATTACAGTCGATGGGGAGCATAAACAGCTTCCATTGCCAGTGGTGCGGAACATGGCGAACGAAAAAGATCCGCAGCTTCGCAAAACGGCCTACGAGGCGGAGCTTGCCGCTTACAAAAAAATCGTGGAAGCTGCTGCTGCCAGCTTGAATGGAATTAAGGGCGAGGTTATTACCGTAGCGAAGCTCAGAGGCTATGAATCGCCGCTTGATAAGACGTTGCAAGACTCCCGCATGGACCGCGAGACGCTCGAAGCAATGCTTCAGGCAATGCGTGAGAGCTTGCCATCCTTCCATAAATACTTCCGTACAAAGGCGAAGCTCCTCGGCCATGAGAGCGCTCAGTTGCCGTTTTATGATTTGTTTGCGCCAGTAGGCGAGGCAGACATGCGGTTCTCTTATGAGGAATCCCGCGACTTCATTGTGAAGCACTTTGGTAGCTTTAGCGAAAAGCTCGCCAACTATGCAGCACGAGCTTATGATAATCAGTGGATTGATGCTGAGATTCGCGAAGGCAAACGAGGAGGGGCATTCTGCTACAACCTGCACATCGTAGGGGAGAGCAGAATTATGTCCAATTACACAGGCAGCTACAGCGATGTAAGTACAATGGCACATGAATTGGGACATGGCTATCACGGAGAATGTCTTGTAGACGAAGCATTCTTGAACAGCGAATACCCGATGCCAATCGCCGAAACCGCATCCATTTTGTGCGAAACCATCATTGCCAATGCAGCACTTGAACAAGCGACCTCCGAGGAGGCATTTGCGATTTTGGAAAATGATATCAGCGGAGCAAGTCAGGTGATCGTCGATATTTATAGCCGTTACTTGTTCGAGACTGCTGTATTTGAGCGCAGAACAGAAGGGGCCTTGTCTGTTTCCACTCTGAATGAACTGATGCTGCAAGCACAAAAGGATGCTTACGGAGATGGTTTGGATCCGGCAGCTCTACACCCTTACATGTGGGTATGCAAACCGCACTATTATAGCGCGGATTACAATTTCTACAACTTCCCGTATGCTTTTGGACTTCTGTTCGCGAAAGGCTTGTACGCAGAGTATCTCAAGCGCGGGGAAGCTTTTGTTGACCAGTACGACAAGCTCTTATCTGTAACGGGCAAAATGAGCGTTGCAGATGTAGCAGCCATCATGGATGTTGATGTACGCTCAGTCGATTTCTGGCGGAATTCACTCTCGTTGGTTGCAAAAGATATCGACAAATTCGTTGAGCTCGCGTCTGCTCGCCTGAACTAAATAGGAAGAACGTCCGCTATGTCATTAGCGGACGTTTTTTATTCATGATGCAAAGCGTTTTTGTGCGCATAGGGAACAGAGGGGAAGGAGAAAGTAAGAAAAAACAGATGAGGTGATTACGTGGTAAACGGATTGCAGTTACTCGACCTATTACGGGAAACGGAGAACAAGATGCTGCATTTACATAGAGCCATCGACAGAGTAAGCAGCGAGCCAGATTTCAAGGAGTCTGTCAGTGTTCTTACCGTTGTCGTTCGTGATTATCAGCTTCAGCTCGACAAAATGAAGCAAGCATTGGGCAAAATCGAAATCGGAGGGCAACAACAACAAAATCAGGCCCATAATACCGAAATGCACTAAGTGAAGGAACGACAAACAGCCCTCGAACTGCTGCAAAAAGCAGATAGGGCTGTTTGTTTGCTTTTCTGTGTAGGAAAGCTTACTGGAAATTAGCGTAACGCTTCACGCCGTAAAACGGGTAGAGCTTGTGCATGTACTCGACTTTGCCATAGCGAACATCTTCGCCATTCGCATGCACGATCGTTCCATTACCCAAATAGATCGCTACGTGGGACACGCGTCCTTTTCCAAGCGAATCGTAGAACAAGAGGTCACCAGGCTGTGCTTGATCCAGTGATACTTCTTGACCGCCACGGAATTGATCTTCAGAAGTGCGTGGAAGTGTAACCCCAAGCTGTTCAAAAACGTATGAAGTAAAGCCACTACAATCAAAGCCATTCGGAGTAGTTCCGCCTAAGACGTATGGTGTATTGAGCAATGGCTCAAAAATGTCCTTCATTCGACCCAGATCTTCTGCATTTACTTCGGCAGGCAGCGAAACGGTAGAAGTGAGATTTGGACTAAGGAACTCTGTAGCAACGTATGCTTCACGATCTTCGAATTCGATTTTCGTCCATTCACTACCCGTTTCTACGACTTCTACAATGGAACCGAATCTTAGCTTGCCTAAAACTTTTGCGTCAGTCGATGGTTTTTTACGCACATTCAGCACATCGCCAGAGACGCGGGCTTTTTCTCCAGCCGTTAGTTCTTTAGGCTCAGTGGTAGCGTTATCATTCTGATCGACAGCTACATCGGAAGGAATGTCAGGCGCAACAGAGTCAGAAGTGTTTGCCCCATGAATAGACAAAGTCTGTCCAATCGACAATCTATCATCATTCAATTCGTTCCATTGAATGATTTGATCCACTGTTACCTGATGCTCGCGTGCGATCTTGCTCAACGTATCACCTGCTGATACCACATATGCCGATGAGGAAGCATGGGCAGCAGTAGGCAGCAGAGTGAAGAGGGCGAGGAAGGTGAGTAGCCTCGAAGTCTTTTTCATGTCATCGTCTCCACCAATCTACTAAAATCTGCATATCTAGCTAAAATTCTATCGGATTTTGGTTGGTAAATCTATGAAAAAAATAATCTTTCACTATTTTTTTAAAAACTATTGCATCAGGAGATAGGATCGTGCTATATTACAGAAGTCGCCACGAGCTGGAGACAAAAACCACATGGAGCTGTGGTGAAGTTGGAGTTCACGCCGGTCTGTCACACCGGAGGTCGCGGGTTCGAGTCCCGTCAGCTCCGCCATTCTATCTCTAGAATGTGCGAATTACATAGTTTCACGAAATGTGCCGGTATAGCTCAATTGGTAGAGCACCTGACTTGTAATCAGGGGGTTGTGGGTTCAAGTCCTATTGCCGGCACCATTTTTATGCGGTCGTGGCGGAATTGGCAGACGCGCTAGATTCAGGTTCTAGTGGTGGCAACACCGTGGAGGTTCAAGTCCTCTCGACCGCACCATATGGCAAACAACAGGTTCGTAAATTGGCTGAAGAAGCTATTTACGAACCTTTTTATTTTTTCTTGAATGTTGAATCCTCCTCCATTTTCCATTACAATCACATTGTGATAATGAATCTCATTTTCAATAATATGATTGATGATTCATAAACAAACAGGAAAGACAGTGGAGGGGTAGTTGTGGGAGAACAGTTGGAGCTGTTTGATGTAACCATTATTGGCGGTGGTCCTGCAGGGATGTACGCTGCCTTTTATAGCGGAATGCGTGATATGAAGACGAAACTCATTGAAGCGAAAGAAGAGCTCGGTGGACGAATGTTGATCTATCCAGAAAAAATGATCTGGGATGTAGGCGGTGTGCCACCACAGCTATGCGAAAAGCTGATTGCCAATCTGGTGGCGCAAGCGAAGACATTTGATCCCACCATCGTCCTGGGCGAGGCGATCATTGGACTAGAGCCACAAGAAGATGGAACGTACATACTCGTTGCAAAATCGGGGAGACGGCATTGGACCCGCACGATCATACTGGCTTTGGGTCGAGGTATTTTGAAAATGGCAAAGCTGGAGATCGAAGGAGCCGAGCGCTACGAGGTGACAAATCTTCATTATACAGTGCAGGAACTGGAGCCATTCCGTGGTAAGCGCGTTCTCATCTCAGGGGGCGGCGACTCCGCGGTCGATTGGGCAAATGAACTAGTGCAAATCGCAGCGTCCGTAACCGTTGTGCATCGCCGTGATGTATTTGGTGGACATGAGCGGAATGTGAAGCGCATGAAAGAGTCCTCTGCGATCGTTCGCACCCCGTATGCGGTCACGCAATTGCAAAGCTCAGACAAAGAAACCATTGATAAAGTGACGATACGTCATCTGGAGACAGACGAAACGGAACAAATCGATGTAGACGCCATCATCGTCAATCACGGATTGAAGGCCGACTTCACCGGGATTAAAGAGTGGGGCTTGGACATGGATGAGTGGAACGTGTTTGTCAGTCCTCGTCTGGCAACGAATCTGCCAGGGATTTTTGCGGCGGGAGATTTTGCGAGCTTTGACAGCAAGATTACGCTGATTGCCGGAGCATTCACAGATGCGGCTGTGGCCGTAAATAGTGCGAAATTGCACATAGACCCGGTAGCAGATCGGATGGCGTACGTTTCGTCCCATAACCAGCGCTTTAAAGAAAAGAACAAAGCCCTTGGGGTTATCGATGAGGATGACGAGTAGAACCTAATGTAGGACAAAAAGCCCAACATTTGCAGGTTGATAGGCGCTTTTCCCATACGGTACATTGTTAGAGTCAAGGTGTAGCGTCAGTAAATCGATCAACAAATGTGGGAGAGGAAGCAGAAATGAAAAAAGTTCGGCATTGGCCGATCAGTATGGCAACAGTGGCTCTCGTGTTCTCGCTCGGTATGAACTACGCGCCTGAGCGTGCAATGGCATTACAAGTGGATCCGTTATCTCCTGCTATCGAGTTGCAGGAAAAGCTACAGGAAAAGTATGTGGACAAGATGGACCTCAAGGAAGAGGAGGTTCTCGGCTTTTTTTACTCATCGATGAAAGACAGCACAGATGCGCGTAAGCATAATATCAAGCAAGCATTGAGCAAGATTCATAATGAAAAAATCAAGCCGCAAGAGGTTTTCTCATTCAATGAGGTAGTGGGCAATTCGAACTTGCCAGAGGATGGTTGGCAAAAGGCCGGGGTTATTCAGAACGGCCAGCTCGTCGATGACTATGGAGGCGGGATTTGTCAGGTTTCCAGTACGCTTTACAATGCAGCTGCGGAAGCGGGCATGACCATGGTGGAGCGACATAACCACAGCAAATCTGTGGGATACGTGCCAGTGGGGCAAGATGCCACAGTAGCGTATGGCTATATGGATTTTAAATTTACCAACCTGAATGATTTCCCTGTGAAAATCAAAGCAAAATCATATGATGACGAACATGTTGTGATTGCGATTATACGTGCGTAGCTTAGAAGGAATAAAGGGGGCATCCTATGGATGAACCCTGTTTTTTTCGGTATTTCGTCAGGAAAAAAATGGATGGTCTTTTGGTTTTGAGTCATGCATTCCTGACCATACTGTTCTAGAGGGAGGTGCCGTGATGTTCGTTCAGGTGACAGGGGATTCACACAATCAAGAGGTTCTCGTCATGGGAGAACGGTTAGATCGCCAGCAGGATGGTTGTTATCTATTGCCTGGGAGACTTGTCCACGCATTGAAGCCAAATGATTTGCCGGTAGGAATCCCATTCAAGCTCTCGGGTGCGCTGCCCTCTGGCTACGGGTTTTATCGGGAGGACTCTGTTATTTTTCGGCGAACGAATGATACTCCCTCCCTGTGGATTGATGTCACTTCTACATATATGGTTGCTGAATGGGATGGTTTGTTCTCGGTACAGGCAACGGTTGAAGCCAGAAAGCATGTCGTGGAACAACAGCAGCAGTTTGCCTTTGTCCTCTCTGAAGCGACAGAGCAGCAAGTGATTTTTCATTACGAATTTTCCTGGAGCTCTGAGCAAGAGATGGATCTGGAGAGTGCGCTGGAATCCATATGTGATACCGTGATTGAAGTAGAAGCGCGAGGAAATGCCCGCCTTTGGCCTGGCTATGGAAACTGCATGGAAGAGGATGAACAAGACAAGCTGTAATACGCCGTGCAGCCATGATATAGTGAAAAAAGAGACAGCCACCAAAGGAGAGGACAAAATGGAGTCAGTCAAAAATATTTACTGTATCGGTCGCAACTATCGATTGCATGCCGCGGAGTTGGGGAACGATGTGCCAACCAAGCCAATGATTTTTGATAAGCCAACACATGCGCTTGCATTGGCAAATGGAGAGGCCATTGAGCTTCCGGCATCTCGTGGAGAGCTCCATTATGAGGCGGAGCTTGTGATTCACATCGCGAGACCGTATGAGGCTGGAGCTACACTTGATGAGATGATTGATAAAATAGCACTCGGGATCGACTTTACTTTACGGGATGTTCAGAGCGAGCTGAAAAAAGCTGGGCATCCATGGTTGTTGGCAAAAGGGTTTAAAAATTCAGCTATTTTGACGTCTTTTCATCCTTTCCCTGGTATTCATGAGCTGCACCAAACTGATTTCTCCTTGTTGAAAAATGGAGAGCAAGTACAACGCGGCAATTTGCGTGATGTGATATTTGATTTGGAAACGATGATTGCCTATATTTCCGAGCATCTCGGACTAGATCAAGGGGATATCATTTACACAGGTACGCCAGCGGGGGTTGGACCTGTTACGGATGGAGATGTCCTCACTCTCAAGTGGGGAGAAGAGACTTGGGGGCAGTTTACGGCTAAAATGAAATAAGTACGAATCAAGGACCATCTTCTGACAGAAACAAGCAGAAGATGGTTTTTGTTTGGGGCCAGGGCATGCATTCAACGAGTAACAATTATGCGGGAAGCCGTGTGAAATGCCGTTTTTTCGCGAAGAAAACTATCTTTGAAACCGTTTTGTAACCTTTATGGTTCCATGGAACTAAGAAGTAGCAACCGTCTACTTTGCACCCCGTTTTCTGACTAGTCCCATGCTACCAATTCCACTACTGGAAAATTTTACGGTCTTATCCTCCCGTTTCCTCCTGCGCTATTCTGTCCATGTACCCAAGACGGGTGCCACAACATGACAAGGAGGAAAAGAAAGTGACGAAACGAGATTGGGTAATGAAGTCAACAGTAGCAGTCATGCTGAGTACGTCCCTGTTAATGGGTGGTCAAGTTGGAGAAGTGGCCGCTAAGACACAAGATTCAAAACAGTCAGAGATTGCAAATGTTGCTATTTCTTTGATTGGGAAGGATTACCAGTACAAAGCAAAGGGACCGAAGCAATTCGGATCTGCGGAGCTGGCTACGTATGCGTACAAACAAGTAGGGATTTCCATTGGGAGCACAATCTCTAGCCTGTACAAGACTGGGAAGAAAGTATCCGAAAAAAGCGTGGAGCCAGGGGATTTGGTGTTCTTCGCCTCCAGCGGAAGCGGCAGCCCAACTTTTATGGGAATATACATAGGCGGTGACCAATTCGTCTATTCTTCGCAAGGGGAAGACGAGGTAGTTTTAAAAACATATTCGGAGTACAGTAACAAATTTGTAGGGGCTCGTCGTATTATTGAGGAAACAGACTCTTCCGAGACTTCTCCTAGCAAGCCAGAACCGCCAGTAAGCAATATTGCCGACCAAGTGATCAAAAATGGCGAAAAGTATTTGGGCACAAAGTACAAATACGGTTCCAGCAGCAGCACAACCAAAACGTTCGACTGCTCTTCCTTTACACAACGTGTGTTTAAAGAAGCGGGCATTACACTGCCGCGCGATTCCCGCCAGCAATCTACTGTAGGGAAAACCGTTTCTAAAAATGATCTGCAAAAAGGCGATCTGGTTTTCATGAAGGCATCTGTCAACAGCTCTTCTGACCGAATCACACACGTTGCGATTTACGTGGGTAACGGGAAAATTTTGCACACGTATGGCAGTCCGGGCGTGACTTACTCCAAGTATGATGGGACAAACTGGGAAAAGCGTGTGGTAAAAGCCAAGCGCGTTCTTTAATCAGACAAGCTCTATATGGTTTATTTAGCTCTCGTGCGTTCGCATGGGAGCTTTTTTGTATGTAGCTTCTGTATGAATAGAGACGCTTGTTTGTTCAAATCGTTTCGCGTCAATTATTGGCAATAATCTTCTCGCAGAAAAATAGAGAATAAAATATGTTGTAATATTTAGAATTATACATATAATAAAAACTGAGAGGTGATTCAGGTGTCAGAAAATAGTTTGCCTACCCCTGTTTTGACCAAAAAAGGACAGGAAACCCGCAAAAAAATACTGGATGCCGCAGAGCATGTGTTTGGCGAGCTGGGTTATTATGATGCATCTATCGTCTTGATCACGCAGTATGCACAGGTGTCCCAAGGAACGTTTTACAATTATTTCGAGTCGAAGAAAGCGATTTATGATGAATTGATCAGGCAGCTGAGTAGAGAGCTACGTTCGACGATCAAAGAAGCGATCATGGGAGCACCCACGCAAGAAGAGAATTTGCGACTGGGATTTCTGGCCTTTTTTCGTTGGATCAAGCATCATCGCAACATGTACAGCATTATTCAACAGGCTGCACTCGTCGATCAGGAGCTGTATCGCTGGTATTACGCCAAACTGGCAGCGGGGTACGTACGAAGTCTGAAGAACGCCATGAACGAAGGGGCGTTTCGAGAGATGGATCATGAGACGCTGGCTTACTGCCTCATGTCGATCGGACAATTCATCGGGATGCGTTGGGTGTACTGGGAAAATGAAGACGTTCCTGATGAGGTGTTAGAAACAGCCATGTCGATGATTATGAAAGGGATTGCTGTCAAGCCATAACCGATCCATTTTATAGGCAAAGGAGTAGAGTTCATGCACGGAATTGCTTATTGGATTGAAAAGCGAGCCCGAATCACTCCAACGCGGATCGCAGTGATTGCCAACGATCAATCACTTACTTATCAGCAAATGAATGAACAGCTCCAACGTCTTGCCAACTATTTACGACATGAGCTGCAGGTCAAAAAGGGGGACCGGGTCGGCATTTTGTCCCAAAACAGTTTGGAGTATGTGCTCTTGCTGTTTGCCATCGCCAAACTCGGTGCGATTGCCGTCCCCTTTAATATCCGCTTGACCCCTGCAGAATTAGACTATCAGTTTGAGGATAGTGGTATCCGCGTGTTATGTGCCCAGCCCGAGTTCGCTGCCACCATTGAGCTAATCAAAGGGAAGGCCAGTGTTGAGCATATGATATGGCTGGAACCGGGCGAACTCCCTTGGAGCCAGGATGGTCCGAATGAGTCATCCCAGCACAGTAGGAACGGAGCAGAAGACGGCAGTGGAGACGATCCATACATCATTTGCTATACATCAGGAACGACAGGAAAGCCTAAGGGAGCAGTGCTCACTCAAGAAAATATGTTCTGGAACTCCGTACACAATGTAGCCGCGCTTGATCTCACCTCAGAAGACTGCTCGATTGTCTTGTTGCCACTCTTTCATATCGGGGGAATCGGACTGTTTGCCTTCCCTACATGGCTTGCTGGCGGGCGCGTCGTTGTCGCCGGGAAGTTCGAACCTGATAAAGCGATTCAACTAATCGAAGCACACCAAGTCACCATTGTGATGGGTGTGCCCGCCATCCATGAAGCCATTCGTCAAAGTCCCTTGTTTGCTACCACATCATTCAATTCCGTCCGTTGGTTTTACAACGGCGGCGCTCCATGCCCCATGGAACTCATCCAGCATTTTCAGGAGCGGGGCCTCCCTTTTGGACAAGGATACGGCCTGACAGAAACATCCCCCACCGTGTTTATGATTGCGAAGGAAGATGCAAAAAGAAAAGCAGGCTCAATCGGCAAGCCCGTCATGTTTTGTGAAGTCCGCCTGATCTCGGATGACGGAAAAGATGTGGGTCAAGGCGAAATCGGAGAACTGCTCGTCAAAGGTCCCAATGTGATGAAGGAATACTGGAACAGACCAGAAGAAACAGCCAAGACCATCCGGGAAGGGTGGTTGTACACAGGGGATTTGGCTCGTTTTGATGAAGAAGGGTTCGCCTATATCGTAGGAAGGCGCAAAGACATGATTATCTCAGGCGGAGAGAACATTTATCCGCTGGAGCTGGAACAGGTCATCGGCGAGCTGGATGGCGTTCAGGAAGCCGCAGTCGTCGGTGTACCCGATGAAAAATGGGGAGAAGTCGCGAAGGCTTTTATCGTGCCCAAAGCAGGAGCAGTCCTCACGGAGGCATACATCAAAGCCCACTGTGAGCAAAGATTGGCGAAGTATAAAATCCCGAAGTCATTCGTATTTCTGACCGAGCTGCCACGCAATGCAACAGGCAAAATCGTCAAGCAAGCATTGACCAGATTGAAGACCGATTCCATTACACAATGAGGTGATTCGCATGGGCAGATTTGAAATTGGGGAGCAAGCATCATTTAGCAGAACCATTACCGAAACAGATATCGTCCTGTTTGCGGGAATGAGTGGGGATTACAATCCCGTGCACATCGACCAGCAGTACGCAAAAGACACGCGGTTCGGCCAACGTATCTCACATGGACTGTTGACGGCGAGCATGTTATCCAGATTGCTCGGGATGCAGCTGCCTGGCATCGGTTCCATTTACAAAGACCAGACCATTCAGTTTACGGCTCCGGTACTGATCGGAGACACGATCACTGCAACCGCCACCGTGCTGGAATATCAGGAAGAGCGGGGCATCATCCGCTTGCTTACGGAATGCACGAATCAGCATGGAAAAGTAGTTCTGACTGGAACAGCGACGATGCTCGTACCGAAGGAAGGAGCGAAAGTATGAATCATCTTGAAGCGAATACGATCCACGAACAGACCATCGGAGTGGAAGCGACGTCCGTTTTTTTTCCAGAGGGAATAGAAACAGCTGAACGATTGGCTGAAAAGACTGGAATCCCCACGCGAGTTATTATCGAAAAATTCGGTCTATATCAAAAGCATGTCGCAGATGACACCCTTCATGCATCAGACCTCGCTGTGCTCGCTGCCCAACAGCTGACCAGCTCAGTGATCGATCCATCTGAGATTGACGTCATTATTTACTTCGGCAGTCCGCACAAAGATTACTATGTATGGTCCAGCGCACCGAAGATTACATACGAACTAAAAGCGACAAACGCATACGGATTCGAGATGATGAATGTCAGCTCGTGCTTTCCAATCGCTTTGAAGGTCGCCAAAGATATGCTGACGGCAGATGCATCCATTGAAAACATCCTGCTGGTTGCTGGCTGTAAAGAATCACAAATCGTCGATTACGATAATCCTCGCTCGCGCTTCATGTTTAATTTTGCAGATGGGGGGACAGCAGCTCTCGTAAAGCGTGGTGCTACAAAGAGCAGAATTCTCCACAGCTGTGTCATTACCGATGGTTCTTTTCACGATGATATAAGGGTACCCGCAGGCGGCTCGAAGCACAAACCTAGTCATGAAACAGTGGAAAACAGACTCCACTTCATCGATGTACCGAATCCGAGCGACATGAAAGAACGACTGGATCCCATCTCGATACCGAACTTTGTCCATGTGGTAGAGCAGGCATTGGCAAAAAGCAATCGTTCCTTGGGGGATTTGAAACTGCTGCTTCCTTTGCACACAAAGCGTTCGATGTTCATGGAGCTGCTGGAACGTTTGCAGCTGAGCGAGGAGCAGGCCGTCTATCTCGATCATTACGGGCATTTGTCTGCACTCGATCCGTGTATTGGACTGCATGTCGCACAGCAAGAGGGACGTCTTGCCCCAGGGGATATTGTCGTAGCTGTCAGTGCTGGAACAGGGTATACGTGGGCCGCAACCGTACTGGAATGGTTAGCCGAATCGCAATGAACATTTTGACTTTCGAGGAGGGACTGGCGTGAAAAAAAGAGGATGGAAAATGTTGCTCCCGCTAGTGATGTCTGTCGTGCTTGCTGTTGGTTGCAGCCAAAATGAAAGCGCTTCATCTGGTGGGGGCAATACGATCAAGGTAGGCGTACTCGCTTCGCTCACGGGACCATTGGAGAGCTACGGCAAGCAGACGGCAAGAGGTTTTGAGCTCGGACTCGATTATGCAACAGAGGGCAAGCGAGAGATTGCTGGCAAAAAGATCGAGTTTGTCTTGGAGGATACGGAGACGAAACCAGATGTCGCCGTCCAAAAAGCGACGAAGCTCCTGGAGACAGACAAGGTAGATTTTCTCGTAGGCTCCTCGAGTTCAGGCGATACGCTAGCTGTCCTTCCCCTGGCAGAAGAGTACAAAAAAATCATGGTCGTAGAACCGGCTGTAGCAGATAGTATCACCGGGAAAAACTGGAACAAATACATTTTCCGCACGGGGCGAAATTCTTCGCAGGACGCAGTTGCTGGTGCTGCGGCGATTGCTTCGAAAGGAACGAAGATCGCGACGATGGCTCAAGACAGCGCCTACGGTCGAGAAGGGATTGAAGCCTTTAAGACCGCTGCTGAAAAATTAGGGGCTGTCATTATCGAAGAACAATACGTGGACACAAACACGACTGATTTTACAGCCAACATCCAAAAAATCATCAGCGCCAAACCCGAATACGTGTTCATCACGTGGGCAGGCTCGAACTCCCCGTGGAAACAGCTTCAAGATATGCAGGTCCAGCAAAAAGGCATCAAGGTGTCTACGGGAGCGCCTGATATCGCTGCATTGAAAACGATGGAGGCAATGATCGGGATGGAAGGCTTCTCGGTGTATTACCATTCGCTCCCGAAAACGAAAATGAACGACTGGCTCATCGATGAGCACAAAAAGCGTTTTAACGGCGAGATTCCAGATTTGTTTACGGCAGGCGGGATGACGGCAGCCGTAGCGATTGTGGAAGCACTGAAAAAGACGAACGCCGATACGGATTCGGAGAAGCTGATTGCTGCGATGGAAGGCATGACCTTTGATACGCCGAAGGGCCAGATGCAGTTCCGGGCGGAGGATCATCAGGCACTGCAAACGTTGTACGCGATCAAGCTGGAGAAAAAAGACGGAGTCGATCACCCTGTGCCTGTACTCGTCCGGGAGATGACGATGGAAGAAACAGCACCACCTGTCAGGAACCAGAAGTAGAGGAGGTGTGTGATGAGTTACTTGTTGGAAACGGTTGACCTCAGCGTAGCATTCGGGGAGCAAACAGTCATAAACAAGGTATCGCTAAGCATACCAAAGCAGCGATTTACTTCGATCATCGGACCGAATGGAGCCGGAAAGACGACGTTGTTTAACTTGTTAAGCGGGCAGCTTATTCCTTCGCAAGGAAAAATCAAATACAAGGGTCAGGACATTACACACTTGCCCCCAGCAGCACGAACGAGATTGGGGATTGGCCGATCGTTTCAATTGACGAACCTGTTTCCCAAGCTCACGGTGCGGGAAAATATTCGCTTGGCTGTTCAAGCGGCACAGGGCATTCGGTTTCGCTTATGGATTTCCCAGGCAGATCAGATGCGACAGGCAGAGGAAGTGGAGCGATTGCTGCATCTGGTTTTGCTGGAGAAAAAGGCAAATGTGCTGGCAAGCCTATTGGCGCACGGGGAGAAACGAAAGCTGGAGCTAGCCATGCTCCTCGGACTGCGTCCAGATGTTCTCTTGCTCGACGAACCGACGGCGGGGATTTCGTTGGAGGAAGTCCCAGCTGTATTGAAAGTGATCGAATCGATTAAGGAAAGCAATACCTGCACGATCATCCTAATCGAACACAAGATGGACATGGTCAAATCACTCTCCGATCACATGGTCGTTCTGTTTCATGGAGAGCTATTGGCTGAGGGGACACCGACTGACATGATGCGAAATGAACAGGTGCAGTCAGCCTATTTGGGAGGGTTGTATAAGCATGATGCTGCAACTTGATCACATCGAAACGTACCTCGACCAGTTTCACATCTTGCAGGGTGTCTCGCTGTCTGTGCGAGCAGGCAGTATTACCGTTTTGTTTGGTCGAAACGGAGCGGGCAAAACAACGACGCTACGTTCCATCATGGGGCTTGCCCCGATCCGTCATGGCCAAATTCGCTATCGAGGAGAAGAAATCGGACATCTGCCGACCTATTCCATCGCGCGTAAGGGAATTGGCTATGTACCGGAGAATCAAGGGATTTTTCATGATTTTACGGTAGAAGAGACGTTCCGGCTCGCCATGCAAAAAAATGACGACGAACAAAAAGAAAAGCTCGCTTGGATGCTGGATCTATTCCCTGACCTGCGTCACTACTGGAAAAAGAAAAGTGGGCACTTAAGCGGAGGTCAAAAGCAAATGCTGGCAATTGCACGAGCTTATGTGAACAGCAACGGACTTTTGTTAATTGACGAGCCGAGCAAGGGGCTGGCGCCCATCATGGTTGAAAAGCTCATGTTCCACATCGAATCGATGAAGCAGAAAACGACCGTGCTTTTAGTCGAGCAAAACTTTATGATGGCCAGCATGATCGGCGAGCAGTACTACTTGATGGATGAAGGGAAAATTGTCCGCGGTGGCGCGATGCAGGAGTTGAAGGATGATGCAGATACGCGACAAAAATATTTGGGCATTGCCTGAGGGTATAACAGGGAGGGGGAGGATGAAATGGATGTCGCGATTAATTTGCTTGTAAATGGACTGGCGACAGGCATACTCATTTTCTTGCTCGCTTCCGGGCTCACGCTGATCTTTGGCTTAATGAGTGTGTTGAACTTTGCCCACGGTGGATTGTTTGCTTGGGGAGCCTTTGCTGGTGTATGGCTTTTCGGATTGACGGATAGTTTTCTTCTGGCCATCGCCGGTGCTGTCGTCATCGGGATGCTGCTCGGTTTCGTGTTAGAGCGCGTACTGATCCGTCCCGTGTACGGTGATCACATTCAGCAACTGCTCGTGACATTGGGCGGGATGCTCGTGATCAGTGAATTGCTCAAGGTGTTTTGGAGCCCCAATCCCATTCGGGCCGTATTGCCAGATTATTTGCAAGGAAGCATCGAGTTTGGCGACATCATATTGATCACTTATCGCTTGTTTGTCATCGCAGTGGGAGTAGTTGTGTACGTCGGGTTGCATCTGTTGTTGACGAGAACGAGACTAGGCTTGATCGTCCGAGCGGGCGTCATCGATAAGGAAATGGTGCAGGCACTCGGCATCAATATTAAACAAGTGTTTACTTTCGTCTTTTTGCTGGGGGCAGGCATGGCTGCGCTAGGAGGAAGTCTGCTCGCACCGTATTCTGGGGTTATTTTTGCGGAAATGGGTATGCAGTATGCGATTCTGGCATTCATCGTCGTCATTGTCGGTGGGATGGGAAGTGTTCAAGGCTCTATTGTTGCGGCGCTTTTAGTAGGGGTGCTTGGCTCGTTTATGGCTTACTTCGTTCCAGAGCTTTCACTGGCAGTGAACATGCTACTGATGCTGGCAGTGCTGCTTATCAAACCATCCGGCCTGTTTGGAGCGAAGGGGTGATCATGCGTTGACTACATCCGGATTGTTGAACCATCGATTTATTCTGTTTGTGTTTTTGTCCTTGGCGGTTTTGCCGTTTCTTTCAGATTCGCGAAGCATGTACATCTTGTTCACCCAAATCTTTATCTTTGCGATTTTTGCCATGAGCTTTGATTTGTTGCTCGGCTATACGGGGATCGTCTCGTTCGGGCACTGTATGTTTTTCGGAATTGGGGCGTACTCCGTTTCGTTATTCCTGAAAAACTTTGATGCGACGATCGGTTATTTCTTGCTCGGGGTACTCGTTGCGATCGTTCTCTCCGGCATTCTCAGCTACGTGATTGGGATGCTGTCCTTGCGTTTGAAAAGCCATTTTTATGCGATGCTGACCTTGGCGATTTCCCAGCTGCTATTCGTATTGGCAGAAAAATGGCGCTCGCTGACGATGGGTGGGGATGGCTTCACCTTCCCTGTGCCGGAGCTGTTTCGTGATCGTTTGTCCTTTTACTATGTATGCCTGATCCTAATGGTCATGCTGTTCGTCATCTTGCTGGCATTTACTCGCTCTCCACTCGGCAAGGTACTCAAAGCCATCGGTCAAAATGAACAACGTGCGGAAGCGTTAGGCTATCAAATTCTTCATTATAAGGTAATCGTCAGCATCGTCGCTGGAGTGGTAGCTGCGATTAGTGGAGGCTTGTACGCGGTTATGCTGCGATTCGTAAACACCCAAGTGTTTTCAATTGAAACGACGCTGGATGCGCTCTTAATGAGCATGATCGGTGGACTGGGAACGCTATTTGGCTCCATTTTGGGGTCGGGGATCGTAGAGCTCGCGCATCACGGGCTGACTGAGTTGGCGAAGCTTCACCCGATATTCGAGAGATGGGTCATCTTCCTTGGCTTGCTCTATATTTTGGTCGTTCTCTGCTTTCCGAGCGGTATTGTCGGCAGCTTTCAAGAATGGAGGGAAAAAAGAAAACAGCGTTCCGTACAGGCTGCAACGATCACAGAGCAAGTAGAGGGATCGAAATGAAAGAGAGGAGGTCAACCCATGCAAAAGGTTGGCCTTTTTTTGTCCCATTTTTGTCGAAAGAAAAAGGTGAGAATTATAGTTATGTCGAATTATTATTCATCAATCTTTGAAAAGGTGGAGATGTACTTATGGAATTGAACTTTCCAGAAAATTATAACTTCGCTGCCCAAGTAGACGAATGGGCGAGAAAACATCCGGAGAGACGAGCGGTTTGGGAGCTAGATGAACAAGGTCAAGAACATATCCTTACGTACGAAGATTTGCGCCAATATTCAAACAAAATTGCGAATGGTCTAGAGTCCATTGGAATCGAGCATGGGGATCGGGTACTTGTCCTGGTTTCCCGAGGGACGTTGGCCTATGGTCTCTATTTGGCACTGCTAAAGCTGGGGGCAGTGATTTTGCCAGGGTCTGAGATGCTGCGTTATAAAGATATCGAGTACCGGATCAATCATGCAAAAGTCAAGGCTGTGATCAGCTTCGCGGGAGCAATGAGTGAGGTTGATCTGACGAGAGGCAACTGTTCTACGCTGCAACACTACATCACGACGGGCGAAGAGAAAGAAGGTTGGATTTCGCTTAATGGGTTGTTCGAGGGGCAGGACACAGAATTTGAGGTAGTAAATACGAAGTCGGATGAGCTGGCTTTCCTGTCTTATACGTCAGGAACGACTGGGGGACCAAAAGGGGTTATGCACGTTCATGGTTGGCCGTTTGCGCATTTGGCTGTGGCGGCTACGCAGTGGCTGGACGTTCGCGAAGGTGACGTGGTTTGGGCAACGGCTGGGCCAGGTTGGGCCAAGTGGATCTGGAGCCCGTTTGTCTCTACGTTGGGGCTGGGAGCGACCGCGTTTGTCTATAAAGGAAAGTTTTCCGCGGAGAATTATTTGACGATTCTGCAAAAATATCCGGTTTCTGTCTTGTGTGCGACGCCAACCGAATACAGAATCATGGCAAAAGTAACGGATCTGGATCAATACAAGCTGTCCGCCTTGCGCTCCGCATGTTCGGCTGGTGAGCCACTCAATCGGGAAGTGATCGACACATTCCGCCGCGTCTTCCAGTTGACCGTGCGAGATGGATACGGACAGACAGAGAACACGTTGCTGGTAGGTACCTTTGTCGGCATGGAGCCAAGGCCAGGTTCAATGGGCAAGCCCTCACCTGTTGTGAGGATCGCCATTATTGACGAAGAAGGAGCGGAGCTGCCAGTAGGCAAGGTAGGCGATATTGCTATTGATCGCCATATGGTAGCGCTGTTCAAAGGCTATCTGGATGATCCCGAGCGCACTGCCAGGGCGTTTCGCGGCGACTGGTACGTGACGGGTGATCAAGGCCGCATGGACGAAGATGGCTATATCTGGTTCGAGGGACGTTCGGACGACATTATCATCTCAGGCGGATATACGATTGGTCCGTTTGAGGTCGAGGATGCCTTGGTGAAGCACGCGGCAGTAGCGGAATGTGCGGCGGTTGCCAGTCCAGATCCAGAGCGTGGGCATGTGGTAAAAGCCTTTGTGATCTTGAAAAAAGGGAATGAGCCGTCCGAAGAGTTGATCGTCGAATTGCAAAATCATGTCAAGCAATTAACCGCGCCGTATAAATACCCGCGCAAAATCGAATTTGTACAGGAGCTGCCGAAGACGACCTCTGGTAAAATCAGACGGATCGAGCTGCGGCAGCTGGAGGTACAGCAAAATCAGCATTCGTAGGCAATCGTTTGTCTTACGAAATTGTAAGATTGCTGTAAGTGGATTCGATGGGACGAAATGCGCGCATCCCCTACAATGTGAGTAGAAGCAAGGCAAGGGGGAATGCAGCATGAACCACCTTCCAATCCCATTAGGAAGAAACACCGACTTGTATGAAGCGGCGAGCATGCCCAAGAGCATGAAGAAACTCGGTGTTCGTTGGAAAAAACGACTGCGTATCAGTTTTCTCGTGATCATGATGGCAGCCATCCTGGCGCCGATTGTGCTTGCGTGGACAGGGAATATATGGATAGATGAAAAAAAGCTGGCTGCTATACAGCAATCCAGCAGCTATGCAAAGCTGGACGAAATGCCTGATCATGTGTGGAAGGCGTTCGTTGCGATAGAGGATCATCGGTTTATGCAGCATCCAGGGGTTGACCCAATTGGATTGAGCCGAGCGATCTGGGTCGATATTAAGGAAGGTGCCTACGTGCAGGGCGGAAGTACAATCACCATGCAGTTGGCGCGGAACCTGTTTCTCACGAACGACAAAACGATGACCAGAAAAGTGAAAGAAATCGCGATCGCATTGCAATTGGAGCAGAGATACAGCAAAAAGGAACTGCTCGAAATGTACCTCAACGTCATTTATTTCGGGCACGGAAAATACGGGATTGGCGAGGCTGTTCCCTTTTACTTCGGAAAAAAAGCAACAGAACCAGGCGATCGAGCGGTAACACTAGGAGAAGCGGCAATGCTGGCTTCTTTACCGAAAGGACCAGAGCGTTACTCACCGGTAAAGAACTGGGAGCGGGCCAAACAACGGCAAGCGGTTGTGCTGGACCGGATGAATGAATTGGAAGTGATTGATCAAAGCGAGAGTACATTGGCAAAGAACGAGCAGATATACGTTGTTCCTACTGCCAAACGAGCAGCGAAATAATCGAATGTGATGGAATCCCCTGTCTAAATGGCAGGGGATATTTGCTATGGAACAGATCAAGCAGGCATTTGGCGCGGCCCGTTGCCTGATCGGGGAACAGCGGAGGTCATCAAGGCGTCCCGGATGGCGGCCTTATTCCGGACTTAGACGAACTTTCAGAAGAATTTGCGTCAGGTGTATCACCGGAAGACTTTATGAAAATCAATCTCGGAACACTTGCAAAGGTCAGCGGGGATGTAGAGTAAAGGGGAAAAATCATGATCGAAAAAAAGTGACCAGTCGGCAGTGGCACACGTGTGCTTGCAGATTTGGTCACTTGTTTTTGTTGTCGTATCGCTTAAGTAGTTCGATTCACCGCCTTGCTCAAAGCATCTTCTAGGACATGGGCATACTGCATGGTCGTTTCAATTTTGGAGTGCCCCAGTTGTGCTTGGAGCTGATGGGGGTCGGGGTTCAAGCGGAGAAACTGTGTAGCAAAGCTGTGACGAAGCTTATGGACAGACAAATCGGGGATGCCGAATGCTTTGGCGTACTTTTTGACCAGCTTTTGGACAGACCGCACTTCAATCCGATGCCCATTCGGATTGGTCGGAGAAACAGCGAGAAAAACAGCGTCTTCTTGCGGTTCGGGATTGTATTTGTCACGCAGCTGCAAGTATTTGGCTAAGTAATCCTTTCCCCAGTCACTGAAAAAAGGAGCGTCTTCTTTCTTTCCTTTGCGGATCAATTTCAACTGGTTTTTTTCCATAATAATGTCGGATAGATCGAGACTGACGATCTCTGACACACGGAAGCCGCCGGATAGAATCATCGCGATCAAGGCGGTATCCCGGTCACGGTTTTGCATGTGATACTGCTTCTTTTTTTCCGTATCACAATGGGCCAAATATCCGTTGTAGACAAAATCGACGAACTGGTAGATTTCGTCGTCAATCAGGATTTTTGCCCGAATGGCGTGGGCGCGTGCGAGGGGAGTCAGCTCCGTGATCTCCAGCTCGATTTTGGCGAGTACATTCCGCGTCAAATACGATTCCCCATTCTCATCCTCAGCGAGGGCAGACAAGTAATGAAAAAGTGATTTCAGGCTTGATATTTTTCTGCTGATGGTGCGGTCGCTGTACTCTTTCTTCGCGCTTTTGGTAGGGTTCGAGAGCAAAGCGGATCGCTCATATAGATGCGACTCCTGCAAGTATAATATGTAGCTTTCTACCGTTTCTTTCTTCAAGTCATTCAAATCGCTTAACGGAATGTCCTTCATATCCGCCGCGGTACTCAATCCTTCTGTCATCATCCAGCGAAAGAAAAAAGAGAAATCGCGAAGGTATCCAAGCAAGGTGGAGGGGGAATTCTTTTTAGATTTTTTATGCTCAATAAACTTTTCGACATACCAGGGGTAGGAGCCCACTATTTGCAAAAGCTGCAAGGCATCGCGCTGTTTGGTAACGGACATGCTTTCACCACCAAAATCTATTTGTAAATCGTATACGAACATATATTCTATCAAAAACCAAACGTTCTGGGAATTGCAAATTGAACAAGAAACCGTCATGATGGGGAGTGTGGATGGATGTTGGACAAGAACGGAGAGGATTTGTAGTGGCAACATGGGACTTATCTCAGACCAAACATCATGTACTGATCTGTAATGGTGGAAGCTGTATGCGCAAGGGTGGCGAAGAGGTTACGGTAGCGATACGCGAAGCGATTACCGACGCAGGTTTGGATGACTATGTACATACAACCCGCACGCGTTGCAACGGACGATGTGAGGACGCATGCGTGATGATCGTGTACCCCGAGGGAATCTGGTATGAAAACGTGACGCCAGAAGATGCCCAGATGTTGGTGGAAGAGCATTTTCAAAACGGCAGACCAGTAGAGGCCTTGATGACACATCGCTTCGAAACGAACGGTTTTGTGCGCACGATAGACACCAAGCCTGGTATCTTAAAATCACAAAAGGCAAAAAAATGAGGAAAAGGCCACGATCTGCTCACAAGTAGCAGGATAGTGGTTTTTTCATTTCTAGGAGTCTACCAATTACGACAAAAGGAAAAAGTAGGAAAGATGACAATAGCAAAAGGAAAATGATTGAAAGCGTTAACAATGTGTCTTTGTGATGTGGACGTTTTAAGTAAATGGTGGTAAAATGTCTGTAGATTAAGTTGATTTTATGCGAATTTTATCACAATGATATGTCCATACAGCGTGAACAATTGTTTTTGTGGAACTTACTAATCGATGGATGATTAATGGAGGGATTCTCGTTGGCGAGCAAAACACTTGAACATTTTTTACATGAAAATCTGGCAGATTTGAAGAGCAAGGGACTGTACAACGTCATTGACCCATTGCAAAGCGCGAACGGTCCGGTCATTACGATTGCAGGGAAAGAATTAATCAACCTCTCCTCCAATAACTATCTGGGCTTGGCTACTGATCAACGCCTTGTGGACGCTGCGATTGCAGCAGCGAGCAAATACGGCGTAGGGGCAGGGGCTGTACGTACAATTAATGGTACCTTGGACTTGCATGTGAAGCTGGAAGAAAAGCTCGCTGCCTTCAAGCACACGGAAGCCGCTATTGCTTACCAATCTGGTTTTAACTGCAACATGGCTGCGATCTCTGCTGTCATGGACAAGGACGATGCGATTCTTTCTGACGAGTTAAACCACGCTTCCATTATTGATGGATGCCGCCTGTCTCGTGCACAAATTATCCGTGTGAATCACTCCGATATCGATGATTTGCGTGCGAAAGCGAAGGAAGCGAAAGAATCCGGCAAATATAAAAAGCTGATGGTCATTACTGACGGCGTATTTTCGATGGATGGCGATGTTGCCAAGCTGCCGGAAATCGTAGAGGTAGCCGAACAATTTGACTTGATTACGTATGTAGACGATGCCCACGGCTCTGGTGTTCTCGGTAAAGGGGCAGGAACGGTTAAGCATTTTGGGCTGTCTGATAAGATCGACTTCCAAATCGGCACACTTTCCAAAGCAATTGGGGTAGTCGGCGGTTATGTAGCGGGACGCCAAGAGCTGATCGACTGGCTCAAAGTACGCAGCAGACCGTTCCTGTTCTCAACTTCGCTGACCCCTGCGGATGTGGCTGCTTCCATTGCTGCTATCGATATTTTGATGAACAGCACCGAGCTGCACGACAAGTTGTGGGATAACGGACACTACCTCAAAAAAGGCTTGAAAGAACTCGGCTTCAATATTGGGGAGAGCGAAACGCCTATCACTCCTTGCATTATCGGAGACGAACAGCAGACCCAAGAGTTCAGCAAGCGACTGTATGAAGAGGGCGTGTACGCGAAAGCGATCGTGTTCCCTACTGTACCAAAAGGAACCGGCCGTGTACGGAATATGCCAACAGCCGCACATAGCAAGGAAATGTTGGATCGTGCCCTTAGCATCTACGAAAAAGTTGGGAAAGAAATGGGGATCCTGAAATGAAAAAAATTCTGGTAACCGGGGCGTTAGGACAAATTGGTTCCGAGCTCATCATGAAATTACGCGATATTTACGGAGCGGATCAAGTCATCGCCACAGATATCCGGAAAAACGAAGACGATCCTGTCGTGCAATCGGGTCCATTCGAAGTTCTTGATGTCACCGACGGGAACCGGATGTTTGAGCTGGCGAAGAAACATGGCGTGGATACGATCATGCATTTGGCTGCCTTGTTGTCTGCAACAGCAGAAGCGAAGCCTCTCTTGGCATGGAACCTGAACATGGGCGGGCTGGTAAACGCTCTGGAAGCAGCACGTGAGTTGAACTGCCAGTTCTTTACGCCGAGCTCGATTGGTGCATTTGGTCCGACTACACCGAAGGACAACACGCCGCAGGACACAATTCAACGCCCTACGACCATGTATGGTGTAAATAAGGTATCCGGTGAGTTGCTCTGCGATTACTATTATCAAAAATTTGGGGTAGATACGCGCGGTGTGCGCTTCCCAGGTCTGATCTCGTATGTAGCACCTCCGGGTGGTGGTACGACGGACTATGCAGTAGACATTTACTACAAGGCGATCCAGCATGGATCGTATACGTCCTACATCGGCAAAGGTACGTACATGGATATGATGTATATGCCTGATGCGCTGAATGCCATTGTTTCCCTGATGGAAGCAGATGCCTCCAAGCTCATTCACCGCAATGCATTCAACGTGACTGCGATGAGCATTGAGCCAGAAGATGTAGCAGCAGCGATCCGTAAGCACATTCCTGAGTTTACGCTCTCTTATGAGGTTGACCCTGTGCGTCAGGCGATTGCTGACAGCTGGCCGAACTCCATTGATGCGACGGCTGCCATGCAAGAGTGGGGCTTCAAAGCAGAGTACGACTTGGACAAAATGACTGAGGACATGCTCGCAAAACTGCGGGGAAAGTTGCTCCAGCAAGTCGGATAAACGAATAGGGAAAAGAAAAACTGCCACTTCTACTTGTGCGTGATGCGAGAGAGGTGGCAGTTTTTTGTCCAATTACATGCTAAACAAGACTTTTGAATGCCTTTCCTGTTGTACGGGCACATTAACAAAGCATGCTTGAAGGAAAGGATGAACGAGAGCGATGAGCAAAAAGGATTACATCCTTACGATTATTGGAAAATTCGAGAAACACAACGATATGATGCCAGAACGGTTGCAGGCTGTGTTAAAAGAGGTGAAGCAGGATATTGAAAGTGTCCCGGCAGAAACCTTCTATTTGCAAACGAATGGGGTAGTGACACAATCTGCAACAAGTGGTGTTTCTGAGCGTAACGACCCTCTCTTTCGATTATCAGAAGTGTATTTCGATCTGAAAAAGCTGGCTGAGGCAAACCGAGATTCCCATCCAGATTTGATTTCAGCCATTACCCAGTATGAGGGCTTGCTGAATGAATCTGAGGGGTATTCTCCAGAGTAGCGAGCAAAAGCAAACGAAAAGAGAGGGGAAGAACCATGGACTTGCCAAAAAAATTGCAGGGCAACCAATCGAGGCAAGACGAAGAAGGACAAGACATCAAAAATTTACTAGCTACTAAAGACAGTGGTAATGAGGAACAACCAATAGAAAGCTGGGGCTGGTCAACTAATACCGAGACTGTTCGAGATCGCTGACACATTGTAACAAACAAAACCTTCCAGAAGCGGGAAGGTTTTTCTTATTCCACGATGCCATGCCTAGCATAAAATGAAAACCGTCCAAACAAGGACGGTTTTTTGGCTTACATGAACATTTGTTGTTGAGGCTGGTAGGCGTTAATCATCGTGTTCATCGTGTGATCGGCAAGCTGCGGAGCTTGGTAGTAGCCCTTGGCATTCATGTATTGCCAGGTTTCATAAGCCATTTGCTGGCAAGCATTTGCGCCATTTACATGATATTGACGGATACCTGGATCTACGCACTCAGCCGCCCAGAGCATGCCGATTGCCGAACCCGCTTTATGCCAGTTCAGCATCAGGGTAGCAATCGTCATATCTGACAAGCGGGTAGGATGTGGGTTGGGAGCAGCCATCTGCGGGTTATTAAGACCAACTGCCGTAGGTTGTGCTACACGCAATTGAATAGGAGCTGGTGCGATGTTGATGCCTTTTCCCTGCAAGAGGCTAATTCCTTGCTGGTATGCGTTCATGATCATTTGTTGATGTCTGTTAATGATACCTGTTAATTGAGGGTCTTGTGCCATCTCGGCAAGTACTCCGTGCATTTCAATCGCGGCGTGCTTGGAGCGGAGTGCTTCTTGTGTTTCCAAAAACTCATGAGCGGCAAATCGTTGCATAATGGCCTCCTGTAATCGAATTGGGTTACTGTCAACCTTTGATAGTGTTTGTATAGAATCGATGGATATTCAGGGGAAAAATGGAGAAATGATTAGCATGGGATATCAACTTGGCTTCAAAACATGTTTTCGTAGCCGGTTCGAGGTATCTCGATATTTTTCTGTCCAGCATTTTCATCGATTTTTCCGTCGTTTGTACCTTCCATGTAATTGTCGCTGACTTGCTCGTGTGTAATGGCGAGCCCTTGCTCCGTCAACGATTCACTTTTATAAAAGGATGGGTCGTACATTTTGTCGGCGACCTCCTCGGCTGCCTGAAGCAAATCTTCATCGTTGTTTTTCATCGTGTTCCCTCCTGAAGTTGCAAGATTATCCAACAGACATTTTGCAAAGTGGTGCTAACTCACGTATTCAGCTGAGTACGAATTGAAGCCTGCATGTACCGAGAGTAACGTATTTGCATAGCCGACCAAACGATTGATGGTCTCATCTACCACTGCGTAGACCAGCGGATGCAGAGCAGGGTCATACAGTTTGGGGTCATCGAAAATCACGGTGGTGTTGATGAACACATCCCGATTTCCAATCAAGTCGTAATGAATGATTACTTTCCCGCAAGCCCCTTCTGTCTGCGGATCTTGGTATCCCGGCAAAAACAGATACCATTCCTCGGCTGTTGCAGAACGGAAATTTTTCGTAAATGTGAGACCTTGGATAGCTTCCTCTGTTTTTCTTTTTAATTCAGGGCTCATCAAAATATCCGGCAAGAACCTTTCCTCCTTTTACTCCCTTTCAGTATGAATAAAGGAGGGCAATCCCATG
The DNA here is from genome assembly GCF_006715575.1 of Brevibacillus sp. AG162. Lineage (NCBI taxonomy): Bacteria > Bacillati > Bacillota > Bacilli > Caryophanales > Paenibacillaceae > Brevibacillus > Brevibacillus sp. AG162. The sequence continues at coordinate 498,507 of NZ_VFNO01000003.1, forward strand.
CAGAACACCAAGATATTCATGCTGAGCTTTTACGTATAGAATCCATGGCGAATATCAGAAACGTTTTTTCGAGGAGACAAATGCATTTTTTGTGAACCCGCAGGAAAAGGGAGACGCTGACGGAATCGTACTGCATTCATTTCAAAGCGCCGACGTATACAATGGCAGTATGTAGCCAAAAAAGCCAACTGTGAGGGTTGGCCTTTTTGCAGTTTATGACAAGAAGTTGCTGTATATTTAACAAGGAAACAAGCGTGCTATCTCAAGAAAAGCTTCTTTTTCAAACAGGACTTTTCCGTACTCATTCACGACCGCAGATGTCGTATCAACCTGTCTTGTCGCATATTCAGCAACAATAGAGGCTGCGAGCTGATGATCATCCTCGGTGGAAAAATCGGATTTCGGAAGATGGAGCACATAGGAAGCGTTGTATACATACAGCTTTCCACTTTTACGCAAACGCTCGGGCATTTTCGCTGCACATAGCGTCAAATCTTCAAAGTCAGGGAAGACAAAAAATGATGCCTCCTGCTCCAGAATTACAGTCTGTTTCCCATCTGTTTTTTCTTCTTGGCTTTCTAGTAAGGTAATAGTGATATACATCCCTTGAGAAGGAATGAAAGCTACCTCCGTACGTGACGGCATATCCATTGCCGGAAAATCTTGCGTAGATTCCGCAAACAAAAGCGCTTCGTCGATCAAATGGTTAAGGAGCGAAAGAGCGGCTTCGTGATTATTTTGATCGTAACCGCGCTCTGCCAGTTCACTCTCCGGCACAAAGATTGAAATGATGCGGTTATCTGAAATTTCCATCTTCACAGCTGATTCCTCCTTCATTCATCGAAGTATATAAAATGAAATTCAGATATTGTCTTGGGCAGTAAATTGGGGGGTAGCATTTCAATATACCTAACTTTTCATGTTGCAACAATAGGAGATTATTGGGTAGAACGTATCGTCCCATTATCGTCTAATAATCGCTAAACGAGACAAACTACTGGTAACATGCATCCTGGAGGGATCACAATTGACTAAACAAAACAATCAGGAAGTGGAAAATAAAGAATTGAAAGTACTGGGGACGCACGCAGCAGGAAGCACGGATTTATTTGAGACCCGAAAAGCGTCGAAGGACGAAGTCGTAGAGGCACCTAACCATCCTGGTGGAGCAGGCTCATCTGGGACGTATTGAGTATTGCCTAGCCTAACAAAAAGAAGCACCTCTGCGACGGCTGTAGCCGGACGGAGGGTGCTTGTTTTCATCATTCTTACAGTTTTTCACGTGCATGCTTAAGGGTAATCGAATTGGCAATGGCTGTCCACATATCAGTTGATTCAGAACCTACGTACCAGTACGCCAGTCCACCAATATTCCATTGCAGGCTGGCCTGAACCTTGAGTCCCATGGAGCGACTTTCTTCCAGCCAGATAGTATGTGAGACGCCTTGTTTTTGATACGTCGAGCGGTATTGCCCAATTTTATCGTCCCAGACCGTCTTGGCTCTATATTGAGAGAGCAGTTGGTAGGACTGAGGGATGCTGAGGTCCGTTGATTTCAGCGCTCCCTTTGATTGGTGCCAATCTCGTGTGTACAGAGGCATGCCCACAATCAGCTTTTGGGTTGGAACGTCGTCGAGCAAGTTGGTGATGACTTTTTTCAACCATGGCAAGGATGACACGGAGCCTGCTTTTGGCCCGCCTGCCCAATGCTCATCATAGGCCATTACTACTAAATAATCCGCATGTTTTGCTAATTTGGCAAAGTCAAATGGAGCGCTCCATTCTGCTAGACCATCGGGCGGAATATCTACAGACAGCACCGCTCCTTTTGCGTGAAGGGCAGTCGCGAGCTCCTGAATGAACAAGGTGAAGTTGTTACGATCTGCAGGGGAGAACCCTTCAAAATCGACATTGATTCCATCCAGCTGGTACTTGTCAATGAAGGAAGCCAGCTTTTGAACCGCCGCTTTTCGTTTTTTGGCATCAGACAGCATGGCGTGGGTGGCAGCGGTATCGAATTTATTCCCGAACAGCGGCCACACCTGCTTGCCATTTGCATGTGCCCAATGGACGAGTGAAGCATCCGTAAAGTCGCTAATCGTTCCGTCTTTTTGCAGGAAATACCAGCGAGGTGACAGTGTGTTGACTCCGCTTTTCTTGACATGTGCAATGAACTCCTCTGTCGTGGACTGGTATTGCCATCCGAGAGAGACAAGCGGCTTTGCTGTAACGTTTTGCTTCTTTAGATTCTCCAGAATTCGATGCAGAACAACGGCCGTTTCTTCGCGAGACAGCGCTTGTGTTGGACGGAAGTAGCCGTTATAGCCAACCAACCACTTTTTCTGCATGGCGTGGCTGACTGAGGCGCGCGCCCAGCTCGAAATCGCATTGGCATCCTTCACGGAAAGCTGGTAAGAAGGCGAAATGCTCTGTTCCAGTGCGCGCACGAGAAACGCAGCGGCCTCTTCGCGAGAAATCGTCCGCTTCGGAGCAAAAGTAGTAGGACCGATGCCATTTGCGATGTTAAGACCAGCTGCAGCTTGGACGTACCCGTATGCCCAAGAGTTTTTCGGGACATCCGAATAGGCTGCGACGTTGCTGACCACCGGTTTAATACCGAGCGTTCGTGTGAGCATCGCGACAAACTCAGCACGCGTAACCGGGCGAGTCGGGTGAAAATACCCGTTTTCATCCCCAGCGATGACACCTGCTGCATGTAGCGAGCGGATTTGCTCTATCGCATAGCTGTTTGCGATATCTTTTAAATTTTTCGTCGATGCTGTGGATGCAGGAACTCCCATTGCAAAAGAGAGACCGTACACCAGAAAAGCCAAGGAAACGAACCAGATATGTATGTTTTGTTTTTTCATCATACATCCAGTATAAGGAGAGAGAACCAATCTTTCATTGGTCAGATTTTGGTAGAAACCTTGCAGTGTGCCCGAACTCTTTTGGTGGAATTTCGATATGATATGATGGAGGAATAAGAATAGAGAGAATGAAGCGAGGCGGAGAGAAATGGAAGACGTACTGATTGTAGGCGGTGGGCCTTGTGGACTGGCAGCGGCAATTGCCTGCAAGCGAGCTGGACTTGATCCCATCATTATTGAAAAAGGGTCGCTTGTCCATTCGATTTATCGTTACCCGACCTATATGATTTTTCATAGCACACCTGATTTGCTGGAGATTGGGGGCGTACCTTTTGCAACGGCGAACGACAAGCCGACCAGACAGGAGGCACTCAATTACTATCGACTGGTAGCAGCGAGAGAAAAATTGCGCGTGAATGTATATGAAACGGTAACGGAAGCGAAGAAGACGCCAGCTGGCTTTCAAGTCACGACAACGGACCGATTCGCCAAAACACATACGTATGAAGCGAAAAACTTGGTGATCGCCACAGGGTACTTTGACAATCCGAATCGGCTGCAGGTACCGGGCGAGGAGTTGCCGAAGGTTTCGTCCTTTTACAAGGAAGCACATCCGTATACTGGGCTTGCAGTAGCGGTAGTAGGGGGAAACAACTCTGCCGTAGACGCGGCGATGGAGCTGGAGCGGGCAGGAGCAGAAGTAACGGTGATTTGCCGCCGAACGGAGCTTTCCGACAAGGTCAAGGCATGGACAAGACCTGTTTTTGAGAGTCTGATCAAAAAGGGACGCATCCACATGCTGTTCGGTGCAACTGTCGAGAACATCGAGGAGCGTTCCATCAGGGTGAAAACAGGGGAGGAAGTCATTACACTTGCCAATGACCATGTGTTTTCTTTGATTGGATACCGTCCGGATCGTACCTTCCTTCATTCGTTAGGGGTTATGATTGACGAGGAAACGGGAATCCCGGCGCATCATCCAGAGACGATGGAGACGAACATCCCAGGTCTCTATATTGCGGGAGTCATTGCGGCGGGCCATCACGCAAACGCCATTTTTATTGAAAATGGAAGGTTTCACGGTGAAGGTATCGCCCGCCACATTGCCTCTCATAGGGAGCAGTAGCTGCTAAGGATTAGAACTGCCACTCCAATTGTCTGCCTCCGATGAGGTGGTAGTGCAGATGGAAGACGGTTTGTTGGCCGTGTTTGCCAATGTTGGTTACGATACGAAAGCCATCCTCGTTCACACCCATTGTTTCTGCTACTTTTTGCAGCGACAAATGGAGATGGCCGATTAGCTCCTTGTCCTCAGGCTCGATAGCCAAAACGGATTGAATATGCTTTTTTGGAATCATCAGGACGTGTACAGGGGCAACAGGATTAATGTCGTGAAAAGCCAATACATGCTCATCCTCATACACTTTTTTGGACGGAATGTCTCCGTTTACAATTTTGCAAAATAGGCAGTCCATAGGGTTCTACATCCTTTCTAAAATGATAGATGGTAATGCCTACTTCGTCATGCGAGTAGGCTTTCCCTGTTTTTACTCTGGAAAAGTCCGTTCCAAAAACTGAAGAACCTCACGCCAAGAGTGTTCGGATGCGTAGGCGTTGTTTTTGGGCGTACCCCCATTGAGCTGTGTACGGGTAGTCGGGATGTAAGGAAAGCGGATCCCATGTCCTGTATCCGCGTACCGCAAATGCACCACCGGATGAGCAAACTGATGATCCTTTAACCGCTCGACCATTTGCTCGCAATGCTCTGTCGCAGGCCACCAGTGATCGTCATCCGAGGAGAGGAAGAGGATCGGGCCATTGATTTTTTCCACCGGGATTGCGGCATCTTCTACCCAAACACAAGCAGCCCAGGCTTCGGCATGGATGTGATCGATACGTTGACCTGCGTCGAGTCGCTCCTGTGAGACTTTTGTCTGTTCCTCAGTCCATGGCACGAAAGGGAGAGGCTCTCCTTGAAACGACCAAGAGGATTGCGGAGAGAACGTGTCTGATCCAGCGAATGCCTTATCCGTCCCGATAGTAACAGTAGAGCTGGGACTTGAAGCAATAACAGCATGTACGTGTTGATCGATCGATGCTGTGACTAATGCCAATTCTGCTCCTTTTGAACGTCCAAATAGCGTAATTTTATCAGGATGTACGGAAGGCAGCTGCTGTAGCCAATGAATGGCGCGTTGAACATATTCGATCGGGATTTGACGAATATCGTCAGGAAGATCATTGCATTGGAAGTAAGCGAGTGCTAGCGCCGGATAGCCGTGAGAGGCGAACAAAGCAGCGAATTGTGAGCAGGAACCAATTCCGCCTTCGCTTCCACCTAGTACGACAATGGCGGGTCTTTGCTCTGTGTGGGGTTTTGAAAAATACAGGCCGATCAGACCATGGTCGAACACTTTCTGTATCGATACGTCGCGGGAGACAAAAATACGTTTCACGACTGCTTTTGCTACAGGTTTATCGTGAACTTCTGCTGTCAATTCTATTTCGGTGGAGCGTGGAGTGAACTGAAAGTCGTCCAGCGAATAGGCATGATAGAAACGCATGGTTTGAACATTCATAGACCAGAAAAGCCCCATCGGATCAATCCCCTCATAGGTACCAAACAGGGGGGCTTGGGAAACCAAATCGACTGAACCATTCTCGTCCGCTTGAAAGATGGCATGTGATGATGCAGTCAAATCTCCTCCAGGCAACCCATTTTTCAGGGTGGCATGAAGGGTGATTAACTGATTGGGGACAAACCCGCTCAGCGTGATATGGACAGGAACATCTATTAAGGCTGTTGCAGGCGTAACTTCAATTTGTGGAAGTATCATTTTTGTCAACACTCCTTCCAGATTACGGGAACACTTGACACAGTCATTATAGTAGAATGAATAAAAGTTCGACGTGACGAAATGTGACGGTATGGTTAACTTGACTTCTCGTCTGTGGTGTAACTATAATCATTACAACGAAAGGGTGACAACGTATGAAAATCAGCAGCCGGTTCTCTATTGCGGTTCACATCTTATCACTGCTTTCCATTGATTCTAATTCGCATTGCACTTCCGAATGGATCGCAGGTAGTGTGAATACGAATCCGGTCGTGATCCGACGTGTGCTGGGGCTGTTGAAGAAGGCTGGGCTCGTGAACGTACGTGCCGGAGCTGGCGGCGCTTCTCTCGCTAAGGAACTGGATCAAATCACGCTTCTTGAGATTTACCGTGCAGTCGATGTTGTGGAAGAAGGGCAACTTTTTCACATCCATGAGCAACCGAATCCCGATTGTCCAGTGGGAGCGAATATACAGTTTGTGTTGGAGTTGATTTTGACTCGTGCGCAGCATGCTATGGAGGAGATTTTGGGAGGAGTGAAAATGTCCGAGCTCGTAGATAACCTACGTCAAAAAATAACCGAAAAAGCGCAGTAAGAACAAAAATGCCCTTGCGTATGCGAGGGCATTTTTGCGAGGAAGGAGTGCCAGTAATAATGCTTGCACATCTCATCCGGACTGGCGGGCTATTTTTTTCTCCTTCCAGCTGTCTTTCTTCCATTGTGGCCTCATGAGAAAAAATCCTAACACGATTGCGATAGCGAAGAAGATGGCGAAGAATCGGAAACCGTTGTTCGTTGCATAGATCAAGTCACTCTTCGATTGTGCGATCTCTCCAGCTCCCGTTTCGGAAAATAGCGGCAAGACGGATGAAGACCTGACGCTTAGCTGAACGACTACCAATGAAAGAGCTTGACTTATTGCCCGACACATTTCGTAGACGGTCCAGAACATGCCAGAAGCAGAGCCAGCGCGCTCTTGCGGAGCAGCAGATAGGACTGCTTTCGCGAGCGACGGCCAGGACAGACCAGTGGCGGCGGATATGATAAGAAGCGGGATAATCACAGCCATGCTCGATAACTGAGAACCAAGTTGTCCAAGTAGCAGTAGGGCTGAGCCTATTAGAAATGATCCTAACAGAATCATGCGACCGGGGCCAAAACGGTCGGCAAGTTTACCGCCAAAGGGGGCCGTGAAGAGTTGGGGAATAGATAATGGGATCAATAACAATCCCGCTTCCAACGGGCTTAAGCGATGTGCCCCTTGCAGATATAGCATCAGGAGAATGGTGACGGCGAAATAACCAATGCAATAACTCATCGTGATTCCAAGACCAATCGAATAGTTTCGATAGGTGAAAAGGCTTAGAGGAAAAAGTGGATGCCTGACACGTAGCTCGATGAGTACGAATGCTATCCAAAAAAGTAGAGCGGTTGCAAAGAGGCTAAGTGTGTGTACCGATGTCCAACCCCAAGAATGCCCCTCAGATAGTGCGACAAGCAGAGCGACTAACCCTGATCCAAAGGTCAAAATTCCCGGCCAGTCAGTCTTGCCCTTTTCGATTGGTGGCGTGTTTTTGAGAACCAGGAGGCCAGCGATCAAGCCAATGACTCCAACGGGGACAGCTACAAAAAAGATGGATCGCCAGCCGAAACCACCGATAAGCGCGCCTCCGATCACCGGACCGATGAGTGATCCAGTCACCCATGATATGTTGTTTATTCCGAGAGCGATTCCGAGCTGATTGGGTGGGAATGTCCGTATGAGGATTGGTGTTGCTGATGCCATTGCCATTGCAGCACCAGTCCCCTGAAGGAGTCGTGCACCGATCAATGTTGCGCCTGAGATCGCAAGACCACAAAGCGCAGTGGAAATCGTGAACAAGGCGAGTCCCCATATAAAAATGCGCTTGGTTCCGAGCATATCCGACCAACGCCCAGCTGGAAGCAAAAATAATGTGCTCATGATGTAGAACGCGGTAATCGTCCACATACCAATGTTGATCGGAATACGCAAATCTTCCATGATAGAAGGAAGACCGATAACCACAATCGTCGCGTCTAAGTTGGTAATGAACGAAACAAGCGTGACCACAGATAAAACAGCCCATTTATTCGATTGTACGGGTGTCAATTTGTACACTCCTTTGCTTATTCATCCATGATCCACTTGCTGGATTTTTCTCGAATCCGAGTCAAATGGGGCGGGTGTTTCCTTTTCATGATGAAGCAGCCAGCGTTTGCGTGAAAGTCCTCCTCCGTAACCACCCAAATCACCATTGGAGTTGATGACACGGTGACAAGGAATGACAATTGCTAACTGATTCGCACCATTTGCTTGAGCGACGGCACGAAAGGCGCTTGGTTTCCCAATTGCTGCTGCAACATCGGAATAGGATGAAGTTTGACCGGGGGGGATCATTTGTAAATGCTCCCAGACCATTCTTTGAAAAGGCGATCCGCACAAAAACAAAGGCGTTGCAAATTCTGTTAACTTTCCGTCAAAATACTCCTCTAACTCACGTTCAATCGAACGGATTGGTGCTGTAGAACCAGGGATAATCGCTGACTTCGTTCTTAGTCTAAGACGTTCAACTTCTCGTTCCAAGCCGCGGCGATCAATGAATTCAAGTAGATATAGCGCTTCTTCATCTGCTATAGCTATCATGGGACCGAGTCGCGTATCCAGCCACGATGCCTTTAAGACATGATGATCTCCAAGACGAGTAGGAGCTGCCCCCATAATTCGTGAAAATGCGTCTCGAAAACCACTGCTGGACTCGTACCCTGTGGTTAGTTGAGCATCGATGATTGCTTTTCCTTCTCTGATTTCTTTCAGCGCAATCCCCATACGTCGCGCCCTTGCATATTCAACGAACGTCATGCCAAAACGCTTTTTGAATTGGCGGCGTGCTGTTGCAGCGTCCACGGATAATCTTTGAAAGTCTTTTTCCGTCCAACGTTGCTCGGGGTTTTCTTCTACAGCGTTTACTAGCAGACGCACAAGCTCTGAAACATGATTGGGATGTGAAAGCGGACGGCAGCGCTGGCAGGGCCGGAATGAGGCCAGAAGTGCTTGTTTGGCATGATCAAAAAACTCACAATTAATAAACTTAGGTTTTCTTGCTGGACATGTCGGGCGACAGAATACGCCAGTTGTCTTGACTCCAACGAAAAAGACACCTTCATATTCTGAATTTTTATCCAGTAACGCCTGATAATACTCAGACTTCATCTCGGCCGTTATCATTTGTTTCCCCCTCTATTTTTCTATTTTCATTTTATCGCTCACCTAAAATGGATGCAGCCGAAAATCGTACATTGATTTTTTTCTCGTTCCTTCAATCGTAAGTAACGAGGATAATGGACTGGATTTAAGCTGGAATTAGCCTGAAAATATAGATATAATAAACGTATTCAGAAAATATGCGATAAACCGACAACGGCGTCGGTTGCGTATGGAAATGATGAGCAGTTGGCACGTCCGTTCACTGGTGATCGGGAGGTGGAGTATTGCGTCAGCATTATCGAGTCATCATCATAGACGACGACCCCATAACACGTATGGACCTGGTCGAGATGTTGCAAGAGCAGGGATATAACGTCGTAGCTGAAGGAAAAAACGGCAAAGAGGCCGTTCGATTGACGCAAATGTGGAATCCGCATCTCATTATTATGGATGTCAAAATGCCAATTATGGACGGTTTGACAGCGACTGGGATTATCCGAGAGCATTCGGATGCGGCTATCCTTCTTTTGACTGCTTACAGTCAAAAGGACATGGTCATGCAAGCCAAAGCAAAAGGGATATGTGCCTATCTGGTCAAACCCGTCATGGAGGAAGAACTGCTACCGGCAGTGGAGTTCGTGCTTACGAGCAAACAATGAACGCAAAAAAGTGAATCGTACGAAGAGCAACGGCGCTTGGACCAAGGCGAGCATTTCGTCTTATGTTTCGAAGCGCTTTTTTTCGTTCCATGAGATAGAAGTCAGGAAAGTTGAAAAGAAAGTGAGTGAGGCTAGAGATGAAATTGGCTTGCGTTGTACGTAAACAGCATTACCAGTTTACTTCCGTTCGTGATGTATTGGCAAAAGCGAGTGAAGAAAAGTCTGGCGATCACATGAGTAAACTAGCAGCCAATTCCGCACTGGAGCGGATGGCGGCTAAAGTCGTACTAAGCGAAATGCAACTTCGTGATATATATGAAAATCCAGTCATTCCGTACGAAAAAGACGAAGTGACACGGATCATTTATGATGATATCAATCTCTCCATTTACAATGAGATTAAAAATTGGACAGTAGGGGAGCTACGGGAGTACATCTTGTCGTTTTCCACAGGAATGCCTGAGCTGACAAGAATTAGCCGTGGACTCACAAGCGAGATGATTTCCGCTACCGCCAAGCTGATGTCCAGCATCGACCTAGTCATGGCTTCGCAAAAAATGAAGCATCAAGCCTATTGCAACACATTGATTGGCGAGCCGGGAAGACTGGCGTTCCGCTGTCAGCCGAATCACCCAATCGATGATCCCGATGGCATTTTGGCTTCGATGAAGGAAGGCTTGTCATATGGATCAGGCGACGCTGTCATTGGAATTAACCCCAATAATGACTCTGTTGAAAGCGTTACCAAGCTCTTGAAAATGACACATGATTTCATGCAAAAGTGGGAAATCCCGACGCAAAACTGCGTACTGGCTCATATCACGACACAGATGCAGGCTCTTCGCGGCGGAGCGCCCATTTCCCTGATGTTCCAAAGTCTGGCAGGTTCACAACGCGCGAATGATGCGTTTGGCGTAAACAAAGAGATTTTGGATGAGGCAATGGATTTGATGCTCCGAAAAGGTACAGCGTCGGGACCAAACGTCATGTATTTTGAGACAGGCCAAGGCTCGGAAGTATCGCTGGACTCCCATGAAGGCGTCGATATGCAGACGCTGGAAGCGCGTACGTACGGTTTTTGCCGTCACTGGAAGCCGTTCATGGTCAATAATGTCTCAGGCTTTATCGGACCAGAAACACTCTATGATGGCAGACAGATGATTCGTGCCGATCTGGAGGACTTGTTCATGGGCAAGCTGCATGGTTTACCGATGGGAATTGCTCCGACTTATACGAATCACATGTATGCGGATCAGAATGACCAGGAGATTGCAGGGATGCTGACGACCTTGGCAGGGGCGAATTTTTATATGGGTGTTCCGGGTGGGGACGATGTCATGCTTAGTTACCAGGACACGAGCTACCACGATGACGCCAGCTACCGCGAGCTCTTGGGACTGCGACCTCTCCGAGAATTCGAGAAATGGTTGGAAAAAATGGGCATTATGGAAAATGGTCGTTTGACAGAGCGTGCAGGCGATTTAACCATTTTTGACTAAGTAGTGGGGAGGGAAGCAAGATGAAACAGATCAATATGGACGACTTGGTTCAGCGTGTAATCGATGAGCTGTCCAAAAAAGGTCAAGGAGTTATTCATTTTCCTGAGGAAAAGCAATGCGGAGTCAAGAACCCCAACAATCCAGAAGCATTGGAGCTAGCCATGAAACGAACGCCGGCTCGAATCGGAATCGGGCGGGCGGGTACCCGGATGAAGACGGGAAGCTACCTCCAATTTCGTATTGATCAGGCAGCAGCACGCGATGCGGTCATGAAAACGATCAGTCCGCAGCTGATCGAGAGCCTGCAGCTCCCTGTCCTCCATTCAAGAGCGACAAGCATGGAGGAGTATTTAATGAACCTCGACTCAGGACGGATGCTATCGGATGAGTCCGCTCGCTGGCTGGAGCAGAATGGGGATAAAAACAAAGACGTGCAAATCGTCATCTCGGACGGACTGAGCACCTCCGCATGTGAGGCGACCATTCCAGACCTCTTGCCTGCATTGATGCAGGGTCTGTCCATGCGTAACATCAGTGTCGGGAAACCAGTGTTTATTCACAAAGGTCGCGTCTGGATTCAGGACCAGGTCGCGTCCATCGTCAATTGCAAGGTCGTCATTTCCTTGATCGGGGAGCGACCAGGGCTTGCGACGGCAGAAAGTCTCAGTGCTTACATGATTTACAAACCGGATGCGAATACGGTAGAATCGGATCGTACGGTTATTTCTAATATTCATAAGGGTGGCACGCTACCGATCGAGGCAGGTGCTTACCTTGCAGAGCTTTTGGAGGAAATTTTGAAGTACCAGGCGAGTGGTGTAAAATTATCACAGCTTCGGGCGATTAACGGGTAGATTCCCACTGGCGCTTCCTCCTGTCTTGCACTAGAATACATAGAAGATAACCAATTTCTATGAGGAGTTGCTACGCATGACGGAGCCAAACCAAAACGAAAAAGAAACCACTGAGCAAAAGCCTGGGAAGATCAGCCTGCAAGAGGCGATGAAGCGCAAATTGGCGGAGAAAAAACAAGCGCAAGCACAGGCTAATAACCCACTGAATCAAAAAGCAAAAAACCAAACGATGAAAAGCCAGCTCACCAAAAAACCAAACAATCAACGCAGACGTATGGGCGTATAGCTTCGATTGAAGCAAGGCAAAAAGGGAATGTGCAGCCAGTTTAGGCTGCAGGTTCTCTTTTTTGCATTACCTGAAAGTATAACAATCACGTTAAAGGATTGTACTTTTTGGAGATCACCTTCCGTTTTTACGGATGATCTCTTTTAGTTTTTAAATGTATCGATGAACCAACAAAGCTGGTGAGAAAAAAAAGCACAGGTCTCGTAGACCTTGACAACGCCCACCCAGTCGGAACTTCCAAAAGGGGACCCGGTTGTCGAACACTTCATCCTTGAGAAACTTCCGCCCGTAGGGTGGCTTTGGATCGACGGTCCCCTTTTGGGAGTGGAGACGGACAGTCAATCACCCCTGTTGGCGTGTCAGAGTCGAAGAGAACTGTGCTTTTTCTTCTCCTCCACCATGTTGACTCAAACCAGAAGGAGCTTCTTAGGTCTTTCTAACTTCCATCAGAAAGGTGGAGAGATTATGAAGGTAGAACGGCTACTCGCTATTGTCATCATGCTGTTGAATAAGCGCCGTGTGAGCGCTCGTGAACTTTCCGACCACTTCGAAGTCTCCCTGCGTACAGTCTATCGGGATTTGGAAACCATTAACGCAGCCGGAATTCCGATCGTAGCGTACCCTGGGGCAAGCGGCGGATACGAGATCATGGAGAATTTTACGATCGATCGGCAATACTTATCCTTGGACGAGCTGGTCGCGGTTATTGCTGCGCTAAAAGGGGTTCATTCCTCCACAGACGATAAGCAAATCGGACAGCTTCTGGAAAAAATAAAAGCACTGCTCACCACTGCACCGTCCTCCCTGCAAGGAAATGCACATCCCGTCGTTTATGACTTCAATCCATGGGGCAGTACACCGGCAATCGCCGAAAAAGTAAATAAGCTACGGGAAGCCATCGAGAAAAGACTTCGTGTGCGGATCATTTATACGAAAATACAAGGCGATGCGACAGAGCGCACCATTGAGCCTGTCACACTAATTATCAAAGGTTATGTGTGGTACGTGTACGGCTATTGTTTACAGCGCCAGGAGGATCGTCTGTTTCGCTTGTCACGGATTGCAGACATGTCTGTGCTGACAGAAGAGTTTTCGCCTCGCCCATATCATGTTGATAAACTGGAATGGCTCGAAGAATGGGATACAGCAGAGCGCATTTCTCTTGTCCTCGAATTTGCGCCGCGTGTACATGTAAGGGTGCGGGATATGTTTGGGCCAGAAGCGATAGAGACCATGCAGGATGGCTCGTTGCTGGTACGAACGAAGATGACAGACGATGAGTGGTTAAATGGTATGCTGCTTAGCTTTGGCGATGCCCTGTGTGTACATGAGCCTGCGCATGTGAGGCAGAGAATGGGGGATACGATAAAAAGAATGGCGAAACTTTATGAATAAAACGGTAGAACGTTGACAGATAGTTGTCAGGGTATGGTCGTTATACTAAGTCATGTAAACAAACTCATACAGGAGCGTGGTTAATGATGAACCCAACGATTATCAAACTGGATGAAATGCGTGTAGCTGGCTTGCAAATTCGGACAACGAATGAGGCGGAATGCGGACCGAATGGGAAAATTGGGGGACTGTGGCAGCGCTATTATCAAGAAGAGCATCCTTTCAAAACTCCCCATCAAAAAGAGCCGGGTGTTGTTCTGGGGGTGTACTCCGATTACGAAAGTGATGAGACCGGTGAGTACTCCATGTTAGTAGGAACCGTCGTCGAAAATACCGGGGAGCTGCCTGCTGAGCTCACGGTCAAGACTCTGCCCGCTTCTACCTATGCCGTATTTACGACTCGCGTAGGCCCGATGGTAGAGGTTGTGATGGAAGCGTGGGCGAAGGTGTGGGAGTGGTCCCATCAACCGGGGAACAAGCGGACATTTACCGGAGATTTCGAACGATATGACGGAGTGCGCTGCGCTGATCCCAACAACGCACAAGTCGATTTGTACATCGCGATCGCTGAAGAATAATGGTGCAGCAAATCATACAAGCAGTCGTAGTCGATCAGGCTACGACTGTTTTGCTTTTTTCCATGATTTCTTCACAAGTTTCGTTTACTCTAGAAAGAGAGTGGCAGAGGGGAGTCATACAGACGGATGGATTGGATAACGAATATAGAAGCCCTGGCAGAATGGATTCGCTCTTTGGGGATGCTGGGGATTATTGGCAGTATATTATTGAACATCGTGATCAGTGTGGCAGGTGTTTTGCCGTCCATTTTTTTATCGGGTGCGAATGCGGTAGTGTTTGGCTTGTACGGAGGGTTCTTGATTTCCTTAACGGGAGAGGTGGCGGGTGCTTGCATCGCCTTTTTCCTTTATCGCTACACGATCAAAAAAGCAGATCGGCGCGAAAAACTGAAATCATTCAAATGGGTACATGCGATCAACGGAACGACGAGTTTTCGCAAATGTCTTGCCATCGTTTTGCTCCGGTTGAATCCGATGATGCCTTCCGGTGTAATCAATTTGGGCGCGGCTTTGACGAATATCACCTTCGTGCAATTTTTAGTAGCGACCCTGCTTGGAAAAGTGCCGTCGATGGTATTTGAAACATTCGTCGGTCATGATCTGATTACTTTTAGTGAAAATAAGTTTCGCTTGCTCTTTGCCTTGCTGGCAGGCGCTCTCGTCTTTTTGCTTTTCTGGAAAAAAGGAAAGGATCAAACACAAGAAAAGTAGGGAGGATTCACATGTCTACCATTTTGCTAGTCGATGATGAGCCGCAAATCTTAGAAATATTGTCCTCCTATCTGCAAAAGGAAGGCTATCATGTTCTGACCGCCCAAACAGGCAAGGAAGCAGTGGAAATGGCCACGACGATTTCATTGACCTGTATCATTTTGGATCTGATGCTTCCCGATCTGAGCGGGGAAGAAGTCTGCGTCCAAATTCGCAAAGAGTCGCGTGTCCCGATCTTGATGCTAACGGCGAAAAGTGGAGAGGCGGATCGGATTCGCGGGCTTACGATCGGCGCGGATGACTATTTGATCAAGCCTTTTAGCCCGAGAGAACTCGTAGCACGTGTTCGAGCCGTCATGCGTCGTGCAGGCGATTATTCAACACTCTCCGATTTTATCGAAGTGGGAGACTTGACCATATCGATGAATGAGAAGAGAGTCACGAAAAATGGAGTGGTTTTGGAGGTTACGCCAAATGAATACCGCTTGCTTACAACACTTGTCCGTTATCCGGGGAGAACGTGGGGCAGGGAGGAGCTCGTGCGTGAGGTCATGGGCTTTGATTTCGAAGGATACGACCGAACCATTGATACGCATATCAAAAATCTTCGCCAAAAGATAGAGGCAGACCCGAAGCACCCGGAATATATCAAGACAGTGTATGGATTGGGCTATCGCTTTGACGATCCCATGAAGAAGTGAGGCCAAGATGAAGCATATATGGGTAAAGCTCGCCCTTGTGATCATGACAGTCGGCGCTTGCGCTGTTCTTTTTTCCTCTTTGTTGTCCGTAAAGGAAATGGATGTTCATTTTTCCATGTATGCCAATGAAGTGAGAAATCAGCATAACCAAGAAATATCGCGTGTTGCACTTCAGGCGTATCAGGACCATCAAGGCTGGGGAGCGGAAGCCTATCATAAGCTTGAAGCGGTTTCCGAGGTCTTGGGATTGCATATCACACTCCTCGATCAACAGCGACAAGTGAAAAAAGAGTGGGGCAAGCGGTCAATCCATACGAGCAATTACAGTGTCGACAAGATTCCCCTTGTCAGTAAGGGTGTCATGATCGGGCAACTGGTGATTCGTCACGATGACCGGAGTGCATATATGACTTTGGAAAGTCATTTCCAATGGGCGCATAAAAACACGACGTTGTGGACGATGGCTGTGCTGCTCATTCTGGTCATGATCATTAGCATTCCGCTTGCCCGAACCATGGTTCGCCCAGTCGTCCAGGTGAGCACAGCAGCGCAACGAGTCGCGCGGGGCAATCTGTCCATACGCGTACCGGAGCCTCGTGGGAAGGATGAAGTTACTTCATTGGTCGCTGCTTTTAACAACCTGGTCCAAAGTCTTGAGCACCAGGAGGAGCTGCGCAAGCGACTGACCTCCGATATTGCCCATGAATTGCGAACACCACTGAACACCTTGCTGGCGCAGGTAGAGGGAATGATCGACGGCATTTGGGAAGCAACTCCCAAAAATCTCGAAAACACAAGGTCTGAGGTACTGCGTTTGAGCCGTCTCGTCCGCGATTTAGATCAGGTGATCCAGGTGGAGTCGGGCTCCTTGCAAATGCGCAGTGAAGAGGTGGAACTGCGTGAGGTTGTCAAAGAAGTCACCGAGTCGATGAGCGCTACGTTTGCCCGTGCGCAGGTGAATTTTCATTTCAAAGGAGATCACGCTGTCTGGATCAAAGGGGACAGGCAGAGACTGGCGCAAATCGTGGCCAATTTGTTGACGAATGCCTGCAAGCATACGCCAGCGGGAGGAGAAGTCGTAGTCACGGTAGACAAACCGAGTACAATGGTCCGTTTGCAGGTGAAGGACAGCGGCACAGGCATCGATCAAAAGGACCTCCCGTACGTCTTTGAGCGTTTTTATCGGGGAGATCGCTCGCGAGCAAGGGAACGCGGTGGAGCAGGATTGGGGTTGACGATTGTGAAAGGGATCGTGGAGGCACACAAGGGAATCATCTCGTTGGATAGCAGAGTGGGAGAGGGAACGACCATCACGATTTTGTTTCCGCCACAAGCTCATGAAGGCGAAAAGTAAGCCTATACCGTATCGTTCTGTCTGTACATCGTTTATGATAGGTAGAGAATTGAATACTCGATACAAAGAGGGAACATTGATGCTCATTTGAGTTGCTTGAAAGTACTTTCCTGTCCATAAAGCTGTTCTATACGTATTGGCAGCAAGTTTCGCTAGTCCAGGTTTTGATTGCTTCAACTAAAGCCTTCCCTTCGATCATTCTGATTGGTGTGATCGTCCTTTCGTTCCTGACAGGGCAAGGTTCTCATGGTGCCACCTTTCGTGTTTGTTATTGTGATGGTTATCGTTATAGAAGTGCTGGCGAATTAAGCAACCTTTAATAGCAAATAGGAGGGGAGTGCCCCCTCCTATTTGCTATTAATCAGCAAGACTACCGATTCTTGCTGATGTGATTGGAGACTAGTAAGCCGCATTCCAACTGAATACGTACCAATTTCTGAATGGGAATAACTGTATAGTTCAGTTCTCGTTCCAGCTCATCCGTATACTGTTGCAATTGGCGAAGCCCTTCTTCCAGCACTGCTTTCAGTTTTGTAATTGCCTCTTGGTCGTTTGAGCCTTCCTTTGCTAGCCGCTCTAGCTCAAATTCGCAAGTGCGGACCGTTAGTCCTAAGCTCAATCCTCGATAAAACTTCGATACCACGAAACTGCTGAAAACTTGAGAACCCTTTGCCGGCTTTTCAAATTCAGGATCGCTCATTGCCCATTTTCTCTGTGCTTCGTTCCTTTCTTTGCGTGCCGGGGAAGAGGGGTCCATCAACTTGAAAAACGGGTTATCCTTCGAAATATAGGACTGTATGCCACCCACAAGTCCCTCCAGCCTTTCAAAAAAAGCCTCACTTTGATCTGCTTCGGTCAGAAGTGCCTCTCTGCGGGAGATATCTGAATCACTCTGATCCTCTATTCGTGGATCGAAAAAATATGGCAGCTCGGTGATTAATGTTATACAATCCGCTTTCGAAGAGGCGTATGTGTGGCTGTCTGCCCCCACATCAAGTGTCGGGGGTTTTCCAGTATGTTTCTCCATATAATCATAGTATTCGTCTTGCCCGTTTAAACTGAAGATGGCCGGAGCAAACTCTGTCGCAAATGGCGACTCTGGTTCTCCTAGATCTAAAGGCACGTCTTCCTTCCTTGCTGAATTGTGAAATCCCTCGTATAATTCTGGAAAATAGTGCGAAATATACCAATAAGCACCGCATAACCCCCCATTGTGTAGAGAATACATAAACTCAGGTCTAGTCTCGTCTATGATTTTCATGAGCACTTGCGTTTCAGGCAATGGTTTGTCAAAGCGATATCCTTTATATTCAAACGGAAAAGTCCATTCCACCTGCTCATAGCCGACAGGTCTATAGTAATTTCTAATGTAGTTAAAAATATTGTATGGCCCTTTAAACCAATTTTCATTTAGTCGCGTACCATCAGGGTCAGCACATTTAATGATGTACCACGTGAAGCCCAGCTCGTCGCGCAGAGCCTTGTCCTCTGCCAATGCGCGGGAGAGATATTCCATTGTCATCGCGCCAATCGGCTCGTTAGGATGCGGGCAGGCAAAACATAACGCATTTTTGGGCCCGTCTCCGATTTTGATACATTGAATGGGGTGTCCATCGCGGGACTTTCCCGCCTCAAATACGGTTACAGCATCAGGAAACTCTTCGGCCAGCTTTCTGGTGCTTTCATCCATTTCATCTACTGTTAGAAAAACCTTGTAGTCTGGCACCTTATCAATCACATGTTGAAAATTCATCGATCATTCCCCCTCGTCTGATGCAATATTTTAATCCTGTCTCGGTTGCAATCTTCCAAGTCATTCTAAAAAAGATGCTATTCCTGTAGCGTATCGATTAGGTTCTTGACGTAGACGTAAAGACTCCATTTATTTTTCTACCCAGCTATCTTGGAAATTGGGAGAATAAGACGTCCATTTCACGCCTTTTACTCGCGAGCTTACTACGACAAAGAGCTTGTCATAATAGATGGGAACAACATATGCTTGCTCAAGGAGATGCTTTTGGGCATCTACATATACCTGTTTTCTGGCTTCCGTTTCAGCGGTTGCGCGTCCTTTTGTTAATAAGGCATCCAGCTTGCCATCTTTTAGACCACTTATGTTAAAACCAGCACCAATTTGGCTAGAGTGGAAACTTTGGTATAAAGCATCAGGGTCATCGTAACTATAAGTAACCATCGTCACATCAAAATTTCCTTTCATTTGTCCATCACTAAACGCTGACTCCTCTAAATTTTGAATGGTAGCTTTGATACCCACCTCGCCCAGCATAGCTTGCAACAACTGAGCTTGCATCTCAAACCTAGCCGAACTCAAAAAGGAAAGGGTAAATACTTTTCCATCCTTTTCTCTCTGGCCTTCTCCGTTTACCTTCCATCCAGCAGCGTCAAGGAGCTTCTTTGCTTCTTCCACATTGTATTGGTACCCGTATTTTTCCAATGACTTATCATACCCCAATGTTGAAGGGGATAAAAACGATTGGGCAACTTCTCCTTCACCCATCAAAACCGCTTGGACCATCGCTTGTTTATTAACCAGCATATGGAATGCTTTTCGGACTTGGATATCCTGGAACTCTGGTTTTGTCAAGTTCATATATAAACTAAGAGGTATCCCAGCCCGTAAGAGTTCCAGAACCTGATATTTTGGGTTATTTCGATACTTCTTGATATCTTTTGCAGGTACATCGAATGCAACATCGATGGTGCCGTTTTCCAAAGCGGCCAACATAACACTTTTTTCTGGAATTGTTTTGATCACCAGTTTATCAGCTCTTGGCGGTCCTTGATTTTCATCGAGCGGCAGGGCCCACTTAAAGGCTTCATTGCGAACCAATGTAACCCCCTCGCCAGCCTTCCAGCTCTCAAACTTCCATGGACCCATTCCCACAGGATTTCGTCCATATTCCTCACCGTATTTTTCAATGGCCTTCATGGATAGCGGTTGAGTTACACCAGTGCCTAAATCTTCAAGAATCGACAAATTGGGTTCATGTAATTCAAGGATGAGGGTTTTATCATCAGGGGCACTGACGCTCTTCACCGGCATCATAACTATTCCCGCCAGTTTTGCTTTTGTTTTCGGATTCTTAATGCGTTCAAAGGTATCCTTAAAACTCTTGGCAGTCAGAGGTGTTCCATCGTGAAACGTAACATCAGAACGAATGGTAAAGGTGTACGTTTTTCCATCCTCTGAAATCTTGAATTCACTTGCAAGATTAGGTTTGAATTCTTTTGTAACAGGGTCCTTGTAGACCAGCGATCCACCCATATTCCAAGTAACACCCATATCGTTGCCAACTGACTTGTGAACATCTAAGGTATCTGCTTCACTTGCGTAAGCCACAGTGATGGTTCCGCCTGTCTTTGGTTTGTCAGCCTCTGGCTGTTGATTTGGTTCAGGTGTGGTTGATTGTGTGCTGCATGCAACCACCAACGACGTACATATCATAAGTAGTAATCCTAAAATAAAGCCATGAAATCTCTGTTTCTTCTTCTTTACCATGTTACAGCTCCCTTGTTCTGTATTGTTTAAAAAATCTACATGACGACATAATTTTGAAAGATATCTGACCTCCTTTACGTTTAAAGCGCCGATTTGGCAAGCGCTTTAAAAAATATTTTGCAAGTGAATCCAACGCATCAGCCCCCTTGGTCCCGATTATAAAACCTCCAGTAAGAGGAGATTCAATTGTTAGTATTCGACAATATGTTTCTTCAAAACTACTGTAGATCTGTTCCATACGCTCCTGCCGCGTTTGCATCGTTTCTCGGTTCCTTATCAGAAGCCCCATGCTGAGCATATGCAAAATACTGTATACGGCCGCCATGGAGCTGTTTCCCGTAATGATGTCTACATTTACTTCTGATAAAAGCGTGATGTCGCTAATACGGCCGACTCGTAGTGAAGAAGTGGAACTGCATGAGGTTGTCAAAGAAGTCACCGAGTCGATGAGCTGTCTGGATCAAAGGGGACAGGCAGAGACTGGCGCAAATCGTGGCCAATTTGTTGACGAATGCCTGCAAGCATACGCCAGCGGGAGGAGTAGTCGTAGTCACGGTAGACAAACCGAGTACAATGGTCCGTTTGCAGGTGAAGGACAGCGGCACAGGCATCGATCAAAAGGACCTCCCGTACGTCTTTGAGCGTTTTTATCGGGGAGATCGCTCGCGAGCAAGGGAACGACCATCACGATTTTGTTTCCGCCACAAGCTCATGAAGGCGAAAAGTAAGCCTTACCGTATCGTTCTGGCTGTACATCGTTTATGATAAGAAGAGAATTTGAATATTCGATACAAAGAGGGAGAGCACATGTTTGATTGGACTACCATGGGGGCATTTTTGGCTGTTGTGATCGGCCTCTTTTTAATTCCGGGACCCGCTGTCCTGTTAACCGCGACGCGTACCGTACAGGGGGGGCGTAAAGCAGGGATCATGGCAGCGCTAGGCATTGCCACCGGCGACTTCATTCATACGACTTTTGCTGCGGTCGGTTTATCCGCGATATTGATGACATCTGCATGGGCATTCAATCTCGTAAAATATGCAGGAGCGGCTTACTTGGTCTATTTAGGGGTTCGGGCGATGCTTGAAAAACCGGTTGACCCAGAGCTGCCAAAAGTAACACCGTTGCCACCGTTGCAATCGTATGGGCAAGCCATCCTAGCAGAAGTACTGAATCCGAAGACGGCGTTGTTCTTTCTGGCGTTTCTGCCGCAATTCGTGCATCCGGAGCGTGGAGGAGCCATTTTTCAATTCCTTGTCCTGGGACTGATTTTCGCCATATTGGGGTTCTTTTACACCGCGATGATTGCGATCAGCATCAGACCATTGGGGCATCTGGTGAAGCGAATTTCCTGGCTGGGCCGCTGGAGTGGCAAGATCGTAGGTTCTGTTTATATCTTATTGGGATTAAAAATAGCACTGCAAGAGAGATAAGTTATGAGTCGGGAAGACAGTCTTCCCGGCTTTTTTGTTGCTTGATTATGGCTATAAGGTACTTTTTAGTGCCTATGATACTTGAAAGTACGTACTTCCTATCAAGTTAGGCATGAGACATAATAGCATTCAGATCCAACATATTCGCCAATCATGATAAGTAAGGGCCCTGCTTTGTGAATGGCAAGAAAAATTAAGGGAGGATACAACTCAGATGAGCACGATTACATCTAATGTGAAGCAGCAAGCAACTGGTACGAAAAACTCCACTCTTGCTTTACTTGCTCTCGCAATCAGCGCATTTGGTATCGGGACTACTGAATTTGTCATCGTTGGTTTGTTATCGACGGTCGCACAGGATTTGAAAGTAACCATAACCTTAGCAGGACTTCTTATTTCTGGATATGCATTAGGGGTAGCTATTGGAGCACCGATTATTACAGCACTCACAAGTCGAATTCCACGGAAAATGCTGCTCATGCTTTTGATGATTGTCTTTGTTGTCGGAAACAGTGCGGCAGCCCTGTCGAGTAGTTTTACGCTTTTAATCATTGCCCGTTTCTTTACCGCGTTTTCTCATGGGGTATTTTTCTCCATCGGTTCTACGATTGCAGCCGATCTGGTGCCAGAAAACAAGCGTGCCAGCGCGATTGCAACGATGTTTACAGGTCTGACTGTTGCAACCGTTACAGGCGTACCTTTGGGAACGTTTATTGGACAAATGTTTGGATGGAGAGCGACTTTTTGGGGAGTTGCCATTCTTGGAGTGATTGCACTTATTTCGACAGCGATTCTGGTGCCAAGTCATTTAAAAAAATCCAAGCCTGCTTCCATTAAAGACCAAGTGAAAATAATTACAAACTTACCACTGTTGCTTGTCTTTGGGATTACGGCACTAGGCTACGGCGGTACCTTCGTAACCTTTACGTTCTTGGGTCCGATTCTCGAAGAAATCACAGGTTATCAGGCAAGTGCCGTCAGTCTGATTCTTCTCGTCTATGGGATTGCGGTAGCCATTGGAAATACGGTAGGAGGAAAAGCAGCTGACAAGAATCCGATAAAAGCACTGCGCTGGATGTTCATCATTCAGGCGATCATCCTGATCATTTTAACATTTACCGCTCCGTTCAAATGGGTGGGAACCCTCACGATTATCCTGATGGGCCTCTTGGCTTTTATGAACGTACCGGGCTTACAGGTATATGTCGTTCAGCTGGCTGAAAAATACGTGCCAAGTGCTGTTGATGTAGCATCTGCCATTAACATTGCGGCATTCAATCTCGGCATTGCGATTGGAGCCTTCGTGGGAGGAATCATCGTCGATACCATCGGACTGATTCATACACCATGGGTCGGCGGAGTGATGGTGCTAGGTGCAGCATTACTCACGGCAATCAGCAGCAAGCTGGAAAAAACTCGTCGTTAATCGTACGAAGACGGCGGATACGGATCAAAGCATGTGTCCGCCGTTGATTTCGATATACGTTACGTGAGGAGAGAACATCTATGAGCAAATTTGACGGTCATTACGGTTTTCAGCGAATGTTCCAAGAAGATAAGATGACGTTAGGATTTCACATTCCGCTAGAGGCATACGAATGGGATGCACCGACAATGGAGCGCCAGGTTGAACTCGTCCAAGCGGCAGAAGACTATGGCTTTACCGGAATCTGGCTGCGCGATGTGATTTTGCAGGACCCTGCTTTTGGTGACCCTGCCACCGGGCAAATTTATGACATGATGATCTATTTAACCTATTTGGCTGCGCAAACGAAAAAAATCGCTTTCGGTACCTCGAGTATCGTGCTTCCACTGCGGCATCCGCTACGAGTGGCAAAAGAGACAGCGACCATCGAAAATTTGTTTCCCCAACGTTTGATGATGGGGATTTCTTCCGGGGACAGACGGGCTGATTTTCTTGGATTGAATGTGCCACATGAACAGCGTGCGGAGTTGTTTCGGGATGGCTACGAATACTTGCAGAAGGTCATGGCAGAGCATTTCCCGAAAATCAACTCTCCATACGGCATGATTGATGGAGCGAATCTGGTGCCAAAATCGACTGCGCCCATTCCTACCTTTATCACGGGGTACAGCCAACAAACGATGGACTGGTTTGCGCAAAACGGAGATGGCTGGATTTATTACCCGCGTGATCCATTCAACCAGGCACATGCCATCCAAGAATGGAGAGAGCTTGTCCAGAAATACCATCCAGGTGTGTTCAAGCCATTTATTCAGCCCCTTCACTTGGACCTAGCGGAAAATCCGGATGAGTCGGTCACGCCGATTCGATTAGGGTACCGAGTCGGAAGAAAAATGCTTTTAGAACTGCTGGCCATTTATCAAGAGGTCGGCGTCAATCATTTATTCTTCGCCCTATTCCCTAGCCAGCGTCCCATTGATGAGGTCATCGATGAGCTTGGACAAGAAGTATTGCCTTATTTCCCGGCCCATATCGATACGCCGGAGCGGTTTTGAATACACCTTCATATGAGGAGGGGAGGACATGGGAAAATACAATATCCCTGTAGAGGCAACATTGGAAGTCATTGGAGGGAAATGGAAAGTAGTGATCCTCTGCTTGTTGGCAAAAGGGACGAAGCGGACAAGCGAATTGAAACGCGCAATGCCTGCCATTACGCAAAAAATGTTAACGCAGCAACTGCGAGAATTGGAAGCGGACAATATTATCACCCGCCATGTTTATCAGCAGGTTCCCCCACGCGTCGAGTATGATTTAACTGAGTACGGAAAGACCCTGTCGAAGGTCCTCGATGTCATGTGTGAATGGGGAGAAAGGCACATCGAAACCGAATTACGAAAAATTGTCGAGTGAAAAGGGGAAGTTCGATGAGAGGAATTGGCATCAAGCAATACGGCGGCATTCAACAGGTAACAGAAATTGAATGGCCAACAAAGCCGATCGGGCCGGACGATTTGCTCATTTCGATCAAAGCGAGTGGGGTAAATCCCGTGGATTGGAAGGTGCGGGAAGGACTGTTGCAAGCAGATTTTCCTTTTGAACTGCCACTTATTTTAGGGTGGGATGCGGCGGGCACGGTAACAGCTGTCGGTACGAATGTGCAGGATTTTCGAATCGGGGATGATGTCTTCTTTCGTCCGGAACTGGAAAGGGAAGGGACATACGCAGATGAAATTGTCGTTCCGGCGTCTATCGTAGCCCCGATGCCACGTGGTTTATCATACGCCGAAGCGGCTTCACTTCCATTGGTCGGACTAACGGTTTGGCAGGCATTGGTGGAGGTAGGGAAGGTGCAAGCCGGAGAAAAAGTCCTGGTGTTGGGGGGAAGCGGCGGGATCGGTTCCATGGCGATCCAGCTAGCAAAAGCGCTAGGTGCCTACGTGGCGACGACAACCAGCTCCAAAAACAGCGATTATGTCCGTGAGCTGGGAGCAGATGAAGTCATCGTGTATGATCGGGGACCACTTCAAACCTCTACAGAATTTGCATTCATGCTGGACACGCTGGGTGGAGAAGCATACGGTGAAGCTTTACCATTTATGAAGCGACAAGGAAGAGTGGCAACCATTATCAGCGAGCGCGATGCTAAGAAACCTTCGTTCGCTGAAGCGGCTGAGAAGGAACGAGAGCTGGATGTTACTTTTGTGTTTACGCGTCCAGATGGGGCAAACATGAATCATATCCGTGAGCTAGTGGAAGCCAAACACGTAAAGCCTTTCTTGACAGAGATATATCCATTGACCATTGAAGGTGTTCGAGATGCGCATCTCTCCAGCCAAACGGGTAGAGTGCGTGGTAAGATTGTGCTCGCCTATTCATGAGGGGGAGACAGAGCACGAGCAAGCTGCGAGAATGTAACAGCGGCGGGCTAGGACTTGAATTTTCAACCGAACCCGCTGCTGTTTTCATGAAAAAGCCAGCGTGACGGTGTAAATCGCCTTCGCTGGTACACCCCGCTTCACCTCTTTCGAATCACGGCCCCCTGCAGAACAAAGGTAATCCCTAAGATTCCTACGATGGCAAGGAGTCGAATGAAACCGTTGGAGACAAACAGATTGACACAGATCAGCCCAATAATGATTAGAATAAGCAAAATCACTGTTTTCTCCGACATGAACGTGCTCCCCCTTCCCTAAACAACATGAGTGGTCTCGTCAAATCGGACAAAGCGGGTCGTTCCATGGCGTATGTAATTTGACTTTTTGGTTGTCAGAATCTTCTGTTCACCCTCTTAGTACCTACTATTGTAGCGAATACGATCGTGGAAGAAAAGGCGGGATAACGTGAAAAAACTCCCTTCTGTCATCGCCAGGTTATCACCTGTACGCTGGAGAGGGAGTTTTCATTTGTGATCGTGCTACTCTCGTTACTTCGTCGCTAGCTGACGCTCGGTTGTCTGCTGCTTCAACGGCTGTCCGGCCAATTGTGATTGTTTGGATCGAATCAAGATGGCCGTAATCAACAGCGCGATTCCATTGATGATAAATACGAAGCGAATCGGGATGAGTCCTCCGAGAACGCCGCCAATGATCGGCCCCATCATGGTCGCGAGCTGCGTCGAGGATTGGTTCAAGCTAAATGCTCTGCCACGAAATTCTGGTTCTGTGACCTTTACAATCATGGCGTTAATCGACGGATAGACAGCGGCAAAAAACAGTCCGTACGCGAATCGCAAAATGCCAAATCCATACAGATTGGTGAAGAAAAATTGCAGTAAATTTCCGATCGCTCCACCCATTAAGCCGATGAACAAGATTTTGGAATAGCCGACCTTTGACCCGAGTTTTCCCCATTGTGGCGCAGCAATGACCGTCGCGATTCCTACTGCCGCAAAAATGATGCCGGAGCTGAGGGAAGCATCTTGCTGCGAAGCGCCCAATTGCATGACATACACGGTTAATAAAGGTTCAAGAAGCATAACGGAAATCGTGACCATCAGGCTCATACCCAGTATGGACATCAACGGGCGGTTTGCCAGCGCAGCGCGCAAATCTTCCCGTACACTCGAGCGGCTGCCGGAGCGGTTCAAGTTCGTTTCCTTCACGAAGAAAGTAGCGATCAGCGCGGCTACGAGCACGACAAATCCTGAAAAAATGAAAGCTTCCGCGTTTCCCCATACATGACTGACGACACCGCCAACCAACGGACCAATGATTCCTCCTGTTGCACCCGAAGTCGCCATTATCCCGAGTGCGTACCCGACGTTTTTTTCTGGTGTATTCGTCGCTACCAGCGCAATGGCGGCAGGTACGTAGCCGGCAAGCAAGCCCTGGAAGATCCGTAACACAAGAAACAAATAAGGGTCCGTAATCAAATAAGTCAAAAAGTACAGCAAAGCGAGGCTAAATCCAGAGCGAATCAACATAGGCTTTCGTCCATATTTGTCCGCAAGAGAACCCCAATATGGCGAGATGAGTGCACTTGCTAAAAATGTGATGCCAAACGAAATGCCGGACCAGGCTTCCAGATGCTCATTGACCCCCAGTGAAGTATGGAGGAAGATGGGCAGGAAAGGGATGGAGATGGAGTAGGCGGTGCTACAGAAAAATACCCCAATCCATAACACAATCAAATTACGTTTCCATGAAAATTCCATCTTTCTGTCACAACCTTTGCAGTTAAAAAGCAGGAATATTGTTATTGATCATTCTAGCACTGCAATTTACTGCTGACCAATTCGGAAATATGATCGGACTATTGCAAAAATGAAATAAGAGGAAACCTTGACTTCATTCGGACAAAAGAAAATCCCCTCACGACAAGAGAGGGGGCTCTTGTATCCGTTCGGGGATTTCCATGTAAACAGCAGGTTAATGTCCGGCAGGCGTGCTAATGCCCACACGATCAATCAATCGCTTGCTTTCATCATTAAGTCCAGTGATGACAACGAATTTGTCCAGCTGCCTGTATTTCTCTATGACTTTCGAGATAGCCGTTACAGCCGACAGATCCCAAACGTGGGAACGAGAAAAGTCAATGATAATCTGCTCGGGATCATCCTGGAAGGAAAACTGGTCGACGAAGTGTGTCATAGTACCAAAGAACAGCTGACCCGAGACGGCGTACACTTTTTCGCCCGTATCGCTCTCGTAGGAGGTGGCATGCAAGCGGGCCATCCTCCAGCCAAAAATGACGGCACTCAGAATCACACCAGAAATGACCCCTTTTGCCAAATCATGCGTAGCGACGACGACGATCACCGTTGTAATCATGACAATGGCATCCCCAAAAGGAATTTTCCGCAAATCCCGTATGGACTGCCAGTTAAACGTCCCGATCGATACCATGACCATGACACCGACGAGGGCAGCCATCGGGATTTGTTTGACGACGTCTCCAAGGACAAGGATCAAGAACAAGAGAAAAATCCCTGCAACCAAGGTGGACAGACGGCCACGCCCACCTGATTTTACATTGATAACGGACTGTCCGATCATGGCACAACCAGCCATTCCGCCAAAGAATCCGGTGATGATATTGGCGATCCCTTGGCCTTTTACTTCCGTGTTTTTGTTACTTCGTGTATCTGTCATCTCATCAAGAATGGCAGCAGTCATCAATGATTCCAGAATCCCGACCAATGCAAGTGGAAAGGAGTAAGGCAGTATGATCATGAGTGTTTCCCAGTTCAACGGGACACTAGGAATGTGGAACATTGGCAATTGACGTGTGATTTCTCCCATGTCTCCAACGGTCCGCAAATCAAGACCTGCCAAAATGGAAATGACAGTCATGACGATGATGGCTACGAGAGCAGAAGGGACTGCTTTGGTGAGACGCGGCAACAAATAAATGATGGCGAGCGTTCCAGCCAGCATGACGTACATAACCCAGGATGCCCCAATGAAATGGGGAAGCTGAGCCATAAAGATGAGAATAGCCAACGCATTGACGAAGCCAAGCACGACGGTATGCGGGACAAAGGTCATCAGCCTGCCGATTTTACAGGCCCCCAGTACTATTTGCAAAATACCGGTCAGAACAGTCGCCGCGAATAAATACTCGATACCATGCTCCTTGACCAGGGTAATCATTAATAACGCCATAGCTCCCGTAGCTGCGGAAATCATACCCGGTCTTCCTCCGACAAACGCAATGGTGACTGCTATGCAAAAGGAAGCGTACAAGCCAACCATTGGATCGACACCGGCAATAATAGAAAAAGCGATGGCTTCCGGAATCAGGGCTAGAGCAACCGTAATCCCTGCCAACATGTCAGCACGTACGTTAGAAAACCATTCCATTTTTAGTTGTTGAAGGTTCAAAGATGTTCCTCATTTCTGTTTTCAGTATAGTGACTTTCCCCTTTCAGAAAAGTCGGGGCCGTTTTTCACAGTTTTTCATTATAGTAAAAATGAGTCCTCTTCGCCATCTTTTTTTTTAGGAAACGGTAAAATGCAAAAATATAGACTTTCCGACCAAAAGTGCAGAGGGGAATTGAGCGGGTCAGTGAAACAAGTTATGAGGATAATAAGTCTGTAATTTTTTATGGAAGGGTGGATACGACGAAGAAATGCTCGTGAAACCGTCCGTAACCAGACGAAAATTCCTCCAAAAAACAGCATTGCTAGAATTGGCTGCAGCCGTACCTGCTTCTCTCCTGACGCCTGGAACTGCTATTGGAATGGAGACAACTGGAGAAGAAGGAAGCTCGTCAAAGAACGGCTCTCCCCGAAATACAATACTATTACAGAGGTTCAGAGAACAAGGGATTAATTAGGGCAATTTTCATGCTCAGTAGGATATTCAGTATAAGGAGGAATTCCTTCTTTGTATTCGAGTAAATTAGCCAAAAATAATTAATGTGATCAGTATAGTAAAACGTTAATAGGGTATAGACGTTTAAAATGCATAAAATGAATTCAGGATTTTATTGTAAATACAAACAATGTATCTCCCGACACTTTTCTATAATATACAACAGCGTACTAGCAAATATTGACGAATATTCTGAATATTATATAATATAGTAAAAAAAGGGAGTGCTGGTAATGGTTAAAAGATTTTCTTGGTTGCTTTTTGTAGTTTCTCTACTATTTTTTTCATCTGGGGCAAATGCTAATGAAGATGATACATACGTTTCAGAAAAAGTTGCAGATGAGATAGTCAAAGATTACATCAAGAAATTCAAATTTGATGTTAGTCTTGAGGACAAGCAAGATGTTGTTGAACTTTATGACACCAACGATGAGCATATCGGATATTATTATGAATTAGAAAATGCAGAAAGTTATTTCTTTATTGTTTCAGCAAACACTGATTACTCTCCAGTGTTTGCTGCTGGAAAAGGAAAGATTAAACTGCAAGAATTAGAAGATGATGAAAAGTATTACTTTTTGGGAAACACTTCAATCCTAAAATCTAATGATGGCAGTAGGTTGGTTAAAAAAATCAACAAAGGACTACAGAAGAAGGAAAAAGACATTGAATTTACGATCCAGAAGAACAGAGAGGCAAAGTCTATTTGGGAAAGTTACACGACAGAAGAAGCTAGTGATGTAAGCACCTTAAGAGTAGACGAAGAATATCTTAACGTAACAAGGTTCACTCAATGGGAAGATGGAGTAAATAACCCAGCAAGCTCATGTGGGCCTGCAACAATTGCTGCAATAGCT
The DNA here is from genome assembly GCF_006715575.1 of Brevibacillus sp. AG162. Taxonomy (NCBI): domain Bacteria; kingdom Bacillati; phylum Bacillota; class Bacilli; order Caryophanales; family Paenibacillaceae; genus Brevibacillus; species Brevibacillus sp. AG162. Next base: position 529,033 of record NZ_VFNO01000003.1, read on the forward strand.
GAGTACTGGCGTAGCAAAAAAGGATTTGACACAATAGATGGTTTAGACTATTTCACCAGAACTGAGATGATAAATGCTATTTACAAGTATCATGGCGGAAAGTCATATGGCATGTCAGTTTCAAATGTGCGTAGTGGGTTAAAAAGTTACATAAACCGAGGTCACACTCATACTGTGTCAACAGACTCGTTTAATAGTTTTTCTACTTACAAGTATGAAATTGGTAGAAGTCGCCCACTTGCAGTAAAATTTGATCAGTACTTCACATTTTTCGAACCAGATGCTGAGTACGCCTACGACTACCATTGGACTGTTGGTGTTGGGTATCTAGAAGATGGAACCGATAAATATCTCTATATTCAAGACAATGGAATTGGATATACGGATGGGACTTGGGATTGGTCGAAAGAATTGTACATTGACTACACAACAAACAAGCCAATTATTACTATGGTATCTTTAGAAGTTTCATGAGTCATTTAAATAAGGAGCAGGCGTTTCTGCTCCTTATCATTCCATATAGATGGAGGGTAGTTACCATTAAAAAAAAGATGATTTGGGGTGTAGTTAGTGTACTAAGTATTATTTTAGTTTGGAACCTTTACACTATATTTTATGGAACATCTGGAGACAAGGCATTGGCTATTAACTATGCAACAGAGTATGTAAGTGAGAAGTATAATTTACCAATTGAGAGCTTAAGGACAGATGAGCCTACTTACAATTTCTCACATGGGACATATATGACAAAAGTGAGAAACACAAAAGCCCAAGAATCATATCTAATCAATGTTAAAATAACTTCCAATGGTGACATGCAGAGAATTGAAGAATATTCAAAGAATCCGGTTAGGGAGTGATGCAAAAAAATAAATAAAAAAATATCATAAAACCATTTGAAACAAAGCGATCTGTTGTAATCTATGAATACATCTTTCGAAAGTACTGAGAACAATGTAACCAAAATGTACATGCGTTAATGAGCACAAGATGTACCTAGTATAAGCAACTGTAAAGAATGGGTTCAAAATTTGATGAATTGTGTAAAAGATGTTGATCTATTTACAGCACACAATCTCAGCATCAAAGATTTAGGGGGGCTTGGAACAGCCTCTCGCCGTCTGCCAAATGGTCTCGTCGTAGGTGCAATCGTAGCGGTGAATGCCGTCGGAGAAGTGCGGTTACCCTCCACCGGAGAAATTTTGGCAGGAGCAAGGGGAGAGGATGGCATATCCGCGATAGCCTGTCCTGGATGATTGATGCGGCAACTCCCCCGGTTCCGGCAGGGACGAACACTACCATCGCAGTGGTTGCGAGCAACGCCAATTTGAATAAAGTACAAGCGAATAAAGTCGCGCAAATGGCGCATAATGGACTCGCCAAAACCATTCATCCGGTTCATACGATGAGTGATGGAGATACGATTTTTGCCATCGCCACAGGGGGCGTGGATGCTTCGGTCAATCTCGTCGGGACGCTGAGTGTAGAAGTGCTGGCGGAAGCGGTCGTCAATGCGATCCTCTCTGCCAAAGGAGCGGGTGGGGTACCTGCTTATCAAGATGTACGCTGAGTGAAATTCCGATTTGAGCCTCCCATTCCTTGATGGATCAAGAGGTTCGAATCGTTTTTTTTATGCCAATGTGCTCCGCGAAGAAAAAAATTCCAATAAAACATCGATATCAAAGTCAAATCCATATATAATGAAAATGATTTTCAAAATCAAAGAGTTGATTTATGTTGTTCTTGAGAGAGAGGAGTTGCTGCTTCCATGCTTCGCAGATTTTTTTCTTACTATCGGCCTTATCGTGGATTATTTATCCTCGACTTCACGTGTGCAGTATTCGTTGCCTTGTTGGAGTTGGGATTTCCGCTTGCAGTGAACATGGTTGTCGATCAATTACTTCCAAGCAAGGATTGGAACATGATCGTGTGGGCGTGCATTGGACTTTTGGCTCTGTATGGTCTTAACGCCGGAATGAACTATGTCGTCACGTACTGGGGACATATGCTCGGGATTAATATCGAGACGGATATGCGCAAGAAGCTGTACGACCATATTCAAAAGCTCTCTTTCCGCTTTTTCGATAATACCAAGACGGGGCATCTGCTATCTCGCCTAACGAATGACTTGATGGAGATCGGGGAGGTCGCTCACCACGGTCCGGAAGATTTGTTTATCGCGGTGATGACGCTGATCGGTGCGTTTCTTTTGATGTTCAATATTAATGAAGAAATGGCGCTGCTTACGTTTTTGGTGATTCCGCTCTTGATATTCTTTGTTGTTTACTTCAACCGTAAAATGACGGGAGCGTTCCACCGTCTGTACGGCGACATGGCCGATTTCAACGCACGTGTTGAGGACAACGTAGGTGGAATGCGTGTCGTACAAGCTTTTGCCAACGAGCAATTTGAAAACAAAAGATTCGCAGAGAACAACCAGCGTTTCCGGATCACGAAGCTATTGTCCTACAAAATCATGGCTCAAAATATTTCCGTCAGTTACGTGCTGATGCGTTTAGTCAATTTGTTTGTCCTGATTTGCGGCAGCTGGTTTGTTATTCAAGGTGCATTGACCTACGGTGAATTTGTCGCTTTCTTGCTGTTAACGAATGTATTTTTCCGTCCGTTGGAGAAAATTAATGCGATTATTGAGAGCTATCCAAAAGGGATCGCCGGCTTCAAGCGCTACATCGAAATCATGGACACAGCACCGGATATTGCGGATGCTCCAGATGCGATCCAGGTAGAGTCGTTGAAGGGCGATATCTCGTACAAGAATGTTTCGTTTAGCTACGACCAAGAGTCTTCTGTTTTGCAAAACATTGATTTGAACATCCGGGCGGGCGAGACCATTGCGTTTGTAGGCCCATCTGGAGCAGGAAAAACCACATTGTGCAGTCTCTTGCCGAGATTTTATGAAATCGACGGGGGCAGCATCTCCATTGATGGAATGGATATCCGCCAAATCACGCTATCGTCATTGCGCAGCCAAATCGGGATCGTTCAGCAAGATGTGTTCCTCTTTTCAGGGACGATTCGCGAAAACATCGCGTATGGAAAACTCAACGCTTCAGAGGAAGAGATCTGGGAGGCAGCGCGTCTGGCTAAACTAGAAGAGTTTATCCGTTCTCAGCCTGCTGGTCTGGAGACGATCATCGGTGAACGCGGAGTCAAATTGTCCGGTGGTCAAAAACAAAGACTGGCGATTGCGCGCATGTTCTTGAAAAACCCGCCGATCCTGATTTTGGATGAAGCTACCTCTGCACTCGATACCGAAACGGAGGCGGCGATCCAGCAGTCCTTGCAGGAATTGTCCAAAGGTCGTACGACATTGGTGATCGCCCACAGATTGGCTACTATTAAAAATGCAGATCGAATCATCGTTGTGACGGAACAAGGCATCACGGAGCAGGGAAGTCATGATCAGCTCTTGGCTCGTGAAGGCATCTATAGCAGACTGTATCAAGCACAGTTCGGCACGTACCTCGACCAGTCGAACAGCGTTTTTTCTTGATAAGGAATAGAGAGGGAGATCGTGATGCAAGAATGGAATGACGATTTTATCGCACAACGGTTTGATATTTCTTCAAAACCTAGACCCAATGCCTTATTTTCCATGAAGGCAAGAGATTTGGTAGACTCGACACATATGAATGAGCTCGTACAAATCTATGCTCCGCTAATCAAGGCACATGAGCTGACTGCTGCTGGTACTTACATCAGCAGTTGGCTCACGAGCCCTTCTCTCGGTCTTCAGTACATGATCTCTGTCTGGAACCGAGCACTTACCATGACGCTGGATAATATGACGATTGGACTGTTTTACGAGGATGATTATCCGCAATTCGTCTTTGTGATCCCGGCGTATGAGATCGTAGAAGCACCTACCAGCGAAGCAGAGCGTGCAATCTGGCTGAAGGAATGCTATCGTGCGTATTTTCAAGACTTCCTGCACCCGTTGCTCACGACTCTTGCAAAGGTAACGGGAAATCCAGAAGCGATGCTCTGGGGACAGTTCCCGACCAAGTTCAATTACCATACGGATGCTTTTGTGGCGTTGGTAGAACAGGATCGTATCAAGCAACAAGTGAAGGCTGATTACGATGTTCTCTGTAATCAGCTGGAAGGCGAGAGCTTTGGATTGCAAAAAAATCCATTTCGCGTGAATGTGCGCTGGATCGAGGATATGCGTGATCCCCAAGCGAAAGTGCGCATTAAGAATCAATGCTGTTTGTACTATAAGACGGGGGAGCAAAAGTATTGCTATACCTGTCCGCGGATAAAAGAAGAAGAGCGCGCTCTGATGAGAATTCGCGCGTAGCTGACCCTCCCTTTGTGGAGGGTTTTTTCTATCACCGTAGACGTATGGACATGTGCTAGCTTCTTCCTTTAAAGTAGAGTCAGGGGTAAAGTTGGAAAAATCAGAATGATTTCCAGGAAGGCGTGGTTCGTATACAGACAATGAACCAAAAGGAACTGGATCGCTACGTTCGAGATTTTCATCATGCGGTTGTCAATCAGCAGCTTAGCCTTTATTATCAACCTCTCTACGACTTGAGGACAGGCAAAATAATCGGAGCAGAAGCTCTGGTAAGATGGAACCATCATCAAAGAGGGCTACTGACCCCGGATTGGGTATTTTGGTTAGCAGAAAAGAGTGGGTTGATTCTTTTGGTAGAAGAATGGGTGATCAGAACGGCTTGCAAGCAGAACAAAGCTTGGCAGGATGCTGGACTGCCACCTCTTGTGACATGCGTGAATCTGTCATCTTATACCTTGGAATCGGACCAGTTGGGTAGCAGGATTCAAGCGATCTTAGATGAAACAAATCTGCAGCCTCACTACTTGGAGCTGGAATTTACCGAGGATTCTACCAGAGATGGGGAGCGTACCATCGAGATTTTAGCAGAATTAAAAAGAATCGGGGTAAAAATCAGCCTGGATGATTTTGGGAAGGGCTATAGCTGCATTCAACATCTATCCCGTTTCGCCATGAACAAGCTAAAAATCGATCAAACCTGTGTAAGGGAATGCATGAGCGATGTCACACAGGCGACCGTTATCAAAACCGTTATGGCGATGGCACGAAGTCTGGGCGTGCAAGTAACGGCAGAAGGTGTAGAGACGCAAGAGCAACTGGAGTTTCTTTGGCAGCTTGGTTGTGATTCGGCTCAAGGATTTTGGTTTAGTGAGCCCATGCCTGCTGAAGACTTGGCTCGTGTGTTGAAGCGTGAGGATAGGTTTAGGAACAGTGCATTTCTACTACTCAATGACGGACAGCACCGAGCTTTTGATACATACGAAGTGGAACATAGCGAGCGAGGAGACGTTCTTCGCAAGCAGCAACATGTGAATGAATCGACATATCGAATGATCGCAGAAAACTTGTCTGATATTATCGTGATCATCAATAGTCAGGGGATCATTACGTATATTTCTCCATCCGTTCAATCCGTTCTGGAAATTGCTCCTGATGAAGTAGTGAATCGCCACCTGTTAGCTGTACTGCCACTGGAAACGGGCAGGCTTGTTATGCAAACGATTCGTCAAATCACGGTGGAGAAGCAGCCTCGTCTCATTACATTTACGTGCCCGGACCGGAATGGCAAAAAGATCACGCTGGAGGCAAAAGGCACCCCGGTGATTCATGAAGAACATGAGACGAACCAATTCATATTTATCATTCGAAATCACACGAAGCATGTGCAAACAGAAGAGTTTTTACAAAAGATGGACAAGCTATCCGTCATTGGGCAAATGGCTGCCGGGGTTGCGCACGAAATACGAAACCCGGTAACTTCCATCAAAGGCTTCGTACAATTGCTCCGTCGAGACCAATGGAAGAGGGAATATTTTGATATTATGCAGGCTGAATTTCACCAATTAGAGAGTGTCCTGCGAGAATACGTCTTTTTATCAAGAGAGTGCACAGAACCGTACGAACCAAAAAATCTAGCGGATTTGCTGCGACAGGTTACACGATTGGTGCAAATAAAGCTAGAACGTCACCATCTAGTGCTGGATGTCAAGGAAGTGGAGGGGAGCATGATATGGTGCGATCAGAATCAAATTCAGCAGCTTTTTATGAATCTCCTGTCAAACTCCGTTGAATCGATGCATGATGGTGGGACGATTCAGATCATGGCAATGCGTAAAGAAAGCGAGCATGTGATGATTAGAATTGTTGATCAAGGTTGCGGTATGGCGGAAGAACGTCTGAAACGATTAGGGGAGCCTTTTTATAGCACGAAAGAGAAGGGGACCGGGCTAGGACTTATGATTTGTTATAAAATCATTCAGGCACACGACGGGTATATCCATTTTTCGAGTACCCCGAATAAAGGGACGACAGTGGAGGTTTCCTTTCCACTAGGAAAATCAAACCCAAGGCTCGATCCATAACGTGATCAGGCCTTGGGTTTTTTACTTACTTTTTCTTTGTTTGGTTATCGGAAAAATGTTCTTGAACAGCTTCCAAAAAACGCAGCCATGCCTCGGGCAGCTTGGGCTCTTCTGTAGGACGGCGCATAGTGGAGTTGCTGTCGTTTGGTTTCACTGGCTCCATTCTCCATCTATCCTTTCGTGTCTAGCCAATCATGGCGAAGGGTGAACAAGTCCCGCAGCTCTTCCGTTGATAGCTCTGTGATCCAGCTTTCGCCTGTCCCGACAATTTGCTGGCTCAACGATAGCTTTCTCTCCATCATCTCATCAATGCGTTCCTCAATCGTCCCGAGCGAGATGAATTTGTAGACGTGAACATTGCGCTGCTGCCCTATGCGATGAGCTCGGTCAGTGGCCTGATTTTCTACCGCAGGATTCCACCAGCGATCTACGTGAATGACGTGGTTGGCTTCCGTTAAGTTCAAGCCGGTTCCACCCGCGCGCAAGGAAAGAATGAAGATGGCCCCGCGTTCATGGTCCGGAAGTGTCGGATCTTGAAAACGAGCGATCATCTCATCGCGTTTTTCTTTCTTCGTGGCCCCATTTAGGAAGTAGACAGGTCCATAGCCTTCTCGTGTCAGCACCCGTTGGAGCAAATTGCCCATTTCAATGTATTGGGTAAAAATCAGGCAACGCTCTTTCTTTTGGCGAATATCCTCCACCAATTCCAGCAGCCTTTCCAATTTGTGTGAGCGACTGGCTTCATCTGTTGTTGAGATTTCATTCAAAATCAGGGCGGGATGGTCACACAATTGTTTGAGACGTGTCAGTGTCGTCAGAATCAGACCGCGCCGCTCCATAGGGGAGGCTTTTTCCATACGATCAAACATATCTTGAATCGCTGTCTCATAAAGTGCGCCTTGCTCGGTAGTCAGCGGTACATATTCCTTGCTCTCATTCTTGTCTGGCAAGTCGAGCTGAATGTTCGGATCGGTTTTCACACGCCGGAGCAGGAAAGGCTGAATGAGTCGTTGCACTTGATTGATGAGCTGCTGGTCTTGGTCGCGTTCGATAGGGTGGACAAAGCGCTGGGTAAATTCCCCGAGACTTCCCAAGTAGCCAGGGTTCAAGAAGTCAAAAATGGACCAGAGCTCACTCAGACGATTTTCGATCGGAGTGCCTGTGAGAGCGATCCGGTGCCATGCTTTCAAATCGCGCACAGCGGACGCTTGCTTTGTATAGGCGTTTTTAATATTTTGCGCCTCGTCGAGACATATCGTATCCCATGTAACCATTCCTAGCTCCTGCTCATCTAAATGGGACAGGGCGTAGGAGGTAATGACCAGATCCGCTCCCTTGATCGCTGGCAAAAACGCCTCCTTTTTTTGACGATCATTGCCATAGTGAATCATCACGTGAAGAGAGGGGGCAAAGCGCTTCAGCTCTTTTTGCCAGTTGCCTATGACGGAGGTCGGGCAGATTAGAAGAGATGGAGTACTGGCTGGGCCATGTTGTTTGACATGAAGCAAATAGGTAATAAATTGAACCGTTTTTCCCAATCCCATGTCATCAGCCAGACAAGCTCCCAGCCCAAAACGGCGTAAAAAGAACAGCCACGAACTGCCTTCCAGCTGATAATTTCGCAACGTCCCGTGAAAAGTAGATGGCTGCTCCATGATCGGGATGCGCTTTGTTTCCTGCAATTGATTCAACAGCTCTCGCAAATGCTGGTTTAGCTGAACTTCAACCGTTAGGGAAGTGTCGAATTCGAACTCATCATCGGGTAGCTCCTCAACCTCCACTGTAGGGGCAAGGTGCATTCGCATGACATCACGTAGGGACATGCCGTTTTTCGTTTGGTTTTTCTTGAGCGCTTCCTGTAGCTGCAAGAAAAGATCGGGAGTCAATTGTACCCAATGCCCGCGAATTTTCAGCAGGCGCTGTTTTTGTTTAATGAGTTCCTCAAATTCCTCTTCGCTGAGCTCCACAGGTCCCAAGGCGAGCTTCCATTCAAAATCCATGAGCTGGGAGACACCCAGGAAGGATTGTCTGCTAGCCCCGACAGAGGTTGTAATCTTGGCTTTTAGCTTTGGTTTTACCCGCCGTACTTGTTCCCACCATGCTGGCAGAAAGACGTGAATACCGGCTTGCACCAACTGCAAACTACTCGACGTCAAAAAGATCCATGCTTGCTCGTTCGTCAGTCGGGTGAGAAAACGGCTTTGATTCTCCTGGTTGTCTTTTTGCCAGGGGAGAATCTCTTTGCATTTGGCCAGGTCCGTAAGAAAACGACTCCAGTGTTCACGCCAGTCAGCAGGGATGCGTGCGGTGACTACTCCCTCAGCCGTCAACTGGTGTGGCTCAATGAGAAATAACTGATCTGGCTCTTCACGATTCTGCAAATACACGTGGAGTTGCCAGTCATTGGGGTGCTCCTCGGCCTCGACGATTTGCAAGCATGTGCGAAACGGTGTCGTATCTGGCAGCCAGCCTATCGATTGCAACCATTCCTGTTCCTGAAGGTGTGGAGAAAGCTCGGCGCCCATGACGTACAGGGCCGGGTATTGCGTCAATAGCTGCTCCCACTTTCGTCCAATCTCGCCATTGCCGTGCAAGGATTCCTCCAGGACGAGCGAAAGCCACCTGTGACCATACTCCGGAAAATCGCAGGGAGTATGCAGGGCTCTCCAGCCGATTTGGCCTTTTTTCCAGGAAGAAAAATCAGGGGCAATAGAGCCTTCTGCGAGCCTGTCACGGATCATTACCGCTACATGCGTAAATTGTTCAAATGGCGTGCTGGATGAATAGGTCCGATGCAAAAGCCACTGGGGGGAGACGAAAAAGGAGAGGGCCTTGGCAGGACTGAGCAGTACGCCATGCTCGCTTTTGTCCAGGAAGGTTCCGTAATAGGAGGACTCATCCCACGCAAACAGTGTTCCTGCCAATTCTTCTGGATCGACCACTGCTCCTTGCGTGTCTTTGCCAGTAATCAAGAATTGTCCGTCTGCCAAAAGCTCTCCGTCTAGAACCAATGTAGTGACGGTATTCATAAGTTGAAATTTCCTCTCCTTAGCTCTTCTTGAAAAGCACGTAACCGATTATGTTTGGCAGATAATTGTTCCACGTATCGTTCCCAGCGCGCATCTTGGTTTGCTCTGTTGTAAATCGTTCTTACCTTTTTTATGAGCTTGATCGCTTCTTTGTAGGCCGTTCGATTACGTTCCGCAATCAGTCTGTTCACCTCACGCAAATAAAAAGGGAAGAGGAGAGTCGGCTCAGCTTCCTCGATTTCTTTCACCTGCACGATCGAAATATCTGCCATAGGCACTTGAAACGACATTTGCAAATCAATCCATTGCTGAAACTGGCGTCCTTCATATAAATAGGCGGCATATTCGTGATAACTACTCGGTAAGAACTGCTTCAGCTTGGCGCCGCACTCGGCTGATCGTCCCACTTGCTCCATCGCTTCCTGCCAAATGGCGATAACGAGTCGGTATTGCTGTGTCTCGGCTTGACCGATTAAGGACGTCAACGAAGCAGTCCAATCGAGAAATCGCTGCCATTCTCCATTGCGAGCGAAAGCTTTCATATAGGACAAGTAGAAGGATAGGTTCAAACGGCTCATTCTTTTCCAGATTTGTAGAGCAGCTTCGTCTTCCTTTTCCATCACATGAAAGTGGGCACGGAGCAGCAGCCCTTTTTCCTTTTCGGCGGCAGAACTGTTTTCATCGTTGATAAGCTGATCCAGCACATGGATCTCCTCTTGCATCCACTCTGGTTGCTTCAATAGCATCCACCATAACATTTGATAGGCGAAAATCCAGTAGAGGGAAGTGGCTTCGTTTTCTTTTAATTCCTTTGTCAGTTGAAGTGTATCTACGATGGCATCCTGGTGGTCAGACAGAAGAGCAGGGATGTCTGCGAAGTACAACGTCCCTTCTAATTGATCCAATAGCCGCTCGGCTGTCTGAACCAAATCTAGGAACCAGTAGGATTGGCGGTACGTTTTGACGTATTGTGTAAGCTTCATGAGATGAAACAGATTGGCATGGATGACAAAGAGTTGTGCCCGATCCTTTGGCCACGAGGCAGCAACACTCAGTACATTTTGATAGCTCGATAATAACTCAGAGGAAGCTCGATACGATTCCATGGCCGCAAACAGGTTGCGTGTCCAGCTCTCAAAAAATGCCCACCATTCTTTGACGGAGCTGTTCGCGGTAAGCGGAGAGGAAACAGACGCTGTATCCTGCTGAGCAGGAGCGGTATGGCTGTATTTGTAAGCAGGAATCAGCAGATGAGGAGAAAAAGTAGCTCGTCTTGGTTGTTGGGAGCGGGTCAAAAATGTCCGAGGATTCTCGAACACACTATACATCTGAAAAAAAGTAGCAGCAATATGCTTGCAAATGCGCGAATAAGGGCAGGTACAAGTACTGTTTTGAACCGTTTCCATATCGAGGCGAACATGATACACCTCGGACCCTTGAACATCACTCGTCAAATATTGGCCTTGTTCTACGCGTGTATTGAAGACGACGCCATCAGAAAAGTACGTATAGCCCCGTTCAATGATGTGTCCTTCGACGGCAATTAGGATTTGCTCGCCTACCTGTATCGCTTGTTCCCGAGTCAACTCTCTTTGCAACATGTAGTCAGATCCTCCGAACGAAGTGTCATCCCTCCATTATAACTCAAAATGCGGAGAATGGAAAAAGATGCGTGTGTTCGCAACATCAATAAAATGGTTTGGGCCATAAGCAGAAACAATGTTTAATTTTTGCGGGGACTGGGTGTATACTGTACACGTCGAATGAAAAACAACTAAACGCAATGTGTTTTTGTTGTCTTTGGTTGTATTTGTACAACATGAGAGAGAAGGGGCACACATGCTATCGATTTCGATTCTGCTCGTACTATCGTCAGGCCTTGCGCACGCAGTTTGGAACCTGTTCACGAAAAAAAGTGAAAACAAAATGGCGTTTCTATGGTTGATCACATTGCCAACAACCATAATCCTCTTGCCTGTTCTTATTTGGGAATTGATGCACGTACAACTGACATGGTCTTTGGTTCTTTTTCTGTTTATGTCCTTTTTCTTTCAAGGATGCTATACCTTGTTGATTTCAAAGGCGTATACATACGGGGATATCTCACAGGTATACCCCATCATGAGGGGGACAGGGACGCTTCTCATTCCGTTTTTTAGCGCGATTTTCTTTCAAGAGTATTTATCTGTACCGGGATGGCTGGGGGTCATTTGCATCGTGATTGGAGTCTTCGCTATAAGTGGGATGATTGGCACAGATCGTCAGGCTCAACCTGTGAATCCGCTCGCCCTGCGATACGCATTTGCTGTTGGACTATGCATTACAGGGTACACGTTAACCGACAAACAAATCGTACAACAATTATCTCCATTCGCTTTATTGGAAATCACGAACTTTGCCTGTCTGATTGTCGCCGGGGGCTTCGTTTGGAACAAGGGACTCATCCGCCGTGAGTGGCAAAAAAACTGGCGAACGATTGTACTCGGTGCGGTTCTTTCACCAGGTTCGTATTTGTTGTTTTTGTTTGCCATGACATTGGCACCACTGGCAGCCATTGCACCCATTCGTGAGGTAAGTACGGTCTTTGGTACGCTGCTCGGGGTCTTCTTGTTAAAGGAACGACAACGTTTATGGCGCTTGTCCATGTCTTTGATGATCACGATTGGCATTATTTCCATTGCGGTTTGGGGCTAATGTATGATGAAGAGTCGGCTGGGAGAAATCCTGGCTGGCTATTTTTTTTGCTACCAGGGAAAGATGAAGTGGTAAGAAAAAAACGGCTAAGGATGATCAAAATGGATGCAAAAGCAGTTGCACCGATCACTCATAAGCGGGCGAAAAAAAGCAGGATCGCACTGAGAGCTCTGGGAATTATCATTGGAGCTTTGTTGGTGGCAGTCGGACTGGAAATATTTCTAGTTCCAAACAACATCATCGACGGTGGTATAACCGGCGTTTCCATTATGGTCTCAAAGCTGACGGGAAGCCCACTCGGATTATTTTTATTCCTACTGAACCTGCCCTTTTTACTTATAGGCTACAAGCAAATTGGCAAGACATTTGCCATCTCTACGCTGTTTGGTGTCGTCGTGATGTCGTTGGGGACGAACTACCTCCATCATGTCCCTAGCTTGACGGACGATTTGCTCCTCTCCGCTGTTTTTGGGGGGATCATCATCGGAATCGGTGTGGGACTTGTCATTCGCGCGGGAGGCTCCTTGGATGGAACGGAAATTGTTGCGATCCTGATGACGAGGAAAAGTCCGTTTTCGGTCGGCGAAATGGTCATGTTTTTTAATATATTTATTTTAGGCAGTGCGGGCTTCATTTTTGGGTGGGACCGGGCCATGTACTCGTTAATTGCTTACTACATCGCTTATAAAATGATCGATATTACCATGGTCGGACTTGAGCAATCAAGATCAGTATGGATTATCAGTGATTATCCAGCCGAAATTGGCGATGCGTTAACGGCGAGATTGGGGCGGGGAATTACCTATTTGAATGGAGAAGGTGGCTACTCCGGAGACGTCAAAAAAGTCATCTTCTGTGTGATCACCCGTTTGGAAGAAGCAAAGCTGAAATCCATCGTGGAGGAAATCGATTCCTCAGCATTTTTGGCAATCGGCCATATTCACGATGTTTCTGGTGGACGATTTAAGAAAAAGAATATTCACTAAAACCTTACATACAAATTACCCCTGAGTCAGTAGGTAGAACGACCTGATTACTAAGGGGTAAAAATGTATTGACGGAAATAACTGAATTCATTTAATATTGTGTCATGCCAAAATACAAAATAACGTTCCGTATTTTGGGACATACGAATGGTGATGAAAATGGACAAAACAGAAAAAACGGCAAACCGAAGTGTGTTAAAAACGCTAGAGTTTCTAGAATATTTTATCCAAAACAGTGAATTAAGCCTGGCTGAGCTTGTCGAGTTGTCAGATATGCCGAAGAGTACGGTGTTTCGAATTCTTCAGACGCTCGAAATGCGCGGCTTTGTCTCCAAAACGACCACTCATAATCCGCCTAAATACCAATTGGGATTGAAGTTGCTGGAGTTTGGGAACATTGTCGCCCAACGGCTGGAGATCAGGAAAATCGCGCTTCCGTATATGCAGCAGCTACGAGATACGGTGGATGAGGCAGTCAACTTGATTATTCGTGATCAAGACGAAGGGGTGTACATCGAAAAAGTCGATACCCGCCAGTATGTTCGTGTATATACACAGGTAGGTAGAAAATCACCGTTGTACGCAGGTGCATGCCCGCGCATTTTACTCTCATTTATGCCGGATCATGAGATCGAAGAATTATTGAACCGGGTAGACATGAAGAAAATCTCACCAGACACAAATATAGACAAAGATCTGCTATGGCAATGGATTCACGATGCACGTGAAAAAGGCTATACAGTCAGCTACGGTGAATTGGAGCCGGATTCCGCAGCAATTGCTGTACCTATTCGAGATTTTACGGGACAAGTAATAGCAGGCTTGAGCTTGGCTGGAGCTACATCACGCTTTCAGATCGATCGATTGGGGTATTTGGTACAGGAGACAAAAGCAGCAGCGAATAAAATCATGAGCAAGCTGGGCTATTCAGATGCAAAGGCGGGACTTTGATGCTGGAAATCAAAAATCTTCAGACGAGATTCCGAACCGATAATGGAGAAATTACCGTTTTGGATGGAGTTAGTTTTCAAATCAACAAAGGTGAAACGATTGGAGTAGTGGGGGAGTCGGGCTGTGGGAAAAGTGTCACCTCTCTATCCATCATGGGGCTTCTGCCTAGAACCGCGCGAATCACTGGAGGAGAGATCCTGTACAACGGTGAAAATCTGGTTGCCTTTTCCAAGGATCAGATGAGGAAGGTGCGAGGAAAAGAGATCGCGATGATTTTTCAAGAACCGATGACCTCACTCAATCCGGTTTATACAATCGGGGCGCAGATCATGGAGCTCGTCTTGAATCATACAAGTATGAACAAAAAACAAGCCAAAGAGCATGCGATCCAAATGTTGAAGCTGGTCGGGATTCCGAGAGCGGAAGAAATCGTTGATGAGTATCCCCATCAGCTATCTGGCGGGATGAGACAGCGTGTGATGATTGCGATGGCGATGTCCTGTAGTCCATCTCTATTGGTTGCAGATGAGCCTACGACCGCACTAGACGTGACCATTCAGGCGCAGATTCTTGACCTGATGAGAGAGTTACAGCAGAAGAGCGAGATGACCATCATGCTGATCACGCACGATCTTGGTGTGGTAGCAGAGATGTGTGATCGGGTGGTCGTCATGTATGCAGGGCAAGTCGTCGAGGAAGCCGAGGTAGAAAAGCTATTTACTACTCCAAAGCATCCGTACACGGTTGGTTTGTTGGGTTCGATCCCAGATATGGACACAGAGCAGGAGTACTTGTTTACGATTGGCGGGACCGTTCCGAGTCCAGGTCAGATGCCCCCAGGATGCCGTTTTGCTGAACGATGCCAGAAGGCTACGGACAAATGCTACGAGCAAGCGCCACCGTTATTCGATCTGAACGATGGTACAAAAAGCAGATGCTGGCTGTATGAGTAAGCGGAAAGGACGTGAATTGTTTGGAAAAATCAGAATGTAAACCCTTACTAGAGGTGAGAGGGTTAAAAAAATACTTTCCGATTCGCAGTGGATTAATGAAGAAGGTAACGAATCACGTCAAAGCTGTTGACGATCTCTCTTTTACCGTTGCAACAGGGGAGACGCTCGGAATTGTAGGTGAATCCGGTTGCGGGAAGTCAACCACAGGCAGAGCTATTCTACGATTGCTCGAGCCTACGGGTGGCGAAGTGATTTTTCAAGGAGAGAATTTAGCGGCACTTTCCCCAAATGAGATGAGGATGAAGCGAAAGGATTTGCAAATCATTTTCCAAGACCCGTTCGCATCCCTCAATCCGCGAATGACAGTTGGGGAGATCATTGAAGAGCCGATGATCATATTCGAACTGTATGAAACGTCAAAAGAACGCAAGGAAAAAGTAGCGGAATTGATGCGGGTTGTTGGTCTGAAACCTGAAAATTCGGAACGCTTTCCTCATGAGTTTAGCGGTGGTCAGCGACAGCGGATCGGCATTGCACGTGCGCTAGCGCTTAATCCCAAGCTGATTGTGGCAGATGAGCCAGTATCGGCACTCGATGTATCGATTCAATCCCAGGTATTGAACCTGATGAGAGATTTGCAAAAGCAATACGGACTCACTTACATATTCATCTCTCACAACTTGAGCGTCGTGAAGCATTTTTGCGACAGGATCGGCGTGATGTACCTGGGACGAATGGTTGAGCTGGCACCCAAAAATGCGCTATATGAAGAGCCGCTGCATCCTTATACACGCTCATTACTGTCCGCAGTTCCGATTGCCAAGCCAAAAACGAAGCGTGAGCGCATCATCTTGACTGGAGATGTACCGAGTCCTGCGAATCCTCCGAGTGGCTGCACGTTCCATACGCGTTGTCCTGATTGTATGGAAATTTGCAAAACGGACAAGCCCGAATTTCAATCGATGGGCGATGGTCGATATGTTGCCTGTCATTTGTATAACCAATAGGAACAAATGACAGCTATCATATTTTTTCAACATGAATGCCAGAACGAAAAGAAAAGGGGGACTTGTTTTGAAAAAGAAAGTAGGTATCACCGCTTGCTCCGCATTACTCGTGCTAGCTGCTGCTTTAGGCGGATGTTCGAGTAAGCCGGCTGACACGAGCACACAGCCAAATCCGCAATCTAAGACAGAAGCACAAGCTCCGGCAAAAAATGAACTTACACTTGGTGTGAATGGAGATCCGCACTCTTGGGATCCGATTGATACGTTTTTGCTTGATTGGAGTACTGTAGCAACATCTGTATTTGAAGGCTTAGTCGAACGTACCACTGACTTGAAAATCCAGCCAGGACTCGCTGAATCGTGGGAGTTCAAGGATGACAAGACACTTCAATTTAAACTTCGTCAAGGAGTTACCTTCCACAACGGCGAGCCATTCAACGCGGAAGCAGTGAAATTTACATTTGATCGCCTGCTTGGTGAAGAAGGGAAAAAGGGACCACAGCAAGCGAACTATGCTTCGATTGACCGTGTAGAAGTGGTGAACGAGTTTACAGTCAACATGATTCTCAAGGAAAAAGATCCTGTACTCCTTACAAAGCTAGCAGGTTATGGCGGTGTGATCGTTCCGCCTAAATATTACAAGGAAAAAGGGGACGAGTACTTTAACACGCATCCAGTAGGAACGGGTCCTTTCAAAATGGATAGCTATGAAAAAGATAACAAGGTTGTACTGGTGAAAAATGAAAACTATTGGAAGCAAGGTCAACCGAAGCTGGAAAAAGTAACGTTCCGTTTTATTCCAGAAGCGACTACACGTCTAGCTGAAATGCAAACAGGTGCCATCGACATTATGAAAAAAGTCGAGATTAGCCAAACAGAATCCATCAAGGGCATGTCTGAACTTGAACTGATGCAAGTCGGGTCGCCAACCGTTTATTCGATTCGTTTCAATACATCGATGAAGCCAGTCGACAATGTAAAAGTCCGTGAAGCGATTGCTTACGCGATTGATGCAGACTTGATTATCGAAACGCTGCTCGGCGGATATGGTAAGCGCGTCAATTCATTTCAAAGCGATATGTCTTTCGGCTATGATCCTAACCTGCCATTACGTAAGTATGATCCAGAAAAAGCAAAACAACTGCTCGCAGAAGCAGGTGTGAAGGAAGGAACTGAGCTTGATCTCTTCCTGCCTGGTACAGATGCTACGTTTAAAGAGGTAGCACAAGCGATCGAAATGCAATTAGGTCAAGTCGGTCTCAAGGTGAAGCTGAATCTGGTGGACGCCTCCACATTTACTTCTGACCTCATTCCGAACGGAAAAGCAGGACATATGTACCGGAATGGCTGGGGTGGATGGACGCTCGACTTTGATAATACTGCCTATCTGATGTATCACAAAGGCGAGTTCTGGAACCCTGATTTCTATGACGAAAAAGTAGAGGAGCTCTTGAAAGCAGAACGCTCCACGTTTGACCAAGAAAAGCGTCTGGCAGCATTTAAAGAGCTGAATCAACGTCTGTATGAGCTAGTCCCAGATGTACCGCTCTATCAATCGATCAACCTGTGGGCTGTAAACAAACGAGTAAAAGGCTTCCAACCTCCGACAGATGAACGTATCGATTTGCGCGAAGCATCGGTTGAATAAGGAATGTTTTGAACAGGGGAGTAGAAGATGTCTCTTCTATTCCCTTCACTTTTCATAAAGGAGGAGCGGGATGGCAGCCTTTTTAATTAGACGTCTACTACATAGTGTTTTTGTCGTTCTTGCTATTACTCTTGTCATTTTTGTCCTAGTGCGAATGACTGGTGACCCAGTATCGATCATGTTTCAAGCAGGTGAGCCTACCAAAGAGGCAATTACTGAGCTTCGGCAAAATCTGGGTCTGGACGAGCCCGTTCATGTACAGTTCGGGCTTTATTTAAAAGATATGTTTACCGGTAATTTTGGCACCTCTTTCCGAACGGGTGAGAGCGTGATCGACATGATGAAGGAGAAAATGGGAGCAACTTTGCTGCTTGCCTTCGGGGGAATGTTTGTCGCCCTGTTGATTGCGATTCCAGTGGGTATCATTTCCGCTGTTTACAGAGGCAGCGTAGCTGACTTTTTCGGACGCATTTTTTCATTGCTAGGAATCTCTTTTCCCAACTTTTGGTTAGGGATCATGTTAATCATCATATTTGCCGTTAAGCTAGGCTGGTTTCCTGCTTCTGGTTATGAAGGTCTGGAGTATTTGGTTCTGCCTTCCGTTGCACTCGGACTCATCTTGTCAGGGATTTTGGCTCGATTAGTTCGCTCTTCCATGCTGGAGGTAATGAATCAGCAATATATCAATACGGCCCGTTCCAAAGGGATCAAGGAATGGCTTGTCATCATCAAGCATGGCTTGCGAAACGCATTAATCCCAACGGTAACCTTTATTGGACTGCAATTTGGAACGTTGTTGGGCGGTACCGTGATTATTGAGCAAGTTTTTTCATGGCCAGGTATCGGGCGTATGCTGATTGACGCGATATCGCAACGCGACTTTCCAGTGATTCAAGGCTCTGTGATTATCTTGTCATTTTTGATGATCTTCGTGAACCTGTTGGTTGATATCAGTTATGGCTTTATTGATCCACGTATTAGGCAGGGAGGAGGAAAAAGCGAATGACGACAGCGACAGTTACAAACAATCAGACCAATCCACCAATCAAAAAACGTGGAAAATGGAGCAAGATGGGCAGAAGATTCGTTCGAAATCCGTGGGCAATGACGGGGATGTTATTGCTCATGCTTGCCGTCGTATCCGCACTTTTCGCTCCGGTAATTGCGCCATCCACTCCTGATAAAGCTGATTTGCGTGCACGGCTGGTTGCTCCCTCGTGGATGGACGATACTGGGAAATCCGAGTATTTGCTAGGTACCGATCAGGTAGGACGTGACTTGCTGAGCCGAATCATTTACGGAGCGCGAATATCGTTATTGGTTGGTGTCGTATCCGTACTGATTTCCTTAGTTATCGGGGTGATTCTGGGCCTCATCGCAGGCTTTTACGGACGCTGGGTAGATGATCTGTTAATGCGCTTGGCAGATGTACAGCTGGCATTCCCTTTCATTTTGTTTGCGATTATCGTCATGACGGTCTTTGGGGCAGGTCTATGGAAGCTCATACTTGTTCTGGGGATCAGTAACTGGGTAGGC
The DNA here is from genome assembly GCF_006715575.1 of Brevibacillus sp. AG162. Taxonomy (NCBI): domain Bacteria; kingdom Bacillati; phylum Bacillota; class Bacilli; order Caryophanales; family Paenibacillaceae; genus Brevibacillus; species Brevibacillus sp. AG162. The sequence continues at coordinate 548,239 of NZ_VFNO01000003.1, forward strand.
TTTGCGCGACTGGTTCGAGGACAGGTCATGAGTGTAAAAGAAATGGAATACGTCCAGGCTGCCAAAGCAATCGGGGCTACGAATTTGCGGATCATCAGAAAACATGTTCTGCCAAACGTTTCTTCTTCGATCATCGTATTGGCAACGTTAAATGTAGCCACCAACATTTTATTGGAAGCATCGTTGACGTTTATTGGGTTGGGTGTAGACCCTTCGATTCCTACATGGGGAGGCATGCTGGCAGACGGTCGAAACTATCTGGAGACGGCATGGTGGGTTGCTACTTTCCCTGGCATCGCCATTATGATTACGGTGTTTGGAATTAACCTGCTGGGCGATTGGCTGCGTGATGAGCTAGATCCAAATCTGCGCGTGTAAGGGGGCTAACCAATGAGAGGGCTAGGTGAAATTTTTACAACGAAAGGGTTAGTTGCCGACCGAAACAATGACGGTGTAGCTGATTCATTGTCTGTTTCCTTCTGTTTTCAAACGGGAATCGTCGTAGAAGGATTCATTGATTTTTGCGCCCGATTAGGCCTTGAAACAAGTGAGCTGGATCTGCCTTCCATTCGTATGGAAGATTCACCGATGGCTGCTAGCAGCACGAAAAGCGGTGAGTGGCTTTGCACAGTATGTATTGAGCCATCCTGCGACGTGGATGATGCGTCATGCACTCTCGATCGAGGGAACAATCGAATTGCTTTCGTTGGTGGAAGCGAGGAGAGTCTTAGCCGATTACTGCGCTGGATGGCGGCGTATTGGACAGATGCAGCACCTGCAACCACTTCACTCGGTGACATTGAAAGGATTCGTTGTTCTTTACATGAAGTTCAACTATATGTTTGTGCGGATGCTTCACCTGTCTATCAAATTGCGATACCCCAGTATGGGCTGATGAGTTCGCATGAGGGAAGTCCTATCGTAGAGAGACCAACTCCGCTTGATAGTTTGGCAGAGCTTTGGACAACGGCAGGGTTCTATCAAGCAGGGCGTACGGATTTAACGAGTCGGACAGATGTGTTTTTTACAGGGCTCCATACTGCAGAGGCGGTTATGTCTGCCGCCCGCTTTGCAGCTCGGATTGGTCTAGCTTCGACCGGGATACTTTTCCCGCTCACAGGAGAAGCAAATCGGATTGCGGAGCTCACCTTTTCTTTACACATGAATTGTGAAGCACCTCTAGCAAGTGGAGTGGTCGAAGTAATCTCAGACCCTAAAGAAAAGACAACAAGAGTCATCCAGCTTTCAGGGGGAGGACAAGCGATTGTTGCGGCGCTTGATTATCTCGGGACTGCCACTTCGCACCGACTCGGGGGGACTTTTGGTGCATGGGAAGAAGTAGAAGAGCCAAAAGTGAAGGAATTTCCCTTATTTATAGAGAAAACATGGAAAGACCAGGGCGAGCGAAATGAGATAATACAGTTGTTTCATGAGCGGTTGATCGCGATTGTTAGTCAAAAGGAAACGGCTGGGTGCTTATCTTCTCCGCTTGCGGTCACCGCGTTTTTGTCAGAACCAAAAGAGATTAGACGTGCGTTGGAGCGATGCTGGAAGAGCGCAATCACGGAGCTGCTTCCTGATAACGATAGTAAGGTACATATTCACTCTGCTTTTAAGCCAGGTTTGTGCTGGATAAAAGAAACGATTTTGCCGTCTCTTGTACGTACAGGGAAACGAGTAGAGCGAATTTTGATCTTTTTCCAACGAGAAGAAAGAGAAGGCGGGATGGAGCTTTCTCATCGATGGCTTCAAGAGTTATATCCGGTTGATCAGTTGTTGGAAAAAGAATTGGGCTTGTCCTTGTCGCAAGTATCATTCGTGATGGATGAGAACCTACCTTATACTTACCAAGTCGAGGCTTGGGGAGTCGGGTTGGAGCACTTAGGTACATGGAATTTGGATGTACCTGTATCCACAGTGCCGTATGCCGACGAGCAAAGTCGAGCTTATCCAACTACGTCAGGACTCTTCTTCTCCTATGGAACAACAAAAGAACAATTCTTGGTTCCTACGGATCGAGAGAGGTTTTGGCAATTCTATACGCAGCAATTTTTACCTGAGTTGACGGAAGGATTGTTATGTAAACAAAATGAACCGTATCAAGGAAACTTTCCGCTCTTTCATTCGATAGAGGTAACCGTCACTATGAGTGAACAGGAAGAACGGCTAAACATAGACGAAGAAACAATATCGTCGTTAGAAGCGTTGCATGAAGATATTTATTTTTATACGCTGGACTACTATGCGTATTTGGGTGAAAGAAAAACGGGAGTGGCGTGGAATTCTCCTGGGGCGGTGCGACCATTTGTAAAGGTCAAACCAGCAAGCTCTCCAGTGGCAACCATTCGCGTAAAAGAATATAAAGAGGAACCAGCTTTCTCTATCAAAACGACCCATTTATACTTCGAGGCAGAGCAATCTGCTCCTGTAAAAGCACGCATCCTGAGAACGAACGAAAAGAGTACCAGCATCGAAGAACGGAAGCTTCCTTATCTACACCGAAGCCATCATCCAGATATGGGCGAATGGGCAGAGCTGGCTACTCATCCCTCTGTGCATATCTGGGAAGTAGAGAAATCGTTTGAAGGAAGGCCGATTTTTGCAGTGGAAGTAACAGCACCCCAGATTTCCACATACGTATCAACTCACAAGTTATCTCTGTATAAACCAACCATTTTGCTCGAAACCGGACATCATCCAAACGAGGTTTCCAGTATGCCTGCTGCACGTGAGCTAGTAGCAGAGCTCATAACCGAAAAAATGGATTGGCTTACTCGTTTCAATCTGGTCGTGATTCCATTTGCGAATCCGGATGGGGTCGCACTGCATCAAGAGCTCGTCAAAGATAATCCATTTTGGAAGCATCATGCTGCCCGTTATAATGCCGTTGGATTAGAATATACCAATCACCGTTTTCAGCCGAGTGTCTTTGGAGAATCGCGGGTAGTTCCCCAACTGTTTTATCGCTGGTTGCCGGATGTGATCATTGATGATCACGGAATCCCTTCGCATGAATGGACACAACCATTCGCAGGGTACAATAGCCCGCCAAGATTCCCTGTATCTTATTGGATGCCGATCTCACTCTTTTACGGAATTGGCCGCGAGATGGAGCGATCTGACTATCCTCATCATGCTGTCGCTCTTGATACGATTCAAAAGGCAGCCGAGGAAGGGCTGAGACATCATCCGCGTCTGTGGAACAAAAATAAACGCTTTATCGAGCGCTACATTCGGTATGGACATAATTGGGAGCCCGCCATTTTCCCATTGCCTACTGATCAAGATTTCTTGTTTTATCGTTGGCCTACAAAGCCGAACAGAACCTCTCCTTCCTTACTCTCTCGTTTTCCTGAATGGGTGACGCTTGATTTAATAACGGAAGCGGCTGATGAGACGGTCGCGGGAGGAGCATTGCGAGATTGCATAGAAACACATAAGGTTTTCAATCGTGCTGTCATGGAGTGTGTGGCATCCAGCCCACGGCGTGTTTCGCGACAGTATAGACAAGACCATATTCGACTCACACGAATGAGACCGATGCGGATCGGAGGAGGCAATCATGAAGACCATTTTAGTAACAGGGTTTGATCCTTTTGGTGGAGAAATGGTTAACCCTGCTTGGGAATCAGTAAAAGAGCTGGGAAAAATCGAGTCTGATTGGTATAAAGTAGAGCTGCGGCAAATTCCTACGGTTTTTGAAAAATCTATCGAACATCTGTACACGGCGATAGATGAAACGAATCCGGACATCGTGTTATGTATCGGACAAGCAGGTGGACGAGGAGATATTGCAGTTGAGCGTGTAGCGATTAACGTCAATGATGCTCGAATCCCGGATAACGAAGGAAATCAGCCGATTGATACACCGATCAGGGAAAATGGTCCTATTGGCTACTGGTCTACATTGCCAATCAAAGCGATTGTACAAGAGTTAAAACAACAAGGAATTCCGGCTTCCATATCGCAGACGGCGGGTACATATGTGTGCAACCATCTTTTTTATGGATTGATGCATTACCTTGCTGAGAAAAAAGCTTCCATACGTGGAGGGTTCATCCATATCCCTTATTTGCCTGAACAGGCAGCAAGGCAAGCAGGGCAGCCAAGCATGGCGTTAGAAACAATTGTAAAAGGCTTGCGATTGGCAATCGAGACGACCATATCTAATGATCGGGATATTGTCATGGAAGGCGGACAAATTAGCTGAGCAGGAGGAGAAAAACCTCCTCCCTTCCATTCATGTGGCAGTGCCGATATTCGAAAATGGAGGGAAAACCGTTGCCTAGATATGAATTCTCTCCTCTTGGGGACTCGGGTGTCATGGTCAAACTAGGAGAGGTTATCGATCAACAGACCCATGAGAAGGTCATCCAATTCTCTGAATACCTACAGGAGCATCCTTTCCCCGGGATGATCGAATCTGTACCTGGCTTTACGACTGTTACAGTCTATTACGATCCGATTACTCTTTTCGATCCACTTGATGATATTTTGCCATACGATCGTGCTGTTGCTATTCTTGAGCAAATGTCGCAGCAAATCTCCAACACTCACTCTAAAGAGTACAGACTGGTAGAAATCCCGGTTTGTTACGGTGGGAGCTTTGGGCCGGATCTGGAGGTTGTTGCCAAACGAAATGGTCTTAGTATAGAGGAAGTGATTTCGATCCATTCGACAACAGAGTACCTGGTGTACATGATCGGATTTGCTCCCGGCTTTCCGTATCTCGGAGGAATGGATGAGCGACTGTCCACGCCGCGACGTTCCTCGCCACGACTATCTATTCCGAAGGGTAGTGTAGGAATCGGAGGATTGCAAACAGGTATTTATTCGATAGAGAGCCCAGGTGGGTGGCAAATTATCGGAAGAACACCATTGAGCTTATTTCAGGCAGGTGAAAGTTCTCCAAGTCTCTTGTGCGCTGGTGATAAAGTTCGCTTCCGTCCTATCTCCGAGCGGGAATACGATAACGGGGAGAAGGTGTACTAAGTGAGTGTAGAGGTGATTACGCCAGGACTTTGCACGACCGTTCAAGATACAGGTAGATTTGGCTTTCAGCAGTATGGGGTCAGTGTCAGTGGGGTGATGGACAAGCAAGCTGTACAGATTGCGAACATGTTAGTTGGCAATCAACAAACGGATGCGGTTCTGGAGCTGACGATGAGAGGTCCAAGCTTGTTGTTTCATAAGGACATGCTAATAGCCATTTGTGGTGGTGACTTCAAAGTCACGATCAATGATAGATCCGTCCTGCCCAATCGAGCAGTCTGGATCAGGAGTGGAAGCATCTTGAAGGTTGGCCTGGCCAATGAAGGTTGTCGCGCCTATCTCGCAGTCGCAGGCGGATGGGATGTGCCACTTGTGATGGGAAGTCGTAGTACGAATCTCCGTGGAAGCTTCGGAGGCTTTGCAGGTAGAATGCTTGCAGCAGGAGATAAGCTAGTTCAAAGCTCTCCAGGTTCATTCAGCCAATTTCTCGCTAACCAATTGGAAAAAAAGGCAGGAGCGGCTCCCTTCTACCAGGCGAATTGGTTTATTCCTTCAAATACGTTTGTAAAAAATGGAGAAGCGGTTGTACGGGTGATACTAGGCGAGCAATTCGCAGATTTTTCGGAAGAGAGTCGTCAAAGCTTTTTCGAACAAACCTTTCAAGTGTCTACTCAATCAGACAGGATGGGGTATCGCTTAACAGGACCGGCGCTCGAACTTACGCAGTCAATGGAACTGATCTCGGCTGCGGTCACCATTGGTACGATACAGGTACCGCCAAACGGCCAACCTATTATCCTGATGGCAGACAGACAAACGATTGGAGGTTATCCGAAGATAGGCTATGTGCCAACGATAGATTTGCCGATCGTCGCCCAGTTGCGGCCAGGCGAAAAGATTCACTTTCAAGAAATTTCTCTGCGTGATGCTCAAAAGGCGCTTATCGAGAGGGATTCATTGATGAAGGCGATCAAGCTTGGTATAGAAGTAACCGTGGGATGGAGGTAAAAAGATGAAAACAGTAGATCTAAACTGTGATCTGGGAGAGAGCTTTGGCGCCTATCAGTTGGGCAACGATCAAGAAATTTTGTCCTATATCACCTCTGCAAATGTGGCATGTGGTTTCCATGCTGGCGATCCTGCGACGATGAGAAAAACGGTGCAAATGGCTTTGGAGGCCGGTGTGGCAATCGGTGCCCATCCCGGATTCGCTGATTTGGTCGGCTTCGGTCGCCGCAACATGGAGATTTCCCCTGAAGAGGCGTACGATCTAGTCGTGTACCAAATTGGCGCCCTGCAAGCGTTTGTACATGCAGAAGGGGGCGTCATGCATCATGTGAAGCCACATGGCGCTTTGTACAATATGGCAGCCACAAGACCCGCTCTGGCTGAGTCGATCGCGATGGCCATCTACAAAGTAAATCCGGAACTGGTGTTGTATGGCTTGGCTGGAAGCGAGTTGACGCATGCAGGGGAAAAAATCGGTCTTGCTACGGCGCACGAAGTATTTGCCGACCGTACGTATCAGCAGGATGGCACGCTGACACCGCGCAGTCAGCCGAATGCGATGATTACGGACCAACAGCAATCCCTCCAGCAAGTCATTCGTATGGTAAGCGAGGGACTCGTCCTGACCCAGCAAGGCGTGGATATCCCGATTCAGGCCGATTCGATTTGCATTCATGGCGACGGTGCCCATGCGCTGGAATTCGCGCAAAGCATCCGAACAGCTCTGTTGGGAGCTGGAATTACAATCACAGCGCGATTTGCTCGATAGACATCTATCGGGCTTTTTCTGTTTCCACTCCGGGATTCTGGTATCGTGCGGTACTTCGTTTTTTCCCCCAGAGGAGGAAGAGCAAGAACAACAGCGGGATATAGCCATAAATGAAAACGATGCTAACTTGCCCATAAAAATCGAGTGCCATGAGCAATGGAGTCGTACCTTCGAGCAGATAGGAACCCATTGCCAAAGATATGAGGAGAAGCAAAAGGGAGCGGATTTGACTGATGCCCAATAGTTGTTTCATTCCGCGGGTAACCCCCCATAGATTGAGACAGATGTTTGGCAAAATCACGAACAGCCATAGAGAGATCACAATGAACTCCAATCGCTGCAAAATCGGAATTTCGACGATTTTGAGCATGGTCAACGTCGGCCAAATAATCTTATCCAGTTCACCGTGGCTAAACATGAGAAATGTTACGATGGCGACGGCTACATATAGAAGCGTGCTGATAAGGACGCCAGCGTGGGCCCATTTTTGCGAGTGAGCTGCTCGCTTGATAAACGGGTAGTAGAAGAGCACTAATTCAAAGCCCATATAATTGATAACAGCGTCTTTGGCAGATGCGATCAAAGCGGTGAGGTTATGCGAAAACATCGGGAACAGGTTATTTGGGTGAGCGTACTCGAAAGGGAATAGAAATAAAGGAAGCATTAAAATCGCCGGAATCACCACACCTAAAAAACAGACGCCCGTAACCGTGCGAAAACCGCCAGCAACAATGTACAGAATGAGGAGCAAGATTATTAGCGTCGTACTCCACGTATGCATGAGAGGGAAAATAAACTGCTTCACAATACTGACGTAAGAACGCAAGATGAGAAAAGCAGCCATCCAGACGTAGATCAATACGACAAAGCTCATCAGCTTGCCTAGCCATTTTCCAAAGCAGAGCTCGTGAAGGGAGAACAGATCTTGGCTGCCCGCATTCAACATAAAATAGAGCATCCAAATAATGAGATGGATGCTTGCCCCGGCAAGTAGAAGGGAGATCCAGGCATCGTATCCGGCATGGGCTACGATTGTCCGTTGAAAGCCCAGTATCCCGATCCCCACGATATTGGCGTGCACGAGAAAGAATACAAAAAAAGGTGAAACCATCGCGCTTTCCCGAATGGAAGTACTCACCTGATCCCTCCTGGTTATTCATTACTCACCCGTTTGCTCCAGCTTAATCGAGGCCGTCACGGCGATTTTCATGTGTGGATACATCTTTCTGAAGTGGGAGTAGTCCCATGACGTGCTTCGACTGCGCACGAAATCACCAAATCCAACCGGATCAACTTCAAGCTTCTGCAAATGCTTTACAAAAATCGTCGCCTCCTTTTGCAGGTAGGAGGAAAGTTCTTTTTCCATTTGGCGCAATACCTGTGGATTGGATAATTGCAGCCACTCCGAATAATCGCTGATTTGCCCATTTACCATGAGCTTTACCCTGATGCTGGGAACGGATTCTGTCATATTGACATCGAAGGCGGCATGGGAATGCAGATTTTTCAACATCCCTGCTTCTTTTCGATTCTTGATCGTCACTTCAAATGGAATTTGGCCACTCTTGGCTTTTTCCACCATGATTTTTAACAAAAAGCTTTCTTTCGAATTGATGCGATGCACGAATTTGTCATCTCGAAAAAGCGCGAGACCATCCAGCTTCACTCTGTCATTATGCATGACGAAATAGGGTAGGTAAGGATCACGGCCCTCGCCGTATAAATTGAACAAGAAAATATGCAGGTTGGTCTTGGGCAAATTCAGTGTTTTGATATTTTGAGCGACGCTATCGGAGATGAAAAAAGGAATTTGCATATGACGTATGCCTTTCAGAATCGTCAATGCCTTTGTTTCCGCTACAGCGAGTTGAAGGCGAAAGCCAATAGAGGGATCGCGGCAAAGTGTATGTACCAGCGCTTCCACTCCGTTTTCAGCGTATTTTCTCCCAACAATGACGGAACGCAATTGCCCTAGCTCCACTTGAGAAGGAGTGATGGTATTAAAGTCAGGGAGGATCGTAAATAAATTCGAGCTTTTTGTTTCCAGCAGCTCTATCTGTGTCGTTTCCTTTCCGTACACGTGAGTGATAGCTGCCCCTTCTATTTTTTGGTCTTCGAGATCGAGACCCAGTGAATGAATCAGTTGTACTTCGCTGACGATTCGAGTCGAAGAGCAGCCAGTCATGATCCATATCAATAACACCAGTATCCATTTCCTCTTTGCAACCATGGTTTCCTCGATGGCTCCTTCATCTATTCATCTATATCTCTTTTCTGAGTCGCCTTGTCAGGATCGTATCTCCACTGCGAGATGACGCGCATAATAGCAGACCTTCTGGCCGTTCTGCTATAGGAAGAGCGAATGAAGCTGTCCGCGAAGCTGCGTCTGCGAAAAGGGTAAAGCGGAGCAAGGTAAGGTGTTCCTAACGATTTAAGCTGAAGTAGATGAGTCAGCATGAACATGAGACCGATGGCAATCCCAAGCCCGCCCCATATTCCAGACAAAATAATGAGCGGAAAGCGCAAGAAACGGATCGTGTTTGACATTTTGTAGATGGGGGTGGTAAAAGAGGCAAGCGCCGACAGAGCTACGATGATTAGCAATATATTGCTGGTCAAGGCTGCTTCGACTGATGCTTGACCAATGACGATTCCACCTACGATTCCAAGAGTCTGCCCGACCTTTGTCGGAAGCCGGGCACCCGCCTCTCGCAAGAACTCGATCGTCAGCTCCAGGAAAAGCACTTCCAAGACAGGAGGAAAAGGGACGTACTTCCTCGATAAAATGATGGGAGCCAGCATGTCTTGCGGAATCATTTCCAAATGAAAAGTGAGAACCGCCGTATAGGCAGGTGTCATCAAAATAGAAAAAAGCACACCAAAAATACGAATCAACCGAAACAAGGACGATAAGATCCACGGCAAATAATAATCCTCGGGAGAAATGAAGAAATCAAAAATAGTGGTTGGACCCGTAATGACATACGGAGATGCGTCGGAAATAATCACGATTTGCCCGAGAGTTAATGCATAGATGACCCGGTCAATCCTTTCTGTAGACAGAAACAATGGGAAAGGGGTGTTCGAATTGTCACTCATGATTTGATCGAGCTGTGATGAATCAAAAATAATATCGAAGTCGATCGTCTGTAGTCTTTGCTCAACGGTTTCAATATGCTGAGGATTCGTAATACCAGACAAATAGACAACGGCGATGCGCGTATGAGAGAGTGTGCCTAAGGTTAACTCTCGAATGATTAATTTGGGTGTGCTGATTTGTTGACGGATGAGATGCAGGTTGATATCGATGTTTTCAACAAAGCCTACCTTAGGCCCAACGACACTAAACTCGTTTTCCGTGTCATTGTCGGTTCGCAGTCCTTCAGTCCGATTGGACAGATTGATGAGGGCGAAGATCTGCAGATTGTCTTTCGGTTGGATGGCAGCATAGCCCGTCATCATTTTGGAGACGACTGTTTGTATGTCGTCTGTATAAATAATATCCTCTACATGGATAAAGCGGGAAAAGTGGCGCAGGTCCGTGATCGATTCATTTGCTTCCATGCGCTCTTGATAGGGTCGTAAAAGGTTTTTTTGCAGCAGCTCTGTTTTTATCAAGGTTTGATAGTACGAAATGACAAAAGGACTTTCCTCGTCCAGAAGGGAGTAATGTTTAAAATCATACGAGTCTCGTGCGATGGAAAGAAACTCATTCCATTTCGTTATCATGTCGGTTTCGCTCCATAAGCTGTTGATCATTTGTGTTTTACTATGTCCGGTTTGTAGTGGAATTATCATCTAGGAAATAGAATGATTTCCTATGGGGAGGGGAACAATCAAACAAAGAACGAGGTGTGAAGAGAAATGGAGATTGAGGGGTTCATATGCTGGAAGTTAACTGTGATACATCATCGCTGAAGGCGGAATTGCTGCAAGAGCTGCGGGGAATATCCGTGACGTTAGATGAGAGCATACATGCTTTGAAAAATGAAAACGACTGCCTGCTCGGGACATTTGATCAAATACGCACCAAGTTTAGCCGACTCGAAACAGTAGCAGCCTCGTTTTATTTGCAATGCTATCTCTCTCCCTATACGGAAAAATATTTGGATTTATCCAAGGCTGTCCAGCACTTGGCCAAAAGGCGTCAAGGAGCATTGATTGTCGTTGAACGCGAGGACCCGCTTGATCTGCTGCTGCAAGCTGGCATACCGATTGGGGCAACGATGAGCCATTCCTTGCTGGAGTCGATCTTTTATCCTGGCAGCCCTTTGCATGATGGGGCCGTCCTGATTCGGGAAAATCATATCATTTCCGCGGCCAATGTGCTGCCGTTATCACAAGTTGTAGTAGGGGAAAAAAAGCTGGGAACCAGACATCGTGCTGCTCTGGGGTTGAGTGAAAAAAGCGATGCATTGATCGTTGTTGTTTCCGAGGAAACGGGGAAAGCGTCCTTTGCCATGCAGGGGCACTTGTATCCGATTATTTCACCCTCATGAAAACGCTCCGCGAAAAGCCGTTGCATCAGGGAACTAAACGAGGCTGGATTTGTCAGGGTAATGACAAAAATCCAGCCTCTTGCTATGTCTTCTCAGGTTAGATTCATGCCCAATTCCCGTTGCGGAACAGTGGTTCACGCTTGCCGTCAGCTGTTTCACCATCAATGTTCATCTCGGCGGAGCCGATCATGAAATCGACGTGGGTAAGACTGATATTGATACCGCGACTAGCCAGTTCCTCATTGGTCATGTCAGCGCCACCTTCAATATTCACACTATAAGCATTTCCGATCGCCAAGTGGTTGGAAGCATTCTCATCAAAGAGTGTGTTATAGAAAATGATATTCGATTGGGAAATCGGGGACAGATGAGGAACCAAGGCCACTTCCCCCAAATAATGCGAACCTTCATCTGTTTCAATTAATTGCTTCAAGGATTCTTCTCCCTTTTCAGCAGTTGCCGAGACAATTCTTCCTTTTTCAAAAGTCAACGTAAAGTTCTCAATCAAATTCCCATGATAGCTCAAAGGCTTAGTGCTGCGAACGGTTCCGTTGACGCCTTCTTTTAATGGCGCGGTGAATACTTCTTCTGTCGGCATGTTGGCCATAAAGGAGACACCGTCTTTATTTAGGCTTCCGCCGCCAATCCAAATGTGGTTGGCAGGCAGCTCGATCGTCAAATTGGTACCGGGAGCTTCGTAATGAAGGTAGCGGTATTGTTTGGCATTGAGCTGATCCACCTTGCTGTTCAGTGTCGCATGATGGTCATGCCAAGCTTGGACAGGGTCATCCATATCTGCCCGTGTGGCCCGGAAGATCGCATCCCACAGGGCAGGCTCCTGTTCCTCTTGCGGCAAATGCGGGAAGACCATGGCGGCCCATGCAGGTGACGGAACGGCAAGCACGCACCAGCTCACTTTATCGGACATGGTATAGCTGCGGAATTTATGGAGAGCTTGACCAGCTGTTTTGTTGGCAGTAGAAATGCGGTCAAGACTCACGCCCTTCAGCAAATCGGGATTCGCTGCAGAAACGTAGAGAAACGCCGCGCCATTTTCCGCCATTTCCTCTAATCCCTGTACCTTCCATTGCGGGTATTCACGAAACGCTTCATCAGGCGCCAAATCATATTTCATCCGTGTGAGTTCATCGTCGGTCCACTCAATATGTACGTGCTTGGCACCCGCTTCGTACGCTTTTTTGGCTACCTTTCTCACAAAAGGAGCAGTAGATAGCGGAGCTGTTACGACTAACGTTTGCATAGGCTGTACGTTCACGCCGACTTTCACAGCGAGATCAGCGTAACGGTCAAACAAGGTTTCAAAAGACATGGTTCATTTCCTCCTTTTAAGAACAAAAGGCTTACTTGCACTCTATCTATTTTACCTTCCCCTCCGAAATCACCTGCTTATGATTTGAAAGAATTTCCTAGGAAAGCGCAGAAAAAGACAGATTACGGCCTATTTCGAGCAAGTTATCCACTTGTTTATTTTGGTTAATTGTAGGAAAATTCAAATGAAAAGGCAATTTTATTACATAAAAATATTTTATTGGCAGAATTAAAGGAGGCAGTCAGAGTGAAGACAAGACAGACACGTGATCAAGTCGCTGTCGAGTATACGTGGAACCTGAACGATCTGTTTGAGAGCCAGGAAGCGTGGGAGCAAGAATTAGCAGAAATTGTACAGCATCTGCCTGTCGTCACTGCATTCAAAGGACAGCTGCATACGAGTGGAGAGACGTTGTTGGCATGCTTGGAGGCAAACGAGGCGATCAATGTTCGGGCGAATATTGCAGCGACGTATGCGAGACTGCGGTCGTCTGAAGACGGAACGAATCCACAAAACCAAGCGAACGCTGCACGGGTAGGGGATGTCGTGTCCCAGCTGAACGCTGCGCTTTCTTTTATCCCTTCTGAGATTTTGGCGTTGCCTGAAGGAAAAATCGAGAGCTTCTTGAAGGAAGAACCAGGACTCGAAATATTCCGCAAAAGCCTGAATGATTTACTGGAAACTAAGCCGTACCGACTGTCGGCCGAGACGGAAGAAGCGTTTGCGGCGATGGGCGAGGTTTTCTCTGCACCATACAACATATACGCGCGCGGAAAGTTGTCGGACATGACATTTGCACCCGTCCATGATGGCGAGGGAAATGAACGTCCAGTATCCTTCGCGCTGTTTGAGACCGATTATGAAATGTCGTCCGATACGGCGCTACGCCGTGCTTCGTATGAATCTTTCTCAAAGACACTCGCTTCTTACCAAAACTCCTTCGCTGCGGTATATGCGACAGAGGTGAAAAGACAAACCGTCATGTCTCGTCTGCGTGGCTATGAGACCGTAACGGACATGCTGCTTAAGCCACAGCAGGTTACACTGGAAATGTACCACAACATCCTGGATATTATCGGGAATGAACTCGCTCCGCACATGCGACGCTATGCGAAGCTGAAAGCAAGAGAGCTCGGCCTCGAAAAACTTGCCTTTTGCGATTTGAAAGCTCCGCTTGACCCAGAGTTCAGTCCGCCGATTACGATTGAAGAAGCTGGGCAAAAGATATTGGCATCCTTGCAAGTGATGGGACCAGAGTACACGGCGATTATGGAAAAAGCGCTGAATGAACGCTGGATCGACTATGTAGACAACGTGGGCAAATCGACAGGTGCTTTCTGCTCAACGACATACAGCAAGCACTCTTACATTCTCATTACGTGGTCGGGAAATATGCGCAGTGCCTTCACATTGGCTCATGAGCTGGGGCATTGCGGACACTTTATGCTGGCGACAAGAGAGCAAAGCTTTACGAACTCTCGTCCATCGCTGTATTTTATCGAAGCGCCGTCCACCCTCAATGAGCTTTTGCTCGCGCAGCATATCGTGGAGCAATCCGACGATCCTCGTCTGAAGCGCTGGGTCATTTTGCAATTGATGAATACCTACTACCACAACTTTGTCACGCATCTTCTAGAAGCAAGAATGCAACGAAAAGTGTACGAAGCAGCGCAAAAAGACGTACCATTGACTGCCAAACAGCTCTCTGAATGGAAAGGGCAAGTGCTCGCAGACTTCTGGGGTGATGCAGTTGATCTGGATGATGCAGCGAGTCTTACATGGATGCGCCAACCGCACTATTACATGGGGCTGTATCCGTACACATACGCAGCTGGTTTGACCGCTTCTACAGCAATGGCAGCGAGCATCAAGCAAGAGGGACAGCCTGCCGTTGATCGTTGGATCGAGGTACTCAAAGCCGGTGGAACACTAACGCCGCTGGAACTGATGAAAAAAGCTGGTGTGGATATGTCAGATCCACAGCCAATCCGCGAGGCTGTCGCATACGTCGGCAGTCTGGTTGACGAGCTGGAAAGACTGTTTTAACCTGATAAAAGAACAAAAGGCTTGTGATCGCGAGGAGTCACAAGCCTTTTGATTTGATCAAGCAAGAAGGAGTAGTCATCATGACCGAATTTACGCAGCGCGCATTAAAAATCATTGCCAGGATCCCAGCGGGCCATGTCATGACGTACGGGCAAATTGCTGCGTTGGCCGGGAGTCCGAGAGCTGCCAGACAAATTGTTCGCATTCTTCATTCCATGTCCAAAAAGCACAAGCTTCCTTGGCATCGGGTCATCAACGCCCAAGGAAAGATCGGATTGCAAGATTTGGATTCGTTTACGCTGCAAAAAATGGCCTTGGAAAGCGAAGGGGTAGTAGTATCAGCAGCAGGAGAAATAGAGTTGGAGCGTTATCAGTTTCACCCGCATGCAGCTGATGAGCTGGTATTCTAGTACCCTACCTCTACGGAAGCAATGACGATATAAGCAAGGTCGTTCTTGTCTTCTTTTTCAGCGATTACGACTCCACTGCTCGTCAGCATGCCGCCATCGACGATTTCGAAGGAGACTTCCCCGTAAGGCAGTGCTTTACGAACCGTTTCCAAGTCGAGCTTGTCCTTGTCAGCAGGAACGGCCAGTCTCACATTTACTTTCATGTTATGGATATCGTTTCCAGGCAGGACAGAGCGCAGTCCAGGCATCGAATTATGATGGATGGCATTTTGAACAGCGCGGACTGCGGCTTTGGTGACGTTTTGTCCATGCATGTCGATGCCCATTCCTATTTCAATAAACATTACTTTTTCCATCGGCTTGTTCACTCCTGTTTCATTCTACTTTTCTACCATTCTTATCTTACCACGAAATTCGTTTGTTTTTCGCTCATCTGTCTTGTGTTTATCGTCAAGACATGTCATCATTACATGTTGGCAATTCTATGCTTGACGATTCTTTTCATTATTGGAGGCAGGTCACAATTGGAACGTTATCCTTTTGCCTACGATCCGTCCCAGCCGTTCATCCCTCAGGTGAGCGATTGGGTAGCGGACGTTTTTTATGAAGTATTGCCTGAAGCTGGATTCGAGGTGCGTGATGAGCAAATCTACATGGCTTTTCAGCTTGAACGGGCTTTTATAGAAAAGCAAACGATTTTTGCAGAGGCGGGAGTAGGCACGGGAAAAACATTGGCTTACTTACTGTACGCCATCTGCTATGCACGATATACCAGAAAGCCAGCCATCATTGCCTGTGCGAATGAGTCGTTGATTGAGCAGCTCGTAAAACCGGAGGGCGATATTGCCAAACTGGCTCGCCATCTCAACCTGACGATTGACGCGAGACTCGGAAAATCTCCGGATCAATATGTCTGTTTGCGCAAGCTGGATGAAGCACGATTCCAGCCCGAGACAGGAGAAGCTTTCCAGCATATTTATCAAGAACTGCCATCATTTGTCCATACACATGAGGCGTTGCAATCGTTTTACCCGTACGGGGATCGCAGCACATATCCTCATCTGGGTGATCAAGAATGGGCGCAGATGAATTGGGATACTTTTCAGGATTGCTTTGTGTGCGACAGACAGCACCGCTGTGGGCAGACCCTTTCCAGAAATCATTACCGCCAGTCAGCCGATTTGATCATCTGCTCCCATGACTTTTATATGGAGCATGTGTGGACCTATGAGATCCGCAAGCGTGGAGGTCAGCTACCGTTGCTGCCACCGCATAGCTCGGTTATCTTTGACGAGGGTCATCTGTTGGAGCCTGCTGCCCAAAAAGCATTGACATACAAGCTGAATCACTCCGTGTTCGAAGAAACGATTACGCGTGTCTTGAAGGGTGAGATCAGGGAAGAGCTCGCTATTGCTATTGAAGAAGCTATTGCCCAGAGCGAAGAAATGTTCTCCCAACTGAACGAAGAGAGCAAGGCTGTGAAGGGCTCCAACCGTAAAGAAATCCATTTTCATCCGGAACTCATTGCAACCATCCACCGATTTACGAGCCTTGTCAGTTGGATTGAAGAAGAGCTGGCGTTAGAGGGTGGTCTGTATACGTTGGACGAGTTCCAGCTGCGAATTGTCGAAGAGCATCTGGAAATGATGCAGCTGGCCCTGGGGCTTTTCCAAGACCCGGATCACGTCATTTCCTGGATGAGTGAAGAGATTACAGGGCCAACCTTGGTCGTCATGCCAAAAAAGGTGCAGGAAGTACTGGAAGAGCGCGTATTCTCTCAAAAGATGCCGATTGTCTTCTCGTCGGCGACTTTATCTGTTGATGGATCGTTCAAGTATGTGGCGGACAGCTTGGGCATTGAGCAATACCTGTCTTTCTCGGTGGCTTCTCCATACGAGTACGACAAGCAAATGGAGGTTTACGTACCAACACTTTCTGCGACCGACTCCTTTGCGGAAAAAATGAGCCAGGCTACCCAATTGCTGCAAAAATTAGCCGGTAGTGCGCTTCTGTTGTTTTCCTCCATGGAGGAATTACAGCAATTCAAGGCCGCCATCAAAAACGAGCCTGCCTGTACGGATCTGCGATTCTTGTTTGAAGGAGATGCGGAAATCAGCCATTTGATCTCTCAGTTCCAAAACGACGAGAAAAGCAGTCTCTGTGCGGTGAGCCTGTGGGAGGGGCTGGATGTTCCGGGGCCTTCACTGTCCAACGTGATCATTTGGTCACTGCCATTCCCGCCGAATGATCCGGTGTTCACAGCAAAACGAAAAAGTGCAGCGAATCCTTTCGAAGAGGTCGATTTGCCTTACATGCTGCTGAGACTGCGTCAAGGCATCGGGCGCTTGATCCGTTCTCGAGAGGATAGCGGTCTGGTATCGATCTTGAGTCCGCAATTGAGCCAAAATGACCAGCTGAGACAGCAAGTAAAGGATGTTTTTCCGACTGGCGTAGAGTGGAAAACGTCTTTGGAAGATGTATTGGCGTAAGGAAAAAGCAGGAAGCCATGAAGGCTCCTGCTTTTTTCTATGGCTATTCCGGCATGTTGCCTACTGTAGGGTCGACGACGAAATCTGGCTTGAAGCCTTCATATTTTACTTCGGATACCATTCCTTGCGCAGCATGGCCCAAATCGTGGCAGTGGAACATCCAGTCTCCTGGATTGTCAGCTTCAAAGGCGACTACGTAGGATTCACCCGGTAAAATGTTCAGCGTATCCTTGACCAGAGGGGAGCCTGTGATAGGCTGTCCGTTTTTGCTCAATACTTGGAAGAAATGTCCGTGCAAATGCATTGGGTGGATATCTTTTGGTGATTTGTTCACCATTGTGACTTTGACCAGATTGCCTTTTTTGACGTTGAGCGGAGGGACATCCGGGAACGTTTTTCCATTGATGGTAAAGGCCATTTTTCCATCAGCCGTTTCCGTGTTCAGATCCATTTGATACGTAATGTCATACTTCTGCTCCAGCGTAAAGCTGCTTTTTGCCGCCTCGCCGTATTTGGTAATGTCTATCGTTGGCATGTCGCCAGCTTCAGATTTGGCTGTTTTTGTTTCCGAGCCTTCGTAGACGATGGGCACGACCAGTGACTTGGCGCCTGGATTTGTGCTGCGCTCCTCCAATAACCATTTGCCAGGATTGTTTGCGACGAATTCGAGATCATATCGTTCGCCTGGTCCGATATTGAGGAGCTGGCCTCCCACGAGGGGCGGATTGTTGATGGGCTGCCCGTCTGTTGCCACGATTTTAAATTCATGACCTTGCAGGTTCAGCTTGTGGTTCAAGTATCCGGCATTGATCAGGCGGATTCTGACTTTCTCTCCTTCTTTAACAGATAGCGGCTGGATTGCAGGGCCTGTTTTTCCGTTTACTGAAAAGATTGTATACATTAAAGGCATCATCTCAGCGTCACTCATGGGCATCTCCATACCGGACATGTTGTGACCGCCAGAGGATGAGCTATCGGAAGTAGGGGGCATCGTGCCGTGGCTCATGCCACTTCCGTGCATTTCCGCCATGCTATCGTCCTGCATCCATTCATCGAGAACGAGGGTAAAGTCCTTGTCAGCTGGCTCTGGTGTAGCCGGTTCTACCACAAGTGAACCATACAAGCCTTTATCTACCTGCTTGGCGCTGTTTTGATGCGAGTGGTACCAGTATGTCCCGGCAACGTCCACCTTGAATTTGTAGGTGAAGCTTTCGTTTGGTCTTACGGCATTTTGGGTCACGCCAGGGATTCCGTCCATGTTATTCGGGACGGGTAAGCCATGCCAGTGAATGGTGACCGGCTCGGGCAATTCGTTTTTCAACGTCACGCTGATGGTTTCCCCTTGTTTGACACGAAGCTGTGGACCTGGAACGGTTCCGTTGTACGTCCATGCGTTTTTCATGGTCTTGTCATCGAGGTGGAGCATATTTTCTTTTGCCGTGAGGGTAAACGTATTTCCTGTAAGTACCTCCATCGACGAGTCGCTGGAAGCAGACATCTGCTGCGGTTGCGTTTCTGCTGCTGTTTGGGGTGAAGCATTCATGTTGTGTCCATTATGATCCATCGTGGGATTGTCAGTGGAGCAAGCGGATAACAGCAAAACGCCACCTAGAACGATAGGATAAGCCCATGGGCGTATTTTCCGTTTGTTCATGTGCACTTTTTCCTCCTTTGAGCTGTTGGAGAAAGCGTACCAAACGATTGTGTAGAAAACATGAAGACAAAGATGTATGACACTTCTGTTACGCATTGTGCAAAAATGGGAAAGTAAGCGTGAACAAATGCTATAATGGAGTATCGTACATACAAGTAATCAGTAGAATCGGACAGGGATGGTGTTCACGTTTGGGTAACGTAGATTTTGCGAGCTTGCCTTGGAATATTTTTTGGGTTGGAGTCGCTTATTTTTTGGTCACAGGAGTCTTTTTCTGTCTTGGATTTATGCGATTGCTTTCCGAACGGGTGAAAAGTGGCATCGTATGCATGGTGATTGCGGTTGTCAGTGGTGGTTTTTTCTTGAATTATTTGTTTACTCATCACATTTAAATCTTGATAATCAAGCGGAAATCCTCGTCGGTGCTGGTAATCGATGGGGATTTTATTTTTATCTTGTGTTTCCCGTTTCGATTGGCGAAAATGGAAGTGACAGGGGAATAACCGGGTTGATGTCGCTTTCCTTCGGGGGATACCGATTCCAAAGCAACCATTCCTCACAAATTGGAACAGACTATACATACAAGCTTTTGGATTGGGCATTACATCAAGCAAAAACTTATTGGCTCAAAGGTTTATCAACAAATGACAATCAAGAATGTCAATACAACTCGCAAAAATTTGGGAACGGATGCAGGCTGTTGATCCGTAAATCTTTTGTGACAAGTAAACACGTTGCATTTTGCATCTGACAGTGGTGGTCTGCGATGATCTACAATCGTGAAGCTGATGGGGGAAAGTATACCAGCAGCTTCTTTTTTTGTTCCGCGTTTTTACCGGGAAAAAACATGGTCAGAATGTAAACAGTTTGTAACGAGTTATCCCCCGAAACCGTCATATAATCAGGTTACAAACAACGATTCAGCAAGCGTACAACGCAAGACAAGTACCGGGTAATTTCCTTGTGAGACCATCCAATATAAGGAAGGTGTGATGCATATATAAGGGAGTAATCGAACAGAAAACAACAAGATAGTGAGTAGTTCATCACATCCTGAATACGGGCAACGATGATGGGAAGAATTCATTTTCCATAAAGATAATGAACGAGACCAACCCCCGTTTTCGCACGATTTCAAAAAACAGGGGTTTTTGCATTCATAGAGCACGCAATTCCCGATGTGTAATGACTGCCCCCAACAACAAATGATGAAAACAGAACGGAAGTAAAAGGGGAGAATGCAATGTTTTGCATGGCGAGCACGAAGAATCACCATAAAAAAATAAAAAGGACGATGGGTACGAAAAGAATCAATAATCAGAACGAATTAATCACTCGCCAACATGCAACGATAGGAGGCCACCAGCATGCCTGAACCGATCAAAGGCTCCAGCAGTCGATACATGGCTGGGATCGACGGGCTTCGTGCGCTGGCGGTACTCGCAGTCATTATTTATCACTTGAATTACGATTGGGCACCCGGTGGATTGTTGGGTGTCGGTATTTTCTTCGTTTTATCGGGATATCTGATTACCGACTTATTAATTGCAGAATGGAATCGGAATGGCAGACTCGATATGAAAGACTTTTGGTTGCGCCGTGCCAGAAGACTGCTCCCAGCGCTTTTCCTCATGCTGTTTGTGGTGATGGCAGGGGTAGCCATCTTTTCGCCAGCTCAGTTGGACACCATCCGCGGAGATGTAGGAGCAGCCGTTCTGTACGTGAGCAATTGGTGGCTTGTCTTTCATGACGTATCTTATTTTGAAAAATTCGGTCCGCCTTCACCATTAGGCCATCTGTGGTCATTGGCAGTAGAAGAACAGTTTTATGTCATTTGGCCACTCGTACTCGCTTTGGGACTCCGCTTCCTGAAGCGCAGGGGGCCAATCATGATCATTACTTTGGCGCTGGCTGCACTATCCGCCATCTCCATGGCTGTTTTGTATGAGCCAGGTCTTGATCCGAGTCGTGTTTATTACGGAACGGACACACGGGTATTCGGGTTGCTGATCGGTGCCGCCCTCGCCATGATGTGGCCGAGTCGCATGCTTACGACGAACATTTCACAAAAAGCGCGAATGACGCTTGATCTAAGCGGTCTCTTGAGCTTAGGGATTCTTTTGTACAGTATTTGGAACACGAATCAATATGATGATTATTTGTACGAGGGCGGGCTCGTCCTTTTGTCTGTCGTCAGTGCCGTGTTGGTCGCCGTACTCGCACATCCGGCAAGCAGCTTGGCGAAATGGATGGGCTGCAAGCCTTTGCGCTGGATTGGCGTTCGATCTTACGGTATTTATTTGTGGCATTACCCTGTTATCGTGTGGACGAATCCGATTTTAGCGGAATGGGAGTGGATGACGGTACCTGGAGCGGTTTTGCAGCTCCTCGCAAGCATTTTGCTGGCATCGCTGTCATGGAAATATCTCGAAGAGCCAATTCGCTATGGTGCATTAGGCAGAATCTGGTATCGTTCCAATAAGGCAGGGCAGAAAACAAAACGATTAAACCGTGTATTGGCAACTGGTTGCGCGATTGCTCTTTGTGTCACGTATTATGGGATCGCTTCGCTCACGTCAGATGCGACCGCCGGAAATGTGACGCAGACACAGCCAACGCAGACTGTCACCGAGACAAAGATCCCCGACAAGCCCCTTGGTCCTGAGGTGCCAATCATAGAGAAGAAGCCGGAAACGGTTCAAAAACCAGCTACTCCACCAGCAAAACCGAAAAACGAGCAGAAACCAAATAACAACACACAAAAACAGAAGCCTGTGGAGAAGCAGAAAGATTCGAATGCTTCCAAACAGCCTGACCCAAAACAAGAATCGATAAAAGCAATTGGCTCCGGTAAAGGAATCACTGTAGTTGGTGACTCTGTGATGATTGACGTGGCTCCTTATCTGGAGAAGCTATTGCCAGGGATCGTCGTTGATGCCAAAATCGGAAGGCAAATGTCCCAAGCTCCTGAGGTGATTGCCCAGCTCAAGGCAAAAGGGCAATTGGGAAATCGTGTTGTGATTGAATTAGGCTCGAACGGCGCATTTAGTAAAGGGCAGCTCGATAAGCTGCTGCAATCACTGGATGGCGTCGAGCAAATCATTCTGGTCAACTCTCGCGTACCTAAACCGTGGGAAAGCGTCGTGAATAAGATGCTAGCGGAAACTGCTGCTGCCTACCCGCATGTCGTTCTTGTGGATTGGTATGCGGCAAGTGAAGGGCAGAGCTCTTACTTTTACAAAGACGGTGTTCACCCGAATAAGGAAGGCTCGCAAAAATACGCGGCACTCGTGGCGAGTGCAATCGCGCCGACGAAGCCAGAGAAGAAGCCGGAAGTGAAAGAGGAAGAGAAAGCGGCAGATACGGCAGTAGAAGAGGAAGGGCAGATGGAAGGGGCACTGGAGGCAACGGAGGAAACCCCCGTGGAAGAAATGGTGCAATGAAATTAGGAAGACCAGTGAATGCAAAGGTTCACTGGTCTTTTTCCGTAGCTCGGTTGTACAGCTAAACATAATTTTCATCAAACAATAGCAGATCAGCTCATGGACTTTTTTCGCACTCTCCTGTACGATAGCTAACGGAAGAATAATGCATCGGGTGAAAGAAGGAACAATCATGATTCGGTCGTACTTGCTGTTGCTTTTTTGTGTGACGCTGTGGGGCAGTAATTTTGTGTTTGGAAGCATGCTGGTCAAAGAGTTTCCTCCGCTGTTTTTGGCAGATGTACGCTTGCTTTTCACGTCTGTGTTTCTGATCATTTACGCGTGGCTAACCAAAAAATTCGTAAAAATCACCGCTCGTGAGCTAGGGCTTCTTGTTTTGCTCGGATTGATCGGGACGTTGGCAAATCAAACAGCGTATTTCAACGGGCTCTTGACGACTGACGCGACAACGGCATCGTTGATTCTTTCCTTGTCGCCAATCGTTACCGCAGTGCTGGCCTCTTTGTTTTTGAAGGAGCAGTTTACCTTGCGGATGAAGATTGGGTCTGGGTTGGCGCTCCTGGGAACATTCTTCGTAGTCGGTATTGGGGCAGGACTCTCCATTTCCAAAGGAGTCTTTCTCATTGTGATTGCCATGGTCACATTCTCGTCTTCCATGATCATCATTCGCAAACTGACGCAAACGATACAGCCGTTTATTGCCACCGTGTACTCGACGACGGTTGGCACTTTGTTTTTGACTCCTGCGGCCCTGTTGACGATCGAGCCCGGGGCGCAGATCAGCCACGAACTGTGGGCATGGGCGATGCTCATTTTGACCGCGATCCTTATGCAAGGAATATGTGGAATCGTCTGGAATCAACAATTAAAAGTGGTAGGGACGGGCAAAGCAGCTATTTTTCTTAACTTGCAGCCCTTTGTAGCGATGCTGGTCGGGTTTTTGCTGCTTGGTTCGCAGGTGACGTCGATTCAAGTGGGAGGTTCCTTGTTGATCGTCGTGGGTGTGATTGTTGCCAGTGTTCAAAAGAAACAATCTGTTCAGCCATCTAAATCAGTATAGAGCTTACTTGCTCATAAGAAAAGGACCTGATGCGAAGGTCCTTTTTTGCATGGAAGGAATACGAATGGACACTATACGAATTTGTACATCAGGACATCATCTGCGTATTCATTCTCAGCCAACTTGAATTCTTTCACTTTTCGTCCTTCTTCCACAAATCCAAGGCTTTTGTATAAAGCAATCGCTCTCAGATTGTTGGAGAACACCCCTAAGCTCACTTTTTCAATGAGCGGATGTTGCTCAGCCCAAGCTAACAACTCCTTCAATAATACCTTGCCGATGCCCTTATTTCTGTGAGCTTTCTGGATCATCATCGTGATCGAACCTGTATGAGACAAACGTTTGCGAGCCGGAGAAGCGAACACGACCATACCAGCCAATTCACCGTTTACTTCTGCTACGAACATGGTTTCCCTGTCATTGTCGATGATGCTTTGTATCCACGCAAGCTGCTGCTCCATGGTTTTGTTGAACTCTTCGGGAACAGCAATAAAAAATTCGCCTTCGCAAACCACATCACGCTGCAAAGATAAAATGGCTGCCGCATCCTCGATACGAACGAAGCGAATGGTCACTTTGTCTTCTGTATGTCTAGTCAATGATTTCACCCCAGTTCGCGGGCTTCCGCTTTGTTTATTCAATACGGCCTATATTTTGAAAGCTTTTCGCAATTGTGCCGACATCTCATCTAACGATTCTTGCGCTTGCTTGATAGTAGTATGGAATCCGATGAAGGAATGGATCAAGCCTTGTTCATTTCGGTAGACGACATCGACACCGCTATCGCGTAGCTTGTCTGCATACGCTTTTCCGCCATCTCGCAAAGGGTCGTATTCGGCTGTAATCACCATGGCAGGAGGCAGACCAGTGAGATCGGCTCCGCTGATTGGATCAAGATATGGATTTTGGAGATCGGCAGGTGGTAGATAATGAGAGAGGAACCAATTCAGCAATTCCACATCCATCAAATAGCCACTCGCATTTTCCTGCATGGATCGATAGGGAGTGGTGTCCACAATTCCTACGGCAGGATAGATTAACAATTGATAAACGATAGATGGGCCCTGTCGCTCTTTAGCCATGAGACTCACTACTGCTGCAAAATTACCTCCGGCGCTATCTCCGCCTACGGCTATCCGCGATGGGTCAATGCCAAACTGATCAGCATGGCTTGAAATATAGAGGAGAGAATCATAGGCATCTTCCAAACCAGCAGGAAAAGGATGTTCCGGAGCGAGCCGATAATCGATAGAAATGACCACACATTTTGCGTTATTTGCGAAGTTGCGACATACCGAGTCTACCGTTTCGAGATTGCCGATCACGAATCCGCCTCCATGATAGTACACGAGTGCAGGGAAGGGTGCATCTCCTTCTGGTGTGTATATGCGAATCGAAATAGAACGGCCTTCTAAGGGAAGCGATAGATTCTCGACCTTTTTTACCTGTTCACGTTCCACGCCTGAATCTCGATTTTGATCAGTCGCCATTCTCATAATCTGTGGTGTCAATTGGTTGAAATCAACATCATGGCGTGAGCGGTTGAAGACGTCTAATATTTGTTGAATCTGGGGATGAACGGGCATGTGTATGACCCCCTAATCGTATGATTTTTGGATAGATTAACATGCATGACCAGAATGGAAAGAGGAGAGAGCTGAACAATCTGAAAGAAACAGCACGAGAAAAAGCGCAAACAATGATCCACAAAAGAATTTTTCTGGAAATCACAAGCTTACGCCTTTCTCATGGAGAAACAATTATGTGGTTTGTGGGGAGGGGAGGATACGATAAATCTTCCGTGGGCGCCCTCGGTTTGTAGGCGTTTCTTCCCCAATAAGTTCGATGATGTTGTGCTCTGCTAAATCACTTAGTATTCTTCGCGCATTGCGAGGAGTCATGCCTATCCATTCCGCGATCATCGAAGCGCTGATATATTTTTGCCCCAGTGCTTTTTGAACGGAAATAATTTTGTTAAACGTCGTAATACTGACCCCGGCTTTTTTCAGATTTTCGCTCATTTCTTTGTCCTGTGTCCAATATTCGTAACTGATGCTGTTCGTTTGACGCAGCGGTCCTTCAATCGAACCGTCATGGTCGACGAGAATGGCGGCATCTCTATGGTTTTTGGCATGGCCGAGAGCGAGCTGTGCATTGCGCTCAGCAGACAATGCTGTGACACCGAAGCCGATTCCCATACTGGCGTGTGAATTGGTGAGCAGCTTGATTTTTTCCAAAAGGATCGTGGGGTGAAATTCTGGATTGTCTTCGAATGAACCCCGGGTGGAAAAAATGATGAACTTGGAATTGCCAACGGCGACGAAGCTGCCTGATATCGACTCCGTATAATCCAGTACTAGCTCTTGTAGCTTCAGGTCAAGGCGGCGCAGCTCGTAGGCGTTTGCAGGTTCGTTCACAAGCTTTTCTATGTCGGTTACTTCAATCAATTGAACAGCAATTTGGGAGCGCTTGAAATGAAGTGTCTCGCCCTCCTGCAAAATCTGCTTGAAAATCTCGCGGAAGGTTAGGCGAGTGAAGCCCATGCGGTATACCTTGATTCCTCGTCGCTTCAATTCTTCGGTGACGGATAGCATACCCGTAACACAAGCGTCTACCTTGCCCTCTTGGATGAGGCGGGTGTGATAGTCGACCAAGTGAGCGGTCAGTCTGAATTCTTGATACGGATTCAGATATGGATTCTCACACTGCATGCCCAATTCCTCCAAGGTTTCACGAAAATGTGCCTCCGATACCGTATCGAAGCTCACACGATCTAATGTAAAACCATCTCGGTATACCATTTCGAGCAAGACTTTCGTAAGCACACTCGCATTGATTTGCGGAAAAAATGCTTTTTGTTTCCGAATATGCTCTTTAGCGATGGAATAGGGACCGACCCCCGAGAAGAACCAGATGTCTATTTCCATTTCATTTTCAGTTACGATGGTCGCTACTTCTTCTACTCGTTGATAAATATGGGGGATGAGCGTCATGCGATCGGAAAACTCACGTCCCACAGCTACCATTAATTCTACGGAATCTTTTGGACCCACTATGCCAACTTTACTAATCATCATGTCCTCCAACTAAGGGTTAAACTACCGGATAAACAATTCGTCACGCAGGAGTTCCATCCTCTTTTCGGCATCCTTGTATGTAAGTCTTTCTTATTTAAGGACGATATATCTCCTTGAAATGGGCGAGATAGCTGTAAAAGACCAGCAAAATTTTTAATAGGGATGTTTTAGGGAAAATTTCCGTATTAATCGTTGTATATTTGACAACTTTCAGCAAATTCCTTTATGAATCGATGTAAAAAATAAAAAAATCAGAATTGACATTAAATAATGACAGCACTATATTGTTGAATTAAGGAATGTTTTAGGTCATTTTCCGTTAAAGAGGTTGTTCAAAAAGGAGGGTAAATTTTCTTAATCTTTTTGCAAGTCTGGACTAGGGGGCTCGTATAGATGTCGCGTTATTTACTTAAAAGAATTCTGATGATGGTACTCACCTTGTGGATTATTGTAACGTTGACCTTTAGCCTGATGCATATGATCCCTGGTGATCCATTCGCGTCAGAGTCAGATCAGTTGCCCGAGCAAATTTTGTTGAATCTGCGTGCCAAATACAATCTGGATGAACCGCTGCCGATGCAGTATATCCTTTATCTAAAAAGTTTGGTCATGTTGGATTTAGGACCTTCTATTAAGTCGGAGACACGCGGTGTCAATGATATGATCAAAGATGGCTTCGGAGCATCTGCACTGATCGGTTTGCAGGCGATAGCGGTTGCCCTTTTTTTCGGACTTTTATTCGGAACAATTGCGGCATTAAACCGAAATACCTGGATTGATTATGCGGCAATGGTCATGGCCGTATTAGGAATTGCTGTACCCAGCTTCATCATGGCGCCATTGCTCATTAATTACTTGGCAATCAAATGGCCGTTATTCCCAGTAGCGACGCTTACCAGCTGGAAACACTCGGTTCTGCCTTCGCTCGCACTTGCTTTTGGACCGTTAGCCATCATTACACGCTATATGCGGACGAGCATGATCGACGTGATGAACCAGAATTACATACGGACAGCTGAGGCAAAAGGAATTCCGACTTTTCTGATAGTAGTCAAGCATGGAATCCGCAACGCGATTTTGCCGATCGTCACGTTTATGGGACCGCTTATCGCCGGGTTGTTAACCGGAACGTTCGTCGTCGAAAAGATTTTTGCGGTACCGGGGATCGGCAAGTACTTCGTCGATGGCATTTTCAATCGAGATTATCCCGTTATTCTGGGAACGACAGTATTCTACAGCGCCATCCTGGTGCTCATTATCTTCTTGATTGATCTGGCCTACATGTTCATCGATCCACGAATCAAACTATCGAGCAGGGGGAGGTAGCCAATGGCGGTAGATCAATCAGTAAATGAGTTGTTTCGACCTAGAGCTCAAAAAGCAGATGGACAGATCGCCCAGATGCGACCGAGCCTGACTCATTTTCAACAAGTAACGAGAAAGCTTGTCAGAAACAAGCTGGCAATGGTGGGTTTGACCCTGATTGTTTTACTGATTGCCATGGCGATCATTGGACCACATCTCGTTCCGTACAGCTATTCCGATCAGAGTCTCTTGAATGCGAATCAGGAAATTTCGAGCGAGCATTGGTTCGGAACAGATGAGCTGGGACGCGACATGTTTTCACGGACATGGTACGGAGCGCGGATCTCACTGATTATCGGAATCTCGGCAGCGTTAATTGACTTAATCATAGGTGTCACCGTCGGCGGTATTGCCGGATACATGGCTGGTCGAGGCAAAAAGGGAGACCGAATCGATACGATCATCATGCGATTGATTGAGGTATTGTACGGACTGCCGTACCTGCTCGTAGTAATCATGCTGATGGTTGTCATGGAGCCTGGAATTGTTACCATCATCATCGCGTT
Organism: Brevibacillus sp. AG162; assembly: GCF_006715575.1. Lineage (NCBI taxonomy): Bacteria > Bacillati > Bacillota > Bacilli > Caryophanales > Paenibacillaceae > Brevibacillus > Brevibacillus sp. AG162. The sequence continues at coordinate 576,887 of NZ_VFNO01000003.1, forward strand.
GTCCGCAACCGGTTGGGTAGGGATGGCTCGTCTCGTTCGGGGACAAATCCTGCAATTGAAAAACCAGGAGTTCATCATGGCTGCACAAGTGCTGGGTGCCAAATTCCCTCGCATTCTGTTACGCCACCTGATTCCGAACACCATCGGAGTCATCATCGTGAACTTGACGTTTACCATTCCGTCGGCGATATTTGCAGAATCTTTCCTCAGTTTTTTGGGGTTGGGTGTGCAAGCGCCAATCGCTAGCTGGGGAACGATGACGAACGATGCACTCGGTGTCATTTTGACAGGGGATTGGTGGAGACTTTTCTTCCCGGCTTTGATGATTTCTTTGACGATGTTTGCCTTCAACGTCTTTGGTGATGGCTTGCAGGACGCATTGGACCCAAGAATTCGCGAGTAACCTCGCCACGAAGATAGGAGGATCAGACATGGCGGATCATTTGCTACAAGTAGAAAACCTCCGCGTACATTTCAAAACGTACGGTGGAGAGGTACAGGCTGTACGGGGAGTTACCTTTCATGTTGATCGTGGCGAGACGCTTGCGGTAGTGGGGGAGAGTGGCTGTGGGAAGAGTGTAACCGCCCAAGCGATCATGGGCTTGATCCCGAACCCGCCAGGAAGAATCGTGGATGGTCAGATTCGTTTTGACGGAAAAGTCATCACGGGGATGAGCAAGAAGGAATTGCTTTCGGTTCGTGGGGCCGAGATCGGGATGGTCTTCCAGGACCCGATGACGGCACTCAACCCGACGATGAAGGTTGGGGCCCAAATCGTCGAGGGATTTGTTCGTACCCATCAGGTCAGCAAAGAAGAGGCGCGTAAAAAAGCGATGGAGATGCTTCGTCTGGTCGGTATCCCCGATCCGGAAAAACGGGTCGATCAATACCCGCATGAGTTTTCCGGGGGAATGCGGCAACGTGTCGTCATCGCGATTGCACTCGCCAATAATCCAAAGCTCGTCATTGCAGATGAACCGACGACAGCATTGGATGTAACGATTCAAGCACAAATCCTGGACTTGCTCCGAGAATTGCAGGAAAAGCAGCAGCTCTCCATCGTGATGATTACACATGACTTGGGTGTCGTAGCCGAAATCGCGCATCGGGCCGTCGTTATGTATGCGGGAATTGTGGTGGAAACAGGCAAGGTAGAAGATATTTTCGCAAATCCGAAGCATCCGTACACATGGGGCTTGATGCGCTCGCTGCCGCGGATCGATGGTGTGGAAAAGGAACGCCTGGTACCCATTGAGGGAACGCCGCCAGATTTATTCCACCCGCCAAAAGGTTGTCCTTTCGCTCCGCGTTGTCAGTTTGCGATGGAAATATGCGAGCAGCAAATGCCGGACGCTTCCACATTCACCGAGGGTCACCAAGCTGCATGCTGGCTGCATGATCCACGGGCACCGAAGCTGGAAGAATTGGTGGCAGCAGGGAGGCAGGCGTAGATGAGCCAAGCGTTGGTTGAAGTCAAAAATCTAAAAAAGCATTTTGAGATCGGTAATGGAGTTACGCTAAAGGCGGTCGACGGCGTTACCTTCACGATTAATCGCGGCGAGACGCTTGGGCTTGTCGGGGAGAGCGGCTGCGGAAAGTCGACATTAGGCAGAACGATGATTCGCCTCTATGAAAATACAGATGGAGAAGTTTTGTTCAAAGGCAAAAATGCACACCGTCTAAAAGGGAAAGACGCAGAGCAGTTCCACCGCGACGTCCAAATGATTTTTCAAGACCCGCAAGCAAGTCTGAATCCGCGCATGACCGTCATGGACATTATTGCGGAGGGCTTGGATATTCATGGCTTGTCCCGTGGTGCAAGAGCGGATCGGGTCAAAGAATTGCTGGAGCTGGTTGGCTTGTCTAAGGAACATGCGAGCCGATTCCCTCATGAATTCAGCGGAGGCCAAAGGCAGCGGATCGGGATTGCCCGAGCACTTGCGGTCGAACCGGAATTTATCATCGCGGATGAACCGATTTCGGCGCTTGATGTGTCGATTCAAGCGCAGGTCGTGAATCTTTTGGAAGACTTGCAGCAGGACAGGGGGCTGACTTACTTGTTTATCGCCCACGATCTGTCCATGGTGAAGCATATTTCCACTCGAATCGGAGTGATGTACCTCGGCAAAATGGTAGAAATGGCAAACAGCTACGAGTTGTACGCAAAGCCACTTCATCCATATACACAAGCGTTGTTGTCCTCGATTCCGATTCCTGATCCGACGATCAAGCGTGAGCGCATCATTTTGCAGGGCGATTTGCCGAGTCCTGCCAACGCTCCAAGCGGTTGTGTTTTCCGAACAAGATGCCCGAAGGCCATGGAGCAATGCGCGGCACAGGTTCCTGAATGGCAGGAAGCCGCACCGAACCATTGGGTCGCTTGTCATCTCTATCAGTAGTTCGATTTTCTATCTTAATATATAGGGGGAAACAACGTGAAGAAATTAGCTGCCTTTGCCCTGTCGCTCTCGCTTGTCATTCCGGCTCTGGCTGGTTGCGGCGGTAGTGGCGAGTCAGCATCGACTGGAGGTACCACTACCCCAGGCGCTGCTGCCAAGCAAGAAGTTGTGTTCAATGCCAAGTCTGAGCCACCAGACTTGAACCCGCTCACCTCGACGGATACCACGTCCTTCTGGATCATGGATCATTTGGGGGAGGGCTTGTACACCAAGGATAAGGACGGCAATCCGATCCTGGGACAAGCCAAGGAAGTGAAGCTGTCGGATGACAAGCTCAAGTACACGTTCATTTTGCGCGACGATGTGAAATGGACCAACGGCGAGCCGGTGACAGCTGAGGATTTTGCCTACACATATATGAAGCATCTTGATCCAGCAACTGCTTCGACTACGGCTTACCTGCTCTATTACATTAAAGGAGCAGAAGCATACAACAAGGGCACAGGAAAAGCGGAAGATGTAGGTATCAAGGCTGTGGATGCAAAAACGCTCGAAATCGAGCTGGTTGCACCTACTTCATACTTTGACAAAATGCTGGCTACTCGTTACTGGCACCCAATCAACAAGAAGCAGGCGGAAGCCAATCCAAAATGGGCAGCAAATGCGGACACCTACATCTCCAATGGTGCTTACAAGCTCGTATCCTGGAAGCATGACTCCGAGCTCGTGATTGAAAAGAACGAGCATTATTGGAACAAAGCGGACGTAAAAATGGAAAAGATCACCTGGAAAATGGTGAATGACGCCACGACAGCTTATCAGATGTACAAGAGCGGTGAGCTCGACTTCAACAAAGAGATGCCATCTGACATCCTCGCCCAAGAAAAATCGAGTCCAGACTTTAAATCCGTTCCTTACTACGGTACGTACATGTACATGTTTAACGTAACGAAAGAGCCATTTACGAATAAAAAGGTTCGCAAAGCATTCGCGATGTCGCTTGACCGTAAAGCATTGTCAGAAATGGTAAGCCAAGGCGGAGAGACACCAGCTTACTCCATGGTTCCGCGTGGAGCGATGCAACCAAATGGAAAAGACTTCCGCGAAGAGGGCGGAGACTACTTCAAGGAAGATTACGAAGCAGCGAAGAAGTTGCTGGCTGAAGGTATGCAAGAAGAAGGCTGGTCCACACTGCCAGAAGTTACACTCATGTACAACACCGATGAAAGCCACAAGAAAATAGCGCAGGCGATCCAAGAAATGCTCAAGAAAAACTTGGGCGTAGAAGTGAAAATGACAAACCAAGAGTGGAAAGTGTATCTGGATACAACGAAACAAAAGAACTATCAAATGGGCCGTATGGGCTGGGTAGGTCAAATCAACGACCCTGCGTTTAACCTGGACTACTATTTGGGTGAAAGCCCGAACAACCGTACTGGTTGGGTGAACAAAGAGTATGATCAGTTGAATATGGCGGCAAAAGTAGAGCAAGACCCGAACAAGCGTATGGAACTGCTTCATCAGGCAGAAGCCATTTTGATGGATGAAATGCCATTCATTCCAGTTTACCACTACCAGCAAAACTATTTGGTGAAACCGAACTTGGAAGGGCTCACCTATCCAGTCAACGCGTTCCCAAGTGCTCGCTGGGCAACAAAAAAATAGAAAAAAAGAGGAGCTTCTCCTCTTTTTTCTCTTTACATACTCCAACGTACATCTAGCAAAAGAGGAAAGGATGATTTCTCGTGATTTTGGACTATCTGCAAGTGAAATCCGCCTATCAATTGAAGGTGGTACCGCAGCGTAGAGAGATTACCTTTTTAACGAAGCTGACAGGTATCGCACAGTTGTGGCGCTGGAATGAAGAGTCCAACCAATCGGAGCAAGTGACCTTTTTGCCTGATCGTGTGGTAGAAATTGACCATTCTCCGTGTGGAACGAAAACGATAGTTGGTATGGACAACAAGGGAGACGAGCGGCAGCAATTCTTTTTGTTAAAAGAAAATGGTGCAGTCGTGAAGCCGCTGACAGACGCTCCTGCTTATTTTCACTATTTGGGAGGCTGGTCTTTGTGTGGGCAAAAGATCGCGTGGTCCAGCAATCGTCGCAATCCGCGGAGCTTTGATATTTTTGTACAGGATGTCGAGAGTGGTGCGTATGAGGAAGTCTTCCGCTATGACGGGCGGACAGATCCAATTGGCTGGCTGCCAGACGGGACAGGACTCATTTTCAGCGTGCAGGAGACCAACATTGACAATTGCCTGTATTTGTTGAATCTGCAAACGAAGGAAGCACAAAAGCTCGCCATTTGCAGCAAACATGCGCGCTACCATTCCTTGGCACTGTCTAAAGACGGTCAGGTGGGATATCTTGTAACCGACCGCGATGAAAATACGAAAGCGTTGTGCCGCTTTTCACTGTATACAGGAGAGCTGGACCAATTGGTGCATGACCCGAAATGGGACATCGAGGAGACGAAATTATCCCCCGATGAGACGATGCTTGCCTTCACAATCAATGAAGGAGGCTACTCCGTTCTTGCTCTCTATTCCTTGACAGAGCAACGCTGGGAGCGGGTGGAGAAAGCACCGAGTGGAGTGATCTCTTCCTTGGCGTGGGTGAGTGATGATCAGCTCGCCTATACACTGAAAAGTCCTACACTTCCAGGCGACATATGGACGTACTCCATCTCAGAGCAAACCAGCCGACGTGTGACGAACATTGGTCAATCCGATGTTTTGGAGGATAAACTCATCGAGCCGGAATTGTGTAGCTTTCACTCTTTTGATGGCTTGGAGGTGCCGTACTTTCTGTATGCGAAAGATACAGCTGAAAAAGCAGAGAAAAAACCAGTCGTCGTCTACGTCCATGGCGGGCCAGAGAGCCAAATTCGACCGGAGTATCATCCCGTTTTTCAATTTTTGGCGAACGAAGGCTTTACGGTAGTAGCGCCGAATGTTCGCGGCAGTATGGGCTACGGTCGGGAATATGTCCAGCTCGATGATCGTCGCAAACGGATGGATTCTGTAGCAGATTTGGCTTGGCTGGTCAAAGATTTAGGCAACCGCCCAAGCGTTGACCCGAATGCGATCGGCATCATGGGCCGCAGCTACGGAGGCTTCATGACACTGGCTGCGCTTACGCATTACCCTGATCTGTGGGCCGCAGGTGTTGATATTGTGGGGATTTCCCACTTCAAAACCTTTCTGGAGAACACCGGGGCATGGAGACGGAGATTGCGTGAGGTGGAATACGGGTTCCTCGGCGAAGACGATGACTTTTTTGAAGAAATTGCTCCTTTGAATCATTCCCATAAGATCACGGCTCCCCTGCTTGTATTCCACGGGCGCAATGATACGCGTGTTCCTGTCAGCGAAGCAGAACAGCTCGTAGCAGATATGAGAGGCAGGGGACAAGAAGTCGATTTGCACATATTTGAGGATGAAGGTCACTTTACCGAAAAGCTAGACAATCACATCACGTTGAATCAAAAGATTTCCCAGTTCTTTTTGGAGCAACTTGCATCCACCAATAAAATCGAGGAGTGATTAGTATGACGCAAGTCAAAAGAGGCATTACGGCAGAAGATTTGTATCAAATGCGGTATGCGAGCGATCCGCAGCTATCACCAGACGGAAAAACACTTGCCTATGTGGAAAATCAAATCGACGAGTCCCACGCATACCAAAATCACTTGTTTTTACGAAGATTAGATACGGATGATCCACAGCCCCTGACGTCTGGCTCCCGCGACACCTTCCCGCGCTGGTCTCCGGATGGTTCAAAGATTAGCTTTGTCTCGAATCGCTCTGGAAAACCACAGATTTGGCTGATTGATGCAAACGGAGGAGAAGCAAGGCAGCTCACACATTGCAAAAACGGCGTCAGCAACCCGACTTGGTCGCCTGACGGCCAATACATTGTCTTCTCGTCGATCCTGGATGCAGGTGAAACATTCGCAGACCTGGAGGGAACCGAGGAAAAAGTAAATGCCAAAGCCATTCAAGTCGGAAGAATGAAGTACAAATCCGATGATCTCGGGTTCATTTATGAGAAAAACAAGCAGCTGGCCATTGTCCATGTAGAAACAGGCGAGGTTACACCACTCAGCGATGGACCTTACAATCATACGATTGGCTCCTGGTCCCCGGATGGAAAGTGGCTCGCCGTTACGGCGAACCGAGCAGAAGATCCTGATTTTCAGCATAGCATCGACGTTTTTCTCATCCCTTCGGAAGGGGGAGAATGGAAAAAGCTGACGAACAGCAAGGGGACTTTTGTCTATCCAACCTGGTCACATGACGGCAAAAAGCTAGCGTATATCGGAAGTGAATTGGACACGCATTTGCACGCGGCGCAAAAGCGCATCTGGGTGTATGATTTTGAAAAGGGCGACTATACATGCATCACAGCGGATTGGGACGTACAGGTTGGCGATTCCACCATCGGAGACATGCGCTCGCCAGGTCACCCGAATCCTGGCGCTGTATGGACAGCAGACGGAAGAGGCATGTATTTCATCGCAAGTGAGCGAGGAAATTCCGGCATTTATCACGTAACGCTGGACGGACAAGTCACGAATGTTGTAGCGGGCAACCGGAATATTTACGGCTTTTCGCTGCATGAAAATGAACAAACAGTGGTTGCTGCCATCAGTGATCCGTTTACTCCGGGTGATTTGTATCAAGTAAGTCTGAAGGACGGAGAAGAAAAACGTCTAACAGCGCTGAATGAAGAGCTATTTGCGGGCATTGAGCTCCCTGTTCCGGAAGAAATTGAATTTGTTGCAAAGGATGGCTGGAAGCTGCACGGTTGGATGCTTAAGCCTGTCGGTTTTGAAGAAGGAAAAAAATATCCGATGGTTCTGCAAGTTCATGGCGGGCCACATTCCATGTACGGAAATACGTTCTTCCACGAGTTCCAGCTGCTCGCTGCAAAAGGCTACGCCGTACTGTATACGAATCCGAGAGGGAGCTTTGGCTACGGAGAACGTTTTGTTCAGGCGTGCTGCGGTGACTATGGAGGGAACGACTACCGCGATTTGATGACGGCCGTGCAATATGCATGCGATCATTTTGATTTTGTCGATGAAGATCGCTTGGGTGTCGCAGGCGGCAGCTACGGTGGCTTCATGACAAACTGGATCGTCGGTAAAACAAATCGATTCAAAGCGGGTGTAACCGATCGGAGTATTTGCAACTGGGTAAGCTTCTACGGTGTCAGTGATATCGGTTATTACTTTACTGCCGAGGAGATTCAGGCAAACCCATTCACAAATCCGGAAAAAATGTGGCAGCATTCACCGATTCGCTTAGTGGAGAACATGGAGACGCCTCTGCTGATCATGCATGGAGAACATGACTACCGCTGCCCAATCGAACAGGCCGAGCAGCTTTATGTAACCTTGAAGCATCAAGGCAAGGCTCCGGTGTCGTTTATCCGCTTCCCGGGTGCCAGTCATGAGCTTTCCCGCAGTGGTGATCCTGAGCAACGCGTGTTGAGACTGCAATATACCACAGATTGGTTTGACAGTTATTTGGTTGCACACCAAAAAGAGAAAGTCGAATAAGCAGGTAAATGCCAGTAGGAGGTGCCCGATCATGAACAAAGAACAAGTTTTAGGTATCGTGCAAGAAAATTTGCCGCATGCAATCGAGAAGCTGAAGCAATATTTGCGTTTTCCTACGGTATCCGCACAGCATAAGGCCATCCCAGAGACGGTTGAATACGTGGTCAAGATGATTCATGAGGTTGGCGGTGAGACAAAGGTACTCGACAATCTTGGCGGCAATCCCGTTGTGTATGCGTTTTTTGCAGCAGGGAGTGAAGGAGACGCCAGCAAAACGATCCTGTTTTACGATCACTACGATGTTCAACCACCTGAGCCGTTTCATGAGTGGACCACGGAGCCGTTTGACCCTACGATAATCGATGGAAAGCTGTATGCGCGTGGTGCTGCCGACAATAAAGGTGATCTCGTCGCACGTCTGACGGCGATTCACATTTTGCAGCAGCAAGCGGGCGGTTTGCCTTGCAACATCAAGTTCCTGATCGAAGGAGAAGAGGAGATCGGCAGTCCGAATCTGGAGCCATACCTTCGAGCGTACAAGGATCTTTTCCAGGCGGATGCCTGCATTTGGGAATTCGGTGGAAAGGACGAAAATGAGCGAATCAGCATGGTTGCCGGAATCAAAGGGATGGCGTACCTTGAGCTGACCTGCGTTGGAGCGGATATCGACATGCACTCCTCAGTCGGTGCGTATGTAGACAATGCCGCATGGCGCTTGGTACAGGCATTGGCGACGATGAAAAATCAGCAAAACGAGATTTTGGTCGAAGGCTTCTTCGATGGGATCGAGGAGCCGACAGCGGATGAAAAGAAAGTCGTTTCCGAATTGCCGTTCAGTGAAGAGGCGACAGCAGCGCTATACGGTTTGAAACGCCCATTGATTACCGCGGCAAACAACGTGGACCCACGAGAAGCCATGGTTTTTCACCCGACCATGACCATTTGCGGTCTGGATAGCGGCTATACAGGAGAGGGCGCGAAGACGGTACTGCCGAAAAGCGCGAAGGCCAAGGTGGATTGCCGCCTTGTCCCAGGGCAAGATCCACAGCACATCATGAATTGCATCGAGAATCATTTGGAGAAGCATGGTTTTACGGATATTACCGTCACCATGATCAACGGACAAAAAGCGTACCGCTCCGATTTCCACCATCCATTTGTTGCTCACGTACTGGATTCGGCTCGCTTCATTTACGATCATGAACCAGTGCTTTCTCCAAACGCGGCAGGCACGGGCCCGATGTATATTTTCGGTGAACAGCTGAAGCTTCCTGTTGTCAGTACAGGGGTAGGCTGGGTTGGCTGCAAAGTACATGCGCCGAACGAATCCATCCGTTTGAAAGACTTCGAGGAAGGAATTGCGCATATGGTTGTCATGCTCTCTGGATTTGCCAAAGCGCTGCAAGAGTAGCAACAAACGAGTGAAGGATCATGCAATCCGATAGCGAAAAGGGGACCTTTCGTGTAAAAAGGTCTCCTTTTCTATTTGAACCCCCCTCGCAGCACTTCCAGAGTGGACTTTGCTTTTGCAAACCATGTACAATCGTAAATGAAAGTGTACATACATTTACAGGAGGCGAAATGCGTGAACAGCGATACACATCCATTCGAAATCGCAACCTTTGCAGGCGGATGCTTCTGGTGCATGGTCAGTCCATTTGACAAGATGCCAGGCATTCAAAAAGTCGTCTCCGGCTATACAGGCGGTCATGTCGAAAACCCAACCTATGAACAGGTATGCTCTGATACGACGGGACACTATGAAGCGGTCCAAATCACATATGATCCGTCCCTCATCTCCTACGACGAATTGCTGCAAATGTTTTGGAGACAAATCGACCCGACAGACGCTGGTGGTCAATTTGGTGATCGAGGTCAATCGTATGCGCCAGTGATCTTCTATCATAATGAAGAGCAAGAAAGGCTTGCGCAAAAATCCAAGCAAGAGCTGGATGCGAGCGGTCGTTTCCAAAAGCCCATTGCAACGCTGATTTTACCAGCCAAGCCGTTCTATCCGGCGGAGGAGTATCATCAGGACTACTATAAGAAAAATCCGGTCCGCTACCAATACTACCGCGCGGCATCAGGTAGAGCGAAATTCACTAAGGAAGCATGGCGCGACCGTACGAAGCAAGAAGAATTGAAAAAAATCTTGACCCCGCTCCAGTACGAGGTGACGCAAAATAACGGGACAGAACGTCCATTTACGAACGAATTCTGGGATCACAAGGAAGAGGGCATCTACGTAGACATCGTCTCTAATGAGCCTTTGTTCAGTTCCTTGGACAAGTTCGATTCAGGCTGCGGGTGGCCATCCTTTACAAAGCCACTGCAAGAGGAAAACGTAACCGAGCATGTGGATTTGACACATAATATGATTCGTACAGAGGTTCGCAGCAAAGAAGCAGATTCTCATCTCGGCCACGTTTTCGAGGACGGACCTGGAGAAAATGGATTGCGCTACTGCATCAATTCAGCCGCATTGCGCTTCATTCCGAAGGATCGTTTGGAAGAAGAAGGCTTCGGGGAATATAAGCGATTGTTTGAAAAAGAATAGAGTGTGGACCGCTACTCTCCGGGAAACATGGGAGAAGGGCGGTCTTTTTGCTAAACATACAACTAGGTAAACATAAGAGCATGCAGGGAGGGTCCAATGTACACGCAGACATCCTTTCACAGATTAATTGGACTGTTACTCGCAGCAATCATGACCATAGCAGGCTGTTCTTTCGGTCAGGAGCCGTCTCACAACAACCAAATCGTACCGACACCCCAAAACGCTGCCGAGGGTGGAACGTTAATCATTGCACGTATGTCGGATGCCGCAAATCTCGATCCCCATTTCATTTTGACGATCAATGAGGCGAGTGTCATCCAAGGAAAAGTGTATGAAGGGCTCGTCAAACGTGATCGGAACATGAACATTCAGCCACAGCTGGCAACGGCATGGGAACAAATCGACGATCTTACTTGGGAGTTTACTCTCCGACAAGGTGTTGTTTTTCACGATGGAGCCCCCTTTGATGCACAGGCAGTCAAGAAAACATTTGATCGCGTATTAGATCCAGCGGTGGCTTCTCCTCGGGCAGCCATGTTCGAAAAAGTAAAGCAGGTAAGGGTCATCGATCCGTACAGGGTGCAATTCATTCTTCACAAGCCATTTGCACCTTTGCTTTCGATTTTGGCCAGTCACGAGGGAAGCATCATCAGTCCTACTGCGATCGATAAATACGGCCGGGAATTATCTCATCACCCGGTTGGTACTGGCCTTTATCAGTTCCAATCATGGGAGCCTGGCAGTCAAATCACGTTGAGCAAAAATCAGTCGTATTGGGGCGAGGTCGCTACACTTGATCAAGTCGTCTTCAAGGTCGTTCCGGATGATGCGGATCGCATTGCGATGGTTGAGAATGGTGAAGCACATGTCGCGGAATCTATCCCTGTCATGGAGCTGGATCGGATTCAAGCATCCAACCAGATGCGTGTGTACCGCAGTGATGCGCTCGGCACGGAGTTTATCGGGTTTAATGTATCACGTCCACCTCTGAATGATATCCGTGTGAGGAAAGCCATCAGTATGGCAATCGAGACGGGAGCGATTATTAAAGGGGTCTATAACAATGTGGGAACGAAGGCGAACTCACCGATGGGACCACATGTGTTCGGCTACAGTCCGACTGTAAAAAGCTACCCGTACGACATCAACCAAGCACGTCGGTTGCTCGCAGAGGCGGGCTATCCAGATGGTTTTCCGATTCAAATGATTACCTACAACAGACAGGATCGCATCTTGGTTGCCCAAGTGATACGATCGCAACTAAAAGGGATCGGCATCGACGCGGAGCTAAAAGTCGTCAGCTACGATGAGTTTGTCCGAACGATTGAGCAGACGAAGGATCATGAGATTTTTGTCAGTGGGTGGGCAAATGCAACCGGGGATGCCGACTACAATCAGTACAATTTGTTTCATACATCGGGTGGCGGGGCTGGCAACAGCTTTCAATACAGCAATCCCGAGCTGGATCGTCTCATCGAAGCTGGTCGTATCGAAACAGATCCGGCCAAAAGACTTGCCATCTACGCAAAAGCACAACAAGTGGAGCTGCAAGATGCCTTGGTTGTTCCGATTCGCAATCTAGAGAACTTGGCTGTGATTAGCAACCACATTCAGGGCTTCTCCATCAGTCCGGCGGGTTACCTGAATATCGATCAGGTCGTAATTTCTCAGTAAATCATGTAACGAAACGCTGGTCAATTATGTCATAATAAATACGTACTTTTATTACTTACATAATTGGATCAGCTCCAAAACGAAAGGAACGTTACAATGAGAAGTTTTCGACAACGAATTTTGCATCCACTTGTACTCGTAACGGCAATGACCTTTGTGTTGTCTGGATGTAACAGTACGGCTGCTCCACAAGAACCACAGACACCACCATCCGTGGAGACGCCAACTCCTCCAAAGAAGGAAGAAGCAAAGCCAAAAGAGGAGACCACCCCTCCACCGACTGAAACACCAAAGCAGAAACAACCAGAGCAACCCCAGAAAGCGAAGCCAACGGAAACGAAGCCGGCAGAAAAGACGCCAGCGGATCAGCCACCTGAGCTGTCGTTCCCGGACATCGAGGTCGTGGGTGAGCCTGAGAGTATTGCTGTATTGGTGAACAAACAACGCAAGCTTCCGGAGAATTATCAGCCGAACGATTTAGTGTTTCCAAACGTTCCTTACTTGCTCCCGGAAAAGAGCGAGAAACGCAAAATGCGCAAAGAAGCAGCTGGTGCCCTTGAACAATTATTTGCTGCGGCCCAGGCTGACGGTGTTCAGCTGGCTGGTGTTTCTGCCTATCGCTCCCATGCCTACCAAAAGGCACTGTTTAATCGCTATGTAAAAAAAGACGGAGTAGAAAAGGCACGGACGTACAGCGCGGTTCCGGGGACGAGTGAGCATGAGACGGGACTCGCGATTGACGTCTCTGGTAAGGATGGCAAATGCGCAGCAACAAGCTGCTTTGCCGGAACCAAGGAAGCGAAGTGGCTGGATGAAAACGTCGAGAAGTTTGGATTTATCATTCGTTACCCAGATGGAAAAGACGCGATTACTGGCTATATTTATGAGCCGTGGCATTTGCGTTATGTAGGTGTCGAGATCGCGCAAGAAATCGGAGAAAAAGGAATTACGCTTGAAGAATATTCAGGTGCCGTGCCTGTTTCCACACCAACGAATTAAAAGAAGCAACGCCGATTTCTCACCGAAGAGAATCGGCGTTTTTGCTAGGCAGTTATGCTATAATGTTCACGGGTGAAGATAATGGTCGAAAAATCAATCAGAGAACGTATTATTGAAACATCCATGCGCTTGTTTGAAGCAAATGGCTACCACAAAGTGACTGTGGATCAAATTGTGAAAGACAGCGGAACGTCAAAGGGAGGATTTTATCACAACTTCAAATCAAAGGATGAACTCCTCTACATCATTCATGATCAATTCATTACGTATGTGTTGGAGAAAGCAGAAGAAGCTTACGAGAAGTGGGATACCCCGACGGAGAGACTCCAAGCCATCGTAAAATCCTTCGTCATGATGATTGATCTATACCGCTCGCAGGTTACGATCTTTTATCAGGAAAGCTTGTTTTTAGCTCCGGAGTACTATACGGATATTGAAACGAAGCGGGATCGCTATAAAAAAATCATGTTTACCGTCATTTCGGACGGGATCGAATCGGGTGAGTTCCGCCCGGAGCTGCCTGTGCCGATTGTGTCCATGGCTATTTTTGGCATGGTGAACTGGATTTACAAATGGTATCAAAAGTCAGGAACGTACTCGATCGAGCAAATCGCGGATATTTATGCAGATATGGTTCTTCATTCCGTTTTGAAATCAGAATCGATGGAAAACCCGGCATTTCAACGTTTTTTCCTGCAATCACAAGAAAATCCCTTAAAGCCATTGTAGGGGTGCTAACAAGGATCATGCGGCTACACTCAAGCTTTTCGATAGGAGACAGGGGCATAGTCGCTTGATGGTCCCTTATCAAATACCTCAATCAGACCAACTAGTTGGTCTGTACTAGTATTCTGACATTTGTTATAATATCAAAAAGACCAACTGGTCGGTCTTGCACAATCCTTACAGACCAACTAGTCGGTTCGTGCGATTGTGCCAGTCAGATTCGGGAAATAGGGGAGGAATAGTCGTGCTTACCATTTACGAATTGCGAGAACTTGTGAAGCTATTGGAGCAGACGGACATAGAATCTTTTGAGGTGAACGATGAGGATTCGTCATTGCGTATCAAACGAAGAAACGGTGATCAAGTCACAGCCGTACATCAGACCCCTGTACAAACCAAAAACGCGCCAATCGTGACGGCGGCACCCGTTGTCCCTTTGGCTAAAAAAGAAACGATTGAGCGTCCGGTCGCAACGGTGCCTGTGGAAGCGCCTAAGAAATCGCCGGAAGTGACAGAAAACTTGTACAAAATCACTTCTCCCATGGTCGGTACCTTCTACGCAGCACCTGCCGTTGACGCAGCACCGTACGTATCCGTAAATGATCGGGTAGAGCCAACTACCATTGTCTGTATTGTCGAAGCGATGAAGCTGTTTAACGAGATTGAAGCAGAAGTAAAAGGGGAGATTGTCCAAGTCTTGGTGGAGAACGGTCAGTTGGTCGAGCATGGACAGCCGTTGTTCCTGGTGAAGCAAGCGTAATGGAGCAGCTTTTAAGGGGAGGACTGGAAGAGTGAGCAAACATACATGGTTCAAGGAATTCTCCGTTCCCACGTACGAGCAATGGCGGGAAGCGGCAGAAAAATCGCTGAAGGGTGCAGCTTTTGATGCCAAGCTACTGACGCATTCGTACGAGGGGATTGTTCGCCAGCCTATCTATCGGTACGAAGATGTCGAAACATTGCCGCATCTGGAAGCGCTACCAGGAGAGGCACCTTTTCATAGAGGGAATCAGCAGCCTGGCGAGCAAAAGGAACACAAATGGCATGTCTGTCAGGAAATCATCGCAAGGAGTGCCAAGGCATTCAATCAGGCATCCGTAGACGATTTAGCGCGCGGGCAAACGATGCTGCATCTGATGGTGGATCAAGCGACATTGGCTGGACTTGACCCTGACGAAGCATTGCCAGATACGATTGGTCACAAAGGCGTATCCGTTTTTTGCAGGGAGGATGTAGAGCAGGCATTCCAAGGGGTAAGGCTTTCAGAGGTACCTCTTTACGTGAACACGGGAGCGCTTGGCTTGCCCATACTTTCGCTCATCCTCGGACATGTTGAAGCGACAGGCCAGCAAGTCTCCGAGCTGCGCGGATGCATCGGGCAAGACCCGGTAGCGGTTCTGCTCACAGAGGGCAAGCTCCCTTGTTCCTTGCAGACAGCCTATAACGCCATGGCAAGCGTGACGAAATGGGCAACAGAGCATGCGCCTGCGCTGAAAACCATCTTGGTTCAGGGCAATCCTTATCAGGACGGCGGCGGAAATGCAGTAACCGAACTGGCTTTTTCACTGGCCACAGGGGTCGACTATTTGCAAGTGATGCTTGAGCGGGGGCTGTCCATAGAGGATATCGCAGCACGGATGCAGTTCTCGTATTCGATCGGTTCAGACGTCTTCATGGAAATCGCGAAGCTGCGTGCTGCAAGAATGCTCTGGTCTAACATCGTGGCGGCCTACGGCGGATCAACGGAAGCCCAAAAGATGACGATTCACGCCAGAACCTCGGCCTGGACGAAGACGATGTACGATCCGTATGTCAATATGCTGCGTTCCACGACAGAAGCGTTCTCAGCCGTTATTGGCGGAGCAGACAGTCTGCATGTATCCGCATTTGACGAAGCAATCCGCCCTGCCAATGAGTTTTCAAGAAGAATCGCCAGAAATACGCAAATCATTTTGCAAGAAGAAGCGCATTTGGCAAAAGTGATCGACCCTGCGGGAGGTTCTTGGTACGTAGAATGGCTCACAGATGCATTGGCGAAAAAAGCTTGGGAGCTGTTCCAGCAGGTAGATGCACACGGAGGCATGCTGAGCGCATTAGAGGCAGGCTTCCCACAAGGCTTGATCGGCCAGATCGCGGATCAAAAAGCAGCGAGTATCGATACACGTAAAAAGCGTTTGGTTGGAACCAACATGTATGCCAATACGGCTGAGCAGCCACTGCAGGCTGAGAGTCTTTCAAGCATTCACGAAGAGCGAGCAGAGGAAGCACGATCCCATCGGATGAAACAGAACGAGACTCTCGTCTCCGCAGAGCTCGATGAGCTGGCGAAACATACCGATGAGCTCGTGGCACGTGCAGTAAATGCAGTGCTTCATGGGGCGACTGTGGGCGATATTGCCAAAGCCATGAGACGTGAAGATCAGGTAGGGAAGATCATTCAGCCACTTCGTATTCACCGGGCTTCCGAACGCTTTGAAGCCTTGCGGATGCAGGCAGATGATTACTTGAAAACAACAGGAAAAAGACCAACCGTATTCTTGGCGACGATGGGACCCGTGGCAAAGCATAAGGCCCGCGCGGATTTTGCGTCAGAGTTTTTTGCGGTGGGAGGCTTTGAAGCAGTTCGCCAGCAAACATTCTCTACAGCTGAAGAGGCGGCAGAAGCTGCAATTGCTTCCGGAGCGATGATCACGGTCATTTGTTCGGACGATGCGAGCTATCCTGAGCTGGTACCACCGTTGGCTCAAGCAATCAAGCAACATGTACCTCAGATGACAGTTCTGTTGGCTGGCTTGCCAGACGCGGAACATTTGGCTACTTATAAGACGGCAGGTGTAGATGATTGCATCCACATGCGTTCCAATTGCTACGAGATGCTGCGAGAACTTCAGGAGCGGATAGGAGTGAGCTCATAATGAAGCGACCTGATTTTTCAAAAATGGCTTATCAGTCCAAAAGAGATGTGTCTGACTTGTTTCCTCAGCTGGGAGCAAACCCTGAAGGAAAGGAGCAAATGTGGCAGACGCTGGAGCAGATCCCCGTAAAACCTCTTTACACAATGGAAGATGTAGAGGGAATGGATCACCTCGGCTACATGCCTGGTTTGCCGCCTTATACGCGTGGACCGTATCCGACGATGTACGTGACCCAGCCATGGACGGTTCGCCAATATGCCGGATTTTCTACGGCGGAGGAGAGCAACGCTTTTTACCGACGGAATTTGGCTGCAGGCCAAAAAGGGCTGTCGATTGCCTTCGACCTCGCGACACATCGCGGCTATGACTCCGATCATCCGCGGGTTGTCGGTGATGTCGGAAAAGCAGGTGTGGCAGTTGATTCCATTCTCGATATGAAAATCTTGTTCGATGGCATCCCCCTCGATAAAATGTCCGTCTCCATGACGATGAACGGAGCGGTTTTGCCGATTATGGCTTTCTATATCGTGGCAGCAGAAGAGCAAGGGGTATCACAAGCGGAGCTAACTGGAACGATCCAAAATGATATTTTGAAGGAATACATGGTTCGGAATACTTACATTTATCCGCCAGAAGCGTCGATGAAGATCATTTCCGATATTTTTGCCTACACCTCCAATCATATGCCCAAATTCAACAGCATCAGTATTTCAGGCTACCACCTGCAGGAAGCGGGTGCGACCGCGGATATTGAATTGGCCTACACATTGGCAGATGGTTTGGAATACGTTCGCACGGGCCTTGCAGCAGGCATCGACATCGATGCATTCGCGCCACGGCTGTCATTTTTCTGGGCGATTGGCATGAACTACTTCATGGAAGTGGCAAAAATGCGTGCAGGACGCTTGATTTGGGCCAATCTGATCAAGCAGTTTAACCCAAAAAACGAAAAGTCGATGGCACTGCGGACGCACTCGCAAACGTCGGGATGGAGTTTGACGGAGCAGGACCCGTATAACAACGTGGTGCGGACGTGCATCGAAGCCATGGCCGCGGCTCTGGGGCATACTCAATCTTTGCACACGAACGCACTGGATGAAGCGATTGCGCTGCCGACAGACTTTTCGGCTCGGATCGCGCGAAATACGCAGTTGTTTTTGCAGGACGAAACCGAGATAACCAAGGTCGTCGATCCGTGGGCAGGCTCCTATTACGTCGAGTCCTTGACGGCGCAGCTCGTGGAAAAAGCGTGGGCGCACATCGAAGAGATCGAAGCACTTGGCGGTATGGCAAAAGCAATTGAGACGGGATTGCCGAAAATGAAGATCGAGGAAGCGGCAGCACGCCGTCAGGCACATATCGATTCGGCGAAGGAAGCCATAATTGGCGTGAACAAATACCGTCTGGACAAGGAAGATCCGCTGGAAATTCTCGAAGTTGATAACACAGCGGTCCGGGAAGCGCAAATCAGGCGTTTGCAGGAGCTGCGCAATAACCGGGATGAGGCGAGAGTGCAAGCAACGCTACAGGCCATTACGGAATGCGCGAAAACGGGCGAAGGCAATCTGTTGGAGCTGGCCATTGAAGCGGCGCGAGCAAGAGCTTCTTTGGGGGAAATATCGGATGCCTATGAAAAAGTCGTGGGGAGACACAAGGCGGTCATTCGCTCCATCAGCGGCGTCTACAGTTCCGAATACGCAGATGCCGATGAGGTAGCGGCAGTGCGCAAGATGGCAGACGAATTCGAGCAGTGGGAAGGCAGACGTCCCCGTATTATGATCGCGAAAATGGGTCAAGACGGACATGACAGGGGCGCGAAAGTGATTGCTACCGCTTTTGCTGATTTAGGCTTTGATGTCGACATCGGTCCGTTGTTCCAGACACCTGAAGAAACAGCAAAACAAGCAATAGAAAATGACGTGCACGTGATCGGCTTCAGCTCGCTTGCGGCCGGACATAAAACATTGCTGCCGCAACTGGTAGAAGAGCTCAAGAAGCTGGGGCGCGAGGATATTGTCGTCGTCGTAGGTGGTGTTATACCAGCGCAGGATTACGCCTTTTTGCGAGAGCATGGTGCCGCAGCTATCTTTGGGCCAGGAACAGTCATTCCTGTAGCAGCCCAGCACGTTCTGCAAGAGATCGTGTATCGCCTGGAGGCTGCTGGACAATGACCGGGGGCAAGGCTGACAAGAATTTCTTGAATGTTACCTCCAAGGCACGCCTCCCACGCTTATCGGTGGATCAATACGTCACAGGCGTACGAGAGAATAACCGAACGGTTTTGGCGCAGGCAATCACGCTGGTCGAGAGCAACGCTCCCGCTCATATGGATATGGCTCAAGAGGTGATCAAACAGCTGCTTCCTCATACTGGTCAATCCATACGCATAGGTATATCCGGTGTGCCAGGTGCGGGCAAGAGCACGTTCATTGAAGCATTTGGCAGTATGCTTTGCGAAAAAGGCCATCGTGTCGCTGTTTTGGCCGTTGATCCGAGCAGTACGGTTACACGCGGGAGCATTCTCGGCGACAAGACGCGGATGGAGCTCTTGTCACGCAATCCACATGCCTTTATCCGACCTTCTGCAACGGGTGGCACGCTGGGCGGTGTCAATCGGAAGACGCGGGAAACGATGCTGATCTGTGAGGCAGCAGGCTATGACGTGATTTTGGTCGAGACGGTCGGGGTCGGACAGAGCGAGACGACGGTCAGGTCCATGGTCGATTTCTTTTTACTGCTGATGCTGACAGGGGCGGGAGATGAACTGCAAGGAATCAAAAAAGGCATCATGGAAATTGCGGATGCGCTTCTGATCAACAAAGCCGATGGGGAAAACCGCACGCGTGCCTTGATCGCCAAAGGTGAATACAATCGCGTTCTGCATTACTTGCAGCCGGCAACCACTGGCTGGGAGACGAAAGCATACATGTGTTCTTCGCTAACAGGGGAAGGCATTGAAGATATTTGGGAGGTCATCGGTCAATTTCGTGAAACCACCGTTCAATCAGGCAGCTTCGAGGCAAGACGCAAAGCGCAGCTGCTCGATTGGATGCACAGTATGGCTCAGGACTACTTGCGTGCGACTTTTTTTGGCAACCAGCAAGTAGCCGAGCTGCTTCCCTCCATTGAAGGAGCCGTTGCGAGTGGCGAGATTTCACCGACGAGCGCCGTACAGCAATTAGTGGCGATCTATGAGAATGCGATCATGAAAAAGGAATAGAGAGATGGTGGCCCTTATGAGCAGCAATATGTACGAAAAAATTGATGAATTGATGGAACGCAAATATAAAATCCAGCTTGGCGGCGGTGATGCACGCATCGATGCGCAGCATAATCGCGGCAAGTTGACTGCACGCGAGCGGATCGAGCTTCTGCTTGACCCAGACACCTTTATGGAGCTGAACCCGTTTGTTGAGCATCGTGCCACGCATTTTGGTCTCGACCAGATGGAGGCACCGGGCGAAGGCGTCGTGACAGGCTACGGAAAAATCAACGGTCGCCCTGTTTATTTGTTCGCGCAGGATTTCACGGTATTTGGCGGTGCTCTGGGTGAGATGCACGCGATGAAAATCGCCAAGGTGATGGACTTGGCAGCGAAAAATGGCGCTCCCTTTATCGGTCTGAACGACTCTGGCGGCGCACGCATTCAAGAAGGGGTTAGCTCGCTGGATGGCTACGGCACGATTTTTTACCGCAATGCCATTTATTCCGGAGTGATTCCACAAATCTCTGTCATCCTCGGTCCGTGTGCGGGAGGAGCGGTATACTCTCCAGCGATTACGGATTTTGTGTTCATGGTAGAGAAGACGAGCCAGATGTTCATCACAGGTCCAAAAGTGATCGAAACCGTTACAGGTGAAAAAATATCCGCGGAGGATCTAGGCGGAGCGAAGGTTCATTCGACGGTGAGCGGCAATGCCCATTTTACGGCAGAAACCGAACAGGAAGTATTGGAAGGAGTGCGCAGGCTGCTCAGCTTCCTGCCACAAAACAATCGCGATCGCGCTCCAGTGATGAAAGCAGAAGAGAACAATGGTTGGCAAGAAGATCTCCTGGAGCTCGTACCTGCTGAGAGCACGAAAGTATATGATGTGCGCAAGGTCATCGGAAAAATCGTGGATCACGGTGATTTCATGGAAGTACAGCCGAACTTTGCCCGCAATATCGTTATTGGTTTGGCGCGTATCGATGGATACAGCGTCGGTATTATCGCTAACCAGCCGAAGGTCATGGCAGGCGGACTGGACATTCATTCTTCGGATAAGCTGGCACGGTTCATCCGTTTTTGCGACTGCTTCAACATTCCGCTCTTGACCTTTGAAGATGTCTCTGGCTTTTTCCCGGGAATCAATCAGGAGCACGGCGGGATTATCCGTCACGGGGCGAAAATCTTGTATGCATACTCAGAAGCAACGGTTCCCAAAATTACCGTGATTCTGCGTAAAGCTTACGGAGGCGCTTATGTGGCGCTCAACTCCAAGTCCATTGGAGCTGATATCGTGTATGCTTGGCCGAATGCAGAAATCGCCGTCATGGGTCCCGAGGGTGCTGCCAACATCATTTTTGCAAAGGAAATCGAACAAAGTGAGGACCCGGCTGCGACTCGTGCAGAGAAAATTGCCCTCTACCGAGAAAAGTTCGCCAATCCATATGTCGCGGCAAGTCTCGGCATGGTAGATGACGTCATCGATCCGCGCGAAACCCGTCAAAAGGTGGCGCAAGCCTTGGAAATGCTCAGAAACAAACAGGAAGATCGTCCGTACAAAAAGCACGGGAATATCCCATTATAGAAAGGAGCTCTGATCGTACTATGAAGCTGCATGAACTGCGTGAATTCATCAAGCTGGTGAATCAGTCTTCCATTGAGGAGCTGGAATGGGAGAAGGGCAAGACCCGCATCGTGATCAAGAAAAGCGCACCAGCCCATGTCGTGGCTATAAATGCGCCTGTACAGGTGGGCGAAGTGGAGCATGGCTATCAGGAGGCAGCGGCCACTGCTGAGTCCGTCGATGTCGTTGCTGAGGTACCTGAGGAAGTAACACAGCAAGTCATGTCTCCAGGAGTAGGACAGTTCTATGCGGAAGCGACAGTTGGGCAGACTGTTCAAGCAGGCGAAAAAGTTGGACGCTGCACGGCTGATGCTCTTCAGCTATCTGCCGACATAACGACCCCCGTTAGCGGCATTATCACGGAAATTCTCGTCGGGGATGGTCAGTTTGTCGATTACGGAAAAGCATTGCTCGTTGTCAAAACTCAGTAGGAAGGAGTGCGCCTATGTTTACGAAAGTATTGATTGCCAATCGGGGCGAAATCGCTGTCCGCATTATTCGCGCTTGTCAGGAATTAGGGATACGTACAGTCGCTGTCTTTTCTGAGGCGGATCGGGAAGCATTGCACGTCGAATTGGCGGATGAAGCGTATTGCATCGGTCCTACGGCGTCCAAGGACAGCTATTTGAACATGGCACGGATTATGACGGTCGCTCTTCATACGAAGGCCGACGCAATCCATCCGGGCTATGGCTTCTTGGCGGAAAACGCTTCGTTTGCCCAGCTTTGCCAAGATTGTTCGATTACCTTTATTGGTCCTGATCCAGAAGCGATCACAAAAATGGGTGACAAAGCCGTAGCAAAGGCAACGATGAGTCAAGCGAATGTTCCATTAGTTCCGGGTACCGACGGCTTGATTGAAGACATCGATGAGGCATTGCAGGTGGCGGAGAAAATCGGCTATCCTGTCATCGTAAAAGCAACGGCTGGAGGCGGCGGCAGAGGCATGCGTGTCGCTTTTGACGCCGATGAGTTGTCCAAGGCCATTCGGCAAGCCCAGAAAGAAGCGGAGACGGCATTCGGCAACGCCGGCGTGTACTTGGAAAAATACGTGGAAGAGCCGCGGCATGTGGAGATTCAAATCATGGGCGACAAGCATGGCAACGCTGTGTACTTGGGAGAGCGGGATTGCTCCATCCAGCGTCGTCATCAAAAGCTGGTAGAGGAAGCGCCATCTCCGGCGCTGGACCAAGCGCTGCGCGAGCAAATGGGGCAGGCTGCGGTGGCGGCAGCCAAAGCGGTTTCGTACCACGGAGCAGGTACCGTTGAATTTTTGCTAGACAAGCACGGCCAATTTTACTTCATGGAAATGAACACGCGGATTCAGGTAGAGCATCCCGTGACAGAGATGATTACAGGGATCGACTTGATTAAGGAACAAATATCTGTCGCAGCAGGTAATCCGTTATCCTTTTCACAAGAAGACGTGAAAATCAACGGATGGGCAATCGAGTGCCGAATCAATGCGGAGAATCCTGCGAAAAACTTTATGCCATCACCAGGCAAGGTCATCAATTACTTGCCGCCTGGCGGGTACGGTGTAAGAGTGGACAGTGCGGTTTATCCCGGCTATGAAATCTCTCCCTTCTATGACTCGATGGTCGCCAAGCTGATTGTTTGGGGAACAGATCGCAACGAAGCATTGGCTCGTATGAAGCGGGCACTAGGTGAGTTTGTCATCGAGGGTGTGCATACGACGGTTCCCTTCCATGAGAAGCTTCTGGAGCACCCTGACTTTGTTGCAGGGAATTTCGCTACGAATTTTCTGGAAAAAAATACGCTGGATTTGTAACAGGAATTTTCCAATATCAATGAGCATGAAAGAACTGTAACAGAAACCGCTTTCTGTTACAGTTCTTTTTCAATTTACCCGATGGAGGGAAAGGTGTTATTACCCTTGGAAATAGGCTGCAAACAAGTCTTCTGCGACCAGCGCTGGTTCCTCCCACTCCAAAAAGTGTCCGCCACATTCAACTGGTATACGAAAAGAGTCGCTGGTGCGTCTCTTTTTGCCATAAATGCGGCAACATGACGAATCGGTATATGCTATACTGCGGCTACTACTGGAAATGAGTGACAGGAGTAAGGAGGTGAATTTCATGAAGAAAAAGATGGCAGATTTCAGCGCCAGTGATTACCAGCCTTTATTGTCCAGCGATTATCTGGGGTGTTCGGGTATGAAGGTATCACAGTGGGATCGGATTCCGCCCGCACGAATGTACGATGCCTCGCAGCTATCGAAGCATGTGATTGTCATCCATGGGACAGCAGAACCGTTGCTGCTGCAATTTTTTGACGGCAGGTACCCACGCGAGAAGAAAGTAACGACTGGGGATGTACAGATTTTTCCTGCTGGCGAAAAATGGTCGTGTCAATGGACGCGTCCACTCTCCTTTGTCAAACTGGAGCTCGATCCTCTTTTTTTGGATCAGGTGGCGGAAGAATCCGGTTTTGGGCATGCTGACAAAAAGAAACTGGATCTGCGCTTCCTCTTTCGCGACGATAAACTCGTCGTACTCATCCGGTGGATGCTGGAAGAAGTTCAAAATGGCGGGCAAAGCGGAAAACTTTACAACCATTCACTCGCTAATATGGCAGCCGTTCATTTACTTCGCCACTATACCGGATACACGCAAAGCCGTGTGGACACCTTTGCCACGAACAAACATGTCACAACCATGATTGCCTACATGCAGGCGAATTTGGAGGCGGGTATTTCCCTCGCCGACCTTTCGATGGTGAGCAATATCAGCTTGTCTCAATTGGTTCGCTTGTTTAAAAAGCATACAGGAGTGACGCCGCATCAATATTTAATTCAACTGCGGATTGAACGTGCTAAACAGTTGATTCGCTGCGGAAATTTGAGTGGAAAGGAAATTGCCGTGCAAGCAGGATTCTCCGATCAGGCTCACTTTACGAAGCTGTTTAAAAGAATGACGGGAATGTCGCCGTTGAAATATGCGGCCCACAGTAGAAAGGATGGGACCATGCTTGACCCGAAACACCAATAGCCGAGTACAAGGCTACTGGTGTTTTTTGGTGAGCATTTTTGACCAAAACATGCGTATTTTGTTCAATATTTTCACGTGGAATCGTTTTTATACTGAGAATGCCAAATCACAAAAGATACAAGAAGGAGTGAAGCAGTCTTGAAAGGACAAGAGGTTGTTCAGCTTTTTTTTGAAAGAGAAGCAAGGCAGGATGTTCGGGGAATGGGAATGCTCATGGCAAACCAAATCGTCTATGAAATGCCGTATAGTCTTCAAGCAGATCGGGTGGAGGGGAAAGAAAAACTCATTCAATTACTAGACCAGTTTATTGGAAAGGAAAATAGTCTGTACTCGTTCTGGGAAATCTCCAACATTCGAATCTATGAGGTAAATGAAAGCAGTCACGAGCTGTATTTCGTTGAAATGGACGGGAAGGCAACCGTAAAAGAGAGTGGATTGGAATATTCCCAATCCTATGTGAGTATGTTACGAGTTTTCAATGGGGAGATAGTCTTGTGGAGGGAATATTTCAATCCGATTGAGTTGCAGAAGGTGCTGGATTCATAGGACTGTTGACTTTCTCACGGGACAATAGCAGTATTCATATATACTACTAAACAAAAAGGAGGTAACAACTTGATTGATGAGCTCCGAAAAATCGGATTGTCAGACCTAGAAGCCAGATGTTATTTGGTGCTTCACGAGGAACCCAAAATATCTGGATATGAAGTGGCCAAGAAAGTTTCCGTCTCTCGGACAAACGTATATGCTGCACTTCGAGCATTAACGGAAAAGGGCATGTGCCGCACAATCGAATCGGAGCCTGTTCTTTATGATGCAGTACCGATCGAGCAGCTGATTCGTTTGTTACAATCGGAATTTGATCAAACAACCCGTGTCCTTCAAGAGCAGTTGAAATCCACTCCCCGAACGTCTCCTTCCTTTTATAATTGGCAAGGTGACAAAGCGATTGAAACAGCCATCAAACGTATCATCTCAAATGCAAACAAAAGCATAGTTGTCGATATTTGGTCTGAAGATGTTCATTGGGTAGAGGAGCCACTGATAGAAGCGGAAAAACAAGGGGTTGCTGTCACGCTAATATCCATTGGCGAATGCCATGCAAAGCTAAAAAATGTTGTCGTACATAAAAGAAGCGCGGAATGGAATCAAGTGCAATCCAGGAAGTTCTCTATACTTTGCGATGCACATTCAGCGTTGCTGGGCAGCTTTGGGCGTGGGATCAAGCCAACTGTACTGGAGACGGACCACCCATCTCTCATTGAATTGCTGCAAAATGCGTTCTACCATGACATAATCATGGGTCAGATCGAGAAGGATTTCAGCCCCATGCTGGAAGAGAAATATGGGAGTGACTATGTACGCATTATCACACCTTACAGGGAATACTTATAACGAGTATTTCCTCTTTTTATCAACAAAACAGTGGCTTCAAGTACGAAGAAGACTCTCGTAATCAACCAAAAGAGAATTGAACACGTAAAGCTAATAATATTCATTTACAGCCAATCCTTAGAGGGTTGGCTGTTTGTTATGGAGGAGCCTTAAAAAGGGAGGTAGAGACTTTCCGATGTCTCTTCCCCCCTTTTATGCGTGCATCGTCTATTATTTCAACTCGTCGAGAAAGCTTCTTACAGCCCGATAGTATCCGTCAGGGTCCGTAGAATGGATATCATGCCCGCACTCAGCAAAACTTGCAAGCTTTGTGTTTGGTCTTTGCGTCACCATGCGATCGGCTTGATTTTCATCCAATACAAAGCTTTTTTGGCCATGAATCAGCAAGATCGGGCAAGAAGACGCTAGCCAATCGCTCCACCATTCTCCGTCAATGTGTCGTTGAGAAATAGGCATGCCTTTTAAATCAGAACGGAATCCCCAGCCTTGTTCATCCTCAAACACGCTTTCCGAAAAATAATCGACCGCCCGAACGCCGACTTCTTCGAGTGATTTTCTTAGATCGTGTAAAGAAGGGGAGCGATGTGGGAGTTTTTCTGCAAAGGATAAGTCGGCCTTAATTTCTACTCCGATATCTTCCACAATGACCGCGTTCACAAGCTCCGGATAATGAGCAGCAAATTGATAAGCGTTGACACCTCCTAAAGAATGCCCAACGATCGTAACAGGAGCTCCGTCCAAAACGGTCTGAACAAAGGCGAGAATGTCGTTGAGGTAGCCTTCACGTGAATAATCCGTATCTGGGGCATGCTCACTCCAGCCGTGACCGCGTTGATCCAATCCAATCACGCGCCAATCTGTGAATCTGGAAGCAAACTCTGAAAATGTTCGTGCATCATTCATATGACCATGCAGCAGGAGCAAAACTCTTTGACTGTCCCCGCCAAAATCGAGGTAAGATAGTTTTACGTTACCTGATTGGAAATATTTTCTCGTTACCATACCGTTTTCTTGTGGCTGAAGCATACACAATTCCTCCTTATTTATCATCAGCATCATGTCCAACTCGACTTCTCCTTCACCATAACAGATAATAGTGACAGGAATTGTCATAATAAAAACATGTGGAGAGTTATGTCATGCCGAAATCAAAACGACTGCTGGAAATGATGATGACTGTCAACCGGAAGCGCAAGTTTACTGTGAGTGAGCTTGCTGCCGAATTTGGCGTATCAGGGCGAACGATTCTAAGGGACTTACAAGAGCTGAGTGAGTTAGGGGTACCTTTGTACTCGGAGGTGGGACCGCATGGTGGATATCATGTTTTGAAGGAAAGGATTTTGCCGCCGATTGCATTCTCAGAGGAGGAGGCGGTCGCAATCTTTTTCGCGATCCATGCTCTTCGACACCATACCTCTCTGCCGTTTGAGACAGAATCCTCTTCGGCGCTGAACAAATTTTATCAATTTATGCCGCCGGACATTCGTGATCGCATTGATCAAATGAAACGCCGCGTTGATTTCGTGACACCGAAGCGGCAAGCCAGCTCTCCGCATTTATCCACTCTGCTGGATGCCGCCATCCAACAAAAAGTGCTCAGCATCACTTATGAATCGCGCGGACAACAATCCACACGGGACATACAGCCGATTGGAATTTATACAAAAAACGGTCTATGGTACAGCCCGGCTTATTGTTTTCAACAGAAACATATTCGCGTGTTTCGTTGTGACCGTATCCTCTCTGCCGAACAATCGGTATCGGCATCGAAGCCGTTGGATCTTCGAGACATTCACTTGGAAAATAGACAGGTCAAAACCGTCGAGGATCAGGACACCGTCCACTTATTTGCAGAGCTGACCACTGAGGGTGTGCAGGCTTGTGAGGCTGAACTTTGGCTTGCATCCATGCTGCATGTGCGGCAGGATGGGAGTGGTTGGTTGGAAGGAAATGTAGCGAGAAGTGACATCTTGTTTTTTTCAAAGTTTTTGATTGGGTTGGGGAAAGAAGTGACGGTCCAGCATTCACCCGAAATATTGAATGGAATAAAAACGTATTTGGCAGAACTGATAAACATTTACTCTCAATGAGGAGGCAGCTATGGCATTACCCAAAAAAGGCACACGGGGTATAACGGTAGGAGAGCAGCGATATCGTTGGGTCATTAGCCCAGCAGCGAAGGGTCTGCTTGCTTTGACGATTCAGCACAATGAAGGAATGGGGCAACTGATTCGCGTGTATGTCAAATCAGATGTGAATGATTTTTGGGCGGAGTTTCCACTTGTGCAGCATTTGGATATGAGAGTGATAAAGCCAGCTGACGTTGCGGCTATCATTGAAGAGGCGCTCAAGCTGGGGTGGCAGCCTGACAAAAAGGGGGCGCCTTTGAGCTTTTACTTCATCGGTAGTACGCTTGTCAAAAAAGGGGATACATAGCAATACCGGAACGGGAGTTGTCTATAGAGAAGAAGAGGAGAGGAAGCCGGATGGATTGGGCAACCGTCAGCAAGACAAAGGATCTTGAGATCGTGCGAGCAGCGGTGGATCAATTGGATATCAACGAACGAGATCAACGCGGACGAACACCGCTGATGCTTTTTATCACAAACCGAATGCCGGTGGAAGCGATTCAGATGCTATTGGATAAAGGCACAGAGCTGGAGGCGGAAGACAAACTTGGTGATACAGCATTGAAAAAAGCCGTCAAATTCAAGCAAGTCGAAGCCGTAAAACGATTGCTGCAACAGGGAGCTGAGCTTGATTCTAAGCATGGCATTTTGGCGACTGCTTGGAATGCGGCCAGGATGGATAAAGCTATAGCAGACCTGCTGCTCGAAACGAAAGGCGCCGTACGTCTAACACTGTCTACTGAGGAAGAGGAAGCGGTGGACGACATTTTATATGAGGAATCTGAGGGCAAGCGGCGCAAGAAAATCAGTCAGCTTGATTTATCTGTTCTTCTTCACGCTGTGGTGAATGGCTACAACTGGGATGACGGACCTGAGGCGATGATTGCGGCTTTTGAGAATCCTGCCTGTGCAACGATCACTCTTTTGGATATGTATGAGTTGATGGATGCCGACTATTGGTTGGAGATGGACGAGGAAGAAACTACGGAATCGGAGGAGCGAAAACGTTGGAGAATGCTCGCCATCCAATTGAAAGAGAAGCTGGCAGATGAATGGGATAGGGGTTGATCATCATGTGTCGATATGGGATGTATGGTCCGTACAAACAAATATACGCCTGTTTCCCTTGCCGAAAAGTTTTCAAGCAAACCTCCAAGTATGAGCTGACGGAGGAAGAGTGGAACAAGATCGAGCATAGCTGTCCGCAATGTGGTGAGGGAATGAAGGATATGGGGCATGATTTCAAGGCTCCGAAGCAAACGGATGTGAAGCAGTGGAAAAAGGTTGAAATCCTCTATCAGCATGGGTTTACCTATCATTCCTGTGGCTGTGGTGGTCCAGGCTACCGACCAGCCCAATTAAATGAAGTGAACGAATTTCTCGAAAAGAACAAGCGGTTCAAAACAGAGGGAGAGAAATTGCTGAATAGACTCACAGTAAGTATGTAAAAACGACCAGGGGGCGGGGATCGTGGCAACATTCTTTTTGATCATGATTTACTTGTCGTTTATCAGCTTGGGCCTTCCTGATTCGTTACTGGGGGCAGCTTGGCCGGTCATGCAAGCAGAATATGGTGCGGCATTCGGTGTAGCGGGTGTGATCACCATTGTGATTTCATCTGGTACGATCGTGTCAAGCTTGGCAAGCGGAGCTTTATTAAAACGGCTCGGTACTGGACAGATTACGCTGATTAGTTGCTTGATGACAGCGGCAGCCTTGCTCGGCTTTTATTTTTCCCCTTCCATTATATGGTTGATGGTATTGGCATTGCCGCTTGGACTCGGTGCTGGGTCTGTTGATGCTGCACTGAATCATTATGTCGCCACGCATTACCAAGCACATCATATGAGCTGGCTGCATTGCTTCTGGGGTGTGGGTGCTACGCTTGGCCCCATTATTATGTCTGGTTTTATTCGTGATCATGGTTTATGGCGGAATGGATACTTGACCGTTTCGCTTATACAATTTGGGTTAGTCATTCTGCTAGCGTTTACACTTCCTTTGTGGAAACGGATGGAGAACATGCAGAGCCATGCTGTCAAAGAGTCACAGGGTCAGCCGTTTGGTGGGCAGAGCGAACAACCGTTACGGACAAAAGGCGTCAAGCTGACTTTGCTGAGCTTTCTCTTCTATTGTGGGGCTGAAGCATCGGTGGGATTATGGGGGAGCAGCTTTTTGGTAAATGTGAAAGAGCTACCCGTGGCTGTGGCGGCGGTGTGGGTAGCCATGTATTATGGTGGCATTACTGTTGGGCGATTTATCACGGGCTTTGTTACCTTCAAAGTGAGCAACCGCGTCCTGATTCGCAGTGGACTTCTTGTATCATTCGCTGGGGCAGCGCTGTTGATGTTGCCATTACCAACCTACTATTCGCAGATCGGTTTACTGTTGCTCGGGCTAGGCTTCGCTCCGATTTATCCCTGTATGCTGCATGATACCCCCGAACGCTTTGGGAAAGAGCAAACGCAAAAGCTGATGGGCTATCAGATGGCGGTTGCGTACACGGGTGCCACACTTCTGCCTCCGTTGCTAGGGTGGCTTGCTACACAGACGACCGTTTCAATTTTACCGTTTTTTACAGCCTTCTACATTGTGTTCATACTCTATGGTTCTGAGAGAGTCAATCGGATCATGAAGCAACGGGCTGCTCAGTCAGAAACGATCTAGCATAGGGCACTCGCTATTTTGACGATAGCATGTTTTGCAAAGCTTTTCCGTATAAAGACAAGGGGACCTGGTCGCCGCTCATGTAATAAAAGATGGTCATGCCATTCTCAAGAGCCAGAATCGTCCATGCCATTTCATCCGCGGATAGAGTAGAGTCACTTTCTTTTGGCATCAATGTCTGTATGGCCTTGGAAAGATGCTGTACCGACTCTATGATCATGTTCGACCATCGCTTGCGAACAGATTCTTCGCGCATGGCATAAAGCAAAAATTCCAGGTTCAGCATGTTCCACGTGCGATTTTGTTGCTGAACGGACATAAAATAGGCGTCCATGGCCTCTATAAAATGCGATAATGATGGCTGGTGATCAATTACGTGATGGATATTGGACACATGTAATTGCATTTGACCTTCCAAAATAGCGAGAAAGAGATCTTCTTTGGACTGGAAATGAGCATAAACAGCTCCTTTGGTAAAACCAGCATGGTCTGCGATTTTATCAACGGAAGCCCCGTGGAAGCCTAACTGAGCAAAGGTCTCAATTGCTGCGTCTATGAGCAATTGCCTTGTTTCCTGTTTACGCTCTGCTTGGGTTAATCTGCGTCTGTTCATTCGTCCGCCTCCTTCTCTTGACAATCATACCATATAGAATTAACATTCCATATAGTATTTAAATCCTTATTGGTATGTAAGATACAAATGGCAGTTTTGTAGGATTTAACCGTCTACTATGTCATGCTATTTTGGAGTACGATAGATATAGATCATCTAGTAAGAGGGGACAGTGTACGAATGCAGAGGGAAGAAAGCGTTGCAACGCGGAATCGGCCTATGTCCAATATTTTGGCGCAAACGGTTAAGACGGGGATTATCAAATCGAATCTGATTCCGATGTTTGCCGGATTAACATTGGCTTTATATACGTATCACTTCAGTCTAATAGATAAGCTGCCAGAAATCTTATTTGCTACAATTGGCTCTATTTTAATCATGGGCGCAGCGGGTGCATTTAATAACGTGTATGATCGCGATATCGATTCTGTCATGGAGCGGACGAAAAACAGACCTACGGTGACAGGGGAAATATCAACGAAGACAGTTTTATGGCTCGCCTCCTTGATGACGATTTTTGGCTTGGTGGCTCTTGTGTTGGCAACACCGTTGGCTGCTATTATGGGTTTTCTCGGACTGTTTTTTTATGTCGTGCCTTATACGATGTGGACAAAAAGAAGAACGGTTTACAATACGGAGGTAGGGAGTATTTCTGGCGCAATGCCGCCGCTCATCGGTTGGGCAGCCATTCACCCAGATATCACACATCCTGCTATCCTCGGTCTCTTTATCATCATGGTCATTTGGCAGATGCCTCACTTCTATGCGATCGCGATTCGCAAGCATGATGAGTACAAAGCGGCTGGGGTTCCTATGTTGCCTGTGGTCAAAGGTGCAAGACGTACCTACATTCAAACAAATGTCTATTTGGTTATTTTAATTGCCAGCAGTTTTCTATTCTGGTCATTGAGCGCTGGTCTTACGTTTATGGCCCTGCTCCTGAATATTCTATGGCTGGTTCTGAGTGTTTTTGGATACCGGAAAATGGATTCTCAGAAATGGTCGAAAACGATGTTTATTTATTCGCTGATCCATATGACGGTGCTGTTCTCAACGGTGATTATTTACTCGCTCATGGGGATTATCTTCAAACTGTAAATCAGTGATCATCCAAGCTGCCTTCACTTTGAGGGCGGTTTCTTTTTTGTCTGGGAATCTTGCAGCATAGCTGGTTCTTCTCATGTTCAACCAAAAATGGGCGCCTGATCATGGAACAAATACCCAATGTCGCTTCATAAATTTAGAGTAGCTCCATGAAGTGGCGGAGGTGAAGATGAATGGATGATTTCAAAAAAGAGCTAAAAAAACTAAAGGCTTCCGAAATAAAAGCGGATAAAGTGCAGCCCTGGGATAAACAAAAGATGAATGAAGCGACGCTTGTTCGCGGGCGATGTGGATGTGGTAGATGTGGATGTGGTAGATGTGGATGCGGCCGTTGCGGGCGTTGTAGTTGCAGTTGTTCCTGTTTCTGCTCCTGTAGCTGTTCCTGCTTCTGTACGTGCAGCTGCACTTGCTTCTTCCCATGCTTTATCGTCTAAATGGCGATATTTTCTAACCACGATCCGAATGAAGCCCCCTGCCAGAATGACGGATTGGCAGGGGCTTTGTTTTTCTTGCTGGCATGTGAGACAAAGTATTCTACATAAAATGACTGTGACACATCATGTAGCAAAAGGGCTGATCTGGCACAAAAAGGGGGAGGAGAATGGTTAAGCTGAATCCTTCGATGCGCATAAAAGTGAAGCGGGATACGGTTTATCTGCCTGATTCAGATGGGAGTGTATACTTTCGGAATAACATCGGAACATTTCGAATGAAGGGGGACATGATTGAACGATGGGTTGACCAGCTCATGCCGATGTTTAATGGTGAGTACACGCTGGCACAATTGACCGACGATTTGCCGGAAGAATACCAACAGCAAATATACCAGGTAGCGGGTACGCTTTTACAAAATGGATTTCTTCAAGACATCAGTCGAGAGAAGCCACATGAACTATCGCCAGAAATCATATCGGCCTATGCGGAACAGATTGAATTTTTGGACCAGTTTGGCGGATCGGGTGGATATTTGTTTCAAAAATATCGTACGGAAAAAGTATTAATAGTTGGGGCAGGTTCCTTTCTCCTTTCTATTGCCCACGCCTTGCTAGAATCAGGCTGCGTTCAATTCCATTATGTCATTACGAATGAAGCTCCTACGAAGCGGGAGCGATTAGACGCAATCATAGAGCATGCTCGCAGGAAAGACCCGCACGTCAAGCTGGAGGAGCTCAAACCAGCGTCGTGGGGGATTGCGGAGTGGTCGGAGGCCATTGAGCCTTTCTCTGCTGTTTTGTACACATCAGCGCAAGTGAACAAGGATGAAATAAGCGTCATTCATTCCGCGTGCAGAGAGAGGAAGAAAGTATTTGTTCCTGCCGTTTGTCTGATGCAAAAAGGAATAGCCGGACCGTTGATTCATCCCGAATCAGAAGCTTGCTTAGAATCGGCTTGGCGTCGTTTGCACCGACAGACCTTGTGTGCGGACCCCGATCAACATCCATTCTCGATGACGGCAGCAGCGATGCTAGCGAACGTCGCTGTGTTCGAATGGTTCAAACATGTTACTGGCGTCAATGACAATGAGGATGAAAACAAGGTGTATGTACTGAATCTGGAGACATTGGAAGGAAGCTGGCGATCATTCCTGCCCCATCCGATGGTGAAGGAAGGAATGAGGCTGGAGGTATTGGATAGAAAGGAGCTTGAATCACGGCTATCCAATGAGACGGAGCCAAAGGAAGGACTACAGTCTCTGTTTCAGTCGTGGACCTCATCGGATACCGGAATTTTTCACAGTTGGGATGAGGGCGAGCTCACGCAATTACCGCTCACGCAGTGTAATGTTACAGCAGTCGATCCTGTCTCAGAAGGCCCGGCGGAGCTTATGCCGCAAATCGTCTGCCCAGGTTATACCCATGAGGAGGCACGAAGAGAAGCGGGACTGCTTGGGGCAGAAATGTACGTTGGAAGAATGGTGAACCACCTCGCAGCCATAGATTCAGCTTTTCGAAATGTAGGAAATGGCAATATCGGAGTCGGAGCAGGGGAAACGGCAGCAGAAGGACTTAATCGTGCACTGCGGCATTGCTTGACGCTTACGTATGCAGCAGACATGAAAGGGAGACAGCCAACAGCGAGACCTGTCCACACTGACACAATTGCTGATGAAAGATGCCAATTTTATATCCGGTCATTTACTACGTTGGGTGAAAAACCAACGATTGCAAAGGGGCATGAGGTGTTCGGATTTTCGGTGTATTGGGTGGAAACGAGCACGGGATGGTACGGGAGTATTGGCTTGCAGGAGCGAGAGGCACTGCGATCAGCGCTGATGTATGCCTTGCAACAGATTCAGACCCCAACCAATCAAATGTCCAAGTATGTGTTGACAGCGCAATCTGTTGGGTTGACGGGTGAAGCCATCGAAGTTGCACGCAACAGCGTTCAGAAAGAATCGGAAAAAGAGGTCTGGAAACAAGCTGTCGAGGT
This sequence comes from Brevibacillus sp. AG162, assembly GCF_006715575.1. Classification (NCBI taxonomy): domain Bacteria; kingdom Bacillati; phylum Bacillota; class Bacilli; order Caryophanales; family Paenibacillaceae; genus Brevibacillus; species Brevibacillus sp. AG162. The sequence goes on from NZ_VFNO01000003.1 coordinate 611,904, forward strand.
GCTGGCCCTTCATCACCTTTCTCCTCGGGTAATGAATGCCGCGATGGAGCCTTTCCTGGAAGAAGACCTTGGTGGCGTATTCGCCTTGCTGCTCTCGAGGGAGGTGCCTCGATGAGCGCTGACATTCTTGTCATCGGAGACGGTGTTTTGGCAGAGCTGGTTTCAGAACGTTTGAGGAAGGACTATCGCGTGTGGCACAGTGAAAACATGGAGTCTGCGACAAGCGGAGCAGATTTGGCTCTCCTGTTACAAGATACGTACCATCCCGCTTTGCATTTGCAGGCAGAAAAACATTTTCGTCAAACAAATATCCCGTGGCTTCGCGGCTTTGTTTCATTTGGGGAGGCAATCGTAGGTCCGTTGGTTCTTCCAGGTCAAACAGGGTGCTCCCAGTGTGCAGATATACGGCGACTGATGGCGGGACGCGATCGCAAAGAAATGTGGAAGGTACAACACATGTTCAGCGAAAAAGGCGGCATACCGCGTGACCCGTGGTCATCTCGCTCTGGGTTGTTACAGGTGGCATTTCATGTGAGTGCGGAGGTTGAACGCATAGTTGAGGGCAGGCAAGCCCAGTTGTCAGAGCATATCCAATTCATTGATTTACAAACATTGACAAGCACACGCCACTTCTTTTTGCCGAATCCGTTATGTCCGGTATGCAGTCGGCTGCCTGAGGATTCTGAAGAGCAGGCTAGAGTACGCTTGAAGCCTATTGTAAAGCAAAGTCCGGACAGCTACCGGACAAAACCCATAGCCGATTTGAAACAAGCTCTCCCCACCGAATTTTTGGATTCCCGTACTGGATTTTTGAATGGGAAAGTACGTGATCTTGTCTCTGTGTTCGCAGATGTAAGTGTCAATCTTCCGTTATTTTCACATGACGAGGGTACGGCCGGAAGGTCTGTTTCGTACGCGGATAGTGAGATAACAGCGATTTTAGAAGGAATGGAAAGATATTGTGGGCTGATGCCGCGTGGCAAGAGGACGATGGTGCGCGACTGCTATGCAAACCTTGCGCCGCATGCACTTGATCCGACGACAGCGGGAACCCATTCAGAAGAGCAGTATGCCCTGCCTGATTTTCCGTTTCAGCCGTTTGATCCCAAGCAAGATATGAACTGGGTATGGGGTTATTCCTTTAAAGAAGAGCGACCCATTCTAGTACCTGAGCTCATGGCCTACTACAGTATGGGATTCGGGGAGGGAGTTGTATTTGAGACCTCCAATGGCTGTGCGTTAGGTGGGAGTTTGGAGGAGGCGATCTTTTACGGCATCCTCGAAGTGGTGGAGCGAGATGCTTTCTTGATGACCTGGTATGCCAAATTGCCATTGCCGCGCCTCGATCCGGCTTCGGTCAACGATCGGGAATTGCTTCTGTTGATCGATCGGATGCAGACCGTTACCAATTACGATTTGTACTTGTTCGATGCGACAATGGAAAATGGAATTCCTGCTGTATGGACGATTGCGAAAAACCGCGGAGAGGCAGGCTTGCACCTCGTTTGTGCAGCAGGAGCCCATCCAGACCCCATCCGCGCTGTAAAAAGCTCTATTTTCGAAACGGCTGCCATGCTCATGCCTTTGACAGACAAGTACGAAGCGAATCGAGACAAATATTTGCGTATGCTCCATGATTCATCCTTGGTGAAAAAGATGGACGATCATGCGATGCTTTACAGCTTGCCGGAAGCAGCGGAGCGCTTATCCTTTCTTATGGATGATTCCCGCCCGATGGTCTCATTCGCTGAACAATTTCCTAAAAGAAAGCAGCATCGTGATCTAACAGACGATTTGCGGGAGTTGCTCGGTGTGTTCCAAAAATTGGATCTCAATGTCATTGTGGTGGATCAAACGACACCAGAAGTCGAGCGCCACGGCTTATCTTGCGTGCGTGTATTGATTCCTGGCATGCTCCCGATGACTTTTGGCCATCATCTCACGCGAGTAACCGGATTGAAAAGAGCATTGGAGGTTCCTGTAAAGCTGGGTTACGCGAAACAACCACTGCGTGTAGAAGAGTTGAATCCTTTTCCGCATCCGTTTCCATAACATGCATCTGGGAGTGAGCCGGATGAGTCTCGAAAATTTTTTGTACCGCCTTCATTTTGATACAGAAAACGCCCGACCAAGTGATCTCGAAGTGGATTGGGAGGATGCGCCACTGACATACAAGCTGTACAGGGGACTACCTGTCATTCCACTGCCAGAGGACGTGCCTCTATCGCTCATAGATCAAACGGTTTCACAAGAGATGTCTCTTCCTCAATTGGGTGCTTGGTTATGGTATAGCTACGGACTCATCCAAATCAGCCAATCGTTGTTAACCACGATTCCGGGAGATGCAGGATCTGAGTCGTTTTTGCCGCTCGTAACGAATCGAAGACCGGTTCCGTCTGGGGGAGGGCTCTATCCGAGTGAGCTGTACGTGTATTTGAAGTTGTCGAGTATTCCTGCAGGTCTCTACCACTACGATGTGGCTCATCACAGACTCGTGCGATTGCGGGAAGGGAATTTTGATGACGTCCTTAGCCGGGCGCTTGGTGGCCATTGTCCGGTACATGCATGCTTTGGAGTTGCGTTCGTATCCATCTATTTTTGGAAGAACTTTTTCAAGTATGATGAGTTTTCCTATCGATTGCAGGGCCTTGATGCTGGTGTACTGCTCGGGCAATTGCAGGAAATGGCAAACCAGCTCGGTGTGACGAATGCGGTACATTACCAGTTCCTAGATAGAGCGATGAATGCATTGCTGGGATTGTCTGTTGATCAAGAGAGTGTATACGCGGTAGTCCCCTTATCGCTTCAAACAGAAGGAGAGAGGCATTCGCACTCACCCGCACATTGGGCAGAGCGAGGAGAGGAGACGGCAAGCGAGCTAATCCGAGAACTGCCTGAGCAAAAGCATGTGCATGTTATGCGTTCAAAAAGAATGAGACAATATCCTGTGCTCTTGCGGATGAATGAAGCTGCCATGCAGGAATCTCCCCATTCGTTTACAAGTTATTCGGATCACTTGGAAAACAAGTGGACTCGTCGTTCCGAAGAGCGAATCCTTCTCCCACGGTTGGAGAAACCAAGCTATGATCTGGCGCAATTTTCACGGGAGCGTTTTTCACCGGAAATGGACTTTATCAGGAGGAAAACAGGCCGAGATCAGGTAGCGCGTATCATGGAAATGGCGATGAGTGTTCTATCGTATGGCAATGATTTGGGAAAAAATCAGGAAGTAGCGTGGAGAAGGCTTTCTCTCCTTGTAAGCATTCATCAGGTAGAAGGGATACAAGATGGGGCATACGCTTACGAACCACTGGAGCACGCTCTTTATCCGATTGTCTATGGAGATTTACGCGCACGCCTTCAAGACGGAATGACCCTGGACAATGTGAATTTGTATCAAGTGCCGCTCTGCTTTCATGTGGCGGGTAAACGCGATCATCTGATCAATCAGCTTGGGTTTAGAGGGTATCGCATCCAGCAGATGGAGGCGGGAATCGTCGTGCATCGCTTGCTTTTGGCAGCGTTCACGTGTGGAATGGGCGGTCATCCGCTACTCGGATTTGACGTAAAAAATTGCGATGATCTTTACAACCTAGAGACAGAAGAGAAAACCTGCTTGATTCAAATTCCGGTCGGGCATTATCGCCCCCGCGCCAGGTTTCAGGGCGGGCTTCATGGATAAATACGGGGAAGACCCGAGTCAACGCTGACCCGGGTCTTGTATTATGTCCTTATGATGGCTTTGATACCTTGAATGAAGCGGTCAATTTCCTCGTGGGTATTGTACGGTGCCAGCCCCGCTCGTATCCAGCCGCCACTTTCATTGATTCCTAAACAATTGGCGAGTGTTGTCGCATAGAAGTCCCCGTCCGCAACGAATATGCTATGCTCCTCGCACAATCGCTCACATATTTCTCGGGGACTAAACCCTTCGATCCGAAAAGCGACCGTCGGTGTTTTCGGTACATCTTCACCCGCTTGATAGAGTGTGACGCCCTTCATTGCGCTTAGTTCTTTTCTCAGCTTATCTGCCAGATGATTTTCATAGGCTTCGATCATCTCGTAACCAGAGCGGATTTTTTCAGCAAAGCTATCACCGAAACCGAGCGAAGCAACAAATTCGATAGCGGGTCTGATTCCTGCGATTCCTTCATGATTTTGTGTTCCGGTCTCCAGTTTATCTGGATAAGAAGAGGGGGCAGGAACCAATTTGTAAACATCGAGTGCTTCAAAAATTTCTTTGCGGATGACAGCGATTCCCACATGAGGACCAAAAAACTTGTAGGCTGAACAGAGCAGGATATCGGCTCCAATCTCGTCACGATGGATGGAGAAGTGAGGGACCGCATGCACGGCGTCGACGGCGAAAATGACTCCTTTGGCACGTGCTTTTTGGGAAATGGCAGCGAGATCATGGATCGTTCCGACAGCATTGGATGCAAGCCCGACTGCCACAAGTCTGGTTCTGGAAGTAAGGAGGGTATCGAGCTCATCTAGCTGTAACGTAAGTGTCTCTTTATTCACCTTTAACCACCGAACGGTCATTCCGCGATCAGCGGCAACAGTCAGCCACGGGTCTACATTGGCGCGGTGATCCATCTCGGAGACGATGATCTCATCCCCTTCTTTCCAATGCCGACCTAGTGCACGCGCAATCGCAAAGGTCAGCGTGGTCATATTTGCACCGAAGGCTACCTCCTTCGGCCTCACGTGGAAGAGGTCTGCTACGGCTTGCTTGGCATCTGCAAGGATGGCTTCTGTCTCCTTGCTCGTTGGAAAGGAGCCGTGTAAATTCGCTCCACCGTTCGCCATAAAACGATAGATCGCGTCCATAGAGGATTTTACGACTTGCGAGCCGCCTGGGCCATCCAGATAAACAACTGGTTTGCCTTCGTAGGTTCGTTGTAGTGCGGGGAATTGCTCACGGACTTTTTCAATGGGGTAATGTTCCGATGCAACTTCTAATCGCCAATCATTGGAACGCATAAAACTTCCGGGAGGGTATTCAAAGACGCATTCAGACTGCAGAGTGAAACCGAGCTTACGGCAAATGGCATTGGAGGCAGGGTTGTCTACAGAGGGATAGGCATGAATAAACTTGTGTCTTCGTTCTTGGTTGATGCGTGTGATGAGTGAGGCTAAAGCCGCAGAGGCGATTCCTTTCCCTTGAAAGGGTGGCAGGACGCTCCAGCCTACTTCGTATACGTGTTCTCCTTGCCAGATGCGGTCCCAATAGCCGATGCTTCCGACAGGGATGTGATCTGGCAGCAGTACGATGCTGAACATCTTGCTGGATTGCTGACCGTCCTTATTGACGTATCGCTCGTGCCGGGCGAGGAGTTGCTCCTCTGTCTCTGGACCTCCAACATGCTCCATCATGGCAGGCGCATTCAAAAGATGCAGCAAGGGAAGATCGTGATCTGCCCAGGGCTGAATACGAACAAGCTCAGTGTTAAGCGTTGTGGACATTTTCTCACTCCTTATCAACTGGATATTCGTGGTGTCCAACATCATTCGGTATCTCTCATTATTCGGAAAAGATTCCAATTAATCAATCTTTCATTCGTTTGAGAAAGAGGGATGGAAAATCATGCTATAATGTTAGATGCCCGAGAGATTCACTGAGAGGAAGGGGTACCTGCCCATGAATGAAAAAAGCATCCATACACAACGGCTTATATTGATTCCATTTACACATAGAATAGCGACGAATATTTTGCAAGAAAATTACGAAGAGTTATTGGATATGGGGCTTACATTAGGCAAAGGCTGGCCTGATGAGGATGCGATGGAAACGATACCCAAAATCATCAAAGCACTCGAACTCGCAGGGGAACCAACAGGATTTGAATCGTGGATGATCATTACAAAAGATGGTAGGAAGATCATCGGTGATGCAGGGTTCAAGGGAGCCCCGAATACAGAGGGAGAAGTGGACATCGGCTATGGAATTATTGAAGCCGAACGAAAAAAAGGCTATGCGTACGAGGCGGCAGAAGGCTTGGCGAATTGGGCGTTGTTGCAGCCAGATGTGAAAAAGATTACGGCGAAGTGCTTGCTAGATAATATAGATTCCGCAAAATTATTAGTCAAAATGGGCTTCACAGAAATAAAGAGGGACGACACCATGATTTACTGGTCTAGTCAGAAGGGATAATAGTCTACATGAAAATTTTCAATGGAAGGGTAACCCAAGACCTCCTTGTTTCGTATTGAAATAAGGAAAAGATTATCGCTTTTCATTGAACTATGCAACGCGTGTCTCTATACTGAAGAGATAAGCATTGGTAAATAATTGTGAGGGATAACATGCAGAACTGGATGACCCAAATTATTGAACAATATAGTTACTTCGGTATCTTACTCATGATGGCACTGGAAAACATCTTTCCACCCATACCTTCTGAGGTGATCTTGACCTTCGGTGGATTTATGACGACGCAATCATCCTTAACGGTTTTTGGCGTAATCTTGTCAGCTACAATCGGTTCGGTGATCGGGGCAATCATGCTCTATGGAATCGGTTTCTACCTAGACGTCCAAAAAATAGAGAAGATCGTAGAGAGATGGGGGCATCTTCTGCGCATTAAAACGGCAGATATCCATAAAGCGAATGAATGGTTCGACCGTTACGGATACTGGACGATCTTTTTTTGTCGCATGATCCCATTAATCAGAAGCCTGATTTCCATTCCAGCTGGTATGACCAAAATGAATTTCCCGCTGTTTTTGCTGTTTACAACACTCGGTACGTTTATTTGGAACATCGTCCTAGTGATGGCTGGTCATTTACTGGGGGAATCGTGGGAAGACATTCTGTACTATTTCGATCTCTATTCCAATGTCGTTTATGTTGTACTCGCTTTTACGGGGGTAGCCTTTCTCATTTTTTTCCTCCGCAAACGAAAAGCGGATGCCTAAAACCTTCCAAACCATCTTTCCTTCAAGGGAAGGTGGTTTTCCATTTGGAACCAACAGGTAAACATATTATAAAAAGTTGTAATTTTCTTGCAAATACAAGGTGTCGAAATTGCGGTAAGGTGTAGGGAGGGGAGTAGGTGACATGGGCACCGTCCTTATTCTTGAAGCTGGGGGAGATGCAACTTGATCGATTTGTTACTCGTGGACGGCGTAGTCATTACCATGGACAAAGACCGTCGGGTATTACAAGACGGGGCAGTCGCCATAGATAAAGGAAGAATTTTGGAGGTAGGCGACACTCCACTTCTTAAAGACAAGTATCCTGCACAAAAGGTAGTCGACTGCGCGCATCATTGTATACTGCCAGGCTTCGTTGACGCACATGGTCATGGCGGACATTCGCTGTTCAAAACGATTGCGACAGACAATATCAACGACTGGATGCCAATCATGACCAACACTTACAAGCACTACGTGACAGACGATTTCTGGTACTACGAGGGAAAGCTGTCAGCACTGGAGCGGCTTAAAGCTGGAATTACGACAGGCGTTAGCGTACTAGGCTCGATGCCGCGCTCAGATGATCCGATCTTTGCCTTGAATCACGCCAAAGCGTATAACGAGGTTGGCGTTCGTGAAATCGTAGCGACAGGTCCTTGCAATCCGCCGTGGCCGCATCCTTTTAGCCGATGGGTCGATGGACAAAAAGTAACGAAGGAAGTCACGTATGAGCAGGTGCTTGCTGGAGCAGAAGCAGTGATTGAAGCCCTGAATCACGCAAATAACGATAAAACCAGAGCATACATAACGCCATTTGTCATCGTCACCTCTGTCAATCCGTCCTATCCGACACCAGCTGACCAATTGTTTGGCTTAACCGATTTTGACCGTTACCAAGCGCGGAAAATCAGGGAGATTGCAAAAAAGTACGACACGCGCATCCATTCCGATGCTTTTGGAGGCATGATTCACCTCGCGATTCAAGACAAAGAGTACGCGCTGCTCGGTCCAGACGTGCACTTGCAGCATTGTCGGGGAATTTCTTTTGACGAGGCGAAAATTTTGGCCGAAACAGGAACGAATGTGAGTGCTTCTCCTGGTTTTGGTCAAATCAATGCACGCACTCCCATTACGGAATTGCTGGAGATGGGAGCAACTGTTGCGATCACGACGGACGGCACCTCGCCGATGACTCCTTTTGACATGTTCCAGGCCATGCGCAGAATGCAGCTGCTGCAACAAGCGGCGCTGCGTGATTATTACTACCTCCCGCCGGGCAAGCTGCTGGAAATGGTCACGATTGATGCGGCACGCTGTGTCGGCTGGGATGACGAACTGGGGTCACTGGAAGCTGGTAAAAAAGCGGATGTCATTACCGTAAATATGCATCAGGCCCACTTGAATCCGGAGAACATGCATGTCCATCGTGTCGTCTATCAGGCAGTTGGTGGAGATGTGAACCATGTCATTGTCGATGGTGAGCTGATTATGGACGAGCGCCGTGTTTTGACTGTGGATGAAAAGCAAATCCTCAAAGAAGCGAATGAAGAGGCGAACCGCACAATCGAGCGGGCAGGCTTAGAAATCTACATGCAGCCAAGCAAGTATTTCTGGGGGCATGCGCGAGCTTATTTGGATGAGAGAAGATTTGATCCGACGAAGTTGTAGGGGAAAAAGAGTGGATAAACGAAGACCCATGTAATGCTGCACAAAAAACTAGGTTACCGCATTGAATAGGAGAAGGTGCCCGCCGCCTTCCCTTTTTTATGGATTATAGTTGACAAAAACGATAGGATTAATCATTATTTATTCATAATCCCCATCGACAAAGTTGGAATAAAAAGAGGTGCAGTCATGTATCTGACTATTGATAATGTTACGAAACATTTTGAGAATGAGCAGAAACAAAAAGTAAAGGTGCTGGATGATATTAATCTTGAAGTGGAAAAGGGCAGCTTCGTTTCCATTGTCGGCCCCTCTGGCTGTGGTAAATCGACGCTGCTCTACTTAATAGCCGGATTGGATCGACCAGACAGCGGTGACATACACGTTGCTGGCAACAAAGTGAATAAGCCCGGTCCCGACAGAGTCGTCGTTTTCCAAGAAGCGGGATTATTTCCATGGCTAACTGTTTTGGAAAATGTTACATACGGGCTCAAGTTGAAGAAAATGTCTGCAGCGAAAGCCAACGAAAAGGCGCTGGAAGTGCTCAAAATGGTCCATTTAAGCAAGTATGTTCATTCCTATCCCCATCAGCTCTCAGGCGGAATGAAGCAACGTGTAGCCATAGCTCGGGCACTTGTCATGGAACCCGATATTTTGCTGATGGATGAACCGTTCTCGGCGCTGGATGAACAGACGAGGATGGTTCTTCATAAGGAGTTGCTTGAGATTTGGCGGACGACCAAGGTCACGATTTTTTTCGTGACCCATAATATCCGAGAGGCCGTTCAGCTTGGGGAGAAGATCGTCGTTTTTGCCACACGCCCCGGCAAAATCAAGGAGATCATTGCAGTTCCTGCCATGCGCGATGGAGTCATGCCGGACAGTGTGACATTAAGCACCGAGCAGAAGGTGCTGTCGATCCTGCAAGAAGAGATAGAAAAGGTGCTGAAGGAGGAAATGGGCAATGACTACAGCTTTAAGACGGGTCATCTTCATCGCTATGATAGCGGCGATCTGGGAAGTCACATCTAGATTATCTGGGCTCCCATCGTTCATGTTTCCTAGCTTGACCCAGGTTTTCGAAACACTCGTAAATGGCTTGATAAGCGGGCAAATTACCGCTGCGATTGGAAAAAGCATGGGACGAATCCTGTTGGGCTTTCTCATTGCCATTATCGTCGGACTGATATTGGGTTACTTCATTTGGAGGTACAAACTCGTAGAAGATACGCTTGGCTTTGTGGTGACAGCGCTTCAGTCTATCCCGAGCATTGTCTGGTTCCCGCTTGCGATTATCTGGTTTGGCTTAAATGACTTCTCCATTTTGTTCATCGTGACGATCGGGGCGACCTGGACGATGACGGTCAATGCTACCAGCGGTTTCAAAAATGTCCCGCCGCTATATCAACGAGTCGCCAAGACATACGGTTCGTCTGGCTTTCACTTTGTACGAACAGTCATTCTTCCTGCTTCCGTACCGCAGATCATCTCCGGGCTTCGAATCGCTTGGGCATTTTCCTGGCGGGCACTTATGGCTGGTGAATTGCTCGGGGGTGGCGGTGGTCTCGGTCAATTGCTCGAGATGGGACGTTCACTTGGACAAATGGATTTGGTGATATCAGTGATGATCATTATTGCGATCATCGGTACCATCGTCGATAATGTTGTCTTTTCACGCATCGAACGCAACGTTCAGATGAAGTGGGGAGTCCATTCATAAAAGAAAAATGGCCTAAGGAGTGTGTCGTCACATGCTTAAAAAAGTGCTCAGTACCGTTGTCGCATCCCTATTGTTGATGGGGGTTGCGAGCGGGTGCTCTACTGGAGGAGCAGAATCCTCTGAGAAGGAAGTAAGGATCGGATATTTCCCAAATCTGACCCATAGCGCAACGATTATCGCGCTGGAGAAAGGCTATTTCAAGGAAGCTTTTGGTGCGGATGTAAAGATTCAAACAAAAACGGTCACCAATGGCGGATTGTTTATGGAAGCGATGGCAACCAAAGCAATTGATGTAGGGACAGTCGGACCTGGACCGCTGTTGAACTTTTATGTGAAGCACCCCGGGTATCGCTTGATTTCAGGGGCGGTCAATGGCGGAGCTGTGCTCGTCATGAATGGTTCAACCAATATTACGGAACTAAAAGATTTAAAAGGCAAAAAAATCGCGATTCCGGTTATCGGCAGCACACAGGATGTCATGCTTAGAAAAGCATTGAATGAGGTTGGTCTCAAACCGACGACGAATGGTGGAGATGTGGAACTGTATGCTGCGGCTCCAGCAGATACGGCAGCATTATTCGTGCAAAAATCCGTTGATGGTGCAGCAACTCAAGAGCCATGGGGATATGTACTGGAAAATCAGGCAGAAGGAAAATTGCTTTTGGACTGGGATCAATTCGCTTGGGGGAAAGAATCAACCAATACTGTCGTAGCAGCCAGCGATGAATTTTTGAAACGAGAAGGATTGGCAACCGCCTACCTGCAAGCACATAAAAAGGCAGTCAAATTCATTCAGGAAAATCCCGAAGAAAGCCAAGACCTGATCATCAAGCATTTGAAAGGTCTGACTGGCAAAGAACTGAGCAAAAAAGAAGTGCAGGCAGCCTTTTCCCGTTTGGAAGTAACAACGGCGGTCAATGAAAAAGTCATTCAGGAAATGGCCGATATCAGCCAGGAAGCCGGCTATATTTCCAGTAATAAGATCGATGGTTTGATTGATTTAAAATATTTGGAAGCGGTGAAATAATATCGAGTGAGAAGGAGCGAGATTAGCAGGAGGAACGGGGGATGGAAAGGAATTAGATGGGAAAGGAGGTCATGCCGCGATGAGACCACATGAACAAGGAAGTAATCAACCAAACGACACTTCATTGGAGACGCAGATTCATACTGATTTCCAAAAAGAGATGACGTACGGCGATTATTTACAGCTCGATCAAATCTTGTCGAGTCAACAATGCCAATCCAGCCATCATGATGAAATGCTGTTTATTATCATTCATCAGGTGAGTGAGCTATGGATGAAACAAATTTTGCATGAACTGTCAGCAGCAAATGAGTGCATCTGCAATCACGATCTGGAGCCTGCTTTCAAAATGTTCGCGCGAGTCTCGCGTATCCAGCAGCAATTGATTAAATCGTGGGATGTCCTTTCTACATTGACGCCAGCAGACTACCTCCAGTTCCGTGACAAGCTGGGTCATTCGTCCGGTTTTCAATCCTATCAAAACCGACTCATCGAATTTACGCTAGGTTATAAGAACCAGCATGTCCTGGCGGTGTATGCGCATCAACCGGAGCTTCACGCCCAAATGAGTGCGGCCTTGCAGCAGCCTAGCATTTACGATGCGGCGATCAGGGAGATGGCTGCTCGTGGCTTGCCGATTGATCCGGAATGCTTGAATCGCGATTGGTCACAGCCATACCAACCCAATCAGAGTGTAGAGCAAGCCTGGCTGACCGTGTATCGAAATGTGAACCAGTATTGGGATCTGTACGAGTTGGCAGAAAAGCTGGTGGATATCGCCAGTCAGCAACAGCAATGGCGTTTTAACCATATGACGACAGTCGAACGCATCATAGGTCAAAAGCCGGGAACAGGAGGGTCATCAGGCGTCATGTACTTGCGTAGAGCGCTCGATCACCGTTTTTTCCCGGAGCTGTGGAGCTTGCGGACTCTGTTGTAGAAAAATTCATCAAAAAAAGCGAGAAAAGCGTCTTGGGGACCCAGGGCGCTTTTTTTCGTGTAGTACTCATTTCACATCTTTTCACATATCCTTCCTAATATTGGGTACAAATACCCTTCTTTTCCTGACAAACATATGTTTTCATTTTTACTAGTATACATATTTTTCAAGAACAACAAGAAATGGAGTGGGCACTTGGATGGAAACAATGAAGCCACCTATGGAAGTGTTATATGCCAAACAGCTGAATGCACTGCGATCCCATGATACAGGGACAAAACCTCCCAATTGGCTGATGTCTCCCAGAGCTGTGCGCGATTTTATTTTAGGAACAGATGAACCCCTCTCTTATGAGGGCGAAAGTATAACGATTACGAAGAAGTTTTATGGAGACGATGTGCTTATTGAGCGTGCAATCGTCACGTTGGCAGGCAATCGCGGCTTGATGCTCGTCGGTGAACCTGGAACGGCAAAGACGATGCTGTCTGAGCTGCTGTCTGCGGCCATCTCCGGAACGAGCACGAATACGATCCAAGGCACCGCAGGAACGACTGAGGATATGATCAAATACTCCTGGAACTACGCGATGCTGCTGGACAAAGGTCCTTCGCTGCAAGCGCTGGTTCCTTCCCCGTTATACACCGGAATGAGCAAGGGAATCATTACCCGTTTTGAAGAAATTACCCGTTGCCCGTTTGAGGTCCAAGACGTGTTGATTAGTATTTTGAGCGACAAGGTGATGAACATCCCCGAGCTGTCAGACGGCATCCTGTTTGCGAAGCCCGGTTTTAATATCATCGCAACAGCGAATCTGCGGGACAAAGGCGTCAATGAAATGAGCAGCGCGCTCAAACGCCGTTTTAACTTCGAGACAATCGCGCCGATTAATCATGTGAAAATGGAAGCACAAATTATCGAATCCCAAGCAAAAGTGATTCTGGAGCAAAGTGGCGTAAACATCGAAATCGATCGGGATGTGGTTGAGATATTGGCGACGACCTTCATGGAACTGCGCATGGGCGAGACCAAGGAAGGTTTCAAAATCGATTCCCCCCAATCCGTGATGAGTACAGCCGAAGCCGTATCCGTCTATGTCCAAAGTGCGATGACGTCCCATTACTATGATGGCAGGCCCATTTCTATGGATCGATTGGTGCAGAACATGCTGGGAGCGGTCGTCAAGGAAAACCAGAAGGACGCAAATATCCTGAAAACCTACTTTACCAAAGTGGTCAAAGAACGGGCAAAGGAAGAGGGTCTATGGGGAACGTATTACAACGAGAAGAAATGGATCAAATAAACAGTCAGGACCGCTTCATAAAGTCATTCGTCGAAGAAGAGGTCTACAACCTCAGCAAACAGGTTGTCTATTTCCCGGTTCGTCATCATAGTCCTGCCTGCGCGTTTCATTTGAAAAAAACAATCGAAGAGTATCAACCGGAAATCATTCTGATTGAAGGCCCGGACCATAGCAATCATATCATTCCGATCTTGACGGATGAACGGACGAAGCCTCCTGTGAGCATTTATTATGCGTACGCCTCAGGGGAGCAAAAATACGTCTGTTACTTTCCGTTTCTTCTGTATTCGCCGGAATATGTGGCCTTGGTCGAAGCAAAACGCCGGCAGATTCCTGCTGCTTTCATTGATCTAAGCTACGGAAGCCGCCTCGAAAGCTTGGAAGACGGCCATGATTTGAAAAAGAAGAATGAAAAGCTGTCCTATCACGATGAGCGCATGTTGGCAGGCTCGCAGTTTATTCAGCGATTGTGCCAGACGATGAAATACCGGAACTTCGATGAGCTTTGGGAAAAGGTTTTTGAGATTGATGGTATCCGAAAGAAAACGCAGGAATTCGTCAAGGATGTCTTTGCCTACTGCTACCTGTCACGAAAATGCTATGATGACGCTACGTTGGAAGCGGAAGGTGATTTGATTCGCGAGGCGCACATGCGTCAAAAAATTGCAGAGGCAAAACAAAAACATGCGAGAATTCTCGTGATTACCGGGGGCTTTCATACATACGGACTCATTGAGGAGCACAAGACTTCCTACAAGATACAAAAGGTGCAGGAAGAAAAAATATATCCGATGGTGTACACGTACCAGGAAGCAGATCAGTTGAATGGATACGCAAGCGGGATGCCGTACGTTCACTACTACGAGAGTGTGTGGAAGGCACTGGAGAAGAAGGAGCGTGCTCCCTTCTCGAAAAGCGCCTTGATGTACCTCCCTCAACTGCTCAAAAGGCTTCGTGACAAAGGAGAAACGACGTCAACTGCGGATGCAATCGAAGCGTACAGCCTCATGAACGGCTTGGCTGTCATGCGGGAAAAGGCGGAGGGCGGTGCCTATGAGTTGATCGATTCCGTTCTCTCTGCTTTTACAAAAGGCGAACGCTCGATTGCAACTTCACAGCCGATCGAGACATTGCGAGAGCTGTTGACCGGAGACGGAATCGGTGAGGTAGCTCCTAATTCACTGGATGTGCCTATCGTTCGCGATTGCAAAGACAGAAGTAAATCGCTAAAGCTCGCGATCACAACCACAGGGCGCAATCAGAAGGTGCTCGAATTGTATGCCAAGAAGTCGCATCGCGAAGCCAGCCAATTTTTTCACTGCATGCAGTTCTTGGGCACAGAATTTTGCGCCAAAGAAGCAGGGCCAGACTGGATGAACAACCGAAATGTCAATCTCGTCCGAGAAACATGGCGCTACAGCTATTCCTCCTTCGTCGAAGCCCGTCTGATCGAGAGCTCGGTCTACGGTGGGACGGTGAAGGAGGCAGCTGCGCATAAGCTAGCCGATATGGTAAAAGAAATGCCGCAGCACCAGAGCCATGAGCTGGCAAAATGGCTCTTGATGGCGGTCGTCATGGGATTGGAAGAGCTATCGGAAAGGCTCTTTGAATTTGTAGAAGAGTCCGTTCGGCAGGATGGACATTTTCTCTCTCTTTGCAAAACGTTGAAGACACTCACGATTCTTTTGGAACAAAAACGGTTGTTCGGTCTTATCGAAACAGAACGGCTGGAGAGCTTGGTGGAAGAGGTATATTACCAGGCAGTGACCAAAATCGTCGAGCAGGGAAACCCGAACCCCAACGAACTGGATGAGTTGGCCGATCAGCTCAAATTCCTCTACATGCTGAGTGAGAAGAGACAGGCAGATGATTCCCGAGAGATTTTCAGTGATCAACTGCTGGAATTGCTGCGCAACGACAAGCTACCCGCGAAATTGGAGGGAGTAGTGGTCGCAATCTTGTGCAATCTCGAAGTGTTAGAGCGCGCAGAAATCTCCCGACGTGCACGTGCATATATGTTCGGCTCGCCTGAGCAAATGCTGCATACCGCCGCGTATTTACATGGCGTTTTTATCGTGGCTCGTGACTACCTCTTTCATCAAGAGGAAATCTTGCGCGATCTGCATCAGATGATTACATCCTTGGCCTACGACGACTTTTTGCAGGTGGTGCCTGAACTGCGATTGGCGTTTACGTATTTTAGCCCAATGGAAATTAGCATGCTCTCGGAAAAAGTGGCAGCTCTCTTCCAAACGACGGTGGAACAAGTCACGAATCCAGTCATCGATGAGCGTACCTTGCGTGATGCCCGCATGCTCGATCAAGCGATCAAGGAGGAGTTTGCCAAATGGAACCTGATTTGAGCCGCGAAGCCTTGAACCGCTGGCGGTTGTTATTAGGCTCTCATGCCGAGGAATCATTGGAAGGCAGCGGGGTCTATCAATCACCCGAGTTTTCCTATCAGGAACTAGACTCGATTCTTGAATTTTTATACAACCGTGAATACGGAGAAGAGCAAGGCTATCGAAAAGAAGGCGGCCGGGGAGATTCGGCATTGACGGTTCCCTCCTGGCTGAATAAAATCCGCAAGCTGTTTCCCAAAAAAACGGTAGAAATCCTTGAGCGGCAAGCTCTGGACCGCTATAACATGACAGAGCTGTTGACAGACAAAAAAGTGTTGGAAAGCATGGAGCCCAACATGACCCTCTTGAAAAACATCCTCCAATTTAAAGGCAGGATGAAAGGAGAGGTCGTGAAAAGTGCAAAGGAAATTGTACGCAAGGTCGTAGACGATCTGCGGCGTCAGCTTGAGAATGAAGTGCAGACCAGCATCGTCGGCAAACGCAATCGCCACAAGCGCGGCTATACGAAGTCGATGAAAAATCTGGATGTCCATAAAACGATTCGCAAAAACTTGAAAAACTACGACCGCAAAAAAAGCCGTTTTATTATCGATGAACTGTATTTCCATAGCAATGTCCAGCATCACAACAAATGGAACATCGTCATTGTCGTGGACGAGAGCGGCAGTATGATGGACTCTGTGATTTACAGCTCTGTTATGGCAAGCATTTTTTACAAGCTCGCTGCTTTAAAGACGCATTTGGTTATTTTTGATACAAAGGTCGTTGATTTGAGCGATAGACTGGATGATCCGGTCGATGTGCTGATGAGTGTGCAGCTTGGTGGGGGGACTCATATTGCCCAGGCGCTCAAATACGGTAGAACACTGCTCGAAAATCCATCGAAGACGATATTTATCCTCGTCAGCGATTTGGAGGAGGGCTATCCGATCAAGGAAATGTATCGCCAAAGCAAGGAAATTATAGACGCGGGCTGCAAATTTTTAGTGCTGACGGCTTTGGATTTCAATGGCAACGCTACATACAACCAGCATGCTGCAAGGGTATTGAGCGATATGGGAGCAAATGTCGCCGCGATCACGCCTGATGAGCTCGCGCAATGGATTGGTAAAGTTATCAAATAGAGAGAAGGAGGAGTAAGGAATGGTTTTACGAAAGACAGATCTCAATCCGGTTACGAAGAAATTTGTGGAGGAGTTTATCAGTGCAAGTGATCGAAACAAGCATTTGTACGATCAAATCGCTGATTACGTTGCAGGTGACACAGACGAATGCCCGGAAATCGCAGAGGACCCGCGGTTTTACAGCTATACGATTCGATCCGAATTTGACAAGCTGAAAAAACGCGGCGAGGAGCTGGCTTTCTACCGAGCAGCTGTATTGATCTACAAGGCAAGTAACCGTTTTTACGATAAGAAAAACGTAATGGATGAGTGCTTCCTGGACCAGATCGAACTGCAAAGTATGAAGGAAATTAGTGATGCTGATATCCGTGCTAGAGATCAGAAAGCATTGGAGGCCATGAGAAAAACGGCCGAGCATTTTGGGCCTGCGTTGTTTGGCGAATTTTTGGTAAAAGCCGCGGAGGATTATCGCGTAAGCATCAGCCGTGACTACTCCTCGACATTTGATCGGGCCAAATTTTTGCTGTTCATTTCATATGCGTACATGATTTCTCCGAGCGTATTGGAGGAAGCAAAAGAAAAGCTGATGCCGATCTACTATTACCTGCTTACAGGTGATACGCGCGAATTTATAAAAGAGCTGCATACCATTGCAAAAGAAGTCGTGACCATGCAGTTTTCGAGCAACAATTTACTGACGAACGAGTCGTTGTACCCTTCGTTCGTCAAAGAGAAAAAGGCTGCGCTGCGAGAAAAGTATTATCCAGGAGAGCAGGTCAAGGAAGGCTCCCTTTTGAACCAGAAGCATTTGAAGCGTTATATGGAGCTGGTCATCAGCTTGCTGTACTTCCGCATTCACGTCAAAGGCGGGATCAGTGCATTTCTGAAGAAGGAAGAGGAGATCGATCGGGAGCTGCACGACACCTTGCAAATCTTTTTTGACATGTTCCCGCTTGATATCCTGTCCGAAGATAAGAGACTGGCTGGCCTTGTGCAGATGGAGGAGCCTTACGATCTACTGCTGGGACTTCGCGAGCATTTGCTATCTCCCCCGACGCTCTGGGAGCAGGTGAAACAGCTGGCGCTTGAAGATGTAACCAAATCGAGACGAGCGCTTGAGCTTGCTTCAATCCCGATGGTCAAAGGATTTTTATACAAAACGCTGGCGGTAGCAGGCGTGGATCTCACCGATTTCCAGCCTTCTTTGGAAGGGATTATTCAAGACGCGCTGCGACGTGCGAAGGGCTCAACGAAGCTGGCGAGCTATTTGGATGGAAAAGCTGCCCTAGAGGATGTGCTCGAGCATGTGCATCTGGAGGACGTACAACTCGTAAGACAGCAGATGATCCTGTTGAGCTTCTTGCCTGTAGACCATCCGTTTATTGCGCGTCTGATTCCGTTCATGTGCCACTACAAAGACAAGTCCAATCGCAGAGTAGGCCATATGTGCTTTGCTCATGCGTTCCAGGATCGATTAACCGCCATCATTGATCATTACCAGAAGGACGAAGCCGTAGATATCCAAACACTCTTTCATCAGATTTTGTCGATCAAGGAGATGCACTATTATTACACAGACGTCAATGAAGAAGTGTATCGTTCATTGGTCGTAGCGAATCCGGAGATGAGTTTGGCTCAATTTGACAAGCTGGATACGGAGCTTCGCGTGTTTGTGATGCAAACCCTATTGGCGGCAAAGGAGACGCTGTCTGAGAAATTGCGGAACCAAGCGATTCTGCTCGGGTTGGCTGACAGCTCGAAGAAAGTGAGCGGCCTTGCTGGTTCAGCGTTTCTTCAGGCCAAAGACAAGGAGCTTTATTTGCACGTTTATCAAACCGAGAAAAAAGCAAAGGTCAAGGAAATGGCGCTTGATGCGATTCGCTCCCTGGACAATAACAAGGAGATTTTCCAGGAGCTATTGACAACAGAAAAGAGCAGCAAATTTAAAACGCTGCTGCAAACATTTATCGACGCCGAGGAGCAAGGGCCAGATGCGAGTTTGACCCATTTGGGCAATCTGACCGACAAGCGCAAGCTCACACGGATTAAATGGATGCCACTGGAGCGCATGCCAGTCCTTCGCGACCAAGACGGCAACGAGCTGGGCCAAGAAGTAATGGAGTACATGCTAACCGCTTCGATCGAATTCCCGACAGCACCAAACCCGTTGGTGCTTGACTTGAAACCTTCTCTGCAAGCGGCATCTGTTGCTGACTTTACCGTAGAAGCATTGCGTACATGGCTCGATAATGGAGCAGTCGCCAAAGAAAAATGGATCATGCCGCTCTGCGTCGCTTTCGGAGATCGACGTATAGTCGATACGATTGGTCAGTTGATTAAGGAATGGACAGATCACTCTCGCGGTGCTTTGGCTGCGGATGGCGTGCGTGCCCTGTCGTTCTCAAATGATTTGACTGCACTGCGTCTCATCGACCAGATCAAGCGTACGATCAAAAACAGGCAAGTCAAAACAGCAGCAGAAGAGGCGCTGTCCATGGCGGCTGCGAATCAGAACATTTCCGCGATGGAACTGGAAGACCGATTGGTAACTACGCTTGGTTTCGATGCATCCGGCAAGCAAGTGTTTGACTACGGCGACCGCACCTTCACGGTTAAAGTCAGCAACGAGCTGGAGCTGGAAGTCACGAACGACAGCACAGGAAAAGCGGTCAAAAATCTGCCTGCGCCGTCCGCGAAAGATGATTTGGAGAAGGCAGAACAAGCGCGATTGACTTTTGCTCAATTGAAAAAAGACCTGAAAAATATGGTGAAGGTACAATCTCTTCGTTTGGAGGAGTCCCTGTCTAAATCGCGTTATTGGTTAACGGCAGCATGGAAACATCTCTTTGTGGAGAACGTGTTGATGCAAAAATTCGCAATTGGACTGATCTGGGGTGTATACGAGGACGGAAAGCTCGTAGATACGTTCCGCTATATGGACGATGGGACATTTAACACCGTCGACGAGGATGAGTATGAGTTGGCAGATGAGCAGCTCATTGGCTTGATTCACCCACTGGAGCTGGACGAAGAGACGTTGAACGGCTGGCGAACGCAGCTGGAAGATTACGAGATTACACAGCCATTCGAGCAGTTGAATCGGGAAGCGTTCCTGCCTACGGAAGAAGAAGTAAAAGCCAATGAATTGCTCCGCCTGCCTGTTGAATCGTACTCACCTACTGCTTTTGCAAAAATGATGGAGAAATTCGGCTGGGTCAAAGGAACGCCGCTCGATGCCGGTTATTATTACGAGTTTTACAAACTGTATGACGGTATGGTGGCTGAGTTGAAAATCAGCGGGGCGAGCATTTCGTATTGGGAAGGAATGGAGGATGTGAAGCTGGAAGCGTTGGCTTTCTTTCCAAATAAAGATGCCGAGTACAAGCATTTTTACTTCAAACCAGTGGATCGGCTGAAGCTCACTGATATTCCAACACGCATTTTCAGCGAGACCGTCTATGATGTCATGCGAGCAGCAGGAAAATAACGATGGCGGATTTCACATCTGAATTTCATCGGTTTATCGCGCTGTGCAACGAAGAGTATTTGATCAAATACGCGAATAAAGGAATTTACAATCGTTCCATCAAGGAAATGGAAAAAGGAATGACCGTTTCCTACGAGTTCAGGGACGATTACGTCGAGTGTGCGCTGTCAGATGACAGCGTATGCCGACTTCATGCAGATATTGATCGCTTTTCCTGCTCATGTCCATCAGACAAGATATGCAAGCATGTCATCATCGCCATCGTCTACTATGCCCAAAACCATTTGCAAGCAGGAGCAGGAAACGAGGTAGAGCTGGAGACCTACAAGCCTGACTTTAGCTGGCTGTTGCAATTGCAGCCGTCTCATATTAGCAAGGCTTTTACCCCAGCGCAGTTGGAAGAAGTGCTGTTTCGCCTCGACTATTTCGAGGAGATGGATGTCGTTGAAACATCCTTTTTAACCATGACATTGCGCACCCAGGATATATCCGTTTCTTTTGACAGTGATTCGGAGATCGGGAAGAGTATGTGCACCTGCAAGGCAAAAGGCAATTGCTTGCATAAGCTGGAGGTCATTTTGCGCTATCGGGCTATGCATCAGTTACAGGATCGTGAGCAGTTACAAGCATCCGTAACCGATGTCAGCTATGAAACCGATGTCGTAGCAGAAGCCAAAGCCCTGATCGCAGAGATTCTGGGCATCGGCTTGGCGAAGCTATCCCAGACGATTTGTACTCGGTTAGAGCTGCTTGCTATCGCTGCGCATAACGGCAATCTTCCCCGCTTAGAAAAGGACATTCGCGGCATTCATGGGGAGCTGAACTTATTTTTTCAGCGTCATGTCAAGTTTTCAACGGAAGCGCTGCTCGACCGGCTTTCCCGGGTGTACCTTAGTTTGCTTGCCCTAGAGAAGGCCGATCAAACCGAAGCGAAAAAGCAGCTGCTCGGCAGCTTCAAGAGTAAGTACCATATGGTTCCGCAGTTAAGTCTGTATGCTTTGGGAGCGAATCCATGGGAGACGCGGTCAGGGTACAAGGGGATTACGTATTACTTTTATTCGCTTTCTGATCAGCGCATCTACACGTATACAGAAGCGCGCCCCGTATATTATGAAGGCATATCCTTTTCCTTTAAGGACAGCTATAAAGGCAAGGTACCCTGGGGAGAGTTGATCTCCATGGAGGAGCTCTCTCATTCACAGGTCATCCTGACACAGGCGAAGACGAATCGGGAGCAGCGCTTGTCTTCCAGTGAAGAGACGCGATTAACCATCGTTCCCAGGGACAATATCGAAGAACTGGATCTGGGCAAGGTGTTCATTCGCGATTGGTCAAATGGTTGGAAGGACGCGGCAGGCGATATGTTTGAGACTGCGTTGGACTCGGTTTTTCTATTGAAAGCGAAGCAGTTCAACCAAGTCGAATTCGATCAGAAGACGCAGCAGTTGATTCTGACGATCGAAGACGAGCAATGTCATTCTCTCCAATTAAGCATCTCCTATCAGGGGGAATTCGCCCGCAATATACGTCATCTCGAGCAAAACAAACGGCTGCTAGAGTTGCGCGATGTGTATTTGCTTGTGCAAAAAATAGGAGATGGGCTTTATCCGATCAGCATCATGCAGGGCAAATCGCTGACGAGCTTTAAGTTAGACCTATAGACGGTGAGGGAGTGGACGTAAATCATGGAGGAGCTATATTCCTTAACCGAAAAGCTGACGGAATGGCAGGAACGCTTATTACTCAAAGGAATCCATAAACTTGACAAGCAAGATTTGCAGGAGCTGAAAAAGCTGCAAGAGCTCGTGACCGAATACGATATGAGCTTCCTCGGCTCATTGATAGAAGACCTGCAAGTGGAGGGCAATCGCTATTTGCAGGAAGTAAAAGCGGATGCGGAGTTGTTAACGCAGCAGTATTTGTATGTGGTGCAGTACGTCAATATGATGAAAAAGCCTTTGACTCGGTCATCGTAATTCGGGTGTAGGAAGGGAAGAGAGATTCGTAAAGAGTCTCTCTTTTTCTATAGCTCGTGGTATTACCTTATGCTATCCTTTTTCTGGAAAGGGGTTGATGCTTGTGAATCTGTGGGAAGGAAAGAAGGTTAGATTACGCGCCGTCGTTCCCGAGGATTGGCAGAAGTTTCACGGAAATGATCAAGATTCGGAGATAGCAAGAGCATCTGATGCCATTTATTTTCCTAGATCGGAAGCCGGAGCAAGATTGTGGACAGAGCAGCAAGCAGCCAGAGTCCCTGACGGAGACAATATGCGGCTTGCGATTGAAACCTTGGATGGAGAATTGGTAGGCACGATCAACTCGCATCACTGTGATTCCCGGAATGGAAATTTTCAATATGGAGTGGCCATTTTCCGCGGCTATCATCGCAGAGGATATGCTTCGGAAGCCGTAAAGATTTTTCTCACCTATTTTTTTCAGGAGCTGCGCTATGAGAAAGTAACGGCACATGTTTTTGCTTTTAACGAAACATCGAAACGATTGCAGGAACACCTCGGCTTTCAACTGGAAGGCACGCTTCGGAATATGATCTATACGAACGGCCAACATTATGATGAATACATATATGGGCTGTTAAAAAGTGAATTTGTCAGATAGTCTTGAACAACTCTCTCGCTGCTATAGGGGAGAGTTTTTTGTTTATATATAAAGTTGTAAAGAAACTGAAAATAAAGGTAAACAAAATGAACATGTAATGACAGAATATTATCTAAAATAAAACATGTTTGAATGCTAAAACATTTGTAACAAGAATTGGGGGAACACAGATGAAAAAGAAGAGCTTTTATCACACGCTGATTGCCATGACGATCGCGATATCTGCGGCTTTGGCAGGGTGTTCGTCGGGGCAGGATGCGTCCACTAACCCTGGACAAGCAGGGGGTACTGCGGAAGCTGGCAAAACAGGAGGAACCCTCGTCATCGCTCGTCTGTCCGATGCGAACAACCTCGACCCGCATTTCCTGTCCCAAATCCCTTCAGCAGCAATCGTTCATCACAAAGTATACGAAGGGCTTGTGCGCATGGATAAAGAAAGCAAATACGTCCCATCCCTGGCAAGCGAGTGGAAGCAGCTCGATGACCTGACGTGGGAGTTCAAGCTTCGTCAAGGCGTGACGTTCCATGATGGCGCACCTTTCAATGCGGAAGCAGTAAAGGCTACAATCGCGCGCGTTCAGGACCCTGCCGTTGGCTCTAGCCGGATGAATATGTTTGAAGCCATCAAAGAAGTGAAAGTGGTAGATGAGTACACGGTACAATTTCTTCTGAATTATCCGTACGCACCGCTCTTGTCTGTTTTGGCGAGTGCAGAGGGTAGCATCATCAGCCCGAAAGCCATTGAACAATATGGAAAAGATTTGAGCAAGAATCCAACTGGTACGGGCCCGTACAAATTCGAGAAATGGACGCCGGGCCAAGAAGTGATTCTCGTAAGAAATGATAACTACTATGGCGGTACACCAAATTTGGAGAAAGTCGTTTTCAAAACCGTACCGGAAGACACGACGCGCCTTGCCATGGTTGAGACAGGAGAAGTTCACGTGGCAGAAAACCTGCCTGTAACAGACATTGATCGCGTGCAAAATTCTGCATCGATGCAATTGGGTCGATACCCTGGTTTCTCTGTCGATCATATCGGATTGAATACAAGGAAAAAGCCGTTTGATGATATGCGTGTCCGCCAAGCCATTGCCCACGCAATCGACAAGAAAACCATTATTGCAGGCGTTTACAACAGCGTGGGAACGCCAGCGCACTCCTCGATTACACCAGCGATGGTTGGATACAGCTCGAATGTAAAAGACATTCCGTATGACGTCGAGAAAGCGAAGCAATTGCTCGCAGAGGCTGGATATCCAAACGGCTTCAAAGCAAAAATCGCGTTGAATGACAACAAGGCACGGATTAGCGTAGCCGAGGTTTTGCAGCAACAGCTGAAGCCAATCGGTATTGACCTGCAACTGGATGTGATGGAATTCGGGGCTTATATCGAAGCAGCGTCCAAAGGTGAGACTGACCTGTTCATGAGTGGATGGGGAAATGCTACCGGCGATGCCGACTACAACCAAGCGAACCTGTATCACTCGAAAGCACATGGCGCACCTGGTAATCATTCCTTCTACAACAATCCGGAAGTAGACAAGCTGATTGACGAAGGACGCAAAGAAACAGACGCAGAAAAACGGAAGCAACTCTATGAAAAAGCACAACAAATCGAAATGAACGAAGCTCCGCTCATCCCGTTCCGATTCTCCGAGAACTTGGCGGCGATTCAAAAGAATGTGCAGGGTGTATGGATTAGCCCTGCTGGTCATATTGAGATTGACGAAGTAACGATTCAATAATACGAGGCGCCGCTGACATGATTATGTCAGTGGCGTTTTTTGGTTGAAAAGTAGAACGCCATCCCCTAAGATAGATTATATTTTGTTGACCAGCGTGTAGTGGAGGTGGTATGGCGTGAAGCAGGGAAAAACGAATGCGATGCGGATATTGGAAAAAGAAAAAATCGCATACACCATGCTGACATATGCAACGGATGATGGAAAAATCGACGGAATCGCTGTCGCCCAAAAGATCGGTCGCGAAGAAAACGTTGTCTATAAAACATTGATTTCGCAAGGAACGAGCAAATCTTATTATGTGTTTGTCATCCCTGTTGAAGCCGAGCTTGATCTCAAAAAAGCGGCGAAAGCAGTTGGCGAGAAGAAAATCGAGATGATTCCCGTGAAGGAGATCACCAAAGTATCTGGCTATATTCGTGGTGGATGTTCGCCAGTTGGGATGAAGAAGTTGTTTCCGACAGTGATCGATCAACGAGCACAATTGCTAGAGACGATTATTGTCAGTGGCGGAAATATTGGCGTCCAGATCGAGATGGCGGTAGAGGGCTTGTTACAAGCAACGAAAGGATCCTTGGCAGATATATCTGCAATGTAAAGTAAAGAGGCCACGGCATAAGCTGAGGCCTTTTTGCTGTTTATGGAAAAAGGCCCGGCCAAACTTGGATAGGGCTGTCGCATGAGCAGCAGTTCAATTCACCAGCAAGATAAGGAAGGTGGGCAAGCAGCTTTTTATCCCCAATCTCAAGCGCACGTTGGTATAATCGCTGAAGTCCGCTGTCATTTGACAAGTCTGGTCTTTTGGCGATGATTGAAAATCGTTTCGCTGTACCGTGTGAAACGGGATCGTCTTCGTAAGCGAATAAGATCTCCTCCTCATCTGGCCATAAGTAGATAGAGTGATCGCACGTCGGACACACCGTTACATATTCGTCTCCCTCCGAAAAGGTGAGAAGCATGTTGGCAATCTCTTTGTTCCCACGAAACGCAGCGTCCGCAGCTAGTATGTAGCGCTTGTCTGTATCATGCTCTTCCATCCGTACTAGGTGAAGGATTGATTCTGTTTGCTCTGTCAGTGATAGAATGGCACGTCGGTATTCACGATAGATCTCTCTGATGGTCTCTTGATCCAATAATGAAGTGTGATCTCGTAAAAACTCCGAAGGCACCTCCATATGAAGCTCTTTTTCGCTATTGGCTTCGAAAATGCCGCAGGTTATGAAGATATCCAACAGAATATCGGGGCTTCCTGTTTTTAGCGCGATCTCTACTAAATAGGGAACGGCGGCATATGTGCATGGATAAATCGTATTTTGATGATACAGAAGTTCCCAATACAACTCTTCTTTTTCCTCAGAAAAATAGTCGTGCTGAATATGCTGGATGAGCGTAGGGACGCTATCAGAATAACCATAAGGACCTTGCAGCTTACCCCATACAGGACTAGCTAAATCTAGCATAAGAACATCACCTCTTTTGCTAAAATGAACCCACTATTTCCATTATCATAGTAAAACTTTCCTCAATCCGCTATAATTTAAGAATGATTATCATGTGCATTTTACGCATCGGATGGGGTGGACAGAGTTGAGTTCTACACATATTCAAGAAAACTTTCATCTTTTTTTCGACAGAATGAATCTGGAACCGCAACATGTGGATCAGAAAACACATCTGACTCTTCATCCAGAGATGGGCGAGGGGTATATTCGTCGGTTTCTTCCTCGGTATGATATGGAAGTTGTTGTATCCGACTATACATTTTACCGATCACAGAGTATCTCTCTTTCTACGAAAAGCCCTATGGTAGAGCTTAATTTTTGTTTAAAAGGGGAAAGAGGAATTCGGGTGCAAGGCAAAGAGCATCAATTGCTGCCTGGTCTTTGCTCGCTACAATTCATGTCAGAAGTGGAAGCGAGGTTTGAATACGGTGGAAATGAGCCGTTCCACATGCTTGGCATCGGTATTCCGGTGTCGACCTTCCATCATTTCATGGAGGAGTCGAATGGTGAGCGTTCCATTGAATTCAGGCAAGTTCTTGGAAAACAATTGTTTCGTATCTTTCAGGAAAAGCTGTCTCCTGCTGCTTCTGTTGCACTCCAACGTGTGATGCAGCACGCCGCCAAACCGGGAACGAAAAAGATTGAGATGGAAACTGGCGTATTGGGACTGCTTTCGATGGCGTTTCAATCCTTTCTGCTTGATAAGGAAACTGCGTCTGTTCCCTTATAGAAAAGCGACAAAGAAAAGATCGTACAAGCAAGGGAGATCATGTTGGAATGCATGGCGGACCCGCCTTCATTACCTGCACTGTCCCGGATGATTGGTTTAAATGATTACAAGCTGAAGGCAGGATTTAAAGCAATGTTTGGCACAACCGTTTTTGGCTACTTGCGAGAAAAGAGGCTGGAAAAAGCCTTATTTTTACTTCAACAAGGGGAAATGAATGTGACGGAAACCTCGAGTGCCATCGGATACACGAATACAAGCTACTTTGCGGAAGCGTTCCGGGAGAAATATGGTGTCAACCCAAGTGCATTCGTGAGACGTTCCTCTAACAGGTAGGCTCAGTATCCCGATAACCAGCAAACTATTCCGTCTACAGGTAGTATGGATGACCGACTAGTAGTATCATTTGGGGCGTTGATAACGAATCTCATTTACATGTCGTTTTAATGTAGGGGAGCCTCAAAAAGGAGAGAAGACCGGAGTATGCAACGACTAGGTAGTATTTTTATGGCCCTTGTTATTATTTTAGTCCTGATGATAACAGGATGCGGCGGAGGATCGGGCCAACAAACAACTGCACTAACTACGAACAAACAAGCGGGACACCAAGGCTCAACGCCTGCAAAGAGCGAGAGTGCTTTTCCACGGACGATCTCCCATCTATCAGGTGAAACGGTCATTCAGGAAAAACCAATAAAAATCGCGACGCCGTACATTGCTTTTGTTGACTACTTGGCCGTTTTGGAAGAGTATCCGATTGCTGCCCAAGGTGTATCGACCATTACGGCGAATTTTCCCAGTCTCAGTAAACGAGTGGGGGATAAAAATATCATCGATCTGGGGATGGAGGTCGATCTGGAGAAGTTGCTGGCTGTTCAGCCTGATATCATTATTGCCGCTGATGACATGCGAGACCAATACGAAAAATTATCGCAAATTGCACCAACTGTCATCTTGCCTCAGGCTGGGGATTGGCGTGAAACCCTTCAACAAATGGCTTCGATTATAGGAAAAGAGGAGAAGGCTGCGAATGTGCTAGCCGAGTTTGATCGAAAATCGGCGGCATACAAAGAACAGCTCGCGTTTCGCAGTCAGGAGTCGGTCATGTTCGTCATGTACAGAGGGAAAGAGCAGTTCATTACTTGGACCGATGGAAGATTCGATCCATTTTACAACGGACTTGGATTGAAGCGAACGGAAGGGGCTCATGAAAATGGGCAGCTCTCACTCGAGGGCCTCGCTCAACTAAATCCAGACCATTTGTTCGTCATCAATAATTGGCAAGCGCCGATCCAAGGTGGAGTGAAAGAGGCCCTGAAAGGAAGCAACGTCTGGAATAGCTTGAACGCCGTCAAAAATAACCGAGTCTATGAATTGGCAGACCCTTCGTTACCTGGACCGATGGCTCTGGCGAAAATAGACGGGATTGAAGAAATCATGAAAGCAATGGGGAAGTAAGTAGTTTAATTCATACTTGACACATTGGAATAATTACCATAATCTAATCTACAACGATTCTTGGCTGATTGGTCAACCAAAGGCTCCTGTACTTGACAGGGGCCTTTTTGTTATTTAACAAAGGAGGAACGAACCATGGGGAGCAAGAGAACATTGAAGCTAGGGACGATGATTCACGGAATCGGAGGGAATATGGGAGCGTGGCGGCACCCGAAAGCATTGGCTGACGCCAGCGTCAATCTTGGATTTTATGTGCAGCAGGCGCTGAAAGCTGAATCAGGATTGTTCGATTTTGTCTTTATTGCAGATGGTTTGTACATCAATGAAAAATCGCTCCCCCATTTTTTGAACCGTTTCGAGCCACTTACGATTTTATCTGCACTTGGAGCCGTCACCTCACGCATCGGCTTGGTTGGCACCGTATCTACCTCGTACAGCGAGCCGTTTACTATAGCCAGGCAATTTGCGTCCCTGGATCATATCAGTAGCGGCAGGGCTGGGTGGAATGTCGTGACCTCGCCTTTGGAAGGCTCAGCGCTGAACTATGGGAAAAAGGAGCATCCATCCCATGAGCTGCGATACCGAATTGCGGAGGAGTATTTGGAAGTAGTCAAAGGGCTGTGGGATTCGTGGGAAGATGATGCGTTCATTCGCGATAAGGAAGCGGGTATCTTTTTCCATCCGCAAAAAATGCATCGATTGAATCATCAAGGGGAGCACTTTTCCGTGCAGGGTCCATTAAATATCGCTCGTTCTCAACAAGGACACCCTGTTATTTTTCAGGCAGGTTCTTCTGAAAGCGGCAAGACATTGGCGGCAAAATCGGCAGACGCCGTGTTTACAGGGGCAGAAACCCTTGAGGAGGCAGCCAGCTTCTATCAGGATGTAAAAGCGCGAGCGGCGAAGTATGGACGCTCACCGGAGTCCATCTTACTATTTCCGGGGATACGCCCAATTGTCGGCAGAACAAAGGAAGAGGCGCTGCAAAAGCATCAGGAAATCGTCAATCTAGTCAGTATCGAGCATGCATTGAATTATTTGGGCCGCTTTTTTGACCACCACGATTTTACCCAATATGAATTGGATAAACGATTCCCTGATTTAGGTGAGATCGGAAGTAACGGCTTTCGGAGTACGACTGACAAAATCAAACAAAATGCCAAAGAGAACAACTGGACGTTGCGACAGGTTGCTTTGCAAACGGCCACACCTTCCAGCGATTTTATCGGAACGCCCACGATGGTAGCGGACCAAATTCAGTTGTGGTTTGAAAAACAAGCCGCCGATGGATTTATTGTCCACTCCGTTGTACCGCATGGGTTGGACGATTTTGTTGAGTTGGTAGTGCCCCTTTTGCAAGAGCGGGGGATTTATCGCGACGAATATGAAGCGGACACATTACGTGGGAACCTGGGGCTTTCCATCCCGGTGAACCGTTACGTGAAAGAACAGCATACGATCGTGTAAGTGGGCAGTTCAGGTCAGAGTTTGCATTCATTTGCAGACTCTTTTTTTTGCAATCATCCAGAATTGTTAATATAATCATACATATAATACATTAATGTTGAAAAAGGTAAAGGAGGATGTCAAGTATGATTAAAGGACTGTACGAAGCACATTTACCTGTCAAGAATCTTGCAAGATCGATTGCGTTTTACAAAGAGCTGGATTTGGAACTTGCTCATCAGACCGATACAGTGGCTTTCTTTTGGATTGAAAAAGGGCGCAGCTGGTTAGGACTATGGGAGACCGATCGGGTAGATACTCCGTATCACGTATCGTTGAGACATGTGGCCTTTCATATTGATGGAAAAGATATGACGGAAGCGAAGGAGTGGCTGGAACAGAAGGGAATAACGGTGACCACTATCTTTGGTTTCCCGCCAGAAAAGCAGCCGCTTGTTTTGCCGAATAACCCCCAAGCTCACGCTGCGATTTATTTCGAAGATCCCGACAGCAACCTGTTGGAATTCATCGCACCTTTGCGAATTGATTTTGAGGAAGCCTTTAAAATGATGACGCTAGAGGAGTGGGATCAAAGGGAAAAAAGCCGACTCGCCTCATTCACTCAAGCGGATCGGCCTTAATAAATTCATTTTGTGATCTGTCTGGCACAAATCAGGAAACGGTCAGTTCCGAAAATGCTTCCCTCAATCGCTCATATGACAGCACGCGTTTTTGAAAGTCTTTGATAGGCGCTATAATGATGACTTCCTCGATATCGTATTGATCCTGGATGACAATAAGCTTTTCCCGTACCGTGTCTTTCGTTCCGTGAATGACATTCGCTTCCTTTACCTCAATGGTATACGGTTCGACGGATTGAAGCCCGAATTCTTCCGCCTTTTTCAGACTGGTGACGGTTACGGTTTTTCCGCTTTGCAAATGGATTTTGGCGACCTTGCTTTCTTTTGCTAATTGAGCGGCTTCTTCTTCGGTATCGGCTACGATGACAGAAAGAGCAAGGAGTGCTTGCGGATTGGCGATTCTGCCTGGACGAAACTGCTTTCGGTAGGCATTAATAGCGGCTTGACTCACCGTCCCATCCTGGTTGATAAACAGGGCAAACACGTATGGAATGCCCCGGGAAGCAGCTAATTCTGCGCTTTCGAGACTCGTACCCAATAGGAATAAATCAGCAGGCTCGGGGGGAGTCGGGATGACTTTTAATCCATAAAGGGAGTGCGCAGGCGTTAGCTCGTCATGGAGAAAGTGCTCGAGTTCTACGAGTTTTTCTGCAAGAGTTCGGTTGATTCCTGTGTTCTCCTGTTGCAGTGCTTTTGTTGATAACGGAAGCCCGCCGGGAGCTCTGCCAATACCGAGATCGACACGACCAGGTGCCAGGGAAGCCAATACATGGAAATTTTCTGCTACCTTATACGGGCTGTAGTGTTGCAGCATCACTCCACCGGAACCGATGCGGATATGTTCCGTTTTCGCCAGCAAATGGGCGATGAGCACCTCTGGTGATGAGCCGACCACATGATCTAAGTCGTGATGCTCAGACACCCAGAACCGGTGATAGCCGAGCTCTTCGGCCTTCTTGACCAAGGCAATGGTGTGCAAAAAAGCCTCTGTTGCCGTTTCTCCTTCTTGGATGGGACTCTGATCCAAAATGCTTAGTTTTAGCGGCATGTTCTTCGCTCCTATTCGTAATGGAAAAGAAATAGAGGCCCCCTGATCGTACGCTTGCATGTACAAAGGGGGCCTCTGGATGACCAGTCGGCTGATTTCATAGTTATTTGCTAGGATTTTATCGGTAACCCATTTCATTGTCAATGACTATTTCAAGCTGCAATGTTTGTAATGCGATGGAAAATAGCTGTTGACGTGGCAAAGCTGTGAATGATAATATCCCAAGTAATCCGATGTGAATTAAAAATGTCGACCAGACAACTGGAGACTTCCTGCCAATGGGTAGGGGGTCTTTTTGTTTTTGGATCGCACCGGAAGCCAGTGTTGGGAGAAGGAGGAGTTGTACGTGTCAGCCAAACAAAAAGTGATTGTATGGGGGAGAAGCGGGTGCTCGTTTTGTACAGACGTCAAGGCTGTATTACAAGCGAATCAACATCCTTTTGAATGGATTGATGTAGAAGGAAAAGACGTGCTCCGCGATGTGCTGGAACTCAAATACGGCACGCGCTTAGTCCCGGTGGTGGAATTCGGCGGGGACGGCAAATACGAAGCATTGCTTCATACAGAACTGGATCAGTTAGAATCGCGATTGTCAGTTAGCTAGGGGGAAAACAACATGGGGAGCGTACAAGCGATTAGGAAGGAGACACGTACATCTCTTCCGTCCAACGGGAAAAAGGTTGAACCGATAGAGAGCATGATTGAGTTTCACGAAGTCCATAAATCATACGAAAACGGCGGCGCAACTATTGAGGCATTAAAAGGTGTTACGCTGAATGTGCACAAAGGCGACATTTTCGGAGTAATCGGTTTAAGCGGTGCTGGCAAAAGCACGCTGCTTCGCACGGTCAATCGATTGGAGCAGCCCACATCTGGCAGAGTGATTGTCGACGGGAATGATTTGTCTGTTTTGTCGGTCAAACATTTGCGGAGCTTGAAGAAAAACATTGGCATGATCTTTCAGCAGTTCAATCTGCTCTCCACGAAGACCGTTTTTGACAATGTAGCGATGCCGCTGCGGCTTGGAACCACTTCACAAAAGGAAGTTCAGGAACGCGTAGGCGAGCTCCTGTCGTTTGTAGGATTAACTGAAAAAGCGCAGAGCTATCCTAACCAGCTATCTGGCGGACAAAAGCAGCGCGTCGGGATCGCACGTGCACTGGCGACCAACCCGTCGATTTTGCTGAGCGACGAAGCAACCTCGGCGTTGGACCCGCAAACGACCGCGTCCATTCTGGAATTGCTCACAAGGGTGAACGAGGAATACAACGTTACGATTCTCATGATTACCCATGAAATGAATGTCATCAAAGAGGTTTGCAACCGTGTTGCGGTCATGGAGCAAGGCGCTGTCGTGGAACAAGGAAATGTCTTGGATGTATTTGCAAATCCTCAGACAGAGACGGCTCGCCATTTTGTCAAATCAGTGGTACGTGACGACATTCCAGCGAGCGTTTACAAGCTTCTTGAAGCGAATCAAGGGAAATCCAAGATCCTTCATATTCGTTTCATCGGGGAAAGCTCTGGTCAGCCGATGCTTTCGCAAGTAGCGAAGCGATTTGCCAGTGACGTCAATGTCCTTTTCGGAAACATCACCGAGCTGCAAGGAGTGCCATTTGGCAACCTGATTGTTGAATTGCAGGGCAACGAGCGGGAAATTGCCCGCGCATACCAATACATCCTACAGCAAAACGTCTCGGTAAAGGAGATTTCATAACGATGGAAGTCACATCCGACCAAGTCATCCAAGCCGTTTACGAAACGATTTACATGGTGAGCGTATCGCTCGTGTTTGCGACATTGATTGGCCTTCCGCTCGGCATCTTGCTCGTGGTCACGCGCAAGGGCCACATTTTAGAGAACCCGTTGATTTTTTCGATCTTGAATCCGATCATCAATGTCCTTCGTTCGGTTCCATTTATTATTTTACTGGTGGCCATTATCCCGTTGACGAGGCTGATTGTCGGGACCTCTATCGGCACGACAGCGGCGATTGTGCCCCTCGTCATCTACAGCGGACCTTACATTGCGCGCTTGGTGGAAAACTCCTTGCTGGAAGCAAACGAAGGGATCATCGAAGCTGCGGAAGCAATGGGAGCGACGCCGTTGCAGATCATTTTTCGCTTTCTCATCCCGGAAACACTCGGGTCGATTATTCTCAGCATCACGACAGCTACCATCGGCTTAATCGGAGCCACAGCCATGGCTGGCGCAATCGGTGGCGGAGGAATTGGAGACTTGGCGATTACATACGGATATCAGCGGTTCAGCACTGTGACAATTGTTGCGACCGTCGTCATCCTCGTCGTTCTCGTCCAAGGGATTCAATCATTCGGCAACGTGCTGGCCGGTAAAATTCGCCGGAACTAAGGCAACAGAAGAGACAGGAGAGAACCATCGATGAAAAAAGTAGCGCTTACCCTACTGTGCGCCTTGATAGCCATGCTCGCAGTTGGTTGCGGAAAAACAGAGGAACAGGCGGGGCTGAAAATCGGCATTCGCGGGTCGGAAAGCCGTACGTGGGACTTCGTGAAGGAACAGGCGGCAAAAGAAGGATTGCAAATTGAATTGGTTTCATTCAACGCGAATGTGAATCCAAATACCGTCCTGCTTGAGGGGGAAATCGACGCCAATGCCTTTCAGCACGTCGCTTTTTTAGACCAATTCAACACGAAAAACAATGCGCAAATCGTGCCCGTTGGCTCCACGATCATTGCACCCCTCGGGATCTACTCGGATACGTTTAAAAAAATCGAAGAAATACCGGACGGGGCAAAGATCGCCGTACCGAACGATGACTCCAACTGGGGGCGTGCCTTGCTGCTGCTCCAAGAGGCTGGACTGATTCAAGTCGTGGATAATTTCGATGGATTTGGCGGGGCGGATAAGATCAAGGCGAATCCCAAACATTTAGAAATTGTCCCCGTCGATGGTGCAACGACTCCTCGTGTCATGAAGGATGTGGCGGCCTCCATTATAAACAACGGTGTGGCAGTCGAGGCTGGTTTTCTATTAAAAGACGCTGTGTTTCATGAAAGCAAAACGGCGAAGCCATACATCAACGTGATTGCGACGACAAAAGAAAAGGCAAATAGGGAGGATGTAAAAAAGCTGGTGGCGATCTACCAGTCCAAAATCGTTTCTGATTTTATCACGGAGACGTATAAAGGAAACTACATTCCTACACAAGTTGCTGTCGAAGAACTTATCAATTTCAAACAAGCGTTTAAGAGTAAACCATAACGCGAACGAATGGGAGAAGAGCTGATGGGAAAGCGACAAATTCACTTATCCGCTTACTTAGTTGGTACGGGCATACATGTAGCGTCATGGCGGTTACCGACAGCGAAAAGAAATGCGAGTATCGACATCGAATATTATAAGCAGCTGGCTCAGACGGCAGAGCGCGGGAAGTTTGACATCGCCTTTATTGCAGACAGCTTGGCAGTCAATGAAGATTCGCATCCGAATATTCTCAATCGTTTTGAACCGATTACATTATTGGCAGCCCTCGCTGGTGCTACGTCCAAAATCGGTCTCGTCGCAACTGCATCCACCACTTACCACGAGCCCTACAATCTGGCTCGGCTGTTTGCTTCTGTCGATCATATCAGCAATGGCCGCGCAGGCTGGAATATGGTCACTACGGGCGATGCAACAGGAGAAACGGGGCGCAACTTCAGCCGTTCAACCCATGTACCACACGATCAGCGCTACGAGCAGGCAGAAGAATTCATCGATGTCGTTTCCGGCTTGTGGGATTCGTGGGAAGACGACGCATTTGTACAAGACAAAACGACGGGTGTGTTTTTTGATCCGGAAAAAATGCACCGA
This sequence comes from Brevibacillus sp. AG162, assembly GCF_006715575.1. Taxonomy (NCBI): domain Bacteria; kingdom Bacillati; phylum Bacillota; class Bacilli; order Caryophanales; family Paenibacillaceae; genus Brevibacillus; species Brevibacillus sp. AG162. Next base: position 647,468 of record NZ_VFNO01000003.1, read on the forward strand.
CTCCATTACAAAGGTCAACATTACACGGTACAAGGACCGCTGAATATCGGCAGGTCCAAGCAAGGACAGCCTGTCATCGTGCAAGCAGGAGCGTCAGAACCGGGACAACGGCTGGCAGCGCGAACAGCAGAAGTCGTCTTTTCACACGTCAAGGATTTTGAGCGTGCCAAGAAGTTTTATCACAGCCTGAAAAGCAGGCTTCCTGATTACGGTCGAACTCCAGATGAACTGCACATTTTGCAAGGCATATCCCCGATTATTGCGGATACAAAGGCAGAGGCAGAGGTGATTTATGAGCAGTTGCATGACTTATTGCTGCCTGAGCAAGGCTTGCGATTTTTGTCGGGTTATTTGGGCAAAGTCGATTTCAGCAAGTATTCGCTGGATACGCCAGCAGCAGAAGTCATTTTTCCAGAAGAGAATGGCATCCAGAGTCATTTCGAATGGATGACAGAGCTGATTCGCCAAAAGAATCCGACCTTGCGCCAGTTGTACGCGTTGCTCGAAGGAGGAAGCAATCGGGAATGGATCGGAACCCCTGAACAAATCGCAGACGCGATGGAAAAATGGTTTACCCAAGGGGCGGCAGATGGATTCATGTTCATCGCTCCGATTCTCCCGCATGGTTTGGAAGTGTTCGTCGATAAGGTCATCCCGATTTTGCAAGAAAGAGGGCTTTATCGCTTGGATTACGAGGGAGATACGCTACGTGATCATCTGCATTTGAAAAAACCGCCCAATCGGTTCCGGGTCCCCAACAAGCAATTGACAGAAAGGAGATAGCGCAGTGGGAACAGGTATAGAGGCATTACGATCAACCGAACTGGAGGCCAGGCTGATTGCAATTCGCAGACAACTGCATCAATATCCCGAGGTTGCCTACGAAGAGTTCGAAACCACTCGCGCTATTCGTAAATGGCTGGAGGAAGCGGATATTCGCATCGTCGATTTCCCACTGCAAACAGGCGTAGTGGCAGAAATAGGCGTGAACAATAGTGGACCGATCATTGCACTGCGCGCAGATATTGATGCATTGCCGATTCAAGAGGAAACAGGCTTGCCGTACGCATCGAAAATCCCAGGGAAAATGCATGCTTGCGGTCATGACTTCCACACGGCGGTCATCCTCGGAGCTGCTTATCTATTGAAGCAACAGGAAAAGACACTGGTAGGAACAGTGCGGTTTCTTTTCCAACCCGCAGAAGAGAAAGGAACAGGTGCAAGGCAGTTGGTGGAGAGGGGCGTTTTGGAAGGGGTTCACGCGATCTTTGGCTTGCACAACAAACCTGATCTGGAAGTCGGGGCAATCGGGATTAAACCGGGACCGCTGATGGCAAGCGTAGATGGCTTTGAGATCGATGTGGAAGGGATCGGTACACATGCAGCCATCCCGCATGCCGGGGTAGATCCAATCGTAGCAGCTTCGCAAATCGTCACGGCTTTGCAATCGATTGTCAGTAGAAATGTAAGTCCGTTGGATAACGCTGTTGTAAGCGTGACGACCATTCACGGCGGAACGACCTGGAATGTGATTCCCGACAAAGTCGTTCTTGGCGGTACAATCCGCACCTTTCAAGAGGAGGTACGTGCGCGTATTCCCGAGCGCTTGCGTGCGATTATCGAGGGCGTAGCGTCAGCCTATGGTGCCAACGTTCATCTGCGCTGGTTTGCAGGACCACCACCTGTTCACAATGACGAGAAGCTAACGCAGCTGTCCATCGATGTAGCCAAGAAGGTTGGCTTGCAAGTCGTAACGCCCGAACCGTCTGCGGCGGGAGAAGATTTTGCTTACTATCAATTGAAAATACCCGGCTCCTTCATTTTTTTCGGAACATCGGGTACCGAGGAATGGCATCATCCGGGATTTACGCTGGATGAACGGGCACTTTTGCCTGGCGCTCATTATTTTGCCGAGCTGGCTGCTAGCGCATTAAAGGACAGGTGATCGAATGGTAAACATCGAGAACCTCCATAAATCTTACAAAACGGCAAATGGAATCATCCCTGTTTTGCAGGACGTCCATTTACAAATCGAAAAAGGAGATATTTTCGGGATCATCGGGTTTTCGGGAGCAGGTAAATCAACCCTGATTCGTTGTCTCAATCGGCTGGAGGAGCCCGATTCCGGGACCATCGAGATCCGAGGCAGGGTTATTACAGAACTATCCGAGAAAGAACTGCGTCAGGCAAGGCAAAAAATCGGCATGATATTTCAGCAGTTTCATCTGCTGGATGCAAAAACAGTCTATCAAAACGTTGCCTTTCCCTTGGAGGTAGCTGGCCATCCGAAGCCATATATTCACCAGCGTGTAAGAGAAATATTAGAACTCGTACAGCTCGGAGACAAGGAAAACACATATCCGTCCCAGCTCAGCGGCGGTCAAAAGCAGCGTGTCGGGATTGCCAGGGCGCTGGTCAATTCGCCTGATTTGCTGCTGAGTGACGAAGCGACATCCGCGCTCGACCCGCAGACGACGTATTCGATTCTGGAGCTGTTGAAGGAGATCAATCGCCAGTTAAAGCTGACAATTGTGCTCATTACTCACGAGCTGGATGTGCTTCAGCACGTATGCAACAACATGGCGGTCATCGAAAACGGCAGAATCGTCGAGACGGGGAGTGTGGAGAAGTTTTTCCTTCATCCAGAAAGTGATACCGCTAAGCGATTTGTCCATATTATCGACTATTACCGTGACAAGCGCCATGTGATGGAAGGAGTCGGAGCGGGCATATGAACGCAGATTTGTTTGAATTGCTATGGGAAGGACTACTTGAGACGCTCTACATGGTGTTTTGGTCATCCTTGTTCGCCCTTTTGATCGGCATGTTTTTGGGGATTACCCTCGTCGTGACGGAAAAGGGTGGCCTTCTTGAATCACCAAAACTGAGTAAATGGATCGGGACAATGATAAATGGCGTTCGGTCTCTTCCTTTCATTATTCTGATCGTATTGCTATTGCCGTTGTCGAGACTCATTGTGGGTACCTCGCTCGGGCCCACAGCTGCTATTGTCTCTTTATCCATTGGTGCAGCACCATTTTTGGCGAGAATCATTGAAAACTCGCTCAAGGAAGTAAGTGCAGGGAAGATGGAAGCAGCCAAATCCGTTGGAGCTTCGCCCATCACAATCATTTTCCGCGTGCTTATTCCGGAAGCGATGCCAGCCTTAGTGCGGGGCGTCACGATTGGGATTATCGGCATCACGGAATTTACCGCAGTAGCTGGGGCAATCGGTGCTGGGGGATTAGGCAGCTTGGCCATTCGTTTTGGATACCAGCGTTTTCGGGAAGACGTCCTCATCGCAACCGTCATTATTATCATTTTGCTCGTCCAAGTCATTCAATGGTCGGGGGATTCCATCGTCAAAGCGATCCATAAGAAACGATACAAGTTTGAGTAAAGCAAGAATCCAAGCCGTATGTAACGAGGGGAGTGGAATGTATGGGGAAAAAGAGTCTCGGAATGATCGTTGGATTATTTACCGTAGTTAGCATGGCAGTTGCAGGGTGCTCAACATCAGCTTTCTCTAGTAACAGCACGGGACAAGCGACTGAACCGAAGACAGAAGTCACCTTGAGAGTCGGTGCTGCCCCTGTTCCGCATGCTGAAATATTGGAGTTCATCAAGCCGAAGCTCAAAGAGCAAGGGGTGAACTTGGAAGTGGTCGTGCTAGACGACGAGGGTCAACTGAATCCTGCCTTAAAAGAGAAGCAAATCGACGCGAATTTTTTCCAGCACGTGCCGTATTTGGATTCGGTCAAAAACGAACAAGGCTATGATTTTGTCGCCACGACCAAAGTTCACGTAGAGCCAATCGGATTTTATTCGGACAAATTAGGATCGAAGGACGAAATCAAGGAAGGCGCGAAAATCGGCATCCCAAACAATCCGTCCAACGAATACCGGGCGTTGATTCTGTTACAAGAACAAGGCTGGATCAAGCTAAAAGACGGTCTAACCAATTACGCCGCAACTCCGAAAGACATCACAGATAATCCGAAAAAACTGGAATTCGTAGAAGTAGAAGCAGCTACGTTACCCCGCGTGCTGCCCGATCTCGCGGGAGCCGTCATCAATACGAACATCGTTCTCGAAGCAAATCTTGATCCGAAAAGTGCCTTGTTTCGTGAAGGTGCGAATTCACCCTATGCGAACGTAATTGCGGTGCGAAAAGGAGACGAGAATCGGGAAGAAATCAAAAAGCTGGACGCTGCTTTGACTTCATCCGAGGTCAAAAAGTTCATCGAAGACAAATACGGAGTTGCCGTCGTGCCCGCCTTATAACTCATCGAATGGGAGTGCGCGTGAAACATGAAAGGAATCCACATAGGCGATCTATGCATTCGTAACGCAAGAGTCGAGGACTGCGATCAGATTGAGGAGCATCTCCTCGAAGCCTACCGGCAATATGAGCAGCATTTATCCGCTGTGAAATGGGAGCGATATAAAGAAGAAATCAGGCAATCCGTGGCAAACAGTAGGACTCTCGCTTTCATCGTGGCAGAATTGGACAGCGAAATAGTAGGGAGCGTTCAGCTTTTTGGTTCCTCGGAAGACGCTTATGCCAAACCAGAACTCGGGATACATTCGCCGATTATACGATTCTTGGCAGTTTCACCGAAAGCGAGGGGCCATGGTATTGCGGCACAGCTGATTGCGGAAAGTATCCATCGCACGCGGAGACTAGGAGCAACGACGCTTCATCTCCATACAACAGACATGATGGCATCCGCAATCAAATTATATGAGCGCCTGGGATTTACGCGAGCCATAGACAAAGACTTTTCAAACGGGGAGACACTTGTGAAAAGCTATTGGCTGCGACTGAATGAAGATACACAAAAGTCCTGATGCATCTGTTCATCAGGACTTTTTCTTTCGCTTACTCTGTTTGGAACGAACCGAGAATCTCCAGGTAGTGTGCATTGTACATGATGCCGAGGACATTCCCAAACGGATCAAGGACAGAAGCCGTTATGAATCCGTCACCACGCTGGATCAGGGGTTCGTACTCTCTTGCTCCCATAGATAACAGCTTATCCAGTACGGATTCGATATCGTCGACGTGCCAGTACATCACAGCGCCACCCGGACCAGGTACCGCAGCAGTGGGTGCGAAACGGCGATCAATGAGGCCTAGTTCGTGCTTGTAGTCTCCAATGCGAAACTCGGCGTAGGCGAGCTGTCCATCCGGTCCAGAGCGTTCGAAGTACGGCGCAATGCCCAGTAGTTCCGTGTACCATTTTTTTGCCGCCTGCATATCATCCGCCCAATAACTAATCGTAGCAAAGCCCCGCAAGGTTTGGTTGTGACTCATCATCGAAGTTCCTCCTTCAAATGCTTGGTACTTCCGATTATAAGGACTGACTACTGACAACTGTCTGTCAGTAGTTTAACTGTACTTACTCAGCACATCAAAAAACTCTTTCAGAAAATGATAAAAGAGCTTTTCAGAAGGGGGAAGCTCACGGTTGTTGGGGATGATAATGCCCACTGTTCGCGTCACCAATGGCTCGCTTATCGGGATTTTCACTGTCTCACGGGGAACGTTATCCGTTAACGTAAGCTCTGGCAATAATGTGACGCCCAAGCCTGCCGCCACCAATCCTTTAATGGCATCGATGTCTTCCCCTTCAAAAGCAACTTGAGGAGAAAAGCCCATTTGCGAGCAAGCATTGACGGCGATATTGCGGAGGATGAAACCGGGTGGAAACAACACAAAAGTATCTTCCTGCAACTGACTGAGACGCAAGCTAGGCTGTTTGGACAGCGGGTGCTTCGCGGGCAGCAGTGCTACGATATTTTCAGCGAAGAAGATATAGCTGCGCACATTTTTTTCCTGAGTGGGAACAGGTCCAAGAAAAGCCAAGTCAATTTCTCCGTTGATGACCGAGTCGATCAGCCCCTGATAAGAACCTTGCTTCAATTGAAAGCCGATGTCGGGATACCGGGCTCGAAAACCGGAGATGACCGTCGGCAGGGGATTGGCGGCGAGGCTGCTTGTAAAGCCAACACGAATCGTACCGCGTGACGGGTCAAGAAACTCTTCGATCTTTTCTTTTGCCTTCTCGATTTCGTTCATCGCCATTTCGACGTGCTGCAAAAAGATTTTTCCAACTGCCGTCAGCTTGATATTGCGACCCTCGCGGAGGAACAACGACACACCGAGCTCCTCCTCCAGATTGGCGATTTGCCGACTGAGGGCAGATTGGGCGACGTGCAAATGATGTGAGGCCTCGGTGAAGTGCTCTCGTTTGGCAACCTCGATGAAGTATTGAATCTGTCGTAGCTCCATGAATACCCCCACCTTACCCATTTATCTCGATTTGAGATAGATTTTGCATAAATTATATATTGTTTGTATCGTTTCACTCAATCTAAAATGTACATACCAGAGAGAGCAAGGAGAGTGGAGATACATGACGACACAAGGAATGCCTGCTAAGCAAGGTCTGTACGATCCGATTTTCGAACATGACGCTTGCGGAATTGGTTTTATTGCCAATTTGAAATCGAAATCGACGCATGATATGGTCCGAAAGGGTCTGAAAATTCTGTGCCAACTGGAACACCGCGGCGGCCAAGGCAGTGATCCGGAAACGGGAGACGGTGCAGGGATCTTAACGCAAATTCCACACGCGTTTTTCAAAAAGACCTGTAAAGAGCTGAATATCACGCTGCCGGCGCAAGGCAAATATGGCGTAGGTATGCTGTTTCTTCCGATGGATGAGGCGAAACGGCAAAAGTATGAAGATCAGCTGGAGGCGATTGTTGCAGCAGAGGGACAAAAGCTGCTCGGCTGGAGAACCGTTCCTGTCGATGCGACGAAAATCGGCAAAACGGCTGTAGCGAGTCAGCCTTATGTCCGCCAAGTATTCATCGGAGCCAGCTCGAATATACAGGACCAACTGGCATTTGAGCGGAAGCTGTATGTCATTCGCAAGCAGATGGAACGGGCAGCAGGTACTGATTTTTACGCCGCCTCCATGTCTTCGCGTACGATTGTCTATAAAGGTTTGCTCACACCAGGACAACTGGATGCTTTTTACCTTGATTTGCAAGATAATTCTTACACTTCTGCCTTCTCAGTCGTTCACTCGCGTTTCAGCACGAACACATTCCCGACATGGGAGAGGGCACACCCGAATCGTTATTTGATTCACAACGGGGAAATCAACACCTTGCAAGGAAACATCAACTGGATGATGGCTCGTGAAAAAATGTTCCAGTCCGAGGCGTTTGGTGCTGATTTGGCAAAAGTAGTACCAGTCATTGATATGGCGGGCAGTGATTCGGCGATTTTGGATAACTGCGTGGAGTTTTTCTCGCTGGCAGGCCGTTCCTTGCCGCATGTCGCGATGATGATGATTCCTGAACCGTGGGATCAGGATGAGCGAATCGACGAGAATAAGAAAGCTTTTTACGAGTATCACAGCTGCCTCATGGAGCCGTGGGATGGTCCAACAGCTATTTCTTTTACGGATGGCAGACACATCGGCGCGATTCTCGACCGAAACGGATTGCGACCAGCGAGATACTATGTGACATCAGATGATACGATTATTTTCTCATCAGAGGTTGGTGTTCTCGAAGTACCAGATGAAACGATTGTCCAGAAAGGACGGCTTAGCCCTGGAAGGATGCTGCTTGTCGACCTCGAGGAAGGCAGAATCGTATCTGACGAGGAAATCAAGCAAAAAATCGCAAGCGAACAGCCATATCGGGAGTGGGTGAAAGAAAACCTGCATGCTATCGAGGATTTGCCGGCAGCAGGTCGCACAGAGGAGCTGCAAGGAGATAGCCTGCTTGCGCACCAAAAAGCATTTGGCTATACACAGGAGGAAGTCGACAAGGTACTTGCCCCGATGGTGGCTGAACAAAAAGATCCCATTGGTTCGATGGGCGTAGACACACCACTCGCGGTATTGTCTGATCGCGCACAGCTTTTGTACCACTATTTCAAACAGTCATTCGCCCAAGTCACGAATCCACCGATTGATGCGCTGCGGGAGGCTTGCGTAACATCGACCCATACTGTGCTTGGCGCGGAAGGAAACCTGCTGGTTCCGGATGCGAGCAATTGCCGCAGAATTCGTCTGACCAATCCTTTGATCTCCAATCAAGAGCTGGCGAAGCTTCGCGCGAACCCATACCAAGAGTTCAAGGCGAAAACATTGTCGATACTCTTCCCGGCGCAAGGGGGCGAACAGGGGCTAGAGCTGGCACTTGATCAATTGTTTGCTTCGGCGGATGAAGCGATTGCTGCTGGCTACACCTTGCTGATTTTATCAGATCGCGGGATGAATCAAGATTTGGCTGCGATCCCTGCCTTGCTGGCTGGAAGTGGACTTCACCATCATCTCGTCCGCACAGGGACACGTACGAAAGCGAGCATCATTATAGAATCCGGTGAACCGCGCGATGTACACCAGTTTGCCATGCTGATTGGTTACGGGGCCGACGCGATCAACCCATACGTAGCCATCTCAACGGTACACAATCTGGTTGTATCGGCTAAGCTGAAGGATATCACAAGCGACGAAGCAGTCGAAGTGTACCTGCAAACAGCCGTAGAAGGTGTCGTAAAAGTCATGTCCAAAATGGGTATTTCGACTATTCAGAGCTACCGTGGCGCACAAATTTTTGAAGCGGTGGGCATCCATTCTGCCGTCATCGATCGCTATTTTAGCCGTACTCCTTCGCAGATTTCGGGGATCGGACTGGATGTGATTGCGCAAGAGACTTTGATTCGCCATGCGAAAGCATTTTTGCCAGAGCATTCCGAGGAAGCATTGGAGGCAGGCAGTGATTTTCAGTTCCGCCGTGACGGTGAATTCCACCTGTTCAATCCGAAGACGGTTCATGCCCTGCAAAAAGCTTGTCGGGAAGGCAGCTATGAGCAGTACAAAATCTATGTGGAGCAAGCGACTGCCCAGCAATTCGTAGCCCTGCGGCATTTGCTCGATTTCAAGTCCAATCGACAACCGATTCCGTTGAACGAGGTAGAATCTGTTGACTCCATCGTTCATCGTTTTAAAACGGGGGCGATGTCATACGGCTCACTTAGCAAGGAAGCACATGAGACTTTGGCGATCGCGATGAACCGTTTGGGTGCGAAAAGCAACAGCGGGGAGGGTGGCGAAGATTCGGCACGTTACATTATGGATGAAAACGGAGATTTGCGACGCAGTGCCATCAAGCAGGTCGCATCAGGACGCTTTGGCGTATCCAGTCATTACTTGGTCAATGCCTCTGAGATCCAGATCAAGATGGCACAGGGAGCAAAGCCGGGCGAGGGAGGTCAATTGCCAGGAAGCAAAGTCTACCCGTGGATTGCCGAAGTACGCGGATCAACTCCAGGTGTAGGACTCATTTCACCGCCGCCTCATCACGATATTTATTCAATCGAGGATTTGGCACAGCTGATTTTTGACTTGAAAAATGCGAATCCGCGTGCACGAATCAGCGTGAAGCTCGTATCCAAGGCTGGAGTCGGAACGATTGCGGCTGGTGTGGCGAAAGGTCTTGCAGATGTCATTGTCGTCAGTGGTCACGATGGCGGCACAGGCGCTTCCCCAAAATCAAGCATCAAACACGCAGGACTGCCATGGGAGCTCGGTCTTGCTGAGACACATCAGACGCTCTTGCTGAACCAGCTGCGCGACCGTGTGGTTCTGGAAACGGATGGCAAACTGATGACGGGACGCGATGTTGTCATTGCAGCTTTACTCGGTGCGGAGGAATTCGGCTTCGCTACGGCACCACTTGTTTCCATAGGGTGTGTCATGGCTCGCGTATGCCACCTCGATACATGCCCAGTGGGTGTGGCGACACAAAATCCCGAGCTGCGCAAACGGTTTAAAGGCGATCCGCAGCACGCCGTGAATTTCATGCGTCTCGTTGCCCGCGAAGTTCGTGAGATCATGGCAGAGCTCGGCTATCACTCCATCGAGTCAATGGTCGGTCAGAGCCATGTGCTGAAGATGAGCGACAAGGCAAAAGAACACTGGAAAGCCAAGCACGTTGATTTGTCTGCGCTCTTGTTCCAACCGGATGTATCCGAGGAAGTGGGCCGCTATCATCAACGCAACCAGGATCACAAGCTGGAAGAAACGCTGGATCGTCAAGAACTGCTCAAGCTGTGCAAGCCAGCATTGAATAAACAGCAACAGGTAGAGGCAAAGCTCGCCATCACCAATACAAATCGCGTGGTGGGTACGATCTTGGGCAGCGAGGTAACCAAACGCTTTGGCGAGCACGGTCTGCCGGAGGATACAATCCGTCTGCATTTTACTGGCTCGGCAGGACAAAGCTTCGGGGCATTTGTTCCACGAGGGATCACGCTTCATCTCGAGGGAGATGCGAACGACTACGTAGGAAAAGGATTGTCGGGCGGCAAAATTACGGTCGCACCATCGAAAAAAAGCAAATTCGCTCCCGAGCACAACATGATTATCGGAAACGTTGCGTTCTACGGAGCGACGTCTGGTGAGGTGTATATCAACGGGATGGCTGGTGAGCGATTCTGCGTTCGCAACAGCGGCGTGACTGCAGTTGTTGAAGGAGTAGGCGACCATGGCTGCGAGTATATGACAGGAGGACGCGTCGTCGTTCTCGGCCCCGTCGGCAAAAACTTTGCAGCAGGCATGTCAGGCGGTACTGCCTACGTTCTGGCTGAGGATAAAGAGAGGTTTGCTGCGATGTGCAATCAGGAGATGGTACTCCTGGAGACACTGGAAGATCAACGGGAGATCGCTCGAGTCAAACGCTTGCTGGAAAACCACGTCAGCCACACAGGCAGCCGTCATGCACAAGCTTTGCTCGATGAGTGGGAACGTACCGTCAAACAGTTTGTCAAAGTCATTCCAAAAGACTACAAGCAAATCGTCTCCACGATGGAGGAGTTGGAGAAATCCGGCATGAAGCGCCAAGAGGCGATTTTGGCAGCTTTTGAAATGAGCCAAAAGAAAGGCGATGCAAAAGCACCGAAAAAGAAAGCACCCGACCAATCCTTTGTTTCTGTGGGGAAATAAGGAAGATGGCCGATGACTTATTTTGTGAGTCGTCGGCTTTTTCTTCTGGTAACAATCACTTGTCAACTGATAGGATTGGGAAGTGGAAGAAACTTTGCTATGATGATGAGTGACTCGAAAAAAGACCGTTTATAAAGGTGGAATCATCATTTTCTACATCAGCTAATGGAAAGAGGTGCAGGTTTGCCCCTGCACCCTGTTTTTTCAAACCTAGAAGAAGCTTGTTTTATTCTGTTCGGTCTCTATCGGCATCATTATTCACAACATTATTCACAACATCATTCGCAACATCCCACGTGTCATTGCCATCTGCCGCCACATTTTCTCCCATTTCGTTGCCAAGTGCACCCCCGGCAACAGCGCCTGCAATGGTGCCGAGCGGTCCTAAAATAGAACCAACAGCAGCACCTACTGCCGCACCGCCAACTGTTCCTACAGCTTCAGCAGCTCCATTGCCTGTCAGGTTTGCTTCTACGTTGTCAACAGCATTGTTGTCATTGCGTTCGTTGTCAGTAGCCAAGACTGTCACTCCCTCGATTAGTGTTGGGAAGCTCTGCTATATCAAACGTGCAGCCCCAAGGCATAGGTTGCCCCAAACCATTCATTTCATTCCAAAAATAACCTTGAAGTCTGGAGGTATTGAGATCATGATTCAATCCATCGTTCATATCGCTTTAGTCGTCAAAGATTATGATGAAGCTATTGAGTTTTACACCAAGAAGCTCAACTTTACCTTAGTGGAAGATACGTATCAGCCAGAACAGGATAAGCGATGGGTTGTCGTATCTCCACCTGGTTCGGTCGGAACTACGATCTTGCTTGCAAAAGCATCCAAACCTGAGCAAGAGCGATTTATCGGGAATCAGGCTGGCGGGAGAGTTTTTCTCTTTTTAAACACAGACGACTTTTGGCGAGATTATCATGAGATGGTCGCAAGAGGAATCCACTTTGTGAGAGAGCCAAAAGAACAGCCGTATGGAATGGTGGCGGTCTTTCAGGATTTATATGGCAACCTGTGGGATTTGCTAGAGCTGAATGAAGATCATCCGATTGCCAAGCGAATGAAGTAGCGAGTTACCCAGCCAGTCAAACAAACAGGTCTTCCCTCCAATGATGTGGATGGAAAGACCTGTTTTTCATTTCGTGTTACACGATATAGGACAGTCCCATGATCAAGATGATGGCCACAACAGAAAGAATGGTTTCCATCATTGTCCATGTTTTCAGTGTATCTTGCACAGACATATTGAAGTATTCCTTGATCAGCCAGAATCCGGAATCATTTACGTGAGACAGGATCAGGGAGCCTGAACCTGTTGCCAGTACCAAAAGCTCTGGGCTGGTTCCAGGGATTTGCATCGCGATCGGACCTACGATACCGGCTGCCGTCATCATGGAGACGGTCGCAGAGCCAGTCGCCACACGGATCAAGGCCGCGATCAGCCAGCCCAGGAAAATAGGGGAGATCGCAGATGCAGTAGCAAGCTCGGCAATATAGTCACCCACACCACTGTTCAGCAGTACTTTGTTAAATGCGCCACCTGCGCCGATGACGAGCAAGATTGTCGCGGTTGGGGCCAAGCAATCATTTGTGAATTTGAGAATATCGTCTTTGGTAAAACCACGGTTGAACCCGAGCGTCCAGAAGGAAACAATCACGGCAATCAATAGGGACGTAATTGGGCTTCCGATAAAATCAGCCCATTGGCGAATCGTATGTTCTTTTGGCAGAGTCACATCCGCAACCGTTGCAGACAACATCAACAGCACAGGGAGCAGGACGGTGAAGACAGTGATTCCAAAGCCAGGCAAATCACGCTCGGATTTAGGCTCCGCCAACTGGGAAGCCAGCTCTGGGGAGATGCTGGTCTTGACACGTTTGCTAATCCAACTGCCGTAGATCGGTCCGGCAATGATCGCGGAAGGCAGCGCGACAATGATCGAAAGCAAAATTGTTTTACCCACGTCCGCTTGGAACAGATCGACAGCAGCCATAGCAGCAGGGTGTGGCGGAACGATCCCGTGAACGATGGAAAGACCGGCTACGAGCGGAATTCCAATTTTGACAAGGGAGACACCTGTTTGTCTGGCAATCGTAAACACGAGTGGAATCAAGAGAACAAAACCAACCTGGAAAAATACCGGAATCCCTACGATAAACGCTACAAACATCATAGCCCAGTGTACGTTTTTCTCACCGAAGCGGTTGATGAGAGTACGGGCAATGCGTTCGGCACCGCCAGATTCTGCCATCATTTTGCCAAGCATAGTTCCCAAGGCAAGCACGATCGCGATAAAGCCGAGAGTGCCACCCATCCCATCCTTGATTGAATCCACAACTTTGACAAGCGGCATGCCGGATGCGATTCCCACAAATCCAGCGGCCAATAACAGTGCGATAAATGGGTTCAATTTGAAGCGAGTAATGAGAACGAGCAGGAAGATGATGGACAGCAGTGTAATGACGAGTGGCATGATGAACCCTCCCTAGTTGTTGTCTCTAGTTGTTCAACCTCTTTTGGAATTCGGCTATCAGCTTGTACTCTTCCAGCAGGTTGTAATAAACACGCTCGTATATATAGAAAAGCTCCAAATAGACACTGGATCGTTCCAAATCAGGCTCATGGCGATGGGAAATATGAATCATCTTTTTCACATCTTGCAAATGATCCATTGCCCCCAATGCATGCATCGCCAAGAGAGCGGCACCAAAGCTCGAGCTTTCATGACTCTCAGGAATCAGAACCTCATAGCCGAACATGTCGGACATTATCTGGCGCCATTCCCGCGAGCGGGCAAATCCACCTGATGCACGGATTTCCTTGGCTCCACCTGCCAGATCGCGCAGGGCGATACCGATGCTGTAAACGCTAAATAAAATTCCTTCGAGAACAGCTCGGATAAAATGCTCGCGTTTGTGATGGAGGCCGATACCGAAGAAGGAGCCTCTTGCTTGCGCGTTCCAGTACGGAGCTCGTTCGCCGGACAAGAAGGGGAGAAAGAGCAACCCGTCTGCACCAGCTCGAACATGCTCAGCAGCTTGGATCATGACTTCATAGGGATCAACGCCGAGTTGTTTGGCTTTTTCCACTTCGGGCCAGCTGAATTCGTCACGGAACCAGCGAAGCATGATCCCACCGTTGTTCGATGGTCCGCCAATGACCCAATGGTTTTCCGTCAGCACGTAGCAGAAAGTTCGTCCTTTTGGATCGGTGATCGGCTCTGGCACGACTGTTCGAACAGCGCCACTCGTGCCAATGGTGATGGCAACTTGTCCGTGATCAATAGCTCCTATGCCGAGGTTTGCCAAAACGCCATCGCTGGCACCGACAACAAAGGGCGTATCTGGATCGATCCCGATCTCTTCCGCATAACGAATCTTCATTCCTCGCAGGATATGAGTAGTCGGTACAGGTTCACTGAGATGTTGTTTGGAAATGCCTGCGACTCGCAGCGCCTCCTCATCCCAGTCAAGCTTTCTCAGATTGAACAGCCCTGTAGCAGAAGCGATAGAGTAATCGACGATATACTCACCAAAAAGCCGATAAATCACATACTCCTTGATCGAAATAAACTTGGCTGCCCGGCGAAACGTATCTGGCAAGTTCTCCCGGAGCCACATGATTTTGGGCAGTGGAGACATGGGATGGATGGGCGTGCCCGTCGCTAAGTAAATCTGATGACCGACACCGTCTGCTTTCAGTCGATCTGCTTGTGCCACGCTTCGATTGTCAGCCCAAATGATGCTGTTCGTCAGGGGATTGCCACTCGGATCGACAGCGATCAGACTGTGCATGGCAGTAGAGAAGCCAATACCACCGATTTCGCTTTTGGCAATGCCTGCATGTTCCAGTGCTTGTTTCAAAGCCTGGATGACAGCAGCAAAAATCGTCTCCGGCTCTTGTTCAGCCCAAGACGGCTGGGGAACGAGTAGCTGATAATCGATATTACCCGTACCGCGGATGGCGCCGGAAGGAGTAAAAACAATGGCTTTGGTACTGGTTGTTCCGATATCAAGTCCAATAAAGTAGGTTTGCGTCATAGATGTCACCCCTAATTGAATACGCTTTCAACGTGTTGTCATGGAGATAACGCGATTATATCGAAATTTTTTTCATTTGTTAAGCATTAAGAAAAAAATTATTTCATTATTGAACACTTCTCGCGATGCTTGTATGATTTGCATTTTTCTCCTGCAAGTTGCAAGAGGAGGCGAGCAAAAGAAAAAACGCCTGATTTACAGGCGTTTGAGTGAGATGGCTTCGCGAATGTGCTGGATATTGGCAATCGTATCATCCTGCCGACGTAAGGATACGGCTACATAGAGCAGATCAATTAAGCTGAGCTGAGCAAGCCTGGACGACAGAGCTTCTGTGCGAAATACCGTTTCGCGTGAAGTCGTGTACAAGCACATGTCTGCGAGACGCACGATTGGAGATTTCCCATAGCTCGTGATGCCGATTGTTTTTGCTCCGGCTTCCTTGGCAACCTGCAGGGCTGCCAAAATATCTTTATTGGAGCCAGAGTGGGAGATGCCTACGACGACAGCACCTTCGGCAAGCAGAGAGGCGGACATTACTTGATAGTGAGCATCAGAATGATAGAGACAAGGGATGCCAGTGCGCATAAATTTGTGGTACGCATCCTGTGCGATGACGGCTGAGCCTCCCGAGCCATAAAACTCGATCCGGCTTGCGTTTTCCAAACAGGAGACGATTTTCATTAACTCATCTTTATTGATAATCTGCTGCGTATCCCGAATCGTCTCGATATTCGCTGTGAAAATTTTTTCAGCAATCGCACTGACGTCATCGTCGTCGAGATTGATTTCTTGGTGAATCGTTTGCTTAGGATTCGTGACTTCACTCGCCAACGCGATCTTGAATGCTTGGTAGCCGCGAAATCCAAGCCTGCGGCACAGACGAAAAACAGTAGCATCCGCACACTGGCATTGGTCGGCTAGCTCCGTGATAGAGAAGTGAATAATTTCACTGGCATGCTCCAAAATATAGTCGGCGATCTGTTGTTCTTTCCCGCTTAGTTGCGTGTAGATGGCGCGTAATTGTGTGAGCACCCGAGGAGCATGTGGGCTGGAAGCGTTCATCAATAAGTACCTCCTAACGTTCCATTGTGAATCTGTACTGATAGTATAAGGAAAATCAAACTCCTTTTCATAGGTTCGAAAAAATTTTCTTCATTTTTGATGAAAGATGAAAATTTTTGTCTTATAATACGTGGTAACGGATATGATCCAAAAAGGAGTGACGTTCACGATATGAAACTTGCGATCCTCGGATTAGGAAAAATGGGGTACAATCTGACGCTTAATTTGCTCTCGCATCAGCATGAAGTCGTAGCCTATGATGTAGATTCTACGCGTGCAGAAGAGCTGAGTCATGAAGGCGCGATTCCAGCATTTTCGGTGGAGGACGCTGTGGCGAAGCTGCCGACCCCTCGCGTAGTATGGCTGATGGTACCGGCAGGAGAGATTGTGGATCAATTGGTTGATCAACTCTCTGCCTTGCTTGCTGCAGGAGATATCGTCATTGACGGTGGCAACTCTCATTACAAGCAATCGTTAGATCGCTATGCTCGCTTAAAGGAGAAGGGCATTCACTTCATGGATGCAGGAACGAGCGGAGGCATGGAGGGAGCGCGCCACGGAGCATGTATGATGATTGGTGGCGATCGGGAAGCATTCACTCATATCGAGCCGATGATTCGCGACATTAACGTTGAAAACGGGTATTTGTACGCTGGGGAAGCGGGCAGCGGCCACTTCTTGAAAATGATTCATAACGGGATCGAGTACGGCATGATGCAGGCGATCGGGGAAGGCTTTGAGGTACTTGCGAAAAGCCAGTATAACTACGATTTTGCTGAAGTCGCACGCGTGTGGGCAAATGGTTCCGTCATTCGAGGCTGGCTGATGGACTTGACAGAGCGAGCTTTTCGAAAAGACGCCAAGCTCGATGAAATCCGTGGGGTCATGCATTCTTCCGGAGAAGGAAAATGGACGCTGGAAACAGCGCTGGATCTACAGGCAGCCACACCCGTGATTGCGATGTCCTTGCTGATGCGTTACCGTTCGTTGGACGAGGATACGTTCCACGGAAAAGTGGTCGCAGCCTTGCGCAATGAGTTTGGCGGACATGCCGTAGAAAAGAAATAAAAGATGCAACAGAGGATGAGCGATCATAGCTCGTCCTTTTTTTATGGCTAGATGCTCGCTGTCAAACCAGCTTCAGTACCTCACACAATTCAACCAACCGCCTAACTCCGTACATTTGATGACGATTCCGATCGTGAATGCTTCTGATGGCATCTGCCGTCACTTTTTTGGCCTGCACAATACTTTGATTTTCTACTGCTTGTACAATTTCTTTCATGTTCGCTAAAAAATACACCGTATTGCGTAAGGTACGGATAAGCAAAATTTTTCGTATATCCACTGGATTGAACTGGCGGTAGCCATTCTCAGGATCTCGTGGCAGTACCAGCAAGCCTTCTTTTTCCCAGTGGCGAATGGCAGAAGTTGTGACCCCTGTGTAAGCAGCGACCTCACCAATCGTCATGCGGCTTCTCCATTTTTTGTTTGGAGGCAAAGGGAGATCGAGATTTTCCAATAGTTCGAGTGTTTGGTCTGCTGCTACCTTCTCCTGTTGGAGGTTGGCCTGTTCTTTATTCACCAACCAAAAGGCAGTATTCATATCCGCTTTTTGAATCGATCGAAGGACTTCACAGGTGACAGCGACCCCAAAGCCGGGAAACATGGCGCGCAGGCAACGAAAATAGGCAAGATGGATTTCTGTATAAAGTCGATAACCATTGGCTGCACGATCAGGAGCAGGAACGACTCCCCATGATTCATAATGGCGCAAAGCACTCGTGCTAATATGTAGCTCGCGAGCGATCTCAATCGGCTTGTAATAAGGCATCTGACGCACCTCCCGCTGGTTTGTTATCGCGGATTTCACTATACCAAGAACAGCATGTTGAATCAAATACTTCTGTTAATGGAAAGGTCGTAATACTTTTACCCTGTTCAGCATGAGATGGAAAGGCGAATATTGTCAGTAGGTATTCATTCTTCTTTTCCAGAGGTGAGAAAACGTATGGCCATTGTTCAGCTACGATCAGAGAACCCGGATTTTTCGTACATGATCAAGAAAAACCCGAATTCCGGACTGAGTTTACGATCTATTCGAAAAGGCATCGCGTACGGGTGGTTTTCCAAAACGGATACATATAACGTTTACTTTAAAGATGCAGATAATGAGGTTTCCTACAAACAGTCCGAACAGGAGCATTTTGAATATTTGAATGTTTCCCGGTACAATACACCCTTGTTTCCGTTAAATGCGATCAGTGAATTTTTTTCCGCTCCGATGAAGCAACACGATGAGCGGGATGCAGAAGGGTATGAGCATGTTTTTTTCATCAACATGATTCACATCGAACGGCTGCTTTATCTGACATTTTTGGAGAAGCACCTCAAGGACTTCACCTTTGAACTCAAACACCACGCCGATAAAAGCTACGCTTTGACCATCACAACCAGAACAAGTCTGCATCAGCTTCTCCACGTCGTGAGCGTACTCTGCCTTTTCTTGAGTATGTTTGGAAAAGAGTACATGGATATTTCCGATAACATCCTGGATAAATACATCAAAAGCATCCATGTCATCGACGCACCTTTTTACATACGAAGCCTGTTTGCACGCAACTTCCTGACAACCAGAGAGCGCTATCGCAAGTACAAGACCGAGATCGAGAAGACGAATCGCTACCCCATTCATTTGGAATATGGCAGCACCGGTTTGCAGAGAAGGAATTACATCGCGAGTAAGCTTCCTTTTACTAAATCGATTGTAGATATCGGATGTGGGGAAGGCTTTTATGCGATCCCGTTTGCTACCAGGCTGCCGCAGTATTACTATGCCATTGATATCGATGAACAATCATTGGGATTAGTCAGACGCAGGGCCGAGGAAAAAGAAATCTCGAATCTGATTTTGTTCCGCTCGCTTGATCAGTTTTTACAGGATTACAACGGCGAGCAGGTCGATGTCATTTTGACTGAGGTCATTGAGCATATGAGCAAAGAGGAAGCGAGAGCCCTCATCAAGCAAATCTGCAGCCGATTGGATTTTGATCATTTGATCATTACGACACCGAACTCGGATTTTAATCAGTTCTATGAGCTGGATGGCTATCGCCACGACGATCATAAATGGGAAATGGGACAAGAAGAGTTCCAGGCATGGATGACCGAGATCATGGAAGAAGCCGGGGTACAGGGGCAGTTTGTGTCCATTGGTGACGGCGTGAACGACATCCACACCACACAAGGCGTCATTCTCCAGAGAAAGGGGGCGTAACGATGCTGATTCAGACACAGGTTCACACGATTTTTATGCTCGTCGGTCCCACCGAATGTGGGAAAACGACTTTTGCCAAGGAAGTACTCATGCCGAGGCTATCTTTTGAAGATGAACAAAAAAACGTAAAAGCAAATGTCCAATACATTTCCTCGGACAGCATTCGCCAGGAACTGCTGGGCCATGATTACGACAAGTACGATCAGGTGATGCTGGAAGCCAGCGAACAGGCATTTCAGCTCCTGTTTGAAAAGCTGCGCTTGGTGACTTCGTTTCCGATCAACGCCGAATTCGTGGTCGTCGATACTACAGGGCTAGCAGAAGACTTCCGCTCGAAGGTCCGCGAAATTGCAGCAGAGAACAATTACCGCCTGGAAGTGATCCTCTTTGATTATCGCAATCGGGAAGATTACTACGCATCCGAGCGGTCAAAAAAACTGATTACGAACCATATTCTCCGTTTGAAGCAAGAAGTGCTCCGGGCGTTATCCAAGGAAGGGTACCACAACATTCACCGGATACGGCACAAAGATTTTTACTCACTAGCAGATGGGGCGGCAAATCCTCGTTATGAGGTCGTTATCGAAAATAAGGAAGCCTATCTGGCTACGATCCTTCCCAAAGATCAAACATACATCGTTATCGGAGACATTCACGAATGCGTCCGCGAATTAAAAGGTCTCCTGCAAAACTACGGATTCAAGCTTGAGGAAAATCGTCTCATCTCGACTGACAAGGTGCAGCATACCAAAATCATCGTAGCAGGGGACTGGATCGACAAAGGAGCGCAAACCAGGGAGATCATCGAGTTTCTATACGAGAATCAACAGCATTTCTTGTTTGTTCGAGGGAATCACGAAAATTTTGTCTACAAGTACTTGCGCAAGGAACTAAAAGGAGTAGACCCGCAGCTACTGGATACTTATTTTGATTCCACACACGTCCTGGAAAAAGACGCTGAATTAACAGAGATGTTCAATCACCTGTATGCGCTGGCTCAGCCGTTTTATCGATCTAACGCACTTACTGGCCCGTCCTATTATGTAACACACGCTCCCTGCAAAAAGAAGTATATTGGGAAGCTTGATGCGAATTCGATGCGGCGCCAACGCAATTTTCGGATAGACCGAACAGCTTCATTGGAAGAGCAACTTGCATTTTTGACGGTTGAAGCGGTCAGTAACCATCCATACCATATTTTTGGACATATCGCGGCACAAAAAACGTTTCGCTTAAAGAACAAGCTCCATCTCGATACCGGCTGTGTGCACGGAAATGCTTTGACCTCTGTCGTGATCTCACACAAGCCGTTTTTCAAGTCGTTTCAGTCTGAGCATCGGGTAATGACAGAGGAGCTGCCGATCTTGTTCCATGCAGAAAAACAAGTATCCATGGGAGATTTGGAAGAGGAAGAACTCCGTCGACTCCGTTACTGCTCGCAAAATAAGGTCAATTTTATCTCCGGAACGATGCCTCCGGCGGATAAGGATGAGGCGACTCAGGAATTGGAGTCGTTGAATGCGGGGCTGGACTATTTCGCGAATCGAGGCATTCATCAAGTCGTGTTGCAGCCGAAATATATGGGTTCGAGGTGCAATCTCTATCTCCATCATGATCGCGACAAATGCTTTGCGATCAGCAGAAATGGCTATGCCATCAATCAGGTTGATTTGACATCGATTTATGACAAGCTATATGCAAGGTTTCGCGAATACATGGAGCAGAATGAAATCGCGATGCTCATCTTGGATGGCGAATTGTTGCCGTGGAGTGCAATAGGGAAGGGCTTGATCGAAAAGCAGTTCAAACCAATTGAATCCGCGTTGCGGAGTGAATTTGCATTTTTGCAGGAAAATGGTTTTGAAGAGGCGCTTCACCAGCTCATTCGCAACTATGACGAGAGCGGCTTCGAAAAAGACCAGTTCCACCTACCAAAGAGTGCCCTCACGGAAAAATTCGGCTCGAGCTTGTATCAAAACTATAAGTACTTGCGAGAAATCAAAGAGAGTTACGTTTCTGTCGACAAGCATGTGGAGGCCTATCACATTTACCAAAAACAGCTTGAGCTCTATGCAGGAGAAGGGGAGCTTGCCTACAAGCCTTTTACTATTCTAAAAGCCGTCTATTTGAATGGGGACGAGCAATTGCCCGATTGGAAAACATCCGAGATGTATCGCTTCGTAAATGACGATCATTTTCTTGCCATCGATTTGTCTGAGCCGAATGCGTATGAACAAGCGGCTCGTTACTTTTCCACGATCACACTGGAAAACAAAATGGAAGGCATCGTGATCAAGCCAGAGTTCATCGATCAGAAGGTCGTGTCTGCCATGAAGGTACGCAATCCGGAGTACTTGTCGATTATTTATGGCTACGATTACCGTTTCCCACACAAGTACCGCAAGCTTTTCAAGCAGAAAAATATTGTGCAAAAGCTCAAGACTTCGATGCAGGAGCACAGGCTGGGTGAGCGGATGCTTGGTTTCAAATTTGATGACATTTCTCCAGAAAATACGGAGTATCAAAAAGTAGTCGCAACGATGCTCTTTGAAGTGGCGAAGGAAAAAGAGATCGATCCGCGCTTGTAAATAAAAAACGAGAAGCCGCTACCACACAGGCTTCTCGTTTTTATTCGTTGAGCTATTTGTTGGAGGAAGGAGTAGCATCCCAGGCTTCAATATTATCGAGACCTTCAATACTGTCCTTGTAGAACACAGGATCTTTTCCTGCTTTTTTCTGTACCAAATAATCATGTAGCGCAGCATACGCGATTTTCGATAACATGGCAATCGCAATCAGGTTGACAATGACCATGAAGCCCATGAACAAATCGGCCAAATCCCATACGAGCTGTACCTTTGCCACTGATCCGAACAACACCATAGCGAGTACACTTAAACGATACAGCAATAGCCATGCTTTGCTTGTCTTTAAAAACTCGATGTTGGTCTCGCCGTAATAGTAGTTCCCGATTAATGTACTGAAGGCGAACAGGAACACCATAATGGCAAGGAAGCCAGAAGCCCAAGAACCGATATGAATGCTCAGTGCTGCTTGGGACAGCTCAATGCCACTCAATCCTTGTTGCGTGTAGGCGCCGGACAGCAAAATGATGAAAGCTGTGCTTGTACAAATCACGAGGGTATCGAATAGAACACCGAATGCTTGAATCAGACCTTGCTTCACTGGATGGCTTGTCGTTGCTGTAGCCGCAGCATTTGGCGCACTACCCATACCAGCTTCGTTCGAGAACAAACCACGCTTGATGCCGTGCATCAGGGCTGCACCCAGGGTACCACCAGCGAATTGCTCGAACCCAAACGCGTTTTTCACGATCAACGCGATCAATGCAGGCATCTCGGAAATGTTCATCATCACAATAAACAGGGCCATTCCGATGTACAATACAGCTAATACAATTACGATGTACTCAGACATTTTTGCAATGCGTTTCACACCACCAAAGATGATAGCTGCAAATGCGATCGTCATGATGATACCAAGTATCAAACGATCTGTCCCAAACGAATTTTCAAAAGCAATCGTAATCGTGTTGGATTGCACGGCATTAAATACGAGACCAAACGATAGAGTGATGAGGATAGCAAACAAGGCGCCCATCCAACGTTTGTTCAGCCCTTTTTCCATGTAATAAGCCGGACCGCCACGAAAACCGTTCTTATCCTTGATTTTATAAATCTGAGCGAGCGTACTCTCAACAAAACTGGATGCCGAACCGATAATCGCAATGACCCACATCCAGAAAACGGCGCCAGGACCACCTAATGCGATCGCAATGGCAATACCCGTAATGTTCCCTGTACCGACACGCGCGGCCATACTAATAGCGAAAGCTTGGAAAGGGGAGATGCCTCCATCGTCTTTCGCTCTTCCTTCTTTAATGGAACGGATCATGTCCGGCAACATACGTACTTGCAAAAATTTACCACGGAAAGTAAAGAACAAGCCTAACGCGATTAGCATGACAATGATAATATAGGACCACAAAAAATCGTTTATGGAAGCTGTTACATCCAGTAGGAATTGTTGCATCGTGTCACCTCGAATTTAGTTATAAATTTTTCCTTAGTATTCTCTAAAAAATCGTTACATCCCATTCCTGAGCCATATGTTTTAACAAAGAAACGCCCGCTACACTGTTTCCACAACCGTCAATGGAAGGTCCAAAAATACCGATTCCACAGCCATCTTGAAACGGTGAATGTGGTTTGCGGTTAGGAGGAACCAGTGTCATGATTCCGCCAGAGACGCCACTTTTTGCTGGCAAGCCAACATTCGCGGCGAATTTGCCCGATGCATCGTACATGCCGCAGGTGAGCATCAGTGCTTTGGCTAAACGGACGACATCTTTCGGGAGAACCTGTTCGTTGCGCATCGGATGGTAGCCATCGAGTGCCAAAAGGAGACCGATCAAGGCGATTTGTTCGGTGGTTACCTCAATCGAGCATTGGGTGAGATAAACCTCCAATGCCTCTTCCACTTCACAGGCCAGATAGCCCGTATCCTTTAAATAATGGGCGAGTGCCCGGTTTCTGTGAGAGTTTTCCCATTCGGAAAGAAACACTTCCTCGTTCACCATTGGCGTAACACCAGTAATTTTACTGAAAAATGCATACAAGTAGCGCAGTTTATGATCCGGTGTTTGACCAGGGAGAAGTGAAGAGGTCGTAATCGCTCCCGCATTGATCATCGGATTAAAAGGCTTACCTGGCTTGTTCATTTCCAGACGGATAATGGAATTGAATGCATCTCCAGTCGGTTCTACATCTACCCGATCCAACACGTAAGGGATACCATGGTAGCAGCAAGCAGCAATAAAACTGATTACTTTGGAAATACTTTGCATTGTGAAAGGGACATCCCAGTCACCCGCCGTGTGCATTTTTCCTGTAGGCTCGATGATACAAATGCCTAACTGATTCGGATCTGTTCTGTACAAAGCAGGGATATAACTGGCACATTTTCCTTCAGATGCCTTGGAACGATATTGTTCCACCCATTGCTGTAATTCATCCACGAGTAAAACCTGTTGAATCAACGCCTGTCCCCCCAAAAATCGAATACATTGCTCTTACGCGAAGAGGAGAGAAAGCGCTTCCATGCTTCGCGAAAATACATATAATGAACACTTTACAACCACCCTACAAAATAAAACAAAAACTCACAGATTGTTTCATGTGGGTTTCCCATTTTTTTTTTGAGACTTGTCCTACAAGCATATCCTCGGTAAAAATAGATAGGGGCATCTAGAAACAACATGGGAAGTGAAAGGTGTGCGTGCACAGACACAAGTAAAACGAGATTGGTATATATTGGCGCTCATGCTTATTACGGTCCCTTTGGCAGGGGAGTTGAAATTTTATCCCGTCAATGAGACGTTTCGAATTAGCTTTGGAGCTCCTACCTTTTTCTTCTTTTTATTACTGTTCCAAAGAATTCCATCTGTTTTCGCTGGCTTTTTAACGGGGATTACAGTCGTATGCTTTCGGATTGTGATTGACCTCATCGCCGGGAATCATACAGCATGGGAGGCTTCTCTCCAAGCGCATTATTCTAGCTTTTTCTTTTATTTCGCTTATTCTGTTCTGTTTTATTTAACCGGAATGCGTCGTTTTCACAACAGGACGATTTTGGTTGGCTTGATGGGAATGGTCATCGAGGTATTGGCTGATCTCATTGAGGTTCTCTCGCAACATGTCCTGCTGGATACCGTCCTCACATGGGGAGCAGTGCAAGAGATGCTCGTCATCGCTCTTTCCCACAGCTTTATCGTGATTAGTTTTCTCAACATGATGAAGCTGTACGAAGCACAGTCGCGAGAGCAACAGACAAGAAAACAGAACGAACACATCCTTATGCTGATTTCCACCTTGTATGAGGAGTCGATTCATCTGAAAAAAACACTGCAAAATGCCGAGAGTATTAGTATGAAGTCATTCGAGCTATACCAGGGCTTGCAGGAGCTTCATAAGAAACAGGTGGCTACAAATGTAGAGAGCTTTGCCAAGAAAGCATTGATTGTCGCAGGCGAGGTTCACGAGATTAAAAAGGATAACCAACGCATTTTTGCAGGACTTCACAAGCTGATATCCGATGAAAGCATCACGGATTACATGGACATCCATCAGCTCGTGGACATTATCAAACGAAGCAATATGAAGTATGCAACTTTGCTGGAGAAGGACATACAAATCACAGCTTCCATTACGGGGACACATCCGCTCTACCATGTTTTCATGATGCTTTCCCTGATCAATAATCTGGTGGCAAATGCTGTAGAAGCCATCCAGCAAACAGGAGCCATTTCCATCGAAATTGATCGGATAGGCGATCTTGTGGAAATCAGAATCAACGATGACGGACCGGGAGTACCTCCACGGCGAAAGGCTTTGCTGTTCAAGCCTGGCTTTACTACGAAATACGATCAAACCGGCAACCCCTCTACAGGGATCGGACTGTCTTATGTACAACAATTGGTGGAACAATGGCAAGGGGAAATTTCCTTACAGGATGGAGTAGATGGCAAGGGGACAACATTTCTCATGCGACTACCAATTGATCCGATAACGAAGAAAGAGTGAGAAGATGCTGTTTTATTTAGTAGATGACGATGATGCTGTTCGCCTCATGTTGACGGAAATCATAGAAGACGAGAATCTGGGCGAAGTCGTTGGGGAAGCATCTGACGGCTCGTTGGTAGACGGTCATACGCTAACCGCACGCAACGTAGATATTTTGCTGATCGATTTGTTCATGCCCAACCGGGATGGGATTGAGACGATTCGCCAAGTGAAGCCGACATTCACAGGAAAGATCGTCATGATTTCTCAGGCAGAAACGAAAGATTTAATCGCCCAAGCTTACGCCCTTGGAAGCGAATACTACATTATCAAGCCTGTAAATAAGATCGAAGTCGTTACGATCCTCCAAAAAGTGATCGAGAAAATTCGCCTCGAGCGTTCGATACGGGACATTCACAAATCGCTGAATGCCGTCATGCAAGTGGACCAGCAGCCTTCCGGACAACTTCGTCCGTCACAGGGCAAACCACTTCGCGAGGCGGGGCAGTTTCTGTTAACGGAATTGGGTATCGCGGGAGACAATGGAAGCAACGATTTGCTTGATATTTTGGACTTCTTGCATGGTTACGAGCAAACGCATACGTTTAAAAATGGATTTCCTGCCCTGAAAGAGATCTTTGTGGCAGTAGCACAGGACAGGCTCGGAGTAACTGTGGACGACCCACAAATCGCCAAGGTTGTCAAAGCTTCTGAGCAGAGAGTCCGCCGAGCGATCTATCAGTCGCTGAATCACTTGGCGTCTCTTGGGCTTGCGGACCTCTCGAATTGGAAGTTCGAGAATTACGCTTCGCAGTTTTTTGATTTTACGTATGTGTGGAAGAAGATGGCGGAGTTAAAGAGCAATGCCGCATCGCCGAGTTCGGATATTCGGATCAATATGAAAAAGTTCATTCAAGTGCTGTATGCAGAGGCGAAGCGCATTCAGTCAGAAGCATGATTGTTCTGTGTCTGACGTGTAGAGGTAAGTCCTGATCATGGTGATTAGGGCTTTTTGTTTTGTATGGGGATGCATTCTTTGCCAGAGCACAGGGTGATTGTGATTACAGGTGCCGATCATAAACCAACGTTGACGCTCTTCATAAAAAAAGGCTACCACGCGACCTCAATCGACGATGTAGCCAAACAGGCCTAGATATCGAAGGGACTGCTTTATACTTATTACAAAGGCAAAATTACGGAAAGCGAAATCATTGGTTTTGCAAAATCACGCATGCGGAAGAAGACTAGACAACTTTGTGAAGTGATAGAGAGAGCATTCAGATTATAGATTTTTTGGCTGACCATTATTTGGTTAGCAGCATCTTCTTCATCGTGTATGTCTCATTAAAGCCAGCTTGTTTCCGAAAAAGTCGTTGCTTCTTCGACTTCACAATCGTAAATCCGTGCTTTTGATAGAGGCGTATCGCGTTGGTATTCGTATCTACCACTTCAAGGTGGAAGTCGCGATATGGTAAATGCTCAAAAAAATAGTTCAGTAGTGCAGTAGCTACTCCTTTTCCACGTGATTCGGGTGACGTAGCTACGGATTCAATAAAACATTCATCAAGGTGCACAGCAAGTGGAGAATGGAAGTGCCAGGAAAAAAAGCAATAATACACCCACCCCTTGAAGGTACCAAATGCTTTCTGCATGCGCTTTTTATCAAAGCAGAGAGGACGTTGAGCCATCGTTGAGTATGCCATAATGCCTATGACTTTCCCGTTCCATAGAGCAGCGTAATAGAGCTCGGTGGCGAATGAAGGTTTCATAAAATCAACGAGAACAGCTCGATCCCGCGATAAAAGAGTCATCATCTCAGGATAGCTATCGATGAAAACGTTGGCAGCTTCCTCTAGCCGCACATTATCAAGCTCGGTAAAGCTTTTGATCAACAGCGTCTCCACGTTTTTCCCTCCTACATTCAGTCCTGAGCCAAGCGGAAAATGAGATAGTTAAGTGTATTCACTCAAGCCTAAAGCAAATTCCAACCAAACCGTTATCTATCGTTATCTAAATATTTAAAATTGACAGAAATAAAGAAAACCAATATATTGGTTTTATGGATACAAACCTAATCAAACAAATCGAACGGCCCTCATTACGCGAACAGGTATACCAAGGCTTGAAGAAAGCGATCGTCATGCTAGAGCTAAAGCCAGGACAACGAGTCAACGACAACGAGCTGGCGGCTTTATTTGGCGTGAGTCGAACACCTGTGAGAGAAGCGCTCAAACGATTGGAGGACGAAGGTCTTATTGAATCCGTTCCGGGCTCTCTAACACGGGTAACACCCTTACATGAAAAGGAGGCGAAGCACGCTTTTCCGGTTGTTGCGGCCTTGCACGCGTTGGCAGCACGATTGGCGATGCCATTTGAATCGGAGGGCATCCGTAGTCTGGAGCAGTGGAATGAAAAGCTGCAGGAAGCACTCGAACAGCAAGATGTGATCAAAGCGATTGAAGCAGATGACGGCTTTCACGAGGTGATCCTCGAGGCTGCGGGCAATCGTGAAATCTACCTGGCACTTGAGCGGGTTGTACCAAAAATTCGGCGTTTGGAATTTGCTCGGTTCGGTTCCTTAGAAGGGGTGGAATCAGTAGAACAGCACCGCAGAATCATCGAAGCGATTCGAGACAACAACAGTCAGCTTGCCTCTTCTTTGATGGAAGAAAACTGGATCAACCTTGGCAGATTGCTTACGGACCATTCCAAAGATGAATAGGGGGTAATGGCATGAGTACGGTTGAAATGAAGGGGGAAGTACATGATTCGCGTGTTCTGCAATGGGCGCGATCCATTATTGAAGAGAGTCCGTCCCACCGTCTGATTCAGCAAGAGATCGTGAATGCTGTCAACCGAAATGCGATTTGGAGAGGCGAAGAATGCTTGAATTTGCTCGCACCCGAAGCACCCACCACGCCCATCGTACGGCAACTGCTCGCTTCTGAGGTAGGTACTCGCGCTGCGGAAGGACATATCGGCAGCACGCAGAGATGGTTCGCAGGCACGAAATATATCGATGAAATCGAAGCGTTATGTGTCGAGTTGTTGAAAAAAGTATTCCAAGCCAATTTTGCTGACCATCGCTTGGTAGCGAGCATGATCGGGAACATGACGGTCTACGCGGCGTTAACGCAACCGGGCGATACGATTATGACGATTGCGCAACCGTTTGGGGGGCATTCCAGCAATCGAGTGGACGGGCCTGCTGGCATTCGCGGTTTGCAAATTGTCGATGTGCCAATGGACCCCGTTGAGCTTACCGTTGATCTGGACGAGTTTGCCAAAGTCGCACGGCAAGTTAGGCCAAAGCTCGTTACCCTAGGTGCGTCCATGACTTTATTTCCATTCCCGCTGAAGGAAATGGCTGAGATCGTGAAAGAATGGGGCGGGCGCATTTATTTTGATGGCGCACACCAGTTGGGGTTGATTGGCGGCGGTCAATTTCAGGACCCGTTACGTGAAGGGGCATGTTTGATGACCGGCTCTGCTGGAAAAACGTTTAGTGGCCCACAAAGCGGCATCATCGTCTGGAATGACCCGGAACTGTCGGTACCGATTACAGATGCCATTTTCCCAGCCCTTGCCGCGACACATCAAGTCAACCGGGTAGCGGCACTAGCAGCGGCGGCGGCAGAGTTTTTGGCGTTTGGCAAGGAATACATGGCACAAATTGTGACGAATGCACAAGCACTGGGAAAAGCATTCGATGAACGGGGAATTCGGGTGCTTTGCGCGCACAAAGGCTATACCCGTACACACCAAGTCATTCTGGACGTAAAAGAGTTTGGCGGAGGTTACGAGGTAGGCAAGCGATTGGCAGAAGCGAACATCATCACGAACAAAAATTTGATTCCAGGCGACGGACCAGAGGATTGGGACTTTCCAAGCGGTCTGCGTATCGGGACGACAGAAATCACTCGCTTTGGCATGAAGGAACAAGAGATGGACATGATTGCAGAGCTGATTGTAAGTGTGTTGTCAGGCAAGGAAAAGCCCGAGGTTGTCCAATCCAAGGTGATCGAATTGCGCAGATCGTTTAGCAAGATGCAGTTCTGCTTCCCAGAATTGAGCAGGTAGGATTAACACCGTATGCCGAGGATCAGACCTTGGCATACGGTGCCTTTTCGAGTGGTAAGTAGACTCTCATTCTTGACAATCTCATTTCCTTTCGTAAATAATCGATTGATACCATCAAAGAATGGGAGTCTAAGCGGATGAGTACAGACCATACAAACTCGGATGTTACCATTGATCATACGACGAAAGAGCTGGCTCTCGTATTTGGTCAGTTAAAGCGGATCGGACATGTTTTCAGCCCTTCGAAAGACCTCCGTCAGAGCGAATTGAATTTGCTTGTTCACTTGACCTACGTTAGTCCACCAGGCACAAACGGCGTCAGAGTTTCCGAGCTAGGCAAGCAGTTGAAAATAACGTCAGCAGCTGTGACGCATGTCATTCAATCACTCGAACAGCTTGGGTTTATCACCCGTACCGTGGGACCCAAGGATCGACGCTCCATTCTCGTAGCTCCTACGAAAGAGGGCTTTGATTTTGTTACAGCGAGGGAGCAAGAGCTGTTTAATCGTTTTCAGCAGCTGCATGAGCATCTTGGTACGGATGATGCACAGGCACTCATACGCCTCTTAACGAAATCAATCAGATTCCTGCATACGTATCAGGATAGCGATGAATCACAACCATAGTGCGAAGATGAACTATGGTTTTTTATTGTTTTGATAAGAACCTTGCTCCAGCTCTTTGCGGATCGAGTTCGCAGAGGGGCTCCATTGCAGCTGTTGTTCCGCGCGCAATCCAGATATCCTCTGGTTGATGCTCGCCCCCCAAGCGGCTGGTCCTAATGCTTTGGCCGCATCCTCATAGCTCCATGATTCCACTTTTTCTATCCCAGTTATTTTTGCAATCGAAGCCATGAGCTCTTTCGTCGTGATCATTTCCTTGGAAGTTGCATTGAATAATGAGCCTGGCTGTGCCCGTAAATAAGCGCATTCGTAAAGTCTCGCCAAGTCATCAACATCGATAGTAGACCATGCCGTTTGCCCGTCATCGATATAGTTGGCAGATTGAGAAAGCTTCGTCCTTTGAATCGTTGCTTGCACGAGTCCACCTCCTCGACCGTATACAAGAGTTGGACGTATGACGATTGTACGAATATTGCGCTCGGCAGCTCCTAACACCTCCTGCTCCTGGTTCACTTTCCACTGGAGAAAAGGCAAGGGATGGGGAGGGGAGTCCTCATCCACGACATTGTCGTACGTATCGTTATAGATCAGCGTTCCGCTCGTATAAATAAATGGCTTCCCTGTGCCTTCCATACCTTTCAGTATTGCCTGAACCGCTGCAACGTCTAGTTTTTCCATATGAGGTGTGTGCGAGATCGCCATATGAATGACACCATCGAATTTTTTAACACTTTCTGTTAACAGGGTGGTATCCGCAAGATCGCCAAAAATAGGGGTAAATCCTTTCGAGAGCAACAGCTCCGCTTTCTCTTCCGATCGAACAAGTCCAGCAACCTGATACCCTTGGGACTGAAAATGCTCGGCTACTACGGACCCGACATAACCGGTTATGCCTGTAAGGAAAACATACATGTCAAAACCTCCTGCATGTATAATTAATTTAGTAACTAAATTATTTAGTAACTTTCCTGCGAAGTCAACAGTGTTTATAATTAACTGAATATTGACAAAACGAAAAATGGGTGTTATTTTCACATTAGGAAAACGTTTACCCGTTACATAGAAAGTGAGTGAAGAACCATTCCTGTAACCATTAAAGACATCGCACAACTCGCCAACGTTTCCATCGCGACTGTTTCGCGCGTGCTGAATAATTCCAAGCCAGTCCGTCCAGAGCTGCGAGAAAGAGTCTTGAAAATCGTGCAAGAGACGGGCTTTCAGCCAAATGCGATTGCCAGGAGCTTGGTTAGCAAAGAAACCCGCATCATCGGGGTGATGATTCCCGATATCTCCAACAACTTTTACTCCAATCTCATTTATGGGATCGACAGCGTCATTAGCGAGTACGACTACAGCATGTTCTTGGCGATATCCGACGAAGTGGTGGACAAAGAGCTGAAGTACTTGCGATTGTTCAAAGAAAAACAAATCGATGGTGTCATTATCGCGAGTATTCATTTCCTGGAGGGCAATATCCAGACGCTGCAAGAGATTCAGGTCCCCCTTGTCGTTACCGGCCACGATTTGCCCGGCTATCAGATTCCGACTGTCAACGTCAACAATGTGCAAGCCTCCTATGATGCTACCGCCTATCTCATCTCGCAAGGCCATACAAAAATCGCGTGTATATCTGGGCCACTGTGGGACCCGCCGTGCGGTCTGGATCGCATGGGCGGTTACCGAAAAGCCATGCGGGCACATGATTTGCCCATCCATGAAGGATTCGTTGTGGAAGGAGAATTCACAGCCAAGAGCGGTTACGAAGCCATGCGCCGTATTTGTGAGGAAAAAATTCGTCCGACAGCGGTTTTTGTCGCAACAGACCTGATGGCGGTTGGCGTCCTCAATTACTTGTACGACCATGGCATTCGTGTACCAGAAGACATCTCCGTCATGGGCTTCGACAATTTGGAGCTCGCTTCACTTTCCCGCCCCATGCTCACCACCGTGCACAATGACCCGTTCATGTACGGAAAAGCCGCAGCAGAGCAGTTACTCAGACAAATCCGCAATGAACCCGTAGAGAGAATGAGCACCGTCCCACACCAACTCGTGATTCGCCAAACTGTAAGCGCTTTACTGGAGTGAGGCAACAAGTCTTACCATATAGAAGAAGCAAGCGAGTTTACGCATTCAAAAGGGGTGAAGAGATATGAAGCTTGGCGTATTTACCGTTCTTTTTAGCGAGAAGACGTTCGAAGAAATGCTGGATCATGTGAAGGCAGCAGGTTTAGAGGCGGTGGAAATCGGAACAGGCTGCTATCCGGGCAATGCGCACTGCAATTTGGATGAGCTGTTGGAAAGTCCAGAAAAAAGACGAGCGTACAAAAAAGCAGTAGAGGATCGGGGATTGATAATCAGCGCACTCAGTTGTCACGGCAACCCGTTGACACCAGACAAAAGCTTTGCGCAGCAGTCCCACGATACGTTTGTGAAAACGGTACAGCTAGCCGAGATGCTGGAGGTGCCTGTGGTTAATTGCTTTTCTGGCACGGCAGGCGACCACGAAGGAGCGAAGTACCCGAGCTGGCCTGTTGCTCCTTGGCCCAATGAGTATCGTGACGTGCTCCACTGGCAATGGAATGAGAAGCTCATCCCGTACTGGCGCGAATGGACTGCGTATGCGACTGAGCATCATGTCAAGGTTGCGTTGGAGCTGCATGGCGGCTTTCTCGTTCACACGCCAGGGACACTGCTAAAGCTGCGGGAACAGGTAGGCGAGGGAATCGGGGCAAACTTCGATCCAAGTCACATGTGGTGGCAAGGGATTGATCCGGTAGCTGCGATCAAAATCTTGGGCAAGGAAAAAGCCATCTATCATTTCCATGCCAAAGACACGTATATCGACCAGGAAAAGGTAAACATGTACGGGCTGACGGATATGAATTCCTACGCCAATTTACATGAACGTGCTTGGTATTTCCGAACCGTAGGCTATGGGCATTCACAGCAGACGTGGGCAGATATGATGAGTGCACTGCGTATGAATGGATACGATTATGTCGTGAGCATCGAGCACGAGGATGCCATCATGTCGATTGAGGAAGGCTTTCAGCGCGCTGTTCAAAACTTGCAGCAAGTCATCTTGCGAGAACCAGTCCAGAATCTATGGTGGGTCTAGGAGGGGGAAAAAATGACGAATCGACGCAAATGGAAAATCGGAATCATCGGTGCAGGGGGGATTACAGAAGCACACTTGGAGGCGATCAAGGAAGAGCCGCGAGCAGAGGTAGTTGCCATTGCAGATATTTCCGCAGAAATGGCTTCCTATCGGGCGAAGCGGCATGACATTCCGCAGGTTTTCACCGAATACGAGACGATGCTACAAGAGTCTGATACGGACGCGATCATTGTTTGTGTCCCGAACTACTTGCATGCAGAAGCAACCAAAAGTGCGCTTGCAGCAGGCAAGCACTTGCTGTGCGAAAAGCCGATGGCGATGAATGCCCAGGAAGCAGAAGATATGATCGAAGCTGCGAAGAAAGCAGACAAAATCCTCATGGTAGCACAAAACAACCGATTCCGAAGCGATTCCCTTCAAGTCAAAACATGGCTGAAGGAAGGAAAGCTAGGGAACATTTATCACGCCAAGACCGGATGGGTCAGACGAAATGGGATTCCAGGATGGGGAAGCTGGTTTACGCAAAAAGAATGGGCAGGCGGCGGTCCGTTGATTGATATCGGCGTACATATGCTCGATTTGACCTTATGGCTCTTGGACCATCCAAAGCCTGTATCCGTCCTCGGGCAAACGTACGCGCAATTCGGGCCTCACAAACGCGGCTTGTCAGAGTGGGGAAGGATCGATGATAACGGGAAGTTTGACGTGGAAGATATGGCAGTGGCGATGATCACCTTTGAGAACGGATTGTCGCTTACGCTCGATGCAAGCTGGGCTTCTCACATCGAGGAGGAAAACGTTTTCCTTCAACTATATGGACAAGAGGGTGGGGCATCCCTTCGTTTATTGGATAACCAGTTCAGGCTTTACCACGAGTGGAACGGCGTAACTGCCTCGACAGAAATAACGCCAAAGCCTCAAAAAGAACGCGTACTCTTATTCCGTAATTTCATCGACGCCATCGAAGGGAAGGCAGAGGTTCTCTGCACACCGGAACAAGCCTTGTACATCAACAGATTGATCGAAGCCATCTACGCATCTGCACAAAAGGGTGAAGCAGTCCGTTTTTAGGTTTTCTTAACATGAGCATAGGGGGTTACTTAGATGAAAGTTGCGAAAAGACTTACATCCGTTGGACTTACCTTATTAATGGCCTTCTCATTGGCAGCATGTTCCTCTACACCTCAGCAAGCCTCTACGGATTCGACCCCACAGCCAGCGACACCTACCACGACAGAGCCAGCACAACCCGCAGCCGAAAAAATCAAACTCGTCTACGCACGTGGGAAAGACGCGACGGATTCCACCAAAAAGCTCGTCGAAGCCTTCCAAAAAGCCAATCCGAATATCGAAGTAGAAATCCGTGAGATGCCTGCCGATTCCGGGCAGAGTCATGATCAATACGTGACAATGTTTAGTGCGCAATCCTCCGAGATCGATGTATTTGACCTGGACGTTATCTGGCCGGCTGAGTTCGCACAAGCGGGTTATCTCCTGCCGCTCGATCGCCTGATGGAACAGGACGGGATCGAAACCGGAAAATATATCAAAGGGGCTATGGATGCCGGGAACTTTGGCGGTCAGCAATGGACCATGCCCAAGTTTATCGACGCGGGTCTCTTGTTTTATCGCAAAGATCTCGTAGCCGAAGCACCAAAGACGTGGGATGATCTGATTGCCCAAGCAAAAGCAACGAAGGGCAAGGGAGGCACGAAGTTCGGCTACTTGATGCAAGCCAAGCAATATGAAGGATTGGTTTGCAACTTTGTCGAGTTCAGTGCATCGTACGGTGGAAAAATTTTGGATGAACAAGGCAAAGTAGCGGTCAACAATCCGGCTACGATTAAAGGGTTGAAAAAAATGATCGAAGTCGTCAAATCCGATTTCGTCCCAACCAATATCACCACATTCATGGAGCCGGAATCACACACCGCATTCCTCGAGGGGCAGGCACCTTTTATCCGCAACTGGCCATATCAGTTCGCGTTGGCGCAGGATCAGACCCAGTCCAAAATCGTTGATCAAGTCGGGATCGCTCCACTGCCAGCTGGCGATGCAGGCTCCGCAGCAGCACTCGGCGGTTGGATGGGCGGAATCAACAAGTTCTCGAAGCACCCGAAAGAAGCATGGGAATTCCTCAAATTCATGACAGGTCCAGAGGGTCAGAAAATATCCGCTGTAGAAGGTGGGCTCGCACCAACCTACCTGCCAGCCTATGAAGATGCCGATGTTCAAAAAGCCAGTCCGTTGTTTGCCAACAAAGATTTCGTCGATGGCGTAAGCGCTGCTGTATCTCGTCCAACGACTCCGATCTATCCAAAAATTTCGGAAGTGATCCAGATCGAGGTGTCCAAAGCACTCGCAGGGCAGCAAACAGCCGAGCAAGCGGTGCAAAACATGGAAACACAGATGAACGATTTGATGAAAAAATAAGCGGCAACATGTGGGGCTTCCAAGGGGGTCTAACCGGCTTCCTTGGAAGATACACAACGAT
The DNA here is from genome assembly GCF_006715575.1 of Brevibacillus sp. AG162. Classification (NCBI taxonomy): domain Bacteria; kingdom Bacillati; phylum Bacillota; class Bacilli; order Caryophanales; family Paenibacillaceae; genus Brevibacillus; species Brevibacillus sp. AG162. The sequence goes on from NZ_VFNO01000003.1 coordinate 683,781, forward strand.
CAGGCAAGCACAAGCAAGCTTCTAGCGGGAAGGAAGGTGGTGAACGGATGAATCGATCAACCAAAATGTCTCTCTCAGAAAAACAGATGGGGTATTTGCTGATTTTTCCTGCACTGCTCATCATACTTGTTATCGCGATTTGGCCTGTCATGCGATCCTTTTGGATCAGTCTGCACGACATCCGGTTGAACGACCCGACGAAATCAGAGATTCACTCTTCATACGGACTAGATATGGAGCGCTACGTCAGCACGTTACCCAATCTGCTCCGGTATGTAAAGCGGGAGGCGGACTCTGCAGAAGGGTCATCAAAGGAAAAATTGAACGCGCTCCAAGCGCAAATCGAGCAAATGAACACTTCCCTCAACCAAACAGGCGAGGTCGCGAGCCGATACCAAATGATCGATCAGCTATTGCTGGACTTTAAACCAGTCCCCACAGAACTCAAATATGTGAGCCTCTCGAACGAACAAACAGAGTCAATTAAAACCAGCTTGGCGGAAGTCAGAGCGGTCCTTTTGCAAATGAGTGAACAAAAGCAGCTTTCGAAGCCAGAGGGTGCTCTTGGCGTGATCCAAGGCATTGAAGCTTCGATTATCGAGCCCAACTTTATTGGCTTTGCCTACTACAACAAGTTTTTAACGGACGCTCGGATGTGGGGGGCTCTGTACAATACGGCGTTTTTTACCGTTATTTCCGTTGCCATTGAATTGGTGCTCGGCATATTGATTGCACTGTTGATCAATCGACCTTTTCGTGGAAGGAGTCTTGTTCGAGCAACCGTGTTAATACCGTGGGCGATTCCGACTGTTATCTCCGCGATGATGTGGAAGTTTTTGTATGACGGGCAAAATGGCATCGTTGCCTATCTTTTTGAGCAGGCAGGGCTGATCTCAGATATGGGGATGCTTCTGACGACAAAGGCTGGGGCCATGTTTTCCGTCATTTTGGCAGATGTGTGGAAAACGACGCCGTTCATGGCCTTGCTCATATTCGCTGGCCTGCAAACGATCCCGCAAAGCTTGTATGAAGCAGCTTCTGTCGATGGTGCCACCCGCACTCAGCAATTTTTTCGTATTACGCTTCCGATGCTGAAATCAACCATTCTGGTGGCGTTATTGTTCCGTACACTTGATGCATTCCGTGTATTTGATTTGATTTACACGCTGACAGGTGGGGCACCTGGGAACTCTACCGAGACCATTTCCATTTACGCGTACAAAACGATGTTTGCTCAAATGAGTTTCGGAGAAGGCTCCGCGCTCGCAGTTATTGTATTTTTATGTGTGGCGTTGATCTCCATCGGCTATGTCAAAATATTGGGAGCTGATCTGCTGAGTGATGGCAGTGGCAAATAAGGAGGTGATTGGATGCGCAAACATACGGGTCCCTTGTTTTACGTCGGTCTATTGCTATTCATTTTTCTTGTGATGTTCCCGTTTTTATGGATTCTCCTCGCAGCATTGAAGCCACCAGCGGAGCTGTTTGGAGAGCGAGCCTTTCATTTTATCATCCAAAACCCTTCGTTTGACAACTTTGTCCGTGTCTTCACCGAAAGACCGTTTGCCCGTTACTTGTGGAATTCAACTGTCGTGGCGACGTTAACCACTCTCTACTCCATTACGATCGCTTCTTTTGCTGCATATGCGATTGCCTGGCTGTCCTTTCGGGGAAAGACCATTATATTGGGTGTCGTACTGGCTGTGTCCATGTTTCCGCAGATCGCAACTATTTCACCTATTTTTATGTTCATGCAATCGATGGGCTTAACGAACAGCTACATAGGCCTGATCATTCCTTATACAACTTTCGCACTGCCGCTTGCCATCTGGAATTTAACCATCTTTTTTCGCAAAATACCGAGTGATTTGGGCGAAGCGGCCAAAGTAGACGGGGCGAGCATTTGGCAGACGATGACCAAAGTGTTTTTCCCACTCGCCATGCCTGGGGTTTTTACGACCGCCATCCTCGTTTTTATAGCAGCGTGGAATGAATTTTTATTCGCCTTGACGTTGAATACGCAGGAAGCAATGAAGACTGTGCCTGTGGGAATCGTCATGTTTCAGGGAATGTTTACAATCCCGTGGGGGGAAATATCTGCGGCCTCCATCATTGTGACGATCCCGCTCGTGGTGATGGTGTTGATTTTCCAGAAGCGGATTATCTCAGGACTGACTTCTGGGGCAGTAAAAGAATAAAAGGGAGTTACTCTATTATTTGTCTCGCAAGTGTGATTATGATACGGTGGAAGCAGCAATCAGAAAGAGAGTTGACGAGCGCATGAACAATCTTACAAAATTTCAGATTAACAGGCCTGCCCATGAAGTGTTCGAAGCATTCGTGGATCCGGTGAAAATCGGCAACTTCTGGTTCTCTTCCAGCTCGGCAAGGTGGGAGGAAGGAAAGAATATTACGTTATTCTACGATATTTACAACGCAGAAGTAGGGATTACCGTTCGCGAAATCGAAGTGCATAAACGAATCTTTTTCCAGTGGACTGGAGAAGAAAATACTGTAACGATTACGTTAAAAGCGGTGGATGAAGCCACGACGATCATTGAAGTGAACGAAGAGGGTTTTCAAGAAAATGATCCTGCGCTCCTTCAAAAAATGGTCGACAATAAAGAAGGCTGGGTGTACGTCTTAAGCTGTTTGAAGGGGTATCTCGAGCATGGGATCAACACATTAAGAGAAGGGCTTGTGAGATAGGTATGGATGTATTGCGAGAATAATGAGAAAGCCCGAACCTAGTCTTACCCCTAGGCTGGGCTTGCAGAAAAATAATGAAATCGATTGTAACGATTCATCACGAGAAAGAACCGTCAAGAATGCACTGACGGTTCTTTCTGCTAGTTGTCGTCTTCTCGATATGATTCCTCGATCTCCTCCATCTAAATGATTCGTTTATGGCATCTACGATTGGCCAATCCTAATACCGCAACTTGCTGCCGAAATGTCATCGGAAAGCAGGGTGTTTAATTAGAGCTAAATTCGTTTATTTGATGGAAAATTTTTCATTTACATACTTTTTATCCCATAATATGATTAGTCGAATCAACAAATTGTTGATTACTAAAAATTTTTAGGAGGGATTCAAAATTAATACGAAAAAAGCTATTTCTAAAGCTACTGTCGTTTCCATTTTTGCACTTTCAATGCTGTTGAATGCTGGAAATGCAAGTGCAGATGTGATTAGTTCGCTGCCACAGAATGCATCGCAAGTAGAGCTGGAGTTTGCACCGTTATATGACTATGATAAAGATGGATGCTATGCGACCTCAGCAATAACTCCTGAGGGGAGGACTAATCCCGGATTAGCTCTAGGTGGAGACGTGAACGGGAAATGCCGAGACCCTCGACAGCTCGAAAACTCAAATACCTACTCTAGATCCAAAACGAATAACGGTTGGACTGCGATTATGTATGCTAGCTATTTTGAAAAAGATCAGTCTACTCTTGGTCCGGCGGCAAGTGGGCACAGACACGACTGGGAACATGTGGTAGTGTGGATTCAAGATAATCAAATCCAATATGTGTCCCGTTCAGAACATCGTGGTTGGAAAGTAGATCCTCGATCCAACGTACGGTTTGAAAACAATCACCCCAAAGTGGTTTACCACAAAGATGGAGGTTCCACTCATTTTATTCGTCTAGCAAACAGCAATGACGAACCACCTGAGAATTATACAGGTAGATGGTTTTCACCACCGTTAGTTGGATGGGATGGTTATCCGAACGTTCATGTACGAAATACACTGATGCAAACAGACTTTGGAGACGCAACGATTAAAATCAATGATGAACGATTCAATGACGCCCTTAACAGTGCAAAACCTCCGGGGATTACTTTTGATGCTTATGCAGATGATTCAAAGCGTAACTTCGTAACATTTTTTGAAGATTATTCTGGCACAGGTCAATCTTTTAGAGATTCAGTCTCAAGAAACTGGGTGGGAAGTTATCCAGGGGGAGCATACTTTGAAGATAAAATTTCGAGTGTAAAATTGGACCCACACACAAGGCTTGTGGGGTATCAACATTCGAATAAGGGTGGATATAGACATACGATCATAAATGATAGTAATGATGTGAAAACCTACGATCTCACTACCTTTAATGATACGATATCGTCGTACGAAATTGACCCACTTCCACAGCATAGTGTAACGTTTTTACAACATCCTTATAATGATAACGGAAATTCAGGACATCACTATACAGAAACAGTCTCACAACCTTCATTCGCCAATAGTCCAATTGGTAGTTCTTTTAACGATATGGCTTCAACTGTAATTGTAGGAGCATATACAAAAGTGGAGCTATTTGAACATGCAAACTATGGTGGGACTAAAAAAGAGTATGTAAATGATACGAATGCGGAACAGGTATTTATCTTGGAAGGTTTTCATGACAAAGCATCATCATTTAAAATTAGTAATACACGCTGATTTGGAGAAAAGGTATGTTTCAAAGAAAGATACAAGTTTAAGCAGCCAGTCGTCGGAATTCAACCGGCGACTGGTTGTTTACAATTGAGGGAGCTCTACCAAAATAACGGCGCTTCTGTAGGTATTCTACCAACTCCTTTAGATAAGCCCTTTCTTCCTCCGGAAATCGTTTGAATGTTCGACCTTTTTTCCCATAATTAAATCCCCTTTAAGGAGAGTGTACGACCCAATGTTAGGTGGGCTGGCTTTTAACACTGTCTACTCAAAGGGGATATTACCAATATATCGGGCTTTTCCTTTTGCACTATTTAATGCCGAGGCTTCGCTTTTTTCGAACGAGCGTGGATATGTTCACTCGCAGCTTATCCGCACAATGCTGCATGGTGTCTGTCTCCTGCAAGACGCGTTGGATATACGCTCGTTCAAACCGTTCGACCGCTTCTTTTAGCGGCAATAGCTCATCCATTTTAGCGAGTTGGAGCGGAAGAGCCGTCTGTTGGGTATTGCGGATAGACGCTGGCAACTGGTCAAAAGTAATTCGCCCATTTTCACACATATGGAAAGAACGTTCCACCACATTTTTCAGCTCGCGTGTATTCCCTGGCCAATCATAATCCATCAGTGCCTCCAACGCATCTGTTTCGATGCGCATTTCTTGCTGGTACTTCCATTCAAGCTTTTTCAAATAGTAGAAAATGAGTGCCGGAATATCCTCGCGACGCTCACGCAAGGGTGGAATGGTGAGGGCAAGCACGTTTAGCCGATAGAACAAATCTTGCCGAAAACGCTTTTGTTCCACCATCGCTTCCAAATCACTATTGGTGGCAGCGATGATACGCATGTTAACCTGACGCGATGTTTTTCCCCCGAGTCTGCGAATCCGTCCATCCTGCAAGACATTCAAGAGCTTCACCTGTAAAGGAAAAGGGAGGTCTCCAATCTCATCGAGAAAAATGGTTCCTCGATCCGCCAGCTCAAACAATCCCTCCTTCGATTGACTTGCCCCCGTAAATGCGCCTTTCTCATAGCCAAACAATTCTGACTCGAGCAAATGCTCGGGAATGGCCCCACAGTTAATCTTGACGAATTCACCAGTTCGTCCGCTTTGGGCGTGAATGTAGTTCGCCATGACATCTTTTCCGACACCAGACTCGCCTAGCAAAAGGATGGGGGAGTCGTTGGTCGCAAAGCGTTTGGCGAGTGAAGCGATTCGGTGCATGAGCCCACTGCGATAAATGATCTGCTCGTCAAAGTCACCATCGGTTTGGATATGCTCCAACGCCCTTTGATACGCGGAACTGATTTGACGTGTTTCCTCCAGCTCCTTCTGAAGTTGATTCAGCTCTGTGACGTCACGCACATTTCCCACCACAAACAATAATTCCTTGTTTGAATCGAGCAGCGGGGTAGCTGTGTTGATCGCTTGCCGGCCGTTCGCATAATCGATCACGACACTATGCGTTTGTTTTGTCAAAATCGTACGTACAGCAGAAGAGTCCGGAACAAGATGCATTTCCTTTTGCTCCATAAAGCTAAAATTATTCAAGATGTCGGCGGGAACTCCCGTGATGTTCAAGTACGCCTCATTGTAGAGCAGGACGTAGCCGTTACGGTCACAGATTGCCAATCCATCGTGGGACGTACTGAAGATAGTCGTCAGCAATTTTGCCAGCTCATGATTGTCACTGGCCTGGAAATACTTGGTTTGATACATCGAAGTCCTCCTAGATAGGCTTGTAAACGGAATAATCAGAATTAATCATCTGTGTGCAATCATGCATATGCAAAAATGATCATTTCCGAATCGCTTTGCTGTGAAATCGCTTTCAATTGTTTGGCATGCTATTTGCTCTTCTATAGGGACGAAAGCAGAAGCAAGACGATCTGAATCACATTATCGAAAGACACCGCGGTGTTTTTCATTGAAAAAGAGAGGGATGATTTCATGTCTTCATTATATCAGGTATTGAGTCCAGCGGGTGAGCAGGTAGGCGATCTCAAGGGGCAATTAGACGAGGCGACGATGATCAAGATGTATGAAAATATGATGCTGGTTCGCCAGTTTGACCGCAAGTCGATTAACTTGCAACGACAAGGAAGAATGGGTACGTATGCTCCCTTTGAAGGGCAGGAAGCTTCGCAAGTTGGAAGCGCGATGGCATTGACACCTGGAGATTGGCTTTTCCCAACCTACCGGGACCATGCGGCAGCGATCGTCCATGGTCAATCCATGGCACGGGTGTTCCTCTATTGGATGGGCCACATGGAAGGGAGTATCAGCCCGAAGCATTTGAACATCATGCCGCCATGTGTACCGATTGCGACTCAAATGGTCCATGCTGTAGGGACTGCTTGGGCGAGCAAGCTGCAAAACGAAAAGCATGTCAGCATCGCCTACTTTGGTGACGGAGCAAGCTCAGAAGGCGATTTTCATGAGGCATTGAATTTTGCAGGCGTGTTTCAAACGCCAACCATCTTCTTCTGTCAAAACAACGGTTTCGCGATCAGCGTTCCGTTTTCACAGCAGTCTGCATCGAAAACGATTTCACAGCGTTCGGCCGCTTATGACATCCCTGGGGTTCGGATAGACGGCAATGATATTTTCGCTGTTTGGCTGACCATGAAAGAAGCCATGCAACGGGCGCTGGACGGCAAGGGACCGACGTTGATCGAAGCCGTGACCTTCCGCTATGGCGCACACACAACCGCAGATGATCCGAAGAAATACCGGGATCAAGAGACTTTGTCCGAGGAATGGCGTCAAGAACGCGACCCACTCCAACGACTGCGTGTGTATCTGGAGAGTCAGGGCTTGTGGAATGAAACAAAAGAAGCAGAGCTGATTGCACGGGTGAATGAACAGATCGACGCTGCTCTTGTCGAAGCAGAGAGCTATCCGAAGTCCAAACCGGAAGACATGTTCAAGCACGTCTACGCGGAACCATCGTGGATGGCAACGGAACAGGAGAGCGAGCTCGTCAAGCCATCGAAGCAGGAGGGAATCCCAGCATGAAACGCAAACTGACGATGATTCAAGCAATCACGGAAGCCATGGATCAAAAATTGGCAGATGATTCTCGCATTATGCTGCTCGGCGAGGATATTGGCGTGAATGGGGGCGTGTTCCGGGCGACGGAAGATTTGATTCACAAGTACGGTCCGGACCGTATAGTGGACACACCGCTAGCTGAGGCGGGAATAATCGGGGCGGCAATCGGTCTTGCCATGAACGGGAAAATTCCTGTGGTCGAAATTCAATTCCTTGCCTTTATTTATCCGGGTTTTGAGCAAATTGTTTCTCATGCTGCACGCATGCGCTATCGGACTCGCGGACAGTACCATGTACCGATGGTCATCCGCACGCCGTACGGGGCTGGGATTCGCGGTCCTGAGCTGCATTCGGAGAGTGTCGAAACGTTTTTTGCCCATGTCCCGGGCTTAAAGGTTGTGGCACCAAGCACACCTTATGATGCAAAAGGCTTGCTGATTGCAGCAATGGAAGATCCTGACCCGGTCATTTTTTTGGAGCCGACCAAGCTCTATCGTGCATTTAAACAAGAGGTTCCGGAAGAAATATATCGTGTGCCCATCGGAAAAGCGAAGGTCGTCCAGGAAGGCTCGGATGTATCGATTTTTGCCTGGGGAGCGATGCTTCGTGTCGCAGAGGATGCTGCGAAACAGATCGAGCGTGAAAACGGCTTGAGTTGTGAAGTCATTGATCTGCGCACGCTCTATCCATTGGATCGGGATACGATCATCGCCTCGGTCAAAAAGACTGGACGTGCAGTTGTCGTACACGAAGCGCATAAGACTGCTGGGCTGGGTGCAGAGATCATTTCCATCATCAATGATGAAGCATTGATCTACATGAAGGCTCCCGTGAAACGGATTACCGGATTTGACGTACCCGTCCCGCAATTTAGCATCGAGGATGACTATTTGCCAACGGCTGAACGCGTGAAGGACGGCATTATGGAAACGGCTACGTTTTAAGAGAAGGAGCGAGTCATATGGTTGAGTTCAAGCTTCCTGATGTGGGAGAAGGTATGCATGAAGGAGAAATCGTAAAAGTACTGGTTCGCACGGGCGAATCCGTTCAACAGGATCAGCCATTGCTGGAGGTGCAGACAGACAAGGTGAATGCCGAGCTGTCTGCGCCAGTGACAGGTATCATTCGTGAGATTTTCATCTCGGAAGGGGAAACAGTAGAGGTCGGAACTACCCTTCTCGTGATTGATGCAGGTACAGAAGCAAAGAAAGAAGGGATCAAGCTTCCAGAAAAGGTCGTAAACCCGGATAAGACAGTCAATTTTGCACCAGCTCGTGCTGATCACCGGCGCTCATTGGCCACGCCATACGTTCGGCAGCTGGCGCGGGAAATGAAGCTGGATATCGAACTGGTCACGGGTACAGGAGCAGCGGGGCGTGTGACGGAAGAAGATTTACGTCAATTCGCCAATCGACTGCAAAAATCAGCACCAGCTAAGTTCCCGACCACGGCTACTGGCAATGAGCGTCTATTGGAGGCAAGTACAGTGGCGGTTGAGACTGAGCAGGTTGTTCAGCCGAAAACAGGAACCGCTACTCGTGCAGCTACCTCGCCGCAGGGAGATATCGAACGCCTACCGTTAAAAGGCATCCGGAAAAAGATTGCCGAGCATATGGTGAAATCAGTCACAATTATCCCGCATGTTACTTCTGTCGATGAGCTGGAGATGGATCAGCTGCGTGCTTTGCGCGAAAAGTTAAAGCCACATGCGGATAAGCGAAAGATCAAGTTGACCTTCCTGCCGTTCTTTATCAAGGCGCTGGTCATTGCACTGAAGGAATTCCCGACGCTGAACGCATCGATTGACGAACGTACGAATGAAATCCTGCTCAAGCGCTTTTACCATATTGGCATTGCTACCGATACCCCTGAGGGCTTGATTGTACCAGTCATCAAGGATGCAGACCACAAATCGATCTTTCAACTCGCAGAAGAAATCGATCAACTGGCACGCTTGGCACGCGAAGGCAAATTGACGATGGAGCACATAACAGGCGGCACCTTCACGATCAGCAATGTAGGACCAATCGGGGGACTGCAAGCAACTCCCATCATTAATCACCCCGAAGTGGCGATTATCAGCTTGCACAAAATGGAGAAGCGCTGGGTTGTACGTGAGGATGAAGGGGTTATTCGCTGGATGATGAACCTGTCACTCTCGTTTGATCATCGCCTGATCGATGGTGTGACGGCGGTGCGTTTTACCAACCGGATCAAGGAGCTGCTGGAAGATCCGAATCTATTGTTTGCGGAGATGGTATAGATGGTAGTCGGTGAAGTAGCAGTCGAAACAGATGTGGTTGTCATCGGTGGTGGTCCAGGAGGTTATGCAGCCGCTATTCGTCTTGGACAGCTGGGGAAATCGGTCGTTCTGATTGAAAAGGAAGTACTGGGTGGGGTCTGCTTGAATCGCGGATGCATCCCGTCAAAAGCTTTGATTCATACAGCAGGTGAATACTACAAGCTAAGTAGTCTAAATAAGCTGGGAATCCAACTGCCAATAGGGAAAGCGACCTTCCATATGCCGAGCTGGCAGACATGGAAGTCTTCTGTCGTTGCTCAACTGAACAAAGGGGTCGATTATCTCTGTCAGGCCAATGGCGTTACAGTCGTGAAGGGGACAGCGACATTTCTCTCGAGTGATCGGATTGGCGTAGAGACGGGTGGCGATTTTGAAACGTACAAATTCAAACAAGCGATTATCGCGACAGGATCACGTCCATTCCTTCCATCGTTTTTGAAAACAGATGGAGAATATATTCTGGATTCTACAGATATGCTGGCACTGGATGAAGTGCCGGAAACACTGGCCATTATCGGCGGCGGCTATATTGGCATGGAGCTTGGGATGGCGTTCGCCAAGCTTGGATCGCAGGTGACCGTCATTGAGGCAGCCGAGCGCATTTTGCCGCAAACAGCCGCCCATCTCTCCCAGGAAGTGCTCAAGCAAGCGAAACAGCTCGGGATGACGGTAAAGATCGCGACAAAAGTAGAGAAGGCAGAGGTAGCGAATGGAATAGTCACGCTCGCATGCACTTCAGAAAAGAACGGTTCCGAAAGCATCACCGCACATAAAACGCTTGTCACGATAGGGCGAGTGCCGAACACAGGTGAACTCGGACTTGCTCAGGCGGGAGTAAAAATGGACGAGCGCGGCTATATTCCCGTGACATCGACTGGCAGTACGAACAAGGCACATATTTATGCCATCGGCGATGTAACACCTGGCCCTGCATTAGCCCATCGTGCGACGAAGCAAGGGATTGTGGCAGCAGAGGTGATTGCAGGGCTGCCTAGCAGCGTAGATTCCCCGTATGTACCGTATGTGATTTTTACCGAGCCGCAAATAGCGGGTGTGGGGATGACACGTGAAGAGGCAGAGCTTCAAGGATACAAAGTCAAGGTAGCGGCGTTCCCTTATCGAGCGAATGGAAGAGCACTCGCCATGGATGAAGGAGAAGGTTTTGCAGAAGTGATAGTGGATCAGGAAAGTCATTTATTGTTGGGAATGCACGTTGTAGGTGCTGATGCATCGAACCTGATCGGGGAGGGTGTGCTGGCGCTTGAGCTTGCTGCACGTGTAGAAGATGTGGCGTTAACCATGCATCCGCACCCCACTTTAAGCGAGGTATGGCTGGAGGCTGCCGAAGCAGTGTTAGGTCATGCCATTCATATCGTAAACAAATCAAAAGTAGCTGTAAGCAAATAGAATTATCGTGAAACCTTAAAGATACGTGACGGATATTCATGACAATGATCAGCCTCGGAGCCTATCAAGATTAGCATTTGCATGAATGTGCTACGCTTGAATTAATCTCATGCAAAGGATGTGTGGTCATTATGAAATTGAATCACGTCAATCTTACCGTTACGGATGTTCCAGCTGCTTCTGATTTTTTGGAGAAATATTTTGGCCTGAAAAAGTTAGATACTTCGGATGATGCCCGTGGCGAAAATTTTGGGGTCCTATTTGATGATAACGGCCTGGTGTTTACCTTGATGAAGGGTGTCGAAGTCCAATATCCCAAGACATTTCATATCGGCTTCATCCAGGAGAGCGAAGAGAAAGTCAACGAAATCAATCAACGCTTAAAAGAAGATGGTTACCAAGTTGCACCGCCAGTAAGGTCGCATGGATGGACGTTTTATGTGAAAGCTCCTGGTGGATTTACGGTTGAGGTTCTTGCGTAACGCGTATACACATAGTCGAAAGCCCTCTTTTTCTCACAAGAAAAGGGGGGCTTTCTCTTTTCGTGCTCATAGATGTGATTGGCTTGCTCGCACCGGACTTGCTTTGGTATCGTAGGAGAGAAATGAGAGACAAAACGCGAAAGGATGACTATCGATGATCGCCGAAATATTCGGGAAAATTTCGCGTGCGGGAAGTAATTTATCGGATCGATTGGAAGATAAATTAACGGGGGATGTTTTCGGGAGCTTGCGCTATTTACCATTTGAAGCAGGATTACAGATGCTGTTGTCTGGCGTTCACTTTGAAGAGAGGCGCGCCCAAACAGAGTGGAATCACCTTCTGGAGCGAACATCTGGCTATTCGTATGAAATGGAATTCTGGCCCAAATGTTTACTGAAAATAATGTATTAGACTCGAAAAATAAAGTGCTAGACTGTGAAAATATAGTTATAGACTAAGCAAATAAAGATTTAGACTTAATGCCGATCATTAGGCTAACTGGCAGTTTAGTTTTAATCGTTCTCTACAGGTCATTGCTTTTTTCATTTTGTTATTATTATAAGCAGAACATTGCAAAAAGGAGAGTCTCTCTGAATGGCCAGAACACTAAATGATAGTTTAATAGAGGCAGACATCGTTTCGTTGCAGTTGGCGATGGAATCAGGCGAGTTATCGTCATCAGCTTGCGTTAGCTGGTATTTGGAACGAATCGAACGGCTAAACCCGAAGCTGAAAGCGGTGCTGGAAGTCAACCCGGACGCGATAGCGGTCGCAAAGAGACTTGACGCGGAGCGACGGGAACACGGGGCTCGCGGACCGCTTCACGGCATCCCGATCTTGCTCAAGGATAATATTGATACAGGTGACCGCATGCATACTAGTGCGGGTTCGGTTGCTCTTGCTGAACATTTCGCTCCAAAGGATTCGGCCGTGGCTGCGCAATTAAGGGCTGCGGGATGTGTATTCCTTGGTAAGGCAAACATGACGGAATGGGCTAACTTCATGTCGGGCACGATGTGGGCGGGTTATAGCTCCAGGGGCGGTCTGACGCTTAATCCTTATGGGCCCGGCGAGTTGTTTGTAGGCGGCTCGAGTTCGGGCTCTGGCGCGGCGGTTGCCGCGAATCTGTGTGCCGCTGCCATTGGCACAGAAACTTCGGGTTCGATCATCAGCCCGTCCTCGCAAAACGGCATCGTCGGTATAAAACCGACTATCGGGCTCGTCAGTCGTACAGGAATCATTCCGATTACACATAGCCAAGATTCGGCCGGTCCGATGACGCGTACGGTCAGGGACGCCGCGATCTTACTCGGGGCCATGACGGCGGCAGATCCGGAAGATGCGGCTATGCTAGAGAATAGGCGAATAGCGTATACGGATTATACGCCTTTCTTGGACGCGAACGGTTTGCAAGGCGCGAGAATTGGCGTTCCGCGATATTATTATCGAGGATTGGACAAAGCCCGGGCGGTGATTATCGAGCGGGCGATCACCTTGTGCAAGGAACGCGGGGCGATCGTCGTAGACCCGGTATCGTTGCCATGCGAGAGTGCGAAGTGGGACTGGGACGTGATGCGGTTCGAATTCAAAAAAGGACTGAACGACTATCTCGCCAAAGCTGGCCCCGGCGCATTCGTTCGGTCGTTAGATGAACTCATAGCCTATAACGAAGCGAATCGCGACGTCGCGCTTAAATATGGGCAAGACACGCTGATCTGGTCGAATGGAACAAGCGGCACATTGTCTGAACAGGTGTACGCCGAGAGTTTGCGCCTTAACCATGAGTTATCCCGTGACCAAGGCATCGACCACGTGATACGCGAACATCGGCTGGACGCGCTGCTGTTCCTAGGCAACGAGGAAGGGATTGATTTGTCCGCGCGTGCGGGGTATCCTGCCATTACCGTACCGGGCGGGTTCGCAGAGACAGGCATCATCGCCGAAGGCGGCTATACGACCAAAGGGCCGCAGGGAATCACTTTCGTCGGAACCGCCTACAGCGAGCCCTTGCTTTTCCGTCTCGCTTACGCCTACGAACAAGCAAGCCAATACCGTTTTGCGCCGACAGATCCGGTTTAGTCTCCAATTCCGTCCATTAAGGAACAGTAGGCTTACTTCACAATAACCTAAAGAATGACACCAGCGGCAAAATCTAAGACTTTATTTTTCAAGTCTTGGTCCGCCGCTGTTTCTTTTAATGGATCAGTCTACAACTCATTTTTCAAAAGCTAACGATTTTTCAATTCAAAAACCGCGTCTATCAACGACCACCAGTCTAACTCTTTATTTTCACCGAACACCAAACATGAATTAGGAGAAATTGACCTTCGATTCACGCTTGAGAACAGCCTTATCGGGATCGAGGTCAAATATTTTAGCGGATTGTCATCAGAGGATGAAGCTCCGTACATAAGCACAGAAGACAGCAAGAACCAGCTCAGCAGGTATTCCCGTATGTTGAGCACTTTTGCTGAAATCGAGCACGAACATCTCGTTTTCTTGGCTCCACAGTCTATGGTCTCCGTTGTGAGAACAGATCTTGCGCATCGATCCATTATCGCCAAAGATGTTTGTATCGGTTTTTTGTCATGGGAAGAGGTCTTGGAGCGGATGTTACAAGTCCACTTAGAGGACGCGCCTCCTTATCAAAAACTCATCATGCAAGATATACAAGCGTTGCTGGATCGAAAAGGTTTTGCACGGTTTACAGGATTTGATAAGGGGATAGCTGAACTTGATGTTACCAAGGAAGTGTATGAGTATCGGACTCAAGAAAATGATCGATCTGCTGGCCTACCGTGGCGATTTCAGAGACGGATCGAGCTGCCGAAGAGGAAGGCTCTGTTCCCCTTACAACAAAATTTTTGCGCTGGAAGTCTGACGCCCAAACAGATGGCTGGTTGAGCAGCAATTTTATCAAGTTGTATCAAAAAGCATCCGACCCATTATACAGCAGTCAAGATGATCGTTCCATTTTTCAGGATACAGAGCTGAGAGCGGGTTCAGTGTATGGAGTGGAAATTGACTTAGCAGACGAAGAAGAGTGGAATTGTCCTACGATTACTGTTTTTCAAAATCAATATCAGCTTTCTGAATGGTCGCGGCTGCCGCAAATCTCCGATCATTGGATCTTTTAATACCCGCTGCATGACAGTGATTGCTTCACCTATACAAAAATGGAACAAGGTCACGATTTATGGATACACAAAGCAACGGCAAAGGGGAAAAAGAAATATTGGGGAATTGTGGAAGGCACGCTTGAGATCATTCCTTTAACGAGTGTTTTCGATTATCCGTCAGTCAAAAAAGAGATATTTGAGAGAATGAATAGCCTTGGTGCACGAACATCTGACAATCGGTAAGCCACAAGGGTGGGAGTTTCCTTTCGTAACGCCCACCTATAACTCAGATAAATTTAAATGGACAGGCTCTCTTTTTTCCCATAATGCAATCCCAGATCATAGGCACGGCTCAACAGCTGTTCGATATGGGCAGGATTTTGGGCCAAGGTGTCATAAAGGAACGCAACCCTCGAGTCGTCGATTCCAACGTAACTGGATATTCCGACATTGAGGTGATGCGCTATCATTTGATCATAATTTCTTTTTTGAAAATGATCTTCAGGAGCAGCTGCGAGACCGATCCACAAAGCATGCTTATGATGCAGTTTACGTGAGCCATAGGCAAACCCGTTGTTCCAGACGCGATCGATATATCCTTTCAGCATGGCGGGCATGCTGAACCACCAGATTGGAAAAATAAAGGCTAACGCGTCGTGTTTTCTCATCCGTTCCATTTCAATCTCGACCTCTTCGGAATATTTCTTATCTCCATTGTTCCAATCTGGCTCATCTTCCTCCCATAAAACAGGGTGAAAACCACTGCGATGCAAATCCAGTACTTCAACCTCATGTCCTGCATCTTTTAGTCCCTGAACGAAACGTTCTGCAACGGCAAAGGTCAAGGAATTGGTTCGTGGATGGGTAACAACTGTGAGTACTTTCATTATCATACACCCTCTATTTCCGTAGGAATTTGTACACCAAAATCTTTGATGTGGTCGATAGCAAAACTTACAAGTAAGGTGCTGGTATATCCGAATCATGCACCATATAATGAATGGTGAAAAGTACGCACTTTTTTGTGCTTTTAATACCAAAAAGTAACATAGGAACAAAAAGGTTCCTGTAATAATCGTAAGTAATGAGGGAGGGGAGCCAATCGATGAGGCCAAAACTCAAACATACATACCAGATTCCTTCTGAAGCAACGCTAGATGTTTTAGGGGGCAAATGGAAAACCTTGATTTTATGTCAGTTATACTACGGCCCCAAAAGAACGAGCGAATTGAAAAAACAAATGCCGGACATTAGCCAAAAAATCCTGACACAGCAGCTTCGCGAGCTAGAAGAGGACGGAATCGTCATCAGAACCGTGTACAGCCAAGTACCGCCAAAGGTCGAGTATGAATTGAGTGAATTGGGAGAATCGCTCAAACCAATCATGGATCTCATGTGTGAATGGGGCGAACGTTACCTTCGGGGGGAAATACCGGGGAAAGAGTCTTAAATACCGAACGGTCGAAGGAGGAACAGTCACGTGCATTCATCCTTGTTTCCACTTGCAGACCCTGTAAAAACGCGGTTAGATACAGAGCTACTCAAGGAATTTGACAGAAAGGTCAGAAAAGATGCAAGACGGTTGTCTGGCTTACGAATATCATAAAAACAAGAAGCAAGCAGAAAAACTTCAAACGATCAATTCTTGCACAAAAAGCTTTATTTCGGTACTCATTGGGATTGCATTGGATCAAGGACTGATCGCTGTCTGCCATCCTGCAAAAGGCAACAGGAATGAGCACATATGATTTTGCCAAAAAGCATCTCTTTCAGCCACTGAACATCGAAGATTCGTATTGGTATTCTGACGGACAGGGGATTCATAACGGGGGAGACGGATTACGCCTTACTTCGCGTGATATGGCAAAGCTAGGATTACTCTATCTGCAAGGCGGTCAATGGCAAGAAAAGCAGATTGTTTCAGCAGCATGGGTTCAAAAATCGATTCAGCCAATATTTCGGACATACGAGAGGATTGGGTCTTACGGCTTGCATTGGTGGAGTGATAGAATCGATCCAAGCGATGACTGGACAGAGGACAACTTCTACTATTTTGCCCTTGGATTTGGAGGGCAGTATATACTGATTGTTCCTTCGAGAAAGAGAATTGCTGTGTTTAGCAGTGAGCTGTACGATCATTCTTTGCGGCCGCTTGCTTTATTCAGAAAGTACATACTTGCAGCGGAATAGAACGAAAACCAGTTCAGGACACAAGCAGGTCCTTAGAACTGGTTTCTTTTTACATGAAACATTTTACTCGGACGGTTCGTCTTTATGGACAAGAGTTGTACTGGTATGGAATTGCAGGCGATACAGCATCCAAACTCCCATGATGAGAATGGCTAGCAGGAGGAAGATGTTGCTGTACACAGATGCTGCCGGATTGGTTACCAGCGGATTGATCTTCATCGTTGCCGCTTGATTGTCCAATGCTTTTCCAATCAGGCTCATAGCAACGGCACCTGAGATGAAGTTGAGCATCGAGAATAGTCCCATGCCGACGCCTGTCTGTTCCTTCACGAGAGTTCTCGAAAGTGTATTGGACAAGGCGATTTGCATGAAGGTTTGACCTACATTGCCCAAAATGAGAATGACAGCAATGGCGATTGGCGAGATGCCGACGAAGGTCGAGAGCAGACTGAAGCATACAAGCATAAAGAAAGCAGCAAGCGAGACAACAAAGAAGTTCCCGCGTTCATCTGCGAGCAGACCGCCTTTGCGTCCCATGAGTGCAGAGGCAATTGCGGCAGGGAAAAGGACAAAGCCGATGCTTCCGGCAGGCAACTGATTAAGTGCGCTCAAAAATTGCGGGGTCATGAACATGACACTAAAGCTCAAGGCTGTCGATAGAAAAGCGATGATCAAGCCTACTGAAAAGTTTCGGTTGCGAAACAAACCAGGTTGAATAAAGGGATGTTCGGCAGTCCGAATCCGTACGATGAACATGGCCAGCAGCACAATTCCCCCTGCGAATAACAGTCTGCTGCTCTCGGTAATCGACAGGAGAAACACGGCAACTGCTGCAGCCAATAGTCCTCCTCCGAGGAAGTCAATTGATCCAGGGGCTCCCTTTTCATCGTCCAAATATTTTCGGAAGAAGGGGAGAGTAAAGAGCGGCAGCAAAGAAATAAGAAACAGCATGCGCCAGCTTCCAAAGCTAGCCATCAGTCCCGCCACCACCGGACCAAACGCATTTCCCAAGGCAAGTCCGACAGCAGAAGTACCAAGAGCTCGTCCTCGTTGTTCAGGAGCGAAATAGCGAATCGGAATAATCATGGCGGTCGCTGGCAGAACCGATGCACCAGAGGCTTGCAAGATGCGTCCAAGAATAATCATCCAGTATTCCGTGGCGATCATTCCTACAATGGAACCAACTGCGAAAATAAGGAGACCGTATGTCAGAAGGTCCTTGAGCCTATATTGGTCAGCGAGCTTGCCAAAAACAACCGAGCCGATGGCATAGACGACCATGTATCCCGTCATTATCCAACTGACTTGCGAAGGCATCAGATGGAATTCCTGTGCAATTTCCGGTAAAGCAACATTAAACATCGTTCCATTCATGACCGAAAAAATCAAGGTGACGACAAGGACTCGAAGGAGCTTGTTGCTATTCTCCATGGCAA
Organism: Brevibacillus sp. AG162; assembly: GCF_006715575.1. Lineage (NCBI taxonomy): Bacteria > Bacillati > Bacillota > Bacilli > Caryophanales > Paenibacillaceae > Brevibacillus > Brevibacillus sp. AG162. Next base: position 702,215 of record NZ_VFNO01000003.1, read on the forward strand.
AATCGGAGTGATTCATGTGTATTCCTCCATTTCCAGGGTAGTTCTCAAAGGCATTCAGGCCGCTCGATGTTGCATATAGCGTAAGATTCGCTACAATAATGAGAATACCGACGAAATTAGTGTGTGTTCCTCATAGTGAGCTTCCTCACTAAGAAACTATAGAATAGTGAGTAACCTCTGTAAATGAGGGTATTCGTTTTCCGCACAATTGTCAAGGAGGTCTACCATGTTTCCCAATCCTATCAGTCCACCAGCGATTGATATCATTCACATTCTGATTCGTGCCACCTATTCTATTCAGCGAGAATTCGAGACCAAATTGGCTGCCCTTGATATTCCATACCATATCTCTGGGCCAAGACTACGTTTGCTATCTATCGTTTCAGAAGCCGGAAAAATTCGCATGAATGAGCTCGCTTCAAAATTGGGTGTAAAGCCGCGCACCGTTACGGATTTTATTGATGCCTTGGAGCGTGACAAGCTGCTGGTGCGGATCCCTGATCCGACTGATCGCCGTGCCACCTTGATCCAGCTCACGGAATTAGCCCAATCCAGCATAGATCAAGTTTTGGCACTGCAAACGGATATTGCCGAAAGTATACTCGAGGATCTGCCAAGTGAACAGCGGAAGCAGTTCTACGCGCTGCTTTTACAGTTGATTGAAAACAAGGATTTGTCAATCCCTTCCAAGGATGCATTCAAGTAAAGCAACAAGCAGGATGAAAGTGGATAAGGAAGGTTTAGTGGACCCATAATACCTTACATCAAGAGGAAATCGACTGCGGACAGACAACAAAGAATTCGAGGTGTTTGGAATGAAAAAATGGAAACTGATATCACTTTTGCTGATTACCGTGATGGGATTAAGTGCATGTGGCGGTCCTGCTGCACCGGATGTGCTGGAGCAAGTAGAGGCTGTACCGAAACCTACGTATACAGTAGGGAGTGAAGTCATTTTGAAAGCAAGCCACCAACCAGGGATGCAAGGGGCGAAAGCAAAAATCGTGGGGGCTTACGACACGACGGCCTATTCAGTTACCTATACGCCTACAACGGGTGAGCCCCCTGTGAAAGGATATAAATGGATTATTCAAGAAGAAATCAAGAACTATATCAAGCAACCGTATAATCCAGGAACGGAAGTCGTCTTGAAAGCGGATCATGTGAAAGGGATGCTCGATGCATCAGCCAAGCTTGATACGGCAAATACAATGACTGTCTATATGATCGATTACACTCCCACGACAGGGGGAGGAGAAGTTAAGAACTACAAATGGGTAACGGAAGATGAGATTTCACCAGTCAAATGATCGATGCCATCCTCTTATGAAAAAAGGCAGCCGTGGCTTTTTCATCGCCAAAGCTGCCTTTCTGCTTTTTTCCATTGATACGTGCTGTTTGATGTTACATGCGACGAGCCTTCCACTCAGTGAGCATTTGATTAAGAGATTCCCTGTATAGGTCAATTGCTTCCAGCGTCTCATGGAATCGCTGCATAACTAGCTCACTTTGCTTCAAATTTTCAATTCGCATTCCTTTTTCTATGACATTCTTTAATGATAGGATTCGCTCTAAACCCTGAATAAGCTCTTCCTCAATTGTGTTTGGTGCCATGATGTAATAGCTCACACGGTCGCCTGTCACACTCTTTTTTTCCGCGAATCCAATTTTCAAAAGCATGCGCATATTGGTAGATACGCTTCCTAGACTGACTTGTAATGTAGTGGCAATCTGCTCAGATGAAAGGGGTTCCTGAGAGACCATCAACAGTCCAATAATCCGGCCAGCAATTCTGGATAATCCTTGATTTTCGTGATGGAGAGCCATTTCTTCAATCAATTGCATCGTTTCCGCCGTTAATTTGTCCAACTTCATGACTCCTTTTCCTCGTTTTGCCCGATTTCCATGCTTTTGTCTATTATACTACCAATAGTCATCGCTTTCTTCAGAAAATACCAAAAGAAAATGCGCCTGCTCTGCTGACAGGCGCTCACCTCATTCATTATTTTAGTGGCGTGGCAGATCATTCATGGGTTTGACGAAGGTACTCCATGATCATCAAGGCAGAACCTAGCTGGACACCGCATAATTCGCGCAGCGGACGCATCGACCAGTTAAAAAAGGAGAGTAGCTCTTGTAAGCCTTGATCCAGCCATTTTTCTGAATCTGCTCGAATCTCTGAAAGGGTGATGTTGTCGGGCTGGGCATCCAGCATGCGGATCAGCATGCTACAGCAGCATAGAGAACTCCATAAAGTGCGTAATTTCAGGTCAAACATTTCAGCTACTGTTGCGAAGCGTGCTAAAGCTGCATCACTTTCAGCTGATTGTAAATGATGGGATCGAACTTCCTCCATACCGATCAAAAAATCCTCCACAGATCGCTGGAATCTGGTTGGTCTCGTTATGAATGGCTGTGCGCTTTGGTACTGTTTGGATAAAAAAGCAATCTGTTCACCTTCCAGTTTGGCTATGTCCAGCGTAGCATCCTTGTAGCTATGAGTGGTTTCAGATTTATCTCCCATCCTTGGATCCGTAAACAACGATATTTCCGAAACAAGGCAAAAGGTACGGTAACGTGTCCCAGCATAATCGCGGGATGAGCCCCCCATGAGGATTGCTTTCGCAGGGTCTTCTCCAGTAGGCAGGATACTTTGGTAGTAATCGTACATAGAAGACAGCTCAGGCAGCTGATAAAAACCGGGTTGGATAGGAGGCATGAATGGTGCCTCCGGTTCGCCGATCATCAGCGGTAATTGATGATCATGGGTGAATTTTATGATCTGTTGGCACAATGCGTCGGGAAGAGGAGTCGATACATAATAAAACGTTCCAGTTTGATCGGAGCTGTGCAAGCTGTTGAGGAAATGCGGCTTGGCTTCATCAATCGCCCGCATAAATGCGACGGTTTCAGGAATGGGCTCGCTGAAGCTCAACGTTTTATAGGCATACGGGAATGTCCATTCCACTTGTTCGAGCATACTGGGACGATAGTAGCTGCGAATGTAACGGTCTGGAGAAAAGGGGCCGCCGTACCATCCTTCATTCAATCGGCAACCATCTACATCGATTTCTTTGATGATATAGAAGGTATAATCCATTTGCTCTAATAGGGCAGTATCCTCACATAGCTTTTTGCTGAGGTACTCTAGGGATAGAGCTCCAATCGGCTCATTCGGATGCGGACAACCGACGAACAGCGCGCGATGCTGACCATTTCCAATTCGCAGCATGAGGATTGGGTGTCCTTCTGTTGAGTGACCAATGGTACTGAGGGTAACTAGATCTGGATAGGCGGCTGCTAATTCACGGGAAGAGGTGTCCAATTCCTCAATGGTTAGAAAATGTGAGAAATCAGGCATTTCTTGCAGCATTTTTTGAATGAAATCAGTCAAGCTCCTCACTCCTTTTGAGATGGATAAGAAAGGATGAAACTAAAGCGATTCCTGCACCTACTAGCAATAGGGAAAAACCGGCTTGAAAGGAGAACGCAAGAATGAATGCGCCCATCGCGATTGGTGTAAAAATACTTGCCAGTTTTCCTCCGGTTAACAGAATTCCACTAGCAGTACCCAAAGCATCAGAGGGAATGATACGCATGGTAAATCCAAGAATGGGTTGAGTGGTAAGGGAGAGAAAAAACAAAGAGATCGACTCAAACAACAGAAACCAGTTGACATTGTCAGATAGGATCATAAGCGTAAGGAAAATCGTTGAGAGCAGAAGGGACGGAATGACCAACGTTCGAAACTTTTTATGAAAATAACGGTCAAATAACCAACCTCCTGCCAAATTGCCAAGCATGGAAATGAGAAGAGGAAGCGATGCGTAGAAGCCTGATTGGGTAATAGCGAGATGTTTTTCCGTTGTTAAGTAGGTAGGTACCCATGTCAAGCAGCCAACCATCACGATTTGAATTCCACAGAGCATACTTGTTAGTTTCAACAAATGCTCATTACGCAAAAGAGATAGGAAAGGGAGAGGTTTCGGTTTTGATGCTGAGCTTGAAGGTGGTTCCTTTACGAAAGGACGGGGAAGGAATATCCAGAGAATGGGTGCCAAGAGCAGGCCGATTGATGCTGTAACAAAAGTAGCTTCTTGCCATCCCAGTATCGCAATCAATGGTGCTACGAGAAAAGGGGCAAGTCCAGTCCCAATTGGTTCGGCTGATGAAACGATGGATAATGTGGTCGTACGGATGTTTGCAGGTGTTCGTTCGGCAATTGCTTTTAACATAGCGGGCATTAGCGGGGCATCGATAAACCCCAACAAAAAACGGACAACGAGTAAGGCTGCAAAACCTGTGACCGCCCCTGTAAGTGCTGTCAATATTGCCCACAGTACCAAACTGATTACAATAATCTGCTTCGATCCTCGTTTATCAGCAATGATCCCTCCTGGAATGGTAAAAATCGCGAAGCCTAAAAAATAAACACTCACGATCGCGCCTTGCTCCACTGGATTCAGATGAAATTCCTCTCCAATAAGTGGTAGTGCCATAATGATGCTGTACGAGCCAAGAACCCCTACGAGCGTATTGACAAACAAGAGCATAGCACTGATCGAAGCAGCCTTTTTCATATGCATCACCTCCTAAGATAGATGTGTTATGTGTATTATCTTAATTATTTTCAGTTATTTTAGTCAATACTGAAATTACTGAAATTGATTTCGTCTGAAAAAACTCCTAGCCAGGAGGAGAGCGGCCATTTTGTCACGGAGGATCCTTCTGGCAATCTGATTCAACTGCACATGTAATTGGAAGCAGCTGAGAGCTACATTTCGAATAACGAAAACGACCTGTGGGTTGCATGAATGGTTTTCCATCATGCTACCTACAGGTCGTTTATTTATCTCATTTCGTAACTAATTGTATCCGTTATGATTAGTACTTTCTCGTGAGGATTCGAGAATTCGCCCCGTCTACAGTGATTTCCCAGCCTCTTGGTATTTCATAAGCAAAGGATGGCGAAGGATGCTTGATCGCTTCAATGCTGGATTCAGTAGGGATACTGGTGATATTTACGATATGTTTTTCAAAGAGATTTAGATTTACCACGACCCAGCCATATGGTACAGGTTGGCCGGTAGAGACCCATTTATTCTCCAGCTCATGAGGCTGGTACCGTTTTTTATTCTCATTTCTGATATCAATATAAGCCTGTCTCTTGCTGTTATAACCTCGACCGATTTCTACCCAGCCAGAAGGGATGTTAAAGCTTAAGCTTCTTTCCACTTGCCCATAATTAGCGCCATTAATATATTTCGCTACTTCATATCCACGCTGTGTTCCGCGATGTGGCTCTTTTTCAATCGAAATCCATCCATTCGGAAAGAATGTATCGTATGCCACTACTAACGTATCGCCGTACCGCCAGTTTCCTTCAAAGATATTTTTTTGTGGACGGACGATAGAGTCTTTTCCTTTTGCTACCGCATCTGCTGCTTGTGTCGGGACGATCAGGAATGATGATGCCAAAACGAGAATACCCAGACTTCTTACCACGTTTTTCATAGCTTTACTCCTCCATATGAATGCAATAAGTGAAATGAATTTCAATAAGTATGATAAATTCAAAATAGAATTGAAAATCCCTGCCTTTTATGGAAAAAAATTCTTGTGTGGATATGCATGAAAGAATTAAACCCGACAGCCATCATTTGAAATACAAAAACGAACGATTGCAAGGCGATTGCTGCAAGGGGAAACAAGCTTTCAGTAGAAGTACAGTAAAAAAACGGAAATAGTACTGGTTGAAACGTACAAATGAATATGATATGATGCTGTTAACTTAATGACTGGAGCTGAAGAGTATAATGGATAATTTTCTTGCTTAAAAAATAAAACAAACAGCGATATCCTTCGCTTGTTTTATTCTTTATGTGCAAGAAAGTTACTTATATCTCTTCACTCAAACAATATATCCTTATCCTAACTCCATTTTTTGAGTTGGATTTGCTGTATTTATTTGAGCTACAAGAGAGTAACTTTCTTGTAGCTTTTCTATTTTTTTGCATACAGGGGGATAATTGTATGTCGCTAATTAGTGTAAATAACCTGACGTTTGCCTATGAAGGCAGCTTCGATAACATTTTTGAAAACGTGAGCTTCCAAATCGATACGGATTGGAAATTGGGCTTTACGGGAAGAAACGGGAGAGGGAAGACGACCTTTCTCAACCTGTTGCTTGGTAAGTATGAATACAGCGGAAAGATAAGCGCTCATGTCAGCTTTGAATACTTCCCATTCCAAGTCGAGAACAAAGAATATCTTACCCTTGATATCGTTCAAGACATTGTCCCGGACTATCAGTTATGGGAATTAATGCGCGAGTTCTCCCTCTTAAAGGTTTCAGAGGATGTTCTATATCGTCCCTTTGAATCTTTGTCTAACGGAGAGCAAACGAAAGTGATGTTAGCCGCCTTATTTCTAAAGGAAAACAGTTTTTTGTTAATTGATGAGCCAACGAATCATCTCGACATGCATGCAAGGGAGCTCGTCAGTGATTATCTCCATTCCAAAAGCGGTTATATTCTGGTGTCCCACGACCGAGCATTTCTAGACAACTGTGTCGACCACATCCTGTCCATCAACAAGACGAACATCGAGGTGCAAAAAGGGAGTTTCTCCGATTGGTGGGAAAATAAACAGAGACAGGATAACTATGAACTTGCTGAGAACGAGAAGCTCAAAAAAGACATTAAACGCTTGTCGGACGCAGCCAAACGTACAAGCAACTGGTCGGACGCTGTGGAAAAGACGAAAAATGGAACATTGAATTCCGGTTCCAAAGTAGACAAAGGGTATGTCGGCCATAAGGCTGCGAAAATGATGAAGCGCTCCAAATCGATTGAGCAAAGACAGCAATCCGCTATTGATGAAAAATCGAAGCTGCTGAAAAACATTGAAAACAAGGATAGTTTAAAGATTGCACAGCTTGCTTATCATAAAAGTCAACTGGCCGAACTGGAGAAGGTTTCGATTTATTACGGAGAGAAGCTAGTTTGCTCCGATGTCAACTTTACGATTGAACAGGGGGAGCGTATTGCGCTCGCAGGCAAGAACGGTTCAGGAAAATCCAGCATTCTCAAGCTCATTTGTGAGGAGAACATCGATTATACGGGCACCTTCCGAAAGGGGAGTCAACTGAAAATCTCGTATGTTTCTCAAGACACTTCCCATCTAAAGGGCAATCTCACTGACTTCGCGCGAGACAACGGGATCGATGAAAGCCTGTTTAAATCGATTTTGCGCAAGCTGGATTTTTCCCGCGTGCAATTTGAGAAGGATATCTCCGCTTTTAGTGGCGGGCAGAAGAAAAAAGTACTCATTGCGAAAAGTCTTTGCGAGAAAGCACATCTTCATATTTGGGATGAGCCGTTAAACTTTATTGACGTGATTTCTCGCATGCAAATTGAAGAGCTGCTCCTTGAACACTCGCCAACGATTCTTTTTGTGGAGCATGACAGGGAGTTTTGCAATAACATCGCTACAAAGATCGTTGAACTGTAATAAGACGTAAAGTCTCTAAAAGGAAGAAGGTGGGGAAAACCGTTTCGTTTTCCTCACCTTTTTTTCGTATGAGGAAAAGGGACTATTCGGAAGGGAAATGTGAGCAATCGAGAAGAAATACTAAGTAGTGAAATGTGGTAATTTTAAGATAATAATAAAAGAATGGCGGAGATCCGATGGGGAAAATAATTGCAAATGTAAGCAGCACATTAAATGGTATCTACACTGGGCCAACAGGAGAAGAAGACAATATGGTTAGCTGGGCGTTGCCTGGTATCATCGACGCCACAGATGATGGTCTTGCGTTCTTCCAGAGGGTTGACGCAATTTTGATGGGGCGGGTCACCTATGAAGGCTTTGCAAGCTATTGGCCGTTCCAAGAGGGAGATTGGGCTGATGCTATGAATAAGACACAAAAGTATGTAGCAACCAATAATAGTGAGCTTACGGAAGCTCATTGGGGGGACTATGCCGATACGATTACACTCCTTCATTCTGATGTCATGACGAAAATAAAGGAACTAAAAACACAAATCAAGGGTGATATCATTGTTCCTGCAAGCGCGGGTCTTGTTCAAAGTTTAATCAATGCGGATCTGCTTGATGAACTCCGAATGATTATTCATCCGGTCTTAATGGGCAGCGGCAAATTTTACTTTGACAACATCCAAACACGACATGATATGAAGTTGATAGAAACGAAGCTTTACGGAAAAAGCGGATCCATACAACTGCGTTATGAGATCGGAGAGGCACAAGAAAAATAAAAAGGTTGTTTAACAATCAGGCGTTTTCTGGAGTAACAAAAAGTCCAATTTCTCAATTTCATGGATGGAGAAATTGGACTTTATATTTTTTTCTCTAATCCGTTCGTAAAGCAGGGTACACGTAAGCCTTTAACGTAACACCCGTAAAGGAACATCCAGACGCCTTTGGATGACCGCCGCCTCCGTAATGCTGGGCGATCACAGACAGATCCACATCTTCTCGAATGGTTCGAAAGCTGATTCTGCCTTTTCCAGGATCGAGCATTGCGACGAAATCAATCATTTCTGCATGTTTACATAAGAAATTGCCTGTTGTGGAGTGATACTGTTCAAGGAAAACGACGCCCACTTGATACGTTTTTGGCTCTTCTAAATCGATTTCTACGGGAATTAGCTTCATTTGCTTCAGCTTTTTTTGTTCAAACTCATCGATTCGCTTTTCTTCTGTGTAGATGAGAATCGATTCTACCTCGTCAAATACGAATTGATCCGTATCGGCACCCTCACCACGCAAGCGTCCCAGCACATTTTGAACAAACGTTTCTCGCTCGACCATATAGAATAAAATGTTCAGTTGATTCGCCTGTATTGTACCGGTTGCATCCCAGTCCCACGTATCAAAGGAACGAACCAGCTCCACATAGTGAGAGAGAACGCCAGTAGGAGACAGATATCCGTGGTTAACCAGGTAATCATAATAAAGGCTCGTTGCCGAGGTCTTTTTCCCTGATTCTTCGATGATAACCTTTGCCCAATCGTACTTGGATGCCAATGGCAAGGCGGTTGGGTGATGGTCGATCAAGACCAACACATGTCCTTGATCGATCTTTTTCTGAATGAGCAAAGCGACCTCGTCATTGACACTCACATCGGTTATCACGACATACATATCGAGCGTAAGCTCTTCTTCGATGAACTTTTGTACTTCTTGATTGACAGTGTAAGGCGTCACTCCGCGGGAATCGACTTCTTGATTGGAAAAAGCAATCCGACTCAGGATCGCACATGATTCGCCATCCAAATCCTTATCACTGAAATGCACGATTTTTTGATGATTCATGAAGCATCTCCTTATGAAAGAGGTTCGTCATTCAAACTACCATTCATTGTTTTTCCCATTCTGTCTTGTTGAATTCAACTACGCTGAAGTAACGACAAACACTTTGCCAGCGACTGTTGGTACAGACAACAAAGCGGAAGTAAAGGCGAAGACACTGTTCTTCGTATTGAGCGGAGATAAAAAAGACCATATGTTGGATTCAGAAGATGGCAAAGCTTATGGAACTGCATCGCTGCACTTGACCGAATCCACTGAACTGACCGAGCTGTTGAACAAGTAATCGAACTACCCAGGCTGTCGAGAAATCGGCAGTCTTTTGCTATTCGAAATACCTGATCAAAGAAAACCCTTTTGATCTTGGGTCAATCGCTCAAGAGGGAAGGCATGACAAACTATTTCCTTGGTTGATGCGGTTCCGTTTGCACGACAGTCAGCTCCGTATCTCCATCGGTCTCCACCAAATGCTTCAGCATAGACAGCTTGTTGTTCCAGAACTGCTCGTAAAAGGAAAGCCACTGTTTTACCTCGGTCAGGGGACCGGGATGTAACCGATAAATTCTCTCGCGACCTACCTTGTGTCCCGTAACCAAATCTGCATCCGCAAGTATATGAAGATGCTTGACCACAGCAGTTCGGCTTATGGGGAAATGAGAGGTAATCGCTGAGATCGGCAATTCTTTTTCAGCTAGCAAGCGAAGTACTTCTCGACGAGTAGGATCAGCGATCGCTTGAAATACATCAACCTTTTCTGCTGAAGCAGACATTTAGCCTTCCACAACCTTTTTCAGACGCTCGTGAACAATGCCAACCCAGCCTTGATTCATTCTGTCGCGAATCACTGCGCTCTTCTCGTTTGCTTTTCCGATGATGGCATCTGCTGCCCCCCAACCACCATGAATCAGGGTAAACTCCGTTTTATCCCCCATGTCTTTTAAAAGAAAAGAAACTACCCAGCCATCCGTATCCCAGGCAAAAGAAAGGCGATGAGGAGCTTCTACTTCCAACACTTTGCAAGGGGACGGCCCAAATGGCGATTGGATATGAAATTCATGACCAACGACAGGCTGAAAATCATTAGGCATGAACCAAGCAGAAATGGCTTCCGCAGTGGATACTTTCTCCCATACCTTTTGGATAGGAGCATCGAAAACGATGGTTTGTTTAATATCTTCTACGGCTTGCTGATTATTCTGTTCCACAAAAATCTCTCCGTTTCGTAGTGTAAATATAACACCTTTTGGTTTTATTTTATGATGATATAACACCTTTTGGTTTTATGTAAATGGTATTTTTCCTCCAATTAATGAAATATATTCGGCGAGGAGTGCGCTAAAAATGTGCGAATGTGCTCCTATTTTGCATGAAAAGGGTATAATAAATTGGCAAAATGTATCATGCGTACCGTTACGTCCATTCAAATAACGCCAATCGATAAAGGAGATACAATGACAGACAAAAAAACACCAATCGAACCTGGATGGAACTTCGATAACAGCTATACAACGCTGCCAAAATCATTTTTTTCGAGGCTAAATCCACCTCCTGTACGATCACCGAAGCTAGCCATTCTCAATGAACGCTTGGCAAAATCGCTAGGGTTGAATGTCGAAGCTCTGCAAAGCGAAGAAGTGATAGCCATGCTCGCGGGAAACAAAACCCCAGAAGGTGCAATGCCTCTCGCTCAGGCATATGCGGGACACCAATTTGGCCATTTTACCATGCTGGGCGACGGCAGGGCTCTCCTGCTTGGCGAGCAGATTACGCCCTCCGGCGAGCGCTTTGACATCCAATTGAAAGGCTCAGGCAGAACGCCTTATTCACGCGGCGGCGATGGCAGGGCAGCCCTTGGACCGATGCTGCGTGAATACATCATTAGCGAGGCGATGCATGGACTCGGTATTCCTACTACTCGGAGCCTTGCCGTAGTGACAACCGGCGAGTCTATCTATCGTGAAACCGAGCTGCCTGGTGCCATTTTGACGCGTGTCGCTGCCAGTCATATCAGGGTAGGAACGTTCCAATTCGCGGCAAGATGGTGCTCCATAGAAGATCTTCGCGCGTTAGCTGATTACACGTTGCAACGACATTTCCCAGAGATCGCAGCAGAAGAAAATCGCTATCTCCTCCTGCTGAAAGGAGTTATCCAGCGCCAGGCTGCGTTGATTGCCAAGTGGCAACTCGTGGGCTTTATTCACGGGGTCATGAATACCGACAACATGGCGATCAGTGGCGAGACCATTGATTACGGTCCTTGCGCTTTCATGGACACGTATGATCCCGCAACGGTATTCAGCTCCATTGACGTTCAGGGCCGCTACGCTTACGGAAATCAGCCGTACATTGCCGTGTGGAATTTATCTCGGTTTGCGGAATCCTTATTGCCGTTGCTTCATGAAAATGAAGCGCAGGCAGTGAAAATAGCCGAAGACGCCCTTGCCGAATTTAGCAAGCTGTATCACAGCAATTGGCTCACAGGAATGCGGGCAAAGCTCGGATTGTTTAACGAAGAGGAACAAGACGAAGCATTGATCGAAGGTCTGCTCAACATGATGAAGGACCACCGTGCAGACTATACCAATACATTCCGTGCTTTCACGCTTAATCAACTAGAAGATACCGCTCTGTTTGGCACGAGCGAATTCAAGGAGTGGCATGAGCAATGGAAAGCGCGACTAGCTAGACAACCAGAAGATCCCGCAGCAATGCAACAGTTGATGAAAAAGAGTAATCCGGCAGTCATCCCTCGGAACCATCGTGTAGAAGAAGCGTTGGAAGCAGCATGGAAAGAGGGCGACTACACAGTGATGGAACGGCTCCTAGCAGTCCTTTCTGATCCATATGCTTACACTCCTGAACAGGTTGAATACACGACGTTACCAGCGGAATCGGCATGTCGTTACCAAACGTTTTGCGGTACGTGAAAGCACGCAATCAGAGTCCAACGATCTTTCACACGTTGGACTCTTTTTTCATACATACGATCCGCGCTAAAATATGGAAAGACAAGAAAAAAGGAGCAATTGTTGTATGGATAAAAAAGCAAAGCAAATCTTGATGAAGACATTTTGGAGCAGCAAAGGCTGGAACAGTGCTCCGTACGATTTTTCGGGAGAAGATTTTGAATACGCAAAAAGCAAAGGTCTCATGTTTGACCCGCTGACGATCAGTCACGAGGAGTGCATAGACAGAATCATTGCCCTGCATGAAAAAGTGACGAAAGAGCAAGTCGCCGCAGCATTTTTGCACAGTCTCTCGACGCGAAAGGTGTACCTGCGCAGCGCCTTGTCTAGCTGGGCTTTGACTCAGACTTTGACTGCCCATACGTTCGAAAGCAACGTCGGCAAGTATATAAATCCAGAAAACGGCACCTATTTCGCTATGTACGGAGATTGCCATCTTTGCGACCGCTACCATATTGCAAGCAGAGAGCAGTATACGGATGAAGATTTGAATGTATTGAATTTCGAAAGAATCAAGTGGGGAGGTATACGCCTGAACTATTTACCGTACCTTATGCTTGATTTGGAGCTAGTAAGCAAGGAAGAAAATCTTTCGGTACAGGAAGAAGATATTGCAATCTTCCGACAGGTGCTAGACATCATCGCAAGCAGTGAACCAACTGATGCCGCTCGTCAACTGGAGAAGCGCCTTAATGGAGTCTTTCCATCTAGCAAGAACGAACGGGATGTCTTCATGGAAATTCTTGCATCCGCTGGGATCTTGGCTCCAAGCAAGGACAGACCAGGTCGTGGCGGGAAGAACGACTTTTTCGCTGTCGTGAATTGGCGCGGTGAGGATAGCTATTCGGAGCAAGCTGTCCAGAACTTCTTTGGTCCGTGGCTGTAAAGAACGAAAAATCTAGGAATAAAGAAGGGTGCCATCTATACGCGATGTGTGTATAATATTGGAAAAGCGTGTCGAAATTTAGTTTTTATTGAAAGGAGGTGAGATATAAGTGAAAAAGAAATTAATCGTCCTGTCAGGCATTGCGGGCAGTGGCAAAAGCAAGTGGGCACAAGAAATTGCCAAAAAGGAACGGGCAACCATCGTGTCTACGGATGAAATTCGCCAAAACTTATTCGGTGATGAGCGAAAACAAAAAAAGTCAGCGCAAGTATTTTTTGAGGTTTATTCAAAAATTGCAACAGAGCTGGCAAATGGAAAGAATGTCATCTTAGACGCGACCAATATCGACAGAGAGAAAAGAATGAAGGTCCTTGCCAAATTTCCCGATGTTCAAAAGGAATGCTATTACGTCGATGTTCCTTATTCTGTTTGCCTGGAGCGCAATCGTTCCCGAAAGAGAACCGTAGACGAATACATCTTGGCGAAGATGCGGAAGAACTTTCATTTTCCCATTAAGAATGAAGGCTGGGATCACATTCATCTCTTGCACGAATCAGTTCCTTATGCCATTGAAAAAGAAGAGTTTATTCAATTGCTTCAAAATGAACCCTCCTATGAAGAGCTGTTCGACAGGCTGAATGCCATACCGATCTTCCGTGAGATGTATCAGTTTAATCAGGAAAACCCTTATCATCAGTATCCTTTGTGCAAGCATACGTATCATGTTTTCGATTATGTAAACGCCTTTTATACGGAAGAAGACAAATTTCTCATGCAAGTGGTCGCCTTGTTTCACGATACAGGAAAACCATTTTGTAAAACCTACAAACCGATGAAAGGCCATTACTCCTACTACGGACATGAGCATGTTTCTGCGCAAATTGCTTGCCATTTCTTAAAAGAATTAGGATTCGAAGATGATTTTATCTTCGAAGTCGTCAATCTGATTCAAATGCACATGAAGATTAACTACGGGACACAGCAAGATATTTCCGAGATTTATCATTTATTGGGCGAAGAGTACCTGTGGAAGCTGTACTTTTTCAAGGAAGGAGATGCCTATGCCAAATAAGGAGGTGAAAAATGATGTTGAAAAAATACCCGAGAACCTTTCATTTACCCTGGTCAAGAAGTAGAACCGACGATGATAAGATTTTACGATCGGTTACTCACTTCGAGGGAAAAGAAGTAGTCGTGACAGAAAAACTGGATGGAGAGAATACGACTCTATACAGAAACCACATCCATGCAAGGTCACTCGATAGCAAAGACCACGCATCTAGACATTGGGTAAAGATGCTGCACGGGACGATTTCGTTTCATATCCCGGAAGGCTGGAGAATATGCGGGGAAAATGTATATGCCCTGCACTCCATCTACTACGAACACCTAACGAGCTATTTCTACGTTTTCTCGATCTGGAATGAAAACAATGAATGCTTGTCGTGGGATGAAACGGTCGAATGGGCCGAATTGCTTGGCTTAGAAACAGCGCCTGTCTTATACAGGGGGATTTGGAAGGAAGAGACCGTAAAAAGTTGCTACACCAAACAATCTGTCTTCGGCGGTGAACAAGAAGGGTACGTGGTACGCGTAACGGAGAGGTTTCCGTACGAAGATTTTAAACAATCGGCCGCCAAGTTTGTGCGCAAAAATCATGTGCAAACCGACCAGCATTGGTTATCGAAGCCAGTCGTTCCGAATGGGATAGCACCAACCGATTAAAGTTTTTTGAATAGAAGGGAATGAGAACGATGTAATTTGTTAAGTGGTATTGACGGTCTAATAGAGTATCCAAAATTCATTTTGGCTATTGTTAAGACAGTCATTACATGGGAGGCAAGAACGATGAGTGAAGAAATGAATGAAGAAATGATGTCAGCGGGCTGGGATGCCATTGATCAGGAGATGAGAAATATTTATGGAGAGCAGGAGCCGAAGCATTACGGGACACTCATCTCGTATGCGCTGGGTGGTAACGATCCATTGGATGGAATAAGCGCCTATAAATCAGACGAGCCTTACCCGCATTGGCATTTTGTGACCTATGGATTTACCGAGCTGTATGAAAAGGAATCCGAGAATGAAGAGGAAAGCGGTTTTGGCTTTGAATTGACGTTTCGATTGGCGCGAAAGGACGACGAGGAAGAACCTCCTGCTTGGGCGCTGAATCTGCTTCAAAATATGGGGCGTTACGTATTCAACACGGGCAATGTGTTTCAAGCAGGTGATCATTTGGATGCAAACGGACCGATATGCTTGGGTGCCGATACCGAACTGACTGCACTCGCTTTTGTCAAGGACCCGCAGCTTGCCGAAATCGATACGCCGAATGGTCGAGTCCAATTCTTGCAAATGGTTGGGATCACAGGTGATGAACTCGATGCGATGATGGCTTGGAATACACATGGCGTACTCCAATCTGGCTTGCCGTACATGCCTTCCTACATAACCGATCTCGAGCGGGATTCTCTCCTGCGCAACTCTACAGTTTCTGATGCTGTTCAAAAAGGAATGGAACAAGAAGGCTCCAACACTGCCTATTTGTTTGTGAGTCAGCTTGGCTGGGAGCCAGGTAAAAAGGGCTTCTTGAAGAAAACGCCTTCGACCCTGAGGCTGGGAGCTAAGCAAGCGGAAGTTATCGGAAAAATTCTCCGTGGACGTCTGCGAAAAGGGGAAAGCCTGAGCCTGGTGGGACCTGATGTCCGCGTTGTATTTGAGGCAGGAGACAAGCCTGAATGTATTCCTGGAGAGGACGTCATTCGCTTTGTTCTCGATGATGCGACGACGAATGCACTTACCAAGCAGTTGCTTCCAAAGGAAAGCAGCTTTGAGATCCCTTCCCTGAAAGGAATTGCTATAAACATTGTGAAAACCAATATTACTGATAGCGAGGGCAATGTCGTCAAGGTCATCGGTTAGGACGGTAGCGTTGTTTTGGCGAGGAGGAGAGTCATTCAATGAATCAGGCAGCAGAAGCATTTCTAAATGAAGTATGGACTTCCATCCAAGAAATTTACAATAAAGAGAACCAGCGGATCAACGAGATCAAAGACTGGAGTCAACTGCAGGCGGGGATCAAAGACTACCTGAGGGTCGCATGGAGAAAAGGAAAACTTAATTGGGCCAATGGCAAAATCCACGTGGATGTCCATGAACCGTTCAGTTGGAGCGACGACTCATACAAATACGACGCGGGTTCTTACATGGAGGAGCTTACAGAGGAAATGCTTATGCAAGAGTTTTTTCCGGCACTGTGTGAACGTATGGAATCCCTTTTCCTTTCCAACGACTATGGTCCTCGCTTTTTTAATTACCGCTTCGAGCTCGTCTTCGAATTCGAGTGGAAACAATCGGTGCAATGCCATTCTCGCCATTTCATAAACGAGCGAAAACGCGAGAGTCTAAAACAAGCACTGGATCAATTTATCGAGACAAAAATTAAAGCGGAGCTTCCTGTACGTCCGAAAGAAAGAGATGATTTCTTCTTCGCCCATTGTCTCGCAAATCCCGATTTGATGGAACAAAAGCAGGAGCTTATCGAACCACTCATCCAGCGTCTTAGCGAAAAGCTGCGCTCCAATAAAGAACGCAGTGATTCGTGGACATACCACTCTGCTTTGGCTTTAAAAGGCTGGGCGGATGAGCGTTTTTTAGTCAAATTTTTCGACCGTACCGGGCACTATGGAATGGATTGGGTTTTGAAACCCGAGCAGGAGCGTCAGGAACCAAAGACAGAGGAGCTGGACTTTTTCCTGTACGTTGCTCTCGCAATAGGTAACAAGGAACCGGACACCCGCAAGAAGTTCTTGGACCTCGCTGTTCAGCTGGGTTCCAAGCGAGCTGTGGACTATGTAAAACGGGGCAGCGGCCGCTTTGAAAACGAGTATAAAAGCAGTCTGATTCAAGCAAGCGCCAATGACGTTTTGCAAGCAATCGACATCCGGATCGTTTTTGAGGAAGAAGCTGCCTATGGTGAAGCCATCGATTTTATCAACGGCCTTTTGCGTGAAGGCTTTCCCAAAGGGTACAAGCTCAAGCTGAAGAGCAGCGAAAAGCACTACCTGCCAGTAAAAAAGCTGGCGAAGTCTGGTCTCCATCAGTTTTTTGCGAATGCGTCGCGTTATCCTGTCTTATACCCGAAAATCGCAGAATATGCCGAGCTTGCGATGGAGGAGTTCGCGTGGTACGGGGATGTAGAGCCTAGTGAGAAATCCGTCATGCCTGGCACCTATGCGGTATTTGCGCTTGGCTTAACTAGCAGTGATTATTTTCCGCTCGTTCGTCGCTATATGCAGCTGGTCGACACCGAACATCAGTCTGCCCAGGACGATTATGCCATCCCTTTTATGGAGGCGCACGGTGTAACCGTAGAGAATATGCCGGTACTTGTCTCTCTTTTGCTTGGCAGTGGCGAAGGGGCGAAGCCTTTGAAAAATATGACCATCGATCGTCCAGAACTGGTGGATGCTCTCATAGCGGAGCTGGCAGCGATGGAAGATTACCATCGGGAAACCGTTATTTATCGCCTTTTCGGCGGGAATAAGAAGCTCGCACAGGCGGTGAAAAAGGAATCTTCCCCCATCAAAGACAAGCTTGCACAATTGCTAGCCTTGGTGGAATAGCTTCATTGACAATATTTAGAAGGCCATGCTATATGGAAGGCAACTACATGAAACGGAGGGTGAATGATTTGCGCCATTGTTTATTTATTGGAAAAGCCAATCCTATAATAAATAAACAAGAAGCCAAATTCACCCGCAAATTTATATCTTGAATTCCTGTATGGGCTATTTTCCATATAGCGTTTTCTAGTATGAGAGCAAGATGCTTCTGTTTATTGGACAGAAGCATCTTTTTTTGTTGTCAAAAAAGGGGGGTGATACAGATGAACAAAGAGTAAATGACGAGAAACGGAAAAACGAAATGGGGAATCCAAATGGTTGAACTGCACAATATCACGATTACCACCAAAAAAGACGACAGGACTCTCATTGAAAATTTGCATCTGACCCTGCAACTCGGCGACAAGATTGCCATCATCGGGGAAGAGGGAAATGGAAAAAGCAGCTTATTAACATTCATTTACGAGGAACAAATGATTGCCGAGTATTGTACATTTGAAGGGAAAGTATTGAGAAACGAATGTTCCATGGGTTTTCTTTCGCAGGAGCTATCGGACGAAGAAAGACAAATGACCATCGCCGACTTTTTTGCTGAAAATCAATGGAGCAAAGAACTGGTGAGAGCGATGGATGATTTCGACATTCATGTATTGGATTCAGATAAAAAAATGGGTGTTCTGTCTGGTGGTGAGCGTTTCAAATACCGCTTTTTAAGTCTGTTGGCACGAACCCACGAATGATTTGGATATTCAAACAATGGAGTGGCTGGAAGAATTTATTCAACAGACGGCTATTCCTGTCATCTATGTATCGCATGACGAAACTTTTATTGCGAATACAGCAAACAGTATCCTTCATATGGAACTGACGAAGCGCAAACAAGTACCCAAACATACGTTTTCAAGAGAACCATATGAGATTTACCTCGCCAATCGGGAGAACAACTTGAGCAAACAAGAACAGATAGCCAAAAAGCAAGCTTCTGATCATAGAAAGCAAATGGAGAAATGGCATGACATTTGGAATAAGGCGGAGCATCAGCATCGAAACGTACGGTCAGATCCGCGACTGCAAAAGAAAATCAAGTCTTTGAAAAATCAAAGAGAGCGAATGGAGAAAGCGTCGGAATCGTTTCTAGAGATCCCGAGTGTGGAAGAAGCGAGCGAATTCGATGCATCAACCGATTCAAAAATTATCTGGAGGACAGAAAGCGAAATTACTCCTGTTAAAAATGATTTTGGAGCAGTGCGAAATATTGATACTGGATGAACCGACCAGAAACTTCAGTCCTTTGACGACTCCTGTTCTGTGCCGCGCCTTAACGGCTTTTGACGGTGTGATTATCAGTATTTCGCATGATCGACGGTATTTACATGAAGTCGCAACAGCTGTTTATGAACTAACTTCCGACGGTCTCACGAAAATAAAATAAGGGATCGTGGCGGAATCATTGCTACATGGTTGACATTGCTATTTGAATTCAATATACTGACTTTAATTTCATATGAAACATACGTTGAAAGAGCCCAGTAGCAGCTTATTCCCTGTTCTAGAAAGCCGGGGGTTGATGGAACCCGGTACACAATAAGCGAGCGAATTACACTCTGGAGTATCTCGGGTAATGCCGAGCGGAATCGCGAACGATAACTCGCTACGAGTGGCATGAATGGCCTGCGCTAACGCTTGGGTCCATTGGTGCAAGATGGGTGGTAACACGGTTATTCAATCGTCCCTATGTCTACAATAGACAAGGGGCGATTTTTTGTTTTTTACCATAGGAGATTGAAGGAGTGTATGGCAGTGAATATTATCGACGAACTCGAATGGCGCGAAGCCGTCAATCAGCAAACAGATGCAGAAGGGCTGCGAGAATTAACGAATGAAAAAGCAGTCTCGTTATATTGTGGTGTAGATCCAACAGGTGACAGCATGCATATCGGTCACTTGATTCCTTTCATGGTACTGAAACGCTTCCAGCTCGCTGGTCATCGTCCGGTCATTTTGATCGGTGGTGCAACAGGTACAATTGGCGATCCGAGCGGCCGTCAATCTGAGCGCTCTTTGCAAACACTTGAACAAATACAGGAGAACGTCGAAAAACTCACTGCACAGATGAAAAAGCTGTTCATTACAGAAGGAGACAACCAAATCCGTTTGGTGAACAACTACGACTGGACGCACAAAATTAATGTCATTGAATTTTTGCGAGATTACGGGAAAAACTTCAGCATCAATACGATGCTTGCCAAGGATGTCGTGTCGAGCAGACTGGAGAGCGGCATTTCGTTTACGGAGTTTTCCTATCAAATTCTGCAATCGCTGGATTACCTGCATCTGTACAAACATGAAGATGTTCAGCTGCAAATCGGCGGTTCCGACCAATGGGGCAACATTACGAGCGGTCTCGATCTGATTCGCAAAAAAGAAGGGCCAGAAGCAAAAGCATTCGGTCTCACGATTCCTCTGATGCTGAAGGCAGATGGAACGAAATTCGGGAAGACAGCAGGAGGAGCCATCTGGCTCGATCCAAACAAGACAACACCATTCGAATTCTACCAATTCTGGGCGAATACCGACGACCGCGATGTTGTGAAATACTTGAAATACTTTACGTTCCTCTCCAAAGAGCAAATCGAAGAACTGGCTGAAAAAGTACAGACTGAGCCACATAAACGCGAGGCGCAAAAAGCGCTGGCTGAGGAAATGACGAGATTTGTGCACGGCGAGGAATTGCTTGAGCAGGCGAAACGCATTACAGCTGCTTTGTTTACTGGTGATATTAAATCGCTGTCGGCAGATGAGATCGAGCAAGGCTTCAAAGAAATGCCGACGTACGAATCTACCCTCGAAACGAAGAACATTGTCGACTGGCTCGTTGAGATCGGCATTGAGCCATCCAAGCGTCAAGCACGTGAGGATATTACAAAAGGAGCTATCTCCATGAATGGCGAGCGTGTTACTGATCTGGAACTGGAAGTAACGCCAAGTCTCGCTATCGGCGGCCGCTTCATCATTATCCGCAAAGGCAAGAAAAACTACAGCTTGGTAAAATTGTCTCAATAGATGAAGAAATAAGAAGCTTCCCTAGAACCGCTAGGGAAGCTTTTAATTTTATTTCGGGAGTGCAATACTATCCACTTTGTTCGCAGCAATAACAGCAACTGCATTCGGCTCCAGATCGAACCAAAAGATAAGATCGCCATCTGTTTTCTTTTGCGACGGCTTCATCCCATTCACATAGACTTCCGTAGCTTTTGTCGCCATGGAAAGACCAGAAATCTTGCGCTTGCCATCATTGTGCAGAACAATAGAGCCGTTTGGTGCATATTCGATTCTGACTTGAGAGAGAGCGAGCCAATAATCCATGATTTCACGTACGGTTGTCAAATGCAATTTGCCTTGATCGCGCAGCGTGTCCATTCGCTTCAACAAGCGGTCAAAATCAGGATGAATGATCCAGTTTCCTTTGGCATCCCGAATGACAAATTTCCCGCCTTTCTTATTGGACGGAATTCTTGCCAAGTAGGTATGGTTGATAAAAACCCCACGATTTTGAATGAGCTGCTGGAGATTTTGTTCTCGATACAGATACAGTGTATCTTCCGGAATGGTGGCAGCCGACCATGAATAAAACGGGCCGGTGACAGTCGGATGCGACCAATAGAGAGGGGTGCGCAGAGCGTCGCCTCTTTGGGTTTGGTACAAATCAAGGCCATTGTTTGGATTGGCGATATCTTCTGAACTGTAGTGCCAAAAATACGATGTGCCGTATTTTTTCCATTGATGCGCCAAGTAATTCGCAGTGTGGATGTCGAGCGCGTTAAACGCAAAGCTGGACTTCAGATACCCATGGTCAATCCATGTACTGCTCTGGAAGTGATCTTTCATTACCTGCAAGGCATCTTCCGTAGTTTTTTGGTAGTGCCTTATTTCGTATGGATAGAGGGTATGTAGACCGATATCATTACCGTTCCGATTCAGATCATCCAGAAACTGCAAAAATTCAGGGCTTTGCTGAATGGCGACATTGACAGGCGATTTCGCTTGAAAATACGGATTCGAGTAAAACACGCTTTTCGTAACCGGAATCCGGTGTTTGACAAAACCGCCTGTCGCTTGTGCCGACGATGTAATTTTCTCGGAGCCGAAATAAACAGCCCGATTCGATTGTATCGTCTGCTCGTCAGCATGCTCTGTCCATACGTGCGTCGCCAAAAAACCAGAAGGCTGACTCATAAATCGCGGCATGAGCTTCGGTTGATACCCAACTACCAGCGAGAAGGAATTCGTCCGTTCATCGTTTGCACGATATTCGGAAGCGTGTCGGACTTTTCCGACTTGATTCGTAGAGCCTTGCTGCACGTATCTGTGATCGTTCATGTGATCCAGATTCACGATGAGCTGTTTTTGCGTCGTATTCAATTCAAGTGACGATACGTTGGGGGTATGGTATAAAAAAGCTGCTTGCTTCCCATGACCAAATTTCGCACCTTGGTGATCGAGCCAGTAAGAAGCTTGGAATTTTTGTGTGTCCACTTTCCGGTTCTTCCGGTATACCTCTGTTACTTTTGGCTTGAATTGCAAGGTGAACGCCTCTCGAAAAACCTTTGCCTCCCGCTTGTAGCGGGTTTTTACGGTGACATCGATGGCAGGGCTATTTTTTTGCAATTCATATTGTGCTGTAACTATTGAAATCGGAGTTTGACCGGTGACGATAACTGTGCTGCCAGTAGCCGTCTCCTGTTGTTCCACCTGTACGTCATCCCATTTGCGAACCCATTGGCTGGCTCTTTTGATAAATATGTTCCGGTCAATGACTTTCGTCGTAGCAGGAGAGAAATAAACGACATTTCCACGGACGGCAGTCACTTTAGCCTGATGGACAAGCGGAGCATTCATTCTGCCGCCAAACGATTCGGAGCGAATCTCGATGGCCGCCCCTGGTTGAAATGGTGGACTTTGATCCAACGATATTTGATTGGCTCCTTTCGGAAGGGAAGGAGTTAGTGCATTATAGATCGTGCCATATTCCGCTTGGTACTGAATGGAAGAGAGAATTTCGTTTTTTCCCAAATCGGTAATGCGGACATTGCCTGCCTCATCCCAGCTAAACACATAATACGGATTTTGAAAGGAGGATTCCTTTGCAAGCGTAGGTATTGGAAAATAAAGTACGAAGAAAAGCAATAATAAGAAGTAAATAGCGAAAAACCTTTTTACCAGCATGATTTTCTCCTTTTGTATTGATGATATAGGTTAGACGAATGGGCGCGGAAAAAGCCACAAGGTAACCCATAAGATTTTAGACCTTCTCAAGCAGCAAGAAAAACACGCAATGGGCGTTAATTCGGTATCTCAAAAATAACGGTCCTGCTACTTTTAGCGACGTCGCCAATTATTGGCAAGTAGAGAAGCCGGCTATTACCCAAAGAGAAGAGGGTGAGCAGTGAAAAAGGATTGGCTTTGGACAAAAGAGTTCGTCATTGTTTCTTTCATCAATTTTCTTTTGACACTTATGTTTTTCTTGCTAATGGTAACGATTGCATCGTATGCTAAAACTGAATTTCACGCTTCAACCAGTTCAGCCGGATTGGTTTCCAGTATCTTTATCATTGGAGCTTTGATTGGCCGACTGCTCACTGGTAGAGCCATTAGTCATATTGGTACGAAAAAAACGCTTTGGATTGGGTTAGGATTTTTTGCTGTCCATATTACTTTGCTACTGGTAAATCGATTACTGCAAGGGATTGCCGTTGGTATTGCCAGTACAGCAACAGGTACCATTATTGCCCAAATCCTGCCAGCGTCTCGCAAGGGTGAGGGGATTGGCTATTATAGTTTAAGTGCGATTTTAGCCACTGCGATTGGACCTTTTCTCGGCATGATTTTATTGCGGCTTGAAGATGGTTTCACCTGGATCTTTACGATGAATGTCGTGTTTTCCCTGATTTGTTTAATGTTTTATGCCATGGCAAAAATCAATATTCCACTTCCTTCCGTGAGTGTGAAAGAGGAAGCAAAAGGTTCTGTGCTTTCGAAATTCATCGAACCGAAAGCATTTCCGATTTCATTCATTGCTTTATTAATCGGCTTCAGCTATTCAGGTGTCTTGTCATTTCTATCGTTTTATGCGGAAGAAATGAATCTCTCCTCAGCATCCAGTTATTTCTTCTTGGTGTATGCCATTGTCATTATCCTCTCGCGACCATTCTCAGGAAAACTAATGGACGCAAGAGGGGCGAACATCGTGACATACCCCAGCCTGGTGCTATTTGCTCTCGGGATGCTTTTATTCAGTCAAGCCTCAACTTCTTGGATGTTGCTGCTATCTGCCGTATTGATTGGAGTGGGCTTCGGTAACTTTAACTCTATTGCCCAAACGGTAGCTGTGAAGGTGACAGCTCCGCATCGCTTTGGATTAGCAACCTCAACTTACTACATTTTGTATGATCTAGGTTTAGGAATCGGGCCCTATCTGCTCGGATTTATCGTACCGTATACAGGATACCGGACAATTTTCATCGGGATGGTTGCCTTCATCCTTTTCAGTATCCCACTTTATCACTGGCTACACGGCAAACGAGATCGGGAATTGATACGTGCAGCTTACATTCATGTGAAAAACGTTTCGTCATCACAGGAAAGCATCTGTATAGTCAAGGAGGGGACAAAGGTGGAAGCATTGATGGAAGAGTACGCACGTGGATACAACATGCTTCGAGAAGCAATCGAAGGCTTAAGCGAGGAAGAGCTTCGCTTCAAGCCGGCACCAGACAAATGGAGTATTCATCAAATCCTTATCCATGTAACGGATTCCGAAATTTTGTCTACACATCGGTTGAAAAAAGTTTTGGCAGAGGAAGAGCCACTCTTGATCTCGTTTGATCAGCTTGCTTGGGTGAATAACTTGGCATACGATCTGTTGGACCGCGAGCAGTACCTACTCTTATTCCAAATGCTCCGCTGTAGCATGCAACCGATTCTGGAGACATTAACCCGCGATCAATATGAGCGTGTAGGGGTTTATGCAGATGCAGGGCGGTTCACCTTTAAAGAGTTGCTCGAATATCGGGTTGAGCACGTTCGCGCCCATCTTGCCCAGATCGAACGGGTACGGGCTGCGTACAAGTTGCGTACAAGCAAAACATGACATAACAAAACACCCGCGCATGGGTGTTTTTTCGTTTCCATGCAGTCTTAATGATGTTTTATTTTTCGATTTTGGTTTTTGAAGGGTATTCAAGATATAATAGAAAAAAGTTATGGATAAGCCTGTCACCTTAGAAAACACAATCGTTAGGAGTCTGTAAGAGAATGATGGATAGGTTAAACTGGCCAGATATGAAGAAATACATCATGATCGCGACTTACACCGTACTTTTGTTTGTTCTGTTCTGGAATTTTACGGCTGTCAAGTTGTTCGTCTTTAACATGTTTGATTTATTAGATCCTGTCATTTATGGGATCGCCATCGCCTACATTCTAAACATTTTATTGAGATTTTATGAAGAGAGAGTATTTGCTCCCATCAACCGGAGAAACAATCGAATCTGGTTGAGAGTGAGACGTCCATTTTCTATTTTGTTAACTTTAGCAACTGTTTTGGTATTTTTGACATTTTTGATGTGGTTTATTGTTCCTCAGTTGATCTCGAGTATTTCCGTGCTTGCCTTCAGTCTGCCGAATGATATGGAATCATGGAAGGCTTTCGTGGATGGTATCGCAGCGAAGTTTCATTTGTCTGGCGATCTGTGGAATACACTCGTGGAGAAGTGGAACGATAGTCTGACCAAGTTTGGACAGTTTTTCCTGACTTCCATTCCGGTGATTTTGGAATTCACGAAAATGTTTACGATCAGCTTTATCGATATTATCATGGGCCTGATGCTGTCCGTCTACTTGCTACTCAGTAAGGAAAAGTTAACGATGATCGCCAAAAAACTGATATATGCCTACGCCTCAAAAGAGAGGGCGGACAGAGCTGTAGAAATTGGTGAAATTACAAACAAAGCATTCAGTGGTTTCATAGCGGGTCAGCTCACCGAGGCACTGATACTATGTTCTCTCTGTTTTGTCGGCATGTGGATGTTCCATATGCCATATGCACTTCTGGTGAGTGTGATCATTGGGGTAACGAGCATTATTCCGATCTTTGGTGCTTACATCGGGACTATTCCCAGTGCGTTTATCATCTTGATGGTTGATCCGGTAAAAGCAATTTGGTTCGTTGTATTTATTCTTGTTCTGCAACAAATCGAGGGTAACTTTATTTATCCAAAGGTCGTAGGGAATTCCATCGGATTAGCAGGCTTATGGGTCATGCTGGCCTTGTTAGTGGGCGGAAGTCTATTTGGGATCATGGGCATGTTGCTTGGTATTCCTGCTTTTGCCGTCGTGTATACGCTGGTCAGAAGTGCTACGAACAAGCGATTGCAGGAGAAGAACATTGTGATAAAAGAGTAAGCAAGGGCATAAACCTCCTAAGGAGCTCAGCCTTATTGTCAATAAAAGGGTTCACACTTTTTGATGGAAACACAAGGTGTGGGCCTTTTTTGTTCTCGAAAACGTGAGTTCACGAGATCGTATTTGCAGTTTGATGGGTCTAAGGTCCTTTCAGATTGAAAGACACAGATTTTTTAAAAATAAACATTTTTAGCAAAAAATTCCTATTTTTATCTGTACACAAAATTTCTCTCTGCTATAATGAATAACAGTTTAAGCTACGCGAGAATATGTATGCAGAACATAACGAGGACTTCGCTGGACAATTTTTTATGAAGGGGTGATACGCAAACTAACCGTATGAAAATTGTGATGTGATGGTTTTATTTTCAGAAATCATTTTCTGTATCCATTCGGTTAGAGTACCAGTGTTCACCATTTGCCCAAAAAATGGAAAGAGACTTTTTTCCTGAATACATTTTAATACAAACAGGGAATTATCCCCATTGTGAAACTTTGAAAAATCTTAGAGAATTTGAAGGTGAAAATCGGTTCATGACCATAGATATACAGTTATGGGTGAAAATTACAATAAAGATACAAAACCCCATATAATTTGTTACATTCGGCCATTATACTTAATGTTGCTGATGCTGAAGTTTATCTTAACTGTCACTTGTTTGGCCATCATATGATATTGTCACACTTCATGATAGACAAAAGTTTGCCAATTAATTGGAGGGGACATATGTTAGCAAATCAGGCCAATCTCATCGACTTGGAGTGGGAAAAAGAACAAGTAGCCTTGTTTAATGATACTAAGGCGGAATATCCACAGGATAAGTCGATTCATCAGTTGTTCGAGGAACGAGCAGAAGCTGTGCCACACCGAGTTGCCATCGTTTATGAAAATGAGCGCTTAACTTACCAGGAGCTCAACAAGAAGGCCAATCAATTAGCAAGAGCTCTGATCGAAAAAGGAATTACAACAGACAGCATTGTCGGTGTGATGATGGAGAAATCCATTGAAAATGTTACGGCTATTCTGGCCATCCTCAAGGCTGGCGGAGCGTATGTTCCCATCGATATCGAATATCCCCGTGATCGGATTCAATATATTCTGCAAGACAGTCAGACTAAAATCGTCATCACCCAGAAAAACGTCAGCCAACTTGTTTATGACGTCGGATACCGTGGTCCTGTAGTCGTACTCGAGGAAGAACAGCTGGATTCTCGCCCAAATTCCAATCTTCACTTGCCAAGCAAGCCTACTGACATGGCGTATGTCATCTATACTTCAGGCACAACCGGCAAGCCAAAAGGAACCATGCTGGAGCATAAAGGGATCGCGAATTTGCAATCATTCTTCCAAAATACGTTTGACGTTACACCTGCAGACAGGATTGGACAGTTTGCCAGCATGTCTTTTGACGCATCGGTATGGGAAATGTTCATGGCTTTATTAACCGGTGCTAGCCTCTATATCCTTTCCAAACAGACAATTCATGATTTCATCAGTCTTGAAAACTATTTGAATGAAAATGAATTAACCATCATCACGTTGCCACCTACTTATTTAACTCACCTCAACCCAGATCATATTACTACTCTCCGCATCATGATTACGGCAGGTTCAGCTGCCAACTTCCCTTTAGTGAATAGATGGAAAAACAAAGTCAGGTACGTGAATGCATACGGACCTACGGAAACAAGCATTTGCGCGACAATATGGGAGGCACCTCCCAATGAGCTTCTCAACCAAACGATCCCAATCGGTAAACCGATTCAAAATACGTACGCTTATATTGTCAATGAAGAGCTACAATTGCAGCCAATTGGCAGTGAAGGCGAATTGTGCATAGGTGGAGTAGGCTTAGCCAGAGGATATTGGAATCGTCCAGATTTGACCGCCGAAAAATTTGTAGATAATCCGTTTGTACCAGGAGAGAAGATGTACAGGACAGGAGACCTGGCCAAATGGCTTCCGTCTGGAGAAATCGAATTTCTCGGCAGAATCGACCATCAGGTGAAAATCAGAGGTCATCGGATTGAGTTGGGTGAAATCGAGTCCGTTTTGCTGAAACATGAACAAATAAAAGAGGCAGTGGTAATCGCTAGAGAAGACCAACATGCTCAACCCTATTTGTGCGCTTATTTTATTTCGCAAAAGGAAGTAACACCTGCACAGATCAGAGAATATGCCGCTCAAAAGCTTCCTGCATACATGCTTCCTTCCTATTTCGTGAAGTTGGATAAAATGCCGCTCACGCCAAATGACAAAATTGATCGCAAAGCATTGCCAGAACCGGATGTTACTTCTGAGACAAATCCTGCATACGAACCTCCCAGAAATCAAACAGAAAAGATTCTCGCAACCGTGTGGCAAGAGGTATTGGGAATCGAAAAAATTGGGATTCTCGATAATTTTTACTCACTTGGTGGGGATTCCATTCAAGCGATCCAGGTTGCTGCTCGTTTGCATGCCTATCAACGAAAACTAGACACGAAAGATTTACTGAATTACCCGACAATTTCACAGGTTGCTCTCTATGTAAAAAGTACGACGAGGAGTAGCGAGCAGGGAATCATCGAAGGTCCTGTCGCGTTAACGCCGATTCAACACTGGTTCTTTGAAAAGAACTTTACGAATATGTCCCATTGGAATCAATCGTATGTGTTGTATCGCGAACAGGGATTTAATCCTGAAGCCATCCGAAAGGCCCTGGATAAAATCCTTTCACATCACGATGCGCTCCGTATGATCTATCAACGCGAAAATGGGAGTATCGTTCAACAGAATCGTGGATTGGGTAGTGAATTATATCAATTCCTTCAATATGATCTAACCTCGCATTCGGATGTCCAGAAAGCGATCGAAGAAGAAACGAAACGTTTGCATAGCAGCATGAATTTACAAGAGGGACAGTTGGTAAAGGCAGCCTTGTTTCATACGCTCCAAGGCGACCATTTATTCCTGGCTATCCATCATTTAGTCATGGATGGAATCTCTTGGCGCATTCTGTTTGAGGATTTAGCAACTGCATACAGTCAGGTACTCGCAGGAAAAGAAATCGTTCTCCCAGAAAAAACGGATTCTTTTAAAGATTGGGCAGTGTGGCTGAACGACTACGCGAATAGTGATGCGTTGATGAGGGAAATCCCGTATTGGGAGAATCTTGAATCTGGAGCTAGGAATGCGTCCCTTCCAAAAGACTATGAAACGGTAGGCTGCAAACAGAAGAGTACCCGAAACATACAGGTCGGATTGTTAGCAGAGGAAACCGAACAATTGTTGAAACAGGCAAATTCTGCTTATCAAACAGAAATCAATGATTTGTTACTGGCAGCGTTGGGGCTAGCTGTTGCAGAGTGGAGCAGGCTTGACCAAATCGTGATTAATCTGGAAGGGCACGGGCGCGAGGATGTGATCGAACACGCTAACGTGACAAGAACAATAGGATGGTTTACGTCCCAATATCCAGTTTTATTAGATGTGAGTCAAATGAATCACTTACCTAACCTTATCAAATGCACGAAAGAAAACCTGAGGAAGATCCCAAATAAAGGCATTGGTTATGGAATTTTGAAATATATGACAGAACCGGAAAGACGAAGTTCCTTGTCCTTTTCCCTGCAACCCGAAGTGACGTTTAACTACTTGGGTCAATTTGACTCTGGTCTTAACAGCGAACTGTTTACCCGTTCTCCTTATAGTTCAGGCAACACGCTCGGTGCGGATGGGAAGAACAATCTGAGTCCCGATTCGGAGATTTATACCGCCTTGAATATTACAGGAAGAATTGAAGGTGGGGAGCTTCTCATCACGTTTACTTACAGCGAGGAGCAGTTTAGAGAAGAATCCATCCATCAATTGAGTGAGAACTATCAAAAACATCTCCGGTCAATCATTACACATTGCGTACAGAAAAAAGAAGTCGAACGGACTCCCAGTGACTTTAGTCTAAAAGGACTTCAAATGGAAGAAATGGACGACATCTTCGAAGTGCTTGCCAATACGCTTAACTAAATATGCACTTGCTAATATTTCATGGGGTAAGACACGTTATTCATTTACATTTTTATACAAATTTGACAAATATTATCGATATCGAGGTGCCGGAATGAGTATTTTTAGCAAAGAACAAGTACAAGATATGTATTTATTGACGCCTATGCAAGAGGGAATGTTATTTCACGCCTTGCTAGATGAAGAACATAACTCTCATCTTGTGCAGATGTCCATTTCGATTCAGGGCGATCTTGATGTTGGTTTGTTTACCAATAGCTTGCATGTGCTGGTAGAGAGATATGATGTGTTCCGTACGCTGTTTCTCTATGAAAAATTAAAGCAGCCTTTGCAGGTTGTCTTGAAAGAACGGCCCGTTCCCATCCTATTTTGCGATTTAACGGCATATGACGAGCAAGAAAAGCGGCAGCGCTACACACAATACAAAAGGAATGACCAAGAGAAAACCTTTCATCTGGCGAAAGATTCGTTGATGAGAGTGGCTATTTTCCAAATGACGGAGAGCGAATACCAAATCATCTGGAGTTTTCATCACATACTCATGGATGGTTGGTGCTTTAGCATTATTTTTGATGACTTGCTTTCCGTCTATTTGTCCTTAAAAAACGGGGCACCGATTTCCCTTGATCCTGTGCAGCCTTACAGCCAATTTATTCTCTGGCTGGAAAAGCAAGATAAAGAGGCTGCTCTCGCATATTGGAGAGACTATTTGGGACAGTTTGAACAGCAAACTTCCTTGCCGAAATTTGGGAAGTCTTCTAGCAATGCCTTTCTACCAGCGCAATATCGCTTTGTGCTGGACCGTATGCTGACGCAGCAGCTTTCTGCGATCGCAAGTCAAAATCAAGTGACCTTGCCGACTGTGATTCAAACCTTATGGGGGATTCTGCTCCAATCCTATAACGCTACGAATGATGTGCTCTTCGGCTCTGTCGTATCCGGGCGTCCAACTGAAATCGTCGGAATCGACAAAATGGTAGGGTTGTTTATCAATACTATTCCATTCCGCATCCAAGCGAAAAACGATCAAACCTTTGCCGACTTGATACAGGGTGTGCACCAAAGAACACTGCAATCCCAGCCATATGAGCATGTTCCTTTGTACGATATACAAAACGATTCTGTATTGAAGAAAGATTTGATCGATCACCTGATGGTCATCGAAAACTATCCGTTAGTGGAGGCCTTGCAGAAAAAGGCAGCGACACAGCAAGTAGGCTTTACCATTTCTGATGTCGAGATGTTTGAGCCTACCAATTATGACATGACCGTCATGGTAATGCCCAAAGAAGAGATTGCGATGCGGTTTGATTATAATGCTGCTGTTTTCGACGAAGCCTTTATCCAGAAAATGGCTGGACACTTCAAGCAGATCGCGGCTTGCGTGGCAAAAAATCCGAAGATCACCCTTCAACAGGTTACCATGCTGACAGATACTGAAAAACAACAATTAATGGCCAAAAACCTTGCTACTTCAGCTGCCTATCCAACGAAAACCATACACGAGCTCTTTATGGAACAGGTGGAAAGGACACCTAATCAGGTTGCTGTCGTATTCGGAGAACAGCAATTGACATATCGTGAACTAGATGAGAAGTCCAATCAGCTCGCCAGATTTTTGAGAAGAAAAGGGATTGCAGCAGACAGTCTGGTTGGTACGATGATGGATCGTTCGATCGAGATGATTGTCGGAATTCTTGGGGTTTTGAAAGCCGGTGGTGCGTTTGTACCGATTGATCCGGAGCTGCCAGAAGAACGAATTGCCTACATGCTCGAACATAGCGGGACTCAATTGGTAGTGACGCAGCATCATCTAATCGAGAAAGTCTCTGCTTCCACTGAAAAAATAGATATCTGCGCTCCAGCCATCTGGGAAGAGAGCAGTGCGTCTGTCGAAACGATCAATCAACCGGATGACTTGTTTTATATCATCTACACTTCAGGAACGACAGGGAAACCAAAAGGCGTCATGCTTGAGCATAAAAACATGGCAAATCTGATGCACTTTACGTTTGCCAAAACCAACATCGAGTTTCATGAAAAAGTATTGCAGTATACCACATGCAGCTTTGATGTTTGCTACCAGGAGATTTTCTCGACGCTGCTTTCCGGGGGACAGCTCTATCTCATCACGAATGAGATGAGACGTCACGTAGAAAAACTGTTTGCCTTTATCCAGGAAAAACAGATCAGCATTTTGTCCCTCCCTGTAACCTTCTTGAAATTTATCTTTAACGAAAAAGATTATGCGCAAAGCTTCCCGCGTTGCGTCAAGCACATTATCACAGCCGGAGAACAGCTCGTCGTCACTCATGAGCTACAGAAATATCTGCGGAACCATCACGTATTTTTACACAATCATTACGGGCCGTCGGAGACACATGTGGTGACCACCTATACGATGGACCCGAGTATGGATATACCAGAGCTGCCGCCAATCGGAAAACCGATCAGCAACACGGGCATTTATATCCTGGATGAAAAGTTGCAGATGAAGCCAGAGGGCATTGTCGGGGAGCTGTATATCTCTGGGGCGAACGTAGGAAGAGGGTATTTGCACAATCCGGAGCTGACTGCGGAGAAGTTTCTCGAGAACCCGTATCAATCCGGGGAAAGAATGTATCGAACGGGTGACCTCGCCCGTTGGATGCCAGATGGCAATATCGAGTTCTTAGGGCGAATCGACCATCAGGTGAAAATCAGGGGTCATCGTATCGAGCTGGGAGAGATCGAATCGCACTTGCTCAACCACGATTTGATTAAGGAAGCCGTGGTCATCGATAGAACGGATGAGACTGGCGGAAAGTATTTGTGCGCCTATGTCGTTTTGACAGAAGAAGTCAGCAACGAGGAGCTGCGTGCGTACTTATCACGAACGCTGCCGGAGTATATGATCCCTTCCTTCTTTATGAAGCTGGAGCGGATTCCGGTCACACCTAACGGAAAAACAGACAGAAGAGCTTTGCCCATACCTGAGGGGAATGCATTTACGG
Source organism: Brevibacillus sp. AG162 (assembly GCF_006715575.1). NCBI lineage: Bacteria > Bacillati > Bacillota > Bacilli > Caryophanales > Paenibacillaceae > Brevibacillus > Brevibacillus sp. AG162. The sequence goes on from NZ_VFNO01000003.1 coordinate 735,487, forward strand.
GAGCGGATTACCTCGCCCCGACAACCGAACTGGAACAGAAAATGGCAGCCATTTGGGAAAGTGTACTCGGCGTGTCTCCAATTGGCATTCAGGACAATTTTTTCACGCTGGGGGGTCATTCGCTAAAAGCGATTCATCTCATTTCCCGGATACAAAAAGACTGCCAAGCAGATGTTCCGCTTCGCGTCTTGTTTGACAGACCAACCATTCAAGAAATCGCCAAGTATGTGGAAGGTGAAGAGGCAGGAACGTATCTCGCTATTCCGCGGGTCGTCATGCAAGAGCATTATCCAGTATCCTCTGCGCAAAAACGCATGCTGATTTTAAACCAGCTCGATCCGGCTAGTACGGTTTACAATCTGCCCGTAGTGACGGTACTCGATGGGGAATTGAATGTGCAGCAGCTGGAGCAAGCCATTTCCAGTCTGGTGAATCGTCATGAATCGCTGCGAACGTCCTTTCATACCATCAACGGCGAGCCGGTTCAACGCATCCATCCGGAATGCAAACTGCCAATCACCTGCATGGCAGCAACAGAAGATCGTTTGAATCAAGTCATCACGGATTTCATGCGTCCGTTTGATTTGGAAAAAGCGCCGCTAAGTCGGGTTGGACTGGTCAAACTGGGAGAGCGGCGCCATGTCATGATCATCGATATGCACCATATCATCTCGGATGGCGTGTCATCGCAAATCATCCTGAATGATCTTGCGCAGCTCTATCAAGACAAATCTTTGCCAGAGCAACGCATTCAATATAAAGACTTCACGGTTTGGGAAAAAGGTTTGGCACAGACAGATGAATACAGAAAGCAAGAAGCGTATTGGACCGAGCGATTCGCTGGTGAAATTCCTGTCTTGAACCTGCCTTTGGACTACTCTCGACCGTCTGTTCAAAGCTTTGAGGGCGAACGTTATCTATTCCGCACAGAAAAACAGCTGCTAGATGGTTTGCAACGAGTGGCGGCTGATACTGGTACGACGCTCTACATGGTGCTCATGGCAGCCTACCATGTTTTGCTCGCGAAATACTCCGGGCAAGAAGACATGGTGGTCGGAACCGTGACAGCTGGAAGAACACACCCTGACACGGAAAGCATCACGGGTATGTTCGTAAACACGCTGGCAATGAGAAACCAGCCCGTGGCAACCAAAAGCTTCAAGCAATTTTTACGAGAAGTAAAGGACAATACACTCGCTGCTTTTGAGCATGGGGAGTACCCGTTTGAGGAGCTCGTTGAAAAGCTGGCGGTCAGTCGAAATCGAAGCCGCAATCCATTGTTTGACACCTTGTTCATTTTGCAAAACATGGATGCCGATCCGATCAAGATCGAGGGCATGACAGTGACGCCTTACGTGCCAGAGGGCAAAATGGCGAAGTTCGATTTGACTCTCGAAGCAACCCAAGACCATGCCGGTCTAATGTTCTGCTTCGAATTTTGCACCAAGCTGTTCAAGCAGGAAACCATCGAACGCATGTCGCGTCACTACATCCAAATCTTGCAAGAAGTCATCCGGAACACGGACTTGGCTCTCTACGAGATGGAGATGCTCACCGAGCAGGAAAAGCAGGAATTGCTGGTCCATTTCAACGACACAGTGAAGCCTGTTCAGTTGGAAAGCACACTTCCCCAGCTATTTGAAGAACAAGTGCTGAAAACCCCTGATCAAATCGCACTGGTTTGCGGGGACAAGAAGTTGACATATCAGGAGCTCAATAAGAAGGCTAATCAGCTTGCTCGTACATTACGGAAAAAAGGAGTAAAGGCTGACCAACGAGTTGGGATTATGGCCAATCGTTCCTTGGAGATGGTGATTGGAATCCTTGCCATTCTCAAGGCTGGTGGGGCATATGTTCCTATCGACCCAGATTATCCGAATGATCGCATTGCTTATATGCTGGAAGATTGCGAAGCTCGTCTCGTACTTACTCATGAGCATCTTGGAACAAAGATTGCTGCTGGAGTGGAATGCCTGTATTTGGAGGATAAGAGTAACTATTCTCGTATCACCACAAACCTTGACCCGATTCATACGGCTACCAATCTGGCTTATATCATTTACACATCGGGTACGACAGGTAAGCCAAAAGGGGTCATGGGGGAGCATAAAGGTATTGTCAACAGTGCCACGTGGAACAAAGAAGAGCTTGCTTTATCTGTCCATGACAGAGGTTTGTTGGTTCTCTCCTTTGCCTTTGATGCTTTTGCCCTTACTTTCTTTGCATTGATTCTATCTGGTTCAACTGTTGTCTTGACGAAGGATGAAGAAGCCAAAGATCCAATCGCGCTCAAAAACCTGATCTCAATCTGGAGTTGCAGCTACACGGTGTGCGTGCCAAGTTTGTTCCAAGCGATTTTGGAATGCAGCACCACCGAAGAGATCAGTCCACTGAAAATGACCATGCTCGGGGGAGAAAAGCTATCGCCGAAGCTGGTTGAGATGTGCAAAGAAATGAATCCGCAGATGATTACTATCAATGCGTATGGTCCGACAGAAAGCAGCGTTATCGCCACCTATTTGTGCGATGCGCTCCCAGATGCTCCGATCACCATTGGACGGCCAATTGCAAACACAAGCATATACATCGTGGACCATTCGCACCAGCTGCTACCAATTGGTGTAGTGGGAGAGATATGCATTGGCGGACTCGGGTTGGCACGTGGATATTGGAACAAACCAGAGCTTACCGAGGAGAAGTTTGTTTCCAATCCATTTAAGCCAGGTGAACGCATGTACAAGACAGGCGACCTTGGCAGATGGCTCCCTGACGGTACGATTGAATTCATAGGACGCCTGGATGAACAGGTAAAAGTGAGAGGATACCGGATAGAGATCGGGGAGATCGAATCGGTTCTTCTCAGCTATGAAACGACAAATGAAGCGATTGTCGTCGCTTATCCGGATGGAAGCGGGGACGCGTTTCTGACTGCCTATTTCACCAGTAAAGAAAACATCTCGGAAGTGGCTCTTCGAACACATCTATCGCAAGAACTGCCAGCGTATATGGTCCCAACCTATCTGGTTCAACTGAATGCTTTCCCGCTCACGCCAAATGGCAAGATCGATCGCAAAGCGCTCCCGAAGCCTGAAGGAAAGCCTGCAACAGGTGTGGAGTATGTCGCGCCTGCCAATGAAGTAGAGGCAATACTGGCAAAGATATGGGAAAACGTCCTTGGCATCTCCGGCATCGGCGTGATGGATAACTTTTTTGAGCTGGGTGGACATTCTTTGAAAGCTATGACGGTAGTGGCGCATGTGCATCGAGAGTTTCAAATTGATCTTTCGCTGAAGCATTTCTTTGGTTCTCCAACTGTTCGTGCCTTGTCCCGATTGATTGAAAACAGCGAAGCTGCATCAGATGCATCCATTCAACCAGCAGAGCCGCGAGATTACTACCCGGTATCATCAGCCCAGCAGCGAATGTATCTGCTCTATCAACTTGAAGGGGCCGGCATTAGCTACAATACGCCTGGCATGATCATGCTGGAAGGCAAGCTGGTTCGCGAGCAATTGGCGTATGCGCTGCAAGCATTGGTGGATCGACACGACATCTGGAGAACGTCATTTGAGATGGTCGGGGGTGAGCTGGTCCAAAAAATTCATAGCTATGTGAAAGTGGAAATGGAGTATCAAACAGCGGAGGCGCATCAGATCGATGAAATTTTCTACTCGTTTGTCCGTCCATTTGATCTTTCTGTTCCGCCACTGATCCGCATGGGCTTGGTGAAAATTTCGGATGAGCGTCATCTTCTCCTTTATGACATGCATCATATCGCCGCAGATGCTGCATCGGTCACGATCATGTTCAATGAGCTAGCTGAATTGTACCAGGGAAGAAATTTGCCAGAGGTGCGCATTAAGTACAAGGATTTTTCTGTCTGGCAGCAGGGCTTGTTTCAGTCAGATGCCTTCAAGCAACAGGAAGAGTATTGGCTTCGTACGTTTGCAGGAGACATTTCAGCCGTGGATTTACAGACGGATTACCCGCGACCAGCCGTAAAAAGCTTTGAAGGTAGCCACATCGCGCTTTCAACTGGCCACCAACTGCGGGATGCCCTGCTCGAGCTGGCGACAGAAACCAAAACGACGCTGTTCATGGTTTTGCTGGCAGCCTACAATGTGCTGCTCTCGAAGTATTCCGGGCAGGATGACATCATTGTGGGAACGCCGATTTCCGGCAGGTCAAGATCTGAGCTTGCGCCCGTTGTGGGAATGTTCGTCAACACACTGGCGATCAGAAACAAACCGACATCCGAAAAGACCTTCAAGGAGTTTCTGATGGAAGTCAAGCAGAATGCCTTGGATGCCTATGATCATCAGGATTACCCGTTTGAAAGTCTTGTTGAAAAGCTTGGCATTCAGCGTGACCCGGGTCGTAATCCACTGTTTGACACCATGTTCATCCTGCAAACCGATGAACTGGACCCAAAAACGCTGGATCAACTGGTCTATCGCCCTTATGAATCCGGCAGTGCTCCTTCGATAGCGAAATTCGACCTGTCGTTTCATATGACCGAGCGTGAAACAGACCTGTTTTTGCGATTGGAATACAGCACCAAGCTGTTCAAAAAAGATACGGTAGACAGGATGTCCCGCCACTTTTTGCAAATCCTGAAAAGCATTGCGGCCCATCCTGATCGGATGCTGCAAGAGGTTGAAATGCTGACGGAAGAAGAGAAGCAGCTGTTACTGGTGGAGTTCAATCGTACGGACAGAGAATACGCCAAAGACAAAACCCTTCAACAGCTCTTTGAAGAACTGGCGGCAAAAATGCCCGATCAAACAGCGCTCGTATTCCAAGGACAGCGAATGTCGTACCAAGAGTTGAATGAAAGAGCGAATCAGCTCGCATCCGTTTTGCGTGAGAAAGGTGTTGAGCCATCGCAAATCGTCGCCATGTTACTGGAACGGTCATTAGAGATGGTCATTGCCATTCTTGCCATTTTGAAAGCGGGCGGCGCCTTTTTGCCCATCGATCCTGAGTATCCGGAAGAAAGAATCCGCTACATGATGGAGGACAGTCAGGCGAAACTCATGCTTACTCGTTTTCACTTGATCCCCAAGGTCACCAGTCATGCAGAGATCATCGATTTGGGCGACTCTAGGAACTATTCTCCACAGACAGACAATCTGCTTTGCATCAACAAGCCTTCCGATTTAGCTTATATCATTTACACGTCCGGTACGACCGGCAAGCCGAAGGGAGTCATGATCGAGCATCGTGCGATCATTAACTGCTTGCAGTGGAGAAGAGATGAATATGGATTCCGACCGGAAGACAAGGCATTGCAAGTGTTCTCCTTTGCTTTTGATGGGTTTGTAGCGAGCTTGTTCGCGCCGCTTCTCGGAGGTGCTGCGTGCGTGTTGCCGAGAGAGGAAGAAGCCAAAGACCCGATCGCGTTGAAAAAGCTGATCGCATCCACTGGGGTCACACATTATTATGGTGTGCCGAGTCTGTTCCAAGCAATTCTGGATTGCTCGACTGTGGCAGACTTCCCTGAGCTTCGCTGCGTATCACTGGGAGGCGAGAAGCTACCTGCACAGCTTGTTCAAAAAACGAAAGAAAAGCATCCAAAAATCGGGATCAACAATGAATACGGTCCGACTGAAAATAGCGTGGTCTCCACCATCTCCCGTTCTATTGAACCCGGTCAAGACATCACGATTGGCCGGCCGATTGCCAACGTAAAGGTCTACATCGTAGATGCACAACATCGCTTGCAGCCGGTTGGTGTGGTGGGTGAGCTATGCATTGGAGGACCTGGGCTTGCAAGAGGCTACCTGAACAAACCGGAGCTCACAGATGAAAAGTTTGTTGTGAATCCGTTTGAACCAAAAGAGCGCATGTATAAAACAGGTGACTTGGTGAAATGGCGGACGGATGGCACGATCGAATACGTCGGTCGGACTGACGAACAGGTCAAAGTGCGCGGGTATCGAATCGAGATCGGGGAAATCGAGAGCGCCATACTCGCCTATGAGAACATCGATCAGGCGGTGGTGGTTGCTCGAGATGATGGCTCTGCTGCCGGCCAGTATCTTTGCGCCTATCTCGTAGCAGCATCAGAAGTGTCCATTGCCGAGTTGAGAAGGCATCTTGCCAAGGAACTGCCTGCCTATATGGTTCCATCCTTCTTTATCCAATTGGATAAGATGCCGCTGACCCCCAATGACAAGATTGACCGAAAAGCACTACCGAAGCCAAGCCAGGATGTCAATTCGGGAAGAGAATATGAAGCACCCAGAAACGAGCTGGAACAATTGCTGGCTACCATCTGGACAGACGTATTGGGTATCAAGCAAGTCGGAATAAAAGACAACTTCTTTGAATTGGGTGGAGATTCCATCAAAGCGATTCAAGTTTCCACTCGCCTGTACGCATCAGGCTGGACGCTTGCGATGAAAGAACTGTTCCAACATCCGTCGATCGAGGAAGTCGCTATCCATGTAACACCGAACAACAGAGAGAGTGATCAGGGAGTCGTAGAGGGCGAGATTGGCTTGACACCCATCCAGAAGTGGTTCTTCGAGCGAAATTTCACGGATCGTCACCATTGGAATCAGGCTGTCATGCTCTATCGTGAAGAAGGCTTTGATGCAGCCCTTGTTCAGCAAGCCTTCCATAAAATCGTCGAGCACCATGATGCGTTACGAATGATATACAAACAGGAAAATGGGATCATGACGCAAATCAATCAAGGGCTTACGGATGACCGATTCCGTTTCTATTCTTTTGATGTGAGGGAACATGCAAATAGCGCAGCTCACATCCTGGAATTGTCTGATCTCATCCAAAGCAGTATCGATTTGGAACAGGGACCACTGGTTCATTTGGCTCTCTTCTCAACCAAAGAAGGCGACCATTTACTGATTGCCATACACCATCTGGTCGTGGATGGCGTATCTTGGCGAATCTTGTTTGAAGATTTTTCATCGGCCTATTCACAGGCTCTCCAAAATCAGGAGATCGTTTTACCGAAGAAAACAGATTCCTATAAAGACTGGGCAGCTCAACTGCAAAGCTACGCACAGAGTGACGAGCTGTTACGGGAAGCAGCGTATTGGCACAACCTGGAGAGCACCACTATGCCAGTCGCATTGCCAACTGATTTTGTCACAGTCGATCGGAAACAAAAGCACACGCACACTGTAAAGGTCGAATTGACAGCACAAGAGACAGAAAACCTTTTGCGTCACGTGCATCATGCCTATCACACAGAAATAAATGATCTGCTGCTGACAGCTTTGGGGTTAACCGTAAAAGAATGGGCAAATACCAGCTGCCCTGTCATCAACCTGGAAGGTCACGGACGTGAGGACATTCAGAATGAAATGAATGTCACAAGAACGGTTGGCTGGTTCACATCCCAGTTCCCTGTCGTACTTGATATGGAAAAATCAGAAGACTTGGCTTACCAAATCAAGCAGATCAAAGAAAGCCTGCGCCGCATTCCGAAAAAAGGAATTGGCTACGAGATTTTACGTACGATGACGTCCAGCAAGACGCAACTATCCTTGTCATTTGCCTTGCAGCCGGAAATCAGCTTTAACTATCTCGGGCAATTTGACTCAGATGTAAAATCGGGCGGTTATACCTTCTCACCGCTCGGGACAGGACAGCTGTTCAGTCCAGAATCAGAGAGAGTATTCCTCTTGGACATTTCCGGCTTGATCGAGGATGGAAAGCTCCAGATCAGCTTTGGATACAGCCGTCTCCAGTACAAAGAAGAAACCATGACAAACTTAGCGTACAGTTACCGGAATCACTTACTGCGTATCATCGAGCATTGCATGGCAAAAGAAGAAGGGGAGTTGACTCCGAGCGATCTGGGAGATGACGACCTTTCCATGGAAGAACTGGAGAACATACTGGAAATGATTTAATGCTTTTCCTCCAATAAAAGCTGTGCAAGAGGAGTTTTTATTGGAGGAACCCTCTTTGAATCTATCAATAACAGAGTTGAGGTGCGTAATGAAAAAGCAGGAAAATATCGCAAAAATTTATCCGTTAACTCCATTGCAAGAGGGTATGCTGTTTCATGCTGTCAAAGATTCAGAGAGCAGTGCCTACTGCCTCCAGATGTCCGCAACGATCCAAGGCAATTTTCATCTGCCTACGTTTGAAGAGAGCATAAACAAGCTTGTAGAAAACTACGAGGTATTGCGAACGGTGTTTGTGTATCAAAACCTGCAGCGACCCAGACAGGTTGTTTTTAAAGAGAAAAAAGCAGTTGTGCATTTCGAAAACATTGCTCATTTGCCTGTAAATGATCTGAACGATTACATAAAAGCGTATACGCGTCAGCATCATACGTTTGACCTGACAAAAGATAGCTTGATGAAAGCAGCGATTTTCCAAACAGAGGAGAACAAGTTTCAATTCGTTTGGGCGTTCCATCATATCATCGTAGACGGTTGGACATTGGGGGTATTGCTCAATAAACTGCTCTCGTATTACGCGGCCCTTTACAAAGGTGAGCCTATTCCACAGGAAGCAACCAAACCATATAGCGAATACATCAAATGGCTGGATAAGCAAAACAAAGAGGAGGCGCTCGCTTACTGGCAAAATTACCTGGAAGGCTTTGACCATCAGGCTGATTTCCCCAAGAAGAAGCATGTGGCGGAGGATGGCACTTATCTGCATATCGATTCTCATTTCACCATATCCCCTGAGAAGACGCAGCAATTGATGCAAATTGCCAATCAGAATCAGGCCACTATGAGCAGTGTGGTTCAATCCCTCTGGGGCATTTTGGCGAGCAAGTACAAAAATTCGGACGATATTGTATTCGGTTCTGTTGTATCCGGTCGTCCTCCCCAGATCCAAGGCATTGAGAGTATGGTTGGCTTGTTCATTAATACGATTCCAACCCGAATCCAAACGAACAGACAGCAATCGTTCAGCGAGCTGCTTAAGACTGTTCAGAAGCAGGCCTTGTCGTCTGCCGCCTATGATTTCGCCCCTCTTTATGAGATTCAGAGTAAAACACAACTGAAGCAGGAATTGATTGATCATTTGGTGACGTTTGAAAACTACCCGGATAATTCCTTAAAGCACATGGAGGATTCACTAGGTTTTCAGTTCACCGTTGAAAACGGAGAAGAGCAGACCTCCTATGATTTTAACGTAGTAGTAGCTATCGCACCTTGGAACGAAATGTATGTGAAGTTGAGCTATAATGCAGCGGTTTATGAGCAGGCATTCGTAGACAGAGTGGAAGGCCATTTGAAAACCGTCATCGAGCAAGTCATTCGCAACCCTGATGTGCTGCTTCAAGATATCGGGATCATCACGGATGAGGAAAAACAGCAATTGCTGGTAGCTTATAACGACACAGCAGCTGAATATCCGCGGGACAAAATGATTTTTGAGCTGATCGCGGAGCAAGCAAGACAGACGCCTTCGAAAGTTGCGGTTGTTTGCGGGGAAGATCGCCTTACTTACCAGGAGCTTCAGGAGCGTTCCAACCAGTTGGCCAGAGCTCTGCGTGGGAAAGGAATTACCCAAGGCAGTATCGTCTCCATAATGGCGGAGCATTCACTCGAGCTGATCGTGGCTATGATGGCAGTTCTAAAATCAGGCGGCGCCTATTTGCCGATTGATCCTGAGTATCCGATAGAGAGAATTCAGTATTTACTGGATGACAGTCAGACGACGATTCTCTTGACGCAATCCCATCTTCAGGAAAAAGTCGAGTTTGAAGGCGACATCCTCTACCTAGACAATCTTTCCTTGTTTGAAGGAGACAGTACGGATCTAGACACTGCATGCACACCGGACGATTTGGCGTACATGATCTATACTTCCGGGTCCACGGGGAATCCAAAAGGCGCGATGATTACCCACCAAGGTCTAGTCAATTACATTTGGTGGGCCAACAAGGAGTATGTCCAAGGGGAAGCTGTAGACTTTCCGCTATACTCTTCCATTTCGTTTGATTTGACTGTCACCTCGATCTTCACGCCGCTTCTGTCAGGCAATACGATCTATGTCTACAGAGGAGCAGATAAGGTACAGGTCATTTTAGACATCATCCAAGATAATCAAGTGGGCATCATCAAGCTGACGCCAACACATTTGAAGCTGATTGAAGAAATAGATGGAACAAACAGCAGCATCCGACGGTTTATTGTCGGTGGTGAGAACTTGCCAACCCAATTGGCGAAGAGAATCTATGAGAACTTTGGACAGAATGTCAAGATTTTCAATGAGTATGGACCTACCGAAACGGTTGTGGGCTGCATGATTTATTTGTATGACCCTAAAAAAACCATCCAAGAATCGGTTCCAATCGGAGTCCCCGCAGACAACGTCCAGCTTTATTTGCTCGATTCCTCCATGCAGCCGATACCCGTCGGCTCCATTGGTGAAATGTATATATCTGGAGATGGCGTAGCCAAAGGATATTTCAAAAGACCAGAGCTGACCCAGGAAAAGTTCATCGATAATCCGTTTCGCCCGGGGACCAAAATGTATCGAACTGGCGATCTTGCAAAATGGCTGCCCGACGGCAATATGGAATACTTGGGAAGAATCGACCATCAAGTCAAAATTCGCGGGCATCGGATTGAGATGGGCGAAATTGAGACGCGTTTGACGCAGCATGAATGGATCAAGGAAGCCGTCGTCATCGCTGAAAAGGATGACAGTGGTCAAAATGTGCTCTATGCCTACATTGTTTCCGAGCAGGAGTTGACCGTATCGGAACTGAGAGAGCATCTGGGAAGTACACTTCCTTCCTACATGATCCCGTCCTTCTTTGTCCGTTTGGAGAAAATTCCGCTGACAGCCAATGGAAAAGTAGAGCGGAAGAAATTGCCGAAGCCTGACGGTGCAGTTGTAACGGGAACAGCGTACGCCGCTCCTCAGAATGAAACGGAAACAAAATTGGCTGAGATTTGGCAGCAAGTCCTGGGGGTTAGCCGTGTAGGCGTTCACGATCATTTCTTTGATTTGGGCGGACATTCACTGAAGGCTATGACAGTCATCTTTCAAGTTTCTAAAGTGTTGGAAGTGGATTTGCCAGTAAAGGCACTGTTCGAGAATCCGACCGTATCCCAGCTCGCTGCTTTTATCTCGAGATCAGGGAAAAGCAAGTACACAGCCATTCAACCGGTTGAGGTAAAAGAATTTTATCCCGTATCTTCTGCTCAAAAAAGAATGTATATTCTTCAGCAATTTGAAGGAAGCGGAATCAGCTATAACATTTCGGGTGCAATGCTGCTGGAAGGAAAGCTGGATTACAATCGTTTTGCGAGCACGGTCCAACGACTGGCGGAACGCCACGAAGCCTTGCGCACCTCCTTCCACAGGATCGATGGTGAGCCTGTACAGAAAGTGCATGATGAGGTAGAAGTACCCATCCTGATGCTGGAGTCTACGGAAGACAAAGCGGAGCAGATCATGCGTGATTTTGTCCGTCCTTTTGACCTCGGAATCGCTCCGTTGATTCGAACAGGCTTGGTCCAGTTGGGCAAAGACCGTCATTTGTTCCTGCTCGACATGCACCATATCATCTCGGACGGTGTTTCGTCCCAAATTTTGCTGAGTGAATTTGCCAAGTTGTATCAAGGGGAAGCCTTGCAGCCTCTACCTCTCCAGTACAAGGATTTCGCTGCGTGGCAAAATGAGCTGTTCCAGACGGACGTGTACAAGAAGCAGGAGCTACATTGGTTGAATACGTTTGCGGATGAAATTCCTTTGCTCAATCTGCCGACTGATTATCCGCGTCCAACTATTCAAAGCTTTGAAGGGGATCTTGTTCTTTTTGACACAGGAAAAGAATTGACCGAGCGTTTGCGCAAGGTAGCAGCTGATACGGGAACAACCCTGTATATGGTCTTGCTCGCGGCCTACCATGTACTCCTGTCCAAGTATTCCGGCCAGGAGGATATCATCGTGGGTACGCCTGTCGCTGGTCGTTCCCATGCCGACGTGGAAAACGTCATGGGGATCTTTGTGAATACGTTGGCGATGAGAAATCAGCCTGCGAGCGACAAAACCTTTACCCAATTCTTGCAAGAAGTGAAACAAAATGCGCTGGCGGCCTATGACAATCAGGATTATCCATTTGAAGAGCTGGTTGAAAAGCTGGCGATTCAACGTGACATTAGCCGAAATCCTTTGTTTGACACCATGTTTTCTTTGGAAAATGCCAATCAGCAGTCGCTGGAAATCGAGCAGCTTACAGCAGCTCCGTATGAGTTGTTTAACAAAATTTCAAAGTTCGATCTTGCTTTGAATGCGAGTGAATCGCAATCCGACATTCAATTCCAATTCGTATTTGGAACGAAGCTATTCAGGAAAGAAACCATCCAAAGAATGGCCCATCATTATCTGGAAATCCTGCGTACCATTCCTGCACAGCCGAATGCCAAGTTAGCAGAAATCGACATGATGACAGAAGCAGAAAAACGTACTCTCATCCTGAATGTCAACGATACTTTTGTCGAACGTTCCGCTGATCAGGTTTTGCATCAATTGTTTGAAGAGCAAGTAGCGCTTACGCCAGATCAAGTAGCTGTAGCCTATGACGGATACACCTTGACCTATCGCCAGTTGAACGCCCGTGCGAATCAAGCAGCTCGTTTGCTGAGGAGCAAAGGAACGCAACCAGATACGTTGATCGGAATTATGGTAGACCGTTCCATTGGGATGGTCGTGAGCATGTTGGCCGTGTTAAAAGCAGGTGGTGCGTATACGCCAATTGATCCTACCTACCCGCCAGAAAGAATCCAATACATGCTCAGCGACAGCAAAGCTCCGATTCTACTGACACAGCGTCATTTGAAAGAGACAGTAGAGTATGCAGGAGAAATCATTGACGTAGATGATGAAGCGATTTATGCAGGTGACGACACCAATCTTGACAATGTCTCTCGCAGGGATGACTTGGCCTATGTCATCTATACATCTGGTTCGACCGGAAATCCCAAAGGGGTTATGATCGCGCATCAAGCGATCTGCAATCACATGCTCTGGATGAAGAATGCCTTCCCACTGACTACAGAGGATGCTGTCTTGCAAAAAACGCCTTTTTCTTTCGATGCTTCCGTATGGGAATTTTATTTGCCGCTGATCACGGGGGGACGCCTGGTACTGGCAAAGCCAGACGGACATCGCGACATCGAGTACATGACTCGCATGATCAGAGAAGAGAAGATCACGACTTTACAGATGGTTCCTTCCTTGCTGGACCTGATCATGACAGAACCGGGATGGAGCTCTTGCACGAGCTTGCAACGCGTTCTCTGCGGTGGAGAAGCATTGGCACCTGCACTTGTTTCGCGCTTTTACCAGACGCAAACGGCGCAGTTGATTAACCTCTATGGCCCTACAGAATCCACGATTGATGCGACATACTGGGTTTGCCCTCGTTTGCCGGTGTATGGCGTGATTCCCATTGGCAAACCGATTGATAACGTCCGTTTGTACGTCGTAAATGCGAGCAACCAGCTCCAGCCTGTAGGAGTTGCAGGAGAACTGTGCATTGCTGGCGATGGTTTGGCCCGCGGCTACTGGAATCGTGAAGAACTGACAACTGCCAGCTTCATTGACAATCCGTTTGAACCGGGTAGCAGGATGTACCGTACTGGAGACATGGTAAGGTATCTAGCCTGCGGCAACGTGGAATATCTCGGACGCATCGACCATCAGGTCAAAATCAGAGGCCACCGGATCGAACTGGGTGAGATCGAAGCAAAACTTTTGCAGCATGAATGGATAAAAACGGCCATTGTCCTTGCCCGTCCAGATGAAAAAGGGCAAAGCAACTTGTACGCCTATATCGTTTCCGAACAGGAAATCAACACGGCCGACCTGAGAGCTTACATGGCTTCCCATTTGCCATCTTATATGGTTCCTTCTTATTTTGTTTATTTGGAGCAGCTGCCGCTCACGGCAAATGGCAAGGTAGATCGCAAAGCATTGCCTCAGCCTGAGGGAACATCCTCATCTGAAACCGTGTATGTAGCGCCGCGCAATGAAGTGGAAGCCATGCTCGCAGACATTTGGCAAAGTGTACTTGGGGTGAACCCAATCGGGGTACACGATCATTTCTTCGAGTTGGGCGGACACTCTTTGAAGGCGATGAACGTTATCTCTTTGATCCATCGGACCCTTCATGTAGATGTGCCGTTGAAAACACTGTTTGAATTGCCTACGATTGCTGACTTGTCAGCATATATCGCTACTGCTGGCAAAGGCAAGTATACGACGATTGAACCTGTCCAAAAGCAGGAGTATTACTCGGTCTCTTCTGCACAAAAGAGAATGTTTCTTCTCCGACAAATGGAAGGTGCAGGCATCAGCTACAACATGCCGGGCATTCTGTACATCGATGGCAAGCTGGATACAGAGCGTTTGCAGCAAGCGCTCAAGAGTCTGGTGAAACGCCATGAATCTCTGCGTACCTCGTTCCACTCCATGAAAGGAGAGACTGTTCAGCGTGTACATGAAAATGTCGAGCTGGAAATCTCGTTTATGGAGTCAACAGAGGGAGAGCTAAAACAAATCGTCGAGCAATTTATTCAACCGTTCGATTTGGAAAAAGCTCCACTGATGCGCGCTGGACTGGTCAAAGTGGCTCCGGAACGCCATCTTTTCATGCTGGATTTCCACCATATTGTCGTGGATGGTGTATCGATTGGCATTCTTGTTCAAGAGCTTGCTCAGCTTTACCACGGGGAAGAGCTGCCTGAACTGAGCATTCAGTACAAGGACTTTGCCCATTGGCAGAATCAGTGGTTCGAGACGGAAGAGTTCGCTGCTCAGGAAGCCTCTTGGATCGATACCTTTACGGGAGAAATTCCTGTACTGAATCTAGCAACGGATTATCCGAGACCTTCTGTGAAAAGCTTCGAGGGTGAGCGATTTGTTTTCAGCTCCGGGGCCCTTTTGAAAAAAGAATTGAATCGACTTGCTCATGGTACTGGAGCTACGCTCTACATGGTTCTGCTGGCTGCCTACAATGTACTTCTCTCCAAATACTCTGGACAAGAGGACATTATTGTTGGTGCGCCTACTGCTGGCAGGTCCCATGCAGAAACGGATTCGATCATCGGTATGTTTGTCAATACACTGGCATTGCGAAACAAGCCTGTGGGGGATAAGACCTTCCTCAGCTTTTTGGCAGAAGTGAAAAACAATACGCTGAAAGCCTTTGAGAATCAGGATTATCCACTGGATGAGCTGATCGATAAGCTGAACATTCAACGGGATCTGAGCCGCAATCCTTTGTTTGACACCGTATTTATCTTGCAAAATATGGATCAGAAGCCGTTCGAAATGGAGCAACTGACGTTTACACCCTATATGGCAGACGTGAATCAGGCCAAGTTTGATCTGGCATTAGAGGCGTACGAAGAAGATGAGGAGATCATCTTTAGCCTTGATTACTGCACCAAATTGTTTACAAGAGAGACGATTGAAAAAATAGCGGCACATTTCATCCATATCCTTCATGCCGTTATTGAGCAACAAGCCATTACCTTGTCCGAAATTACGATGCTTTCCGATGAAGAAAAGCATCGCTTGATAGTAGAATTCAACCAAACGCATACGGAATATCCGCAGAACAAGACATTACATGAGCTGTTTGAGGAGCAAGTGGAAAAAACACCACAGGCTGCTGCGGTTGAAATCGGCGACAAGCAGATGTCCTATCACGAACTGAATGAGCGAGCAAACCAGCTTGCCGCTACCTTGCGTGAACGGGGAGTAAAGGCTAACCAATTCGTAGGAATCATGGCAAACCGTTCTGTGGAAATGGCTGTGGGAATCATGGCCATTTTGAAAGCAGGTGGAGCCTACGTGCCTATCGATCCCGAATATCCGGAAGATCGTGTGGCCTACATGCTGGAGGATTGCGAAGCCCGTCTGGTGCTTACCCAAAAACATCTTGGCGCTAAGCTGGCTTCTAGTGTGAGCGTGGAATGCCTGTATCTGGAGGAGGAGAAGAACTATTCTTCCAACCGTTCGAATCTCGAGCCGATTCAAACCGCTTCCGATTTGGCTTATGTCATCTATACATCGGGGACAACAGGCAAGCCAAAAGGAGTAATGATCGAGCATCGTGGCATTGTCAACAGCGTGTTGTGGAAGAAAGAGGAGTATCAGTTTAGCGTCCATGATAGAAGTCTGGTGCCCCTATCCTTTGCGTTTGATGGCTTTGTTCTTTCCTTCTTTACGCCGATCCTTTCCGGTTCAACCGTTGTTATGGCGGAGGATGAAGAAGCCAAAGACCCTGTATCTCTCAGAAAACTTATAGCAGCTGCGAGATGCACTCAAATGACATGCGTGCCAAGTTTGTTCCAAGCGATATTGGAATGCGGTTCTGCTGCGGATATCAGCTCCCTGCAAACCGTCACACTAGGGGGCGAAAAAGTATCTGCGCAGCTCGTTGAGAAGAGCAATCAGCACAATCCGCAACTGGTTATCGTCAATGAATACGGTCCGACAGAAAGCAGTGTCGTCGCCACCTGGCAGCGAATTTCGCAACTGGATTCTGTGATAACGATCGGACGTCCCATTGCCAATACCAGCATCTATATCGTGGACAAATTCCATCAGCTACAGCCAATCGGCGTCGTCGGGGAAATTTGCATCGGTGGTCACGGTTTGGCACGTGGATATTGGAACAAGCCGGAACTCACAGCAGAGAAGTTTGTTTCTCATCCGTATTTGGAAGGCGAGCGCATGTACAAAACGGGTGATCTAGGAAAGTGGCTCCCTGGCGGAACGATTGAATTTGTCGGTCGCTTGGATGAACAGGTAAAAGTAAGGGGATATCGGATTGAAATCGGCGAGATTGAGTCGGTTATGCTCTCCGTTGAAAAGGTGACTTCGGCTGTCGTGATTGTCCATGAAGACCAACAGGGCCAATCGTCGCTTGCTGCTTATTACACGGCGGAAGAAAAGCTTGAAGTCTCGAATCTGTGGGCGTATCTGTCGCAATCCTTGCCGTCTTACATGATTCCTGCTTACTTGGTCCAGCTCGATCATCTCCCGCTTACGCCTAATGGAAAGATCGACAGGAAAGCCTTGCCGAAACCAGAAGGCAGACCTGTAACGGGAGCAGAATATGTGGCGCCAGCAAGTCCTGTGGAAAGCAGGCTGGCAGAGATTTGGGAACGTGTGCTTGGGGTAAACGACATTGGTGTTCTCGACAACTTCTTCCAGCTAGGCGGGCATTCCTTGAAAGCCATGTCGCTTGCCGCACAGATTCATCGGGAGTATCAAGTCGAGCTTCCACTCAGAGTACTCTTTGCGACACCTACCATCCAGGCAGTGGCACAGTATATTGAAACAAGTGGAAAAGACACACATGTACCGATTCAGCCTGTACCGCGGCAAGCGTATTATCCCGTTTCCTCTGCACAAAAGAGGATGTTTGTCCTGCGACAGTTTGAAGGCACTGGCACAGTCTATAACATGCCAAGCGTGATGTATATTGAAGGCGATCTGGATCGTGCACGATTTGAAACCGCGATGGAAGGGCTTGTCAAGCGACACGAATCGTTGCGGACATCCTTCCACACAGTGAATGGCGAGCCTGTTCAACGTGTACATGAGGCAGTCGAACTGGATGTGCGCTATGAGGATTTGACGGAAGACCAAGTCGAGCAAACCATCGAATCATTTGTGCAAGCATTTGATCTGGAGAAGGCTCCGTTGTTGAGGGTCGGACTCTTCAGATTGGGAGAGAAGCGACATCTCTTCCTGATGGATATGCATCACATCATTTCGGATGGCGTCTCTGTCGGAATCATCATGGATGAATTCTCGAAGCTGTATCGAAACGAATCTTTGCCAGAGCTGGCTGTTCAATACAAAGATTTTGCTGTCTGGCAGACGGATCTGTTCCAAACAGACATCTATACAAAGCACGAGAACTACTGGTTGAAGTCCTTCGCGGGTGACATTCCGGTACTGAATCTGCCCGCCGATTATTCTCGCCCGCTGGTTCAAAGCTTTGAGGGAGATTGCATTACGTTCCAGACAGACAAAACGTTGATGGACGATTTATACAAGCTCGCCCATGAGAACCACACCACGCTGTTTATGGTCTTGCTGGCGGCTTACAATGTGCTCCTTTCCAAATACAGCGGCCAAGAAGACATCGTAGTGGGAACGCCGATTGCTGGCAGATCTCATGCGGATGTAGAAAAAGTCTTGGGGATGTTTGTCAATACACTGGCTTTGCGAAACTACCCGGACGGAACGAAATCGTTTCAGGCATTTTTGGAAGATGTCAAACAGAATACGCTGCAAGCATACGCCCACCAGGATTATCCGTTTGAAGCGCTGGTCGAAAAACTGGAAATCCAGAGGGATCTCAGCAGAAACCCGCTGTTTGACACCATGTTTATTTTGCAAAACCTGGACAAAAAAGCTTATGAGCTGGATGGGCTGAAATTTGAAGCTTACTCCGGAGATGGGCAGCAGGGCAACGCCAAATTCGATCTCACACTGGAAGCGCATGAGGATGAGACAGGAATTCATTTTGGTCTCGTGTACTCCTCGAAATTGTTCCAAAGAGACACGATGGAAAGAATGGCAGGTCATTTCCTCCAGGTGCTGCGAGGAGTCATTGCAGACCAAACAGTGGCGTTGCGTGAAATCAACTTGCTCGGTGAGGAAGAAAAACACCTTGTAACTGTTGCATTCAACAACACGTTTGCCGCGTATCCACGCGAAAGCACGATTCAGGAGCTGTTCGAGGAGCAAGTGGAAAGAACGCCCGAGCATACTGCAGTTGTGATGAACGCGCAGATGCTAACGTATCGGGAGCTGAACCAAAAGGCGAATCAGATCGCAAGTGCCCTTCGCCGATTGGAAATAGGAAGAGACAGCGTTGTAGGTTTGTTGGCAGATCGTTCACTCGAGATGATCACAGGCATTATGGGGATCATCAAAGCGGGAGGCGCCTATCTGGGGATTGATCCTGAGCATCCAGCTGATCGCATCTCTTACATGCTTGAAGATGGCGGCGTGAAGGTTGTTCTTGTCCAAAGACATTTGCTGCATCTTGTTGACGAAGGTTTCATTCCAATCGTTTTGGAAGACGAGAGTCTAGAGAAAGAAGATGCCAGCAATTTGACCAACCTCAATGACGCCAAGGACTTGGCCTATGTAATGTACACGTCGGGTTCAACAGGCAAACCTAAAGGAGTCATGGTCGAGCATCGCAATGTCACCCGATTGGTGAAAAATACGAATTACGTTCAGGTACGCGAAGAAGATCGCATGATTCAAACGGGTGCTATTGGCTTCGATGCCATGACATTTGAGATTTTCGGAGCTCTGTTGCATGGTGCTAGTTTGTTCCTGGTGACCAAGGATGTTCTGTTGGATGCGGAGAAGCTGGGCAGCTTCCTGCGGGAGAATCGGATTACAACGATGTGGTTAACTTCACCACTGTTTAACCAGCTTTCGCAAGACAACCCGGCGATGTTTGAAGGCTTGCGGGCGTTAATTGTCGGTGGCGAAGCACTGTCTCCGAGACACATCAACAAAGTTAACAGCGCCCATCCCGCTCTGGAGATTTGGAACGGATACGGCCCGACAGAGAACACAACTTTCTCTACGTGCTATCTGATTGAGAAGGAATTCGAAGACAATATTCCGATTGGAAAGCCGATCACGAACTCCACTGCTTATATCGTGGATCGCTACAATCAGCCGCAGCCTATTGGGGTGCCGGGTGAACTGTGCGTAGGTGGAGATGGAGTAGCCAGAGGCTATTTGAACAAGCCGGAATTGACCGCCGAGAAGTTTGTTTCGAATCCATTTGTTTCTGGTGAAAACATGTACCGCACAGGGGATTTGGCGCGATGGAAGGCGGATGGAACGATTGAGTATTTGGGGCGTATCGACCAACAGGTAAAGATCAGAGGCTATCGGATCGAGCTTGGGGAAATCGAGACCGTTCTGACCAATCAGGAAAAGGTAAAAGAAGCTGTCGTAACGGTGATGGATGATACGAACGGCCAAAAATCTCTTTGCGCTTATTTTGTTCCAGAAACGGAACTCGACGTGGCAGAGCTGAGAGAGGCTATTTCCAAAAAATTGCCTAGCTACATGGTTCCAGCCTTCTATGTCCAAATGGATAAACTGCCTTTGACTGCAAACGGGAAGGTCAATCGTAGAGCTTTGCCTGAACCATCTGGAGATCGGGTACAAAGCTCCACATATGTCGCCCCGCAAAACACGACTGAGCAGAAGCTGGCTGAAATTTGGCAAGGGGTATTGGGTACTCATGCGATAGGCATTCACGACAACTTCTTCGAACTGGGTGGCCATTCCCTGAAGGCCATGAATGTAATCACGCAGGTGCATAAAGCATTTCAGGTAGAGCTTCCGCTAAAAGCGCTGTTTGAATCTCCTACGGTCCATGAGCTGGCTGCCTATATCACTGCGAGTGAGATTGAACAGTTCGAGACCATTCAACCAGTAGAGCAAGCTGACTTTTATCCAGTCTCGTTCGCACAAAAAAGAATGTACATCCTGCATGAGTTTGAAGGAAGCGGGATCAGCTACAACGTGCCAAATGTGCTGATAATAGAAGGCCATCTGGATTACGAGCGCTTTGAACATGCGATCCAAACACTGGTAAAACGACATGAATCCTTGCGAACATCCTTTCATTCGATAAACGGGGAACCCGTGCAACGAGTCCATGAAGATGTCGCGCTGTTCATTGGTATTTCTGAGGCGACAGAAGACCAGGTAGAGCATCGCATTCAGGAGTTGGTCCAGCCGTTTGATCTCGAGGTGGCTCCGCTGTTCCGGGTTGAATTGATCAAGCTGGGAGCAGAACGATACTTGTTCTTCATGGATATGCACCACATTATCTCCGATGGTGTATCGCTTGCAGTCATCGCCAAGGAGTTTGCGAGCTTGTACGAAGAAAAGCAGCTCCCTGACATGCGCATCCAGTACAAAGATTTTGCTGCTTGGCAAACAAAGCTATCCCAGTCTGAGCGTTTCCAAAAACAGGAGGATTATTGGGCGAATGTCTTTGCAGGAGAGATCCCGTTACTCAACCTGCCAAATGATTTCCCAAGACCTACTGTTCAAAGCTTCGAAGGCGACACCGTAGCGATCGGTACAGGAAATCACTTGCTTGCGGAGTTGCGGCAACTCGCTGCAAATACAGGCTCAACGCTGTTCATGGTGCTTTTGGCAGCCTACAATGTGCTGCTGTCCAAATACGCAGGACAGGAAGAAATCGTAGTCGGCACACCGATTGCAGGTCGATCCCACGCAGATGTGGAACGAATCGTCGGCATGTTCGTCAACACGCTTGCTTTGAAAAATGTGGCAGGAGGCAATCTGACCTTCCGCGAGTTTTTGGGTGACGTGAAACAAAATGCGCTGCATGCATTTGAACATCAGGATTATCCGTTTGAACATCTCGTAGATAAGCTGCAAGTGCGGCGCGATTTAAGCCGAAATCCGCTGTTCGATACGATGTTCAGTCTGGGGCTAGCGGACTCATCTGCATTAGAAATTGCAGGTCTCAACATGTCCGCTTATCCGGTAGATGGCAAGATCGCGAAATTCGATCTCGCTCTGGATGCGATGGAACAACAAGATGAGCTTCTCGTGCAATTCAACTATTGCACGAAGTTGTTTGCAAAAGAATCGATCGATCGCATGGCAACTCATTACGTCAATCTTTTAAAGACGATCATAGCCAATCCAGATAGCAAGCTGGCAGAGATCAGTGTTTTGTCAAAAGATGAGAGGGAGCAAATGCTGCATGATTTCAATGCAACAAAAGCCGCTTATCCAACGAATAAAACGTTCCAGGAGCTATTCGAAGAGCAGGTCGAAAAAACGCCGAATCAGGTAGCCGTAATCTTCGAGGATGAACAGCTAACGTATCGGGAATTAAATGAAAAAGCGAATCAGCTCGCACGTGTTTTGCGCCAAATGGGAGTCAATCCAGAGAGCACTGTCGGCATCATGGTAGACCGCTCCTTGCACATGGTGGTAGGGACACTCGGTATTTTGAAAGCTGGTGGCGCCTACGTCCCGATTGATCCAGACTATCCGTTGGAGCGTCAAGCATTCATTTTGGAAGATAGCGATGCGAAGCTGCTGCTTACCTTGCAAAAGATGAATACACAGCTTGTATTCCCTCACGAAACTCTCTATCTGGATGCAGAGGGGCTGTATCAGGGAGAAGCGAGCAATCTGGAGCCTGTGGCACTGCCGGAACACGCCGCTTACATCATTTATACTTCCGGTACGACTGGCAAGCCAAAAGGGGTCGTGATCGAGCACCGGAGCTATGCGAATGTCGCGTTTGCCTGGCAGGATGAGTATCACCTGGATACCTTCCCGGTTCGCTTGCTGCAAATGGCGAGCTTCGCCTTCGACGTATCGACTGGCGACTTTGCCAGAGCATTGCTTACAGGAGGGCAGCTGATCATTTGCCCGAATGAGGTCAAAATGGACCCGGCTTCCTTGTACGAAATCATCAAGCGGTATGAAATCACGATTTTCGAAGCGACACCAGCTTTGATCATGCCGTTGATGCATTACATTTACGAAAACAAGCTAGATATCAGTCAGATGAAGCTCCTGATTCTCGGAGCAGACAGTTGCCCAGCAGAAGACTTCAAGACCTTGCTGAGCCGATTCAGCCATACGCTGCGCATTATCAACAGCTATGGGGTAACAGAGGCGTGCATTGATTCCAGCTATTATGAAGAAACGGATGTCGCATCCATCCGCTCGGGAACGGTACCGATCGGAAAACCGCTGCCGAACATGCAGATGTATGTGATGGATCAACAATTGAACCTTCAACCTGTTGGAGTCGTGGGTGAGTTGTGCATCGGTGGAGCAGGGGTCGCTCGCGGATATTTGAACAGACCCGAGTTGACACTGGAAAAGTTCGTACCGAATCCATTCGCGCCAGGTGAGCTGTTGTATCGTACGGGTGATTTGGCGAAGTGGCGTGCGGATGGCAATGTGGAATTCCTGGGGCGTAACGATCATCAAGTGAAAATCAGGGGTGTCCGTATCGAGCTGGGCGAAATCGAGACACAGCTACGCAAGCTGGACGGAATTTTGGAAGCAGTTGTCATCGCAAGAGAGGATCACAGACAAGAAAAGTATTTATGCGCGTACATGGTGGCAGACGACGAGATCGACACAGCACAATTACGTCAGGAATTGCTAAAAGAATTGCCTCAAGCGATGATTCCATCGTATTTCGTAACTCTTGAAGCGCTGCCGCTTACAGCAAATGGGAAGATCGACAGACGTTCCTTGCCTGCGCCAGATGTATCCATGCTTAGAACAACGGAGTACGTAGCACCGCGTACGGAATTGGAAACACAATTGGCCCACGTATGGGAGCAAGTGCTGAATATGGAGCAAGTAGGGATTCTGGATGATTTCTTTGCAATTGGCGGTCACTCCCTGCGTGCAATGAGTGTGATTTCGAGCATGCATAACGAATATCAAGTCGATATTCCGCTTCGTATTTTGTTTGAAAAACCGACGATTCAGCAATTGGCTGCACACATCGAAGAGACAGCAAGAGGGCACGTCATTTCGATTCAACCAGCACCTGCGCAAGAGTATTATCCTGTTTCATCGGCTCAGAAGCGCATGTATATTCTCCATCAATTCGAGGGAGTCGGCATCAGCTACAATATGCCTTCGACCATGCTGATCGAAGGGAAGCTGGAACCGGAACGATTAGAGACAGCGTTCAAGCAGCTGATTGAGCGACATGAGAGTCTTCGTACGTCTTTTGCCGTTGTAAATGGAGAACCTGTTCAGAAGATTCACGAGGAAGTTTCTTTTGAACTTTCGTATACAACGATCACTGAAGACCAGGCTCAAGAGGTTCTTTCAACCCTCGTTCAACCATTCGATCTGGGGGTAGCGCCGTTGCTTCGCGTCCGTCTTCTGCATATCGGAGAAGATCGTCATGTGCTCTTTACCGACATGCATCATAGCATTTCCGACGGTGTATCCTCCGGCATTCTCCTGTCTGAATTAGTGAAGTTGTACCAAGGGGATGTTTTGCCAGAGCTGCGAATCCAGTACAAGGACTTCTCCGTATGGCAACAGGAGCTTTTCCGATCCGAAGCCTTCAACAAGCAAGAACAGTACTGGGCTCAAGTGTTTGCAGACGAAATTCCAGTACTAAACCTGCAAACGGATTTCACCCGACCAAGCATCCAAAATTTCGCAGGGGATCAGTATACCATCGGAACTGGTAAACAGCTCATGGATGGCTTGAACCAGCTGGCCCGAGAAACCGGAACGACACTGTACATGGTGCTCCTCGCGACGTACAATGTTCTGCTTTCCAAGTATTCCGGGCAAGAGGACATCATTGTCGGCACACCGATTACAGGCAGATCCCATGCTGATCTGGAACCAATTGTCGGTATGTTTGTGAACACATTGGCGATGAGAAACAAGCCGCATGCTGCGAAAACATTTACCGAGTTGTTGCTGGAAGTCAAGCAGAATGCACTGGACGCTTACGCCCATCAGGATTATCCATTTGAGGAGCTGGTGGAAAAGCTCGACATTCCACGAGACTTAAGCAGAAACCCGCTCTTCGACACCATGTTTACTGTGCAGAACAACACAGGCGTGTCCATCGACCTGCAAGGCTTGACACTTGCTCCTTTCATGACGGATCAGACTGGCAACCATTCCAAATTCGATTTGACGTTGATTGCCACAGAAGAGCATGAAGAGATTAGCATTGGTGTGGAGTACAGCACAAGCTTGTTTACGAGAGAAACGATTGAACGGTTAAGCAACCACTTCCTGACCATTGCACAAATGGTTGTGCAAAATCCGCATATCCGCTTGAGTGAGATCGACATGCTCTCGAAGGAGGAGAAGCAGCAGGTTTTCGAGAATTTCAATGGTACATCTGTAAAATATTTACAAGACAAAACGTTGCATCAATTATTCGAAGAGCAAGTTGCGAAGACTCCGGATCAGGAAGCCATTCTCTTTAACGGGCAGTCACTGACGTACAGCGAGCTCAATGAGCGAGCCAACAGACTGGCAAGAGTTCTGCGCACCAAAGGAGTCGGAACTGATCGGCTCGTAGCGGTCATGGCGGAGCGTTCACCGGAGATGATCATTGGCATCCTTGGTATTTTAAAGGCAGGTGGTGCTTATGTTCCAATCGATCCGGCGTATCCGCAAGAACGCATTCAGTACTTGCTTGCGGACAGCGACGCTGCGCTGCTTCTCTGCCAAGCTCATCTGTCAGAGCTATTGTCTCGCGTGTCGAGCGGGATTGATTGGCTTGATCTGAACGCAGAGCATGATGCCCAGATGGATGGTTCCAATCTCGCACCACTCAATCAACCGACCGATCTCGCCTATGTGATCTATACATCGGGTACGACCGGAAAGCCGAAGGGCGTCATGATTCCACATCAGGGAATCGTCAATTGCTTGCAGTGGAGAAGAGATGAATATGGATTCGGACCGGGAGACAAGGCGTTGCAGGTATTCTCCTTTGCCTTCGATGGTTTTGTAGCCAGCTTGTTCGCTCCGCTTCTCGGAGGTGCTTCTTGCGTCTTGCCGAGAGAGGAAGAAGCCAAAGATCCGGTAGCGCTGAAGAAGCTGATTGCCCAGGCGGGAGTCACACATTATTACGGTGTGCCGAGTTTATTCCAAGCGATTCTGGATTGCTCAACTGCTGCAGATTTCTCTCCTCTGCGTTGCGTAACATTGGGAGGCGAGAAACTACCTGCGCAGCTTGTACAAAAAACGAAAGAAAAGCATCCAGCAATCGAGATCAACAATGAATACGGTCCGACCGAAAACAGCGTCGTCACCACCATTTCTCGTACGATCGAAGTAGGGCAAGACATCACGATTGGGCGACCGCTAGCCAATGTACAGGTTTACATCGTCGATACACAACATCACTTGCAACCGATCGGCGTAGTGGGAGAGCTATGCGTCGGAGGAGCCGGACTTGCAAGAGGTTATTTGAACAAACCCGAGCTCACAGAAGAAAAGTTCGTTCCGAATCCGTTTGTGCCAGGAGAGCGCATGTATAAAACGGGTGACTTGGTGAAATGGCGGACAGATGGCACGATCGATTACATCGGTCGGGCTGACGAACAGGTGAAGGTGAGAGGGTACCGCATCGAGATCGGGGAAATCGAGAGCACCATACTCGCTTACGATGGCATCGATCAAGCAGTGGTAGTTGTGCAAGAGGATGACGTAACGTCCGGACAGTATCTGTGCGCCTATCTGGTCACAGCAGCAGACGTATCCGTTTCCGAGCTGAGAAGGCATCTGGCGAAGGAACTGCCTGCTTACATGGTTCCAAGCTATTTTGTTCAGTTGGATCAGCTTCCACTCTCGGCCAATGGAAAAGTGGATCGCAAAGCGTTGCCGAAGCCACAGCCATCGGATGCGACCACACGTGAGTTCGTGGCACCAAGAACTGCGACCGAGCATCAATTGGCATCCATCTGGCAAGAAGTTTTGGGGGTAGACCCGATCGGCATCACGGACCATTTCTTTGAACTGGGCGGACACTCATTGAAAGCAACGCTGCTGGTTGCAAAGGTGTATGAGTACATGCAGATTGAACTGCCGTTGAACCTCATCTTCCAGCATCCAACCATTGAGAAGGTAGCGGATTTCATCACGCACAAGAACTTCGAGGGCAACTCCGGGGGAGCCATTCTCTTAAATGAAGAGACGGCGAGAAAGGTATTCTGCTTTACACCGATTGGAGCCCAAAGTGTCTATTACCAGAAGCTTGCTGATGAAATCAAGGGCGTCTCCCTGTATAGCTTTGATTTCATCCAAGAAGACAATCGACTTGAGCAGTACATGGAAGCCATCGTCGCGATTGATCCAAAAGGACCCTATACACTCATGGGATATTCTTCGGGAGGCAATCTGGCTTTTGAAGTCGCAAAAGAACTGGAGAACCAAGGCTATGTCGTGACTGACCTCATCTTGTTCGATTCGTATTGGAAAGACAAGGTGATGGAGCGGACTCTGGCGGAAACAGAGAGTGATATTGCCCAGTTATTTGCCGAAATTGGAGAAAACATCGAGATGTTCAACATGACACAAGAAGACTTCAATTTGTACGCTGCCAATGAATTCGTCAAGCAAAGCTTCATTCGAAAAACAGTCAGCTACGTGATGTACCACAATCAACTGATCAATACGGGTGCAACGAACGGAGCGATCCATCTCATTCAATCAGAGCTGGAATCGGGCGAGGAAGATCTGGTTGCAGTCAAATGGAATGAATCCGCTTGGGCACAGGCTACGAAACGACTGATGACGTACGAAGGGTACGGAATCCACTCCAGAATGTTGGGAGGAAATTACGTGTCGATGAATGCCTCCATCCTCCGAGACATCCTGCAAGAGCTGTTCATTCTGAAATAAGATCGTGGCTTTGTGATGATTCCCCTTGGGAACACGTTTTCCAAGGGGAGTTCATCCACTACATCCTTGGAGAGGAGCAGCAAATGATTTTTACCAAGCAAGCTCAGCACAGAAAGAAAGAGCCCGTGTTTGGCTGGGTACTCTCGTATGTAAAGCCTTATCGAGGTTGGGTCATGATCTGTATCATTGCCTCGATTCTTGTGGCTGTGGCAGACATTTGGATGGGAATCCTGATCAAAACCATGGTCGAGCATACGAACGACTTCGACAAGCTGGTCAATATCGCCCTCATCATTTTTTGTCTGACCATCGTCGGTTTTCTCTCGAAATATTTCATCACGTATTCGGCAGCTAGATTCAGTTCAAGAGCCATGAGAGATTTAAAAAACAGCATGGCTTCCCATCTCGAAAAAGTCCCCATGTCTACCATGGATAAATATCATTCCGGCGATCTCGTTTCTCGCTTAACAACGGATGCCCAAATCTTGCAAAGCTTTTTGCAAAAGCATTTTTTTCAGCTTTTTTATCTGCCAGTTGTTTTTGTCGGAGCTCTTGGACTGTTGTTGACGATCAATTGGAAGTTAATCATCTTCAGCGTCGCAATCCTTCCCGTCGCCATCGCTATTACAGGGTGGATGAGCAGACCGCTTCAAAAATATTCGGAGCAAATGCAGGACCATCTGGGTCAAACGAACGCCATCGCTCAGGATACGCTTTCCGGGATTCACATGGTCAAAGCTTTCCAATTGGAAGGCGTCCTGTATCGTAAATACCATGCGGGTATGAAGCAGGTATTGAAAAATGCGTTTCAGGCAGAGAAGAAACGCGCGTGGATGACAGCGCCAGGGATATTATTGTTTTCTTCCCCAATCCTGTTTTTTGTCGCTTATGGTGGGTACTTGATTCAGGCGGGAGAATTGGATCTGGGCAGCTTGGTCATTTTCAGCTATTTGCTTCACTTTATAATCGAACCACTTTCACTCGCCCCCGTGTTGTTTGCCCAAGTACAGGAGACATCAGGTGCAGCAAAGCGGCTGCAAGAAATTTTTTCACAGCCAGTCGAACAAAATGATCAGCCTGCCATTCCTGTTGATCCAGAGGCGATTCCTGTACAGTTTGAGAATGTTTCGTTTGCCTACGATCAGGCAAGGATTCTTGACAACGTAAGCTTTACGTTACATCCGAACAAGACCGTTGCGTTGGTAGGTGCCAGCGGGAGTGGAAAGAGCACCATCATGAAATTGCTGTGCGGGTTTTATCGAATCGAACCGGGCAACGGAAGATTGAATGTTTTCGGGCATTCCATGACGGACTGGAATATGACGGACATGCGGAGCTATCTTTCCATGGTTTCTCAGGATACGATGCTATTCCCCGTGTCCATTGCGGAAAATATCTCGTATGGACGCATTCAAGCGACACAAGACGAGATCATCGCAGCGGCAAAAGCGGCCAATGCGCATGACTTCATCATGGAGCTGCCGCAAGGATATCAAACAAAAGTGGGGGAACGCGGCTCCCGATTATCTGGAGGACAGAAACAGCGCATCGCGATTGCCCGAGCGATTTTGAAGGACGCCCCGATTCTGCTACTGGATGAACCAACGTCTGCCTTAGATACAGAATCGGAAGCTTTGGTCCAGGAAGCACTGGAAAATGTGATGAAAAATCGAACCGTCCTCGTCATTGCTCATCGACTGTCTACGATAAAAGACGCGGATGAAGTGCTTGTTTTGGAGCAAGGACAAATTGTTGAGCGAGGTACACACTACGATTTGCTTGACCAAGGCGGCGTTTACACCAGATTGTATCAAAAACGGTTTGCCACAGAGTTGCACAGCTCGCTGGCAGCAGGAGGGGTATAGGCATGTTCATCCAGAATTTGATGCGGGAACTACTTCAACTGCTGTCGTTTATGAAATCGAAAAAGCGAGCGTATATTTTGGGACTCGTTGGTGACGGAATCGGTCAAGCAGCTGTATTGGTATCTTTACCTTTCGTATTCAAGGATCTGACGGATTTTGCGAACACAAAAGACCCTGCTTTATTAACCAGAGCGATTGTCACCATGGCTGTGATGTTCCTATTGCTGAGTATCCTGTCTCCATTTTTCAGCTACATTTATCGTCGATGCGTTCGCGAGCTCATCGCCAACATTCGGCTGCATGTCTATCAACGATTGAGCAAGCTGCCTTTCGATTACTATGAGCAGCACCATTCGGGAGATACGATGTCGAGACTGGGCAATGATGTTGTCCTTATGGAAAACGCGTACGCAGAGCAATTGAAAATGTTAAGCATCATCCTGCTGTCGCTGATCGGTTCGATCATAGGAATGTTTGCTATGGATTGGAAAATTGCCGTTGTCCTGTTGCTCGTAAGCACATTGACTCTTTATGTGAATACGCTGTTTGCCAAGTCAGTCCGGCGAATCGGAGATCGAATGCAGCAGCAGATGGGGATTGGGACAGAAAGATTAAACGATTTCTTGTCTGGGTTACCTATCATCAAAATGTTTCATTTACATAACGTTGTGACCGCACGTTACACGGAAGCAAACGAAGAAGTAGCCTCATCTGCCATCGAGCAAGGGCATAAACACGGATTATTGGAAGGGACCAATTTTTTCATCCAATTCTTAAGCTTCGGGGGAATGCTTGTTTTTGGAATCATGATGGTTTCCAAACAAATCATCGGGTTGGGCGTGCTGGTCGCCCTGGTTCAACAACAGATGCTTGTGACACTGGCATTTCTCCAGCTTGGCCAAGTCATCACAGCGTTGCAGAGCTCGCTAGCAGGTGCTTCTAGGGTCGTCGATTTTTTGAATGAACCTCTCGAACCAGAAGAGTATCTAAAGAGCGCCGACAAAGATCAGCAATGCGAAAGCATGCTGAAGTTGGAGCAGGTCGTTTTCGGATACAACGAAGCTACAAACGTGCTGGATGGTGTTTCGTTGCAAGTCGAGCAAGGCCAAATGGCTGGGCTGGTAGGAACGAGTGGAAGTGGAAAAAGCACCGTCATGAAACTTCTGTTAGGGTATTACCCACCTGCGAGCGGCTCTCTTTATTTACTTGGCAAGCCCATGGGAGCTTATTCACTTGCAGAAATAAGAGGCATGATCTCATACGTGCCTCAGGATGCCTTTTTGTTTGAAGGAACCATCGAGGACAATATCCGATACGGATGCCTGGATGCATCGGAAGAGGATGTCATCAAGGCAAGCAAAGCAGCGTATGCGCATGATTTTATTATGGAACTGTCAGATGGCTACCAGACCCAAACAGGAGAACGCGGTGCCACGCTATCTGGCGGACAGCGTCAGCGAATTGCCATTGCCAGAGCCATCCTGAAAAATGCACCGATCCTTCTACTGGATGAAGCAACGTCCGCTTTGGATGCAGAATCGGAATATTGGGTGCAGCAAGCATTAACCGCACTCATGAAAGATAAAACGGTACTCGTCATCGCTCATCGTCTATCGACTGTAGAGGATGCCGATGTGATTTACGTGATGGATCAAGGAAAAGTCATCGAGCAAGGGCGCCATGTTGATTTAATGCAGTACAACGGTACGTACGCCAAATTGTATGAAGTACAGCAGCGAAAGGATCGAGCAGAACAGGTCAGTCGTCTTGAATTGACAGAACGGAGAGTGAGTACTACATGATTGCCATTTACGCGTTGAAATGTCCTGCTGTCATGGAGAAAGAGTTGTTCAACCGATTTTTGCAAGCACTACCCGAAGAAAAACGAGAACGGGTCAACCGTTTCAGAAATCCGGCTGATTCCTATCGGGCGTTGCTCGCGGACGTGCTCGTACGCTCTCTCATTTGTGAAGCCTACGAGATTTCCAATGACGAAATCGAGTATGACTACAATGCATACGGCAAACCTTTTTTGAAATCATTTCCGAACTTCTGCTTTAACGTCTCGCATTCTGGAGAGTGGGTGGTCTGCGCCACGCATGACTCGCAAGTAGGGATTGATGTGGAGCAAATATGTCCGATTGATTTGGATATTGCCGCTCATTATTTTGCACCAGCCGAAATAGAAGATCTCTTGGCGAAACATCGGGATGAACAGCTTTTGTATTTCTACGACCTTTGGACCTTGAAGGAGAGTTATATAAAAGCGAGAGGCATGGGGCTGTCCATCCCGTTGCAATCATTCGCCATTCGAAAACATTTAGATCAATCGATTACCGTATCGCAAAATGATTCACGCGACGCTTGGTCATTTCATCAGTATGAGATCGATCCAGGCTACAAATTGTCAGTATGCGCGACTACTAATCAGTTTGCTGATCAAGTAGTTATGAAGAATTTACTAGATTTGCACCAAGCCATTTTTCAAAGAAAGATGTCGAGGTAATGACGTAAAGAGGAAAGGACGGGGAAAGAGATGAAATTGTTCTGCTTTCCGTACGCAGGTGGACTTCCCAGCATCTATTACGGTTGGAGGCGGGTATTGTCGCCAGCGTTCTTGGAAATTGATCCCTTCGAGGTGCGACCTTCATTTCAGAGCGATAGCATGGCTCTTTCCACCTCGTTCTATGAGATTTTGGAGGATGTATACCAACGGATCACACCAGAGCTGGGGGAAGAGCCCTTTGCCTTTTTTGGCCACAGCATGGGTGGATTAATCGCGTTTGAACTGACACGCAAGCTGCTGCAGAATGGAAAGCCACTGCCCCAGCACTTGTTCCTGTCTGCATCCCGTGTGCCGCATGCGTATCACAAACTGGTGAAAACATACAACCTGCCGCATAACGAGTTCATCGAATCGCTACGTACACTTGGGGGCACTCCCGATGAAGTTTTGGACAATCACGAGCTCTTGGAGTTATTTTTGCCTACGATTCGCGCTGATTTCCAAGCCGTGCAAACTTACGAAATGAATAACGAGCTTCCTCGACAAATCCCTGTCAACATGACGGTTTTGTTTGGGAAAGAAGATTCTATAGAAATCCAAGATATTATGGCGTGGCGAGACTATTGCGGGCGAGAATGCAAATTTTACCCCATGCCTGGTGGGCATTTCTTTATTCATCAGCAAATGAATACGATCCTAGTGATCATTCAAGACACATTGAAGGTAGAACAGGCAGTTGCAATCCGTGCACATTTCTAACGATTGTGTACGGCAACAATAAATCATAAGGTGAAGGTTGGTGTTCTTTTCATGAATCAAAAGAAAGCATTATCTCGTTTGCTGGCGGCCGTTACATTATCAACGGCGCTGGTCTACCCGCAAGCAGCAAGCGCAGCGGCTCCAGCTCCTGTTTTGCATGACGACAATCCAAGTGGTCATTTTGGTGACTGGTACACAGGTGCGGTTCCTCCCAATGCATCCGACGACAAACCCGTGATTCTGTTTGTCCAAGGTCTGCACTCCAGCTACAAAACCTGGTATACAACAGATGGATTTTATGATGCAGCCTATAACGCCGGGTATCGTACCGCTTTTGTGCAACTGAAGGACGCGGATGGTACTGGTGGTAACATGTGGACAAACGGGGCCAAGCTCGCTGAAGTCATTAAAAAGGTTGCAGATTATTACGGTGTTTCCAAAATCAATATCATTGCACATTCAAAAGGTGGCATCGATACACAGACAGCACTCGTCCACTATGGCGCGCATCCGTATGTCAACGTTGTTCACCAGCTTTCCACGCCAAACAAAGGTTCAGAATTGGCTGACATGGCGTACAGCAATTGGGCAGGATGGCTTGCTGACATTCTCGGCAAAAAAGACGATGCGGTGTATTCCCTGCAAACGTCATACATGGCCAACTTCCGATCCCAGACTGACAACCGTGCGGAAAGTCGTTCAACCAAGACATACATGGCTGCCGGAACAGGCGATGATGGCATGTTTAGTCCTACCTGGTTTGCTCATGCGGTTCTTCCCGGAGAAGATGATGGCGCTGTTTCCGTTGATTCTGCCTTCGGTTTGACTTATGGGATCAAGAGCTTTACAAAAGACATTTCCCACGGTCAAATAGCAAAAGCCTCGCATACATGGGATCTGGTCGAACCGAAATTGCAAAAGGCCTCTATCCGCGAACATGCAAATAAAGTAAGCAAAGACGACAAATCAAAATCAAGCACTGTGGAAGAGAGCTCCGTCATTCTCCGTGGCGGCGAAGTGGAAGACAACGTCACGGAAACATTTTTCCTGGAGAGCGGAATCGATCAGTTCAATCTGGATACGATGACCTCATCGGAAGACACCGTTGTGACCCTGATCAGTCCTTCTGGCAAAGAGTATGAAGCGGACCGCAGTGAAAAAAGCGACTCGGAGGATGAACCCGAAATATTCAAAGATGCTGTTCATCACTTCATTGAAGTAGAGGAGCCAGAAGCAGGCGAATGGACACTTCAAGTGGAGGGCTCTGACGACGCCTTTTTCATGGTTGGTTCCGTGGATGGCGGAGAGGAAGCGAAAGTAAAGGCGAGCAAAAAGGTATTCAAGAAAGGCGACAAAGCGAAGATTTCCGTCGACCTGGGCAAAAACGAAATTGATCAATCATTACTGGAAAAAGCAAACCTGACACGTTCGCTGAACGGCGAAAAAGCAAGCGTCCTTGATGAAGTGAAGTTTGCCGTAAAAGAAGATGAGCTTACTGGCAATTTTACCGTGCCGACGAAGCCAGGCGTTTAT
This sequence comes from Brevibacillus sp. AG162, assembly GCF_006715575.1. Lineage (NCBI taxonomy): Bacteria > Bacillati > Bacillota > Bacilli > Caryophanales > Paenibacillaceae > Brevibacillus > Brevibacillus sp. AG162. The sequence goes on from NZ_VFNO01000003.1 coordinate 769,588, forward strand.
AATCTCTCCTTTGACGTAACCGGCATCAATGAGGACGGCGAACCATTTACACGCTCTATTAATTACAATTTTGCGGTAACAAATAGCGATGGAGAATTAGAAAAATAAGAGCAAACCATTTCACGGCCCTGAAAAGGGTCGTTTTTTTTCTGCATACAACTGAATCCCAAAAGACACTGTATTCATTCTTATGAACTTTCATGTCTACTTGCCTGATCTTCTATCTAGAGTGTATAACAGATTCCGTGCCATTTTCGTAACAAGGGTCTTAGCATACACAGCTAGGGGTTTTTTGACAATAAGTAAAAGTTTGCAATACGCTAGTATTTTCAAGGTACTATTAGGATTAAGACTCAATTAGCATGAGAAGATACTAGTCAGTGGGAGTCTACGAATCAAATCACGATTCAACCCTATTCACAAAGAAAAAAGGTGAGACCATGGATAAAAAGATACATGTATTAGTTGTGGAAGATGACAGCGATATTAATAAACTATTGTGTACGATTGTCACGAAAAGCGGGTACATTGCCCAAGCAGCCTATTCGGGAACAGAAGCGAATCTCTACTTGGACAGACAGGAATGGGATCTCGTACTACTTGATCTGATGCTCCCGGGACTCACCGGTGAACAATTACTGGAGAAGATCAACGAGGTGTTTCGGACGCCAGTTATTATTATCTCTGCCAAAGACGAGCAAAAGACGAAAATAGCAACCCTTCGTACTGGAGCAGATGATTTTATTACAAAGCCGTTTGATATTGAGGAGGTGTCTGCACGCATCGATTCCCATATGAGAAGATACTTGCGATTCTCAAGTCCGCCTCCAAGTAATCGATTAACGTACAAGGATCTCGTGCTGGATAAAGAAACCAAATTCGTGACGATTAACGGTTCCGATGTAACTTTGACAGCAAGAGAATTTGCTATTTTAGAGCTGTTCATGTCGTATCCCAAAAAAGTGTTTTCGAAGGCGAATGTTTTTGAAAGTATCTGGAACGAGGAGTTTATGGGGGATGACAATACGGTGGGCGTACATATCAGCAATTTAAGAAGCAAACTGGCAAAAGCCAATCCCAAACAGGAATATATAGAAACGCTATGGGGGATGGGCTATCGGCTTCGATAACGGTACCAACTTAATGTTTTCTTAAGATTCTCTTTGAGTTCTCTTATGGCGAGCTTTTGATAATGAAGGTATCGCCTAAGGGGGGAGGTGTTCGACAGATGACTGAGCATGTTCTCAGAACGAACGATTTAACGAAAGCTTATAAAAACAACGTCGCTCTTGACAAAGTAACGCTTATGATTAAACGTGGGTCAATCTACGGGTTTATTGGACAAAATGGCGCAGGGAAATCTACATTGATTCGGATTGTGAATGGGCTGACATTTCCTACATCGGGTTCTATTGAGTTATTTGGAGCGAATGGAGAACGGGAACTTGTCCTTGCTAGAAAACGAATTGGTTCGTTAATCGAAAGTCCTGCGTTGTTTCCTCACATGACCGCATGGGAGAATCTCGAGGTACATCGCATACAAAAAGGAATACCGGGACGCAAATGCATAGAGAATACACTAGAGCTAGTTGGATTACAGGAAGCTGGCAAGAAAAAATCCATGCATTTTTCCTTAGGAATGAAGCAACGTCTTGGAATCGCTATTGCTTTACTCGGCGATCCTGAATTTTTAATTTTGGATGAGCCTACGACAGGACTTGACCCGACGGGAGTCATAAAATTGAGAGAGCTCCTGAAAAGATTGCATTCGGAGAACGGAACTACGATCTTGATCTCAACGCATATCCTCAGTGAGTTGCATTTGCTAGCCACTCATTATGGAATCATCCATAAGGGAAAGCTGCTGGAACAATTGACAGCAAATGAACTGCATGAAAAGTGTAAGCAGTACTTGCACATCAAAGTAAATGATGCAAGTAAGGCCGCTACGATTATTGATCAAGAACTGCATACCAGCAATTTTGAAGTGATGCCAGATGGTGTGATCAGGCTGTATCAATTCGTTCATGATCCCGGTATGGTTTCTTCGATTCTTTTCAGAGCTGGGCTCACAATTGAACAGTTCATGCCGATGGGTGAAGATCTGGAGAGCTATTTCGCAAATCGGATCAAAGGAGAGAGCCATGTATAATCTCATCAAGTCCGAATGGTATAAATTGCGGAAGGACCGCTCCTTCAGGACACTAGCGATGATCATGGTAGCGCTATCGATCTTTTGGCCGCTTTACTGGCATTTCGATAATAGGCTGGATGGTGATCCTCTATTTACTGGATTAGAATCCTTCCAGCGAGCTCTTTCCAGCAACACATTGATTATCAAGGTGTCCTTGTGTATCCTGGCAGGCTTCTTTATATCTAGCGAGTATTCAACCGGGGTCATGAAGAACATGGCAACGAGCGGGAATAGCAGAATGAAAATTTTCACGGCAAAACTGTGTGTGTACTCTTGGGGTGTAATCCTTCTTTCTCTACTGTTTCCGGTTTTTAATATGGTGATCAGCACCATATTGTCTGGGTTTGGGGCGATCGATAACCAATCAGCAGCGTTGCTCGTCTTGAGATCAATGCTTTTTACCATACTGTTTTCGGCGTCATTTGCCTCGGTCGCTGCATTGTTTGCCATTACCTTCACGACCAGCGGTAAAACGATTTCTACCTCAATTATCTTCTTTTTGAGTATCGATGTCATTTTTACAAGCATAGGTGAATATCTGCCTATCTTTGAAACTGCTTATGAATATAGCGTGTTTACATTAGTAGGCGATATTGGTAGTACCTCGCCAAGCAACACCGAATTATGGCGATTGACGGTAGTCCCGATCCTGACATTCTTTGGCTGTGGACTTGCCGGCTGCTGGGTTTACAAGAGAAAAGAAATCAAGTAGCAAGGATGGAGGAAGGGAAGGACCGAGATGCTTATTGTGGTGTGTGCTGCATGTGCCATAGCAGTCGTTACAATGATCCGCTTGTATGGCATGAAACGAGAGATAAAGCGAGTAACCCATCAGTTGCAGTCTTATACGAAGGGATCAACCGAGAAAAAGATCGATATTGCCTTGTTTGATCAGGATTTAGAGACATTGACCGAGGAAATCAACAAGTTGCTTACACTTATTGTGGAGGCCAACGCATTGCGCAGAAGGACTGAAAACGAGCTCAAGCAAGGAATTGCGAATATCTCACACGATTTGCGTACCCCACTCACATCCATCCTGGGGTATATCCAGCTTATGGAGTCGGAAGGTGCAGGCGAGGCGGAGAAGCTGGAATACTTGATGATCGCCAAGAACCGAACGAAGCGTTTGCAAGAGTTGTTACATGATTTTTTCGATCTATCGGTTATCGACCATGCTGACTTTGAGCTGGACCTGGAAAAGGTGGACATGAACACGCTCGTTTCGGAAGTCTTACTGGGCTTTTACGACCGGTTCAACGAACGCGCTTTAGAACCGTTGATACAATTGCCGAACGAGAAAATCTTGCTTTATACAGATGAATCGGCTATCAAGCGTGTTGTGGAAAATCTCTTGGCAAATGCAGCTACTCACGCTGTTGGCCCAGTCAGGATTCGCCTTGAGAAGCAGGATTCGACCGTTATTTTTTCTGTAAGCAATCATGCCTGCCATTTGAATCAGCAAGATGTGGAAAAGTTATTTGACCGTTTTTATACGTCTGATGCGACAAGGTCGGGCAGAAGCACGGGTCTGGGTTTGTCCATAGCCAAGACTCTTATGCTAAAAATGAATGGGAAGCTGACAGCAGAACTTCAAGAAGAATCACTCATCATGAAATGTGAATGGAATCTGGATGAAGGAAGGGAATAACGTTTGATTACCTATTTACAGTGTAAAGTACAAAAATATCAGTGGGCGGTGTATGTCAAATTCACTTTGACTCTTATCTTTTGTTTGACTATCCTTCTTACTTCTATTGATAGTGCCTTTGCTCAAGAAGACTTTCCTAAGGATCAAATCGATCGTTTCATTCAATTGAAAATGGAAGAAAATCATATTCCGGGATTAGCGGTAGCGATTACCCGCGATGACAGAGTTATTTTCTCAAAAGGTTATGGAAAAACAGCTGATCAGAGTCCGATCACAGCTGATACTCCATTCGCTATTGCTTCGTTGAGCAAATCATTTACAGCTTTGGCTGTCATGCAGCTAGCTGAGTCCGGAAAAGTGGATCTAGACAAACCGATTGCTCACTATATTCCCTCGTTTCAACTGAATGATCCCCGTGGATCGACAATCACGGTTCGTCACCTGTTGAGTCATACAAGCGGCTTGACTGACACCGTTTACCCAGATATGACGATTCATCCCCAGCCCAACTCGTTAGAAGAAGTCGTGCAACGATTGCATGAAGTTACCCTCCATAGCGACCCCGGTAGAGAATTTCATTACAATAATACGAATTACCAACTGTTAGCCCGGTTGGTAGAAGTAGTCAGCAAGGAAAAGTTCCCTGATTATTTGCAACGGCATATTTTCACTCCACTTGAAATGAATCGTACCTTTGATGTCTCAAATACAAGTCAATTTGTTGAAAAGTCCAGTGAAATTTCAAGAGGACACTATTTTCTATTTGGAAAACCAATAGCTACTGCAGAACCGGAATGGTTCGTTGAAGGAGCGGCAGGGATGGTTTCAACAGTCAACGACATGGCTAAATGGTTGATCATACAGGGAAACGGTGGAAAATACAACAATGTGCAGCTGCTTAGTAGTGAGGGGATTAGAACCATGCATTCACCTACAGGTCCTAAGGGATCATATGGTCTGGGCTGGGAAATCTCTAAAACCGCTGATGAAAAAACACAAATCGAACATGGAGGAATTTTGTGGACCTACAAAGCGCAAGAACTTGTAATACCTGATCAGAAGCTTGGTATTGTCATCTTGTTCAACAGTGGCTTGAATACTTTCGTCGATTATTATTCATTTGTGAGTGGATTGTCGGGAATATTGACTAATTCCCCGCCAGAAAATTCTTTTCTCACTTATACCATGCTTGAATCGGGTATGTGTATCATCATCTTGATCACGGTGCTTTTGGGAATTCACCGCTTTTGGCGGTTAAAGAAAGGGGAAGCGCACTACAAGAAGCGTCCTAGTTGGTTGAGATTCCTATCCTTCATCCTAATGATGTTACCGTTATTCCTGCTCCTTTTCCTGCCGAAAATGATCACATTTCTTGGTGGCGAACGAGTGCTAAGTTTGGAAGGTATCTTTATGATGATGCCGAGTATTATTATTTGGCTGGGAATAGCTTCTTTTCAAAATCTTGTCATAGTGATAGTTCGTGTTATTCGAATTTGTCAAATACGGATACAATCAAGAGGTTCTCAGAAACAAACGATTAACCGAATCACTACAGAAGGGCACCCCATGGCTTAATGTCGAGAGTAGGCTGTGAATCGACGCAGTTTATTGGGTAGTGACCAAATTCATAGAAGGTTGAACGAAGCTATTATCGTTACGTTCAACCTTCGAATTTGGCCTTCTTCCATGCTATTTTTAATTATTTGTGCGGAGGCTATTGGATGCAAGGCGTTGACCCAACAAGCGTTTTAGATTGTCATCAATAAATTTATTATCGGCACTGTTGATTCCACGACCGGCAAAATGGCCCCAGATCGATTCGATAGGTTTAAAAATAGCATTAGGTATTAGCTTAGCCTCGTATTCGTTATCGTCTGCCGAGCAGAAGAGATCCGTGCTCCCTGGCATGACGCAGGCAAGCGCTTTAATGCTTTTGAGCGCCTCATCGAAATCTCCGTTATAGGAGGGGTTTGCACTAATATCTGCATGTTGGCCTGTCCATAACATGGCCAGGACATTGTGCGGATCCATCTTCATAAAGCTATTTTCCCAGACGCCAGCCACAAAATCTGCCAATGAGTCAAATCCCAGCTCACGATAAACTTCCTCTCTGTAAAACGCCTGCGATACACCCCATCCTGCATAGACACGGCCAACCGCGCGCATGTCTGCAGAAGTCAACTGGTTTAGTTTATTTGAATCGAAGCGGGCCGCAGCCATGAGCGGAGCTCTCATGCCGTCTAGGACCACATACGTTTGGGGCCATGTCTTTGCAACTCCGGCGAAAGGTGCAATTCGTTCCACCATGTCGGGATAACTTGCCCCCCATTGGAATGCTTGAATGCCTCCCATTGACCACCCTACTACGAGAGCAATCTTTTGAATGCCGAATTTCTCGGTCACCAGCCGATGCTGTAATGTAACGTTGTCATAAATGGTTACCTGCGGAAAATTAGCCCGGTCGAATGGGGGAGGCGTGTTACTGGGAGACGAAGATAATCCGTTGCCCAGCAGATTTGGAACGATAATGAAATATTTCTGCGGATCTAGTGCCATGCCGTTTCCAATCAACCATTCATTCTGAACATGCTGGTCGCCAAATGCAGTTGGATAGACGATGACATTATCTTTCTTTTCATTCAATCTTCCATAAGTCTTATAAGCAAGATAAGCGCTCGGTAACGTCACTCCTGATTGCAAGGTAACGTCACCCAAATCAAAAATCTCATAATCCATCGTATTGTCTCTCCCTTCAAAATGAAACCATACAAGTATGTATTTCTTGTTGTTAGTATAGATCTGTGATAGTCTCAGCAAAAGTGAATGAATTTCAAAGCAATATTCAATAATTTTGAAGGTAAAGGGGGATCGTATGATGGAATTGCGCCAACTGATTACGTTCCGCACGGTTGCATCAACTTTAAATTTCAGTCGGGCAGCGGAAGTGCTGAACTACGTCCCTTCCAACGTCACGATGCAAATAAAAGCATTGGAGGATGAGCTTGGTGTTCGTCTCTTTGACCGCTTGGGCAAGCAGCTCGTTCTAACAACTGCGGGTAAACGCTTTTTAACTCATATCCAAAGCGTTCTAGACAAATTGGACGAAGCTCGCGGCGTCGTTCATGACAATGAGAATGTAAGCGGCACCCTAACAATAAGTGCTAACGAGGTTCTTTGCGCCTATCGGCTTCCAGTTGTCTTTCACCTATTTCGTTCGCGCTATCCGGGAGTTCGTCTCATCTTCCGCTCCGTTCCAAATCAACAACTCAAGCAAACGCTCTTTGAGGGAACCGCGGATGTCGTCTTTATGTTGGACGAACCCATTCGCTCAAGCGCACTTGCAGTGGAGCCATTGGTGGAAGAAACTTTCCGCTTTTTCGCCGCTCCAGACCACCCACTCTCGAAACTAACTGTACTGCAGCTGGAAGATTTTCACGGACAGGTGTTCCTGACGAATGAAAAGGGTTGTCCCTATCGAACCATGTTTGACCGGCAATTTGAGAAAAAGGGCATTGATAGTATTACGTATTTAGAGTTTCAAAATGCCGAAGCCATTAAACAATGTGCAATTACGGGAATCGGTATTGCCTTTCTTCCTGAAATGACAACGAAAGCGGAAGTTGAACGGGGCGAACTTGTTGCTCTTCCATGGCAAATTCCGGACTTGCACGTGTATACACAGATGCTATGGCATAAAGACAAGTGGCTTTCACCAATCCTATTATCATTCATAGAAGCAGCAAGGGAGGTTATCGCTATAGAGGAGAATAAAACCGTTTAGCCTATTCCCGATATGAAAACACCTACGGGCAGGGGGAAAGTCCCGGTAATTCAAGCAGTCGAACCGATCAGCGTGTCAGAATATGAAAAAGATCGCCATACACCTGGCCAGGCTGGCGTAGGTTGTGCGGAGATCTTTATTTATTTTTCACCAGACTAGTTTTCCTTTATGAAACTTTCCAACTATTTCGCAATTGCAATCAAACCGTTTACCGCCTCCCTTCGTTTCCTTTGATAGTACAGGTAAAAAACATGTGTGAAATGGAGGAAGAATCATGAAGAAGACCGTGTTCCTAGCAGCTCTACTGCTCTATGTCTTTACTGCTGTCGGAATGTCAGCCTATGCACAAATGGACGGTAAGCCGGCGTCCCAGGCGACACCAAAATCAAGCCAAAGTGATCAAGTCATCCGGGTGTACGGACCAGGTGGACCACTTGGACCGATCAAGGAGGCTGCTGAACATTTTTCAGCTAAAACAGGAATGAAGGTGGAAGTAACAGCCGGACCAGAGGGCAAGTGGATCGGCCAAGCAAAGCAAGATGCCGATATTATTTTCGGTGGCTCCGAGTATATGCTGCAGGACTTCATCTTTAACCACCCCGAAATGATCGACACAAAATCACGTACGGAGCTTTACCCGCGTGCTGCAGGAATATTGGTGAGGAAAGGAAATCCTAAGAAAATTGAAAGCCTGGAGGATTTAACGAAAAAGGGAGTAAAAATTATTGATGTGAATGGGGCTGGCCAGCTTGGCCTGTGGGAAGACCTGGCAGGCAGAAAAGGGCTGATCGAAGGCATTTCTCAAAATATTAACCTTTCTGTAAAGTCGAGTGCCGAAGCCATTGAACAATGGAAATCGAATTCCAGCCTGGACGCCTGGATTACCTATGAATCGTGGCATTACCGCCTCCAGGATGTGACAGACCTGGTCAAACTGCCCGAAGAAGAAAAGCTCTATCGTGGAACGCCGATCGCCCTGACGAAAATTACTGATCAGAAAAAAGAGGCACAGCAATTTATTGATTATTTAAGAACGGAAGAATCTCACCAAATCTTTCAAAAATGGGGCTGGAAGTAAGGACGAGTCTTACATCTAAAAAACTGGGAGGAACATACATGAAGAAAGCAGTTTTTACCCTTGCGATACTTACGATTATTTTTGCTTTGGCTGCCTGCGGAAAAAGCACGGAGGTAAAAACAGAGACGGTTCAACCCGATCAAGCCCAAACGGAACAAACGAAATCGGAACAAGCCCCGGCTGAGAGCCTCCAGCTTTTGGAGAATGAGAAAGCTGGAAAGTACCTTGCGGATCCACAGGGAAGGGCCCTGTATTACTTTAAAAAGGACGAAGCAGGAAAAAGCAATTGCAGCGGAGACTGCCTGGCAAACTGGCCGGCATTTACCCAGGAGGATTTCGCCGTCCCGGAAGGTTTTGACAAAAAGGATTTCGATACGATCACAAGAGAAGACAACGGGAAGAAGCAGGTTACGTACAAAGGCTTTCCTCTCTATTATTATGCAAAAGACCAGCAAGAAGGGGATGTAAACGGACAAGGAGTAAAAGATGTATGGTTTATCGTAAACAGCGAAACAGCATTTGAATAAGCCTGCCCAGGGAACGATCAGTCGCGGTCGTTCCCATCTTTACTTTTAAAATCGTGTTATGGCAGTATATTTTTATCCAAAAGCAGGGAGTGCCACATGAAAGAAAATTACGATGCGGAATTAATGCGATTGGTAAAAGAAAAAAATGGTCACGCATTAGAGGAGCTCTATGATCGATATATAAAGCTTGTTTACGGCTTCGTTATGAAGTTTTGCAATGGGAATGAGGATAAGACGAAAGAGATTATTCAGCTGGTCTTTTTGAGGCTATGGACAACAAACAGCCATTACGATCCTACTCAAGGCAGCTTTGTAAATTGGCTCCTCACGATTACCCGCAATATTTGCATTGACTATCTCCGAAAAGAGAAGAGGCATACGCAATACCATCGAGAGGAACATGTAGAGATCGCTGACCCTGTTAATGCAGTCGAGCAACGAGTAAATACGAATGAGATTGCGATGGCAAAAAACAAATTGCCAACGGCCCAAAGAAAATTAATCGATTTGCTTTATTGGAAAGGGTATTCTCTTTCGGAGATCGCCAAGCTGGAACAAGAGCCGCTCGGCACGATTAAAAGCAGGCTTCACCAGGCTCTTAAAGGATTGAGGAAGCATCTGGAAACGGAGGATATAAAATGAGAAGGGTTTGTGATCATTTAATTCCATATATAGCAAATGAGCTCAAGGAGAGCGAACACATGGCCTTTGCTGAACATGTAAAGAATTGTACGGCGTGTACGAAAGAATATCAGGAATTATCCCAGGCCTGGCATGCTTTGCCGTTCGATTATTCCGAAATCGAGGTGCCTGAATCGCTAAAAGGCGAGGTGCTGGGGTTTGTTTTTGAGCACAAAAGGAAAAGCGGTACGGAAACATTCATGGCTACGATGAGCAAGCTCGCCATGATGCTCAAAAGCCAGTTCACTCCAGTTTCAACCAGTATCGTGACCGTCCTGTTGCTCGCGTTTATTGGCCTTGGAGTAGCGAATGTACAGGTAAAAAATCGCCATGCTGAAAATATTCCCATTGAAATTGTAACGGCGATTCCCTTAAAAGCAGCCAATCAAAGCCACCCAGGAACAAACGGCATCGCCTATATTGTCCAGCAGGGATCAGAGAAAAATTTGGTGGTGCAGGTTCAAGAATTGCCCGGCGTCGAAGGTTCACAGGTTTACCAGGTTTGGCTGCTGAAAAACAGCACGAGGGAAAATGGCGGCATATTCAAGCCGGACGAAAACGGATCCGGAATACTGACCTACCAGCTCGCCGAAGGGCAGACTTTTGATCAAATCGGCATCACTGTCGAACCGGATGCCAACAGCAGACAACCAAGGGGAAAAAAAATAGCCGGGTCATAGATGGTAGGCTAACCCTTTGAATTTGCCACATGGAGAGGGCTTCGGCTGGAATCCGCATATGTCCACACGGCTCGGCCAGTTCCGCCTAATGGGTTCGATAGTGGAACAACACAAATAGAGGCTGCTGGTGTTAAAACTCGCAGCCTTTGCTCAACGAACGGGCAGGATAATTCAATATTTGATTACATTTCGTTATGAAAATTATTTATTTTCAGAATTGTATATTGTCGTTTTTTCATCTGCCCCTTATAATTCTACTAGTGCATGAACTTCATATCCTTATTTTTTTGAAGTTTCTACTTCGAAAATAAAACTGAAATTGCTTTCCTGTTTGCAAGTAATGAACCTAAGGAGGCATGACATGAAGAAGAATGAGTGGGAAGCGTCGTTTGAAGCATACGCCCAAAAGCTGATGGATGATTTTCAGGTTCCCGGTGCGATCATTGCTGTAGCCAAAGACGGAGAACTCACTTATGAAAAAGCGTTTGGTTATCGGGACCGCGAAAAGCAAGCTCCCATCGATCTGGATACGGTATTTGGAATCGGGTCGATTACGAAGTCGTTTTCATGTATGGCGATCATGCAGCTTCAGGAAGAAGGGAAGCTTTCCGTGCATGATCCGGTTATCACGTATTTGCCTGAATTTCGTACACCGAACGAAGCCCAAACGAAGAGTATTACCATTCATCATTTCATGACACACACCCTCGGATTTCCACCACTTCCATCTCTTATTCCCGCCATGCTACCCAGCTTACAAGCCGATCCGACAGCAGAAGAATTACTCCACCATTTTGAAGCGCAATGTAAACACCCAATCGATACCTTCGAAGACCTCATGTCATATATAGAAAAGCTGCCCTTTGAATTGTTGGGACCTGCGGGGACAGAATTCAGCTATTCGAACGAAGCTTTTGGCTTGCTTGGGGCGATTGTTGAGCGTGTCAGCGGCAAAACGTACGAAGCCTACGTCCAAGAACATATTTTACAGCCGCTTGGCATGGAACGAACGGTTTTTCATGTGGAGGAATTAGGCGAGAACGACAATACGACCATGCTGTACACACGTCGCATGAATGATGGCGTACGTGAAGTAGTACGTGCCCCCGGTTGGTGGGATGCTCCCTCCATGCGTGCAGCAGGCTTCCTCAAATCGTCCGCACGTGACATGCTTCGGTATGCGGATGTCTATCGGACAGGCGGGCTTTCAAAGGGAGCGAGTATCATCTCGGGAGATAGCGCCTCACAAATGACTGCCCCTCATGTCCGTATTGACTTGAGTCGCAGCTATGGTTACGGACTCGGTGTGTTTCCATTTTCCGAAGAGTACACCTTACTTACCCATACTGGTGGCTTAAAAGGAATCACCGCGCAAATGATCATCGTCCCAGAGGCGGGAGTGACTGGCATTCTTTTAACCAACATGGATGATGCCCCCATTACGAATCTGACATTAGGCTTGTTAAACAGCATGTTCGGCCGCCCGCTCGAGACGCAGTTCGCCACGTTTTCCGAATGTGAAGTGCCGCTTGCTTACTTGCAGCAATGTCCTGGTACATATAAATCCGGAGAAGGAGAGGCAGTAGAGATCAGATTCGATGAGGCACAGAGACAGCTCGTACTCGTTCTGGGCAGTGATGTGTTCCCATTGCGTTCCGTTGGCGAAGATACGTTTTTGTTCACGCGCCACAACGTCGATTCACTTATCCGCTTTGTTCGCCATCCAGACGGTGAGATCAAGCGCTTGGCGTTGGGATCGCGCCAAATGCCGAAAGCAATTTAATCCAAGATAAGGGAGGCTATTTCTCATGAAGGTGTTTATTTCGTTGGATATGGAAGGGATCTCTGGACTGAGCGAATGGGAGGATGTTATCCCCGGGCGGAGACATTACGAAGCGGGGAGAAGACTGCTGACCCAAGATGTAAATGCGGCGATTGAGGGTGCACTGGAAGCAGGAGCTACCCAAATTATCGTCAATGAGTCTCATGGACCGATGAACAATATCATCCTGGAAGAATTGCATCCACAGGCAGATGTCATCCGTGGATTTTTCAAGCCTCTCTGTATGATGCAGGGGATCGACAGTAGCTGCGATGCCGCGTTTTTCATCGGTTACCATGGAAGGGCGGGAACAGGGGATGCGGTACTCAATCATACATTGTCTGGACTCGCTATCCATCGGCTCATCTTGAATGACAAAGAGGTGGGCGAAGCTGGTTTAAATGCAGCAATCGCTGGAGCCTTTGGTGTTCCAGTCGTACTCGTTACCGGAGATTCCCAAACAGCCAAAGAGGTGGAAGAAGATATCCCTGGAGTCTTTACGGTCGCTGTGAAAACAGGAATAACGGGACTCTCGTCGCAAGCGATGCATCCAGTTCGGGCGAGAGAGCTGATCCGTCAACAAGCAAAAGAAGCATTGCTCCATCGCAGTACAGTTAAACCGCTTGCGCAAAGAGTAGAGAATACGATAGCAGTCGAGTTTACGAAATCACAATTTGCCACAGCAGTCAGCTGGATGCCAGGAATTGAACTCATCGAAGGACGCACGGTACGCTTCCATTCGCATGATCTTGTCAGCATGATGCCCGTCTTGCAAGCGATGCTGTTGATAACCGGGCAAGTGAATCGGATGATTACTGATTAAGTAGACAAAAAAATGCAGCCCCTCATCACGAGGATTCGCTGCATTTTTTTGATTTAGTTCAAAGGCTTATGGCTTTTCAAATACGCAAGGGCATTGTAAATCATTTCAGCTGCCTCTTCACGCGTGATGGGCTTTTGCGGATGGAGCTTGTTTTCCTTATCCAATTGGATAATATCTCTTGCCAAAGCTCGTTGAATGGAGCCTTGGTAATCCACGGTGGGCTCATGATTATCTTGAATTTCTACTGGTACTAGCTTGATCATGGGCAGATTCCCCTTGGTCTCCATAACTCTCATTAGCTGGTGAATGAATTGCTCTTTTGTCCATTCAGCATTCGGATCGAGATCAGCTGGTAACTCCAATCCGTTCGCAGCCGCTATAATCAGACTCTCTGCATACCAAGCATCGTTGTCCGCTTTGGAAAAAAAGTCAGTGGCTTGTGGAGCCTTTACAAAACGGATCGCCGCCAGACTCAAATCAAAGGCATTTACAATCAGTTGAATACCTTGCGCAGCCGTTATCGTTTCGTCGGGTGCAAATTTGCTATCATCTACGCCTTTTATCACGCCTTGTTGCTGTAAAGCAAGAATTTTATCTTTCGCTCCCGAGTGGGCAAGATCCGTAAAAGGAGTCGTTGCAGCAAAGCTTGGTTGGGCGAATGATACAGTTAACAGAGCAAGGAAGGAAAGAGAGATCATATTTTGCCTGACATTCATGGTAGCCACCTCGTCAATTTTTGAAGTTTCACTCCATTTGACGTGGAACAATTGACAACGTTTCAGCTTTCTTTCGCGCTCCTATCGACTTACAAAGGACTTCTGCCGAAATTTTCAGTTTGTTTACAACAAAATGATTGAAGGAAAATTTTATCCTTTGATCACGATTTCATTTATTATTGCCTAGTATCATCCTATTGAAAAAGACCGCACAGCGCCATTATGCAAGAGCGTCTATTATCCTTAAAGGAGTACGTGAATGACTTGCGGGCGGCAAAAGAAGTGTCAGGGACAATAAATGGTGGCGACTACAAAATTTATTATTATCCAGTGACGACGAGCATCATGCTTCAAGTGCCGACCAATGGGAAATATGTGCTTTCAGGCGACAATCAGGAAGGCGTCATTTTGACAGAGTTTTTGTAGTTTGCTCATTCTTTTACATAGTGGGGCGCAGAAGAACCTATTTCTTCCATTTCCTTTGTCACGGTGAGCGAATCAGGCTACCAGTTATAAGGAGAGCATGAAAAAGGCTGCTGAAGCTCTCAGCAGCCTTTTTTACCTATTCCAAGAAGATGATTACATCACACGTCTTCCAAGCTCGAAGCGTTTTTCCCAGGAAGTTCCTTTGAATTTGGTTGTCGTAACTCCCGGCTTACCATACGTATGCAGCAGCTTATTGTCTCCAGCGTAGATGGCAACATGGGTAATTCGAGAGGACGAGCTGCCGTAGCTGCGGAAGAAAACTAGATCTCCTTTTTGCAGCTGATCCTTCGAAACTTTTTGACCGACTTTGGACTGTTGTCGCGAGTCTCTCGGCAGTTTTACTCCAACCTCTTTGAACACTCGCTGTGTAAAGGAAGAGCAATCAAATGTACGCGTTGTTTTTTTGCTCGAACCGTATTTATAGGGTACGCCTTTATACTTCAATCCTTTTGAAATGACCTGATCGGCAATGTCGGAAGAGGAAGCGGCTGCTTTATCTTGTGTCTGTTTATTCTGACTATTATTGTTGCTTTCCTCATCGGCTGTCAGGTCGATGTTAGTACCATCTTGCACCATTTGATCAGTTTGCTCATTTTCAGCCTGTTCATTGTTTTGATCGTCAACTGATTCTTCGTTGTTCTGCTGCAGCTTATGGTCAATCTTATGTTTATCCTGATTATGTGTAGTTGTGGAGGTGAGACTTGTCTCTGAAGCCGCGTAGGCTTGTCCGTTCATGAGAAGAGAAGTTCCCATTAGAATAGCTACGACCGTAGTAGTGGTACCTTTCCAGTTTCGCTTTGTCATGATGTTCCTCCTTCTGAATGCTTCATCTTGTTGTGTGTTCCTCATCCACGCTCTTATCGTACAGAACAAAACTAAGATTCCCGGTAGAATTTCATGAGAGTTTCCTGAGAAAACTGTTGGTAAGATATTCAAACGGAGATGATTCGCATGCCTACACCAGATGGAAAAGGCTATTTACTGCTTGTGGAAGATGAGCATAACTTGGCAAGATACTTACAGTTGGAATTGGAGAATGAAGGATTTTCTACGGATATTGAATACGACGGGCTTTCCGGATTAGAAAAGGCACTGACGATGGAGTACGACCTCATCCTCCTGGATGTCATGCTGCCCGAATTATCGGGGATAGAATTATGCCGACGAATTCGGGAAACCAATGATGTCCCCATTATCATGATCACGGCTCGTGGAGAGGTTCCGGATATCGTGACGGGATTAGACAGTGGAGCCAATGACTATCTGGCGAAGCCGTTTGCCATTGAGGAGTTGTTTGCAAGGATTCGGGCTTTATTGCGTCAGCGGGAATCAAAAGCGAACCAGGAGATACAGGTTGGCCGATTGCGGATCCAACCCAACGCTCGGCGTGTGTTCCTCGATGAAGAGGAAATCATGCTGACACCACGCGAATTTGATTTGCTTCATTATCTGGTTCAAAACAAGGAGCAAGCAGTATCGCGAGAGCAAATTCTCACAGCCGTTTGGGGTTTTGACTTTATGGGGAATACCAACATCGTGGATGTGTATATCCGGTATTTGCGGAACAAAATTGAAAGTGATCCTTCTGTCAAACTGATTCATACTGTGCGAGGAATTGGATATACACTACGAGATTAAAAGGAGAACGCAGTGCTTACACATCGCAGATACTCACTTAAATGGAGACTCACGCTTTTATTTAGCTCTGGCATGCTGGTTTTGCTTCTCTTTTTGTCCATTTTTATTTTTTTCAGCACCTCTAATCTCGTCCATCAGCATGAGCAAAAATTACTCAATCAGAAGGCAACGGCCATCGCAGCCGATTTGAAAACGGAGATCACCGAAGAAGCATCGCTGACGATTACTTATTTGACTCGTTTGTTAACCAATTACGCTGACGTCAATCAACTCATAAACATCAGCGACCAAAACGGCAAGCAAATCGCCTCGATACAGGGAGCCAATTGGAGAGTAGAGCCTGAAGACTATTATGAAAGGACCTTGGTCGCAAAAGAACCTGTACAGCTGCCATTCACATCTGAGCTTCTCTTTGTGCAAATTTCTACGACGACAGAAGCGCTTGAATGGTATTTTTCCATCTTGCTCACGATTCTGTTTCTCTCTTCCTTTTTCACCTTGCTTCTTTCTGCGGTTGGCGGCTATTGGTTGAGTAAATGGGGACTCAAGCCTCTCGATCATCTGATCCAACAAATCCATTCCATTTTCCCTCAACGACTCTCCCAACGAATTCATCATCACCACGTAGAGAATGAAATTTACGAGCTGATCCACGCCTTTAATCTGCTGTTAGATCGCATGGAAGAAGCAATGGTCTACCAGCAGCGATTCGTCACGGATGCATCACACGAGTTGCGTACACCTCTCTCGATTATTGAAGGGTATGTGAGTCTTCTGCAAAGATGGGGGCAGCACAAGCCCGAAGTAAGGGATGAAGCGCTCGCTGCTGTTCATCAGGAGTGTAAACGACTTTTCAAACTCATTGATGATCTGTTGTCTTTAGCCAAATTGCAGCATATCTCTCAACTAGGTTCATCGAAAGTCGTGCAGCCATTAACCCCTCTGCTTCTTGAAGTAAAGCAAGCGTGGGTGCCCATTTTCCCTCCACAAATTAAGCTGCTTTTTGAATGGGAAGAATCTCTTGTCCTTTTGATGGATCGGGAGCGGATTCGACAGTTATTGGATATCCTTTTGGACAATGCACGGAAATATACAGATGAAGGAGAAGTGAAGGTACGAGCCTATGGGGATGAAGAGGCCGTGCACATTGTGGTAGAGGATACAGGGATTGGTATTCAAGCAAAGGAGATTCCTCACCTTTTTAAGCGATTTTATCGCGTGGACAAATCCCGTACGCGAAAAAGAGGAGGAAGCGGGATCGGTCTGTCCATCGCCCAAGCGATTGTCGCAGATCACGAGGGAAGCATCTCCATTGCTCCATCTGCGGAGAGAGGCATGATTGTTCATGTCTTGTTGAAAAAAGCGGGGATGGACTCACGATACGAATGAATAGGGATGAGGCTCTGTGCGCGTTTTTCAAGAAATGGGTCAGATCGGGCGTGTATTCCAGAGCCTTTGTTTCTCATAGTGTTCCCGTTTATGAACCTGTAAAATGAAAGGAAGTCATACAAAGAGATTTTCTTGACGGAGGTGTTAAAAGTGCGTAAGTCCCATAAATACATACGTAGCAAAATCGATATACGCCAAGCTCAGATGGAGGGTTTTCAGCATCCCCAGTATGTCATTACTATCAACGACATCACTTTGAATGACTATTTGAATCAAAATACTCAGAGTCGTTCTTTTGATTTATTAGTTCCACCTATCGGACTGTTTGAAAATCGCGATCAGCAAAAAGTCCTTGAACTGCTGTCTTATACCAATGTAGCTCTTCCTGTTTTGGTTTGTTCAGATGACATGGATATCTCATGTACTGTTGTCACCACGAACGTAGAGGAGATGAAGGACTGCATCATTTGGAGAGCGTTCGGATATGGTGTGGACATGTCAAAACCGATCCATGTTCCGCCATTAGCTTTCGAAAAAGACCAGTATAGAGAATTTGTTAAAGTGTTCAAAGACTTCATTCATTTCAACCATCGAGATTCCCTATGATAACGATAGGGAATATGTAATTGTTCCTACAGATAGTCGCTCCTATAATCAAATACGTATCAATGCTACATAAAATCGACAGGAGCTGATTCCAAATGTTAAAAGCCATTTTTTATCATGCAGGTTGCCCAGTATGTGTAGATGCGGAGCAAGTCGTCCTAGATTACCTGGATCAAACAA
The DNA here is from genome assembly GCF_006715575.1 of Brevibacillus sp. AG162. Lineage (NCBI taxonomy): Bacteria > Bacillati > Bacillota > Bacilli > Caryophanales > Paenibacillaceae > Brevibacillus > Brevibacillus sp. AG162. The sequence goes on from NZ_VFNO01000003.1 coordinate 787,840, forward strand.
AGGTCGATATCGAAGTTGTCCACCTTGGTACAGAGCGAATTCGCATTGAGGAAGCAGAGAAGGCTGGTATTCAATCAGTACCTGCTCTCGTGATTGGCGGGAACGTCTACCACATAAACTATGGGGCGAGCTTGGAAGATGTGAAAAACGGCTAAGTATGAAAAAGGAGGTGCTTTTGAGGCGCCTCCTTTTCCTATGCTTTTACACGACCATGCTTGGCATTTACAATGGATAGAAGAATGGAACATGGAAGGTAAGATAAGCTCATGATGTTTGATCCCCAACAACGTAAGGAAAATCGCTCAGCCCGTATTATGATGGCTCTATTTCGGATGTCCCAGGCGATAAAAAAGGTGACACAGGCAGAGAGTGATGAACAGGGATTGTCCCCCGTACAAATTCAGGCGTTACTGTTCACTTTGTATACGAGAAGCGACGTAGCTTCCATTGGTAACTTTGCCAAAGCAATAGGAACGACGCATGTGACAGCCGTAAAAATTATCAATGGACTCGTAACGAAAGGGCACATAGCGAAAGTACCTAAAAAAGAAGATCGACGAGTGACCCTGCTTCAACTGACTGCAAAGGGAAAAGAAGCTGCATCAAGCCTTGAAAAATGGGGGTATACACTCGAGGAAGCCCTTCATTCTATTCCAGATGAGATACTGGAAAATTTCGAGATCGGGCTCGGCTCCGTGATAACCGCGATGCAAAGTCGTGGCCATCTCGTTGTAGCGGAGCCTTGTCTAGGCTGCATTCATTTTCGGCCGAATACAGGGGATTCCAGTACACCCCATTATTGCGCGTTCATTGAAAAGTATCTCACGCATGAAGCATCCTTGAAAGAATGCCCCGAGCATATTTCCTCTGGGAATGACTAAATAATGATAGACAATACCTATCGAAATGATAACAACGATGCTATTGAACAATGATTTGCCTCGTCATAAACTGTTCTTGACTCCCGCATCATCGAACATCATCACGTTTTACCGTGGCAATCAACTGCTCCATAAAGACTCGGCTTGCTGCGCACAAATACTTGTTTTTCCGGTAAACGATACCGATTTGCGCCGTGATATTGGGCTGTTGGATCGAAATCGTACAAATTCGTTTATCATCGATATAGTCGAGGTAGCCTTTCGAAAGGACCGTGACACCGACACCTTGCCCGACCATATTCGTAATGGATTCCATTGTAGTCATCTCCAAAACAGGCTGTGGCGAGAAGCCCAGCTCCTGACACCTTTCATCAATCAACTGACGCAAAAAGTACGTGTTGGGCAATAAAATGGAGGGGGTTTCTTTTAAAATCGCAAGCGAAACAAACGGTTCCTTCGCGAGCGGATGATCCACAGGTACCCCTAGGGCCAGATTTTCTGTATAGAGCGGAATGGTTTCCAGATCGTCATGCTCCATCGGCAAAAAAACAATGCCGAGATCGAGTTCGTTTTTCAAAAGTCCTTCATAAATATCACCGGTTCTTAACCCGAAAATAGATAATTCAACCTTCGGATAACGCTGGTGAAACTCGATAACAGTAGGCGGAAGCAAGTAATTGACAACCGTCAGCAGTACGCCAATCTTTAAAGAGCCTCTGCTTAAGCCTTGCAGCTCGCTAATCGCTGCACGTGCCTGTGACAACTCATGAAACACATTATAGCTATGGTGAAGCAATGTTTTGCCTGCTTCTGTCATAACCGTTCGTTTGCCGACGCGATCAAACAGTGGCATGCCGATTTCATGCTCAAGCAGACGGATTTGCTGACTGAGTGAAGGCTGCGCAATGCCCAATTTCTCGGCTGCGCGTGTAAAATTCAACTCCTGGCACAGTGCCATAAAGTACTCTAATTGCTTGAGCTCCAACGACCATCCCTCCGGCGATTTATGATCTAATAATAGGATTTTCCTATCATTATAGAACAAACCATTATGGATTTGTATGAATGTAGTGCACAATGCACTTTCCAAAAAAGAATGAGGTGATCTCTTGTGAATATCGAAATCCTTTCGATAAATGTGGGTAAGCCCAAACAGGTACAGTATCAAAATAAAGAGGTTTCTACCGGCATTTACAAAACGCCGACCACACAAGCTCTTTATTTATCCTTTTTGAACTTGGAGGGAGATGGGCAGGCAGATCTTGTCCACCATGGAGGGAAGGAAAAGGCTGTATGCGTCTATCCCTATGAGCACTATCCATTTTGGGAAGCTGAATTACAGAAAGAATTGGCATTCGGTGCATTCGGAGAAAATCTGACGATCCGGGGTTTAGTAGAAACGGATGTTTGTATCGGTGATACCTTTCAGCTAGGGGAAGCGGTCGTACAAGTCAGTCAACCGAGACAGCCGTGTTACAAATTGTCTGTTCGATACGGTTTGCCTGAAATGCTGCTAAAGGTACAGGAGACAGGCTATACCGGCTTTTATTTTCGCGTGTTGAAAGAAGGGCTGGTATCTCCTTCCGATGTTTTGACAAGGATCTCGCGCCACCCAAAGGCAATTACGATTTCGTATGCAAACCGAATCATGCATAAAGAAAAAGACAATATCGATGGCATGAAAAAGCTGTTGGAGGTAGAGGAACTGTCCTTAAATTGGCGAGCGACCTTTTCTAAACGATTATCCGGCGTGGAAATCGATACTCGTGAAAGGATGACCGGGAACCAATCATAACTACACACATAGGCTAAAGGGTAAATCCTTAACACTGGAGAGGAGATTGTGATGTACAACAACTCTTACCATTACTATCAATGGTATTATCCCGTGCTTGCCGGCTGGAATAACAGCCATTTTCACTATGGGTGGAGTCCTCATTATTACAACAACTGGAGCCATACGAATGGGAATCGGCAGTGGAATCGTTATCAGAATACCATCGAATGGAGAGATTATGGGCCAAAGCCATTTGTCGTGAATATTGAGCAAGCCACAAAGCAAAACAACACATTCCGTATGGCATTATGGACAGGGAAGCACTTGCAGGTGACGCTGATGAGTATAAATGTTGGAGACAACATCGGTTTGGAAAATCATCCGAATACGGATCAATTCATCCGAGTGGAAGAAGGTCAAGGGCTTGTTCGGATGGGGGATCGACAAGATCATTTAGATTTTGAACAAAGAGTCAACGATAACGATGCCATCATGATCCCTGCGGGCACATGGCACAATCTTATCAATACGGGGAATACGCCGCTTAAAGTATATTCCATCTACGCGCCACCTCATCATCCATTTGGAACCGTTCATGAGACGAAAGCTAGTGCCATGGCTTCTGAGCAAAGCCCTCAATAAGAATCATCAAAGAAACCACCTCTAGTAATGGTCAGGTGGTTTTTCTGTTTGGACTCCAGCTTGTCGTACATAATCCAACCTGTATTCACCTTGAGGCAGCGACTCAAAAAGATAGGAGAAGGCATGCCACTCCTTTTTAAGGGGCTTTTTTTAGTGAGATAGATATTTTCTCAAGGATATTTATAGCAAGTATAGAATATTAACGTTATTCACAATCTTCGTTTAAGGCAGGTATAAACCTATGGATAAAGAAGCTCAGCGAATCGACCTTAGACAAGAACAGTTCAACATGAAAGAGCTGCTTCAGTCACTGGTTGAAACGACTATGGACGCGATTTCAATTAGGGACATGCAGGGTAATGTACTTTTTGTGAATAGTGCTTTTGAAAAAATCTATGGTTGGACATATCAAGACCTGCTGAATGACCCGTACTGTCTCGTACCTGAAGATCTCATAAACGAGACAAAGGAAATTTTCCACGAGATTAAATTTGAAGGAAAAAATATTACGGGCTATGAGACCGTGCGTCAACGAAAAAATGGCGAGATCGTTCAGGTTGGTCTAACAGCTTCCCCTATAAGAGATACAGAAGGTACGATCGTAGGCACTTCAGTCATCGCCAGAGATATTACGGACCGAAAGATGGCGGAAGAAGCACTCGTGAATAGCGAGGCAAAGTACCGCATCCTTGTAGAAAATACGAGCGATGTCATTTGCCAACATGATGTACACATGAATAATCTTTTTGTATCTCCTTCGATCGAGCAGCACTTGGGATACACACCGGATGAATTTCTTCAAACGAATAGTTTTGATCTCATTCATCCCGAAGATGTAAAAATCGTGAAAGATCTGCATAATTTAATCTCTACGCATCCGCAAAATGTTCAAGTGGAGATCAGATTACGCCATAAAAATGGATCATGGGTGTATTGGGAGTCGCGTTGTGTTCCGATCATGTCTGAGAACAAAGAGGTTGAGAGCTTTCTATTCGTTTCACGCAATATCACCGAGCGAAAACAGTCTGAAGCAGCTTTGCGCAAGAGCGAGGAACAGTATAGATTCATTGCCGAACACACAGCAGACTTCATATCCGTGATCGATAAGAACGGTCACGTATCATATAGTTCACCTTCACATCTGAAGAAACTAGGTACGAGCCAAATTATCATAGAAAACATACATCCAGAAGATGCACCACTCGTCTGTGAGCGATTTTCCACTATGCTTCAATTCCATATACCTATTTCATGTGAGTATCGATACAAACTGGAAAACGAGAAATGGATCTACCTCGAATCAAAAGGAATGCCTTTTTTCAGCTCGGATGGCGAAAGTCAGTACTTCATCAACGTTACACGTGATATTACGGAAAGGAAGCAAAACGAAGAACTTCTCCGCAGAACAGAAAAGCTGTCCGTAATCGGTGAATTAGCTGCAAGTATCGCGCACGAAATAAGAAATCCGCTTACGTCATTAAAAGGCTTTATCCAGTACTTGCGGCCAACACTATCGGAGGGCGCCACTTATACAGACATTATGTTGTCCGAGCTAGATCGAATCAACTTTATCGTGAGTGAGCTGCTTGTATTGGCCAAACCGCAAACGCTGAATGTGAAGCGGATTCTTTTACACCCTCTCATTGAAAGTGTGGTAAAGTTTCTCGAATCAGAAGCGAATCTAAACAACATTACGATCAACACAATATTCAGCCAGATGCCGATTGCGATCAATGGGGAAGAAAATCAAGTAAAACAAGTCTTTATCAATATATTGAAGAATTCCTTGGACGCTATCACAACGAATGGCGAAATCAGCATAGAAACCACATGTCTACATAATAACCAAGTGCTGATTCGCTTTACCGACAATGGTTGTGGCATTTCCCAAGAGCTGCTGCCTAGGCTCGGCGAACCTTTTTATACGACGAAAGAGAAAGGAACAGGCTTAGGTTTACTTGTCAGCAATAAAATAATGAAAGATCATCAAGGAACCATCACCATCTCAAGTGAGATCAACAAGGGTACCCTCGTGGAAATCATGTTTCCCATTTCGAAATAGGAAGATGTGGGAGAGAATCCTAGCAAAACCGTACGGAACGGCTTAAAAAGAGCAAAAGAAAAAGGGTGCTCAAATTGAGTACCCTTTTTCACTTTGTTGCTGCTTGCGTTCAGCGATATAGGAAGCGATTCCCAAAATCAGACCCAGTGCTACGAGTACAGCACCGACCCATGGGAGAGCGGTAATATCCAGATGAGTAATAACCCATCCGCCAATGAAAGCACCAGCAGCATTTCCTAGATTTCCGGCAGAATGGCTGGAGGTAGAAGCCAGCGCTGGTGCATTCTGTGCGAGGTTCATCACACGTACTTGCAGCCCTGGAAATACAGCGAAAGAAGCAGCTCCCCATAGAAAAATGGTCAATACGGCAGCTATGGGACTATATACGGTAAACGTAAACAGCGTAAGAATGATGCAAATCGTAAAGTAAAGTCCGAGTACGGAAGGCATCAGCTTCCAATCCGCAAGCTTTCCGCCCACGATATTGCCGATGGTCACTCCACAGCCGAATAGGACGAGAATCCACGTTACATGATACTCAGCAAAACCGGTAATTTGCGTCAGCAATGGCGCAATATACGTAAACACGGTGAATAGACCTGCGTTCCCTAGTGCTCCAATCAGGAGGTATAGAAGGAGCTTTGGCTTGAGAAGAGCGGTTATTTGCCCAGTGATACTCCCCGTGTTTTCTTGTCGTATGTTTGGGACGAAAACGAGTATTCCGATCAGTGCTATGATTCCTATGATCGCAATAGAGCCAAATGAGGCTCGCCATCCCATGTGTTGACCGATGAAAGTCCCCAGAGGCACACCAATAATATTGGCAATCGTCAGACCTGCCATCATAATGGAAACGGCTGCGGCACGTTTGTCAGGACTTACAAGACTGGAGGCTACAACAGCTCCAACTCCAAAGAACGTCCCGTGTGTCAAAGCGGTAATCAGGCGTGCCCCCATCAATATTGCGTAGCTGGGAGCAAAAACAGAGATTCCATTTCCAATAATAAATAGAATCATAAGAAGACAGAGTAGCTTCTTTTGGGGAATTCGATGGGTGAGGACTGTCAGGATCGGTGCTCCAACGGCTACCCCTAGCGCATACATGGTAATGAGCTGACCCGCAGATGAGATACTAACATCCAAGTCCTGTGCAACATTCGGCAACAGACCCATAATGACAAATTCCGTCATCCCAATGGCAAAAGAGCCCACGGTAAGAGAGAGCAAAGAGATAGAAGACTTTTCCTTGTTGATCTGTTTCTTGGTAGTAGTTTGAGATAACTCCATGAAGTCAATACAACCTTTCTGCAGTATAAAATCCCTGTTGAATTGCCGTTTTATAGTAGCGGGTAAAGATTACCTGTTCTACTTTGTTAAGTCAAGGTATTCTTTTTGCATGAGGAATCTTTCACCTTGTAACTCTGCGTAGTGATGAACAATGAGAAGAGGAATAAAGAACTACAAGTGTGCAGTTGACAGACAACCAAATTGTGGGTATGATCTAGTCATTAATAACCGTAATCATTACGGTTTAATTTTTTGAGCTTTAAATCGTAATGATTACGTTTAGCTTAAAATCATTAGCTGTTCATTAAAAATATGGTAAGAGGGTAGGTTGTGATGAAACGGGAAATCGATTTTATAAAGTTTAATCCCACACAAAATATGACCATTCTTGTGAGAAACAATCATCCAGTTGAAGAATATACGCACATCGCCTCAAAAATCATGTCATACGACAGTGTCTATGCTGAACAAGTGGGGTTTATCGAAAGTCCGAATAAGTATGGAGCAGCAGCACATCTGCAAATGGCTGGGGGTGAGTTTTGCGGCAATGCATGCATGGCATTAGCGACGTTCATTGCGCATGAAAATGGCCTACAGCAAAATGATTGGACCGAAATTGTTTTGGAAGCTTCCGGTACAGATCATCTCGTTGCTTGTCGAGTGAAAAGAATCGAAGATGAATATTTCTGCCAAGTTTCGATGCCTTTTCCTAAAAAGATCGAGCAGCAATCAATCAACTACGATGGCCACGAAATAAGCGTAGTGATTGTGAGGTATCCTGATTTCTTTCACATCGTGATTGAAGTGGACCAGTTCAATGAGGAGGTAAGAAAACGTGCACAGTCTTTAGCCAAGCTGCTTGGAGTAACTGTAGGGGCGAATTTGATCGGGGTGCTATTGTATCGGCCAGCTTCAAATGAATTGGCTCCGCTTATCTTTGTTCCGCCATTAGATAGCATGATCTGGGAAAGAGGCTGTGGGTCAGGTACTGCTTCACTTGGAGCCTATCTGGCTTGGAAAAAGCAAGGCGATATCGCTGCTCCAATCAGGCAACCGGGTGGCACGATTCATGTAACGGCCAATTGGCAAAAAGAGGAAGTAACAAGCCTGAAAATTGAGGGAGCCGTCGGAATCGTGGCACGAGGCAAAGCATTTATCGAGATACAAGATACCGTTTGAGGTTTCACATTTGAATTTAACAAGGGGAGAACTGAATGGATAGACCAGAACAGTTGCAACAACATTTGACGGCATTTCTAGAAAGGTTCACCCATTTAGCAGATCGTTATGACGGCACCATCTATCATAGCTCGGAGTTAGAGAAGATCATAGATGAGTATTCTACATTCATAACGGATGAAAGAAACAAAGAAGCCTGGGAGCAGCTAGAACAGTCAATCGTAAGCCAGTTGAATCAGCTTGTGGAGGATGTAAGGAAAGCGTCGGCGACTTGCGTTGCCATTATGGAGAAATATCGTGCGCTGAAGCTGCTGGATGGGATTGCCGATAAGACTGACTACTTTCAAAACATAGAATCATGTATTGAAGAAGAATTTGGGAGTTTCCAAGTTGCTGTTGATTCAAAGGTGTTGATGGTTGGCTCAGGCTCATTTCCCATGACGCCATTGTTGATTGCGAAGCGAACTGGAGCGGAAGTGGTTGGTATCGACATTGATGAGGAGGCCATCAAACTAGGACGGAGTGTTGTAGAAAGGCTGGGTAGTGAATTGCCTATCCGCTTGGAGAAAGAGTTTGTGGAACGACTTGATGTGACGAAGGATGCAACCCATATCATTTTTAGTTCGACGGTTGCCAATAAATATGACCTGCTGGAACAATTGCATCCATTGACAAATGAACAAGTGATTGTGGCGATTCGATACGGTAATCAACTGAAGTCCCTTTTTAACTACCCCATGAGAGAGGTAGATGAGCGGAAATGGAGGCTGATTGAAACCATCTTGCGTCCCGACCGTGTGTTTGATATCGCTTTGTATAAAAAAGCATCAGCTGCATGCTGATCGTAAAAGGAGGTTTCTATGGGCTCTTTGAAACGAATCTTGCTATTGGGAACAGGTCCTGCTTCCATTCAAATGGCTGTCATGCTTAAAAAACAATGGAATTGCTACATTGGGATCGTTGGGCGTGAGTCTGTTCGTTCCGAATCATTCTTTACTGCACTTAAGCAAAATAGCCAGCAAATTCGCGTGGATATCCAAAATGATAAGCATCAAAAGCTGGAAGGCGAATGCCAAATCGATCATGTATTCCATGGATATGGGACCGTTACAGGGGAATGGGATACGATCATTTTGTCTGTCACAACAGATGCTTACATAGAGGTCTTGCAACAAATCAATGATCAGATTTTAAAACAAGTAAAGTGCATGGTATTAATTTCTCCGACCTTTGGTTCCAATAGTTTACTGCGCCATTATCTGAACGGTATTTCTTCAGATGCGGAGATTATCAGTTTTTCTACATACCTTGGTGATACACGCTGGTTCCATGATAAGCCCTCCAATCGTGTGATGACGACAGGGGTTAAGAAAAAAGTTTATATTGGCTCGACGCACTCTCCCTCCCAGTATGTAAAAAGACTTTGTGAGTTATATGAGCAATTAGGTATCGATTTGGAAGTCATGGATTCTCCGATCGAGGCGGAAACGAGAAATATATCACTATACGTACATCCGCCGTTGTTTATGAATGCTTTCTCCCTTCGCGTGATATTTGGAGAGGAAACCATCAAAAAGTACGTATACAAAATGTTTCCAGAGGGCCCCATCACGCAATATCTCATCCGCGATATGCTGGCTCAATGGAAAGAGATCACCAATGTGTTGGAAAAGCTCAATATAAGAGGGCTCAATTTGCTAAAGTTCATGACGGATGACAACTATCCGGTGAGGCTGGAGAATCTATCGCGTGATGACATCGAAAACTTCGTTCATTTTGAAGCGATTCATCAAGAGTATTTATTGTTCATTCGGTATACCTCCCTGTTGATCGATCCTTTTTCGGAGCCAGATTCAGATGGAAGATACTTCGATTTTTCTGCTGTTCCCATTCGCAAAATGTTTATCAATAGAGAAGGGTATTGGGATATCCCGCGTATGCCAAAGGAAGATTACTATCGGATAAAAATCATTCAAGGCATTGCAAGATTTATAGATGTCAGCTGCCCTACCATCGATACATTCATTGAAACGTACGAACGTAAAATTGCGGAAGTTGCACGAACACGTAAGGGCGAACGGTTATCAGATGCATTCGTGGCGCAAAGCTTTGAGGAAGATTTAAGGATGATATGCAGTGAGATCGACAAGGATATCGGATCAAAGAAACTGTGTTAGCACGTATTTTCAGGAGGAATGGGTATGACAAGAAGAATGGGATTTTTAGTAAGGTCTTTCATGGCCTCAATCGTATTGCTGGTTGGCTGCAGTAACGGTGATACGGCAAAAACGGAGTCAACCGATCCAGGGAAAGAGATCGTGTATGCCACTTCGAAAGATATTAACGATATGAACCCCCATTTTTACTCAGGCTCCATGCCGGCACAAGGGATGGTGTACGAATCGTTAGTAGAAAATACGGAAGATGGAATCAAGCCATCGTTGGCTGAATCTTGGGAAGTTTCCAACGATGGAAAAGTGTACACGTTTCACTTGAGAAAAAACGTGACGTTCCATGATGGAGAGCCGTTTGATGCGGAAGCAGTGAAAAAGAATATAGAAGCGGTGCAAAGCAATGCAAGCAAGCATTCGTGGATCAAGCTATCTACAAAGATCGTGGAGTGCAATGTACTCGATGAGTATACGGTTGAACTGGTCTTGTCCGAACCGTATTACCCGACGCTGGTCGAATTGTCGATGACAAGACCTTATGTATTCATCTCGCCCAAAAATTTTGTGAACGGGGGAACCAAAGATGGCGTCAGTGGTTATAACGGAACAGGCCCTTATAAGCTCACTGAGCATAAAGTCGATCAGTATGCCGTATTTGAAGCGAATGAAAATTACTGGGGCGGCGCGCCCAAAGTGAAGAAAATCACAGCCAAAGTACTTCCCGCAGGAGAAACTACTTTCTTGGCCCTGCAAAAGGGAGAGGTGAACTTTGTATTTACGGATGATCGAGGCGCGAATAGTCTCGATGTAGAATCCATGAATCAGTTCGTTGAATCAGGTGAACACCAAATCATTCGCAGTCAACCAATGAACACAGGCATAATTGTCGCCAATAGCAGCAAAACTGAGAGCCCTGTACATGAAAGGGCTGTGCGCGAAGCGTTTTGGCATGCGATTGACAGAGAGACGATCAGCAAACAAATATTTGAAGGCACTGAAGAACCAGCCTATACGCTATTCTCTTCGAATGTGAATTACGCAAACGTGAAATTAGAGAAGCGGGGATACGATTTGGAAAAAGCGAGGAAGATTTTGGAGGAAGCAGGCTGGGGTATCGGGAATGCGGGCGAAATCAGAACGAAAGACGGAAAGTCATTAGCTATGAAGCTTTTTTATGATGTAAATTCGTCCACTCAAAAAACGCAGGCTGAATTGATTCAAAATACGGTAAAAAGAATTGGGATTCACCTGGAGATTATTGGCGAGGAGTCTTCTTCGATTGCGAACAGAAGGTCTACAGGTGACTATGACCTGCTTTTCAATCAAACCTGGGGACTTGCGTATGATCCGCAGAGCACAATCGCTGCTTTTACTTCCAAGTCTTCCTATTACCATACGACAAGAGGCATCGCGAAAGCTGATGAGCTCTATAAAAAAATAGAAGAAGTCATGGTGTCGACTGATGAGGAAAATAGAAAATCGCTATACGCCGATATTTTGAGCATTGTCCATGAGGAAGCCGTATTTATTCCGATTACGAATGGAAGAGTCACGATCTTGGCGCCCAAAAACCTGCAGGGTATCTCGTTTAAGCAAACGCAATTCGAGCTACCATTTGAGCGGATGTACTTTGAATAAATACACAAAAGGAGCATGCGATGGGCAGTTATATCATCAAAAGGTTACTACTATCGATTCCTTTGGTCCTGATTATATCGTTTGTAACGTTTGCCTTCATTCACCTATCTCCCTTGGATCCCGCCGAAGTGGTGCTGCATTCGCAAGGCATACCCCAAATAACGGATGAGTTGCTTGCGCAAACAAGAGCGAAACTTGGGATGGACCAACCCTTTCTGACTCGTTACCTTAACTGGGTTGTTTCATGCTTGCAGCTAGATTTTGGAGATTCCTATGTAACGGGAAAACCCGTGTGGTCAATGCTAGGACCAGCCTTTCTCCATACAGTAAAGCTGACGTTGGTTTCGACATTTGCCATTGTTGTACTGTCCATCGTATTGGGGGTGGCATGCGCATTGAATGCAGGCAAATGGGTGGACAGATCAGTGAGAGGCGTTTCGTTTTTCCTGACATCGATGCCGTCCTATTGGCTCGCAGCTCTCTTGATCTGGTATTTTTCCGTCAAGCTGGATTTGCTACCGACAAGCGGAATGGAATCGTTCAAAAGCTATCTATTGCCTGTTGCTGTGATTACAATCAGCTATGCTGGTATCTATTTTCGAATCATCAGAAGTTCCATGTTAAGCAACATGAATGAAGACTATGTTCTCTACGCCAGGGCATGTGGCTTACCGGAGAAAAAGATCACGATGCACATTCTCAGAAATTCATTGCAGGTGGCCATTTCGGTATTTTGCATGGCGATTCCCATTATTTTGGGAAGCACAGTCGTCGTGGAAAACATCTTTGCTTGGCCGGGACTTGGAACTTTAAGTGTCAAATCCATTTTAAGCAGGGATTTCCCAATCATCCAAGCCTATGTCCTTGTGTTGGCAGTCGTCTTTATTCTGTTCAACACCGTTTCCGACATCATCAATGCGGCATTGAACCCTAAAATAAGGGATGGTCTCTAGATGAAGCGATTAGAAAATGTGTGGAAAGACAAGGTCGCTGTCCTATCCTTATCGATTATTACAGTCACAGCTGTGGCTGGGATATTTGCGCCTTTCGTTGCACCGCATGATCCCGAAGAAGTACATATGGAGCTTCGATTTGCATCCGCATCATGGGAATATCTTTTGGGCAACGACCACTTAGGGCGATGCGTTTTATCCAGACTCATTTACGCGATTCGTCCCAGCATGCTCTGGGTCTTTGCTGCGCTGCTCCTATCTGTATCGATTGGGTCGATTGTAGGTGTTCTTGCGGGTTACTTTCGTGGAAGAACAGATGCTTTCTTGATGCGCGTTTGCGATGTGATCCTTTCTTTTCCTGGATATGTCATGACTCTGGCGATCATCGGCATTTTGGGAGTAGGTTTTGAAAATTTGATCATCGCCTTTGTATTGATGAAATGGGCGTGGTTTGCTCGAATCATCAGAACGTCAGTCATGCAATATGCGGAATCGGACTATGTAAAATTCTCAAAGGCTATGGGAGCAAGCAATATGGCAATCATGCTCAGGCACATTGTTCCGGTTGCATTGCCCGACATTGCCGTCATTTCAAGCAGCTCCTTCGGTTCGATGATTTTGCAAATATCGGGGTTTTCCTTCCTCGGTTTAGGCATTCAAGCACCCGGAGCAGAGTGGGGCATGATGTTGAATGAAGCGAGAGACGTCATGTTTTCACGCCCGGAATTCATGCTGGCTCCCGGTTTGACAATCGTGATCGTAGTATCGGCGATTAACTATTTGTCTGATACGCTTCAAGTGGCTTTAGATCCGAAATTAATGACTTCTACCTACAAGCAGCAAGGATTAGTAAGAGCCTCTGCAGCAAAGCTCGAAGGAAAGGGGGTAGCATAACCGGATGACGAACATTTTGGAGGTGAAAAACCTGAAAATCTGGGACAGTCGCAATGATCGAGTGATTGTTCCAAATAGTTCATTCTATGTGAAGCAGGGAAGCTGCCTGGCCATCGTTGGAGAAAGCGGAAGCGGGAAGTCGGTGACTTGCAAGGCCATCATGAGATTGAATAAAGCCGGGATTCGCCAATCGGGAGACATTCTGTTACGAGGCGAAAACCTCATGGAGCTCTCCGAACAGGAGATGAGGAAAAAGAGGGGGAAACAGCTTTGCATGATTTTGCAGAATGGCATGCGTGCCTTTGATCCCTCTTGCGTGGTGGGCGTTCATCTAAAGGAGACGCTTGCGGAGCATTTTGGATGGAGCCGTGACGAAATCACAACCAAAATGAAAAATGCCATGGAAAGCGTCATGCTGAAAGACCCGATAGAGGTGATGAATAAGTACCCCCACCAGCTGTCGGGTGGAATGCTGCAGCGAGTCATGATTGCGCTTTCCATCGTATTGGAGCCTGACATTCTGATTGCTGATGAACCCACGACAGCACTCGATACAATCTCGCAGTTCGAAGTCGTTGAACAGTTCCTGCAATTGCGTGAACGAATGGGCTGCTCCATGATCTTCATTTCTCATGATTTAGGGATCGTCAAATTAATGGCGGATGAAGTTCTCGTCATGAAGGAAGGAGAAATTGTTGAAACCGGGACGACCCAAGCCATCTTCTCAGAACCGCAGCATGAATATACCCGGTATTTACTCGCCACGAAGCTGGCGATGAATCAACATTTTAAGAGAGTCATGGGAGGAGTTCATGTTGCTGAGCGTTGAGTGCGTGGAGAAATCCTATCGAAAAGGTGGATTATTCTCAAGGGAAAGAGAGCGTGTGTTGAAAAACATTAGCTTCGAATGCAAGCCTGGGGAATGTCTCGGTATCATCGGAGAAAGCGGAAGTGGTAAATCAACATTGGGACGATTGCTGTTGGGGATTGAAAAGCCAGATCGAGGTACCATCTTGTTTGAGGGCAAAAAAGTAGAGGACCGAAAAGTGAGAACAGGGAACATCAGCGCTGTATTTCAAGATTACACTTCCTCAATCAATCCATTTTATACGGTTGAGGACGCCATTCGGGAGCCTTTACAAATGAAAGGAAAGACACGGGAAAATGCTCTTAGCGAGATTGACCATTTATTATGGCAAGTGGGCTTGGAGCCTTCCTATCGAAAAAAATATCCGCATGAGTTATCAGGGGGGGAGGCTCAGAGGGTATGCATAGCGAGAGCCATTTCAACGGAACCAAAATGTATCCTATTCGATGAAGCAATCAGTTCCTTGGATGGCTCTGTGCAAATGCAAGTGCTTGATTTACTGAAGAACTTGAGAAAACGTTACGACATGGGCTATATCTTCATCACCCATGATATACAGGCTGCCGCCTATATTTGCGACAGAGTCATGATTATACGAAATGGTGAGATCGAAGAGGTTGTGAAGGTTGAACAATTAAAAGATGTTCAGTCCGTCTATACGAAGAAATTGCTGCAAATGATTATTGCTTAATGGAATGGGCAATGAGAGTGAACAGAGGAAGGAGGAAGGAGCTATGAGAGGGGCTCTGTCTTGGCCATTTTTGCGATTGTACATATTGACTCTTTTGTATTTTAGCGCGAACTCCATTCTGAATGTCATTATTCCCTTGAAGGGTGCAGAGTTGGGGGCGACCAATACGACAATCGGAGTCGTTATGGGAGCGTATCTGTTTACAACCATGTTTATCCGGCCATGGGCAGGCCATATCATCCAAAAACATGGACCAATCAAAGTGCTCCGCACGATTCTTATTTTCAATGGAGCGGCTCTCATTTTATATACGTTCACTGAATTAGAGGGCTTTATCGTTGCCCGTATTCTGCAAGGGGTGTGCACCGCTTTTTTCTCCATGGCCTTACAGTTAGGGATTATTGATGCGTTGCCGGACAAGGATCGTTCACAAGGGATTTCCATGTATTCCTTATGTGCTTATTTGCCTGGTATTCTTGGTCCACTACTCGCTTTAGGCATCTGGCAAGCGGGGGATAGCCATTCTTTTACAGTTGCCATGGTCACCATTGCGATCCTTACAGGAGTGGTGGGCTATAGTGCCAAAATGGACAAAAAAGTGGCCGAGCCAGTTCAGGGACAGACAGAAAAGGGAGCAACCATGTTTGGTTCCGTAAGCCAATTAGTCAAAAACCCACATTTATGTAAATGCAGCGTCCTAATGCTGGCGGCATCCATTATATTTGGAGCTGTAACTACCTTTATCCCGCTGTACGCTGTACAAATCAACTACGGGAATGCGGGAATTTTCCTAATGCTTCAAGCGGGTACCGTCGTATTATCGCGGTTTGTGTTGAGAAAGAAAATTCCTTCGGATGGCAAGTGGCGTTCATCTTATATGATGGGAATTATGCTCACGCTTGCAGCAGCGGCGTTAAGTGTAAGCTTTTCTATCCTGGGTGGGGCAGCCTTTTTCTACGTAGGCGCTATATTAATGGGAATTGCTCAAGCCCTCCTTTATCCTACGTTAACGACGTATTTAACCTTTGTTCTGCCAAAGACGGATCGCAACGTGTTAATCGGATTATTCATAGCGATGGCCGATTTGGGTGTTTCTCTGGGAGGAGTCATCATGGGGCCAGTCGCGGATTATTTCTCCTATTCCGATATGTATATGATTTGCGCAATCTTAGGCGTTACGATGATCATTTTCGCCTATGAACGAACCAAAACTTCTGCTGGGTTACAATAAAGTTGTTCTCAGAAATAGTCTACGCAATGTTTGAAGATACGGCAAGCCGAGTACATGCTAGGGGATGATACCTAGCGGTTACTCGGCTTTTTTATACGCAGATGCGAATCATAACCCAGTATCTATTTGATCATCATTTAGCGTCACATAAATAGGGGAAGGTACCTATTTGAAAGGTGCTCCACGTCTCTTACGATTGGATCATGGAAGAAATACGAGCAAGCATGGAGGACCTATGATGGATCAATGTCCCACTTTTTTTGAATGCTCTGGCGATGAAGGGAAGGCGATGGATAACGGTTATCTAAAGCAAATCTTCGACCACTTACAGGATGGGATTATTCTCATGGATCAGGAACGAAAAATTATGGTGATGAACCCATCCGCCGAGAAAATGACCGGTTGGAAACGAGGAGAAAAGGTGCCGTTCTGCTCCTATTGCCAAAACAGAGAGTTGGAACCGGGAGAAGAACGATGTTATTTGCTCGCCAAACGGGAGGTTCCCTATTTTCTTTCTGCGATGCCTACCTATGAAGGGCGGTACGTAGACATGGAGATGAGCACGGCTGTCATCTATGAAAATGGCGAACAAAACATGCAGGATGTCCTTTTGGTCTTGAAAGATATGACGGTCAAGAAAAAAGAAGAGGAGGTCAGAATCTCCAAGCAGGTTCTGCAAAAAACACTAGAAGCGCAGGAAAACGAACACAAGCGCTTGGCCAAGGAGCTGCACGACGGCGTAGGACAATCCTTGTATTCCGTATCGGTAGGCATACAAGCGATTCAAGCGCGTCTGAACCAGGAAGGACAATTCCGGGAATTCATGCAAGAGATCGTGAATGAGCTGGAAAAAGCAATACAAGACGTCAAGCTGTATTCGCTACAGCTGCGTCCGCATAGTCTCGATCAACTGGGGCTGATTCCTACAGTTCGGCATCTTGTTTCTAGCTTGAACAAAGCACATCAGGATGTTTCCATTACCTTTTCCTACAGCAATGTCAGCGATCATTTTCAGCCAATCTTGGAAATCAATCTGTATCGTGTCATCCAAGAAGCCTTACATAATGCACTGAAATACGCGAAGGCAACACTCATTGAAGTCATCTTGTACAAGGAAGACGACCTCTTGACTTTGCTGATTCAGGATAACGGAATCGGATTTGTGCGCGATCAGGTTCAGGTTGGTCTGGGACTCAAACATATGGAAGAACGAGTGGATCAGATGGAGGGGACTCTTCAGATTCAATCCGTGCTCCACGAAGGTACATCGATCAAGGTAACGGTACTGGGACAAGGAGGGAGAGCAAAGTGATACGAGTGCTTTTGGTTGATGATCACACGATGATTCGGAAGGGATTGCGTGTGCTTCTCGAAAGTTACTCTCAAATTAAAATTGTCGGAGAGAGTCATACAGGCAACGATGCCATCCTTAAGGTCAATCAGCTGGAACCCGATGTGGTGCTGATGGATTTGTCGTTGCCGAATGGGCTGGATGGGTTTACAGCGAGCAATGAGATTCGCAAGTCCAATCCTTTCGTGAAAATTGTCATCTTGACCATGCATGACGAGGAGATTTTTGTCCAGAAGGCTATCACCGTCGGAGCCCATGGGTACATTTTAAAAAACAGCCATGGCGAGCTGCTGTTTCAAGCCATTGTGGAGGTCTACAGAGGTAAGCGCTTCTACAAGACTTCCGTATCGCAAGAGATTATCAATCTATGGCTGAAATCGGATGCCAAAACGATGCCTTCTGTTTTAACGCTACGTGAAAAGGAGCTTGTCAGACTTATTGTGCTTGGCTATACCAATAAGGAAATGGCAGATAAGCTGTTGATCAGCGTCAAAACGGTGGAGAACCACAAAACGAATATCATGCAGAAACTAGGACTGGATTCCAAACATCAATTGATCCAATACGCCATTAAAAATAGATATCTCGATCTGGCGTTTTAACAGCCTGGCTCAAAAAGTAGGGGACTTCCCCTATATGGAAAAAATGACAGAGAAATAAACTGAATATAGAGACTGCACCTCATGAACCATCATCGTACGATTGAAAACCATATCGTCGTCGAAGGAGGAACTATGGCAAAACAGGTTCATTATTCGGTTGTCATTGTGGGAGCAGGCTCAGCAGGTATCTCTGTTGCTGCCCGTATCGTCCGGGCTTCCAAAAGGCTCATGGGACAAATCGCCATCATCGATCCCGCATCCAAGCATTATTATCAGCCTTTGTGGACATTAGTCGGAGGGGGTGCCGCGAAAAAAGAGGAATCCGAGCGAGACCTCCCCTCTCTGATACCCGCGGGCGTCGACTGGATTTGCGATGCGGTTACCATGTTTCAACCGGAACAACACACACTCAGTACAAAGCAGGGAACCATCGTTTCCTATGACTATCTCGTTGTTGCTGCCGGTCTGCAACTAGATTGGGAGGGGGTAAAGGGCCTGAAGGATGCCGTCGGGAAGAACGGCGTTTGCAGCAACTACGCATACCAAACGGTAGAAAGTACATGGGAAGCTATCCGGAGCTTTAAAGGCGGCACAGCTATTTTTACGCACCCGAATTCACCCGTAAAGTGCGGCGGAGCCCCTCAGAAAATCATGTATCTGGCTGATGATTACTTTCGCAAGGTACATGTTCGCAACCAGTCAGAGATTATTTTTGCATCGGCGAAGGGAAGTATTTTTGACGTTCCCGCGTATGCCAATACTCTCAATCACGTGATTCGTCGCAAGAACATCGAAACCAGATACAAGCATAACCTGATGGAAGTGCGGGCGGATACCAAAGAAGCAGTCTTCGAGAATCTGGACACCAAAGAGCAGGACGTATGGAAGTATGACATGCTTCATGTGACCCCTCCCATGAAAGCGCCCGATTTCATTGCAAACAGTGTATTGGCAGACACAGGAGGCTGGGTCGATGTCGATCCATTTACGCTTGCGCACAAAAGATACCCCACTATTTTCGGTATCGGCGATTGCACGAATCTTCCTACGTCCAAAACTGGAGCGGCTATACGCAAACAGGCGCCAGTCGTCGAGAAAAACCTGCTCGCGCTGATCAATGGTGCTCCATTGGCTGCCAAGTATGACGGTTATACATCCTGCCCACTCGTAACGGGGTACAACAAACTGGTACTGGCCGAATTTGACTACAACCTGATGCCGTGTGAAACCTTTCCTTTTGATCAATCTGAAGAGAGATTCAGTATGTACGTAATGAAAAGAGAGCTGCTTCCCATTCTTTATTGGAATGGGATGCTAAAAGGATTGATGTAAGACATTCTTTGAAAGAGAGGGAGAGAGGGGGAAAGCAACATTTTGAACGACAGGAAGGAACAGCGAAGCCCTGACATGTTTGTAGAGGATTTATCTGATCCAGAAGTTCAGGAAGCCATCACCATATTGATCCGAAAACTCCCGAAAATAAAAGATACCGTCCTCGCAGCCGAAGAGGGGCTTGAACTAGCCACATCGATCTTGCGCGATCAGGAATCACTACGGTATTTGTTTGAGCGAGTAGATAGTCAACTGTCTCGTTTCTTTGTGGAAAAAGAATCACTAGACGCCCTGTTCACTTTGCTTGATAAAATGCCAAAGCTTGTTCAATATCTCAGCGTTCTCGAACAAGCTGCTGATTTTTTGGAAAGCCTCGGAAAGGATAAGGAATCGCAGCAATATTTGCTCAACGGGATGAAAGCGTACATCGCTCCAGTGTCCGCGCAAGTGGAGCACGGAGTAGCTGTCTTCCAGGAAGCAAAGAAAAGAGCCGAACGTAAAAGCGAACCCGTTTCCGTGTTCACGCTTTACAAGCTCATGAAAGATCCCACCGTCCAAAAGTCACTTCGCTTTACCCAATCGCTGCTCGAGGTACTCGCGGAAAAATCAAGCAAATAATAGACGTGTAAAAGGAGGAATGCACCATGTTGTTGCGTTACTTTTATGATGAAATGCTGGCCCATGCATCGTATCTGGTCGGCTGCCAAAAAACCGGGGAGGCGATCGTGATCGATCCCGCCCGCAATCTGGCTCCTTATTTTCAAGTCGCCAAAGCAGAGGGGGTTACGATTGTAGCCGCCACCGAAACCCACATTCACGCTGATTTTGTATCTGGTGCCAGGGAACTGGGTGCAGCTTATCAGGCCAAGCTGTTTTTATCCAATGAGGGCGATGAAGATTGGAAATATCAATCCTTGGAAGGATTGAACCATCAGCTTGTCCACGATGGGGATTCCTTTTTGATCGGGAACTTGCTATTTGAAGTCATGCATACCCCTGGCCATACCCCTGAGAGCATCTCCTTCCTTTTGACAGACCTCGGAGGGAATGCAAATCGCCCCATCGGGATCTTCACGGGAGATTTCGTCTTTGTCGGCGATATCGGCAGGCCGGACTTGCTCGAAAAAGCGGCGGGTATGAAGGGTACGTCCGAGGCAGGTGCAAGAGCTATGTTCCAGTCCCTCCAAAAATTCAAGCAGCTGCCGGATTATATGCAGGTATGGCCAGCTCATGGCGCAGGGAGTGCTTGCGGGAAAGCACTGGGAGCCGTGCCGTCTTCTACCGTCGGTTATGAAAAGCTCTTTAACTGGGCGATGTCACACTCCAATGAAGAGGAATTCGTCAAGGCACTCCTGGATGGACAACCAGAGCCACCGAAGTATTTTGCAGTGATGAAACGCGTGAATAAAGAAGGCCCTGCATTGCTCAAGGAACTCCCTGTTATCCAAGAGTTCAACTCGATTGAAGCGGTAAAGGAATCGCTGGAAAACGGTCAAATTGTGGATACGCGTCCTTTCCAGAAATTTTCCAAGGGGCATTTGCCGGGAACACTTCATATTCCTTTTAACAAATCATTTGCCAACTGGGCGGGCTGGATCGTCGATTACAATCGCCCGGTTCACATCCTGGCCGCTCCAGATGAGCTGGACGGGATTTTGCAAGCCTTGCATTCCGTAGGGATTGATCGTGTTACGGGCTTTATCGATAGCGGTAAGCTACTGGAAAGGGAAGAGTCTTCGCTCGAGACAATCGAAGAGGTAACACCGTTAGAGATTGCAGAAAGGGTGGAAAAGGGAGAGGTTCATGTAGTAGATGTACGTAATCTAGCTGAGTGGAAGGAAGGACACATTCCGGACGCACAGCACGTCATGCTCGGTACACTCGCAATGCGGCTGGATGAGATTCCTCACGACAAGCCGCTTCTCGTACAGTGCCGTTCCGGTGCCCGATCCGCCATAGGCGCAAGCATTCTTCAGGCAAACGGATTTAAGGATGTCATGAATTTAAGCGGCGGAATCTTGAAATGGCAACTAGACGGCTTGGCACTCGTAGAACGAGAATAAAACGAAGCGAGGTGTTGCAAAGGGTGAGCCTATGACTATCGACCTTGTGATCACACTGTTTGTTATCGGTTTCGCGGGATCGTTTATCTCTGGTCTCGTCGGAATCGGGGGCTCCATCATCAAGTATCCGATGCTTTTGTACATTCCGCCCGCCCTTGGATTCGTTGCTTACACGGCTCACGAAGTATCCGGAATAAGTGCCGTCCAAGTATTTTTTGCCACTCTGGCTGCTGTTTGGTCTCTGCGCAAAGATAAGCTTATTCATTACCAGCTGGTTCTGTACATGGGAAGTGCCATTATTGTCGGGAGTTTGCTTGGAGGGTATGGAGGGAAATTTCTTTCGGCTGAAGCCATCCATATCGTTTACGCCATTCTGGCCACCATAGCTGTAATCTTGATGTTCCTGCCAAAAAAGCGAGTGGACGAACGAGAACAGACCGAGGTTATCTTTCATAAACCAACAGCCGTATTATCCGCTTTGGTTGTCGGGGGCGCCTCCGGAATTGTCGGGGCAGCTGGCGCTTTTATTTTGGTTCCCATCATGTTGATCATCCTCAAGATTCCGACAAGAGTAACGATTGCTTCCTCTCTTGCTATTACGTTTCTTTCCTCCATCGGTTCGACGGTTGGGAAATGGATGGCGGGGGACATATTGCTGTGGCCATCCGTGGTCATGGTAATCGCCAGCATCCTGGCAGCGCCCATCGGTACGAAGGTCAGCAAACGGTTGAACACCCGGATTCTCCAAACCATTCTTGCCTTGTTGATCCTAGGAACCACGATTAAGATTTGGGCCGACATCTTCATTTTCATAGGGGTGTGAAGATTTACTTTTTCCATAAAGCAAAAATAAAGAAAAATCAATTGTCATGGAACAGCGTTGACATATCCGAGTAAAGTGATAAGATAAAAAAGAATTTTACGATGAAATTAAATTTCATAGAACATTCTTATCAAGAGTGGTGGAGGGACTGGCCCGATGAAACCCGGCAACCTTGGTCTAATTGACCTTACGGTGCCAATTCCTGCGGATGTATTCTGCGAGATAAGAAGGTGGGAACCGCGAAATCGCCCCTCTTCTTTTCGGAGAGGGGTTTTCTCTATTTTTAATTCGTAGTATTCATATCTGTTTACTTATTTTTATGTTAAGGAGGAAACAACGTGCTTCATTATGCGGTCAAGCGTGGCTTTCTCATGATCGTTACCCTGTGGATCATTGTCACAGTAACGTTTGTGACCATGCACCTGATTCCGGGTGACCCGTTCGCATCTGACGCCAAAATGCTTCCCGAAGAAGTGGTGAAGAACATGCGGGCGGAGTACAACCTGGATCAGCCAATCACGGTACAGTATCTGCTCTATCTGAAAGGATTGCTGCAATTTGACTTGGGGCCCTCAATCCAGTCGAAGACGAGAGATGTGAACACGCTCATTGCAGAAGGATTTCCCGCCTCGGCTGTCCTGGGACTCCAGTCGTTTATTGTCGCGCTGGCAGGTGGAATCACACTGGGAATTGTAGCGGCACTCTATCACAATCGAACCTTGGATTTCTTGTCCATGTTTGCAGCCATCATTGGGATCTCCGTCCCCAGTTTTATTCTGGCGCCACTGTTGATCAAGTACTTGGCTGTCAAATGGGAGCTTTTTCCTGTTGCTGCGTGGGGGAGCTGGGAACACTCGATTCTTCCAACGCTTGCGCTCGCTATCGGTCCGCTCGCCATTATCGCCCGTTTCGTCCGAGCCAGCATGCTTGAGGTTTGGCAGCAGGAATACATAAGCACGGCGGAGGCGAAAGGGCTCGGCACCTTTACGATTGTCGTTCGACACGGGATGCGCAATGCCATCCTGCCGGTTCTTACCTTTATCGGTCCGCTGTTTGCCAACCTGATGACCGGAACCTTTGTGGTGGAAAAGATTTTCGCCATTCCCGGGCTCGGCAAATACTTCGTGGAAAGCATTTTTAACCGCGATTATCCCGTTATTTTGGGAATGACAGTGTTTTACAGCTTTGTACTCATTTTTACTTTGTACATCATCGACCTGCTGTATAGGGTGATTGACCCGCGCATCAGATTGACGAGTGGAGGGAAGTAGCGTTATGGCCAATCAGGCAACACAACTGGATTCCCTGTTTCGACCGGTCGACCGAAACCGGCTTTCCGAAGAAATTCGGGAACGTCCCAGTCTTAGTTATTGGCAGGAGGTATTGCAGCGGGTATGCCGTAACAAGCTGGCAATGCTCGGGTTCTTCCTGCTCATGGCAGTGGTGACCCTCTCGATCATCGGTCCGATGCTCGTTCCTCACAGCCCGCATGAACAGTCATTGACAAAGGGGAATCTGCCACTGTCGGGCGAGCACTGGTTTGGAACGGATGACTTGGGTCGGGACATGTGGGCACGTACCTGGGTAGGTGGTCAAATCTCTTTGTTTATTGGTGTGGCGGCGGCTGCCATCGACCTAGTGATCGGTGTATGCATCGGTGGGATATCCGGTTACATGGCAGGGAGGAACAAGCTGGGCGACCGTGTGGACAACATTTTGATGCGGTTGGCTGAAATTCTGTACAGCATTCCGTATCTCCTAGTGGTAATCCTGCTGATGGTGGTTCTGGAGCCTGGTCTCGCAACGATCATTATTGCCCTTTCACTAACCGGCTGGGTCGGCATGGCCCGCCTGGTCAGAGGACAAATCATGCAGATCAAGCGTCAGGAGTTTGTGCTGGCTGCAGAAAAGCTGGGTACCTCCCATGCCAAAATCATCATCAAACATCTGCTGCCGAATACGATCGGCGTCATCATCGTCAACCTGACCTTTTCGATACCACACGCGATTTTCGCCGAATCGTTTCTCAGCTTTCTTGGGCTGGGTGTGCAAGCGCCAACTGCCAGCTGGGGAACGATGGCCAACGACGCGCTGGCGGTTATGCTGAGCGGACAGTGGTGGCGGTTGTTTTTTCCGGGATTTATGATTTCGCTTACCATGTTCGCGTGCAACGCGCTCGGGGATGGTTTGCAGGACGCACTGGACCCGCGGATCAGGAAATGAGGGGGAGTACATCGTGAAGCCATTGTTAGAAGTAGATCAGTTGCGCGTCTCCTTTCGCACGTACGGCGGAGAGGTGCAGGCAGTAAGAGGGGTTTCCTTTTCTGTAAAGGAGGGAGAGACGCTGGCGATTGTCGGGGAAAGCGGCTGCGGAAAAAGTGTGACTGCGCGGGCATTGATGGGGATGATTCCTCCACGATCCGGACAGGTAAAAGGCGGCAGCATTCGGTTTCGCGGGCGTGAACTGACGGGGCTGACCAAGCTGGAATGGCAGCAGGTTCGTGGCTCGCAGATTGGGATGATCTTCCAGGACCCGATGACCTCGCTGAACCCCACGATGAAAATCGGCCAGCAGATTGCAGAAGGGCTGATCAAACATCGAAAGCAGACGAAGACAGAAGCAAAGGAAGAGACGCTGAAACTGCTGGAGAGGGTAGGCATTCCGGAGGCAGCGAGGCGATTTGAACAATATCCGCATGAACTAAGCGGAGGCATGCGGCAGCGTGTCGGAATCGCCATGGCGCTTGCCTGCCAACCGCAGTTGGTTATCGCCGACGAGCCGACGACGGCGCTCGACGTGACCATTCAGGCCCAGATCCTTCGTCTGATGAAGGAATTGCAGGAGCAGTTGAACACCTCGATCATTCTGATCACCCACGATCTGGGCGTAGTCGCAGAGGTGGCCGATCATGTAGCGGTCATGTACGCAGGCGTAGTGGTGGAGAGCGGCCCGGTGGGAGAAATCTTCGACAACCCGCGCCATCCATACACACAAGGGCTGTTGCAGTCTGTGCCACGCCTCGATGCAGGCAAAAAAGAGAGGCTGATCCCCATCGAAGGGACACCGCCGGATTTGTTTCGCCCGCCTGCCGGTTGTCCGTTCGCTGCCCGTTGCCGGTTTGCCATGGAAATTTGTCTGGAGCATATGCCGCAATCGAATTCGTTTTTCAATCAGCATGAGGCAAGCTGCTGGTTGAACGACCCGCGTGCCCAAAGAGCGGATGCGTGGATGGTAGCAAGGAGGGAGATACATGTTTGACAACATTGTGCGGGTGGAGAATCTCGCCAAATCATTTGAGATTGGCGGAGGCCAGCGGGTTAGAGCTGTTGACCGCGTCTCTTTTGAAATCAGGCGAGGGGAGACGCTCGGAATCGTCGGGGAAAGCGGCTGCGGCAAGTCTACGCTGGGCAGGACGATCGTGGGCCTGTACCCGGCTACTGCAGGGCGCATTTTGTTTCAAGCTAAAGACATCACCAGAATGGACAGACGTGAGCGAAGGGAAGCAAACCGCCACATGCAGCTGATCTTCCAAGATCCGCAAGCCTCGCTCAATCCACGATTACGAGTGGGTGACATCATCGCCGAAGGAATCGATTCCTATGGATTGGCAAAAGGAAAAGAGCGGGAAGAGCGCATCTATCGGCTACTGGAGCTGGTAGGATTGCACCCAAGCCACGCAAAACGCTTTCCGCATGAATTCAGTGGCGGACAGCGACAACGTATCGGAATCGCCCGTGTGCTTGCGGTGGAGCCCAGCTTTATCGTGGCAGACGAGTCCATCTCCGCACTGGATGTGTCTATTCAGGCGCAAATCGTCAATCTTTTAGCCGATCTTCAGGCAGAGCGGTCTATCACCTATCTGTTTATCGCCCATGACCTGTCGATGGTGAAGCACATCAGCGACCGGATTGGCGTGATGTACCTGGGACAAATGATGGAGCTGGCACCAAGTGATGAGTTGTTTGCCATGCCGCTACATCCGTACACACAGGCTTTGATCTCGGCCATGCCCGTCTCCCATCCAGCCAAGCGCGAAGAGCGGGAGCAGATTGTACTGGCTGGAGAACCGCCAAGTCCCATTCATCCGCCAAGCGGTTGCCCGTTTCGCACCAGATGTCCAGTTGCCCAAGGCATTTGCGCCGAAACAGCGCCGGACTGGAAGGAGGTGAGGCACGGACACTGGATCGCTTGCCATCTTGTACAGTAGATAGAGGAGAACAAGGAGGAAATCATCATGAAAAAGGGATTGCTCGCTTTTGCCGCATTGCTGGCGCTCGCTATACCTGCGCTTTCTGCGTGCGGCAGCGATAAACCGGCAGCGTCTTCCGATCAACAGACGGGAGCAGCTGTCAAACAAGTTATTACCGCTAATCTGCGGGGCGAACCGTACACATTAGACCCGGCGTTTGCTTCCGATACCACCTCATATTGGGTGATTGACCATCTGTACGAAGGATTGTTCCGATACAGCCAAAATGGGAACATCAGCGAAGGCGCAGCCGAAAAGGTGGAAGTCTCTCCGGACGGCAAAACCTACACGTTTACTCTGCGTCCCGATATGAAATGGTCGAACGGTGATGCGTTGACGGCGCATGACTACGAATACTCCTGGAAGCGCGTGCTGAATCCGCAGACTGCCGCCTATGAACCATCTGCGCTCTACTACATACAAGGCGCGGAGGCATACAACACGGGCAAAGGCAGCGTGGATGACGTTCAGATCAAGGCGAAGGATGACCGCACACTCATCGTCGGACTGAAAGACCCCATCACCTATTTCCCGAAAATCATGATGAGTCGCGCCTATCTGCCGGTGAACAAGAAAGTCGTGGATGCGGATAAAAACTGGGCGGCCGAAGCGAAAGGCATCGTGACCAATGGCCCGTACACCGTGGAAAGCTGGGACCACAACAGTCAGCTGACAATCGCCAAAAGCCAGAGCTACTGGGAGAAAGAACAGGTAACAATGGACACCGTCCACTTCAAGATGGTAAATGAAGCGACCACCTACTACCAAATGTTCAAAACGGGAGCGCTCGACCTGATTGACTCCCTGCCGATCGATGTGATTGAGCAGGAAAAAGAAAAAGAAGAGTATAAATCATTCCCGGACTACAGCATTTATACGTATACGTTCAACGTAGAGGAAAAGCCGTTTACTAATGCGAAAATTCGTCAGGCCTTTTCGTACGCGATCGACCGGGACATTCTGACGAAAAACGTGACCAAGGGGGGCCAGCTTCCGGCGTACGGTTATACGCCATTCGGTGTGAAAACTCCTTCGGGCAAAGACTTCCGAGAAGAAGTGGCGCCTTACTATCAGTTTGATCCAGCTAAGGCGAAACAACTTCTGGCGGAAGGCTTGAAGGAAGAAGGCTGGACAGAGCTTCCGCCGATTACATTGAAATACAGCACCGCAGAAAACCACAAGAAGATCGCCGAAGCGCTGCAAGAAATGTTCAAGCAAAATCTGGGCGTGCAAGTGAAGCTGGAAAATCAGGAGTGGAAAACGTACATCGATACGTTCAAGCAGAAAAACTTCCAGATTGCCCGCATGGGTTGGGGCGGCGATTACCTCGATCCGCTTGCGATGCTGGAGCTGTACACAGGTAAAAGCTCGCGTAACTTCACCAACTGGGCCAATCCAAAGTTTGACGAACTGATCGAAAAAGCAAAGGTCGAGCAAAACGAGGAAGCACGCATGAAGCTTCTGCACGACGCCGAAACCATTTTGATGCAGGACATGCCCGTCATCCCGGTTTATTTCAATAATGAAAACTACCTCAACAGCAAAAAAATCGAAGGCATCCGCTTTAGTGTAACCGGGACACCGGACCTGCGCTGGGCGAAAAGAGTGGCAGAGTAACTTTTAATATAATACGGTCGTAATCTACTAAAACAAGAGCAGTTTAGCTAAAGCAACTGCTCTTTGTTTTATGGACTCAATAAAAGGTTTATTGCGAAAAATCGTTTCCCAAATGATCAAAGTATCCTAAAATATAGAAAAAGGAGGATTCATGACGATTTATCAAAGTAAAATCGGTGGATAATTGTCAGATTATACTGAACTTACAGGAGGCAAGAGTGCCTTTCACATGCTGGATCAAGCCAAGAAGAAACTCATGAACGAAGAGGTGGAATCAAATGACAATAACTTTGGATTCAAAAGTTTTCATCAATCGCCGTCAAAAACTCGCGGAAAAAATGCCTGATCACAGCGCACTTGTCCTATTTTCAGGGGTTGTAAAGACACGCAGCAATGACGATAAATTTCTGTTTTCACCGAACCGCAACTTCTATTATTTAACCGGCATTGCGCGCAGCAACCTCATTCTTATGATCACGAAACGCGCTGGCATCGTGACCGAAACGTTATTTCTTCAGCGCCCAAATGAACTGGAAGCGAAATGGACAGGGGCCGTCTTATCGGATCAAGAGGCGAAAGAGCAATCTGGTATCGAACACTGCGACTATCTCGATGAGTGGCTGGAGTCATTTGGAACCTTTATGAGGCGCTGCGAAGGCAAGTGCTCGCTTTATCTTGACTTGTATCGCTATCTGTGGAGCGATGAGCTGACGCCCGCAGAGAATTTTGCTGAAGACGCGCAAAAAAAATACCGGACCCTGCAGATTCACGATGCGGGCCCATGGCTGAAAGAACTGCGTATGGTGAAGAGTCCGGCAGAAATTGAAGAAATCAGACGTGCGATTGCGATCACGGATGAAGCAATCCGGCGTATGTGGTCGCATGCACGTCCTGGAATGATGGAATATGAGCTAGAAGCGCACTATGATTTCACGTTGAAGTCGCATGGTGTTCGCGAGCTTCCTTATTTACCCATTATTGCTAGCGGAATCAATGCTACTATTTTGCACTATGAAGCGAATAATCAGCGTACGGAAGATGGTGACCTGGTCCTTCTCGACCTCGGTGCAGCATCGAATTACTATGCGGCTGACATTTCGCGAACGTTTCCCGTGAATGGTCGCTTTACAGAACGTCAGAAAGCGATCTATCAACTCGTGCTCGAAGCAGAAATCAAGACGATCGAAGCAGTGAAGCCTGGTGTCACACTTCCACAACTCAATGATGTCACGAAACAAGTCTTGACAGATGGCCTCCTACGTCTCGGTCTAATCCAGGACAGTAATGAGCTGTCCAAATACTACTATCATTCCGTGTCTCATCACCTTGGACTGGATACGCACGATTTCTCGGATTACAGTGTTACCATGCAACCAGGTATGGTGATCACGATTGAACCTGGTCTGTACATAGAGGAAGAAGCGATTGGCATTCGGATTGAAGATAATGTGTTAGTAACAGAAGACGGCTGCGAGGTGCTCTCATCGCAGATCCCGAAGGAAATCGAAGAAGTGGAATTGTTGATCGGGAATAAGAAATAGCGAACGCTTACGAGTGAATGGATTCATCCATTGTAGAAAAAACATCCTTTCGATAGGATGTTTTTTTCTATTCAATTTTTTCTTAGTTGGTGAATTCTTGCATATTCATATATACTTGTTAATGTAATAATTTGTAAAAATAGGAGGTGCTTAACATAAAAGCTCTCGTAAGTTCATTAGAAAGGGAAGTCCCTGTGCACCTAGGAACATCCCCGAAAAGAGAAAGAGTAGGTGCCCCTAAAAACAAGTGCACGATCTGGGGCTCGGGAAAAGAAGCAAGTCGACACCACTTAGATTTAGAAAAAAGCATCGAGCAACTACGACAGCAAATGATTGAATTGGCAGGAAAACATGGTCTTACAAGTGACGTAGTTTTGGGGGTAAGCCAGCAATTGGACAAATATATTGTGATGGCGCAAAACAACCATAAAACGGATAGCCTCTGGTAAAGGATTCACTAGCGGCCTACTAAAAAATGATTGCAAAAGAGGAACCCTTAGGAAAAATGGGTTCTTTTTTACTTTCATTTTTACCCTGGGTGTATGCTGACTGCTACAGAGGAACCACCGAAGGATGAAAAATCCAGTGCGGTGGTTCTTTTTTTCTCTCGTCTCCCATGCCATCATTATAGACGGGGGCGATGAAGGATGTTCCAGGATTTCAAGCTTGTTAGTGACCGTCCAGTCGCGATACAAGTAAAAGAATACGTCAAACGCTTAATAATCAAAGGCGCGCTTCAGGCGGATCAAAAGCTGCCCTCCACACGAGAGATGAGCAGTTTGCTAAAAGTGAGCCGCAATACAGTCATTGCAGCCTACGAAGGCTTGGAGGATGACGGATTTGCGTATGCGATTCCCGGTAAAGGCAGCTATGTAACCGCTATGGTAGGCCATTTCGTTGCAGATAACGGAGGAGCTGACAACGCCGTCTCCTGGCAGATCGACTGGAAGGCACGAATGAACGAATATGCGGTATCCGCAGCAGAACTGGACATGATGAAGCAGGGCATTCGCGCCAAAAAAGGAACCATCTCGTTCACAAGCATCGCACCGGATGAGCAGTTGTTTGATCTGGGGGATGTAAGGCGAGCCTTTATGGATCGGATGGCAATCGAAGGACAGGTGCTGCTCAACTATGGATATGCCAAGGGCTACAAGCCACTGATCGATTACTTGATGCGTTATATGGAGAATAAGGGCGTTGATTTGACCGGCAAGGATATGCTGATTACAAGCGGGTTTACAGAAGGTTTTGACATCGTGCTATCGGCACTGCGTCCTTCTGCGCGTCGTGGAGCAGCCATTTGTGAAAATCCGACCCATCATACAGCGATCAAGAATTTGAAGTTGCAAGGATTCGAGATTACCGGCATTCCGATGGAGAGAGATGGTATTGATGTGGAGCAGCTTGAGGCGGTATTGCAGAAGCAGACAAACAGCTTCGACCTGGCCTATTTGACTCCTTCCTATCACAATCCGACAGGCATTGTCATGTCGCCAGCGAAGCGCACTGCCGTTATGAAAGTAATGATGCGCTATCAGATTCCGGTGATTGAGGATGGTTTCAATGAGGAACTGCGCTACTCGGGGGCGCATGTTGCGCCATTAATCGCGGCAGCAGGGCAAGGGAACGGAGTCATCTATATTGGTAGCTTCTCCAAGGTATTGTTCCCTGGATTGCGAGTGGGCTGGGTGCTCGGAGACAAGGCACTGATCGACCATCTGGAAAGCATGAAGCGTGCACGTACCATCCATACTTCAACCATTGATCAATCGATCCTCTATCAATATTTGCTGAATGGAAATTTCGATAAATATGTCAAAAAAGCACGTATGGAATATAAGCGCAAATATGAGCTGACGAAGGCATGCTGTGAAGCGCATCTCCCTGAGGCGCAGCTGTCTGGCGATGGGGGCTTGCATTTGTTTCTTACCTTCCCCTCTGGCGTAAATACACGCCAGCTGCTAGAAGCTTGCACAGAGGAGGGTGTCATTTTTACACCGGGGGACAAATTTTTTATTCAAGAAGGAACAGGGACGAATTCCTTGCGACTAGGTTTTTCACGAGTAACGGATGAAAATATCGAGCGGGGTATTCAGATAATCGGCAAACAGGCGCGTCGCTTTCTTGAGACATAACGATTACGAACCGTACAACCATTTTGATGAAAAATGAGGTGTCATCATGAAGATAGGCGTAATTATGGGTGGTATTTCTTCTGAACGTGAGGTTTCTCTGCAGACTGGTCAAGAGATGATTAATCATTTGGATCGCAGCCGCTATGAGGCAGTTCCCATTATCGTTACGCAGCGAGCGGATTTACTCACACAGATTCAGCAGGAAGGTATTGATTTCGCGCTGTTGGCGCTGCATGGCCAATATGGCGAGGATGGCACGGTGCAGGGAGCGTTGGAGACCCTCGGTATTCCCTATACAGGAAGCGGTGTCCTGGCAAGCAGCCTATGCATGAATAAGCAACTGTCCAAGATGCTGCTGAAGGAGGCGGGTATTCAAACGCCTACAGGACTTTATTGGAAGGACGTTTATAATCCTCAGGCGGTGGAGCAATTGGGTTACCCGGTGATTGTGAAGCCGAATATGGGGGGATCCAGCATTGGTGTCCAGCTCGTGCATAGTGAGGGTGAGCTGCTGTCGGCTGTTCAGGAAGCCAGCCATTTGGATCAGGGGATCTTGATTGAGTCCTATTTGAAAGGGACGGAGATTACCTGCGCGATTCTGGATGGCGAGGTACTACCGATTATCGGCATTCGCTCCGCGCATTCAGAGTGGTTCGACTACCGAGCGAAATATGAGGACGGCGGCGCGGAGGAGAAGGTGATCGAGCTTCCTCCCGTTACCCTGCAGTGTGTTCGCGAGGCGGCGCTCGCTAGCTACCGGCTGCTGCAGTGCAAGGTCTATGCGAGGGTCGATATGATTTTGTGCCAGGATATACCTTACGTACTAGAAGTGAACACCTTACCGGGGATGACCGCCAACAGCCTGTTTCCAAAGAGTGCAGCTGCAGCAGGTATGACCTTTACACAGCTGCTGGACCGTATGATTGCGAGCTCGCTCCATGAACGGAAACAGGAATGGGGGAATACTGCTAACGGATAGCAAATATGCTAGTGATCTATCGGAAGAGAAACCCTACATGTAGTGGGTTTCTCTTTGTTTTCATTGACTTGAGTAGTGAATGACTACGGAACACTTTACGATACGATCACCGTTGTTTCGATAAATGTGAGGCCTGTCTGCTTTAAAAATAAGAGTATCCTCCGGTTCCACTACATAAACCTGTTCATTGACAACAACCTCTAGCGTGCCTTCATTTACGAGAATGAATTCCTCAACCCCTGTTGAATGTGGTTCTGCTATATGTTCGCATCCTGGTTCAAGAGTTACGGAGAAGATTTCAAACTGTTGTTCTGGATTATAGGGTACAAGTGGATATACACGGTACTGTCCATTATTTTCAATAATTGGATTTACTTCCTTCTTTTTCACGATCGTAACATTCGGCTTGTATTGACTAACGAGTGAAGAAAAGGACAAGCGCAACCCACTCGCTATTTTCCAAAGTGTTGTGATGGTTGGAGCAGACTTGCCTCTTTCAATTTGTCCTAACATCGTTTTGCTAACTCCTGTTATTTCAGCAGTTTTATCCAAGCTCAAGTTTCTTTCTTTCCGAATACGCTTTATGTTCTCTCCAATATTTGTGTGGAACTCTTCCATAAAATGCCCTCCATTGAATTTGGACGTTATATTGCACGTATGTACGTTATAATCTGCAATCAGACTATATATAGTTCGATGCAGACACTATCTAGTCCAAAATATACGAAAAGAGGCGCTATGTCTATGGAGAACATGATTTTATCAGGCGTTCATAAAGCGATTGGTAATACTCCCATGGTTCATCTTTCAAGGCTTACGGAAAATCTCGATGGAAATATTTTCGCCAAACTGGTTCTGGTGGTACCTTTGAACCTTATACCGCTCCCTTCTACTCTAGTAAAGCTGCTACTAATCTCAATCACAAGATCCAAGGTGGCGGAAATTGCATGGATTTACCTCTTCTGGATAAGAACTTCGTTACAGACTACATCCATGTTACTGATGAAGAAGCGATACAAGCTGCTAGAGAACTAGCAAGAAAAGAAGGAATATTCGCAGGATTTTCTTCAGGAGCAAATGTTGCGGCTGCCCTACAGCTTTTGAAAGGGAAAGAAAAAGGGGCAAATATTGCGTTGACGATTAATGATTCAGGGCTGAAATATTTAAGCGCAGATCTCTATGAATAACTTCAACCGTCCGTTTACGTTTACGAAGTCAGGTGTCAACACCCACCTGGCTTTTTTATGTTCACATTACGCTTCTTTTTTTACGGTAAAAGCATGAAAATCAGTTGAGCGAAGGGATGCCCATGTCTCCTTTCATCAGATTGCCCCTTGAATCTCAAGTTACTTGAGGTTTTATAATTGACTAGGAGGTGTTGTAACGTGCACGGAAAGGCGAGGAACAGAATAGACACCACACAAAATCAACAGATTGATCCAACAACAAAGGACGTGAAGTTCTCCATAGGACAAGTGGCGAAAATGACAGGATCTTCTGTACCCACTGTTCGTTATTATGACGAGATCGGTCTGCTTTCACCTGCTGAGATAACTCCTGGAGGGCATCGTATGTATACGGCAGAGGAAATATGGCGGTTAAAGCTGATCTTAACCCTTCGCTATCTAAACTTTGGGATTGATGAGATTCAGAGAATGTTAGCTGGGGATATACCTATTGATATGGCGATAGAATGGCAAATCGAAGCTTTGGACATCCAAATGCGTACGCTTGCCAGCATGAAATCCATTTTGGAACAAACAAAGCAGAGTAAGGGTGGCCATGATTCTCTGAGTTATATGCACGAGCTAATTGAATCAATATCTACAAATGCATTGGAACGGGAAAGGTTTATTTTAGAAAAAATGTTTTCGTCCGTTTTTCCTGAACAATTTCCGGTTGAATGGCGAGAAATTTTTTTACTAGGGATTAACGTATCTTCATTGCTGGAAGGCAAGCTTTCGGCAGCACAAACGGCTGCACTAGATGAGTTGGAGGAAATGTTTAATGATCCACAGATTGTCGGGGAGATGAAGCATGATGTTATGTCCTTCCTGGAAGTAGTTCACCTGCCCA
Source organism: Brevibacillus sp. AG162 (assembly GCF_006715575.1). NCBI lineage: Bacteria > Bacillati > Bacillota > Bacilli > Caryophanales > Paenibacillaceae > Brevibacillus > Brevibacillus sp. AG162. The sequence goes on from NZ_VFNO01000003.1 coordinate 822,886, forward strand.
AAATTAGTGTTGAGATGTGGACTGCCAGAATGCTTAAAAACCATAAACAGTTGTTGAAAGCAGCGGAGCAACATGCAACTCCAGACAGTCCTGTCGTACAGGCGAATATTCAAGAGTATGTGCTGCTGTTTGCCGATGTTGACGAACTCCCTGTCTCGCAGTTATTTTTCCGTCGATTTGCTGAAAGGATGCTTTCAAACCAATCAGAAAATCTCGAACGCTTTAGAAGAATTTGTTCAATCCTGTACCCTGGTCTGCAACCGTATATGAAAACAAATGAATTATTCTACCAAGGATTACAGTGGAAGCTTCAACAACTGGATAAAGAGTAAATGTACTCTTTGTTACAGCTTGCGAAGGAGGTGACATTCTTTGTCATCATCGGAAGTTCTTTCAAAAAGAAAAGGGTAGGAGGTGGCATGCTGACACATGAAGAAAAACAAGCGAAAAACGTACAGTGTCTTTTTGGGGGGCTTTGTCACTCTATTTGTGTTCTTGGTGGTTGGTTGCAGCACGCAAACACCTGTGCCAGTCGAGCAACAGGAGAGTGCCAAACCAAAATCGGGCGGAACCATTACAGTAGCCTACCCTTATGAACCGGATACGTTAGACGCTCACTTGTCTGCTGGATCTGCTGGGGTCTATACCTGGTTGCTCGGTGGATCGCTGCTATATAAGGATTCTGCGACAAATGAATACAAGCCTTCCCTGGCAAGTGACTATAAAATTTCTGAGGAAGGCAAAACGTGGACCTTCACCATTCGTTCCGGGATTACCTTTCACGATGGGACACCTCTGACTGCAAAAAGCTTTAAGGAAACCTTCGATCGTGTTCTCAATCCACAGACAAAAGCAAAAACAGCCGCTGAAGTAATGGCTCCAATAAAAAGTGTGAAAGCGCCAGACGATCAGACCCTCGTTCTGGAACTACATGACCCCAATTCTGCCTTCCTCGATTCGCTAGGGAATTATATAACACAGCCGTTATCGTTGAAAGCGATTGAACAGGGTGGAGAGGAGTACGGCCGGAGTCCAGTGGGAGTAGGGCCGTGGAAGTTTGAGAGCTGGAAAACGGGCGAAGGTGTCACCTATGTTAGAAATGAAGCTTTTCAGTGGGGAGAGCCATATTATGAAAATCAAGGTCCTCCAAGAGCCGACAAACTTGTCATAAAAGCGATTGCTGACAGCCAACTCAGGTTATCAGCGCTAGAGAGTGGTGCTATCGATGTAGCAACGGAAATACCTGTGAAAGACGCCAAATATTATCGAAATAATCCGAAATATCAAGTGATAGAGCGTTTACGTCCTGGACTGGGCTTATTGATGGAGATGAATCTGAAGAGACCACCGTTTCAAGATATGCAGGTGCGTAAAGCATTTAACATGCTCGTCAATAAAGAAGCCATTATCCAAGCTGTTACGCAGGGAGAAGGCGAAGTAGCCCATGCGCCGTTATCTCCATCAACGCTAGGGTATGATAAATCCTTAGAGAAGTACGGTTACGAGTATAATGTGAACGAAGCAAAGAAATTGCTGGACGATGCTGGTTGGAAAGTAAACGGAAGTGGTGTGAGAGAAAAGGACGGAAAAACACTGAGTCTGAATTTGCTCAGTACCGCAGATTTTGACAAAGAAGCCCAATTGCTCCAAGCCATGCTGGGAGAGGCTGGTATCAACATGATGATTCAGAATCTAGAAATAGCAGGGTACATGCAGGAAGTCGTTAAAGGAAATTTTGATATAACGCTTATATCGGGCTCCTATGATGACCCTGATATTCTTTACTTCTATTTTCATTCCAGCGGCGCCTACAACCTGTCTGGTGTAAAAGATGACAAGCTGGATGCTCTCCTATTGAAAGGGCGTACAACCATACAGACTGATGCCAGAAAGCAAGTGTACATGGAGGTACAAAAGCATCTGATTGAGCAAGCGTATGTTGTCCCTCTCTATTACGATAAGGCCTTTACTGTCATGAATTCTCGTGTAAAAGGAGTAAAGTGGACATCTGTCATGCCGACATATAATGACAGCTGGATCGAGAACTAACGATATGTCAACAAAGGAGAGAAGCATATGCCAAATAACGGATGGATGGATTCTTTTGAACAATATGCTCAAAAATGGATAACAAAAGGTCAGGTTCCTGGTGTTTGTATGGGAATAGCAAAAGATGGTCAAATCTTTTACAGTAACGGATTTGGCTTCCGTGATGTGGAACAGCAACTAGGGGTTACGATCGATACGGTATTTGGGATTGGATCCATAACAAAATCCTTTACCTGTGTGGCGGTCATGCAATTACAAGAAGCTGGTAAGTTATCCGTACATGACCCAGTTGTCAAATACTTGCCGGAATTTCGTCTGAAAAATCTTGATGTGGGGCAAATCACGATTCATCATTTTATGACGAATACGAGCGGAATTCCTCCTTTGCCAACATTTTATGCAAGTGTGATGCGAAGCTTGGAAGAGAATGAGGTAGAAGACCATCCATTTCTGCAAAACCATACAGATGATGCGGTACCAATCGATACGTACGAAGACCTGATGAATGTAATCTCTACATTAGATTTAGAGCTTTTAGGGCCACCAGGTACAGAGTTCAGTTATTCCAATGATTGTTTTGCCTTGCTGGGAGCGATCATTGAACGCGTCAGCGGGAAGTCGTATGAGGCTTATGTCAAGGAGCATATCATAGATCCAATCGGAATGGAGCACACGAGCTTTTTTCTGGAAGAGCTGAATGGCTATGAGAATATTACAAAGCTGTATATCATGCGAGACAGAGGCGATCACAAGGAAGTGATTCCATCTCCGAATTGGTGGGATACTCCCGCTTCTCGGGCGGCAGGATTTCTAAAATCAACGGTGCGGGATATGTTGCGATATACGGACATATTCTGCAAAGGTGGGCTTACACCAGGGGGAAATCGTATCCTGACATCTGAAAGTGTGCAACAAATGATAACCCCGTACTTTCCGACTGACTTGGTACCTGGTCAATTTTACGGGTACGGATTGGTTATCACTTCTGACTTCTACGGAAAAACGTTAGTTGAACATAGTGGTGGCATTAAAGGGGTTACGTCGCAAATGTGCTTCTTTCCCGAAACAGGACTGGCCGGAGTGGCACTGTCCAATCTAGAAATGTCACCGGTTTTGGCTGTTATGCTGGGTGCGCTAAATAGTCTGGAAAACCGCCCTCCGGAATCCTCTCATCTGGTTAGCAAGATTGATTTCCTAACTGAGGAAGCAATGAATCAATTCGTGGGGGACTATCAATCAAGTGAGTTTGGGACAGTGCCGATCCGATTGGAAAATGGTCAACTGATGCTCTCCTTTTTGGGAGAAACCTACGTAATGAGACCATTTGCTGAAGATCTGTTTGTAGTCCGAGCATTTGGAACAGATCTCTCTGCAAGGTTTATCAGAAGTGGTAATAATGAAATTGTTCGAATCGCCTTTGCGGCGAGACAATTTACTATTCATGATAAAAAAACGAGTGGGGGAAACGAAAAATGACCCAGCGAGCCAACGTAAGTGATACGAGACACCGCCAGCTTGATGAGCTTTTTACCACGATTGCCGAACAAAACAATTGGAGTGGCAACATCTTGATTTTGGAAGAAGGGAAACCCTTTTATCAAAAATCCATAGGAATGGCCAATCTGGAAACGGCTGAGAGATTGTCACCACATTCGGTATTTGAACTCGCATCGGTTTCCAAGGCGTTTACAGCAATGGGCATCATGATCTTGCAAGAGCAGGGGAAGCTCGACTATACAGATAAAGTTGACAGCTTCTTTCCAGATTTTCCTTATGCCGATATTACTGTAGAGAATCTACTTGTACACACATCCGGTTTGCCAGATTACATGGAATTGTTTTCCCAATATTGGGATAAATCAAAAATCGCTACGAATCAGGACATACTCGAACTGCTAATCAAGCATCGACCCAACGTCTTATTTCTACCCAATGAAAAGTATGAGTACAGTAATACTGGCTATGCCTTATTGGCTTCTATCGTAGAACACGTTGCTGATACACCATTTGCTGATTTTTTGCAGCAAAACATTTTTCAACCACTAGATATGCAGCATACGAAAGTGTACAACCGAAGATATTCTCCTGAGTTGACCAAACATTACGCTTACGGATATGTAAAGTCTGCTCAATCTGATGCATTCGTGTTACCGGATGAATCAAGTGAGCACGATTTTGTCATTTATCTGGATGGCATTCAGGGAGACGGTGCGGTCAGTTCAACACTGGATGACTTGCGTAAGTGGGACAGAGCTCTTTACACAGAAAAGCTGGTAAAAAAAGCAACGCTAGAGAGAGCGTTTTCCCCAATACAGCTTACGGACGACAGTCTATCTCATTATGGATATGGCTGGCGGCTGCGTGAAGATCAGGTGACAGGAAAAGTCGTGCATCACGGAGGTAGCTGGCCGGGGTATCGAAGCTGGCTAAGACGATACATTGAAACCGATAAAACGATTATTTATGTCACAAACGTGGATCAGGAACGGGAGTGGACGGAAAAAGTAGTAGAGGCAGTGGAGAATATTTTATTCGAACAACCGTATGTCATGCCGTAGCCATATAAAAAGAGGAGCCGCCATCGACGGTTCCTCTTTTTTCGATCTACACAAGCATTTTTTTCACCAACTGTGTCCGGTTGCTGACATCCATCTTTTCAAAAATCGATTTCAAATGCTTTTTTACCGTGACTTCGCTCAAATACAAGCGAGCAGCGATTTCTGCGTTCGTCAATCCTTCCAGAACAAGGGCGGCTACTTCCTGTTCCCGTGCTGTCAGCATGCTCATGTCCAGTGTTGTGACTATTCCCGGTGATGCTGGAGGAGAAGTAGCTGGAATCGCTTCTTCTTCCAGACGCAAATCCGCATCCAATCCGGATCGCTTAAGCAGCTTTTGCAAATAAGCGGGCAAATGCTCACCTTGCGTATCACGGAAAAATACGAGGGTGGGTGTTACTCCGTCATAGTTGGTGTGGGTAGCAAATTCGGCTATATCAAATCCCAAACTTTCGTGGGCGGCTTTGAAAAAAGGAAACGGTGCAGGTGAACACAATAAAAATTCTCCGGTGAACATCAAACCGTGCAGCATATGGCCAATGGCTGTATGTTGGGAAACATCCTCGTAATCGTCTTGATGAATGGTATGAATGAACCAGCCTGCTCGTGTGTGTTCCGGCACGTTAAATCGTTCTAGCTCTTGTTTGGAGAGAGCGGTGAAATACGAACGGGAGCCGGAATGTTCCATCAGGTAAGGAAGGGTTTTTTCGTTGATGGGAACAACTGCGGCAAGTGCTGAGATCGCTCCGTTTTCATTGCGCAGAACGCGAAGCACGTCGTATCCCAGCGAGAATAGACGGTCATGATCAAGCCAATTCAATGGGTACAAGGTTTGCTCCGCTGTCAGGTGAAAATCAAAATGGTGGTTCGTATGCGGATCAAACAGCTTGATCGTTTTAGGGGAGGGACAGTGCCGCTGATTGCGGATATACTCTAGCAGTTCTTCCCGATGACCAGTGTGAATCGATTCGAATGGTTTGGGTAATGGATCGAACCAATTTAAAAAGGCGCGAATGAGTGCATCACCTAAAAAGAAGGTAAGCTCTAAAGCCTCTGGTGTACGGACCGAATGAGCTGACTTGGTGAACTTCTCATAATAGTAGTGAACGGCCCGCTTTTGCAAATCTGCAAAATGAACCGGGGTCCGTGCCCGCATATCCTGGGCAATGGATTCTCTCATCAAGGAATGAATCGTCCAGCCGCTGTCCACTTTCCGTACAAACGAAAATCGGATCAATTGAAAAAACTCAGAGGCTGTAATTTCCCTTTTCAATAAAAACGACAGATTATCCTGATTGAAGTGCCGCAATACGGCGGCTGCTTCCACGAGAGGACGCAAATGCTCGCCGGGAACCTCGCGCAGCCATTGGCTTACAACAAACGGCAACGTATCCATTTCCTCTTGAAAAGCACCGTTTCCTTCTTGATCTTTCGGCTGCAAGGTAAAGGACAGCAAGGAAAGGGTAAGGGGATGCCCTTTGGAGCGTCGCCACATTTCTTGGATGATAGGCGGTTCAAAAATGTGACAGTAATGCGCATACCGTTCAACAGCATCGTAAGGAAGATGGGACAAAGGGACCCTACTGATGAAGTGACGCCAACCGGGGGAAAGAAGCCAAGCTTCAGACAGTGGATGCCGCCCTGCGACTACGATCAGGATATTCGCGCTTAATCGTTTGAAAAAATATTCGCGCAGCCAATGGTCCAGGCCGTCCAAGTTCTCGTAAATGTCGAGAAAGAGGACGAGTCTTTGATCAGCCGCTTTTTCATTCAGCTTCGAAACGCATTCCTCCAACAATTGAGAGGGATGCTGCTCTTCTCCCTTATGATAAACGTGCAACGCCTGCAAAATATGTAGGCAAAAATCAGAGGGCGTGTGCCAAAATTGCTCGCTGTCCAAAGAGAGCGTAGCTGCTTGACGCAGATGAGCTTGCCGCTTAAGTTCGTCGAGCAAATAGCTTTTTCCCACGCCTGCGGTCCCGAAGAGATTCATGATTTTTTTGGAGCGCCGCTCATCCGCAAGCAACTTCAAAAAATGAAGGACTTCCTCGGTTCGTCCTACCAACAGACGACTTTCCAGCTCTTCAAGGCTATCCTGATAATTCATAGCATCACCCGCTCCATCAAAAGGTTTTCCTTTTTCTTCCTACGATTTTACTACGCTTCTTATATACTGGGTACTCATATTTATCGCACGGGTATCCTTTTGGATGCATCCTTTCGAGTAATATCGAGCCCTGTATTCTCGGTGTTAGGATGAAACAGGCGAGTCAATACGAAAGGATGGAGGGAACATGTCAAAACTAAGCCGCTTGGGTCACATTTCCTTATATGCGCATGATGTTCGCAGATTGGCCTCTTTTTATGAAACCGCACTTGATCTGACAGTGGTGAACCCTAGCGACGAAACGGCATGCTTGGCGATTGATCCGCAATCGGGCAGGCACGATTTGCTCATCCTGAACAATCCGCATCATGTGCATCTGGCTTTTTGGGTGGATACGTTGGATCACTTCAAGGAATTGTGGAGGAAACTGACGGAGCACGGTATTTTGGCACATGGTCCGTATGTGGAGAGCGAATTTGCACGTTTTTCTTTTCTTGATCCGGAAGGCAATCATGTGGAGATCATATGGGCGCATCAAGGGGAAACACCTCATCCACAAAGAAGAAAAATCAGCTTTCGGGAGTTAGAGGAATTCGGCGCTAGCCAAGAATGATTGTCCGTGCAATGAAGGCTGGCTCGCACAAACTATTTCATTCATTGTGATAAGGGAGAGGAAAAAACAATGTCAACTTCTACAAACACTTTCAATGCAGGGGGAAATACCCTTGGGATCACGTCCATGGCTGTGAATCCGGCTTCCTTCCAAGCAGCACCCCAAATGGTTCAGGATCGAATGACGTATCACAAAGCGGTACTGGAGTCATTCGGGATTACGTCCCTGTCCAGTCTGGGTTCGCTCAAGATCCGTGGGACAGTAGTACCTCAATCGGGGCTGACGAAACCAAGCCCCACACTCGTCAGTGGGAATACCATGATTCAGTCTGCGTATCGAATCGACTCAGCCAAATCTACGCCTTCTTTGCAAATGTTGAGTGGTAAAGCGGAACTGTTGCAAGCCATTCCGTTTCCTAAAAAAATGACGGCTACATTAGCTGTACCGTCTCCTGCTTCGGCCTTGAATATATCGGTAGACACCGCCTATTGGGCCGCATCGGAAATTTATATTGAGGATGGAACCAATGTCATTTTGAAATATCCGCAGCGCTACTTAATCATCATCGCTGAAAAGTTGACGGTCGGTCAGAATGTTACGTTTACATGGGAGCGTCCCTACCGCTATGTTCCAGGCAAACGCCAGAAACCGGCAACACCGCCAGATGCACCAATGTCTTCGACGCTCTCCGGCATTCCGGGGACACCTGGAACACATGGATTGCCCGGAGACCGTGGATTTGACGGAGCTGCTGCTCCTGAACTCGAACTGTGGGTCCTCAATATGGCGGGACGCCCTCATTTTGACTTGAAAGGGCAAGATGGCACACAAGGCGGGCCTGGGCAAGACGGAGGAGATGGTGGCCGGGGAGGAAAAGGCAAACCAGCCGAATTGGATTGGGCAGGTTTCTGCAAAGCCGGAGCAGGAGCAGGTGGAAACGGAGGACGTGGCGGTGCAGCTGGCTACGGAGGCCCGGGAGGCAATGGGGGCGCTGGCGGTCGGCTGACCTTGTACGCGCCACAAACCATCATCCAAAATTATTCGCAAGGCTTTGCGATCACGATTGAGGGGGGCAGCCCGGGGGCAGGCGGAATCCCTGGTAATCCTGGAGCAGGCGGACCAGGTGGCGCCGTGGGTGACAGCAAGAATGCAAAATTCGGTACGGCATGCGGTCCAGGGCCGAGAACGGCAGGTCAACCGGGAGCGCAGGGTTCATACGCTGATGCTGGTCGTGCCGGATATGCGGGAGGCAGATTGTCTGATCCTGTGAGCTTTCGAGCCATCGACGCGGATGATTTCAGACGCAAGCTCTTGGAGCCGTCGATCAGCCATGTATCCCCGCTCTATGCATTCGCAGGTGATACAGTGACACTGGAAGGAAGTCGTTATACCAAAACCGATGTCGTGCTGATCGATGGCGCGGAAACGAAAACCCAGGTAGTAAGCGATACCATGCTCCATTTTGTGTTGCCTTTCGTGACAGGAGGCTCCCATATGCTCCAGGTCCGACAATCAGATATGACTCTCTCTACAAAGGCATCCATCTACGTGAATCCAAAAGTCATTTCCGCCCAACAGGAAAATCAAGTGAAAACACGGATGAGACCCGGACAAAAAGCCATCGTGAACGGAAGCGGCTTTTCCGAAGGGACACTCGTCTTGGTAAACAACCAAGAAATGCCCGATGTACGGATACTAAGCTCGACACAAGTGGAATTTACCTTGATTCGACCAGCGGAAGTGGAAAGCAATCCAGCGGGTGAGCAGGTGACCCTGAAAGTACGGCTTTCCGATGGCACACCTTCTAATGAAATTCCGCTGACCCTAGAAACCTTCCATATGCTCGTGATGGGCGATTCCGTGAGCTGGGGGCAAGGCTTGCAAGAGCATGAGAAGTTTTATTCCATCGTGGGTGCAGCCGTTCAGGCCAGAGAAGGAAATATCAAGCAATATACACAAGTACTCGCTCATTCCGGCGCCATTATTGGAGAGGGTAAAGATGACGTAGTGGCCCCCGTAGACGGCGAAGTACCTAAATCATTCCCAACGATCCTGCAGCAATGTGCGTTCTTCAAAGGCGAGGCTGACTTGGTGGATCTGATTCTTTTGGATGGAGGCATGAACGATGTCGATGTTCGGACAGTTCTGAATCCTTTCCATCCAGCTGACTTGGGGAAATTACATTATGACTATTTCTATGAGAGCATGAAGAAATTGCTGGTCGAGGTGACGAATAAATTCACACAAGCCAAAGTCATCGTTACCGGTTATTATCCACCTGTATCTGAAAAGAGCGATATGACAGCGGTAGAAGCACTGTTGATCGGCGTGGGGGCCATTGTCGGAGGAGTCGGCGGCGGTGCAGCTGGAGGAATTCTAGGAATGGCTGAGTTGGAAAAGGTATACAAGCGCTGTGCCCAGCTTGAAACAGAATCAAAGGTCTACCTGCGTAAAGCCATCGATGAGAGAAATGCGGAGCTCGGTCAACAGCGTATCTTTTTCGCCGATCCGAATTTTGGTCCGGAGCATGCGGCGCTGACGGATGATCCCTATGTATTCGGCATCAATTTGGACCTGACTCCACAAGACCTGATCGCAGCCGAGCGCCTCGTCTCCTGCACAGAAGCAGGGTGCACGGGTTTGGATTTCGAGATATGCAAGCGTGCCTCCATCGGTCATCCCAATCAAAAGGGAGCCCAGGCGTACGCGAACGCCATTTTGCCTCTTCTGTAAGCAAGCAAAGAATCATAGGACGATTGACACAGATACGCTTCCATAAAAAAAGTTGGATTTCCATGTAGATCCGGTGATATAATGTAGCCGTAATTGATCATTGATGGTTAGTAATGACGAATTGCTCAATCATCCTGATCTCACGCATAGATATGTTGGGACGGATAACGAGTATCATTGGATGCTTAGGAATTAGCCCACCATCAAACAATTTGCGCATGTTCATGTGTTCATGCTCAGGTTGTTTGGTGGTGGGCTTTTATTATTTTCTTGGAGGTTTTAGAGAAGATGAAAAAAATTAGCTTTGAACTAAATGGAGTGAAGCATGAAGCGGAGGAAGGAACCCGTATCCTGGATTATTTGCTGCAACAGGGAATAGAGCATCCTCACATCTGCTATTCACCCATTTTAGGACCTATTCAAACGTGTGATACGTGCATGTGTGAGATTGACGGGAAAATGATGCGAGCGTGCTCGACCCCTATCGAGGAAGGTATGCACATCCTTACATCCTCTGAACGGGCAAAAGGCGCACAGGCAGAAGCAATGGACCGGATCTTGGAAAACCACATGCTGTATTGTACCGTCTGCGACAACAACAACGGAAATTGTCGGGTTCACAATACGGCAGAACTGCTGGAAATTGACCACCAAACACGCCCGTTCCGAGAAAAAAAGGAAGAGGTGGATATGTCCCATCCCTTTTATCGTTATGATCCCGATCAATGCATTCTCTGTGGACGTTGCACGGAGGTTTGTCAGGATTTGCAGGTAAATGAAACGCTCACCATCGATTGGGAACGAGAGATTCCAAGAGTGATCTGGGACGACAATAAATCGATTAATGAATCATCTTGTGTGTCTTGCGGTCAGTGTGTGACAGTCTGTCCGTGCAATGCGCTGATGGAGAAATCCATGCTCGGTGAAGCTGGCTTTCTGTCAGGGATTAAAAAAGACCTGTTGAATCCGATGATCGATCTCATTAAAGAAGTCGAGCCCGGTTACAGCAGCATTTTTGCTATCTCTGAAGTGGAGGCGGCCATGCGGGAAACACGGACCAAGAAAACAAAAACCGTATGTACGTTCTGCGGGGTAGGCTGTTCATTTGAGGTATGGACCAAAGGACGCCACATTCTGAAAGTGGAACCAACGGAAGACTCTCCAGTCAACAGTGTCTCTACTTGTGTGAAAGGGAAGTTCGGTTGGGATTTTGTTAACAGTGATCAACGCTTGACCACACCTTTGATTCGAAAAGGAGACGCATTTGTTCCGGCTACGTGGGATGAGGCACTATCACTGATTGCCGAGCGAATGGGTAACATCAAGCAAAACTACGGAGGCAACGCGCTTGGATTTGTAAGCTCATCCAAAACAACCAACGAAGATGCCTATCTTATGCAAAAACTGGCGCGGCAGGTATTTGAATCTAACAATATCGACAACTGCTCCAGGTACTGCCAGTCACCTGCCACTGACGGATTACTGGCAACGGTAGGACACGGTGGGGACTCCGGTACTATTCAAGATATCGCAAGTGCCGGACTGGTCATCATCGTCGGGGCGAATCCAACAGAGGGCCATCCCGTTTTGGCAACCCGCGTGAAACGGGCAAAGAAATTATACGGTCAAAAACTGATTGTCTCTGATCTGCGCAAGCATGAAATGGCCGAACGTTCCGATCTTTTCTTGCATCCAAAACAAGGGACCGATTTTGTCTGGCTGACGGCAGTCGCAAAGTACATCATCGACCAAGGCTGGCATGACGAACCCTTTCTCCAAAATCGGGTAAACGATTTTGACGATTATCGGAAAATGCTCGAAAAATACACGCTGGATTACGCTGTGGAAGTAACCGGGCTGACAAAAGAACAGTTGATTCAAACAGCCAGAATGATTCGCGAAGCAGATGGTACTTGCATTTTGTGGGGAATGGGTGTGACTCAGAATATCGCCGGTTCGCATACGTCAGCCGCTATCTCTAATCTCTTGCTGGTAACAGGAAACTACGGCCGACCGGGAGCAGGAGCCTATCCATTGCGTGGGCACAACAACGTACAGGGAGCTTGCGACATGGGGACACTCCCTACGTGGCTTCCAGGGTATCAGCCTATTACGGACGATCAGGCGAGAGCCAAATTTGAAAAGGCGTATGGCGTAACGATCTCGAACAAACCAGGCCTAACGAATATCGAAATGCTGGAAGCGGTGGAGAAAGGTGAGCTGAAAGCGATGTACCTGATGGGTGAAGACATGGCTTGGGTCGATTCCAACGCCAACCACGTGCATGAGACCCTCAGCAAGCTTGAATTCTTTGTCGTACAGGACGTATTCCTGACCAAAACGGCTCAATTTGCCGATGTCGTTTTACCTGCGTCTCCATCCCTGGAAAAAGAGGGTACCTTTGTGAATACGGAAAGACGTATCCAGCGGTTGTATCAAGTAATGGAACCACCGGGAGATTCAAAACCGGACTGGTCGATCATCCAACTGATTGCACAACGTATGGGTGCAAACTGGAATTACCAACACCCTCGTGAAATCATGGACGAAATTGCGAGTCTGGCACCGATTTATGCTGGAGTTTCGTACGATCGTTTAGAAGGATGGAACAGCTTGCTTTGGCCAGTGCAACAGGATGGTACCGACGAGCCGCTTCTATACAAAGAACAATTCAACTTCCCTGACGGAAAAGCAAGACTTTCGCTCGTTGAATATGTTCCGCCTATCGAGTATTCATCGGAATTTGATCTTACCTTAAACAACGGACGACTACTGGAACATTTCCATGAAGGAAACATGACGAATAAATCAAAAGGCATCCAATATAAACTACCGGAAGTATTTGTAGAAGTTTCGCCTGAGCTTGCCAGCGAGCGGGGGCTAAAAGACGGTTCATTGGTTCGTCTCGTCTCTCCATACGGTGCCATTAAGCTTCGTGTTCTCGTGACAGATCGAGTAAGCGGTAAAGAGCTGTATGTACCCATGCACTCCATTAGCCATGAAAATGCCATTAACCTTTTGACCGGCAGCGTTGGGGACGTTCGAACGCAAACCCCTGCCTACAAGCAAACAAAGGTACGTATGGAGTTTCTCAAAGAAAAAGGAATGATCCCACTGCCCAGGTACAATCCCCGCTACGCGAAGCGAAACCCTCAGATGGGTGTCCAAGTAGAGCGAAAATGGGCCAGAGACGATTATGAACCGATTGCAGATGTAAACATTGTGGGAGGTAAAAAATAATGGCAAGACCGATTTCAAAAGTGCTAGAACCTGTTCTTACCGAAAAAGAAAAACAAGATCAAACGGTAGAAAGTGTCATACATGCGCTCGCCAAAAATCCGGAAGGGATCCAGGCTACGATCAAGCTGCTCCAGGAACTCCATGAAAGTGGAATTCTTGGAGCGCTTAACGCGGCCGTTGAAGCGAAAGAAGATATTGCCAAAATTGTCGTAGGACAAATGGTGCGTCCTCCTGTCACCAATATGATCAACAATGCGATGGCTGCCGCAGGTGGGCTTGCAGAGCTAGATCCTGAAATGACAAAAAAGCTGATGGGCGGTGTTACAAAGGGGCTACAAAGGGCAGATGACGCTCTTCGCTCTGGAAAAAAGGTAGGTGTCATCGATTTGATGAAAGCTCTGCGTGATCCAGACATCAACCGGGCGTTGGGTTTTGGCATAAACCTGCTGAAAGGATTAGGAGAGGGCCTAAAGGAATGATGAAGGAGACATCGATCGTGCACTTCTATCAACGGATGTTAAATATTTCACTCATCATTCTGGGACTGGTCTTGAGCTTTTATCTTGTACGTGAACTGTATTTCATTGTGACCGCTGCACTTCTTGGCAATACTAACGTTCATGATATTTTGGAGGAAGTCTTAGCCTTTTTTCTGTACTTTGTTTTTGTTTCTATGATCGTCAAATATTTCAAGGAAGCGTATCACTTTCCGCTGCGTTACCTCATCTATATCGGCATTACCGGCACGATACGTTTTATTATCGTCAATCGTGATGACGCTTTGAATAATCTGATTCTATCGCTAGTTATTCTTATTCTGGTCATTTGTTACCTATTGTTGGCTCCTCGCAAGAACAAGTGGGGGGAATGGAAGGAGAACATTGAATGACGAAAAACCTGGAACATCAATTCAGCATGCTAGTTCGTGAGATACGAAAAGAATACGTCGGTAACGGTCCAAAAGAAATCGTTACACGTTTTTGTGGTCCATGGGTGATCTGTGAGATGAAAGGAAACCTGACAAATGTAGAAAAATTTATGATTTTGTCTGAAGAAGGCAAACGAATGGTACACGATGCTCGCACGAAGCTCGTGAAGAACATTTACAACGACCCTGCGGTAGTAGCAAAACTCGAGGATATCATCCACGCAAAGGTTTTGCGGATTTTTTCAGATATCAGTATTGAAGAGGATATTGCCATGACCGTCTATGTTTTAGATAGACCGATTTCTTGATCAGTGTAGGAGAGAAGGGGGAAACGTTCGTGATTCAACCTGTGTGCGTTTTATCACATGTCCTGCATTATAAAAATGGTACTTTAAAAGAAGTGGAAGATTCCATCGTGACAGAGTCACCCATTACGATCATGTTGAATCAGGAAGAGTTTGCGACTTTAGTTTGCAGTCCGGAATACATCGAAGAACTCGTCATTGGTTTTCTGGCGTCTGAAGGAGTGATAAACGCGTATTCTGACATAGCAGATCTCTTCATAGACGAAACAACGGGACACGCCTATGTGGAAGCAAAAAAAGTGAACAAATACAACCAGCTGTTTCACTCGAAAAGATACGTTACTTCCTGTTGTGGGAAAAGTCGGCAAAGTTTTTACTTTTATAATGATGCGCGAACAGTGAAAAAGGTTGAAGCCAAAGGAGTCTTGCTCTCAAGTACTGATTGTTTTCGATTCATGCAAGAGATGCAACACTCTGCAAAACTCTTTCAAAAAACGGGTGGCGTTCATAATGCTGCCTTGTGCGATAAAAACGGATTTGTTCTCTCCAGAATGGATATAGGACGACATAATGCACTCGATAAACTATACGGATATTGTTTGATGCATTCCGTATCTATTGAAGATAAAATCATGGTCTTTAGTGGCCGCATCTCTTCCGAGGTATTGTTGAAAGTAGCCAAGATAGGATGTAGCGTTGTTTTATCAAAATCAGCTCCTACTGAATTGGCTCTTCGTCTGGCACAGGAGCTTGGTATTACCACGGTTGGTTTTATTCGAAATCAGACGTTTAACGTGTACACCTGGCCCGAACGAATTGCAGAGGTAGAAAGGGGGAAGTCCAGTGATTCCAAGTGAATTGGTGGACGCTTTTGGTCGTGTCCATGACTATCTACGCATTTCGGTAACGGATCGTTGCAACTTGCGATGTGTTTACTGCATGCCTGCTGATGGAATGGAATTTGAACCTGATGAAAATATCCTGTCCTTGCAAGAAATAACCGAGGTTGTGAGGGTTTTGGCCGAAATAGGGGTCAAAAAAGTAAGGCTGACAGGTGGAGAACCATTGGTTCGCAATGGCATTGAAAATTTGGTATTCGCGATAGCGGAAATTCCAGGAATCGAAGATATCGCTATAACTACTAATGGTATTTTCTTGGCGAAAAAGGCCGAAAAATTAAAAGCAGCTGGCTTGAACCGTGTGAATATCAGTCTGGATACATTGAAAGCGGATCGTTTTTCGTTGATTACCCGCGGTGGTGATGTCCATCGAGTTCTGGATAGTATAGCTGCATGCCAACAAGTAGGGATCGATCCGATTAAGTTGAACGTCGTTCTTATGAAGGGGATCAACGATGACGAAATAGAAGATTTTCTTCAGTTAACGATCGATCGTCATTTACAAGTGCGATTTATTGAGTACATGCCCATCGGCCACAACGACATGAAGTGGAAGCAATCCTATCTGCCGTTGTCCGCCGTATTGGACCGTTGTCATCAATTGGGCTGGAAAGTGACGGAGAGTCATGATGTGCGAGGCAACGGACCCGCACAAACTTTTCGGATAGAAGGGGCCAAGGGGAGTTTTGGGCTTATTCATCCCGTGAGCGATCATTTCTGTGAAACGTGTAACCGGCTTCGTTTGACCGCGGATGGAAACATAAAGCCATGCTTATACTGGTCGGATGAGTTTAACGTTCGTAAGTGCATTGGAAATGATGAAGCGGTACGCGACCTCTTTTTCCGAGCATTGCATATCAAGCCACTGAATCACGAAATGGCCAAAGCTTTAGCCGATGAGAGTCAGTCGCATGTACCAACCGTTAGGCGTATGTCTCAAATTGGAGGGTAGTGTAGTGGACATGGAAAGAGTGGAAAGCGTGAATCGATTTCATCGAAATGCGGTTCAAGTCGTGGAAGCGCAGCGCAGAATTGAGCAACATTTGAATCATCTAGTTGCAGAAGAAGTCTCATTGGAAAATGCCTACAGTCGTACGTTGGCGGAGGATATCATTGCGCCAGACAACTTGCCTCATTTCCGGCGTTCCGGGATGGATGGTTTTGCGATCATGTCCAGTTCAACTCGCGGGGCATCACCTGAATCTCCTGTTCTTTTGGAAGTGATCGACAATATTCCTTGCGGGACCCTTCCTACAAAAGAATTATCGCAAAGAACGGCCTCCCGAATCATGACGGGAGCGATGGTACCTGAAAATGCAGACGCAGTCATCATGCTGGAAATGACAGACGACTTTGAGGAGCAGGGCAAAACATACATTTCGATAAAAAAAGAGGTCCACCCTGGGCAGAATCTGACTCCAATTGGCCACGAAATGACAAAAGGCGAGTGTGTCCTGCAAAAAGGGACAGAAATCCGTGCTGGTGAGACCGCGTTGTTGGCTACATTCGGTTTCTCTCGCGTCAAAGTTTATAAGCGCCCAATCATCGCGATCTTTGCAACAGGCTCAGAGCTTTTACCTGTAGATGCTCCGCTTGCTCAGGTAAAATTCGAAACAGTAACTCTTACATGCTGGCGGCACTTATTCGGGAGTCAGGAGGGATTCCGTTACAGATGGGATCCATCCCAGACGAAGCGGATCAGGCACAAAATCTTATTCTGGAAGCATTTTCCGTTGCGGATTTCGTGATCACATCAGGTGGAGTATCGGTAGGCGACTACGACATTCTCGTAGATATTTTAGAAAAATGGGAAGGGAAGGTCCTGTTTAACAAAGTAGCGATGCGACCGGGAAGCCCTACGTCTGCAGGGGTTTGGAATGATCAATTCTTGTTTGCCTTGTCAGGCAATCCGGGAGCGTGCTTTGTTGGTTTTGAGCTCTTCGTTCGTCCCGTGACCTTGGGTATGCAGGGTATTCAAAATCGTTACTTGCAGGACTTTACTGCTTTTCTAGGCGAAGATTTTACAAAGGTAAATGCGTATCCTCGGTATGTTCGCGGAAAGTCGTATGTAATCGATGGCAAGGTATTCGTAAAGCCTGTCGGGATTGACCAATCAAGTGTTACGGTATCCATTAAAGATTCCGATTGCTTGATCAAGATTCCACCTGGAGGAAAGGGAATTCTACAAAGTGAACTTGTATCGGCATTAATGCTTAGAGGATAATTCTAACCGCATTCGGTACGAAAGCTTCCTTTTGAATGGTACAATGAAAATATAAGTAGAAATGAATACTGTCGGGAGGATGTTGGCATGAGCGAATCTAATCAGGAGTATATCGTAATCTCCGGTGCGAGGGAAAACAATCTCAAGAACGTATCCTTGCGAATTCCCAAGCGGAAGATTACGATCTTCACCGGTGTATCTGGATCCGGCAAGTCATCGATCGTCTTCGATACGATCGCCGCAGAATCCACGCGATTGCTGAATGAGAACTTCAGCATGTTCGTGCGCAATTTTCTGCCCCGCTATCCACAGCCAGATACAGACGCGATCGAGAACCTGAGCATGGCGGTTATCGTGGACCAGAAGCGGCTGGGCGGCGGTTCCCATTCCACAATGGGGACGATTACTGATATCTCCCCCATACTCCGTCTTCTCTTCTCCCGAGTGGGTAAGCCCTATGTTGGACAAGCGCATATGTTCTCTTTTAACGATCCACAAGGTATGTGTCCCGAATGTAACGGGATCGGTCGCAAATTAGGTGTCGACATCAGCAAGGCGGTGGACATGTCCAGGTCGTTGAATGAAGGGGCAATCATGCTGCCGGACTATAAGGTAGACAGTTGGGATTGGACGATCGTCGTGCAGTCGGGGTCCTTCGACCCAGACAAGAAGCTGAGCGATTATTCGAATGAAGAACTGGAGCAACTGCTCTACGGCAAGGCGAGAAAAGTGAAGATGGATTTCGCTGGGAAGGCAACGAATATTACAGTGGAAGGCGTCATTGAGAAGTTCACCAACAAATACATCAAGCAGGATGTAAAGACGAAGTCTGAGCGTACACAAAAGGCTGTTGCGCCATTCATCTCAGAGGGTACCTGCTCCAGCTGCCATGGGGCAAGACTCAGTCAAGCCGCGCTCAACTGCAAGATCAATGGGCTCAACATTGCGGAGATGTCCTCCATGGAGGTCGGTCAGCTTATCCGAGTTATTCGGGAGATTGACGATTCGGTCGCCGCGCCGATGATCAAGTCGCTTACGGAGCGGTTGCAACATCTGGTGGATATCGGACTTGACTATTTGACGCTGGACCGTGAGACGGATACATTGTCCGGCGGCGAGTCGCAGCGCGTAAAGATGGTGAAGCATCTGAGCGGCAGTCTGGTGGATGTCACTTACATTTTCGATGAGCCCAGTGTTGGCTTGCACCCCCGTGATGTGCACAGGTTAAATGAATTGCTTCAAAAGCTTCGCGACAAGGGCAATACGGTGATTGTCGTCGAGCATGATCCCGATGTGATCAAGGTGGCAGATCATATCGTCGACGTCGGGCCGAACGCCGGCAGCCACGGGGGTACCATCGTGTATGAAGGAAGCTTCCAAGGCCTGCTGGAATCAGGGACACTGACTGGCACCCATATGAATCGGCCGCTCCAACTGAAGCAAGATTCCCGGCAGCCGTCCGGCAAGCTGTCCATCGAGGATGCCACACTGCATAACCTGCGAAACGTGAGCGTTGATATTCCAACCGGAGTGCTGACAGTAGTTACGGGTGTCGCCGGCTCAGGCAAGAGTACGCTGATTAACGAAGTATTCCTTAGCAAGTATCCGGATGCAATTGTCATCGATCAATCGGCGGTAGGCGTGTCGACACGTTCGAATCCCGCGACCTACACAGGGATTATGGATGATGTGCGCAAGGCGTTTGCTTCCGCGAACAAGGTCAACCAAGGCTTGTTCAGCTTCAACTCCAAGGGGGCTTGCGAGAACTGCCAAGGGCTGGGTGTGGTGTATACAGACCTTGCATTCCTTGAAAGCGTGAAGCTGCCGTGCGAAGTCTGCGGTGGTAAACGGTTCAAGGAAGAAGTGCTCGCGTACAAGCTGAACGGCAAGTCAATTGCAGAAGTGCTGGAGATGACTGTAGAGCAGGCATTGGAATTTTTTGAGTTAAAAGAGGTTGTGCGCAAACTCCAGGCGATGAGTGATGTGGGACTGAATTATATTACACTCGGCCAGCCACTCAGCACGCTATCGGGCGGGGAATGTCAGCGCATCAAGCTGGCAAGCGAGCTGCACAAGAAAGGCAGTATCTATGTGATGGACGAGCCGACAACTGGCCTGCACATGTCAGATATCGGTCACCTTTTGGAGATTATGAACCGCCTCGTGGATGCCGGCAATACGGTAATCGTCATCGAACACAACCTCGATGTGATCAGCCAAGCAGATTGGATTATCGATATGGGACCGGACGGAGGAAGCAATGGCGGTCAGGTGGTCTTCGAGGGCACACCTAGACAAATCATCCATGCGGAGCAGTCGATTACGGGAAGATACTTGAAGTAATCCATCATTATAAAACAGCTTACTTAATGGTACCTATCGCCAATTAAGTGAGCTGTTTTTGCATATACCGGTTTAATCGAGACCTTTTTGTTACGAATATGACATGAGGTGACATATTTACAGGTCTATACTGGGTGGTAGATCAACGAAAGGAGTAATCAATCATGAAACGAAAAATCATATTAGATTTAGCGGTCACTTTAGACGGTTTTATTGAAGGGAAAAATGGGGAAGTTGATTGGTGCATAATGGACTCTGAGATGGGGTTTGTTCAGTTCCTACATCAAATTGATACAATTTTATATGGAAGAAAAAGTTATGATTTATGGGGGCAATTTACACCAGAAATTGACCATTCTGATATGGAAAAAGAAATTTGGGAATTGGTTCATCGTAAACAAAAATATGTGTTTTCCAAGACACAAAAAGGGACTGATCATAAAGCAATATTCGTAAATGATCATATTCTCGAAGTCGTAAATCAATTAAAGAATGAGCCTGGTAAAGACATCTGGTTATATGGTGGAGCCAGTCTTATCACAACTTTTATCAATTTAGGGCTTGTGGATGAATTTCGATTATCTGTTCACCCTGTTATTTTGGGAGAGGGAAAACCGTTGTTTATGGATATAAAACAGAGGTTGAATGTAAAACTGGTGAATACAAGAACGTTTTCCTCTGGTGTTGTGCAACTCATCTATCATTTGACCAAGTCGTAAGTAGCGGGTTAGAACTCAGATATATCGGGGTCCCAGGAAGCAATAAGACGATAATAACCAGGTATTGGTCGCCCTCCATGACAAATACAGGGTTCTTGAGAGGCCTTGTTCTTCCGATAGTAGTAGGTTGCTTCAAGGATGCCGACAATACCATATGAGGAGGAAAATATTTACATGCAATTCACGAATGCTGTAAAATACTGTAAGTTGGGTGTTTCTGGCTAAATCGAATTCCCTACCGGGCTAAGACAATTGGCCATCTGGGCGCACTTCTGGATGGCTATATGAGCGGTACGTATCGGAATACTTTGTCGAGGGGAGGGTGACACGATCACGAGTCGTTACCTATCTGGTTCGATGCTCGGAATTGCAAGAGAATTATGGAGGGGGCACGAAGCGATGAGGGCATTTTTGTTATCAATTATTCTCGTTTTGGGACTGGGTAGCATCGTTACGAATGGACAAGATTCAATCCCTAAAGACACCGTAATACAATATGAGCATGGTGTTGGTGGATAAACAGTGATACTAAGCATCCTCTTTTGGGGATGCTTAGTATCAGTTGATGGGGGCAAATTGCTGAAAATATCACCGAAACGATACGCTGCAAGTATAATGATGCATCAACAAAAGTTTCAACGCTGTGTGGAAATGTTCTGGAAATATCGGCTGGGAGAAATGAGGAATGCGAAACATGTTCCTACTACTCACTGTACGGTTGATTGCCATGCGGAAATGCTGTAGTTAAGCAAGTGATAGTATCTCCTCACATGGGGCAGAAAAAAGTAGGTTACTTTACTCTGTCTATACACAAAAAAGAATAGGTGGAGGAAAAAATGAGAAGCGAAAATCCCGATCAGTTTTACAGATTATCTCATGCACAAAAAAGAATCTGGTATATCGAAAATATGTATCCTGACACCAGCATAAATTTGCAAACGATAAGCTCTTATGTTCAACAAGATATTAACTTTGAAGTCCTTGAAGAAGCCATTACTCTTTTTATGCGAAAGCATGAAAGTATCCGGCTGAGGTTATCTGCTGTTGATGGAGAAATCAAACAGTATTTTTCTGACTTTGATCCCATTCATATTGAAACCATTTATTTTAATATGTACGAAAATCCCTGGGAGGAATTTGACCGAAGATTGTTAGCGAAGGAAAATTTTCAACTCAACATGCTTGATACTCCGTTGTTCGCAATTTATTTTTTCAAAATAGAGGATAGACAAGGTTTTATTTTTAAAATACACCATATCATTTCAGATGGATGGTCAAATGCATTATTTGTTAATTTCATTTGGGATTACTATCAAGCAAAGGGAGACCTATCTTTACAATCGTCTTTACTAGATACATTTCATAATCACACATTCTCCTATATCGACTATTTGGAAAAAGAGGCTGCATACATAGATTCTTCAGATAGGTTTATCAAAAATGAAAATTTTTGGCTGGAAAAATATGCGGATTTACCAGAAAGAGCAATGACTGATAGTAAGCAGATAAAAGCCAATCGGAAAACGTATCTGTTTACAGATGAACAATCTGCATCTATTCGAAACTTTATTAGTGACAATCAAAAATCGTACAATACTTTCTTTACTTCAGTCATGTATGTCTATCTGCATAAAATTTATAATATTGAAGATATTGTTTTAGGTACTCCTGTATACAACAGATCGGGAAAAGAAGAGCGAGCGCTTTTTGGCATGTGTACATCTACCCTACCACTTAGACTGAAGAGTTCCCCTAACGTAACCATTTCCGAACTGATGACTTATGTCCACCAAGAGACTAAACGTTCTTATATTCATCAAAAATATCCTTTTGATTTATTGTTTCCCCTATTGCAAACAAAGCACGGTAATCTTGAAAGTCTACATGATGTTACTTTGAATTTTTTGAATTCCAAGTCTTTTCATAAAATCAATGGAGTACCTGTTATTTCAGAATGGCATTTCACTGGACAGCAAATCGAACCACTTCAGGTAAGCATACGTGAAGGGAATGAACATAAGCTTACCCTGTATATCGATTATAAAACGGACCAATTCAGCGATGAGGAAATCGATCTCATTTATTGGAGATTGAAGTGTATTATTAGTGAAATTCTCGACAAGAAAAACATCAGATTGAAGGAATTACAACTGTTGGACCAGTCAGAAAGAAAGGTGCTTCTGGAAGACTTCAACGATACAGAGAAAGAATTGAAGAAAAAGAGTGTTCATGAGATGTTTGCAGAGCAAGCTTCTTTGACACCCGATAACATAGCTATTGTATTCAAAGAAAGATCGCTAACCTATGAGGAGTTGGATAGGAAAACGAATCAATTGGCCCGATTCCTACAAGCGAAGGGAGTCGGAGAGGAGAGTGTTGTAGGGGTCATGATGGTTCGTTCAGACCTCTATTTACTAAGTATCCTGGCGATAGTGAAAACGGGAGCGGTCATTCTGCCTCTTGATCCCGATTATCCTCAGGAACGAATTCGATACATGCTTAATGACAGCCGTCCAATTCTTATACTCACAGATGGCTCTATGTTAGAGGAACCATATGGTGAACAAACGGTACTTTCCATAGATCAAGCACTCACTTCTGCAACAGGTATGTCATCTTCTCAAGTGCTACGATCTAGAAAAGATCCCGGGCCTCTATATATTATATACACTTCTGGCTCCACCGGAACGCCGAAAGGGATTATTATTGAACACGGTACAATAACAAATCTAATTCAATGGCAACAGACCGAAATGATGACGGATCTTTCTTACCCCAAGATACTCCAGTTTGCTTCCATTAACTTCGATGTCTGCTATCAAGAAATTTTCAGTGCGTTATTATGTGGCGCCGAGCTACATGTAATACCAGAGGAGCAAAAGGGGAATCCCGAAGCAGTCGTTCAGTTTATTGCAGAGAATGAACTAGAAGTCGTATATTTTCCTACAGCCTATCTAAAATATGTGGCTTCAGAAATAGATTTATTAAAAGCGTTGTTTAAAGGCAGGTTGCGTCACCTCATTGTCGCGGGCGAACAATTGGTTATTAATCCAGATCTGAGATCATTTTTACAAGAAAATGAAGTAATCCTACATAATCATTATGGTCCGTCGGAAACGCATGTAGTTACTGCACTTGCTATTCACCCGAAATCCGGCAATGTCCCTAGTATTCCATCTATAGGACGTCCCATTTGGAATACCGGGATATATATCATAAGTCCGGATTTTGACTTGCAACCAATCGGCGTATCCGGTGAATTATGCATTAGCGGCGTAGGACTTGCTCGTAGCTATGTTAATCTTCCTGACATGACAGCAGAGAAATTCATTACTAATCCATTTGATCCGGGAAAAAGAATGTATCGGACAGGCGACCTAGCGAGGTGGTTGCCAGATGGGAATATTGAATATTTAGGACGAATGGACAGTCAGGTTAAAATCCGTGGATTTCGCGTTGAGCTTGGAGAAGTGGAAACACATCTTCTGAATATTGAATCCATAAAGGAAACAGTGGTAGTACCCTGGAAAGATGTTTATGGTCAGGTACAACTTTGTGCATATTTCGTTGACGATGGACACTGGACGCCTCGCCAACTAAGAACGATTCTTTCTAAAGAACTACCTGGATATATGGTCCCTTCCTGCTACATACGTATGGAGCGATTGCCACTCACTGCAAACGGGAAGGTCGACTCAAAAGCACTGCCTGCCCCGGAAACAAGCATGCTTACTGAAGAGGAGGGCGTAGGTCCACGAAATGCACTGGAACAAAAACTTCATGAGGTATGGCAGGATGTACTACAAATACAAAACATCAGTATTGAGGACAATTTTTTTGATATAGGGGGCCATTCACTAAGGGCTGCTACCCTGGTGACCAAGCTTCATAAAGAGTTGCATATTAACCTTAGTTTGCGAGAAGTTTTTCAGAACCAAACCATCGAGCAAATGGCTCAAGTCATTAGAGGCAAAGAGAAAGTCGTCTATACTGCCATTCCCGTAATCGAAGACAGGGAGTCGTACCCATTGTCTTCCGCTCAAAAACGTATGTATATATTGAACCACTTGGAAGATGGAAAACTTATTTACAACATGCCCGGCATACTGTTGATTGAGGGATTGCTATGTCGATTCCGTCTGGAGACTGCATTCCGCGATTTAATCTCACGTCATGAAACCCTGCGAACCGGCTTTGAGATGGTAGAAGGGGAACCTTCGCAACGAATATATCGGGAAGTGGACTTTGCTTTGGACTATCATATAGCGTGTGAGGAGGAAACAACGAGACTGTTCAGGTCATTCATTTGTCCATTTGATCTTAAGAAGGCACCGCTCTTGAGGGTTTGGCTCATTCAAACAAAGAGTGACCGCCATCTTCTATTTATTGATATGCATCACATCATAGCGGATGGGGTTTCCATTTCGATCCTACTGAGGGATCTTGTTCACTTATATAATGGGACAAAGTTGCCTGAACTACGGATTCAGTACAAAGACTACGCCGTGTGGCAGCAATCGAACTTGCAGGATATCATGAAACGGCAAGAGGCATATTGGCTGGATGTGCTAAGCGGAGATCTCCCGAATCTAGAGTTGCCTTTGGATTATTCACGACCGTCTATTCAAACTTACAACGGGCAAACTTTCCGATTTGTGATCGATGCTCAGACGAGAGAGGGAATTCGGCAACTCTCGGAAGATACCGGAACGACATTGTTCATGGTACTACTCGCGGTCTATACTCTCATGCTTCACAAATATACGGGGCAGGAAGATATCATTGTGGGTACGCCCATTGCGGGTAGATCCCATGAGGACCTTTATCCTCTGATGGGCATGTTTGTGAACACCCTCGCTATCCGAAGCTACCCGAGGGGTGATCAATCATTTCTATCTTTTCTCGAAGAAGTTAGACAAACGACGCTAGGGGCTTTCGAACATCAAGACTATCCGTTTGATCAGTTGGTAGATAGACTGCAACTTCAGCGGGATGTCAGCCGTAACCCAGTGTTTGATACGTTGTTTACTTTGCATAATGAGATAAATCTGGATGTGCAAATGGATGGTTTACTGTTGAAACGGTACCCTAGCGATTATTCGATATCAAAATTTGATTTGAGTCTTGACGTAACTGAATGCGAGAACGGGTTGGAGTGCAGTTTTGAATATGCTACTGCCTTGTTCGATCCAGATACGATCGAGCGAATGGCTAAGCACTATAGTCAATTAATCAGATCCATTGTGGAAGATCCTTCAACAAAGCTTGCTCACATCCGAATGATAACACCAGAGGAAGAGACAAAGATTCTTCATGAATTTAGCAGTCCTGAATATGCCAATTATTCACGGGAGAAGACGATCAACATCTTGTTTGAGGAGCAGGTAGTACGAACGCCTGAACAGATTGCGGTGTGGTTCGAAGAGGAACGGATTACTTACAAGGAGCTTAATGAAAAGGCCAATCGGCTGGCTCACACATTACGGACTCAATGTGTGCAACCAGATCAGTTAGTAGGTATACTTGCGGAACGTTCGCTGGAGATGATTATTGGTATTTTAGCAGTCCTCAAATCAGGAGGAGCCTTTGTGCCAATAGATCCCGGATATCCTGCGGAGCGAATTGAGTTTATGCTAGAGGACTCACAGGTTGAAGTGCTCCTTTCACAAACCCACTTGAAGGAGAAGGCTTTCTTTGCAGGCAGATGGATCATGCTAGATGAACCGGTGTCTTATGCTGAAGAGAGCACGAACCTCGTGTCGATCCATACGCCGGCAAATCTGGGCTATGTCATATACACTTCAGGAACGACCGGACGACCAAAGGGAGTCATGATTGAACATCAGCAAATGATGGTGATGGCAAGTGCATGGAATCAAGCGTATCAATTGGAGAATGCGGCTATTAGGTGGCTACAAACGGCAAGCTTTTCATTCGATGTCTTTACCGGCGACTGGATGCGTGCTCTCTTATTTGGTGGTGAACTAATCCTTTGCTCCAGCTATGCGAGGCTCAATCCAGCAGAAATGTATGAATTGTTTCGGAAGCATAACATTCAAGCGTGGGATACAACACCAGCAATAGTCATCCCATTTATGGATTATGTTTATGAAAATCGCTTAGACATCGATAGTCTTCAGTTACTGGTTATAGGAGCAGATCATTTTCCTGTAGAAGAATATCTCAAATTGTTCAAACGGTACGGTACACATATGAGAATTCTTAACAGTTATGGAGTGACTGAGACGTGTATCGATGCTTGCTATTTTGAACAGTCGACATTCAAGCCACTTATGCGTGTACCAATTGGCAAAGCTTTGCCGTCGGTTCATCTGTACATTCTAAATGCGGAGTTAGCACCTCAGCCTATCGGTGTTGTTGGAGAGTTATATATAGGCGGTGACTGCGTAGGTCGGGGGTATTACAACGATTTAGTAAAAACGTCTCAAAAATTTGTGGACAATCCTTACCAGCTAAACGGAAAAATATACAGGACAGGAGATTTGGCAAGATGGTTGCCTGACGGGAATGTCGAATATTTGGGACGGTTAGACGACCAGATTAAATTCAACGGTTACCGGATCGAGTTGGGTGAAATTGAATCACAGCTATTGAGCATAGTGGGTATAAAACGTGCTATTGCTATCACACGTGATGAATACGAGCAGAAGAGGCTGTGCGCCTATTTTGTTGGAGATCGGCCTTATACTAGTAACGAACTTAGGGATGCTCTCTTGGAAAAACTGCCCGTATACATGATACCGACACACTTTGTACAGCTACCCCAGCTACCACTGACTCCGAATGGGAAAGTTGATCGTAAAGCCCTTCCTGCACCTTCAGAGAGGCGAATGACCGAAAGTTCGTATGAATCTCCAAGAAATACGGTGGAAAGCGTTCTCGTATCGATATGGCAGAGTGTTCTAGGCGTCGAAAAGATCGGGATCAGAGATCATTTTTTTGAACTAGGGGGCGACTCGATTAAATCGATTCAGGTTGCTTCCAGGCTGTATCAAGCGGGATACAGGCTAAACGTAAAAGATTTATTTAAATATACGACTATCGCCAAAATAAGCGCCTTTATCGTTCCTGTTGGCAGAGTAGCGGAACAAGGAACGGTGGAGGGACCAAGTAAACTTACACCGATTCAACATTGGTTTAATCAAGTATGGACTGTTGATCGACATCATTTTAACCAAGCAGTCATGCTATTTCGGAAACAGGGGTGGGACGAAGGTTCACTCCGCGAAGCAATGGAAAAGATCGTCGTACATCACGATGCGCTGCGAATGGTACTACGGGAATCAGAAGCTGGCGTAGAAGCTTGGATACGGGGCGTTCAGGAAGGTGAACTATTTAGTTTAGAGGTATTTGATCTTAGGAATATGAACAATCCAGCACAATATATAGAGATTCATGCTAACGAGACCCAAAGTAGTATTTGCCTAAAAAACGGTCCGTTAGTGAAGGGTGGTTTGTTCCGTTGCGTGGACGGAGACCATCTGCTTATTGTCATCCATCATTTCGTGGTGGACGGGATTTCATGGAGGATCCTGCTTGATGATTTGGCAACAGGTTATGAGCAATCTCTTGCTGGTGATACTATTTGTTTGCCGAAAAAAACGGATTCCTTCCGGGATTGGACAGAACAGTTGTCCCTCTTCTCGCAAAGTCCTTTATTCCAGAGTGATCGGGAGTACTGGAGGCAGGTTGGCAGGTTCCAGCAGGAATGCTTGCTAGCAAAAAACACCCAAGAGATGCCAGTGGCCAAAGACATTGAAAACGTAATCGTTCTGTTGAACAACGCGGAAACAGAACAGCTCTTAAAGCTGACGCACCGGGCATACAATACGGAAGTGAACGATCTTCTCCTGACGACACTAGGCTTGGCGATTCACCATTGGACGGGTATGAAACATGTGCTAATTAACTTGGAGAGTCATGGCCGGGAAGGTATTCCTGTAGATCTTGATATTTCCCGTACCGTGGGTTGGTTCACAAGCGAGTTTCCTGTTTCTTTGGAGATAAGGGAAGATCTCTCCATTGGCATGCAAATCAAGTATGTAAAAGAACAGCTTCGCCAAATTCCACATAAAGGAATGGGCTTCGGCATTGAGAAATACCTGAATCCATTCCACCACGGCGACGAGTTAGAATTCGCGCCAGAAATCAGCTTTAACTATCTGGGTCAATTCGATCAAAACCAACATAATAGCATTTTCCAGCAATCTCCTTATTCAAGTGGAAGCCTTGTTAGCCCTCGTTCCTACAGTACGTACTTGATCGATATCAACGGAGTGGTGTCAAACGGCATACTTTCATTTGTTATCAGTTACAACACGATACGATACGATAGGGAAGAGATAGAGAGTTTTGCTGTGCTACTGAAAGAAAGTCTCCAAGCAGTTGTAAGTCATTGTGTGGGGAAAGAAAAACCGGAGTTGACTCCTAGCGATATTGGTATGAAGGGAATGACTATTGAGGAGTTAGACTTATTGGCGGATAGAATTTCTCCTCGTGGCCAGCTTGAGAATGTGTATGCGCTCACGCCGATGCAAAAGGGGATCCTTTTTCAAAGCATATTGGAACCTTCCACTTATTTTAGTGAATTGTCATTTGATTTTCACGGGGCGTTGGATATCGACCATTTTAAGCGAAGTCTTGACTGCTTCATTCAAAGACACGAGGCGCTTCGCACCAACTTTCTCCTCGGAGGAAATGGAGAATATCAGCAGGTAGTATTCAAAAAAAGACAAAGCGAGTTTTTGTACCGGGATTTGACAGCAATGGAGAAGGACCATCAGGAGCATTTTATCTCCAATCTGCTCATAGAGGAAAAAGCTAGAGGCTTCGACCTAGGTGCAGATACGCTTTTGCGGGTTTTCGTTCTACGTAAGGAAGAACAAGTATACCAGATGATCTGGAATACGCATCATATCATCATGGATGGCTGGAGTTTGTCTTTGATGTTGAATGAAATATTCGACACGTATTCCATTTTGATGAGAAATGAGCTGCCGCGGGATGTCGAAGCCGTTTCATTTAGTAGATATATTGCGTGGTTGGATCAGCAGGATGAGAAAGCAGCTGTTGATTACTGGCGCGAGTATTTGGCAGGATTCGAATATAACACAGAGCTCCCCTTTGGCTTAACTTCTAGCGGGGCAGATGGCTACGTTTCTAAACAAGTGAGATTTAATCTAGGCAAAGAGTGGAGCAAACAATTACAAGAGATGGCAAGTAAGCACGAGGTGACACTACATACATTAATACAAACGGCATGGGGGATTCTGCTTCAGAAATATAACAACCATCCGGATGTCATTTTTGGAAGTGTCGTATCCGGTAGACCGGCGGAGTTGAGGGGCGTGGAGAGCATCATTGGCCTCTTAATCAATACCATTCCGGTACGAATCAGAGCCGAGGAAACAGATTCTTTTGCAGATGTTATGAGAAAGACACAAGAGCAGGCTTTGGCCTCATTTGCTTATGACACATACCCGCTCTATGAAATTCAAACCCTTAGCGACCAGAGGCAGGACTTGATCAAGCATTTGATGGTCTTCGAAAATTATCCGATGGACAAGCAGTTACAGCAGTTTGGTAACGACGGAGGAGCGCCTTTTGCCCTTCGTAACATAAAGTCAGCAGAACAAACAAACTATGACTTTAATGTGATTATTGTACCATCTGAGGATATCGAGGTTTGCTTTGGCTACAATGCTAGTGTGTACAATGAATCAGATGTAGTCTCGATACAGAAGCATTGGATGTATCTCCTTGCGCAAATCATGGAGAATCCATACATTCGCCTACCTGAATTGGAGCTTCTTGCAGAGAAGGATAAGCGTAAGATCAGAGAAGAATTTAATTCTCAGGTATGTGAATATCCTCGCAAAACGACGATACACGGTTTGTTCGAGGGTCAGGTAGAGCGAACGCCAGATTTGACTGCAGTGGTGTATGAAGACAAGCACCTCACCTACCGCGAGCTGAACGAGAAGTCGAACAGATTGGCCCGGAAACTTCGATCAAAAGGAGTCAAGCCGGATCACTTGGTCGGACTCATGGTTGAACGGTCAATGGAAATGATTGTGGGTGTGCTGGCGATATTGAAAGCTGGAGGCGCCTTTGTACCGATCGATCCGAATTATCCAGAAGAACGGATAAATTATATGCTGGCAGATTCAGGAGCAAAGCATTTGCTGTTGCAAAACCACCTGAAGGATCGGGTTGTCTTTGACGGCGATAGGATAACACTTGGCGAAGAAAGTGGGGACGGAGAAGACGGTTCGAACTTAGTTCAGGTGGCAGAAATAAATCATCTTGCGTATGTGATTTATACTTCAGGAACAACCGGGAAGCCGAAAGGAGTTATGCTTGAACATCGAGGCGTATGCAACCTAAAAGCATTGTTTGATCAAAAGCTCTCCATCCGTGAGCATGACAACGTGATACAGTTCGCCAGCCTGTCCTTTGACGCTGCTGTTTGGGAAATTTTTCAGGCGCTATTTTGTGGGGCGACTTTATTTATTCCCACAAATGCCACAATCCTTAACTTTCAACTATTTGAAAGGTATATGGCGGAGCATCGCATTTCCATCGCGACATTACCACCATCATATGCGACTTATTTAGATCCAAAGCAGATGCCTCAATTAAGGGTATTAATAACGGCAGGTTCTGCATCTTCTCCACAATTGGTGTCAAAGTGGAGCCCACATCTGATGTACTTCAATGCGTATGGACCGACGGAAGATTCAATCGCAACTACGATTGGGTCAGTAGTATTGGATCCGACTGGAAGTAGCAAGATTTCGATCGGCCGCCCGATTTCAAATCATCAGGTCTATATTTTGGATGCTTTCAGACATTTGCAGCCTGTTGGTGTTGTGGGAGAACTGTGCATCGCTGGGGTCGGCTTAGCTCGCGGGTATCTGGGGAGCCCCGCGTTGACGTTGGAAAAGTTTGTAGAAAATCCATTTGTACCTGGAGAGAGAATGTACCGTTCTGGTGATCTCGCTAGATGGCTACCGGATGGTAGTCTTGAATATGTAGGAAGGATCGACCAACAAGTGAAAATTCGGGGATATCGGATTGAACTTGGCGAGGTAGAAGAGAAGCTGCTGGGGATAGATGGGGTTCTCGAAGCAGTGGCGATATCCAGAGAAGACGAAGCGGGACAAGCCTATTTATGCGCCTATTTCACAGGTGATCAAAAACGAACGGTTCATGAACTGAGAGTCGAGCTGTCCAAACAGTTACCGCAGTATATGCTTCCGTCCTATATTATGAAGCTGGAGCGTTTTCCTCTCACTCCAAATGGGAAAGTGGATCGTAAATTGTTGCCTAAACCGGCGGATATGATGAAAGATACAGACGTACCAGTTGCTGCGACTACGCAGACGCAAGCTCGGTTGATAGGTCTATTTTCTGAGGTGCTAGGAATCCCTGAAGAACAAATTGGTATTTACAGTAATTTTTTTGAACTTGGTGGTCATTCCTTGATGATTCTAAATTTGTTGACCAAGTCCTATTTACTGAATTGGAATCTGAATATCAAGGATTTCTACGATTTCCATACAATAGAGGAAATCGCAGCGAAAATTGACGGAAAATCAATTGGGAGAGCGGGGATAAATGATACGCAAATCGAATGGATTGATCTTCGTGGAGAATTACATCAGGTGACACAGTCCAAAGTCCTAAGACGTACGCTAGGAGAGGTTTTGCTACTAGGGGCGACCGGTTTTCTTGGAATTCATGTGCTCTACGAGCTTCTTACCAAAACAGATGCCTCAATCCATTGTATTATTCGCGGTAGGAATCGAACGATGGTCTTTAACCGATTAAAGGATAAAATGCGGTTTTATTACAAGTCTACAAGTGAGGTACAGTTGCAAGCCTGGTTTGAGCGGATTCGTGTGTATGCTGGTGATATTTCCGACAGTGGTTTAGGGATTGAGCTAGAAGAGCTCCTACGGCTGGGAGACACAATAGATACGGTTATCAATACGGCAGCACTGGTCAAACATTTTGGATTCGAAGAAGATTTTGATAAATCGAATGTACTTAGCGTACAGAATATGGTGGATTTCTGCTTATATAATCAGATTCCGCTTCATCATGTCTCCACAATGAGTGTATCTGGCACTACTGTCCTAGGAGATTCTCAAGGTGTTGTTACTTTCACAGAAAACGATTTCTACGTTGGTCAAAATTATAAGGATAATGTGTACATCCGATCTAAGTTTGAGGCGGAGAAATTGATCTACGACAATCTGAAGAAAGGATTAAGAGGTTCTGTTTATCGTGTGGGGAATTTAACAGGGAGATTTTCGGACGGCGTCTTCCAAGAGAATATCGAGGAAAACATGTTCTATATGAATCTGAAGTTGATAATGGAAACAGGTATTATGTCTTCGGAAATGTTGAGT
The DNA here is from genome assembly GCF_006715575.1 of Brevibacillus sp. AG162. Classification (NCBI taxonomy): domain Bacteria; kingdom Bacillati; phylum Bacillota; class Bacilli; order Caryophanales; family Paenibacillaceae; genus Brevibacillus; species Brevibacillus sp. AG162. Next base: position 856,038 of record NZ_VFNO01000003.1, read on the forward strand.
CAGCCTGTGGAGTTTACACCCGTTGATATTTGCGCAGAGGCCATTGTATCCATCATACAAACGGAAACAGAAGGAAAAACGTTTCATATATATAACCATCGCTATGTATTGGGGCAACGCTTGTATGATGCTTTCCAAGCGAGTGGATTTTCCATTAGGGTAATGGCTGCGGAAGACTTGGAGCGATACATTGAGCAAACACTGAGAGGCGATAGAGCATCAGGAAATTTTGGGGTCAGGATGTTGCATGACAAGAGTGAGGAAACGGCAGATCAGCAGTACCCAAGGATTATCCAGCAATCGACATTCACGATCGCGTATCTGAAAAAGCTGAATTTTGAATATCCGGAAATAGATTTGCCATACCTGCGTAAATTGTTTGACTATATCCTTTTGGTCAACTACGTTCGGAAGACATAAGGTCTCGTAATAAAGGGGTGACTAAAAAGTCCCGAAATAGTAAAGAAGCTAGGGAAAACTGTTTCGTTTTTCTCTAGCTTCTTTTTTGTCCCATCAAAAAAGTGATGTTCCATGAGGTCCATCACCGATTTATTTTCTAGTATAAAACTATACTTTCAACGAACTGCATGATCATACAAATATCGGATGTTGTCTTTTGGCTTGTACATATAGGTTACTCGGAGTCATGGAGAAACCGATCTGTGGTGTAAGGGGGGGCTGGTCTTCGGGAATGTGTAAAGTAAAGCGACTGAGAAGCAGCGAAAGGACAGTACTAATTTCCATGATGGCAAAATTCATACCTATACAACTTCGAGGACCAATACCGAACGGGAAATAAACAGAAGGTGATGGGGCTGGAGAGCCAGGGAGAAACCGTTCTGGAAGAAATTGATTTGGTTTCTCAAAATAACGCTCATCACGGTGAAGTATGTATTGAGGTATATAGATATCACTTGCCTGTGGGTACATAACGCCATGGATGTTCACATCTTCTGTAGCTTCCCTAGTAAGTGCCCAAGAGGGGGGGTACAGTCTCAAAGATTCTTTGATAACGGCAGATGTATACATCAATCCATTTAAGGTATGGATATCTGGTGACCGATCCCCACCTTCGTAGGTTTTTGCTTCCTGCACGATGTTCTCTATGCATTCGGGATGCTGACAGAGTAAATATAACGTCCATGTCAGAGCGGCCGCTGTAGTTTCAAAACTTGCTGCTGTCATAGACATGATTTGATCACGGATAGCTTCATCGGACATACCAGACTCCATCAATGTGGCGAGTAGGGTATGTTCGGACTGTTTTGGATTAGAGCGATACTTTTCCATCATGCCATAAACAATTTTGTCTAGCTCTCTAATAATATTTCTAGGATTTTTGACTGAAAGGGAGGGTGTGTTTTGGTGCCGCATGAGCTCGCTGATTTTCCATATTCCATTAATGAATGGTTCTATATCTTGTTCAATTTCATATCCGAAAAGAGACCGATTTGTGATGCGAAGTACAAGCCTGGCCATCTCATGATTAATATTTATCATCCCACCGTTACCCCAATGATCTAGCATTGCATTGGTTTCACGAACCATAATCTTGACATAGCTAGCAATATCACTCGCTCGAAAATGAGGACTTATCATTGTCCTTGCTTTCCGATGTTGATCTCCGTCAGTGGTTATAATGCCGTCCCCGAGCAGCATAATTTTAACTAACCGTGCACCACGTCCTTTAACGAAAAGATGATGTTGAGTAACTAAAACTTCCTTGATGTCATCGGGATGAAGCAAAAAATACATATTTTTTCCGCTTTTTTGATGTAATCGAATCACATCGGTTTGTCTTGCCTTTTCTGTAAGAAACGCGAGGGGATCAACCGTATAAGCTGAAAGCTCTTCCTCAATTAACCGTCTGTTCATTTTTTCATCTCCTCTAATTAAGACAAAAACCATCCTAGCAAACTAGTGTAGTAGTTAAATCCATAAAAGTAAAATAATTACTATAATTCAAATTTATCTTACTCTAAATGCAAAAAAACTACTACTGATAATTTTGGTAGAATGGTGAAAATGTTTCGTCAGTTTTCTTGGGAACGCGTGAAGGAAATCCGCGAGAAATATGCTTCAAACTTAAGTTAAAAGAGGCGTTATCATCGAACATATTTCACCGTAAAAAGGTGTACGAGACGCTGAGAATGGGAGAAGGCTGGGATGCTTGGGGTATGGATTGAAGAATCGCCAGGGATCGTGGTAGAATTTGTCACGAGATTGCCTCTTTCTTCAATAGGTTTGACTACTTGTATTGGAGTTGAGATAAGACCATGAAAACGGAAATCATAAATAGATTCATCTCTTACGCGCAAGTTGATACACAATCGGATGAGAACAGCGAAACTTGTCCCTCTACACAAGGGCAGCTAGTGCTTGCCCAAATGCTCGTAGATGAGCTGGAAGCCATTGGCATGCAGGAAGTTACGATGGATTCGAACGGATATGTAATGGCAACCCTACCGTCCAATACAGACAAAGAAATTCCAACAATCGGTTTTCTTGCTCATATGGATACGGCCACCGATTTTACCGGCGCTGGCGTGAAGCCACAAGTCATCGAAAACTATAACGGACAAGACATTGTTTTAAATGAAGAATTGGATATTGTCCTTTCGCCGCGTGATTTTCCAGAGCTGGCTGGCTACAAAGGCCACACGTTAATCACGACAGACGGTACCACATTACTTGGCGCTGATGATAAAGCTGGTATTGCCGAAATCATGACCGCTATGGCTTATCTGATTCGCCATCCAGAACTGAAGCACGGGAAAGTAAGGGTGGCTTTCACCCCGGATGAAGAAATCGGCAGAGGCCCAGACAAGTTTGATGTGTCCGCCTTCGATGCAGTATATGCCTATACGATGGATGGCGGTCCTCTTGGCGGGATCGAGTACGAGAGCTTTAATGCTGCATCCGCCATCATTACCTGCAAAGGAAAGAACGTTCACCCAGGCTCAGCCAAAGGTAAAATGGTCAACGCTGCTAAAATAGCCATGGAACTGCATGGAAAGCTGCCGGCTGATGAAACTCCTGAGGAGACGGAAGGCTACGAAGGCTTCTATCATCTGTCTTCCATTCAAGGAGACGTCGAGCAAACTCAGCTTCGTTATCTGATCCGGGATCACGATCGTAATCGTTTTCAGGAGAGAAAGTCTGAGTTGGCTCGTATCGTAGAAGAGTTACAGAAAAAATACGGAGACAAGCGTATCGAGCTGGAAATCAAAGATGAATACTTCAACATGCGGGAAAAGATTGAGCCTGTAATGGAAGTAGTGGAAATCGCTATACAAGCGCTCGAAAACCTCGGAATCGTGCCGAGTATTCAGCCGATTCGCGGTGGTACCGATGGCTCCCAGCTATCCTACATGGGGTTGCCAACACCGAATATTTTCACAGGCGGGGAAAACTACCACGGGCGGTTCGAGTATGTTTCCGTTGACAACATGTTGCACGCTGTCAACACCATCATCGAAATCGTTAAGTTGTATGAGCAAAGAGCTTGATGGCGAGTGGACTCAACGCTGAAGCAAAGCGAGGCAAAGGGCGGATGTCTAGTAGAGACGATTCGCCCTTTGTCATGAGTCATTTTAATCTCTTCACCATGTAACTCTAAAAAGATGGAAGTTCTTCCATGCTCCCACGAAATTTGCCGCTGGGCAATGAGGTACGTTCAAAGATCTGTCCTTGACCTTGACACATTGTGAAGGTTTATGATGAGTTTTACTTTCGTAAGAGGGAGTGAAACTTGGTGGGAAGTAGAGAAAACAATGTCTTTTATATGCCAGCAGAATGGGAAAAACATGAGGGAACGTGGCTCCAATGGCCTCATAATGGAACCGATAAAGGCGAAAGATACAGAGCGAAACTCGATGATATTTGGGTAACGATCGCAAGGGAGCTTCACTATGGAGAAAATGTGCACATTGTTGTGTGTAATGAAAACGAAAAAAAGCATGTTCAAACGAAGTTGAATGAAGCAAAAGTGAATATGGATAAAATAGATTTCTTGATACAAGAAACCGATGACGTTTGGATTCGAGATCATGGTCCGATTTTTGTAAAAGATGGTAAAGGGGATCTTTGTCTAACCCATTGGAATTTCAATGGTTGGGGAAATAAATATCCATTTGAAAACGACGCTAAGGTTCCCATCAAAATCAGCGAGAATGGTAGTAGCCCACTCGTTAGAACGAGCGTTTGTCTGGAAGGCGGGGGAATCGAAGTAAATGGATCAGGTACTTTGTTGGCAGCAAAATCCTCCATACTGAATGACAATCGCAACCCAGCGCTTCGTCAAGAAGAAATCGAAAGTGAGCTAACCACGTATCTGGGTGTAACGAATTTTATCTGGATCACCGGTCTTCGTGGAGAGGATAACCATGATGAAGTAACGGATTTCCATATCGATGGGTCAGCACGTTTTGTTAATTCAAATACCATCCTCTATGAATATGATCCTTTTGACGAAAGTGAAGCATATCTTTTGGAGACGTACGAAAAGCATTATCAGGAATTACGACAAGCAAGAAATACGGACGGAAAGCCATTTCAACTCATACCAGTGCCGGTTACCAAAAGAGTAGTGAAAGAAGCTGGCTCTAAAGGCTCCTATTTAAATTTTTATATAGGTAACGAAGTGGTATTGGTTCCAATATATGGTGATGAACATGACAGGTTGGGTCTGCAAATCTTGGAAGGACAGTTCCCAGGCAGAAGAATCGTCGGCATAGATGTAAGAAAGTTGTATGCGTATGGTGGCATGATTCACTGCGTAACGCAACAGCAACCAAAGTAAATAAACCATACATGACCGCGGTAAATCGGCACAGCACCAGTTGACACACACCCATTAAAAAGATATTATGGATATAATAACTCCATGATAGTCAGCGAAAATAATTGCGCCTGGAAAAATTTTTACCAGAGGAGGACAGTGAATATGGAAAATATTTGGAATGAACGTTATCATTCAGAAGAATATTATTACGGAGAAGAACCGAACGTATTCATTCAACAACAAGCCTTCCGCCTCGAACAATGTCAAAAAGTTATTGCGTTTGCTGAGGGTGAAGGCCGAAATGCCGTCTTTTTAGCAAAAAGAAATCTTGATGTGACAGCCATTGACTATGCGGAAAGCGGATTGCAAAAAACGAGAAAACTGGCTCAGAAGCATGGCGTTCACGTACATACCCAAAAAATTGACCTGTTGGAGGAAGATGTCCCGCGAGAAGAGTATGACGCTGCCATCATGGTATATGGACATTTTTATAAAGACGCTCAGGCCACAGTTCTTAACAAAATGAAAAAGGCGTTAAAGCCAAAAGGAATTCTCATGCTTGAGGTATTCTCCGAGGAACAATTAAAGTATGGTACGGGCGGCCCTCCAGAACGTGAAATGCTATATGAACCAAAAGATATCCTTGCTTGGTGCGAAGGTCATGAGGTGATCCATTTCTTCTATGGCGAACAAGAGCGTAAGGCAGGAAAGGCGCACACTGGATTAGCCCATGTCATTCAGCTAGTAATAAGGAAATGATGGGGAATCATCGTTCTGCGCAATAATTATGAGGTCACGACAGTATTGCTGCCGGGGCTTCTTTTTTTGCCAGCTGATTGACATTGGCTCCACGGACTTGTTTATCTTCTCGAGAATGAAGGTGATTTTATTTATACGATTGGTGAATTTGCGAAGTTAAGCAAGATATCTTCTAGGATGTTACGTCACTATGACAAGATTGGATTGTTAAAGCCCAGCTATATAGAACAAAACGGATACAGGTATTACAGCGATGAGGAAATGTTTAAAATTTCGATGATAAAACAATTCAGAAGATATGGCTTCTCATTAGAAGAGATCAAGTACCTCCTATGTAAAAATGATGTGGAATACACCTTACAGGCGCTTCAACACAGGATCGATATCCTGCAACAGTCTACAACAGAACATCATTATTTAATGATGGAGCTGGAAAGACAAATCAGGACAATGTCGGGCAAAGATAACATATATGGATCTATTCGAAGCTTCGATATTTTACTCGGACATCGCAGCGAGTTTTTAGCATTATGTCAAAGAAAACGAACCAATGAAGAAGCCATCGATCAAATGATCAATGAACTCTACGAAGTGATTGCTTCAAGCAACGATTTGGTTTCAACCGGTACACATATGACGATCTTTCATCAATCCTATTCCGATTATGATCCGGACGATTCAGATATCGAAGTTTGTCTACCGGTAAACGTAGAATACAATCAGGGAGCGTATCATACCAGAATAATAGAAGGTGGCTTATTTATGAGCACGATTTTTATTGGTAGCTATGACAGTATTGGCAATGCATACATAGCGCTCATGAAATGGGCGAAGCAGAATCACTATTCCATCATAGGACCAACAGTAGAACGATATTATAAAGACGGTAGAGAAATAGATAACCAATCGGAATACATCACGGAAATATGCATTCCGATTGCAAGTCACTCGAATCGTGCTCAGTGAATGTTCGGGATAGTGAGGAAATCGTGTTTTGCTGTTGACCTTAACACTATGTCAAGCTATAGAATGTGTTAGACATAAGTCTGACGTAAAGGGAAGTGACCATAATGACAGATCAAGTAGGCAGTACGCCTGTATTTTCACAAACGATCACTGACTTTTGGCGGGAGCAATTTTTAAACGGTGACGTCCTCTATCGCAATGAATCTTTTACTGTTACCATAAACCCAGCACTTGACGAGGATAGCCGGGTCATGGTGCTGGAAACCACCGACGGACGTGTGCTGGCGGTCTTAACACCTGCGCTGGCTGATAAGATAGGCATCTCTCACCAACAATCCTTAACTGAGTCGATCTTTCGCCAGAAATTGAATGAAGCGGGGGTCACTCTGCATGGCGCAGATTATCTTTTTTATTTTTCAAAAGCCGATAAGAATGTATTGCTGCAAGAAGACTCCGAAGGTGACTTGCGCCGGTTAACCGAGCAAGATGAGGCGGTTTTCTCCGAATTCGCATCCTCCGCATCGGAACAAGATTTGGATGACGCTTATGTGGAATTGGATCACTGGGCAGTGTTCGGCTCTTTTGAGCAAAATCGCCTGGTCAGCGCTGCCAGTATGTATCCATGGGAAGAGGATGCGCAAATTGCAGATCTTGGCGTACTGACGTTGACGTCCTTTAGAGGAAAAGGTCACGCCCGAAAAGTGGTGCGCTCCATCTCCAAATACGCCTATAGTCAGGGATACGAGCCGCAGTACCGATGCCAACTCGATAACCATACGTCTACGGGATTGGCGAAAGCAGCGGGTTTCGCGCTGTTTGGAAAATGGGAAGTGATTTCTCCCGACTCTACTGACTGAGCTTACGATGTCATGACTCATATTTGCAGGAGGACACTATCATGAAGAAAAAGCAGTCTTGGGTGCTATCCGCTACACTTGCGTTGACTATGATCGCACCAAACGGAGCAACAGCTGCAAGCGTCACCCCTGCGGTTCTTAGCCAAGGATTGGCGAAAATCGCTGTTGAGAAGGCTGCGTTGCTTATCGACTCCACCGAAACGTTTAGCGTTCAGTATGCGCTTATTGATAATGGAAAAATCACTGTATCTGGCCAGATCGGCAAGAACGATAAGCCACTGACCAAGGATACGATGTACGGGATCGGTTCGGTCAGCAAAGTATTTGGGGCGGCAGCCGTCATGAAATTGGTAGACGAGGGGAAAATTGATCTGGATACTCCGGTCGTCCAGTACATAACCGATTTCAAGATGAAGGATGAACGTTATAAGCGCATTACTCCACGCATGCTGTTGAACCACTCCTCCGGACTGCGAGGAACTGGATCTGTGAACGATGTCTTATTCGAGGATAATGACACCTATGCCCATGATACACTTTTGCAGACGTTGTCCGAGCAAACCTTGAAGGCGGACCCTGGAGCATTTTCGGTGTATTCCAATAGCAGCTTTTCGCTTGCCGAGATTCTCGTTGAGAGAGTCAGTGGAATGAGCTTTACCGCTTTTATTCATCAAGCGATCACAGTACCATTGCAGATGAAATATACGAAAACACCGCAGGACGATTTGAAAGACAGCAAGCTTGCCGGGTTATATATCTCGGATTATCCAAGTCAGCTTCCGAATAGTTTTGTTCCTGTGATCGCTGAGGGGGGCATTTATTCCACAGCAGAAGATCTGGTGCGATTCTCGCAACTATTTATGGGACAGGCAAACCACATTCTTTCTGAAAAATCGGTTCGGGCGATGGAACAGGAGGAATACAAGAAAGGCATTTGGCCAGAGGATTCGGATGATAGCAACAATTACGGTCTGGGTTGGGACAGTGTAAAGCTATACCCGTTCCATGATTACGGAATAAAAGGCTTGGCCAAGGGCGGAGACTTGTCTGTGTATGCTGCTTCTCTTGTCGTGCTTCCCGAGAAAAAGATGGCAGCTGCCGTGCTGTCATCCGGTGGTAACAGTGGCACGAATCAACTGCTGGCAAGTGAATTGCTTCTGCAATCCCTTAAGGAAAAGGGCGAAATTAAGAACATTAAGCCGGAAAAATCATTCGGCAAGCCCGTAAAGACCAAGATACCCCACGATTTACTGAATCAAGCAGGCTACTACGCCAGCAATGATTTGCAGTTCCGGGTAGAGATCAACGAGGACGGAGTGTTGTCCATGTCAGGCGATACGGAGACGAAGTATTTCTATTCTTCAGATGGAAGCTTTATCAACGAGAACGGAACCTCCAAGGTCAGCTTCGTCACGGAAAAGAACGGGCGCACGTATTTGTGGAAGAGAAGCTACGAGTCATTACCGGGATTAGGGCAGCTAGCCATGTCAGAGTATGCAGCGGAAAAGCTGGAAGCCAATGTGCTGCCCAAAGAGACCGCCGAAGCTTGGGCGAAACGGGAAGGCAGGAAGTACTATCTCGTGAACGAGAAAAGCACCTCCGATTCTTATTTCTTTGAGAAACCGATGATCGAAATGAGCATCGCAGACGGTCTGCCGGGTTATTGGCAGGACAAAAAGATTACAGGTCCGAACACGGCGACGAGTCAAATCCAGATCCCAGGTTTGGCAGGTCGGGATACGACAGAAGCCCAGTTCTACTCGGAAAACGGAATCGAATATTTGAAGCTAAATGCGTACTTACTTGTCAGCGAGGCGGATGTAAAACCGATCCACGCTAGAAATCACGCAAAGGTCTCGGTGCCAGCGCAAGGGCATGCCCAATGGTTTACCATCCCGGCAGAGGCAGCAGGCAAAACGATGACGGTCAAGCTACCAAAGGAAGGGTCTTTCGCAGTATATGAGGAGGAAGGAAAATACCCTCTCAACTATTCCATCGTCAGCGGCAACAACAAAGTGACTTTGCCGAAGAGCGGAGCAATCGTATTTGCCGGTGCGCCGGGCTCGGAATTTCAAATAACAATCAAGTAAGCCAGTTACGCAAAAAAGGCCCACACATTCCGTTAGGGGAGAAAAGTGGGCTTTTTGTGATGACAAGCCGTAATCACCGGGAAAAGCGGCTAACGAGCTGGTGACAAAAACATAATCCACGTGGTCCATGCATACGTTAGAATCAGCATAAAATTGAAAATGAAAGAGTTCATATATTTTATCGTATTCATGCGATGCCAACCGCGACTGTCAATAATCCTTACGATGAAAAAAGAAAAAAGATATTGATTTCTCTTCCTAGCTGCTATATAAATTAATTAGAAGTATTATTATTTAATACTTAATTTAAATGACGGGAGAGGGACAAATGGACTCTATGGCAACTGCTAACACTGGAAAGTGCCCGTTTTCGCACGGTAGCACTACGAATCACAACCCTAGTGCTACATCGAACAAACACTGGTGGCCCAACCAGTTGAACTTGAACATTCTGCATCAGCATGACAGAAAATCTAATCCGATGGGCGAAGACTTCAATTATGCAGAAGAGTTCAAAAAGCTGGACTACCAGGCTCTCAAGCAGGATCTTTATGATCTAATGACAAACAGCCAAGATTGGTGGCCTGCCGACTACGGACATTATGGGCCATTATTTATCCGCATGGCTTGGCACTCCGCTGGTACATATCGTACAGGAGACGGCCGTGGTGGTGCTGGAACCGGCACACAGCGTTTTGCTCCACTTAACAGCTGGCCAGACAATGCCAACCTTGATAAAGCTCGTCGACTGCTATGGCCGATCAAGCAAAAATATGGCAACAAGATCTCTTGGGCAGACTTGTACATTCTAGCAGGTAATGCTGCTATTGAATCCATGGGCGGTAAGACAATCGGTTTTGGAGGCGGGCGCGCAGACGTTTGGCATCCAGAAGAAGATATTTACTGGGGTGCTGAAAAGGAATGGCTAGGGGATAAGCGTTACTCTGGTGATCGTGAGCTCGAGAATCCGCTTGCTGCTGTTCAGATGGGTCTGATTTATGTGAACCCGGAAGGTCCGAACGGCAATCCAGATCCGCTTGCGAGTGCTCGCGACATTCGCGAAACCTTCAAGCGCATGGGAATGAACGATGAAGAAACCGTTGCACTCGTGGCAGGTGGCCATACGTTTGGTAAGGCTCATGGCGCAGGAGATGCTGCTCTTGTTGGCCCAGAGCCGGAAGCTGCTCCTTTGGAAGCAATGGGCTTAGGATGGCAGAGCACACACGGTTCCGGTAAAGGTCGCGATGCCATCAGCAGCGGTATTGAAGGTGCCTGGACTGCGAATCCGACACAATGGGATAATGGTTTCTTTGAACTATTGTTCGGCTATGAGTGGGAGCTGACCAAGAGCCCTGCAGGTGCACACCAGTGGGTTGCTGTAAATCCTGCTGAGGAGCATCTTGCACCAGATGCAGAAGATGCATCCGTTCGCGTTCCAACGATGATGACCACTGCGGATATGGCATTGCGTATGGATCCAGCATACGAAAAGATTTCTCGTCGTTACTATGAGAATCCAGAGGAGTTTGCAGATGCATTTGCAAGTGCATGGTTCAAACTCACACACCGCGACATGGGGCCACGCTCAAGATATCTAGGCCCTGAAGTTCCAGCAGAAGATTTTATCTGGCAAGATCCTGTACCCGTTGCTGATTATGAATTAACAGATGCAGATATAGCAGAACTGAAAACACGTATCTTAGATTCGGGCCTTACCGTCAGCGAGCTGGTAACAACAGCTTGGGCTTCCGCTTGTACCTTCCGTGGCTCGGATATGCGTGGTGGCGCCAATGGTGCTCGCATCCGTCTTGCTCCACAGAAGGAGTGGGAAGTGAATGAGCCGAAAAAACTTGAAAAGGTGCTTACGATCCTGGGAGTCATTCAAGAGGACTTTGGTAAAAAAGTCAGCATGGCCGATTTGATTGTACTCGGCGGCAGTGCCGCAGTAGAAAAAGCCGCACAAGATGCTGGCTTTGATGTAACGGTTCCTTTTGCTCCTGGACGTGGCGATGCAACACAAGAGCAGACAGATGAAGAAAGCTTTGCCGTGCTAGAGCCAATCGCTGATGGTTTCCGGAACTATCAGAAGAAGCAGTATCGTGTAAGTCCTGCGGAGCTTCTGATAGACAAGGCACAGCTACTAAACCTTACTGCTCCAGAAATGACTGCACTCGTTGGCGGTATGCGTGTTATCGGTACAAATCACGGTGGCACACAACACGGTGTATTCACGGATCGAGTAGGCACACTGACGAACGACTTCTTCGTTAACTTGCTAGACATGGGCATACAGTGGAAGCCTGTAGACGGAGGCGTATTTGAAGGACGTGATCGCAAAACCGGTGAAGTCGTGCGTACAGCGACTGCTGTTGACCTCGTGTTCGGTTCAAACTCTGTTCTGCGTGCCATTGCAGAAGTTTATGCGCAAGACGATAACAAAGAAAAGTTTGTGCGTGACTTCATTGCTGCATGGGTGAAGGTAATGAATGCAGATCGTTTCGATCTTAAATAAGCATAATCTTGAAATGTAAAGCAAAGAACAGTATTTGTTGTTGGATACTGTTCTTTGCTTTTCTTTTCTATAGTAATATTAGAAATTGAATCGGTACAGGTCGTTATCAATCTTCCCTGTAACAACGAACGAATTGGTTTTTATAGAATTTACAACTTGGAGACAACTGAAAGATACTTTTAACATATGAACGCTATATTCTACTAACTGTAACAAGGGTTTCGTGCCCAAACCAAAAACAAAAAATTTCAGGAGGCATTACCATGAACAAAAAAAATATTCTCGTTTTTTCAATGGCACTATCCATTGTAGGCGGTGCTACAGCAGCTGTATTTGCAAGTGAAAACGCGGTTCATTCTACTAAAAACAAGGTCGTAACAGTGGCAAGCAAAGCAGGGAATGGCACAAATCAAACCACTACAAATCATGCAGTTAAAGTAGCAAATGGAAAGATTAGTGATGAAGAAGCGGTAAAAATGGCAACCAAAGCTCTAAAAGATTATATGGGGCTTGACGCGAAATCTTTTGGTGAGGCGCGTGTTAATCGAACGAATAATCAAGAAGACTTTAAGTTCTTTATGGATATAGTTTCAAAAGAAGATGCAGCTGTATTAAAAGAAAACGCGAAAAAAGATACGGCAGATGTTATCGTTGTACAGTTTGCTCGTACTGAGGACTTAAACCAGCCAATGCCCGCTTCTAATCGCATTGTCATAAATGAAAAAACAGGTGAAATTGTTTCTTTAACTGCTTACACTAATGAAACTCAAAGCTCAGAGACAACAATCGATGATGCGAAAGTTAAATCTGCGGTTATCAACTTTTTTGATCAACAACAGAAAAATGTTAAGGAAAATACGATGAAGGTTAGTAAGAGTGCTAGTTCCGGAACCGTACGTGTTCTTTGCAACCTGGAAGATGGAAGAGATGTAGATATGACAGTTAGTCTGAAGAATTATACAGTATCTAGTTATGAGATTAATTATGACAGACTACTCCCTCTACCTTCCGAAGAAAAAGATTACCGTGAGAATTTCAGAAAACTGTAAGTAAATGAAGATAATGTAAGACGGATAAGATGGAGTAAGTGCCCGAAATTGTACTTACTCCATCTAACCCAAAAATTCCAGGAGGCATTACCATGTACAAAAAAAACATTCTCGTTTTGTCAATGGCACTATCCATTGTAGGCGGTTCTACAGCAGCTGTATTTGCAAGCGAAAATGCGGTTCATTCTACTAAAAACAACGTCGTAACAATGGCTAGCAAAGCAGGAAATGGCACAAATAAAACCACTGTAACCAAAGTAGCAAATGGAAAGATTAGTGATGAAGAAGCGGTAAAAATGGCAACGAAAGCTCTAAAAGACTATAGGGGGCTTGACGCGAAATCTTTTGGGAAGGCGCGTGTAAATCGAACGAACGCGAAAGAAGACTTTAAGTACTTTATGAATTTATATTCAAAAGAAGATGCGGCTGTATTAAAAGAAAACGCCAAAAAAGACACGGCAAATGTTATCGTGGTACAGTTTGTTCGTGCTGAAGACTTAAACCAGCCAATGGGCGCTTCTAATAATATTGTCATAAATGAAAAAACAGGTGAAATTGTTTCGTTAGCTGCTTTTACTGATGAAGATCGAAGCTCAGAGACAACAATCAATGATGCGAAAGTTAAATCTGCGGTTATCAACTTTTTTGATAAACAACAGAAAAAAGTTAAGGAAAATACGATGAAGGTTAGTAAGACGGCTAATACCGGAACCATACGTGTTCTTTGCGATCTGGAAGATGGAAGGGATGTAAAAATGACAATTAGTCTGAAGAATTATTCAGTATCCAGTTATGAGATTAATTATGATAGACTAATCCCTCTACCTTCCGAAGAAAAAGATTACCGTGAGAATTTCAGAAAACTGTAAGTAAATGAAGATATTGTAGGCCGGATTAGATGGAGTAAGTGCCTGAAATGGTACTTACTCCATCTAACCGTTACAAAAGGAACGAGGTAAAAACTGAATGATAAAAATTTTAGTGGTTGAAGATGATATCGCAGTAGCAAATTTAATAAAATTGAATTTAAATACAGCAAATTACGAGAGTTCAATCGTTTTTGATGGAGAGGAAGCCCTAAATGTTATTGAAAGAGATCGTTTTGATCTCATACTTTTGGATGTGATGCTTCCGAAAGTTGATGGATTTACTTTATTCGAAAAAATTAAACCTTTAGGGATACCTGTCATTTTTTTAACTGCGAAAAGTTCGGTCACAGATAAGGTGTATGGATTAAAAGCGGGAGTAGATGACTATATTACGAAACCCTTTGAAGGAATTGAATTGCTGGCCAGGATTGAAAATGTATTAAGGCATTACAATAAAAAAAGCAACATCATAAATTTTAAAGACACAGAAGTATACTTGGAAGAAATGAAAGTGAAAAAGAACGGTGAAATGATTGAGCTTACCTTGAAGGAGTTCGAATTATTGGTGTTTTTAGTACAAAACAAAAACATCGTATTAACGAGGGAAAAAATCATAGAAAAAATTTGGGGATATGACTACGTTGGCGAGACGCGGACGATAGACAACCATATCCAAAAGCTAAGAAAAAAGCTGGGATGGAAGGATGAAATTAAAACAGTATTTAAATTGGGATATAGGCTGGAGGAATAAATGAAATTTTGGCAGAGGATATTTTTATGTACATTAATCATATTTGAAATCTTTTTTGTACCAGCATCCATTTACCTTATTCATAGCAGCTTTGAACTCAATCTCAATATGGAGATCCGTTCCGGGATAAGTGAACAGGATCGATTTGCAAACTCTTTAGAATCGAATCTATATCTACTTAAAGTTCAAAAATCTTCAACCCTGGGTACTGAAGGAGTTGGCAAACCAAACATAGATTCCATGATTCGGACGTACTTGGACAACCTCGGAGAACAGGATGTGTATTTGGATGTAATAGATGAAAATAATAAGGTTATTTTTAGTCATTTTAAAAACAACAAGATAACTCTTACTAATCGAGAAGAATTAAACATCCCATCAGATAAAGTAAATTACATCATACGGGATCTAGGGGAAAAGACGTACTTATTTATAGCTAAGAATATTTATTTGGAAAACAATCACTATAAGCTTTCTTACGTGAAAGATATTTCGAGTGTTTATGAAAATAGAGAAGACTTATTAAGCCTTTTAATAAAGTTAAATGCTCTTATTTCAGCAATTTTGGTCATTGTTACCATCATCATGAGCATGTTTATCGTAAAACCGATTAATAAACTAATCCAGTCAACAAGAATAATTGCAGGCGGGAATTTCAGCGAAAGAGTCATGGTCAAATCGAAAGATGAAATCGGGTTGTTAGCGGAAAATTTTAATTTGATGGCCATTGATGTAGAAGATAAAGTAAACCAGCTTAAAAGATCTTCAGAAGACAAGCAAAGGTTTATCGATAACCTGGTACATGAACTTCGGACTCCTTTAACGTCGATCATAGGCTATGCGGATTATTTACGAACGAATAAATATGATGAAGAGACTTATATCAACTCATTAAGCTTTATCTATGAAGAAGGAAAGCGGCTAGAGAAACTGACATTTAAGCTGATGGAGCTCATTGTATTGCGAAAAGAAGATTTTGAGTTAAAAAAGGGAAAACTTGACGAGCTTTTTGTGGAAATCAAACATTCCTTTATTCCAAAGCTGAACATAAAGAATATGGATCTGGAAATATCGACGGAGCATCTGAGTGTTTTAATGGATAAGGATTTGATGAAAATTTTACTTGCAAACCTGATAGACAATGCGATTAAAGCATCGAAGAACAACGATAAAATACTTCTACGTTCATACAGAGATACGGAGTCAAAAATTATACTTGAAGTGAAAGATACAGGGATCGGTATTCCTGATGACGACATAACAAAAGTCTTTGAGCCATTCTTTATGTCCGACAAATCAAGATCGAGAGCGAATGGAGGAGGCCTCGGGCTCGGGCTTTCATTATGTAAGGAGATAGCTAAAATTCATGACGCTGAAATAAGAATAGAAAGTAAGCTCGGCAAAGGTACAATTATACAATTGGTTTTTAATTGTTAACACTGAAAAGGTAGAGAGGGCTGTCCCAAAAGTCATGAACAATGACTGCGAGACAGCCTTTTTCTTTCAAACAAGCATGTCATTATCTCCATTCTTACCAAAATGTAAGAAAGAAGGTCAAAATCGTTAGACAAGAGTCATTCAATTGCATGAAAGTCTCGTCTATAATCCAGACATAAATAGTTTATAAAGGAGAAGTTAAGGTGAAAAAAGTAATAGGTCTCTTGTTGGTTATTGTCATTTTTGCAGGGATTGGATTCGGAGTAAAACGATTTGTAGAAGGTCCATCGCAAGCGGTCGATGGCGTTCTCGTAATAGGCACAGAAAAAGATGCGAGTAAGGTCAAAGAGTTGTATAAAGATAACACCAAACAAACGATGGACTACAAAATGAAATTGGTTACAACGAAAAAAATAACGAAACGGACAGAGCAAGATCAGAAAGAAACGGGTCAAGAATTTGAAACCAGAGATATCAAATATTCGGTTGTAACTCGATCCACAGCTGAGCAATTCGTCAAGAAGGGGATTCTCAGAGCCAGACAAGATCCAGACAGCACGTCTATTATTTCAGACCCTGTTACTGGCATAAAAGAATTATCGAATGGTCAAAATCTGTTTTACTCTTTAAGTGATTATGAAATGAAGAATGACCAAATTGATTTGAACGGCCAGATGGTACCTGTAGCGTATGTGAACCATCAGATGTGGATCGGGTATATACCACAAGCGGATCTTGTTATTGTTGACGACCAGACTTACAACCAATTAACCGAAGCAGAGTCAACGCTCTCCTTGATTCAGTTTGAAAATGACAGCTTCGATTATAAGAAGAAAGATAAGGTGAACCAAATCTTACAAGAAATCGGGAACGTATACGCAAATAGTGAAGACAAAGTAAACTTCGTAGACGTACAAGATTGAGTTTGGGTGATGAGAGGGTGAGCTGTATGGAAGTTGTACGAATGGAAAACGTAGTAAAAAGTTACGGGGAAGGAAATAGCAAGGTAGATGCGTTAAAAGGGATTCGCCTTTCGATTCAGCAAGGAGAGTTTGTTTCCATCGTTGGTGTTTCCGGCTCTGGTAAAAGTACATTGCTGCATATTTTAGGAGGATTGGATCGTCCAACTTCAGGACAAGTATTCATTGGGGATCATAATATTTACGATTATACAGATGATGAGCTTTCGATATTCAGAAGAAGAAAAGTTGGGTTTATTTTTCAATTTTTTAATTTGATCCCGGTATTGAATGTCCAGGAAAATATCGCGTTGCCCATGTTATTGGATGATGAACCGATCGATATGAAGTATCTGGATGAACTGATTGAAATCCTGGGTCTCCATGAACGGAAAGATCACTTGCCTTCCGAATTATCTGGCGGTCAACAGCAACGGGTCTCCATCGGTAGAGCCTTAATGAATCGGCCGCAGTTGATTTTGGCGGATGAGCCCACTGGGAATCTGGATACACGGAATACGAAGGAAGTCATGGATTTATTACGATTGACAGCCAGGAAATACAATCAAACTATTGTTTTGATTACGCACGATCTTGCGATTGCTTCGGCTTCTGACCGGATCATCACGATAGAAGACGGTACGATCATTTCAGATCAACGGCTTGCTGCGAATTAGCCAAAAGACTGGAGGAGAATGATTTTGATCAGCAGTTATAAACAATTAAGCAGCAAGTATTTAAAGGGGAATATGAAACGGACGATTTTGACTTTGATCGGAATCATACTCTCTGTAGCGTTAATTTCCACAGTCGGCCTTTTTATGAAAGGATCACAGCTATCTCAAATCGAGAACATCAAGAAGTTAAACGGGTTTTCTTTTCATTTCGGGATTTCGAATTACAATGAAGCACTAGTAAACAAAATCAAATATAATCCCCTAATAGCTTCGTATGGTTTCATGTCTCAGGGCGGCATCGTTTCTGTTGGAGAGGTTTCTGTTCAAAAGAACTTCGCTGATCATAGCGCCATGGAGTTTTTAACCTACAGTCTCGTTGATGGCAGACTACCAGCCAATGACCGTGAAGCAGCTGTCGATTCATGGACGCTTCCTTATATGAAAAAGGGTCTTCAGATCGGCGACTCATTTGAATTGGATGGTCAAACCTATCAACTGGTTGGTTTACTAGATAATCGCGCGTTCACTCAGAATAAGAAAGTGGGCCGTTTACTAACCTATAAACATGATTTTGCTATTGGAGAGGGTAGGATCTTAGCCGAAATAAACGAGAAAGCGAACTTTCAAGAGGTTTTAGAGGAGATAAAATCACTTACGGAAGACGAGAATCTGGTTATCAATGAGGAATTGATCAGAGTTTTAAAACCGGGATCGAATCAATCGATTTTGGCCGTGCTCGTCATCGTCGTCAGTATTGTTGTGATCGCGACAGTTGTTGTGATATACAACGCTTTTCAAATCAGCGTCGTAGAGCGAATGAAGCAGTTCGGCTTGCTCCGAAGCATCGGCGCTACGCGAAAGCAAATTAGACAAATTGTGATGAGAGAAGCTGCTGCGCTGGCTGTCATCGCCATACCGGTTGGGCTTGTTTGTAGCATATTGGCGGTTGCTGCTCTCCAATCCATTTTCACAATCCTTTTAGAAGATGGTGCAGGTGTTGCGTTCTTTCATATCGATTGGCGGATTTTATTCATCAGCTCGATCATCGCGCTGACGGCCGTACTAGCGTCCAGTTATTATCCGGCTTTTTTTGCGGGCAGAATATCCCCACTGCTGGCAATCAGCAGCAGGTTATCCATTAAAAAAGAGGCGATCAAAAAACACAAGAATAACGTGTTGAAAAAGCCGTTATCTTTTCCCTTGAGCCTGGCCTTTAAAAATGTCAAAAGAAATAAAAATCGTTATACCATTACGATCCTATCTATCATTATATCCAGTGTATTGTTTATTACTTTCTCGTCTATGATGGATATCGCATTTGCATCCAAATATGTGAAAGATTTATCCACGAAATCAGATCTATCCATCTCTCTGCAACAAGATCATGGTGATTTTTCAGCAGAAAGGCAGCAAATTTTGGAGCTTTTGAAGTCGGTTGAAAATGTATCCGAAGTGAAGGAACAGGACCTTAGTTTTGAAATCGAATTGAAGGATAAGACTCAATCTGTTACAACTGTTGCTCACATCGATGAGTCTGTTGGAAAAAAACACGCCATTACCATTGTGAATCACATCGATGAGAATAAAGTGAAGAAAGATTCGGAGCTCGTCATAAAAGTACTGATATACAGTTTTATCACAGTCATTTCTTTGATTGGCAGTCTCAATATTCTTAATACGATTACGATCAGCATCATCATCAGACGAAAAGAACTGGCTGCGTTAAAAGCCATAGGGATGTCACAAAAGAATTTGAAAAAAATGATCATCTATGAAGCGCTGATTTACGGTTTTTCTGGAAGTTTGCAAGGGATCTTTTTCGGTTGTATACTTTCTTATATTATTTATTTGGCGGCTTCCGGTGTCTTGAGGGTCGAATGGACGATCCCCTACGAAGCTTGTCTTATTACGTTTGTTTCAGCTTTGTTTATCAGCTTTTTATCTGTTCTGATACCACTGAGAAAAATCCAAAAAGATAATCTTATCGATGTTATCAGGGAACAATGATAGAATGGGCCTGGCTATTTTATAGTCGGGCTATTCGGATTGGTCAATGGCTGAAATGGAATGAGGATAGGGAGAGGACAACCTTGAATAAAATATTGCTTGTGGAAGATGATGAGGCGCTTGGTCTAGCCATCGAATTCTCATTGCGAAATGAAGGCTATGAGGTGGTCAGAGCCTCTAGTGTAAAAGAAGCGAAACACCAGTTTGATCATCAACCTTTTGATTTGGCGATCCTAGATATTGGCCTTCCAGATGGAAACGGCTATGATTTATGTCTGCATTTCAAAAAACAAAACGATTCACCGGTTATTATTTTCTTAACGGCCTTGGATGAAGAAGCAAATGTAGTAATGGGTCTGGATATTGGCGGGGACGATTATATAACGAAACCTTTCCGAGTCAAGGAATTCATATCCAGAGTGAAAGTACAACTGCGCAAACGGCGGCGATTGGAAACTTCTTCTATCACATTATCATCTGAAAATATAAAAATAGATACGAATCTAGTCAAGGCTTATAAAAATCAGGAAAGCATTCCATTAACCAATCTTGAATACAAACTTCTGCTAACTTTCATGATGAACGCTCATAAAGCACTAAAAAGAGATGATCTCCTGATGAAAGTATCGGAAGGAGAAGATGCTTTTTTTGATGAAAACACGTTATCTGTATACATTAAACGTCTAAGAGATAAAGTGGAAGATGACCCCAAAAATCCGCAGTTTATCGTTACCCAAAGAAGATTGGGATATCGGTGGAATAAGGATGTGAATAGAGAGTAAGATGATGAAGAATACCGAATTGAAAGGGTATATGACGATACTGGCCATTCTGTTATCTCTATTTACCATTTACCAGTATCTTGTACATCAACTGTTTTACGATGCTATGAAAAGCGATTCCATTGCAACCTGGGGTGAAATTACAGCTAGATTGGTTGAACAAAATCCCGAGAATGAAGCCGAAATTATGAAAGTCTTAACAAGTCACGCATCTAATTCAAGTGAGTATCAGGAAAAAGGAAGTGAGATCTTTAGACAGTATGGATTATATGAAGATTTGGAATCAGAGCTTTTTCCCCTATTAAATAAACATATTTCCAGCCATAATCAATTGATTTATTGGGGATGGATTTGTTTCGGATTGATGTTGCTTGGGTCAAGCTATATGCAATACAAGGTTGTCTTCCATAAAATTAGACAACTTACTTCCGCAGCTAAAAAAATTATCGCTGGGGACTACTCGGTAGTCATCAATGAAAATAAAGAAGGGGACCTTGCCAAACTTGCGGTTTCCTTTCGTTCCATGAAAGATATTATTCGAAAAAGCATGCAGGATCTTCTGGAAGAGAAAGAGTTTCTAGCACAAATGCTGCAAGATATCTCCCATCAATTAAAAACACCGCTTTCAACGATATCTATCTACAATGAAATGTTGTTGAATGCAGAACTGCCTCGCCAGCAGCAAGTTCAACTCCTGAAAAATAATGAAGTACAAATCTCTAGAATGAATGTCTTAATTCAAAATTTGTTAAAAGTAGCGAAAATCGACGCCAGAGCTATTTCATTTGATAAAGAGCCAGCCAATTTGGTGGAGACCATCGAGGAAGTTCTGGGTCGCTTGGCAAGCATGATCAGTGATAAGCATATAGAGATTGACTGGGATGCGCGGAAGGAAATTGTCGTTGCCCACGATAAACTATGGATGCAGGAAGCTTTGTTGAACCTGCTGAAGAATGCGATAGAGCATTCCAAACCAAGCAGTACAATCATGATTCAAGTAAATGATACGCCGATTTATACGGAGTTGGTGATTCAAGACTTTGGAGAAGGAATTGCACCTGAGGAAATATCGCATATTTTTGATCGATTTTACAAAGCAACAGGTTCTAAAAAGCATGGTTCGACAGGGATTGGATTGGCGCTAGTCAAAGCCATTATCGAAGCACATCATGCCTTGATTAAAGTAGAGAGTGAGAAAGACAGTTTTACAAGATTTACGATTGCTTTCATGAAGTTTTAAGTACAGGAGAAAAAGAGTGGAGGAGAAATTAGATTCTTCCTTACAATTCATTGATGGTCTGAAAGTGTTATTATGGGCTTTCGCGTAGCCAAACCTCGTATGGCTGTTTCCGCAGAAAGGGCAAGGATTACCCGCTTTTCAGGATTTATCCTGATCAAAAATTGATAAATCAAAGAGGAAGATTGATGGTGTATGCACAAAGCCGAATGGAAGTGCTACCGGACGAACAAGTACTCCGAGTATCGATGGAGAGACAGGGTCGCCTATATCGTAACCGTTTTTGCTGTCATGGCTTTAGGCTTAGGGTCCAGAGTGTTCGCCGATGTGTTGCCTGTCTTTGTAGCTGAGCATTTTGGCGATGCATTATGGGCGAGCATGATCTACTTCGGCTTTCGCACTTGTTATGCTCATAAAAAGATTTCTTTCGCGCTGTGGTGCAGCCTCGCGTTTTGCTTTGCGATCGAGGGCAGCCAATTGTATCAGGCCGGTTGGCTTACTTACCTTCGGGAGACAACGATTGGGGCGCTGGTATTAGGAAAAGGCTTTTTGACGGCGGACCTTGTACGGTACACTGCGGGAACTGTCGTCTCTTCCCTGATCGACCTAGCATGGCCTTGGCGTAAGCGTCCGTGATTTTTGGCGGATGTACGACATAACAAAAAAATCAATCGTAAACTTCGAGGGGGAATCATGTTGCAGCAGCTCTTTAACGATATGATTAAACAGGATGTAAAGCCGTTCCTTTCCAAACGTGGCTTCGCAAAGAAGAGTTTGAATTTCCATAAGAGAACAGAAAGCCTCATTTACATGTTCAACTTCCAAAAATCTGCTGGCAATGCAGCGGACAATGTAATGTTTTATGTGAACTGCGGTATTTATGCAGCAGAGTTCGCACAGATACAATCGAGAGAGCTTCTAACAGCACCTCAAGAAGCGGAGTGTCACTTCAGAGCAAGAATTGGCGAAATTGTTGAGTCTGCTCCAGATCGATTTTCAATCACTCCTGATACGAATATGGATGATATAAGAGAAACGCTGCTAAGTGGATTAGAAGAGGTTATTCATTTCTATGATACTATGACCAGTGCCAGATCCATTGTTGATTATTACTCTTCAGGTCCATATTTGCATCTGGCCGAAGAGAGCTTTCATTTGCTCTTACAATCCAAGGATGTAGTAGCAGCAAAACATTATTGGAAGAGTTTGCAGGAAAAGTACGGAAAAGAAAAGCGATGGTCCATATTCGAGAATAAATACTCGGCCATCTTCAATAAATACGGAGTGGAATTTGATGAGCGATAAGTCAGCATATCGACGGATTTTTTGTATGTGATGATAGCCCGCGCAGCGGTCAGTCTAAGACTTTATTTTCAGGTCTTAGGTGGCCGCTGTTTCATTTCGTGGAGTCAGTAGATAACCAATTTTTGGTAAAATAGGCGAACGAGATAGGCGGAAAGTCCATAACGTAAAGTGTGTTAAAGCCATTGGAGGAGGGAATTTATGTACGGATGGTTTCAACAAGAGAGTTATTATCCAATTTCAGCGGGAGAAGGCAGACACTACAACGATTACGAATTACGGAGACATATTTCCAGATTAGAACGACATCTGGTGGAAGTACAAGAAGCATTATCAGCATGTACGAAAAAGAATGGCGCATTAAAAAAGGATTTAGAAGTTGTTAGACAGCAAAGCCCAGTGCAAACTCAAAATGATCAAACCTACCAACAGCCAGCAGTAGATAAAGTAAATGTCAAATGTATAGTAGCGACAGAGACATCGGTAACCTTTGAAATATCGGGAAAAAGATTAACATTTGATAGGGATTATTATGGGAATTATGTAGGTGAATATACCCCAGGAAAAGTATACGTAGCCATGGCGGATTATGGAGCGGGGCAAATCTATCTATCCATGAAGGATGATAATGAAATTTGGCATACATTTAGATATTCACGTATCCAATCGTAATTGACTAGTTGTGCTTATGAAAGTCAGTGGCAACAAAAGAAAGAGATTGTTCGCTTAGATTGATTCTTGTCGAGTGATACCTGATGCGAGAAAATGCTTATGTCACTCGGCATTATACATACTTCGGAAAGTGCTATGTAAGCAATATATGGCCCAAACCAAAGAAGTGGCAGACCGATGTCATTTTGATGGTTGAGAATAATAGCCTATAAAAAGAGACTTGAATATTCAGTGAAAGTGTAATGAAATGTAATTGTACGTATGAGTTGGGATAAATTGTATAAGAATTGTTGGAGGAATTTTGTATTTATGGTAGAATTAAATGCAGAACGATCACAAAGCAACATAGCTCACCTCTAGAAATTCTAAACTATACGAATATCCTAAAACTCCCTCCAACCAGTGGTGTCTTACGTACGAGCTGGCACAAAGCATTTCTCAACGCTAATATTTAGATAAATTCCTAAATATCTAAAAATGATGGATGAAAGTAGGATCGATTGATTATGTCAATGAATTACGCATTTAAGGCACTCTCTGATCCCACAAGAAGAAAGATTCTTGACCTGTTGAGGGAGAAAGATATGACGGCTGGAGAAATAGCCGATCATTTTCAAATGACAAAGCCCAGCATCTCCCACCACCTTAGTTTATTGAAACAGGCACAAATGGTTTACGACGAACGAAAAGGGCAAAACATCTACTACTCACTTAATACGACCGTTTTTCAAGACTTATTAAAATGGTTTATCCAATTCCATTAGAAACGGAGGTAATCACATGAATAAATCCAATTTGTCTATTTTATTTTTTTTCATCAGTGTTGTCTTGGGCGTCATTTGTTATCCCTCAATGCCAGATCAGATGGTCATTCATTGGGGTCCAAATGGCGAACCGAATGGTTTTGCGCCTAAGCTTGTGGGTGTATCCTTTATTCCGGTTGTGATGCTGTTTATATTCGTGGCTGTTCGCAGACAAAAACAATATTACCAAAAGTTTCAAAGCAGTCACGATACAATCTTGCATACATTAATGATCGTGCTTCTCGTCATCCATAGCATGATAATCGCATATGGATACGGGTATATGTTAAATATTGGGATATTCGTCACGCTTATCTTAGGAATTCTCTTTGTCACGATAGGGAATTTTATGCCTCGTTTTCGACATAACTATCTGATTGGGATACGCACGCCATGGTCACTCGCTAGTGAAGAGGTCTGGAAAAATACCCACCTATTGAGTTCCCGTGTTTTCTTCATCGGAGGAATCCTCATCATGCTCACCTCATTTTTACCAACGACCATTCATTATGTCCTGATGTTGCTCATTGTATTGGTGACGATTCTGATTTCTATAGGAAGCAGCCATTACTACTACAAAAGAACAGGAAGGGGAAAGTAAAATGAAAAACTTGAAAATAGCAATTCTGTTATCATTGGTGAGTGCTATCGGCTTTATCGCAGCTATTCCCTATTTGCTGGCAATTGGTGGGGATGCATTAGCAATGATACCTCTCCCGCTGCCAGTTGCCATGGCAATTTTCGTCTTGCAGGGAAGCATCATGGCATTTCTGTTTTCGTGGATTGGTTTGACCTTCGCAACCAAGGTGGGGCTGGATGCCCCTGTCCTTCGGAAGTGGCTATATAAAACGGGTGGAGAGTCCTTCAACAAAAAGGGAATCATTCAAGCAGTCCTCTTTGGATTGGCAGCAACAGGTCTTCTCCTCATACTGGAACTCGCCGTTTTCCAACCATTGCTGCCAATCTTGGCGGAAAAAGCCCAAGACGTAGAAGTGTCGGTTTGGGCAGGTATCCTGACAGCCATTCAAGGCGGAGTATACGAGGAAGTCATGGTTCGTTTGTTCATGATGACCATGATCGTGTGGATTTTGAGCAAACTATTCGGACGTAAAGCCTCCCCTAAGCCATGGATGTACTGGGCAGGCATCATTGGGGCAGCCCTTATATTTGGGCTTGGTCATCTTCCTGCGGCAAATGTCTATTTTGGTGAGATTACCCCGCTGTTGTTCATTCGCACGATCGCCCTTAACGGGGTGGCAGGTATATTATTCGGTTACCTCTACTGGAAGCGCGGGCTGGAGTATGCAATGATTGCTCACGCGATAGGGGATATCATCCTTCATGGTTTCATTAAATAAGAACGCTTTCCACACGAATCCGTTGTGTGTAGAAACATACAAGCGTTCGACATTTCGAGAGATTTTTCGAGTGAGTAGATCAAAAACTCCGTCGCAAGGTGGTTTTTGGTCTTCTTTCTGTTTTGTAAAAAAGCGAAATGAAAAACAAAATTTAATTTTTATGGAAATTTATTGAATACCGAAAAAATGAGGGGTAATATAGAGAATGGAATTTATTAGGAATGAGGGGGGCATGCCTTGCGTTTTCTAACGAATTTTTCTCTCAGAAACTCAACAGCTATTATTATTATGAGCCTGCTTGTCGTAGTCAGTGGAATCATTGCTGCCATGTCACTCAAGGTAGAGAACATGCCGGATATCACTTTCCCTGTGCTTCTAGTCAACACTACTTATCCGGATGCATCACCAGAAGATGTTCTCGATGATGTAACGAAGCCATTGGAACGTGAAATTGGGCATGTAACAGGCGTTAAGGCAGTGGAGTCATACTCAAGCAACAATAGTTCCACGCTACAGGTCTACTTGGAGACTGGTTCAGATGTACAAGCTGTCAGAGACGAGCTGGAAAGAAAAATCTCCAGTATCGCGCTTCCTAGCAAAGTAAGCAGACCGCAAGTGATGATTCAGGGCTTCAGCAATCAACCCGTTTATTATCTGTTTGTGACAGGACAAGATAAGGAGAGTGGACTCGATCATTTTGACAACGATGTGAAAGAAACAGTGCTCAAAGAGTTAGAAGGTATTGAAAATGTTGATAAAGTATCGACAATAGGCGGACAATTCAAAGAAATGAAAATCCTGCCAAATATAGATGCGCTAAACTACTACGGAATCTCTCCGTTGCAGTTGAAACAGCTTTTACTTGACAATCACGTAGCTCTGCCAATCGGTGCGATCACCGAGGATGGGGAAGAGCGCATCATTCGCGTGGTAAGCCGTTACCTCAATGTGGAAGATATTCGTAACACCAAGATATTCCTCCCAAGTGACCCGAAAAATGGGCTTACCTACGTCAGGCTTGGCGAGATCGCAGAAGTCAATTTTGATCAGGCCGTTAATTCGATCAGTCGCTTTAACGGCAAGAATGGAATTAACATCAATATTTACAAAACACGTGACGCCAATGCGGTAGAAACCGGTGATGCCATCAACGAAAAACTATCCCTATTAAAAGAAGAGTACCCGGACTTAACCTTTACCACGATTTATGACACTTCTGTTGATATCAAGAATTCGATTAA
This sequence comes from Brevibacillus sp. AG162, assembly GCF_006715575.1. Lineage (NCBI taxonomy): Bacteria > Bacillati > Bacillota > Bacilli > Caryophanales > Paenibacillaceae > Brevibacillus > Brevibacillus sp. AG162. The sequence continues at coordinate 883,149 of NZ_VFNO01000003.1, forward strand.
CGGCATGCTCAAGGAAGGCTTGCTTGGAGCTATTATGGCTTCTGTAGTCATCTTGTTGTTTTTGCGTCATGTAAATGCAACCCTCATCGTCCTAGTCTCTATCCCAACATCCATCCTAGTAAGTATGATCTTCATGTCCTGGATGGGCATAACTCTCAATATGATCACACTGTTCGGGATGGCAGTGGCTGTAGGACGAGTTGTGGATGACAGTATTGTCGTCATCGAGAATATTTTCCGCCACTTGCAATTGAACAAAGAGCGCAAGGAAAACTTGATTCAAATTGCCACCCACGAAATGCTGCATGCAATTACCTCATCGACTTTTACGACAACAGCCGTATTTTTACCCATTGTGTTTGTTGGAGGGATGATCGGAGAAGTTTTCCGCCCATTTGCATTAACCGTCGTCTGCTCGTTGTTTGCCTCACTATTGGTAGCCGTGACGATTGTTCCACTGTTAGCCAAGCTGATAATCCTAAAAGACCACAATATCAAGGAATATGAACATGGGAAAGGGTCTGACACGTACAGGAAGTTACTTCACTGGTCACTCAACCGCAAGCCCGCTATCGGATTTCTGTCGCTCATTCTATTGGTAGCAAGTCTAGCGCTTCTCCCGTATATGAAATACGGATTGTTTCCTGATCCGGAAGCGAAGTACATATTCGCGCAAGTAACGATGCCAAAAGGTACACAACTAGATGTTCTCGATCAAACGGTTGCCCAGGTCGAAAGCAAATTGCTGGAGCAGCCTGAAGTAGAGTACATAGAAATCAATCTTGGCTCTGAAAATGAAGCGGAAATACGCCAATCGAACCAATCCCTCTTAATAATCAAAACAGCGCCAGATGTGAATCTCGACCAAACCATCAAGAAATTTGAGGGAATCGTCAAACCAATGATTCCGCTTGGATCTGAAATGGCCTTGACTAAACCTGGTAGCAGCGATACCAACAAGTTCAAGGTGATCCTGTACGGGCCAGATCTGGATCGTTTGAAAGAGGCAAGCGAAATTGTCAAATCAAACTTGAAAGTAAGTCCTCTGTTGACCAACGTGAAGGACAATTTGAACGATTTCAAAAATGAAGTTGTCATCAAAGTCGATAGAGACAAAGCCTCGGAACTGGGAGTTTCCCCTGTACAGGTGGCTCAAGAGGTCAACCTCCTGGTCTCGGATACCCAAATCGGCAAGATCAAAGTCGACGACAAAGACTATAATCTTTTCTTTGGACTCGGGGAAAACCATGCGAAATCGCTAGAGGAACTGAACAATATTTACATTCAAACGCCAAGCAAGCAACAAGTGCGTTTGGTGGATTTTGCCGAGATTGACCAAGAAAAAGTTCAATCACAAATCATGCGCAAGGACGAAAAACAATTCGTACAAATTACAGCAGATATCACGAGCGACAACAAAGGAGGAGCGAGTAATTTCCTGTTTGCGATGTTGCAAGCGGAAAAATTGCCTGCTGGAGTTACATTGTCATCTGAAGGTGTCTCAAGCGACATGGAAAAAAGCTTTAAAGATATGCTCTTAGCCATTGGTGCAGCAATTTTTATCGTCTACATTGTCATGCTCATCACTTTTGGCAATGCTACGGCTCCGCTCGCAATTCTACTGTCCCTACCACTTGCTGTGATCGGCGGATTATTTGGCCTGTTTATTTCAGATACCGTTCTTGATATAACGGCACTGATTGGCTTTTTGATGTTGGTCGGAATTGTTGTTACCAATGCCATCGTGTATGTGGACAATATCCAGCATCGAAGACTGGAAGGGACTTCTATGCGTGAGGCAGTTGTCGAAGCAGGCGTTACCCGATTACGCCCTATTATTATGACAGCAGTTGCGACAGTCAGCGCGCTCTTGCCGCTTTACCTCGGCTTTTCTGAAGGAGCCTTGATGACCAAAAGCTTGGCGATTGTGGTCATTGGTGGTCTGGTTACTTCGACGATCCTGACCTTAATCGTGGTTCCTATCGGCTATGAATTACTGTATCGGATCAAAAAAGAGTTTTTTGCCCCTGATACCAAAGAAGCGGAGATCGAGCCAAGTGAGGATATGTTTATTTCCGTGCTGAGAAGTTTACGCGATATGAAAAAGTCTGGGTAAGGCAGAGGGAGGAATTTACTAAAAATGAAGAAGACGAAGCTAATCAGCTCAGGTGTGGCATGTCTTATAGGCTTGACGATCATCTCGGGATGCAATTCTCAATCCGCAGAAAAGACCAATTCTAATGAAGGAAGAACACCAATCGAAAGCCAGTCCAGTACGGAGATTGAAACCATTAAAGTGGAGAATTCCGTTGATGTTCAAGTAGAGGAAGTAACAGAAGGAGAACTCAAAGAATCCGATAGGTTGCTGGCGGAGGTATTCGCTAACACGGATGTGAGTATTTACGGTAAAACTACCGGGACCGTCTCGGAAATTCTAGTGAAAAAAGGAGACACAGTAAAAAAAGGGCAAGTCATCGGAAAGCTGGATCAAACCGAAGCGCAATTGAAACTGCGTCATGCTGAGGCGGCATTAGCAGTCGCCAACGCAAATCTAGAGCATTCCAACAAAATGGGGACGTCCAGCGAATTGGCAAACAGTCAACTGAAGCAGGCGGAGCAAACCTATGCGAGTGCCCAGCGTACGATTGCACAAGGATTGACGCTGGCGCAAGCAAATTACGACCGCGCTAAAAAGCTGTTTGAAGAGAAAGCTTTGTCCAAAAGTGAGCTTGAGAACGCAGAAAACGCATATCTGCAAGCAAAAAACCAGTATCAAAGCCAGCTAGATCAGGCGCAAACCGCTTTAATTAATGCTCGGACGCAAGTGAATACAGCCGACAAAAATGGACGAGTCACGCAAGCAAATGTGCAACAAGGAAAGGTGGAAGTGGATATTTCCAGAAATGCGTTGGAAAACACACTGATCAAATCAACAATAGACGGCATTATCACCGATATTCAAGTCCAAGAAGGCGATACGATCAACCCGCAAAAGCCTATAGCAACGGTAATTAACCTTGACCCGATGATTGTGAAGGTGAATGTGTCAGAAAAAGCGTTGGCAAGCTTCCAAAAAGGAACACAACTAGATTTGCAGGTTCCCTCTCAAAATATCAAGGTCAAAGGCAGTATTTCCTACGTGGGACTAAAGGCTTCTGACCAATCTAAGCTTTTCCCCGTGGAAATAGAAGTGCCAAATCCAAAAGGTACGCTACTTCCCGGAATGAAGGCGGAAGTGTCTTCAAAGAAAGGACAAGCAGGTATTCTCATACCGACAGATGCCATTCTTGAGCGAAATGGGAAGTCGGTAGCCTACGTCGTGGACGGAGAAAGAGTAGCTGAGAAGGAAATCTCGATCGCTTCGAAAGGAACGGAGAAGACGCTTATCGGCTCCGGAGTGAAACCAGGAGACAAGGTAGTTATCAAAGGACAATCACAATTAAAAGATGGTGCCAAAATTCGCATTGTTCCCTAAGTAATTTCGAGGAGGATACCTATGCAAAAGATGTACGTTTCCCAGAACCGATGGCTACTCTCTGCAAAAATGACGGCGGAGGCAGAAGTGTTATTATTTTGCTTTCACTATGCGGGTGGTCATGCTGGTATTTATCGGGATTGGCAAAAAAAGCTGCCCGTTCAGATTGGCGTTTGTCCTGTGCAGCTGCCAGGCAGAAGTAATCGCTTTTTAGAGCCTTGCTACACAGATTTGTCTGTAATGATTCGTGATCTGGCAGAAGCGCTGCTTCCCTATCTGAATCGACCGTTTGCCTTTTTTGGACACAGCATGGGAACGTTGGTCAGCTTTGAACTGGCCAGATATTTACGCAAACATTACAACCTCAAGCCGCAGCACATGTTTGCATCCGGATACCATGCCCCGCATCTGCCAGATCCGGGTGAAGCCATTCATCATCTCCCAGATCAAGAGTTTCTGGAGGGCGTACGAACGATGAATGGCACGCCAAAGGAAATTTTTGAGGACAAGGAGATTCTGAATATGCTTCTCCCTACGCTTCGGGCCGATTTCACGATATGCGAGACGTATCGTTATCAAGACGAGGAACCGCTGGACTTCGGACTGACGGCCATTGGCGGTTGGCAGGACCCGGATTTTTCCGTAACACATCTCGAAGGCTGGAAAGATCACACGAACGCTTCTTTTCAATCACACATACTGGAAGGGGACCATTTTTTCATCCATTCTCAACAGGATCAAGTCCTTACTATTGTCGGGTCAACTCTTCAAAATTATCTTGCCGGGTATAGGGGGATAGGATGATGACAGGAAAAGCAACACGAGAGGGGACACAGCGCCTAGCACAGGCCAATCCCCATCTTTTCTATAAGCAATTTGGCAGCTTCGATGTGTGGATCAGTCAGGTTGGATTCGGAACGTACCGGATTGATGAAAAGGATGAGCAGTACCAGCAGGCACTCCGTAAGGCACTGCTCGAAGGAATTAACCTGATTGACACAAGTAGTATGTATACAAATGGTAGCGCTGAGAAAGTCATCGGTCATGTGCTGAAGCAGCTGATAAGTGAAGAAAAAATAAAGCGGGAAGAGCTTGTAATCGTATCCAAGGCCGGTATCGTCCAAGGCGAGGATTCCGAAGAGACGATGAAGAGGACAGCGGAAGGCAAACCGTATCAAGACTTCACAACGGTACATGAGGGAATGTCGATATGTATCCACCCAGAATACCTTCAAGACCAGTTGACACGGAGCCTGCAGCGCTTGCAGGTGGAAACGATTGATTGCTACATGCTGCACAATCCAGAGTGGTATTTACTATGGGCAAAAATGAAAAAGATCAAACAACAGGAAGCATATGATGAATTATTGGAACGAATTGAGAAGGCTTTTCGACATCTGGAGAAAGAAGTAGAATCAGGTCGGATTCAATGCTATGGTGTCAGTGCCAATTCGTTTGTCAGCAATGTCAAGGAATTTGATTTTGTTGGGCTGGATACCCTCTGGGAGATTGCTGAAAAGATAACGCCGAATCACCATTTTCGCGTTATCCAGTTTCCAATGAACATGTACGAATCCGGTGCCATGCTCGAAAAAAGCCATGCGCAAGGCAAGAGTGCCTTGTTATTTGCCAAGGAAAAAGGACTTGGTGTCATGACCAACCGGACGCTAGATGTAACAGCGAAGGAAAAAATCTTCCGCCTGACGAACATCCAACTAGATCTGAGCACGGTCATTGACGAAAAAGAAGCCATTCGTCAAATCAAGGATTGTCTGAATCGTGTAGAGGATGTAGAGGATCAGATCGTCTATCGCGTCTTACCATTACTTAAAATGGAGAAAGAAGATGTGAAAGAGCTGAAGAAAAAAATATCATCTGGAGCTACACTCCGCAAATACTGGAAAAAGCTATACTCTGCCACAAATGTGCAAAATGTGAGAAGCTTTTTGTTTGAGCCGATCATCGAAGATATTCGCAAGACAATTAAAAAACATGAGGGCTTGGACGACCAGACGCAGCAATGGCTGGATGCCTACAAGGCTGCTCTCATGGAGACAGCTGAAGCTTTGAAGAGCTACTACGCCCCCAAAGACTACCAGCGTTCACTGGATATCTCGAAAGAGCTGACGAGGGTGAAACCGCATTTAATGACAACAGATAACCTAAGCCAAGCTGCGATTAGAACGATGCGCGCCACTCCAGAGGTACACAACGTCCTCGTGGGGATGAGACGTGAGCATTATGTAGAGGATGTACTCATGGAATTGAAGAGACCTTTGGATACGATCATGCAAGAAGAAGACTGGCACACAATGACCCAAACCCTTAAAGAGGTTATTGGTTAAAAACACCACCCAAATAGTAAAACCACCTTATGGAATCGTGTGACGACAACGATTTCATAAGGTGGTTATTTTTCATACTTCGGTTATTTCCATTTGCTGATGATATGCTCGCGATCAAACACTTTGATACTTATCTGGAACAAGATCAGGGCAACCACCGCACAAATTGTGACCATTCCCAGATAGATTACCGGATTGCTCATCATGGAGAGGAAGATGACCTGACTAACAGCAAGTCCGATGATCGGCAGAACCAGTATGGCACCAAATTGTTGGGCTGCTGCGACATTGTCAACTTTGGAGGAAACAATGACGCTCATGGATACGCTGATGATCGAAATAAACGGGACCAGCAGGAGCATCGCGAGAATAAATACGATGGAGAAATACTCGCTAGCATTTTCAAAGGTTGCAAAGATAAACCCTAGAAAGATTAGCTGGACAATCCAGGTCAGTGCAATGGAAGGCAAGGAATACGCTAGGACCTTACCAAGCAAAAACTCCTTGGTGGAAATCGGGGTGACCAGTACGCTTTCCAATGTCCCTGTCATTTTTTCCATGATGATGCTCGTCGTGGCAAATGTTAAGGGGATCATGGCCGGTACGATCAGGAACAAGAGAAAATAGAAGCGAGCAATGGCAATATGACCATCTGCACCTGCCATGTTAAGGAGGGGATTGGTCAATTTCATCAGGTTAAGGATGAACTCCATCTTACCGTTTTGGGCAAATACAGTGGTGATCAGAGCGACAACCAATATAACGAATGGTGCAGCAAGATTCGTAATCAATACGGAGCGTGCAGCGAAAAGCTCTTTCCATTCCCGGAGAATAACAAATCCCGGCATTCTAGATCGCCTCCTTTTCTTGATTCAACAAGCTGAGATAGGAGTCCTCCAGTGACACGGAGATGGGTGCTATGTAATTGACGGTAATATCCGCTTCGACCAGCTTTTTGATCAGCTGTGGGTTCGAGGTCTTCGGATTCGCTACCCTCAGGTGGAACTGATCTTCGGTGCGCTTATACGTCTCAACTTCCGCGGCGGCTTTTATAATTTGTTCCGACTTTTGAGAATCCTCTCCTACGTCAAGAAGCACATTGTAGGTGGTCCACTCTTCGCGGAACTTCTGTGGGGTCGTTAAACGAATCACCTCACCCTTAATGATGGCGAATTCATGACATAACTCATCAATTTCTGCTAGGATATGTGAACAAAAGATGATCGTTTTTCCAGACGCAGCCCACTCGCGAATCAGATCTTTCAACTTCCGAGTGCTGACAGGATCGAGATTAGCTGTGACCTCGTCTAAGAAAAGCACTTCGGGGTCGTGTAAAATCGCGCAAACAATCGAAAGTTTTTGTTTCATCCCTTTTGACAATCTGCCAGCAGGATCGTTTCTTCTGTCCCACAAATCGAATTGGCGAAGCAAATACTCGATGCGTGAAGCACGCTTGGCTTTGGGAATCTGGTAGCAGGAGGCGAAGAATTCCAGGTTGTCCAACAGAGAAAGCTTGTCATACACCCCAGGAGATTCTGTTACACAACCAATTTTTTTGCGAATCTCTTCTTTGTTCTTGCTGATTGGATGACCGAGGATGGTGACTTCTCCTGACGTAGGCTCAATGAGGCAGGACAGGATTCGTAGAGAGGTTGTTTTTCCAGCTCCATTAGGTCCAAGTAGACCAAAAATTGTACCTTTGGGAATCGAGAGGGAAATGCCATCGAGAACTTTTTTGTCTCCGAACGATTTTTTGAGATCCTTAATTACGATTGCAGGCTCCATAAAAAAATCCCCTTTTCTAGACTTTTCTGTGATCCGATTTTGTGTGCAGCTCCCGTTTATTAACTTTCAGAATATTGAAATCTTACGAATACCAACGAGTGTATTACAAAAATGGGCAGAAACAATTGCAGATTGAGAAGGAAATTGCTTGTCTGGTGAGGTGAAATACTGAGATGAGGGTATAACCTTCCCTTCCCTAATACACAGAGGCAATTTTATATCAGAGCGTTATCTCATGTTGAACGAAGTGCGGCATTGAAAATGGGAACCATCCGTATTTCCACTTTTTACCAATACTATACTTCCCCTCCTTTCATCCCCCTCAAAACCAGCAGAGTATTGCCTTTTGGCATCCTTTACTCTAATCGTTGGGCACAAAAAAATTTAAAAATTTACATACAACCACTTGCAGAAAACCATATTTTTGAGTTATATGTAAAATCATGTAACAAAAAGTAAAAAAGTGGTACAAATTCCATCTAAGCTGATTTTCAATCGAAGTCAACTTTTTGTCAACGAAATTATGAGAAATGCTGGTGATGTTTTTTTGAGAATATTATTCCTAACAACATTCATGAGCAAAGAAAACAAGATTGTGCAGTACTTGGAATCAAGAAACCACGAAGTCATCGTGTGCAATGAAAAATGGCAGCAAGAAACCGAATATTTCGAACAAATTGACTATGTAGTCAGTTACGCGTACGGCTATATTCTGGGTAAGGAAATCGTTTCCCGTTTCAAAGGACGCATTATCAATCTACATACATCCCTCTTGCCTTGGAACAAGGGGAGAGACCCTGTTTTCTGGAGTATTTGGGATGAGACACCAAAAGGGGTTACGCTGCATCTCATAGACGAGAACATAGATACAGGTGATATCCTTGTTCAGGAAGAGATTACTTTTGATGACGAAGATACACTGATCGATTGTTACAACAAAGCGAATCAGGTGATTGAAGACCTGTTCATCCGAGAGTGGGACAATATTGTAAGTGGGCGGATCACACCATTTCCGCAACCAGTTGGTGGAACGATTCACTACAAAAAAGACCGAGATTTCTACAAAAACCTGAATATGACCACCGTAAAAGAGCTGCTGGCATTAAAGCGTTTTTGTGGAGAACGAACACAAGGAGAGATCCAGAGCGATAAAACCTACCATCAGTTGTTTGAACGACAAGTCGAAGTGTCACCGGACAGACTAGCAGCTGTATGTCAAAATCAGTCCCTGACATACAAACAGCTAAATGAGCGAGCCAATCAGTTAGCCCATAACCTTTGTGCCAAAGGAGTTAAGCCTGACGATCAAGTGGCGCTCATGATGGACAGATCACTGGACATGCTGGTGAGTATTCTCGCCGTTCTAAAGGCTGGAGGAGCATATCTCCCTATCGATCTGGATTATCCGGATGAACGAATTGCTTATATGCTAAACGACAGTAACGCACCCGTTCTATTGACACAGACTCCCCTTATAGAAAAGGCGAAAAGCATCTGCGAAGAAGTAGAAGTGATTGACGTGTGTGACCCTGGTAGCTTCAGCGACAGAAAAGAGAATCTGCCGCACGTCAATCGATCAACAGATCTCGTTTATGTCATGTATACATCGGGATCGACAGGTTTGGCCAAAGGCGTGATGATCGAGCATGGCAACTTGGTCAATTTTTGCGAATGGCACAGCCAGTACTTTGAAGTGGGCCCTGAAGACAAAGCCCTTGTCTATTCCAGTTTTTCATTTGATGGGTCTGTATTGGAAATATTTCCCTTTCTATTTACGGGTGCTTCATTACACATCGTGCCAACTGCACTGAAGTATGATCTGAATGCGTTGAATGATTATTGCAACCAAGAAGGCATTACGATCAGCTTTTTTCCGACAGGAGCAGCTGAACAGTTCATGCAGATGGATAATCGTTCTTTTCGAGCGATGCTCACAGGCGGGGATGTACTAAAAAAGGTTGATCGGCGCGGTGCTTACAAGCTTTACAACCTGTATGGACCGACAGAATGCACGATTGCTGCTACTATTTTTGAGGTGGACAAGCAGTACCAGAGCATTCCGATTGGCAAGCCTCTCACTCATAGCTACCTCTTAATTTTGGATGAAAAGCTGGCATTACAGCCGATTGGGGTAGCAGGCGAGGTATTTATCCTCGGTGAAGGGTTGGGACGAGGATATGTCAACCGACCAGATTTGACCGCTGAAAAATTTATCATTCATCCACAGACGGGCGAGCGTATGTACCGCACGGGAGACAGAGCACGCTGGTTGCCTGACGGGAACATCGAGTTTTTGGGCCGCCTCGACAATTTGGTAAAAATTCGCGGATATCGGATCGAGCCAGGAGAAATTGAACCTTTCCTCATGAATCATCCAATGGTCGAAATGGCAACGGTTATCGCCAAAGAACGGGAAGATGGCCGCAAATTCTTAGTTGGCTATTATGTTGCTCCTGATGCAATCCCTTTTCACGAGCTGAGGGAATGGCTCGGAAATGATCTTCCTGATTACATGATCCCGACGTACTTTGTTCACATGGAGACCCTACCGCTCACCACGAATGGAAAGGTAGACAAGCGGGCATTGCCAGATGTACAGGGAGATGAGGAGCTGCTCAACGAATATTTTGTCGCGCCCACTGATGAGCTTGAACAACAATTGGCTCAGGTGTGGAGCAGCGTGCTAGGAATTTTACAGGTGGGAATCGACGACCATTTTCTTGAGTGCGGCGGGGACTCGATCAAGGCCATGCAGCTCATTTCCCAGTTCAAAACTATCGGATTCGATTTGAGATATGACCAGCTTTTTAAGCATCCAACGATTCGCCAAATGAAACGTCTGTTCACAGAGCAAGAGCAGACGAACGTAGAACCATTGCAGGAGCTGATCGTACAACAGGAATACGAAACATCCGCGGTGGAGAAACGAATGTACATCATCCAGCAGCAGGATGTCGAGTCGATCGCATACAATGTGACATTCACCGTTGACTTTCCCCAATCCGTAGATGTAGAGCATATCCAGATGGCCTTGCAACAGCTGGTGATGCGCCACGAAGGATTACGAAGCACGTATCACATGCATTATGACGAAATCGTAAAACGAATTGTCACATGGTCCGAGCTATCATTTGTCCGGCAAACAGGTGAAGAAGAGGTGGTACACAGCCTACTTGCAGAGAACATCAAGCCATTCGATTTGGGAAAAGCACCATTGCTCCGGGCTGGAATCATTGAAACTCCTGACAAACAGGTTCTCTGGCTCGACTCCCATCACATTGTCATGGATGGCTTATCCAAGTCGATTTTGTTGCGGGAATTACAGACTTTACTCGAACGACAGCAGCTTCTCCCTTTAAAGAATACCTATAAGTCTTTTGCGCGATGGCAAAATGAGTGGTATTCAAGCGACGAATACAAACAGCAAGCTGCTTACTGGAAAACCCTTCTAGAGGGCGAGCTTCCCGTTGTCCAACTTCCTACACGAAAACGTCCGTCGCAATTGACATTTGATGGGGCTACGATCACGTATCGTGCAAACAAAGAACTCACTAGAAAGCTCAAGACCACGGCAACAAAACATGATGTAACTCTCTATATGCTGATGCTCACCATCGTATCTGTCTGGCTTTCCAAAATGAATAACGACAGCAAGCAAGTCATACTAGGTACCGTAACAGATGGAAGACAGCATCCAGATACGCGAGAGATACTTGGGATGTTCGTGAATACCTTGCCACTTCTACTCTCGATTGACCATGAAGAAAGCTTTTTACATAACCTGAAACAGGTAAAGCAAGAGCTTTTGTCTGCTTTGCAAAACCAGTACGTTCCCTTTGATAAAATTCTCGAGGGCTCTGGTGCAAAACGCGACGGGAATCGTCATCCCCTGTTTGATGTGATGTTCATGATGCAAAGCTCACCGGAGACAGAGTTGGAAAACCACATGCGTCATATCAACAACAGGATTAGCAAGTTCGACCTGACACTAGAAACAGTTGAGCGGGAGAACGAGCTGCACATTGTTTTTGAATACAACACACTGTTGTTTGATGAAAGCATGATCCACCGGATGATTGCGCAGTTTGAACATCTCCTTTTGCAAGCTGTTCACGGTTTGGAGGAGCAAGTTAAAGCGTTTGAACTCATGACCCAAGCGCAACGCCTCGATTTGTTTCTAGGGGTAAACGATACATCCAAAACATACCCCAGCAAATTGATCATGCAGTTGTTAGAAGAATGGGCTACTGCTACACCTGACAAGATCGCATTGGTACTCCGGAAACAGTGCATGACATATCGAGAGCTGAACGAGCGAGCAAATCAACTGGCACATACCCTCCGTACAAAAGGGGTGAAACCAGACGATCTGGTGATGCTTATATCGGAACGATCCTTTGAGATGCTAGTGGCAATTTTCGCCGTGTTGAAAGCAGGTGGAGCCTATCTGCCGATCGATCCGAACAGTCCAACTGACCGAATTTCCTACATTTTCACAGATAGCGGCGCCAAGATGGTGGTAGCACAGTCCCGTTTCGTTGAAAAAGCAAGCTTTACAGCGGATGTTATTGATTTGAACAGCGAGAGTAGCTTTTCTCCAGAGACAAGCAATCTACCGCTGGTTAACAAGCCGGATGACCTCGTGTATGTCATGTACACATCGGGCTCAACTGGCAAGCCAAAAGGCGTGATGATTGAACACGGGGGGCTGCTCAATGTACTCCATGCCATGCAGGATGAATATCCGCTTCTATGTGAAGATGCATTCCTGCTGAAGACGACTTACATTTTTGATATCTCTGTAGCAGAAATTTTCGGGTGGATTCCTGGGAATGGCAGATTGGTGATTCTCGAGCCAGAGGGAGAAAAGAACCCCAAAGAAATATGGCAAGCGGTAGTCCAAGAAGGGATAACCCACATCAATTTCGTGCCATCCATGTTGATCCCGTTCGTCGAATATCTGGAGGGGCGAAACGAAGCCAACCGATTGCGGTACATCCTTGCTTGCGGGGAAGCGATGCCGGATGATCTCGTGTCAAAAGTATATGAAGTACTGCCGGAGGTGAAATTGGAAAACATCTACGGGCCAACAGAAGCGACCATATATACTTCGCGCTATTCGCTCGCAAAAGACTCACTGGAGAATCCTGTACCCATCGGAAAGCCACTGCCCAACTATCGAATGTATATCGTCAATCAGTACGGACAATTGCAGCCAATAGGCGTTCCGGGCGAACTATGTATTGCTGGAATCAGCTTGGCGAGAGGATATTTGAATAACGAAGAGCTGACAGCGGAAAAATTTGTTGCCCATCCATTAGAGGCTGGTAAGCGTATCTATCGCACAGGCGACCTGGCACGCTATCGTGAGGATGGCAATATCGAGTATCTCGGACGGATGGACCATCAGGTAAAAATTCGTGGATACCGCATCGAGTTGGATGAAATTCGCAGCAAACTGATCCAGGAAGAGTCCATTTATGATGCGGTGGTTATGGCCCGAACCGACCAGAATAATCAGGCATACTTGTGCGCCTATTTGCTTTCCGTGAAGGAATGGACAGTCAGTCAATTGCGCGACCTGCTTCGCCGTGAATTGCCAGAATATATGATACCTGCCCACTTCGTTCTCATGAAGGAGTTTCCGCTTACTTCCAACGGTAAGCTGGATCGAAAGGCCCTGCCCGAACCGGATGGAAGTGTGAGAAGCGAAGTAGAATACGTAGCACCTCGCTCTGAAATGGAAGAGATTCTTGCCAGAATTTGGGGAGAAGTACTTGGCATCGAGAGGGTAGGGATTCAAGACAGCTTTTTCGAGCTTGGCGGTGATTCGATCAAGGGTTTGCAGATCGCGTCTCGTCTGCAACGGATGAATCTCATGATGGAATTCAATCATCTGTTTAAATATCCGACGATCGAACGAATGGCACCGCTTGTCATTTCCGAGAGTATCACGATCGATCAGGGACTGGTAACAGGGCCTGTCTTACTTACACCAATCCAGCACTACTTCTTTGAACGGATTACATCAAGCAGACGTCACTGGAATCAAGCAATGATGATTTTTAGCCAAGACGGCTTCCATATCGAACTACTGATGGAGTCTCTAAATGCGCTTGTGCTTCATCATGATGCCCTGCGCATGAGTTTTTCCGAATCGGATGAGGGCTTTGTCCAGTTTAACCGAGGCGACGATGGTAATCTGTTCGTCTTCCATGTGTTTGATTTTACAGAAGAGCTGGACGCTCGAAACAAAGTGGAAGAAGAAGCAAACCGCCTGCAAGCCAGTATGAATTTACAGGAGGGACCGCTGGTTCAAGTAGCGCTCTTCAAGACAAGAGTAGGTGACCATCTGCTTTTTGCGATTCACCATCTGGTTGTTGACGGTGTTTCCTGGCGCATTATTCTGGAAGACTTCCGAATCGCCTATCAACAAGTAGCCTCAGGTAATCCAATTGCTTTACCGGAAAAAACACATTCTTATCAAAGATGGGCGAAAGAGCTAAAAAACGTAGCCAATAGCAAGAAGCTTGTAAACGAACTCGCTTATTGGAAAAAAGTCGAATCCATTCCAATCCGTCCATTGCCAAAGGATCAGGAGACCATTTACCAGACCGAAATGGAGACGATAACCGCGTCGGTTCGTTTCTCCAAATTGGAGACTGAAAAATTACTGCGCCATACAAATCACGCCTACCAAACAGAAACGCAAGAGATTCTGTTGACTGCCTTGGGAATGGCGCTACGAGAATGGACAGGGGCGAACGATGTTCGAGTCTTTTTGGAAGGACATGGACGTGAAGAGATTGTCAAAGGCTTGAATGTCTCCCGTACGGTAGGTTGGTTCACTTCCCTTTTCCCAGTCGTCCTGCCTGCTGCCAAATCGGGCCAATTGGCGGAGCAGATCAAGCTGGTCAAAGAAATGATGCGTGCTATTCCGAATAAAGGAATCGGGTATTCCATCTTAAAGCATCTCACCGAGACCGAGCACAAACGAGACATCCCTTTCACACTCCAGCCCGAGGTTGTGTTCAATTATCTGGGACAGTACGATGCCGATTTGGACAATGATCTGTTCACGCCATCGAATCTACCAGTGGGTAGAGTGCTGGGACCTCATGCCGAACGCATGCACCCGCTAGATATCTATGCCAAGATTATCGGTGGAGAGCTGGTTATCTATATGAATTACAATCGCCATGAGTATCACAAAACGACGATAGACAAGCTCATGGGACTCTATCAAATTCATTTGAACGCTATTATTGTGCATTGTATACAAAAGAAAGATTCTGAGTTAACACCGAGTGATTTTGTGGACAAGAAGCTCTCTATGGAAGAACTCGATGACATTATGGACTTGATAGGCGATTTGTAAGTAAATGTAACTCAGGAGGAGAGCAGACGTGTCTAGTAAAAAGATCGCCAATATATATCCGTTATCTCCAATGCAAGAGGGAATGTTATTTCATTCCCTCCTGGACGAAGGAACAGAGTCCTATTTTGAACAATTGCGCTTTACCATTAGAGGACTCATCGATCCAGCTATTCTCGAACAAAGCTTAAACGCGCTGATCGAGCGACACGATATTCTCCGGACTGTCTTTATCCTTGAGAAGGTTCAAAAGCCGCGACAAATTGTACTCAAGGAAAGAAAGACAAACATTCAGTTGATAGATATCACACACCTCTCTGAAGACGAGCAAGCCGTCTTTTTGGAGGACTTTGCTAAAAGAGAACGTCAGAAAAACTTTGATTTGGCAAAAGATGTGCTCGTTCGACTTACTCTTGTCCAAACCTCTTCTGATGCATATACACTGATCTGGAGTCACCATCACATCTTGCTCGACGGCTGGTGCATTCCGATTGTGTTACATGACTTTTTCCAAATCTATCAACAATTAAAAGACGAACGACCAGTAAATCTCGGCCAAGTTTATCCGTATAGCCAGTACATAAGCTGGTTAGGGGAACAGGACGCAGAAGAGGCAAAAGTCAACTGGTCACGGTATTTAAGCGGCTATGAGCCAAGCACATTTATTCAAAAGCAAGGTACCGGAATCAAATACAATCAAGCAGAGCTGGTCTTCACGATTGGTCAGTCGTTGACGAACCAATTGAATAAAATCGCAAGACAATTGCAAGTAACTGTAAACAATCTCTTTCGTACAATTTGGGGTCTCATGTTGCAGCGTCAAAGCAATATCGATGATGTTGTATTTGGATCGGTTGTCTCTGGCCGTCCAATCGATATCCCGAACGTCGAGCAGATGGTTGGACTTTTCATCAATACCGTACCTGTCCGTGTTCAGATGAGAGACAATCAAACGTTTTCTGATCTGGTGAAACAAGTACAAGAAGAGTCGAGCTCGCTGGAAAAATATCATTATCTTTCCCTCGCGGACATTCAGAAAAATCAACAACTGATCGATCATATTATTTTGTTCCAAAACTATCCGATGGGCGCAGAGCTTTTGACCCGTCTGAACCAATATAACCAAGAATTCACTCTCACCAATCTGCATGCTTTTGAACAAACCAACTACGACCTAAACATAATGGTCACCTCAGACGCTACCCTCACTGTTACGTATCTATACAATGCATCCGTATTTACGGAAGATCAACTCCAACACCTCAACCAACAACTCACGACTATCATGACGCAAGTGACAAATACACCGGATATCCTTCTGAAAA
The DNA here is from genome assembly GCF_006715575.1 of Brevibacillus sp. AG162. NCBI lineage: Bacteria > Bacillati > Bacillota > Bacilli > Caryophanales > Paenibacillaceae > Brevibacillus > Brevibacillus sp. AG162. The sequence goes on from NZ_VFNO01000003.1 coordinate 899,454, forward strand.
ATCTAGAAGTGGTACATTCCGAAGAGAAGCACCTTCAGCTCCATACTTTTAATGATACATATCGCAATTATCCTGTTGATTATCTGATTCACCAAATTTTTGAAGAGCGTGCAGAGAAACAACCACACCACATTGCGCTGGTCATGGGAGAGCAAAAGCTTACTTATCGTGAGCTAAACGAAAAGGCAAATCAACTTGCTACATTTTTACGTGCAAAAGGGGTCGGACCAGAAAGTATTGTCAGCTTGCTCACAGAACGCTCAGCGGAAATGATCATTGCCATTCTCGCGATTTTTAAAGCGGGCGGAGCATATTTACCAATCGACCCGGCGCATCCGAAGGAACGCATCGAATACATTTTGCAGGATAGCGGCAGTGTGCTGCTTCTTACAAAAAAACGCTTTTTAGAGGCAATTGATTTTGCTGATCGGATCTTTGATCTAGAGGCGGATGAGCTTTATCAGGGAGCATCGGGTAATCTTGCGAATGTAGCCCAAACGAGTAATCTTGCATACGTCATCTATACATCGGGTTCGACAGGCAAACCGAAAGGCGTCATGATCGAGCATGCGAGCCTATTGAATCAAATCTTCGCACTGCAAGAGAAATATCCGCTACAAGAAAAAGATGCGTATTTGTTAAAAACGACCTATACCTTCGACGTATCTGTCGCAGAAATCTTCGGCTGGATTCTCGGCAACGGCAGACTGGTGATTCTCGAACCTGGCGCGGAGAAAGATCCTGCCAAAATTTGGGAAACTGTTGTAAATTATGACGTAACTCATGTCAATTTTGTTCCATCCATGCTCATTCCATTTGTCGAGTATCTCGAGGGGCGAAAAGAGGGAAACCGCCTGCGGTACATCATGGCTGCCGGGGAAGCAATGCCGAATGATCTTGCGCCAAAAGTATATAAAGTATTGCCTGAAGTGAAAGTGGAGAACATCTATGGTCCCACAGAAGCTACCATTTATGCTTCCTGCTACTCACTCACGGAAGACTTAAAACAAAATCCTGTGCCCATCGGAAAACCATTGGCCAACTATCAAATGCATATCGTCAATCAATATGGTCAATTACAGCCAATCGGAGTTCCTGGTGAATTATGCATTGCCGGAGCTGGATTGGCGAGGGGATATTTAAATAATGAAGAATTGACGAACGAAAAGTTTGTTCCCCATCCGTTTGAAGCAGGCAAACGCATGTACCGTACAGGCGACCTGGCTCGTTATCGCAAGGATGGAAACATCGAATACCTCGGACGCATCGACCATCAAGTGAAAATTCGTGGCTTCCGGATTGAGTTGAACGAAATTCGTAGCCGGTTGATCGAAGAAGAATCGATTCGCGATGCAGTGGTAGTGGCACACACAGATCATAACAATCAAGCGTATCTATGCGCCTATATCATCGCCGATCAGGTGTGGACTGTTGCCTCATTACGTACACTGCTTCGCCAAACGCTGCCAGATTACATGGTTCCGACTCATTTCATTCAAATGGAAGAGTTCCCTCTGACCTCGAGCGGCAAAATTGATCGCAAAGCTTTGCCACTCCCAGATGGCAATGTGCAAACAGGCAACGCGTACAGTGCGCCGCGCAATCCCATTGAGGAATTGCTTGCCCGGATTTGGGAGGAGGTTCTTGGTGTATCACAAGTCGGGATCCACGATAACTTTTTCGAATTGGGAGGGCATTCGCTTTTAGCAACACAATTGCTGTCCCGTACATCCAAACTTTTTCAGACTCAGCTTCAGATGCGTGAGATTTTTACCTATCAGACAGTAGCAGAATTGGCTGAACGTATTCAATTCACTCGCCAAGGTGCGGAGCCGATAAAGCAAAGCCCGATCAAACCGCTTTCATTGGACAGTTCTCAAGAGTTACCGCTGTCTTACGCCCAACAACGTCTATGGTTCCTTGATCGACTTATCCCGAATAGCGCCATGTACAACATTCCGGTCGGATTCCATCTGCGTGGAGCAGTCAATACGAATGTAATGGAACGTGCTTTGAATGAAATCATCAAACGGCATGAATCCCTTCGAACAACGGTTATGGACATAGAAGGAAGAGCGGTTCAAGCGATTCATACAAATGTACATCTGTCACTTCCTGTCACTGACCTTCGCGACATGCTAGCAGCGGAAAAAGACGCTATATGGAAGCGTATGGTGGAAGAAGATGGCGCGACTCCATTCCAACTGGATCAATGGCCGTTGATGCGGGCAGCTTTGATCCGACTGGAGGAACAAGAGTCCGTTCTCTGGATTAACATGCATCACATCATCTCAGACGGTTGGTCCATGGATGTATTGGTGAACGAGCTAAGCGCAGTGTATGAAGCATTCGTCAAAGAAGCAGAAGTACCGCTAGCCGATTTACCCATTCAATATCGGGATTACGCAATCTGGCAACGAGAGAAATGGCAAGACAATGTATGGGAGCAGCAGCTCGGCTATTGGAAAAAGAAGCTGGGCCAGAGTGAACCACTTTTGCCACTTCCGACGGATCGTCCACGTACAGTCGTGCAAAGCTATCGCGGTGACAATTATTCTTTTTACGTGCCGAGTGAAGTGGGGCAAAAGCTACGCGAGCTTGGACGACAAGAAGGCGCGACACTGTTCATGACGCTCTTAGCGGCATTCAAGCACTTCATGTACCGCTATACGCACAGCACAGATATTCTGATAGGCACACCTGTTGCGGGACGTAATCGTCAGGAAATAGAAAACCTGATCGGATTCTTTGTCAACATGCTGGTTCTTCGTACTGACCTGTCTGGCGACCCTACATTCGTTGAGCTGTTGCGACGTGTTCGTGAGACGGCATTTGATGCTTTTGCCAATCAGGATATTCCTTTTGAAAAATTGGTCGATGAATTACAAATTGAACGTAGTCTCAGCTACTCGCCGCTATTCCAGGTTCTTTTCTCCGTACAGGGAATGTCAACGGGTGTACGTAAAGGTGAGACGATATCCATTACACCTAATGAAGTCAATCTTAACAAGACGACCAAATTTGATTTGACTCTCACCATGATTGAAGACGAGGATTACGGATTCAAAGGTGTGTTTGAATACAGTACAGATTTATTTGATCGTACGACGATTGAGCGCATGGCAGAGCATTTCCGCAATCTTTTACAAGCTATTGCGACCAATCCAACTCAGAAAATAACGGAAGTTGAGCTGTTGGGCGATGTGGAACGAGATCAGCTACTCGTAGGTTGGAATGATACTGAGGTTGATTATTCCCGCGATCTTTGCGTACACGAACGTGTTGCCCAGATCGCACAAAAGTTGCCTGATCAAATTGCAGTTTCGGGTGAGCAAGGTGCAATCACCTATGCAGACCTGGATGCGAAGGCCAATCAGCTCGCTCATATGTTGCTAAAACAAGGGATTGGCTCGGAAGACTTGGTAGGAATCTGCGTGGAGCGTTCCATCGAGATGTTGATCGGTCAACTCGCGATTCTCAAAGCAGGTGCCGCTTATGTGCCGATGGACCCTGCATACCCGCAAGAACGACTCGCTTATATGATCAAGAACGCACAGATGTCTTTGGTCTTAACCCAAGAGCGGTTGGTAGGTGCATTACCAGAAGGAGCTGCAACGTTCCTTTGCTTGGATCGAGATTGGCATGTCATGGCTGAGATGAGTTCGGTTGCGCCAGCGGTTACGTCCAAAGCAGAACAACTCGCCTATGTCATCTATACGTCAGGTTCTACAGGAACGCCAAAGGGAGTGGAGATCGAGCACGGATCACTCTTGAATCTAGTCAATTGGCATCAGCGAGCGTACAACGTAATCGCGGCGGATCGTGCATCGCAAATAGCTGGTACAGCTTTTGATGCTTCGGTGTGGGAGATTTGGCCATATTTGACCGCGGGTGCTACGATTTGCCTGCCACAGGAGGAGATTCGTCTCGTACCGGAAAAACTGCGTAATTGGTTAGTCGAATCAGGCATCACGATAAGCTTTTTACCAACGCCATTGGCAGAGAGCCTGCTTACTTTGAATTGGCCAGCCGAAACAGCATTGCGCTACATGTTGACGGGTGGTGATACCTTGCACCAGTACCCGTCTGCGAATGTACCGTTTACGCTGGTAAACCAATATGGCCCAACGGAAAATACTGTCGTTGCTACTGCTGGCATCGTGCCCGTGCAGGGAGAACGAGAAGCGGCTCCTTCCATTGGACGTCCCATTGACAACGTATCAGTCTATGTACTCGACGCAAGCAGAAAGCCTGTGCCTGTAGGAGTTGTCGGGGAACTTTATATCGCGGGGAAAAGCTTGGCACGCGGCTATCTGAACCGCCCAGATCTGACGGAAGCCAGTTTTGTACCAAATCCGTTCTCTACAGATGTAGGGGCACGTATGTATCGCACTGGAGACTTGGTTCGATATTTGGTAGATGGCAATTTGGAGTTTATTGGACGCGCCGATGATCAAGTAAGCATTCGCGGATTCAGGGTTGAGCTGGGGGAAATAGAGTCGGCTTTGTATGCACATGCAGCTGTGTCGGAAGCAGTGGTGATCGTCAGGGAAGATTTGACGCCTGGAGTGAAACGACTGGTGGCTTATGCCGTGCTTCATGAGGGAGAAGAGGTACAGACGAATGAATTACGTCAGTCTTTGAAAGATAGACTTCCAGACTACATGGTGCCATCTGTCATCATACTGATGGATGCCCTACCTCTTACTCCAAACGGAAAAGTAGATCGCCGTGCTCTGCCGGTACCCGATGCCTTGCGAGCTCAATGGGAAGACTGCTTTGTTGCCCCAGAAACGGAAATAGAACGCAAGCTGGCCGAAATCTGGCAAGGAGTTCTAGGTGTAGAGTCAATCGGGATTCACGATAACTTTTTCGAACTGGGCGGCGACTCGATTCTGACTATTCAAATTGTGTCGCGTGCCAATCAGGCGGGTATCCGATTTACACCAAAGCACTTGTTTGACTCTCAAACATTGGCAGAATTGGCCGCAAGTGTAGCTGTTCTAGAGGATGCACCACAACTGCATATAGAGCAGGGTGTTGTTACAGGCGACTTGCCTCTGACGCCCATTCAGACGTGGTTCTTTGAGCAGGAAATTTGCAATATCAACTACTGGAACCAATCAGTCATGCTTGCTGTGCGTGAAGAAATGGATGCAAGTTTGCTGGCAAAAGCTTTTGCGACGATTCTTGCTCACCATGATGCCTTGCGCCTGCGTTTTCGGAACGTCAATGGAAAATGGGAGCAATATCATGATGTCGTTTCGGATGAGGACGTGTTTCAGGTAGTAGATTTGACGGCTGTGCTTGAGACGGAAATAGAGGAGCAAATGCAAGCCATCGCAGACGAGCTACAAGAAAGTCTGGATATTGAAGAAGGACCATTGCTCCGTGCTGCATACTTCCAATGCGAGGCCAAACAGCGTCTGTTCATTGCGATTCATCATCTCGCTGTCGATGGTGTTTCCTGGCGAATTATTCTGGAAGACTTACAAACGGCCTATCAACAATTGACAGGGTTACAACAGCTGAATTTGCCTCAGAAGACGACTTCTTTCAAGCGTTGGTCGGAACAGTTAACACAGTATGCTCAGCAAAGCGTAGTCGACGAATACTGGGCGAATCTGGATACAAGTCAAGTATTCAATCTGCCTGTTGACCATCCGAATGGAAAGAACACAGAAAGTCTGGCCGTACAACTAAAGGTAAAGCTGGGCGCGGAAGAGACTCGTGCCTTGTTGCAGGAGGTGCCAGCCGCTTACCGCACTCAAATTAACGATGTGTTACTCAGTGCTTTGATCCGCGCATATAACAACTGGACGGGGCAAAAGGCACTCTATGTTTCCGTTGAGGGACACGGGCGCGAAGAGATCATCGATGGCGTGGACATTTCTCGTACAGTAGGCTGGTTCACAAGCATGTACCCGGTCTTGCTGGAAATGGAGCCAAAGACGCATTGGGGTTCCCTGATCAAATCAGTCAAAGAACAAGTGCGCTCGATTCCTGACAAAGGGATTGGCTACGGCATTCATCGTTATTTAAGCATAGATGAACAAACGATAAATACCCTGAAAGCTTATCCGCAACCTGAGATTAGCTTCAATTATTTAGGACAATTTGATCAGGATCAAACGGCTGATGCTTCCTTCTTGTTCCAGATCATTCCGAACTGGTCAGCATCCAATCTGAGCAAGGATGAAGCCCGACTCCATAAACTTGATTTCCAGAGCATGGTGGCGGGAGATCAGTTAGAAATGACCTGGACGTACAGCGTCGATATGTATGAACAACAAACGATTGAAGAGCTTGCTCGTGACTATGTGCAATCATTGCAAGCGATCATTGCCCATTGCCGCTCTGAAGAGGCAGGTGGCTATACACCTTCCGATTTCCCGTTGGCGGAGTTGGATCAAAAAAGCCTCGACAAGTTCATCGGAAACAATCGTCTGATCGAGAACATTTACACGCTCACTCCGTTACAAGAGGGGATGCTGTTCCACTCTCTTTATGAGCAGGCAGGCGGGGACTACGTCGTTCAACTGGTCGTGAATTTGGATCATTTGAATGTGGCGATGTTTTCAGAAGCATGGCAAAAAGTTGTCGAGCGACATGCCATCCTCCGAACCTCCTTCTTATGGAGCGGATTAGAAAAACCGCATCAGGTTGTTCATACAAAAGTAAAAGCACATGTCGAACAACTGGACTGGAGTCACTTAACGAAAGAAAAGCAAGAAGCGTACTTACAAACCTATCTCGAACAAGATCGCAAGCTAGGCTTTGATCTCACTCATCCACCATTGATGCGTTGGTCGTTGATTCGTCTCGATTCGAAAACCAGTCAACTCGTTTGGAGCTTTCACCATATGTTGTTGGATGGTTGGAGTACACCGATCGTGTTAAACGATTGGCTGGCATTTTATCAGGCATCCGTTAATGGTTTCGAAGCAAAACTGCCTGTCGCCCCTCCGTTTTCCTCTTATATTGCCTGGTTAAAGCAGCAGAGTCTTGAGGCATCCGAGCAGTATTGGCGAAATCACCTGCGGGGCTTCCGCATACCAACTCCCCTTAGCATGGGGAAACCGGGTGGAAGGGTTGAACAACAAAAAGAATACGCAGATCAAATGATTCTTTTATCGAAGGAAACAACTGCGAGTCTGCAAGCTTTTGCCCGCAGGCATCAACTGACGATGAATACACTGGTTCAAGGAGCGTGGGCGTTGATTTTAAGTCGCTACGCAGGTGAGTCGGAAGTGGTATTTGGGACAACCAACCTGGGACGTCCTACAGATTTGCGTGGAGTGGACTCCATGGTGGGTCTGTTTATCAATACGCTGCCTGTTCGCGTGCTTTTCTCGGAACAAATGACGGTGATCGACTGGCTGCAGAACATCCAACAGGAGCAGAGTGAGATACGTCAGTACGAGTTCACGCCGCTCGTTGACATTCAAAGCTGGAGCGAAGTGCCGCTTGGACAGGTGTTGTTTGACAGTATACTCGTTTTCGAAAACTACATGTCCGGTACAAAAACACAGTCTGATACAGACATGTCGCTAAACGCAATCAAAGCAGTTGAGCAGACGAACTATCCATTGACATTGGTGGCTGCGCCTGGCGAAGAGCTATTGCTCAAGCTGATTTATGAAACAAATCGATTCGAGCAGATCACCATGGATAAGGTATTGTCTCAATTGATCAAAGTATTAGAATCAATGATGGCTCAGCCTACGGATCATCTTTCTGCCATTTCATTCATCACAGACGAGGAACGCCACAAGCTGTTAGTCGAATGGAATGCAACGGAAACGGAATATACTCGTGACGCGGTGATGCACCAGCTGTTTGAAGCACAAGTAGTCGCTACACCGGATGCGGAGGCTTTAATCGTCGGAGAAGAAAGACTGACGTACGCGGAGCTGAACCGACGAGCAAACCAGTTGGCTCACTATCTGCGGGCGCAAGGGATCGGTCCAGAGGTCTTGGTCGCTGTTCTCATGGAACGTACGACTGAGATGATCGTAGCGATGATGGGAATTCTCAAAGCTGGCGGCGCGTATGTACCGATTGATCCCGCGTATCCACAGGAGAGAATCGGCTATACGTTGGAGGATTCGCAAGCGGCAATCCTGTTGACCCAAGAAAGCTTGTTATCGATGCTGCCTGAGCATACCGCACAAGTGATCTGCCTGGATCGTGACTGGGAGCCTATCGCGGAGCAAAGCGAAGAGAACCTGCTTAATCTGGTGGAGCCAACCAACCTTTCCTATGTCATCTACACCTCGGGCTCGACAGGTCTGCCCAAAGGGGTAGCGATTCAGCACAGTAGTGTCATTGCCTTCATCGCTTGGGCGAAAACCGTCTTTTCGGCTGAAGAAATGAGTGGGGTACTCGCCTCCACTTCCATCTGCTTCGATCTGTCTGTCTATGAAATATTCGTGACCTTAAGCTACGGCGGGAAAGTCATCCTGGCTGACAACGCCTTGCATGTACCGAGCCTGCCAGCAGCCAACGAGGTGACCTTAATCAATACCGTTCCATCTGCGGCCAAAGAACTGGTGCGGATGAACGCGATCCCGTCGACGGTACGAGTGGTCAACCTGGCTGGAGAGCCACTGCCAAACACATTGGCGCAAAGTCTATATGCATTGGAGCATGTGGAAAAAGTCTTTAATCTTTACGGTCCGTCTGAAGATACGACCTACTCCACGTATGTACAGGTGACCAAAGACGCGACAGCAGAACCGACGATTGGCCGTCCTTTGTCCAACACACAAGCGTATATTCTCGATGCCAACCTGCAACCTGTCCCGTTGGGCTTGCCTGGAGAACTGTATCTTGGCGGGGAAGGATTGGCTCGCGGGTACCTGAATCGCCCAGAGCTGACAGCAGAACGATTCTTGTCCAACCCATTCCACGCTGACCCGCATGCACGGATGTACAGCACCGGTGACTTGGTCCGTTATCTCCCAGATGGACAAATTGAGTATTTGGGCCGGATTGATCATCAGGTGAAGATTCGCGGCTATCGGATCGAGTTGGGAGAGTTGGAGGCTGTCCTACGCACCCATCCGGCTGTCAAGGAAGCCGTGGTGACGGCAAGAGAAGATAAGCTGGGTGACAAACGTCTGGCGGCGTATGTGACGACAAAAGAGGAAAGTAGGGAAGAAGGCACTGACTTAGCCGTTTGGGCAAAAGCAAAATTGCCGGAGTTTATGGTTCCATCCGTCTTTGTCTGGCTGGACGCTATGCCGCTCACACCGAACGGCAAGATCGACCGGAAGCAGCTGCCTGAGCCGGAGTGGGGGCAGATGGCTTCTACACAAGAGTATGTAGCGCCACGCAACCAAACAGAGGAGCTGGTGGCCGCGATCTGGTCGCACGTGCTCGGCATCGAAAAAGTCGGGATTCATGACAACTTCTTCGAGCTTGGCGGACATTCTCTCTTAGCGACACGGGTCATTTCCCGCCTTCGTGACATGGTTGCAGACGAACTACCGATCCGTACTCTTTTCGAAAACCCAACCATTGTAAAACTGTCCGAAGCACTCGGAAGCCTTTTGCAAGAAACAGCAGGAACTTCGATCGAACCTGGTTCACGGGAAGGTCATCTGCCATTGTCCTTTGCGCAGCAGCGCTTGTGGTTCCTGGATCGTCTGATGCCAGACAGCGCCTTGTACAACATCCCGTCAGCAATGCGTTTGCACGGGTATCTGGATATAGAGGCTTGGAACAAAAGCTTGCAGGTACTGATCCAGCGCCACGAAAGCTTGCGGACAACCTTTAGCCACGTGGAAGGGCAAGCCGTACAAATCATACATCCTTACCAAGAGCAGCAGTTACGTGTCATCGACTTGCGAGAGCTACCAGCGGACGAGTGTGAAGCAGAAACACAGGGTTTGGCAGGAAGAGAGGCAGCTACGCCATTCAACCTGAGCGAAGGTCCGTTGTTCCGTACGACCTTGATTCGCATAAGCGATCAAGAAGCCGTCTTCTTATTTAACATGCACCATATTATTTTCGATGGCTGGTCTATCGGTATTTTCATCAAAGAAATGAGAGCACTGTACGAAGCATTTGTTCACGGCAAAGAACCTGTGTTAGCTGATCTGACATTGCAGTACGCCGATTACGCTGTATGGCAACGGAAGTGGATGGAAGAAGATGTGCTTACGCAACAGCTAGCGTACTGGAAAGAAAAGCTAGTCGATGCCGAACCACTTTTGGCATTGCCGACAGATCGTCCGCGTCCAGCCGTTCAAAGCCACCTGGGCGCGATGTATACCATTACGCTTCCAGCTGAACTGTTAGCAAAGTTGAATATGCTCAGCCGCGAAGAAGGATCGACGCTGTTCATGACCTTACTGGCTGCCTTCCAGACTTTGCTCTACCGCTACAGTGGACAGGAAGACATCCTCGTCGGAAGCCCGGTTGCAGGACGGAATCGGGAGGAGACTGAGTCGCTCATCGGTTTCTTCATTAATACATTAGTACTGCGTACGGAAATGTCAGGGGAACCGACATTCCGTGACTTGCTGGCAAGAGTGAAGGAGACGGCGCTAGAAGCCTATGCCCATCAGGATCTTCCGTTTGAAAAATTGGTCGATGAACTGGGGCTAGAGCGTAGTCTCAGCTACTCGCCGCTGTTCCAAGTCATGTTTGTCCTCCAAAACTTCCAGCTAGACTTAGACGAAAAGGCTGGTATTCGCGTATCGGAATTCGATATGGACAAACACCTTGTCACGGCCAAGTTCGACCTGACGTTGACCATGGCTGAAAGACCAAACGGATTGATCGCAACGTTTGAATACAATACAGCGCTGTTTGATGAAACGACGATTGTGCGAATGTCACAGCACTTCCATCACTTACTCGAAGCCATCGTTCAGATGCCGGAGAAGACCATTACCCAATTGCCGTTTTTGCCTCAGGCAGAACGCGAGCAACTACTGGTGGAATGGAACGACACCACGACGGCTTACCCACGGGATCAACGCGTGGATCAATTGTTCCAGCAGACCGCGATGCTTTATCCGAATCGCATTGCAGTCGTATCGGGAGACCTGAGTCTCACATACTCCCAGCTAGAGACACGAGCCAACCAAGTAGCCAACTACCTGCTAAAACAAGGCGTTCGCTCCGGTTCACTTGTCGGTATCTGCGTGAAACGTTCGCTCGAAATGCTGATCGGGGTGCTTGGGATTCTCAAAGCTGGTGGCGCTTATGTACCGCTCGATTCGGATTATCCGAAAGAACGTCTGGCATACAT